>JBFWQY010000027.1:0-71697 GCA_050249195.1 Bdellovibrionales bacterium
AGAGGGGCTTACATTTGGTGTGTTCGAATGTTTCCATATCATCGAACTCAACCACTTCCGCCTGAGGCTTTGAAAGATGGTGCTCGGCCAGCTGCGCCATTGCCAGCTCTCCAAGCAAGACGGCCTTGCGCACTACGGTTGTGCGGGAGAGGTTGAGGATCTTTGCGCATCGTCTCAGCGATACTCCAGAACACAAGAGCCTGATCAGAGGTGTGTTGAGTTGTCGCTTCTTCTGACGCACATACGGGTGTGCGGTGGCGCGTGAGAAGTGCTTTCCGCATCCGGTACATCGGAACCGGGGCACGACGCGAGAGTCGGATTTGCGTTTGAATTTTCCGGCCCGATAGACTTTCGGTCGAGGGCCGGACACATCATCATTAGGTGTACAATACGGGCATTTGACTTTCATTCCTGTAGAGCAAAGCAAGTCCCGACCCAAATTTTTACGCAGACATGTGGGCCAGTTCTAATTATTAATGCTACGATAGGTGAGCAACGAGGAATTTGTTGCCATTGAAGTTGAAATGGACGGACCGTGGCCATCGAGTGCACAGTGACATCGCCAAGACTTTATCCCCTACCTCTATTCGACAAAACTGCCTTTGTCTGTGTTTGCGTTCCCTTGTTTCTGCTTCTCAGTGGCTGTCTCACGGTTGAGAAGAAGCCTGACAAAGGGGCGTCCCCACGCGAAGCCATGATCTCCGACTTTAGGATCGTGGAGGTCGGGGACAGGTATGCGATCGTCAGCTTCGCAACCCTCCCGTTGGCTCAGACCCAGGTCAAGATCACTGATTTTGAAAGCAAGAAGGTTCGAGTCGTGAAACCAAATCGTGACTCTCGTACAAACATCCATTCCATTCGTATCGATGGCTTGAAGCCGGATCATCAATACGTGATTGCAGTACGCGCCTCAAACGCGAATGGGACCCTCGTCCAACAAACACCTTCCAATATTATTAAGACATCACCGTAAGATCTCTTGTCAAATTTTTGCAACTCCAAACAGCTCGTCAGGTACCGCTGTCAAAGATTTCGGCGCATTGGCGAATCTCAAAGATAACGTTGCACCGAATTGATTCTGTGGCCACGCAAGTTCTAGGTCAGGGCGCGAGACTCACTTAAACTCAAATTCATGACGCATGGCATCCGCTATTCGACAAGCAGGTACTTCACTGGAAGCGGCTTCACGTTGATTGAACTTATGATCGTAATCGCGGTCGCGTCGACCCTCTTTTCAATTGCAGTTCCGAGTTATAATCGCTTTGTTCGCAAAGCCAGGCAAGCGGAGGCGAAGTCGAACTTAGCCGCGATCTACACCGGTGAGAGCACCTTTCGGTCGGAGTGGGGCGGTTACACAGGTGACTTGCGCGACATTGGCGTCATGCTGAGTGGCCGCCTTAACTATGATGTCGGATTCGCCGGTGCCGGTTTCTTGCCTCCACCCAACTTTGTCCCTACCTCGTCGCCCTTCTGCGGGTCGCGCATGGCCTACAATACGGAAGTGAGTGCCTGCGCGCTAGCGCCGGGAAGCTCACAGGCGAAAGTCATCTTTCGAACAGCGACGGCGAGCCCCAACTGCGGCCCAGGTCTGATTCCAACCGCAACAGAATTCCGTGCCACAGCAATCGGTCTTCTCGATGGAACCCGAGAAGACATTTGGACCATCGATCATAAGAGATCCCTCTGTAACAATCAGTCAGGTTTATAAAGGAGCAATCATGTCGACACACTCACGACTGACTTCGCATTTGAAATTTTCGTCCGGCTACATGATAGTGGGGGCGCTCTTGGCTGTGTCTTTTCTTATCAGCTGCGGCTCCGACCAGAGTTCAATGTCGTCATCAACGTCGCCTCAAGCTATCCACGCAAGCAAGCTCGATGACCCGAGAAAACTCGAAGACCTGACAGATCAAACCGCCGCGACGATCTCAGTGGGGCTGGTGAATTCAGAATCTGAGAAGCCGTCTAACGGAAAGAATGACGCCCTCTCCGTCATGGTCCGAGCGGCTTCCATTCAACTTAAACTCAATCGGCATGGGAAAGATAAATGGATATCCATAACTCGGAATCCAGGATTGATCGATCTCAAAAAGCTCAGGCGCGAGGATGTGTTGCAGCTGGCATCAGTAGATCTGGCTCCAAATGCGACATTCTCCGACGTTCGCATCATGCTCGAGGAGAGTGGACATTTCCTTGTTAAGCTGGACGGCACGATTTGCCCAATGAAAACGCCGAGTGCGTTTCAGACAGGAGTCAAGATCAACAACTTGAAAAAGATTTCTATCGAACCCGGCACCAAATATATAGTCTCAATTGACTTTGACGTCACCCGTTCGCTCGTCATTCAACCAAACAATGGCTGTCTCTTGAAGCCGTTCTTAAAGAGCGGCTATGTGGTTGTCCACGGACCGAATCCTGACCCGGATCCAAATCCGTCTCCTCAACCCAGCCCAACTCCGACACCAGGACCTGTGCCGGCGCCCGCTCCTACTCCGACACCCATACCTTCCCCAGCGCCTGAGCCTGCACCGACACCTGAGCCGAGTCCTGCTCCAGCGCCGGCTCCCACACCCGAGCCATCTCCCGCGCCCGCTCCGACGCCTGATCCGACGCCTGCACCCGCTCCGACTCCGGAGCCATCTCCCGCTCCGACACCCGTACCCACTCCTGAGCCATCGCCCACACCCGCGCCTGCACCAGCACCATCTCCATCGCCGACTCCTGCACCCGAGCCGGTACCGCCACCACCCATGCCCAATCCCACTCCTGCACCAAGTCCGGCTCCATCGCCCGAGCCGACACCAACGCCGACACCTGTCGTGCCAAGCGATTTCACCCAGGCCAACTTCACGACTCGTGAGGTGGGGGATACATACGCCCTTGTGTCTTGGACTACTAATTACCCAGCCACTTCGCTAGTCGAGGTGACCGACGCGGTGACCGGTGCGGTCTTTATTGTTGGCAACGGTACGGAGTACACGCTCGATCATGAGGTCGAAATTATTGGACTCTCGCCGGAATCTCTCTATTACATCCGGAACATTTCGATTCTCGAGAACGGCGCGACCGCGATGGAAAGTCTATTCAATTCTATTTTGACGTCGTTTTAAGCCTAAATCTTTGCTCATCGACCGGACCGGACCGGCCTTCCCGTTCCGGTTGATGAGGCTCCGTCTAGCGCGGCTAGAAATCCAGCGCCATCTCCACCATGTAGCGGCGGCTTTCTTGAGGGGTCGACTCCGTACCAACCTCTTCGCCAAAGGTCGCTAGATCCAGCTGAAACCAGGCCAGGCGCGCACCGAAACCGGCGGTCCAGTATCCTTGATTCATTCCAGCGGACCAGTGACCTTTCCACCAGTTAAACATCTTCCAGTAGAGTTCTATCCCGGCGTGCATGCCCTTCTTGAACGTCCAGTTCTCATGAAACACATCGCGGATATCGAAGGCCATGTGTGGATCAAAAACCCAAACATTTGGAAGGTCCAACATCATGCCAAAATCCATTCGACGCTGAAGCTTGGGCGGTTTACCTGAGACCTCATCTATAAAATGAAAGTTGGTGGTGAATCCGTAATCCACCAGATTTCGCCCCACCAGGGCGAACGATGGCTGCATATAATTGAGGAACCGAAAGAAACCTCTCTGTGGCACGGGCGGTTTCCAGTAAGTTCCCAAATCCAGATCGAAGGTTAACCCCTCATTGGCGTGAGAGGTGTCGAACACATCGGAATTGTCCGCTAACTGACCCGCGGAAACCGCTTCTCCAACATGAATTCTGTGAATGGCCTTAACCGTGGTTCCCCAACTCAACTGATGACGTTTGCTGAACCACTTCAGTTTTTTAGCATAAGACAGGGCCAATGTGCTATCGGCGTAAATGTTCACATTAAGCATCGGGCCGATCTGGCGGTGCACGGAGGCATCCAGGGATAGGTCCACCGGAATGAACGCGATCCCCCAGTTCGGCCTGGCCCACAGTCCACCCACGGTTGGAACCCGGTAATAAAAGTGATCGCCGTAGTGACTGGTGATCAGATCCGTATAAGCTTGAGGTTGTTCCGCCTCAGGCTTTGCGCCCACCTCTTCGACTTCATCAAATAGCTTCAGGCTCTCAGGAGTCGCGCCCGCGCGTATAAACATCCGTAGATGTCCATCCTGCCGGAACGCAAGTTTTGCCGGGTTGTAAAAGATGGCGCTATGGTCGTCGACCACCGCCGTGAAGGCATTCCCCATCCCCAAGGCACGCGTGCTCGTGTATTCCTGATGAATCGTAAAATCCAAAGATTTGATCGGTTCCGATTGCGCGTAAGCGTGGGTACTGCCAAGAAGCCATCCGAAAATGAGAACAAGACGCATGATGAAATTTCCTACCGTGTGCAAAACACATTGCGATATTCTCATTTCACGATGTCAAAGCTCATGATCTTTGTCAGTGCGACTTTTGTCGCGTTTTTCAATCCGGGACGGGTCCACGCCAGTCCGCAGCCCGATATCCCCGCTCCTCCTACGCAGGAAGAGGAAAATCCCGTTTGGCCGAAGTCCCCACCCGACGAAAATCTGGCTATCGCGACGCCACCGCCGGTAACTGGAACTAACTCCGCCCCACCTCAGCCTCGTTACTATCGTTACAATCAAGCCCTGACATTTCGAATGGGCCTGGCGTCTGATTTTCCCAAAATCAATTTTGATGAGACGGTCATTGGTTTTCAGTACCTCTTTCCCAAGTTCCTCGCACCCAAGCTTGAGGCGGGAGCCGATCTCCTCGAAGAGGGGCGCGGGCATCTCCATGCCGGAGTGAGGTGGATTTACTTTGAACGCTCCTACTTCCGCCCCTCGTTAAAATTCGCCCTGGATCATCTGATGGAATCCAAAGAGGGGCTGGCGACGTTCACAAGTCTGGATAATTACTTTCTGCGTGGGGCCGGGACCCTCGAGTATGTGGTCTGGAATCCCTTCTCCCTTCGGCTGGAATCGGAGCTTCTGATCAACTTTGATTCCACGCAGTGGATTGCCACCTTGGGCCTCAGCCGTGGCTGGTAGTGACAGGACCTAACGGGACTCCCAGCGCCGCCAACGCTCCCGTCAGGTCCTTTTCCAAATCGTTCAGCCCCGCCTCATTTCGAATCACGACAGAGGCCCTGCTTTCCTTCTCTTCCGGTGACATCTGCTGACTCCAGCGTGTTGTGATTTCCTCGTCAGTCAGTCCGGAGCGTGCCTTCAAACGCTTCCGCCGCACCTCTGGAGCCGCGCTCACAACTATGATGTGATCAAATTGGTTTTCCATCTTCTTCTCAAAAAGAAGCGGAACATCGTAAAACGCCGCCGTATAGCCCTGCGCCTCAAGGCGCCGGCGCGCGGTCGCGATTTCCTGTCGAACAAATGGATGAATCAAGCGCTCCAGCTGGGAAAGCCGGTCCGGATCGGAAAACACGATCCGTCCGAGGGCGCGTCGGTCCAGAGTGCCATCTAAATTCCGCACACTCTCGCCAAAGGTCCTGAACACAGCCGCCTCTCCGGGCGTACCCGGCGCGATCACCTCGCGTGCCACGGCGTCCGCATCCAGGACCGGATAGCCTCGCTGACGAAGCAGGTCCGCCACCGTCGACTTGCCACTGCCCATTGATCCAGTCACACCCACCCAAAGCATACGTTCACTTTAAGTCAGGCAAGGAAAAGTTCAAGCTCACCCGTTGAAATTCCGATTTTAGAAACGTGTCGGCAGCATACGAAGCCTTTGGAAAATACGTGCTCTTGGAGAAGCTTGCCACGGGTGGCATGGCCGAGGTGTTTCTCGCGCGTGGCACGGGTGCGGGCGGAATCGGTAAGTTTTTCGCTATCAAACGCATTCTCCCCCAATACGCCGACAGCCCCGAATTCATCGACATGTTCAAGGACGAAGCCAAAATCGCGATCAATCTGAGTCACTCGAACATTGTGTCGATTCACGAGTTTGGGGTGGAAAAAGGCCAGTTTTTCCTTGTTATGGATTACGTGGAGGGCCGTAACCTCCGCCAGATCCTCAACAAGATGAAGAAAACGGGCCTCCAATTCACGGTTGAACAGATCGTATACATTATAAAGGAAGTTGCCGCCGGCCTGGATCATGCCCACCGGTGCATTGATGGAACAACCGGAAAACCCTTGAACATCACCCATCGCGACATGAGTCCGCAAAATGTGATGGTGAGCTTTGAGGGCGAGGTGAAAATCGTCGACTTCGGGATTGCCAAGGCGGAAAGCCAGATCGAAACCACGCGTGCGGGAACTCTCAAGGGCAAGTTCGGATACATGAGTCCGGAACAAGCCGAAGGTCAGGCGGTGGATCTCCGCACCGATATCTTCTCGCTTGGAATCGTACTCTGGGAGTTGCTGGCCAACGACCGCTTGTTTGTGGCCAATAATGAGTTGAACACGCTCCGGAAGATCCGCGACTGCCAGATCCCCTCCCTGCGCAAACTGAATCCCAATATTCATACAGAACTTGAGCGCATTGTACAGAAGGCCTTGGCCCGCGACAGGAATCTCCGCTATCAGACGGGAGCCGCGCTTCACCGCGACCTCAATCGCTTCCTCAATCGGCAATATCCCGACTTCAGCACACAGGATTTCGCAGTCGCCATCAAATCGGTTTTTGCCGATGAGATCCTCGCTCTGCGCCGGCGCTTGGTGGATTACGCCAAGATCAATCTCCATATTGATCTCACCATTCCGCGCAATAACGATGATCCCACGTCGCTCCTGAATCCGGATACCGGTTCGGTCGTTGTGACCGATAGTGGATCCGAACCCAAGAGTATGGATACGGTAACCAAGGGTCTTTTTGCTTCGGATGCGACGGAAGCCGAGAGCTCGCTTCATTTTACAAATCTCACGAAAACTGAACCCACCCCCGCCCCTCCGGCCTCCCAGGAGGAGCCGACGGTCATTCCCACCGATTCTGGCAATGCCCTTACCCTATTGGACGAAGCGGCCCTGCGCATGGAGGCCAGTCGTCAAATTGATGTGCGCTCACGGGTTCAGCCTCTCGATGTGGGCTTTGAAACAGAAGATGTGACAAGCCCGAGCTACCACAACCGCCGATCCTCCCGCGGCACGTCCACTCGCATCGCCATCCCTCGCGATAATCCCGCAAAGCCGGTTCGTTTCGCCACGTTTCTGGTGTTCCTCCTGCTTTGCATGAGTGTTTATGCCTACTTGGTCAAATATTTCCCTAGCATGATGTCCGAGGTGATTCTCACGACAGATCCCATGCTACACGAACTTCATATGGCATTAGGCGTAGACCTGCAGCAGTTTGACCGTGCTCCGACCCAAATTCCCGCCCCCCCTCTGCCGCCACCCACTCTGCCTCCGCCGCCACCAGTGGAACCGCCACGCGAGAAGGTGAGGGGCAGCCTGGCCGTGGCAAGCAATCCCTCGGGAGCTGAAATTTTCATCAACGACAGCAGTACCGGCCTGATGACGCCGACACAGATCGAGGTTCCCGCCGAAGGCACCTTCACCATTATGCTGCGCAAGCGCGGCTATTATGATGTGAAACGCAATGAAGTGACTCGCGAGTCCTTGGGTGGCCGGTTCGAGGCGGCCCTTAAAAAAATGAATATCGCCTACCTGGACGTCGAAATCTTTCCACCTCAAGAAGCCGTTCTTTACGTCAACGGAAAGCCGGTTCCGCTCCGTCGCAGCACCGCCAGCGTGGCCATTCCAGGTAACACCTCGGTCAAGGTGCGCGCCGAGAGCCCCACCACGAACACCTTCCATGAAGTCACAGTCCGCGTGCCATCAGATCGCCGCAAAAGCCTACAACTCAATCCTAAGAAGACTTTCAGGGTGCCGTCGGGTTTGCCTGGGAAGTGAAATTGCGTCCCACGCCGCTGGCTTGTCAACGGACAACGGCCATGATACGCCCTCCCCATGCAATCGCTCATGACAATCACACAGCATCTCCATGCCGCAATAGAACGCCCAACCGAGAGATGCGCTGTACGATTCAAGCAGCATCGGGAGTGGTTGACCTTAAACTGGAAAGATTATTATCGCAGCTGCGAAGCGGTGGGATTGGGACTGTTGGCCCTCGGCATCCAACCCGGCGATCGCGTGGCCATTATGGCGAACACCCGCTGGGAATGGGGAGCCGCGGATTTTGGAGTTATGGGCATTGGGGCGGTCACGGTTCCCATATATCAGAGCAGTCGGCCCGAAGAGGTCGATTACGTTCTAAAAAACTCCGGCGCCCGAGTCCTCTTTGTTGAAGACGGCTCACAACTGCGGAAATGGGAAAATTTAGGCAGAAAAAATTCGGCCGTGGAACACGTGGTGTGCATCCAGGTCGAGTCCGAGTTGCCGGAGGGTGTGATCAGCTGGGATGAACTTCTCAATCGCGGCATCGAGTCCCTTGGCGCGTCCGACGCCTTCGTGCGCGGGATTGAGCGTTCCACACGGGAAGACGTCGCGACCATTATCTACACCTCAGGCACAACCGGTGAACCCAAAGGCGTGGTGCTGACTCACGAGCAGATCATGAGTGAGATTGAAGATATTGCGAAAGCCTTTCCGATCTCTCCCTCGGACTCAACGCTCACCTTTCTCCCCTACGCGCATGTTCTGGGTCGCGTGGAACTTTGGCTACACACCTACGTCGGATTCACCATGAACTATGCGGAAAGCATTGAACGACTACGCTCCAATCTTTCCGAAGTGCGGCCAACCGTGATGATTGGGGTGCCCCGGATTTTTGAAAAAATTCATGCCGGCCTCCTGACACAAATCGAAGGCAGCCCCTGGCGGAAGAGGCTTTTTCATTGGTTGAACGAAACCCATGGCTGGCCGCAGTCGCTGCTGGCCGAGCACCTGATCTTTTCCAAATTGCGCGAAGGGCTGGGGGGGCGACTCCGTTTCGTTGTGAGCGGTGGGGCTCCTCTCGACGCCAAGCTCGCGGACTTCTTTCATCGCGCGGGTCTCCTGATCCTCGAAGGCTACGGGCTAAGTGAAACCACGGCCGCGATCGCGGTTAATACGCCGAGCAGTTATCGATTTGGAAGTGTGGGTCGTCCCCTCGCAGACGTGGATATCAAACTTGCTCCTGACGGCGAGATCCTGGTCAAAAGCAAGAAAGTCATGAAGGGCTATTACGGCAACGAGGAAGCCACACGAGCGGCCATGGAAGACGGATACTTTAAGACGGGTGACATCGGGGAATGGACGGAAGATGGATATTTACGGATCACTGATCGCAAAAAAGACCTGATCAAGACCGCTGGCGGCAAGTATGTGGCCCCGCAAAAGATTGAAGGACTGCTCAAATTAAATCCACTGATCTCCCAAGTCCTGGTGCATGGTGACCGTCGGAAATACGTTGTGGCGTTGGTCACCCTTAACGACTCTTACCTGAAACAACTGGCGCGAGACCGCAACTGGATTTACCGGGACTATCGCGCGCTCACTCAGCTGCGTGAGGTCCGCACCTTGGTGCATACGGCGGTCGCCGAGGCCAACGCTCACCTTGCAAGTTTTGAGACGGTCAAAAACTTTGCTATTTTACCGGAAGACTTTAGCGTTGAAAGCGGGGAACTGACACCCTCGTTGAAAATCAAACGTCGAGTTTGCGATGAAAAATATAAAACTGTTATTGATGAACTTTATCACTAGATCGTCACACCGTTTCCGATAGGCAAACGGCAAATTATTCTTTTAGTTAGTGACAATATCAGTACAGCTGTTTCCACACGGAATTGACGGTAAATATGAACTCGTGAACATCGTCCGCACTCCCCCAGGTCAACGCGCCGTTAGTGTCGACGGTAGCGGAACCAGCTCCGCAAGGTTGCGATCCGGCAGCCGCCTCCTGGATTTCAAAGTCATTGCTCGTAACGTTTGCAATAATGAGTCTCTGACCAACGGTGCCCGCCTTAAGACAGAAAGTGCGGTTACTCGCCGTCCCGTCATTTGAAGTCAGACTGAGATAAGAGATCCCGGTCGGATCGACGAGGGTGTTGTCTGCCGAGAGGGTTTGGCTGCTCGGACTAATGGCTCCTCCTGCACCCCCCGCACCCACCAAGGGTATGAACGTTCCGCTGAGCGAAGTGCAGTTGCTAGTTGTGACTTTGTAATAATCGCCCGACTTAACTGGGAAGGTTATCGATATGTAAGCGCTGGCAACGTTAAGGGTATTACCTGATGCGACAAGGGTCGTGGGGTTACTGGCACTGTCTGTATATCCACTCAATCCACACCCGAGAGCTGCTGACGCGTTTCGAATTCCCGTTGCAACCACGATACCTGGGGTCGCTGCCTGAGGAGGAGTGGCCGGATCGAAGGTGATCGCGCTTCCTGAGCCAAAATCCACACCTGCGGTCCACTTGGTACCGTCATAAACGTTAAGGGCGCTGGTCGTCGTATTGAAAATCACTAATCCTTGCGCGGGACTGCTGATGGCGTTTCTCTGGGTTGTCGTCATACGCGGCGGTAAAAAACCTTTTGTCGTACTGGCGACCTCGAGTTGAGCCGAGGAATTCGGCGCCGTCGTTCCAATGCCAACGTTTCCATTGCTTCCCATGATCGCAAGAGGGGACGTGCCGATTCCACTATTCGTGTTTACACGGAAGGCGCCTCCTCCTGTCATCAATACGATGTCATTGGCCGCGCTCCCGGTGTCAAAATTGCCGGAACTCGTTGCGACGCCCAATTGAGCCCTGGTGACCCCGCTATTTTTCAGCGAGATCGCTGGCGCGGTCGTCCCATCGACCGCAATTCCGCCTGTGGCCGTCGTCGTATAAATGTGAAGTGCTTCGGCCGGTGAAGTCGTCCCGATGCCGACGTTACCACCCGAGAAAAGTCCCGCATAGTTGGCTGTCCCACCCGAAACCGTAACATTCAGTCCAATGTTGACAGCGTTCGAACCATTCCAGGTTCCGGTGCTTGTAACATCGACGCCCGTCTTGGTGACCGAAGCTGTTGAAGATGTCGACGTATTGGAGACAACTAGATTGGGAGTATCAACACTTTTTGCTCCAAGCTCAAAAATACTGAGTTTTGCACCGGGAGTGCTCGAGTTTCCAATGTTCATTTTACCATTGCCAGCATAAATATAGGTATACGTGCCATTGGCACTCGCAAGGAAATACGAATCTTTTCTTACATGCAGGCCATGCACAGGAGCGGTGATCCCAATTCCCACGGACCCACCGTCAACAATCAAGCCGTAGTTACTGCTTGCACCGGATGCCGAGAAGTAGCCTGCAATATTGGTGGAAGACGTTCCGGTCGAGGTGACGTTGGAGTACACGCCATAACGAGCCACGCCTGAACTGGCGTTGGCGCCCGATACGGAGATATTCAACGCTTTATCCATATCCGAGGCGGCTGTCGAGGTTGTTGTCAGGTTCAGAATGTTGCCACTCGATGCGGCCGTGTTCGTAATTGAAGCCGCAGGTCCAGTGCCCGCGTACGTTTGGCTGAACTGACCTGTGCCAGAGCTTATCGTCAAATTCTTGTTGGCCGCAATCGTGGTCGAACCACTAATGGTGGTGTTGCCGGAATTGTCGATGGCGAGAAGATTGGACCCATTGGATTTGAATGTGACACCTCCATCAGAACCCGAGCCATCCGAATCCGAATTGAAGGTGAACCCCGTCGTTGAGCTCTGGCTCGATCCCCCGCCCGACGCCGACCAAGACAGCACTCCCGAGCCGTTGGTCGTGAGCACGTCTCCGCTGGATCCATCGGCACTGGGCAGTGTCCAGATCTTGGATGTGGTGATAGCATTGGGAGCTTTGAATCCCACGTATTCGCTCCCATTTGCAGCAAGCTCACTCAAGCGGAACTCCCCGGTATTGCCAGCCGAAGTCCCGTAAGGCTGAATCAGAAGGGCTGCGGCGGAGCCGGGCTTGATGTCCAACTTGGCTTCAGGCGCCGTTGTGCCTATGCCGACGTTTCCACTAGAGTCGATTCTCATTCGTTCTGTCGCATTCGTTACAAAACCAAGCGTATCCGTGGCGGGCGAGTACAACCCTGGATAATTGGAATTCCAAAACGAAAAGCCTGGGAAGGTCAGAGTACCGCTATTTGCGTAAACGCGTCCTCCGCTCAAGATGTTGCCACCGCTCACGTGAAACGATTGGCTGGGAGATGTCGTTCCAATACCGACTGCACCGGTTGCGGTCACTGTCATCCGCGTGGAGCCACCCGTTTCTATGTGGAGTGGGTAGGCATCGTTTGTGCCCAGGACGGCAGCCGCGCCCAAACTGTTACCGTCTTGAGAGAAGTACGATCCCGAGATCAGAGAACTCACCGTGGAACACGCCCATCCCGAAGCTGTCCATTTCAAAACTTCGTCCGTGGAACAAGAAGCGTACTGAACACTCCCTCCGGTGCTCGCATCGGTGATCAGGAGGCGATTCACCGCCACGCCAGCGTCATTTAACTTGGCTGATGAGATCGCATCATCCGCAATATCCGCAGTTGCGATGGTTCCATCCGCAATCTTAGCAGAAGTCACCACTGAATCCGCAAGAGTGGCGGCCACACTGCCCGTGCCCGAGGCGGACACGTCTCCCGTTAAGGCCGTAATCCCTGTGTCCGTATCTGTATCCGCAGATGGTTCCCACACAGAAGTGGTGCTGTTCCACTTCAGCACTTCCCCGTTGCTGGGAGCGGTGGACGCCACCGATCGTGTTTGTAACTTCACCGCGTTCACATTCGTCAATTCGGATCCATCCACAGCAGGAAGCTTATCGCCAGCTGCCATTTGCACAATCTTGCCTGCGATTGTCCCCACATCTACCGACAATGTTCCCGACGTCGTGATGGTGCCGCCGCTCAGGCCAGAACCCGCGGTCACCTCGGTCACGGAACCGCCCGAGCCCCAGGACGTTGTCAAATCCTTGCAATTGGATCCATCTGTCGCGCAGATGTGAGTCGCGCGGATCTTGCCCGCCACGTCCAACCTCTCAGCTGGCGCGGTTGTGCCAATACCGACGTTGCCCCCATAGGCATTTAAAGTCATATTTCCAGAGCCTGCACCACCCGTGCTCATTGCGTAAAGATCCATTCTGGTATTGCCGCTGCCGCTGCCGCCAACGATAGCCAACCCTGTGCCGGTCGTTCCTGTAACGAAGTCAGGGTTAACGAAATAGGCCAAGTACTGACTAGAGCCGACGACGTTGAATTTACTCCAAACTGGATTTGTTGTTCCTATACCCACATTGCCGCCGGCATCAATGCGCATTCTCTCGGCCATTGTCGTGGAACCATTGGGAGTCGTATAGATTGTAAGTGCGGTACCTTTTGCGCCCGCCGTATGATTCTGTGTCGTCAAGCCTTCGACTTTCGCTAAGTTATACGTACTTGACGCAAAGTTGATGGTTCCAATACTGTTTGCAGCCGTCGCAGACACATTGTTCTTCAGATTTAGAATTCCGCCGGCGAGTCCCTTATCGATATCAACAGTTCCATCTCTATTCAGGGCAACATTCGTGATGGCGTAATCCGTAACGCTTAGCCCAGTGCTGGAAAAATATCCTACAGCCGTCCCACCCGCACTGATGCGGATAGAATCGCTACCTGTGCTGTAAAGGCCCGTATCCAGATCAGAGGAAAACGTGATTGAGGGGGCTGCCGCTGTTCCTGCGGCCGCCGAAAAGACACTCGCCTTTGCTGTTCCAGCCACATCCAGGAGAACAGTAGGTGATGTGGTTCCGATACCGACTTTGCCATCTGTCGCCACTGTCACTCGGGTCATACCATTGCTTTCGAAATGGAGAGGACGGGTGTCATTCGTTCCAAGAACGGCTTCCGTGCCAAAACTATTGCCGTTTTGGGTAAAGTAAGATCCGGAGATCAACGAACTGACCGTGGAACACGTCCATCCCGAGGCCGTCCATTTTAAAACTTCATCCGTTGAGCAACTCGCATATCCCACCGTAGTGCCCGTGCTGCTATCGGTTATCAGAAGACGATTGGCAGCCACCCCTGTGTTGTTGATTTTCGCCGATGTGATCGCCTCATTTGCAATATCACCCGTAGCTATGGTTCCATCCGCAATCTTCGCCGACGTCACGGCAGAATCCGCCAGAGTAGCCGCCACAGAGCCAGTGCCCGAAGCCGACACGTCTCCGGTCAACGCTGTGATTCCGGTATCTGTATCCGCAGTAGGTTCCCACACCGAGGTCGTGCCGTTCCACTTCAGCACGTCGCCATTGCTGGGAGCCGTGGACGCCACGGTTCGCGTCTGCAACTTCACCGCATTTACGTTGGTCAAATCCGATCCATCCACCGCCGGAAGCTTATCACCGGCTTCCATCTGCACAATCTTACCCGCCGTTGTTCCCACATCCACGGCAAGCGTGGCTGCACCCGTGGTGCTGCCACCTGTAAGACCCGTTCCTACCGCGACTTCCGTGATATCCCCGCTCCCGCCATCATCGCTCGCACACGCCCACCCACTGGCGGTCCATTTCATGACTTCGCCCACAGAGCATGTGGCATATCCAATCGTAGATCCATCCGAAGCGTTGGTGATCAAGAGCCGATTCACCGCCACGCCTGTGCTATTCACCTTTGCGGAGGTGATCACATCACTTGCAATCGTGGGACTCGGATAAGAGCCGGTGAGATCCCCACCAGCTGATCCGCCCGGACTCACTCCTGAAATCGTGGTGTTCCCGGCTGCCGTCAACCGACCATCCGCTCCCACTGTAAACGTCGCCACCTGGGTGGCCGAGCCATAACTCCCACCAGTCACGGACGTGTCGGGTATCCAGCTCGCTAGAATTTTATCTGTGTTGGACAAGTAAGCTTGTGTGACCGCCCGGCTTCCATCCCAAACCTTCAGCACATTGTCATCCGAGTTGTACCAGGATTTGCCTTTATCCACCGCGGCCAGAGTTCCCACCAACGTGGTTTCTTGCGCATCCGTGTAGGTTCCTAGATTCAGAGTGGTCTGTGCGGACATGGTGATATGGCCAGTGGCCAGCACGTTGTGGCCGCCCATATTGATTGCACCGCTCATGGTGCCGCCGGCCAGCGGAAGCTTGGAGCTATCGGTCGCACTTACGGCTTGCGCCACCCATTTGTCCTGGGAGGCGTCCCAGGTCAGAACCTTTCCATCACCCGTACCTGCCGCCACATCCTGCAAATCGATCTGTTTTCCGGCCACGTAGGTGTCCGTGTAATTCTTGGTCGCCGCATCCTGCGCACTCGTGGGATCGGCCACACTCGTGATCCGCTGGCTGCCAAAGCTAAAGCTTCCCGAGCTGCTTAAAAGCGTGTTCAAGCGCGCATAGTTGGTCGCGGAGAACACATTCTGCACATTCGCCTGAGTGAGATCGTAAGTTGCATCATCCCGCAGCTGAACAAAGTCGGACGGCGTCTTGCCCCGCAAAGTGTCCGCAACCAGTGCAAACCCAGAGGACTCCACGCCCACATCCGGAGTCATGGTCAGATAGCCGCTGCCCAGGTTATAATGAACCCGAATCACGCGCTCATCACCCGAGCTCAGTGTCACTCCCGCACAGCCAGTGAACACCTGAGGAGACCCATCGTTTTGAAACAGCCGCGCGCTGAAGGCCGCCGAGTTCTCAAGAAAGTTCTGAGGGTTCGTGCCCTTACCCAAAGTCAGCGAAAACCGGCCCTTGCTGGCCGACAAATCAATCCCCAGGTGCTCTTCGGAATAGAGCACACACGTGGCATTCTTATCGTAAAGTTCAAAACGAAAGCTCACACTGGAGTTCAGGACCGGGGTGCCGTCAGACTTGAGCATGACACCGCTGATACTCAACGACGAAGGTCCAGTTTGAGCATAGGCTTTAGGCAAGGCAAGCGCAGTGGCAAAGCTCACCACCAGCAAAATCCGCTTGCAAAGCACTACCAAACTCATTTTCACCAACGTTCCTCATGGCGTGAGGGCATGATGACATCTCAGGCTGTTGAATTGACTCGCCTTCGCGCTCCTTCACTTATCGGTGTCTGGCTAAAGGTTCTTTAAAAAGTCAGGCCTCCTCCCACGATGAGACGTCCCGCTTTAGAACAAGCGAAAATTGCCGGTTGGATTCACGATCCAGCTTAAGATGGGACGCTCAGGTTTATAGAAAATTAAGATAGAATCGAAACGCGGCACTCAAGGTCAGTCCACCCAGGTCCAATTGGCGCTTTCCGCCCCCATGGGTCCGGGCTTCGTCGCCTTCGTTGACTCCACCGGGACTGACGATCGGATTCGTTGGGCCCTTGTACTTTAACGATGGAACTGGAAGGTACCGATAGCCCACGTCGAATGAAAACGTCACATTATCAACAAACAAAGTCTCGAGTCCGACACCGAAATGGCTGGAATACGTACTGCCCGCAAGCTTCTCGTTGAAATCCTCAACGCCGAGTTGAGAGGTCCCGGCGGCGGTCATGGTGTAACGGTTCTCCACGGTAACCTCAGCTAGGCCCACCCCTGCCGTCATGTAAAAGCGCAGGTTTCCTCTCTGGCTGTACACATATTCTAAAGCCACATTGGGATTGAATACAAAAACCGAAGAGTCCAACGAGAAACGCTCCGCACCGGAAGGGCTCAATCCCTTTGCCTCTTTGACTGGTCGGTGTTGAATGGCCTCCGCACCCAAACGCAGGTGAAAAGACTGAGTGAGATTGAATACAAAGCCGATCTCGCCGCTGTAACCGAAACGGGTTTCCTCGTCCACCGATGTGTCCGTTCCGCTTGAATTCCCGAAGGGCTCTTTTCCCACTGCTGAAAGCTGCCCCGTGCCGCGAATATATGAGGAAAGGAAAGCATCCTTATAGCTGAAAACTCGGGCCTGCGCCCCCGCTCCCATCGCACCGATCGTACTCACGATGATCCCCGCCAAGATATGCGGAACCCAATTCCGCATTAACCCTTCCTAGCCACCTTAATGGGGACAAGATCCATAACAATTCGCCCGTTTTTTTTATCTCCGGTGAGCTGGAAAACTTCCAGCCGCATTGGCTTTTTCAGATTTAATACCAAGGTTCCCGCCTTGTCTTCAGGATCGAGGGTGAAGTCCACGGAAGCGACATGGGGACTCGACCGGAACAAGTGGCGCACCTGTCGCTCGGAAATCCGGGACAGGCGCAACTGCGATAAGTCCAGGACAAGACGCCTCTTTTGGGCGTCCATGCTCACTTGAAAGTATCCCATTTTCTTACCGAGGGGCCTGAGCTCACTATCTCCCAGTTCGATCACAACTCGCTCGAGTTGAGTCTTGGCTGAAAACCCTCGTTTTACCGTGAGCAAGGAAATGCCCTTGCCGCCCGCATGTCCCCCAGTGAAAACACCATCTTCAAGGTAGACGCCTTCTTTGGTATGAAGACTCTGCTTGTAGGCCGTCGCCGCCCAACCGCTCACGCCGCCCCAGGTCCCTGGCAATCCCATCGCTATTAAAAAGAAGACCCGGCCCATGTCCACCCCCTTTTCAGGATGCCCACGACCGGAGATGGGTTCAACTGGGCGAAAGGCGAGTCTTACTAGGCGGTGAGGAATGGCGCCTGGAATGGCGCCAATGGGCCCTAAAGGCGTCTCTCGTGACAGACCAAAGTGCCATTTTACGGCTCCTCCAGACCTAAAATCCCCCTATATTTTTTACAAACGTGGCACGGCTCTTGGATTAGTACCCATTGAGAGCCTGCGAGCTCCAAAGGCGATACTTAGGGAGGGAAAACCCATGAACGCCGTGAAAAGGACAATTCAAGTGATAGTGCTGACCGCTGCAGTCCTTACGGGAATGAGCGGCTGTAATAAAAAGAAAAACGGGAGCGCTGGAACGACAGCAGCCACGCCTGCCAGCCAGTGCGTACTCCAGTCGGACGGCGTCTACCGTGATCAGTACAATCGTGTTTGCACTCCGACCACAAGCACCACGAATTGCTTGAACACCCGCTATGACCACTCAACGGGTCGGTACGTGGATTTGACAACAGGCGCAGTCGTCAATTGCAATCCAACCGGGTACTTTGACGGATACAACTCCATTCCCTACTACGGGTACAACAACGGACAGCAAATCAACGGCTGCAGCGGCTGGACCTCAGTTTTGTATCAACAGTACGGATACGTGCAGTATGTTCCAGTGGATATCGGAAATGGACAACTTATTTGCATGAACACGCAATACCTCGGATACTACAATCCCGGTTACAACTGGAACACCTACGCTCAGTATCAATACCCAATCTATACCTGCAACTCCTATGACTGTGGAAACCTTGGCGGCTCCTACTATGGCCAGCAGTACAGCTGTAACATGGGCTTCCAGTTCGGTTTCTTTACTTTTGGCTTTGGTGGCGGCGTCGGTGGCTGCCTGTACTAAGAATTCGAATTTCTGAGGTCGGCTGAGAGCCGCGAGCAACCAGCCCCAGAAAAACCCCGGCACCAACCGGGGTTTTTGCTTTTACGCCGAGCCAGCGGCTATGGTACCAATACCTAATCCATGCCAACACGATCATTGCAGCTCTATAAGAAGCGGATTGCGAAAGTGGCCATCGTCTACCGGCGCGGGACCCCGCAGGCCCTAGCCTTGGCTAAAGAGTTGGTCACCTGGCTCCAGGAACGAAAGATCAAAGCCTACTCTCATCCCAGGCAGGCGCTTCCTGGTGCGCCGCGATTAAGGCGCCCAAAGGAAATGGACTTGATTGCCGTGCTTGGTGGCGACGGCACCTATTTGGAAGCGGTACGCATGCTGGGTTCGGACCGTGTCCCCCTCCTCGGTGTGAATATGGGAGGTTTAGGATTTTTAACGGTAACCCGCGCCCAGGACCTTTTTTCTTTGATGCAGTTGGCGGTCGAAGGCAAGCTGGAGCTCAAACATCGTTCCATGGTTCGCATTCAGCTCCGGCGGGGAACGAAGCTTCGCGCCGAGTACAGCGCCTTAAACGACCTTGTTATTGAACGGGGCCCTTCAAGTCACCTGACCCACATTAACGTGACGGTGGATAAACTCCCGATCACATCCATCAAAGCGGACGGACTTATCGTCGCGACCCCGACGGGGTCCACAGCTTACAATCTCGCGGCCGGAGGGCCGATCCTGCATCCGGAAGTCGACGCACTCGTGGTCACCCCGATTTGCCCGCACAGCCTCACTAGCCGTCCGTTTATTTTTCCGGATGCCCGCCGGATTGGCTTTTCCGTCCTCGGGACAGGCAGCCGCGCCGTTTTGACCGTGGATGGAATAAAAAAGGCCACAGTCGGACATAATGACGAAGTTTGGGTGGAGCGCAATGTGCGCGACCATGTGTTCTTACGCAAGGTGGGGCACAACTATTTCAGTTTGCTAAGGGAAAAGTTGAAATTCGGCGAAAGGGCCTGATGCTCATTGAACTGAAAGTCAAAAACTTTGCCATTATCGAAAACCTCGTTCTTAGTTTTGGGCCGGGACTAAACATCCTTTCCGGGGAGACTGGTGCCGGAAAATCCATCTTGTTGAAAAGTCTGAGTCTTCTGATGGGTGAAAAAGCCGAAGCCGATGTCGTCCGCAGTGGCGTGGATCACGCGGTCATTGAAGGGTATTTCGACCTTGGTAACCGCCCTGATGTGATGGCCCGCCTGACGGACATGGGGCTCGATGCTAGCGATGAAACCCTGGTCGTGCGCCGATTGGTTTCCGCCCAGGGCAAAGGCAAGGTTTATCTCAATGGCGCCTTGAGTCCGCTCTCCAGCCTTCGCGCCGTGGTGGCGCCTTTGATCACGTTAACGGGACGACCCACTCCCCTGATCGAAATGACGGGCCAACATGACAATCGGCACTTGCAGTCAAAGGCGTACCATTTGGACGTGGTCGATGTGTATTCGGGCGCTTGGAATTTGCGACAGGATTTTGAGCGACAGTACGCGCGTGTGCGCGAGATCCACTCCGAAATCGCAAAGCTCGAGGAAGCCTCTCGTTCACGTGAGCAGCGTCTGGATTTCCTCAAGTTTCAACGTGACGAGATCGAAGCACTCGAACTGCGCCCGGGCGAAGATGAGGAGCTGGAATCACGCGTTTCACGCATCCGCAATTCCACCCGCCTTATTGAATTCGTAAATCAAAGCGTGGACACCCTTTATTCGGCCGATGACGCGGTGATGGTGCGTTTGCACCAGGTTCTACAACGAGGCACCGAACTCAGCAGCGTGGATCCAGAGCTAAACCTACGCCTGAAGTCGCTTCTGGAAGCAAAAGCTCTGCTGGAAGACGCGAACCTGGAACTCGGCGAATATGGGCGCAAACTCGACGCGGATCCTGAGGCCCTATTCCAGGCTGAGGAACGCTTGAATCGCCTACGCAAACTGCAAAAGAAATTTGGCCGCAGCGTGGACGAAATTCTGCGCGCGCATCAGGAAGTTATAAGTGAGATCAAAGTTCTGGAATCTTCCGAGGAAAGTATCAAGGCGCTCACGGGTGAACGGGCGACGCTGGAGAAATCCCTTCTCAAGCTGGCCCGAGAACTTCACGAGCGCCGGCGAAACGGGGCGCTTTTGCTGGAAAAAGGCGTAAACGATGAACTCGCCGAGCTGAATATGAAAGGAGTCGTGTTTAGCGTCGGAGTGAGTTGGATGGAAGCTCCAACTTCGACCGGCCAAAGTGACGTGGAGTTCTTGATTCAGGCCTCCAAGAAAGACGAACCTAAGCCACTGGCGAAAATCGCCTCCGGCGGGGAGTTGAGCCGGATTCTTCTCGCCCTCAAACGTGTTGTGGGTTCCACCGACCTCCCGCACACCTATCTGTTTGATGAAGTGGACACCGGAGTGAGCGGTCAAACCGCGGAAAAGGTGGGGCGCAAGCTCAAAGCCATTGCGAAGGGACAACAGTTGATTTGCGTGACCCACCTCCCTCAGGTGGCCCGCTTTGCCGATTCCCATTTCTTGATTGAAAAGACCGCCCGGAAAGGCGGCAACATCTCGATGAACGTCGCCAATTTATCCAGAGACGACCGGGTCAGGGAGATTGCGCGCCTGATTTCCGGCGAGAAGATTACGCCCAGCAGTTTGGAACATGCCCGCCAACTGTTGGCCGAATCGCACTAATTGTCATCGACCGAACGAGGTCCCGCCGTGCCGACGTTATCCCGCTGGTACGGTGACGACGGGCTTGTCTTTTGGTTTTAGCGTCACAAGAATACCTGACGAGGGTGCACTTCCGGGCAGAGCCTGAAGATCTGAGCCCGAAGCCGCTTGCGACTGACCGAATCTCTTGCGTGACACGAAACTCACTCCCCAGACACCCTCTACCGTAGTCCACTCCGGAGACCATCCAACAAGATTGAGATCATGGCGCGGAATAAAATCTCCAACTTGAAATGAAACCACCTCGCGGTTGATAACCTCCAAGCTCTTAACCTTCCAGCCGCGAGCCTTTGCGGAAACCATCAGCGAAGCCACAGCCCCGGCATCTTCATGGCGTATGTAAGCCTGAAAAATCCGCCCGTCTGAGTCTCGGAGAAAAACTTGTCCCATTTCGGTCGGGGAAAAACTGAATTGCCTTGGATTCTTGTAGACGACCCCCACGATTTCCAAATCGCGGCTATCTGAAGCCGGCCTCTCGTAAATAGCCGTAGAACTCCTCGAGGCGATCCTTCCCACCTGCCAGGATTGAACTTCGCCGTCTCTGACGACCACGTTGTTTAGCTTCAGTGGCTTGCGTTCGATACGACTGATGGGAATAAACAGATTTGAAAAATTGCCCTCATCATCACGCCAAGTCGCGCGCTGCGGTTCTCCCTGCTCGTCCTGTGCCAGATCCAGAGAGGACGTAAGGCTCACTCCGTTTTCAAACCGGGTGCCGGAATAGCCGACGAAGCCAACCAGCGTGGCTGACCTCAGTGTGGCACTGGTAAGGCGCTCGGGGGTACGTTCTTGTGATTCGCCGGATGGAGATCGCCAGCCTACAATTTCATCGCTCACAACTTGAACCGATAATTTCAGGGGGTCACGTCCATCGGCGATCGCACGAGCCAAGGCGCCGCAATCGTAAGCGAGAGCGGATGAGTGCCAGCCGGCTGCAGCGAGCAACACTCCGCAAAGGGCCACAGTCTTGTTTATCATTAAAAACCTCCTGAACGTTTCGAAACATCCTCTTCGAACGATTCTCACAAGTGACGGCGCTCATTAAACGCAGCAAGCCTGTGCAATAATCCTGCCACCATACTCCCAACAACGATGTCTCTGAGCTGGAATCTAGGCAACGGACTTGGGTCGAGACTGGATCGAGAGGAGTCCTTTCCTCGGTTTTGTTTGTATTGTTTATATTGTTTTGCAGATCAGTTGTTCTATGGATTCGCCGCCTGCAGCCGGATCGAACGACGGCTCCGTTACCTTGGGCCGACCGAGGTGCCTAGCCTAAAACCAACTGGAGACCCAGTTAAATGCGCGATCCACGACACCGGGCTGAGCCCGATCGGGATTTGCAGGTGCGGTTTTTCCGCCGCCGCGATTGCCCGCAACCGTCGGGGCCGCGGGTTGAGAACGATAATCCGAAGGCAACGGCATGGTCTGGAACATCCCGCCCCCTGCGCTCACCACCTCGGGCGAGAGGCGACGGCGCATTTGGCTGTAATCATAATAATCCACAATAACACTGCCGCCCTCGGTTGCGGCGGTCCGTTCGCCCCAGGCATGTACCGCGACAATGGATCTCTTGCCCATTTCGTTTCGAATTCCCACGCCACTGCCGGAGCATCCGCCCGTACACATCATGTCCGAGTTAAAGTGCCCGGTCTTATCGTCGTAATAAAGGGTGCCCTTGACCGCCGTGAGACCCTGACGCGCGGGAAATGAACCCATCTCGACCGGCTTCATCGACAGTTGCTCAAAGTACTCCCGACCGCACGCCCGCACATAGGGTTCCACCTCCTCACAGGTATTACCCATTCCGCCGTACGTATCGAAATACACTTCATTCACCTCGATTTTGCGCTCAAGCTCACAAATCGACACATCCCTGAACTGTCGAGACATTCCATGATGGTCATAATACCCTCGATCACAGCGGGCCTTGAGTTTGTGAAGAGTACCATACTTGTCATAAACCTCAACCTCACGCTCTCCCTCACCCTCTTTCGTGCAGTGACCATTCGTCACGACAGTTGTGCCATTGCCGAGCGTTTCTCCCGAACATTTATTTGCGATGCGGACCGGATTCATGCCTCCCTCCGTAACTGACCGGGCCGACGGATCGTCGACGTAGCGGGATTGGCCATCTGCGCGCACAACACAAAGTCGAGTTCCCGCGTCGTGGTCCACACAGTCGATAACGGCATGACTGGACGTCTTTGAGGCTTGCGTGTCGTTGATCACGGCACGGGCCTGGTTCTCCAGCTTGAGCCCATCCGCTTGTAGACATCTTGCCTGTTCCATCAGAAGGTCCCCATGGACCTTATTGAAATAGTAAACGGAAGATCGTATGGCCTCGGCTTCGTCGCGTGTGGCCGGATTCGCGGCTAAGGGTCGGGCTTTATCCTGGGGATCGCGCTCGCATTTTTGAAACAGATCGCCCATCTTCTTGCCCTCTGGATGTGTTTTGTCCTTTTCATCTCCCCGATGACAAAATCCAATCAGGTTCTTGCAGTTCGCTCCAGCAACCAGGGCTTTTGCCATCGTTTCCTGTGAAGTACTCAACGCCTCCGGCCTGAGCGTGGAGCTGTCGGGACTCTGAACGGCGATGCAGTCACTATACGTTCGAGTCGCGTCCCGGCAACGCGCCAGCAAACCGAGAACCTCATTATGACAATGGTCGAGCTCCGGCGTCGGATAGCCCTTGCTTTGGCTCTTGTTGTCCTGGTACACGCGCTCGACTTTTTCTTGCAGCTGCTGCTCACTGAATGCGCAGGAGGCCGTCGCCGCGGGGGCATTCGAACGGGCCCCGGGAGAGGCGGACTTTGCAGGCCTTCCGGACTTTTTGGTCGCGGCCGTGGCCGCGGGACCCAAGTGAGCAGCGGATACGCAGCAAAGGAGATAAATAAAAAATGTCCTCATATGCCCCTGTGAACACCTCAATAGTAAACGGTTCGAGTATGGAAGGAGAACATCACATTGAGTATCTCATCAAAATGAGACACTCTTTCAATTATGGATCGTGTTCTTATCGTGATCTTTCTGTTCGCATGCGGACTTTTGGCCTGGAAGTACCAGGGGACCAAGCAAGATTCTCCACCTGCGGTCCAGCGGCATACCGCACAGACCAGCAAGCCTCCCAAGGTCAACATCATCTATAAGCTTCCGCCGGATGAACAAAAGCGGATGCTTGCAGCGGTGGAGCACTTCTGCACGAAAGAATACGATCGGGAGTCCTGTCTCCACTATCTGATCACCTGCGGAACGCCATGCCTGGTAACGGTGCCAATGGAATTTCGTCCTCGGATCTACGAGGATTATGCGGCGGCCAGACAACACGCGGGCTTACCGCCACTGCCCCCGAGAATTGACGGTGAGGAGTGAGAGAGGATGGGTTCATTTCGCACTTAAGAACCTCTCCACGTCCATCAGAGCTTCCCCCTGTTCATCCATCACCAAAACTCGAGGGTGTTTTAGCCACGTCCCTAAATTGAAGCAGTGAAAACAGGATTCACCCGCCTGCTGCCAGGAATCTTCCTCAATATGGACATGGCCGGAAACAAAAACCTCAAACGGCCGAAGGACGTGCGCGCCACGGGCATGCCGGCGGATTTTTTCCAGCACCACCGCATCCGGAATCGCCTTCACTGTTGAGGTGTAATCACGACTGGCGCGACTGGCCCGTTCGCCCATCCAACGGACAACCCGATTGGGCAGGCGGCGACCGGCCGCGCGCATCGGACGCGTGCGCAGGAGCCAACGCAGGAAAAGGTAGCCGCTGTCTTCGGGATCCATTTGGTCCCCGTGTTCCACACGAACGGTCTTTCCTGCAATCTCAAAGTACGCAGCCGATTCATACACATCCACGCCCAGCTGTTCCTGCCAGAATACGCGGAGGTCGAGGTCATGATTGCCTTCAAAATAATGAACCCTCGCGCCGCCCTGCCTGAGCGCGTGCACACGATCGATCACCGGCTGATAGCATTGCACAAAATGATGGCGATCGGCGATCCACAAATCGAAGATATCACCGACAAGGAACAGTTGGGGGAGCCCTGGAAGCTCACGGCATCGTTCCAGCAAACGCAAAAACAGCGCGCACTTCGGATCTTGAGGCGAACGAATATGAATGTCCGAAACGAAAAGAGCCTGTACCACCAAGCTCTGACTTTACTCCGCCCGGTCTCGCGGTTCAAAGCCCAATCCGCGCCAACGACGCAAGCTGGTCATTAACAGCTTTATAAATCGGCAGGAGTCTGAGGTCGGAGGTCTCCGCCAGCTCTTGTGAAAGGGCTTGCAGAGCTTTCCTCGATTCCCCTGCGCGATTCATCTGCCGAAGCAAGACAGCTTGGTTGAACCGGATCGTGTACCGGTCCGCGGGTGCGGCTGGAAATGACAAGGCACGCTCAAAAAGTCCATAGGCCATCGGTAAGTGGAAGCGTTCGGGTTGCGAGGGATCAGACGCCATCATGGCGAGATTGCTGTAGGCCAAGGCGGAAACGCCATCGGATTCTCCGAAGCGGGCGGAAGACTCAAAACTCTGCCATGCGCCTTTGGAGTCGCCGGAACGCAGTTTCTCCAAACCGAGGTTCAGGTGAACGAGGGCGCTCGCGGGCATCTTAGCTGCGGCGTCCTCCCACAATGTAAGATTCGTCCGCCAAACCCGCGAACGTGAGTGCGTGGGATAGATAAGGACTAGCAACGCGGCCATCCAAATCGACTTGAGAGCGCGATTAGGGAGCCTGCGTTCAAGACACAGGTAAACAAGTCCGGCGAGACCGGCGCAGGATAGATAAAGATAACGGTCGTTGACATAGCTTAAGCGCGGAATCCACGGCAGAGCGGGAAAAAGAGGGACTAGGATCAGCAAGGAAAAAAATATGAAGCGATGGTCATAGGAGCCGAGGGCATTCGCGGGGACCGGGACGGGCCCGGAAACGGAGCCGGTGCCGAGGCCGGAGGCGGGATCCGAGGCCCCGCGATCTCTACCCCGAATCCTCGTGCTGCGCCAACACCACCCCACACCCAAAATGCCGAGCAAGAGAACTACCAGATTCAACACGAGGTCAGTTCCGAGGTGAAAGGGCGGATAGATAATGCTTTGCTCGAGCGGCCACAAAAAGGAGCGCAGGTAAAATCCAAGCGCGTTTAAGACGGAGACCGGCATCCGTGCCCAATAATTCGTGCTTTCCATTTGGGCCCTAAGGCTTGGCGCGGATTGAAAATACGCGAAGAACCTCACCCCAATGAGAACCCCACTCAATGTCAGCGCAAGAAGATGCTTGCGCCACAAAGAAGGCCAGCCTCTCTCCCCTATCAGAAGGAGCAAAGGAAGCAACACCACACTCGCCTTGGCGAGCAAGGCCAGCGCAAAAGAAAGGAGGTAAAACAAAATGTACCGCGGTCGTCGCTCCCCCTCCGCCTGAAGAGAAAACCACGCCGCACTAAGAGCGAGAGTGGTCGCCAGCAGTCCCTTGCGTTCGCTCACCCACATCACGGGCTCGGATTGAAGTGGATGCAGCGCGAACACCACTGCTACGAACCAGGTGAGAGGTGGTGTGCCGAAAAGACGCGCCACGATCAACCCGATAAGGCCCACATTCAACAGGTGAAGGGCAAAATTCACCACATGTTGAACCGTGGGGTTCACACCGAATACGGCAACCTCAAGCCAATAACTCATCAGAGTTAACGGCAGGTAATCGCCATGAAAAAAGCGAGTGAACGCCAGGGAGACAGCTTCGAGAAAAGGCAGGTTCAGAATAGGGTTGGAAAGAATAAAAACGTCGTCGTCCCACTGGACATAGTCGGCGCTCCAGACGGCGAGATAAGCCGCCGCGCAGGCGAGGCCAATCGCCATCGAAGGCACAAAATGAGAACCCAGACGACGTGAACTCATGCTTTCATTGTAGAGCTTCAAGGAATCGGCACAATTTAAAAATAAGGCCTGTGGGAGCAGGCCTTAATAGGGGTAGTGGGGGTATTGGGGGGTATGGGGTTACTTGGATATAGAGCAAGTGTGAGACCAACTTCCGCGCGCTTCGGACTCCATCCCGCTGTCTACACTCTGGACAGCCCCTGTTTAGATTTGGACAGTGTCCATTCGGTAATCAAATGCCGGTCGCCCATGGTTTTGTAAGACCAATCGTGCTCTGAATCTTGAGGATTTTGGGCCTTAGTGAGGTGCGTCCGCCAGGCCATGCAATCCCTTGTTGATCCATGTCCTCACCCTTTAGAAGAGTCGGGCTCGCGAGCATGCATCACCGAGTGGCTCTGCTTCTTTCTTCCGTTCGACCGGCCGTGGCTCCGTGCAAGGGGGTGATGTTTAGGGCTTCAATTTTCTTCTTGAGGTTTTCAAACTCCGCTACACCCTGTGGGGTACAGCTTAATTCCCCATCTCGCTGTAACTTAAGAGCTTCGGTGAGAACCTCTTTGTTTTTCTCTTTATATCGAGTGATCCGATCATAAGACTCCAAAATGCGCCGGTTCAACTCTTTACCAGTCGGTTTGTCCTGACAAGCGACGTAAAGAAGATCGTTAAATACCTTGTA
The DNA here is from genome assembly GCA_050249195.1 of Bdellovibrionales bacterium. Taxonomy (GTDB): domain Bacteria; phylum Bdellovibrionota; class Bdellovibrionia; order Bdellovibrionales; family UBA1609; genus JALHOQ01. Next base: position 27,598 of record JBFWQY010000027.1, read on the forward strand.
TGTTTTGGTTGCGGTTCCCTCAAGGAAAGCCATGTCATGTCCCGCTAAAATTGCGCGAGCGGCAAAAATGGATGATGTCTCTTTGAGAGGAATCTCGTCCTGGGGCCATCGAGCTTCCATCTGCCTAACACTTGCCGGATAGCGGTCGAACATAAAGAGTGCATCGGTCATGAGAATCCCGTCAAAGCCAATGTCTTTTCGGAGGACTTCGATCCACTTCTTAGAGAAGGTAACCATGTTATCAGGGTCGATATTGAAGTTGAGAAGATGTGTTGACATGGCAAAGTCAGTCTTCCCGGAAACCTGTCGAAAAATGTTAAGGATCTCATGGACCGTGGGCTGAGGGACCTGCGTGTCCTCGGACTTGTCATGGAGAACCACGGCGTGTACGGATAGTGCTTCATCGTGGTGACTACGCCTAGGCGATCAAAGTGTCCGATCAGGTCCTTAACGCGAGGAGCCACAAAATCGGCTTGTCTATCCAGCACTGGACTTCGCTGGTTCCTTTCAATGGTCGGTCCTAGCGCCTGATTCAGGCCAACCGCCTTGTGCAAGAAGGCATTAAGATATGCGAGCTGTGAAAAACACTCTCTCGAATAACGACCATTCTGCTCCATAAATCCAAAGCCGTATCCAAGACCAAAATCCCTTCCAAAAACCTTGCCACCCAGGCCGTCGTTGTCTACGGCATGATAGTCAACCCCGATCAAAAGGGGAGCTCGACTAACGCTTTGAAGCTCTCGATAGTCCTTTACCATTAGGTCCGGCTTCATCGAGCCAGGATGAGGCAGTACGCCTCCAATTTGAAGATCTTTGACCATTTCAACATAGGCGGGACTTATCGCCCTATTTCCGACCGAAGCTCCATAACCATCCAGGACGCACACAAACAACGACGGTCCGGTTACATAGCCCCTGCTGGGGATCGACTTATCCTTAGATCATGTCTGGCAAAGCCCTTGCAGGAGTAAACCCACACTCGAAATCTATAATTCTAGTGCAGGGCCATACCGGTATCTTAAAAATTTTATTACATGAGGATCTGTAATGATGAACAAAGCACAAAGTATTTTTTTGATGATTCTATTGGCTCTCTGCTTAGGAGCCACATTTTCAGACGCAGGTTCCGAAGTCAATTGTGGGTCTTACGGTTGTCACGGTCCGGGAGGGAGCTGTGGAGTGTACGGTTGCCACCCGGCTGGGGGAAGTTGTGGCGTCTACGGTTGTCACGGTCCCGGAGGCAGTTGTGGGAGCTACGGGTGCGTTAACGGGGTAACGAAATATGTCTGCAATGGCTTTACTGAATACTGGATTATGACTGAGTAGTTTCACGGCCGTTTTGTAAGCGTCCGAAGAAGTCCCTCCCGTAAGATCAAATTTGATCCTATTTAATTAGATGAGGGCCGACATCCGAATATTGTCGAATGGAGGCCCGAGCTCGACACACATCTTATCGATATTTTATGACCCCATTCGAATGATCCTGACCTTACCCTGCTCGCTCTTATTCCGCCCCATCCGGTTGGTCAAACCCAAGTCCGCATCGACGACGGAGATACGCCGGAACATCGAGACTTTCACTTTCGAACGGAGAGCGTGCCGGCTCCGGCGTCAGTCGCGGGGGCATGGCTTCCTCCACATCCATGGAGAGCTGCTCCGGTGAGTTCGGATCTCGGCCCATTTGGCTCTCGCGATACGCACGTGCCTTTGCAAGAAGAACCTCGCGCGGAAGCGAACTGGTCTGCGCCTTGCTGGAACCGGCGGGCGATGCCCCCCCCACCGTCGGGGTGGTTGTTCCTACCGCTGGCATCGTCGCGGATTGAGCCATCGCCGAAGCAAGGGTATCGGCCGAGGGTGCCGGATTCAAATGCGGGTGTTGATGCTGATGCTGATGCTGGTGCTGGTGCGAATTTGCGTGTGGGTGTGCGTGCGGGGTCGATGCCGGAGTTGCGACCGTCGGTTGTGGAGGCAGCTGTGGTTCGGGCTCGCTGCCGAGATTAATGGATTCGTAGCGCTGGCCGCCGCTCAACTCTTGCGTCAGGCGCGACATGCCCGCGTTCATCAGCTGCTGCTCAGTCACGGTATTGATCTTGGAAATCTGATCACTCGTATTTTTGAACGCGTTAGTCCCAAACCCGGTCGCGATAACGGTCACACTGACGTTGTCGCCCATATTCTCGTCGATCACGGCGCCAAAGATGATCTCGGCGTCCGGATGCGCAGCTTCGGTGATCAATGTGGACGCTTCGTTGACTTCCCAGAGCGTGAGATCGCTTCCGCCGGTCACATTGATAATAATGCCGGTCGCGCCATCAATGCAGATATTCTCGAGCAGTGGTGAGGAAATTGCCTGGGTCGCGGCTTCAATCGCGCGGTTATCGCCCGTCGCGAGTCCGGAGCCCATGATGGCCATACCCTTAGCCTGCATCACCGTGCGGATGTCCGCAAAGTCCAGGTTGATCAAACCGCGTATATTGATGAGATCGGAGATCCCCTTTACCGCGTGCAAGAGCACCTGATCCGCTTTGCGAAATGTTTCTAGCAGCGGTGTGCGCTCGCTGGCAACCGTGAGCAGCTTTTGATTCGGAATCACGATCAGCGTGTCGACGTTTTCCTGCAGCTCACGGATCCCATCTTCTGCATGCTTCTTGCGCTTTTTACCTTCGAAGATAAATGGCTTCGTGACCACGCCGATGGTCAGGGCGCCGAGCTCCTTGGCGATCTTCGCCACCACGGGAGCGCCCCCGGTTCCAGTCCCACCGCCCATTCCGGCGGTCACAAAGACCATGTCCGCGCCTTCGAGATTCGCAACGATATCGTTGTAAGATTCAATGGCCGCGCGCCGGCCGATCTCCGGGTTGGCGCCGGCGCCCAGACCCTTTGTCAACTCGCGCCCAAGATTGATTTTACCTTCAGCTTTATTGGCGGCGAGCGCCTGGCGGTCGGTGTTGGCGACACAAAACTCCACGCCACTCAGTCCACCCTCGATCATGGTTTGCACGGCATTGCCGCCACCGCCACCAATCCCGATGACTTTGATATTGGCTCCGAAATTGGCGTTCTCTTCTAACTCAAACATAGACCCCCCTCTATGCCCCTAGATACCCAAAAGATTCTTCATTTTCTTAGTCCAGTCGGCCACCTTAACTTCGGGGCCGGGGGCGCGCTCCTTATCCTGACTCAATCCATAGAGCATCACGCCGACCACGGTCGAACATGAGGGTTGGCGAACCACATCCACCAAACCGCCCACCTTCTCGGGCCAACCTCTACGGACTGGAACATCAATCACAAAGTCGCCCATCTCCACGAGCCCATGCAGGAGACTTCCGCCTCCCGTGACCACCACGCCCGATCCCAACTGGGCCAGCAAGGATTTCTCTTCCAGCGCACGATGGATGAGCTCGAGGACCTCTTCGCCGCGGGCTTCAAGAATTTCACAGAGATCACGGCGCATCAGCGTTCGCGGCTTGCGCCCGCCCACGGACTCCACTTCGATTGCTTCATCCTCGCTCACCATTTCCGGCAGAGCGCACCCATATTTCCGTTTTAAAGTTTCGGCGTGGTTCTGAGTGGTCTTCAATCCGATCGCCACATCATGAGTGAAATTGTACCCGCCGACCGGGAGCAATCCCGTATGGATCACGCTCCCCTGGAAGAACGTGATCAGGTCACAGGTCCCGCCGCCGATATCCACCACGCACACGCCTAGGTTTTTCTCATCAGGCGAAAGTACAGCAAGAGCGGACGCGAGCTGCTGGAGTGTCAGCCCCTCGACTTTCAATCCCGCACGTTGCGTGCACTTGGTGGCGTTTTGGATCACCGACGTATTGCCCGTGATGATAAACACGCTGGCCTCAAGACGAACTCCCGACATCCCGACTGGATCGAATATCCCCACTTGGCCGTCAATCCGGAAGCCTTGTGGAAGAACATGCAGAACCTGTCGGTCTTGCGGAATCGCCACGGCCTTGGCCGCTTCAATCACGCGGTCGATGTCTTCTTGTTGAACCTCTTTGTTGCGAATGGCGACCATGCCACCGGAGGCGAAGCCTTGCACATGTTGACCGCCGACCGCAAGCCATACGCCTTCAATGCGTTGGCCGGCCATCAGTTCCGCTTCGTCTTTGGCTTTTTTGATCGCGTCCGTGGTGGCGTCGATATTCACGACCACCCCATGTCGCATGCCTGAGTTGGGCGCGGTCCCGACCCCAATAATATCCAGTTGTCCGTTATCCCATCGACCTATGGCGCAGGCGACCTTGGTTGTGCCGATATCCAGCCCAGCGATGATTCGGGCTTGTGTTTTGGCGTCCTTTGCCATGTGCATCCCCAACAGGAGTAAAACTAAAGTTGTGAACGAGCTTCCTTGCTCCCTGATTTTAGGCTAGGGAGTGTTACGCACTCTGACAACAACTTTCTTCGAGAAGCGAGCGTCGATGACGCGACCTCTAACATTGCGACTCTCGAGGTAGCTCAAGACTTTGTTCACGCGCGAGACCCTCGGACCAAAGTCTTGGTCTCCCATTTTGATTTCCGCTTTGGCGCCCGTTACAAAAATCTTGAATCCCTCCTTGCGCGCATAAATGATTTCGGACACCGATGCCTTTTGCAGTGGACCTGAATCCGGAATCGCGGCAAACAGTTCGAGAGCCATCTCACGCAAGCCCGGTTCATCCTTCAAATCCTCTCCGCGCAAGAACGGCAGATCGGGCGCATCATGATGCGATTGAGGGGGAAGCAAGGTCGCGTCGCGCGCCACCGGATAGACCCGTCCGTCACTTCCCAAGTAGCCAAGTACGGGAGTGTGAGGAAGGATTTCCAATCGCAGCCGCGATGGAAACTCACGGAAAAGGGAAGCTGATTTTACCCTCCTGTCTTTGATCGCCAACTCCATCACCGTGGCCAGAGAGACCTGCCAGAAGTACTTTCCTTCGAAATGCCGCAACTGTGGAAGAAGACTGGATCTGATTCTTTGAAAAAGAAGATGCTGATCGGAAGAGTCCGCTAGATCAATTTGAATACTTTGGATCTTCACCCACTCCGGATGCGCGATCAGTACGCCCGCGCCCGCGCCTCCCGTCAATCCCATCACCAAAAATGGCCAAAAAAGTCGACTTCGCCACGTCCTGTGTTCAGCTGTCATGCATTTATCATACGGTGGACACGACTCGACCTACAAGCCCGGCGTCAGAGCGTTCTCAGAATCGTTTTTCCCACTGAAGCACCAGCTGCCCGGCACGCTCGGTTTCCTGATTGGGATCCCAAGATGCGGTCAACACCCAACGTTTGGACACCCGTTTGCGAACTTCCAGATGAGCGGCCTCTTCCCAGGTGGTTCCCACGGTGGCCGTAACCCCTCCTCCCAAATTGACAGTGGCCGAATAGACTTTGGTCACGGCATTGTAGGAAAAGCTGCGAATCGGCGTTGAAGCAAAAGCCCACAATCCAAACAGACCAATCGCTCGGTCCGCCAGAGCCGCCTCGAAATTTCCCACCGCGTCCGTATCGCCGCCCGCGAGCTGGTCGGTTGTGCGATCATAGAGCAAAACAGAAATAATCTCCGAGCGAGGCAGATAGGGATCACTGCTGAGTTTGATTGAAGGCGCGCGCAAGGTCCCACTCACGTCCACAAAAATTCGGTATTGAGTCTGATTCACACGGAATCGGCCATCCACCGGAATATTGGCGTCATCTCGAGTCGGCATCACCACTCGCAGCTGCTCCACATGCACCGTGCGCCTGAGATAGTGAATCTCGAAGGGCTCGATTTTAACGAACCCATCCAAGTCCCCCGATAGAGACCGCTTCAAGTTAAGGGTCAGCGGGATAAAGGGATCCGCGTATTTTGAGAGAAGTTTCACCACCCCGGGACTTGCGGTTTGCGCCGCAAAGTAAAAGCGCACCTTAAAGCCCTGAGCTTTTCCTTTGGCTGCAACCTTGGCTTGTTTCGAGGGTGGAGGTTGAAAGAGGAATCGCGGATCAGATATGACCTTTGGCAAGCCCGCGATGGGATCGAGCGGTGGCAATTCCAACTCCAAGGCATTCACCAGGACATCGACAAACACATCCAGATTGCGAAGCTCGGAATCGAGCACTAAGGTGGTCGTGATCTGCAAATCCACTTTTTGGTTGGGCGACGCCAAGTTCACGGCGACGTGCACGGGAGTGCGACTCTGAGTAGATGTGCGCGTCACCTGGCTCTGGGCTTCAATATGAATCTCGCCGTTAAGCACATCGAGCGGCGCGGGAATAATGAGCCCTTTGGCGTCCAAATAGCGCCGCAGACCCTGATAGCTCTGAATATGGAGCGTGGAATCCAATGTTGGAAAGATCTTCCACTCCTCACCTTCGCGGTCCACTCGCACTTGCGCCGCCAAATCCGCGTTGAAGAGCTTGTTCCGAACGCCTTCCACCTGAATCCGTCCATCAACAACGGGCCGCCGATGAGCTTTCAGTTCCATAAGGGTCTTTGGCCAAAACTTTCCATTCAGCGTGACCATCAGACGTTCCGGAATTTTGCATTCGCACGCCTTTTCCAGAGGGGGCCGCATGTCCTTATCGACTAGATAAAGCTCCACCGGGGCCCAGATGCGAAAGCTCATGGTTGTCGCCAACCAGTCCGTATCGTCACGCATGCCCCAGCGCACATGCCCCGTGATCTTTTTCACATCGACGGCATTTGTGGGCACAAGTCCCGCGACCGCGGTTTCCAAACGCACATCCGCCTCTTCACGGGTCATAATCAGAGCCACTTGCGGCGCAAGTTGCAGCATTTTGCCTTTGAGCGCGTAGGCCACATTTCCGCTCACACGCAAATCAATCTTGGTACCCGTGTAGGAGGCTTTGAACAAAGCGTCCACCTTCGCACCGGCTCCGTCGGCCTTCAGTCTTCCCTCCATAAAGGGCTGTTCGCTCTCCAGTTCCGCGAAGTTCAGGGCCCCGTCCAGCTGGGCCTTCAGGCGTTCGCGCTGGGCGCCGAGTTTGACCATCAACGTGTCCGTGCTTTTGCCCTCCGCCGGTCTTTTTAGATGGATCGCAAGCACCGTGGGCGGTTCCTCGCCGCGCGCGAACCGGAATTCGGGAATTCGGATCTCGGCCGAATCCATCTGCGCGTAATTCTTCCCCAGAGCGAGAAGACGAAGATAGCTCTCAATTTGTTGATAAAGGCTTTTGGGCTCCTCGTCCGTGACCTCCGGAGACGGATCCAAACGCAACTGCAAAGGCTTTTGCGCCAACACCCGAAGATGACTCACGTGAACAATTGGGCGCCTCTGAAAAAACGCCAGACTGACGTCCGTCGACAACTCTGAAAGGGGCACCTGAACCTGAGGCTGGCCTTTGCTGATACTGATGTTCGTGCCCTGCAAATGAAAACGCCAGCTCAAGCCTCCCGTCCACTGAAAGCCTGCGTCCACCCGCTCCCATGTGACCCTCAGGTCAGCGGGTAACAGATGGTTTTCCGCAAAACGCCTTGCCGAATCCGGATAACGGACGATCCAAAAAAGAACACTGCCACCAAGGATCGCCAACAGAAGAATCAATCCCAGTCCGATGAAAATCAGACGCTTGAGGATCTTCCAGATCAGCCTCATAGGTCAAAACTCCTGACCAAAGTTCACGAAATAGACCCATTCCTCAGGATACTTCTGAGTGGCTGGTGTCTCATTCAGAATACGACCCCGGGCCGCGGAACCACGAAGAGTTCCAAACGGCGAAGGCCAGCGCAAGCCCGCTCCGTGGGAGGTAAAAACCGATTCCCCCAGAGTGTAACGCTTTTCTCCGAGTTTGGCTCCATCCCACAGCAGAAATGGTTCCAATTTATAAGGCAGTTCATCCACGAGACGCAGTTCAAACCCGAGATACAGTGCTGTCAAGTATCCTAGCCCGTCGTTGTCCAATACGCGTCGTCCGAAGCCGCGCAGGTTTTGATCGCCGCCATAGGCGACCCGGTAATCGACTGGCAAGAGGGTACGGTCTTGTTCCAAGTCCACGGGGTTTGTGTCCACGCCAACAGCCTCAATCCGGCTTCCCAATATGAACAATGGAGGCGAGTATCCGCGAAAATTGTAGAGATGTCTGAAGTCGAGTTCATAGCGGTCCACGTTCAGCTCGGAACCGATCCCTTTGCGTTGCCCCTGGTAGTCCAGCGAGGCGCTCCACCCGTAAAACTGGTCCCGTCGGTAAAGTTCGTAAGGGTGAGTCATCACCATGCCCACGCCCCGCCAACTGAGGAAGGAAACATCTTCAGGGCCGACCCCGCGTACGGTCTTCACATGGTTCAATGTCGGACCGAAGCGGCCCTCCATACGCAAATTCCATCTGTCCCACTGACGTCCTAAATCCGCGCCGGCTTCAGCGCTCAAAACCTCGTGGCTGCGTTCCGACTCGCGCTCCAGTTTAAATCGGGGACCAAAGAAAGTGCGTCGGCTCCAAGGCACCCGGTAGATCTTAGACGAACCTGATAGGCTCTGCTCGCGCGGCGACGTATGCAATCGCGCCTCCAGCGAAGACCCACGATCGTCGAGGCGCGTATCTATGTACCAAACATCCGCAAACGGAAATTCCTCTGTGGACGCTCCAACTCCAAATCGCAGCACATGAGGTTTTCCCACGAGGGCGTGGAGATTGAGATGAACATCTTCACCGCGACATTCAGTATCGAAATATGCGCTCTGGAATAACCCATCCGTTTGCATACGGGCCGTGGTTAGCTCGAGCTCACGCACATCGTACCAGTCACCCACATTGAAAGCCTGATAGCGGGCCAGAATCTCCGCGTCCAAGCCATCGAATCCCTCCCGTTGGACCTCCACAATGCGACGACGCGGCCCGGGTTTCACATGGGCAATCACTTTCCGATCCCACACCTGTGCCACGACCTCCGTCTCGGGACAGGCGTAACCCTGGCTTCGGAGCTGCACATTGATCCACTTTTCGATCTCGTCCAGCTTCGCCGGTGTGAGGGGTTCACCTACGACCTCCCGCTTTTCAGAGCGGTCCAAGACCTCTCCTGCACCCTCGATAATGAATTCCGCGATCTCCTGGCGCGGACCAGCCCAGACGTGCAGGGTACTCCCCTCGCGTTCGAAACGCGGAGCCAGGTATCCTTCGTTTTGCAGAAACACTCTCAGGTGATATTGAGCCTGGGGAAGCGGTACGTCCTGCCAGCCTTCCATGCCCGCAGAGGACCCACAAACCAGAGTTCTCTCATTTTTGCCGAGCGCGATTTTGCCTTCGCGCAAAATGATGTTGTCGCAAAGACGCTCACCGGATTTCGTGGTGCTCGCACAGCCGCAGAGCCCGGCCCACAGCGATATACAAATACTGAGAAGACCACAGAAATTGAGAGCTTGAGGGGAAGACCCGGTCGACCACCGCATGCCCCATGTCATACACGCGCCGCGGCCAAAACCCCATCTTTAACGCAAATTATCAGTCCCACGGCCGATAAATTTCACTTCTGGTTCCAGTGTGAAACCATATAGATTTTTTACTGTCTGCTGAATGTGAAAAATGATCGCGTGGACATCCTGGGCACGGGCCCCTCCGCGATTGACAATAAAGTTGGCATGTTTTTCCGACACCTGGGCTCCGCCCACTTGATAACCCTTAAGTCCCGCCTGCTCAATAAGCGCGCCAGCTTTGGCTCCTTCCGGATTTTTGAACGTGCTCCCACAGCTGGGAAGCTCCAGAGGCTGACGGCGCAGGCGGTTCCGGGTGGCTTCCTTAACCGCGCGTGGAATCTCGTCTATGACTTTGAGTTCCCAGCTCACGCCCACGCGTACAAGGATCCCCGGCTGCCAGCCCGTGCACGCCCTGTAGGTCCAACGCAAATCGGATTTCAGTTTCCGCTCAATCTGAAGGGTTTTGAGAGGGAGCACGTCCACCCAGTCCACGATCTCCACGAATTCGCGCGGCACTACGGACTCCGACACTCCGGCGTTCATCACCACACCACCCCCCACATCCCCCGGAAGTCCGCATAAAAACAATGCGGGCGCCAGCTTCCGGCGCAAGAAGATTTTGGTGAGTTCGGACTTGGGCGTTCCCGCCAGCGCCGTCAGTTGGAGGCGGCCGTCGCGCTCCTCGCTCTCCACATGCTTCAGCTCACGCATGCAGATGACGAGGCCCTCAATGCCGGCATCACTCACAAGGACGTTCGTGCCGCCACCGAGAATCGTAAGGGGTAATTCTTTGTCTTGCGCGAATCGCACGGCCGCGAGCACTTCCTCTACCGACGAGGGAAGGCAGAAGTGATCCGCGGGCCCGCCGATTTTCCACCATGTCCAGTCTTTCAGGGGGACGTTGCGCCGAATTTGAGGGTGAAAGCTCATCCCATCCACGCCTTCCTAAGCCTGACCCTTGGCGAAGGACTCCATCATCTGTTCACCCAGCCGCGACACATCGCCAGCGCCCAAAGTGAGAACCACATCCCCAGGCTTCAAAGTCTCTTTGATCGTGACCAGCTGAGGATCCTTGGCACGCGAGTGGTAGTGACAATCCGGATGATCCACCTCCCGCGCCAGCCGATCGCCACTCACTTGCGGCAGGGCCGCTTCCCCAGCGGCATACACGTCCAAAACATACAGAACGTCGGCGGATTTAAAACAGGTGAGAAACTCGTTCCAGCAGATCTGTGTGCGGCTGTAGCGATGAGGCTGAAAGATCGTCACGAGGCGACGATCAGGAAATTTTTCTTTGAAGCCGCTCAGCACCGCACGCACCTCCGTGGGATGATGGCCATAGTCGTCGTAAAAATCGATTCCGCGGATCGTGGCCTTGTGCTGGAATCGGCGGTCCACGCCGCCAAATTGTTCCACAGCGCTCGCCGCCAGCTCAAACGCAATCCCCGCTTGCATGCCAGCAAGAGTCGCGGCCAGCGCGTTCAGGGCATTGTGCTGTCCAGGCATTGACGGGCGCATGGTTCCCAACTTTCGACCCTCATGCGTGACATCCCACCCCCGCTCGCTGCGGCTTAAAATGTAGTCGTTGTTGGGACCTAAACCATACGTGATCCAACGTTTGCCAAAACCGCTAAAAAGCGAGGGAAGGTAGGGATCATCCCCACACACAATGGCCACGCCATAAAACGGGATGCGGGTCGCAAAGTCTAAGAACGCGCGTTGCAGGTTCTCAAGTGTCTTGTAGTGATCGAGATGATCATTATCGATATTGGTGATGATGACAATCTCCGGACTGAGATGAGTGAAGCTGCCATCACTCTCGTCGGCCTCAGCAACGAGCCACTCGCCATTGCCGAGCTGAGCTGTGGATTTGATCACATCCAATCTTCCGCCGACGATGATTGTGGGATCCAGTCCAGCCTTAAGAAACAGGGAGGCGACCAGACTGGTCGTCGTGGTCTTGCCGTGTGTTCCCGCGACTGCGATTCCCCGTTTCAGATTCATGATCTCCGCGAGCGCCTCCGCCCGACGAATCAAGGGAATCTTGCGCGCGCGGGCTTCGCGGTACTCCACGTTGTCCTCACGAACCGCGCTGGAATAAACCACCACCTCACAATCACCCAGGTTCCCCGCATCATGTCCCTGAAAGATGGGGATGCCGAGCTGTCCTAAACGCACAGTCTGACTGTTTTCAGAGGCATCGCTGCCGGTGACCTGAGCCCCCATGTTATGCAAAAGTTCGGCGAGACCACACATGCCGATTCCGCCGATCCCGACAAAATGAATCTTGGCGCTAGCAAGTCGCATCGGGATTTATCCTTTCCAGAAATTCGGCCACCAAAACCTCGGCGGCACGCGGATGATGAAAGTTTCGGATGCGTTCCGACATTTGTTTTCTTTTTTCCGGATGCTCACGCAAATCCACGATCGATCGCCGAAGAGATTCAGGAGTGAGATCCTTTTGCAGGATCAAGACGGCGGCCCCCTTGTCCCTCAGGTTTTCGGCGTTCTTACGCTGATGATCGTCGGAGGCAAAAGGAAACGGAATCAAAATGGCGGCTTTTCCGCACGCCGCCAGCTCGGAGAGAGTTCCCGTACCGGCACGACAGATCACAAGATCGGCCTGGGCATACTGGTTCCCCATATCGTGAAGATACTCGCGAACGTCGACCTCTACAGGAGGAAGCGCGAGGTCACCATCGCTACCAGCCCGACGCGGGATTTCCGCATATCCCTCGCGGATGCGCTCGAAGTCAGCGGCGCCCGTTTGATGCACGATCCGGCAGCCCCGCAGTCCTTCCCCGCCCTCTTTGACCATGGCAAGAACGGTGTTGTTGATTCCACGCGCGCCCTGGCTCCCGCCGAAAACCAAAATATGAAAGCCCCCGCGATCGGGGGCCGGCGCTGCACCCGGCGCAGTCGTTGCCGGCGCCGCCCCTGCTGTCAAGGCGGGCACGTCTTCAATCTCTTGGCGCACCGGCATTCCCGCCGTGTGCAGGCGGCGGCTCTTCAAAAACGCACGGGCCTCTTCAAAGACCACCCAACACTCATCGACAAAACGGGCGAGGATGCGATTGGCCATGCCCGGCATGGCGTTGGGTTCCCAAATGGCGGAGCGAAAGCCCAGCAGGGATGCCATCAACAGTACCGGTCCGGAGACATATCCACCCACACCCAACACGAAATCCGGCCGCTCTCGACGCAGAAGTCGCGCACTCTTAATGAACGACCAAGGCAAAACCGTGAGCGTGCGCAGACGCTCCCACAAAGGAACATTGGAGTTCAGGCGACCAACCGGCAAGAGATGAATCTTGTAGCCTTTGGGAGGAATGATTTTGTTTTCAAGGCCATGTGGGGTCCCCACAAATTCGACTTTCACACCCGGACAGAGACGGCGGAAGGCATCGGCCATGGCCAGGGCCGGGTAGATATGGCCACCGGTTCCTCCGGCCGCAATAAGAACCTTGGGACTAGAAGGAGTTCTCGACATTGATGACCATCCTAACTTGATGGCGACGGCGCCGTCACTCCACTTCTTTCTCACGGAAGCTCAGCGGAAGCGTGGATTGCCGAATGAGATTGAGCAACCATCCAACCATCAGCCCCGTGCACAAGAGGGAACTGCCGCCATAACTGATCAGCGGCAAGGTAAGGCCCTTTGTGGGCAAAAGTCCCATCGCCACTCCCATATTGACAAACACCGAGACCATCAGCAGCAGACTGAACGACAATGCCAAAGCCCGCTCCTGATAGCGCTTCAGAACAAGCGCCACTTGAAATCCACGGAAAACAAGAAAGCCGTAGACCATCAAAAGGCTCACGACTCCGAAAAATCCCATCTCTTCCGCTAGCACGGCGAGAGTGAAATCCGTGTGTGCCTCTGGAAGAAAGAACAGTTTGCCCTGCCCTTGACCCAGGCCCACACCGGTCAATCCCCCGGAATAAAAACTAAGTAAACTCTGGATCACCTGAAAACCTTTTTTCGCCGGATCAGCCCATGGATTGAGGAAGGCCTCCACGCGAACGCGACGATAAGGTGAGGAAAGAATCATCATAGCTAGAACGGGAACGGCTATGGCACCGGCACCGAGGATCCACCGCCACGGCAAACCAAACGCCAAAAACAGGCCAAAAATCAGAAGCGCGATCAACACCACACTCCCAAAATCCGGTTGCGCATAGAGCATGCCTAATGGCGCCAGAGCGGCTGCAAAACGCAGGCCCCAAGCCCTGTTGATTTCGCTCTTGGCGAACGCGGTGAGGAGCGGAGCCAATGCAAACGGGTAGGTGATCCGCAGCAACTCGCCCGGCTCGAAACGCATTCCAAACGGCAATTGCAACCATCGTGTCGCACCGCCGACCTCCACGCCAAGCCCCGGCACAAACGTTCCAATCACGGCGATGACGGCCACTCCCCAAAGTGCCAGACCGAGCCGTCGGCTCGCATGCCACGGAAGCAACGCGGTTAACAACAAGGCGCACACCGCTAGAAGCGCAAATACGAGTTGTTTGCGGAAGAAATAGAGTCCATCCCCGTACACTTCTGTCGCGAAAATAAAGCTCGAGCTGTAGACTTGAACCAAGCCAAGGCCGATTAGAAAAAACAAGGCCAATAACACACCACGATCAAGCTGCATGCTCACAGTCTAGTGGACGCAACGGATTCGCGATAGATGGGATCGGACCAAGGTCCGGAGCGCTTCAGCGGAACTTATTCTTTAGCGGAACTTATTTACGATTTCCTTAAAATAGTTGCCGCGCTCCACATAGGAATCAAACATATCGAAGCTCGAGGCACCGGGTGAAAGCAAAACGGTGTCGCCGATGCGCGACTTCTGATAGGCGATCAGCACGGCCTCTTCAAAGGTGCCGATGAGGAACGTCTCGCTGAAGTCTCCAATATCGCGGTTGATGCGTTCCTTGGCCTCGCCCACAAGGATCAGCGTCTTGACTTTGCGCTGGATCTTGTCACGCAGAGGCGCATAGTTCAGATTGGTCTCCTTGCCGCCCATAATCAGAATGACGTTCTCATCGAAGGCGTCAAGCGCGCGTAGGACCGCGTGCACATTGGTCGCTTTGGAATCATTGTAAAACTCGACGCCGCCGACCTTGCGCACATACTCTAGGCGGTGAGGCATCCCTTTGTAGTTTTCGATAACACGTTGGATGGCCTCATGCCTTGCGCCATGTTCCCGCGCGGCTAGAATCGCAGCCATAATGTTCTCGTAGGAGTGCTTCCCCTTCATCTTAATATTGTCGAGCGAGTAGTACTCGATCTCCGGCCCCGTGCGCACCCGCACCTGGGACTTGATGGCGACCGCGCCTCCGATATTCATAATTTGAGGCTCGAGGGACGGCTTGCGCGAGAAGTAAAAGATCCGGCCGCGCTGGACCATTGGATCCCGCGCCAGCTCCACCACCGCGTTGTCATCCGCATTCAAGATGCTTGTAGTCCCCTGATTGGTGTTCAAGAAAATCTTGCGCTTGGCGGTGACGTACTCTTCCATCGTGCGATAGCGATCGAGATGATTTTCGGCCAAATTCATAAAGACAATATTTTTAGGACCGAAACGCTGTACATGCTCCAACATGAAGCTGGACACCTCCAGCACCAGAACATCAGCCTTTTCTTCCTGCATCAAATACGCGCTCAGAGGTTCGCCAAAGTTGCCGCCCGCCCACGGCTTCACTCCAGACTCCATGAGGAAGGTATAAATCAAATTCGTCGTGGTGGTTTTGCCGTTTGTTCCCGTCACGGCGATAATGGGTTCTCGCACAAACTGAGAACAGAATTCAAGCTCACCCGTAACCGCCACACCCTGACTGCGGGCATAATCGAAAATCTTAAGGTGGGGTGGCACCCCGGGGCTCAGAATAATCAGATCCTGATTCAGAAACGTCTTAGGTGTGTGACCCCCGAGCTCCATGGTGACCGGAAGCCCTTCCAGCTTTTCAAGGTGACTCGAAAGTTCCGCTTTGGATTTATGATCACTGATGGTAACAGCGGCACCGTGATGCACAAGGAACCGGGCCAACGTCACCCCGGTCTTGGCTAGGCCAACAATGAGAATACGCTTGTCTTTCAGATCACTTGCTTCCATGAGGGCCCTCTTCAACGCAGTTTAAGCGTTGCCAGGGACAGAGCCGCAAGCAAAATGGATACGATCCAGAAACGAACGATGATCTTGGTTTCATCAAGACCTTTCAACTCGAAATGGTGGTGGATCGGCGCCATTTTAAAAATACGACGGCCTGTCAGTTTGAACGAAATCACTTGGGAAATCACAGAGAGGGCTTCTACCACAAATACGCCCCCTAGCACCACCAGCAAAAACTCATTTTGGCTGATCACGGCCGTGATTCCCAAAAAACCACCCAGTGACAAACTGCCGACGTCACCCATAAAAACCTGAGCGGGATAGGTGTTGAACCACAGAAATCCCATTCCGGCGGCCACCACGGCTCCGGCGAGCGGCACCAATTCACCCGACCCCGGGATAAACGGAATGGCCAAGTATTCGGCAATGCGGGCATGACCCGCCACGTAGGAAAATATTCCCAGGGTTGTCGCCGCAATGATCACCGGAACTATAGCAAGCCCATCGAGTCCATCAGTCAGGTTAACGGCATTGGCGCATCCCACCACCACGGTGGCCGCGAAAACCACATAAAACCAGCCCCAGTCGAGCTGAAGCTCTTTGAAAAAGGGGAAGGTCACCACGGTCGGCATGTGTTTTTGCCAAACCAGATAGCCAATCACGGCCGATGCGATTGCAAACTCCGCGGCCAGACGCACCTTGCCTTTGACTCCCTTGCTGTTACGTTTGCTGACTTTGAGCCAATCATCCCAATATCCCACCATTCCGAACCCGAAGGTCACGATCAAGACGCCCCAGACGAGCGGATTGAAAAGATTCACCCAAAAAACAGTCGGTACGAGAATGCCCAAAAGGATCAATCCGCCCCCCATCGTGGGCGTGCCCTGCTTTTTCTTGTGAGTCTGCGGGCCGTCATCGCGGATGCTCTGGCCAAAGTGACGTCGGCGCAAAGTCTGGATGAAGTAGGGCCCGAGGAAATAACAAACAAAAAAGGCGGTAAAGAAGGAAACTAGGGTGCGGAAAGTGATGTAGCGGAAAACATTGAACCCCGGAACGGTGTCGGAGAGCTCATAAAGCCAGTGATAAACCATATCTAATCCAACTCCTTAATTCATCGGGCGATAAGGCCTGCTGCCCTTAGGGTTTGTGGCCCAGCGGGGTGGTTAACGGCCAGTCCGCAAGCACGCGCTCTAGGGCCATGCCACGTGATCCTTTGATGGCCACAAAGTCACCATCTTCCAACATTCCGAGAACGTGCCGAGAGATTTCAGGGTCCACATCCCGACTTTGAATAAAGGCTTTTATGGGCGCCCCTTTCTTTAGGCCACGTGCGAACGCATCCGCGAACTCACCGATAAACCAGACCGCCTGAAATCCCACGGAAGCCGCCCGTTCGCCAGCCTCAACATGGGCCTGCTCGGAGAACGTCCCGAGTTCTTTCATATCTCCCGCGATCAAAAATTTGCGCGCGCCCACTTCAATTTCATAAAGGTTTTTGAGGAGCGCCTGAAGGCTGTCAGGATTGGAATTGTAGCCATCGAAAAGCACACGCGCTCCATTGGAAAGACGCAAAAGCTGATTCCTTCCCCAGGCTTGGTTCTGAAGCGTATCGAACTCACTCCAGATGATCTCCGGATGCATTCCCGCCGCCAGAGCTAGGCTGGACGCCGCCATCAGATTCACTGTATTCTGACGCCCCAGCACGTGAACCCATTTTTGCTTATGAACCCCTTGGATGTGGCCCACGATATCAAGTCCGTCCCAGTTGATCCTCTGTGCCCGCAGATGCACATCGGTCTCCGGATTGAAGGCGGAGAATTCGATTTTCCGCGAATGGGAGCGCGCCGCCATTCTCATCGTCCACTCGTTATCCATATTGAAGACATGGATTGCGTCGGGGGCCGCGAGATAGATTTCCTCTTTGGCTTGCGCCACCTTATCTTGGCCGCCCAGCTCACCGATATGAGCGCGCCCCACGGTGGTGGCCACCACAACGTTCGGCTCGGCGATTTGGCACAGACGCCAGATTTCCCCCGCTTTGTTCATTCCGAGCTCAAGAATCAAGTGGGTGTGCTCGGGACCGGCTTCAAGAATGGAGATTGGAACGCCCCAGTGATTGTTGTAGCTCCCCTTAGCGGCGTGGGTGGAAAATTCTTTTCGTAGCAGCATATGAGTGAATTCTTTGGTCGACGTTTTGCCGTTGGACCCTGTAATCGCAAGAACCTGGAAGTTCTGCTTCTTCCTCCACCAACGCGCAAACGCCTGTAGCGCCTGAAGCGTATCGCCGACGCGCACAAACGCCGCTCTTGCTCGGAGTGGCTCCCACTCGGAGCGCCACTCACGCACAAGTACCGCGACAGCTCCGTTGGTGATCGCCTGAGGAATGAAGTCGTGAGCGTCGAAGTTTTCACCTTGTAAGGGAACAAAGAGTCGGCCGGTCAGATCCGCACGCGAGTCGGTTCCGACACGCGTGAATTCCCCCGCTCCCGCCTTTGAGCTCCCGCCTAGGAGCTCGCCTTTGGTGGCGGCGACAAGATCTTGCACCGCGCACACCCAGCGTCTTTGCGCATTCGTCATCCCAAAACCCTACGTCCGCTGTGATTCCTCCCCGAGAAGCTCTGAAATCACACGCTTGTCCGAAAATTCATATTTTTGATTGCCGATGATCTGGTAATCCTCATGGCCCTTACCAGCAATCAAAATCACATCACCTTCGCGCGCCGTTTGCAAGGCTCGAGACAAAGCTTTACGACGATCCGGCTCAATGATCTTTTCACCGGGCCACCCACTTGGGATTCCCGATTCGATCTCACGAATGATCGCAAGGGGATCTTCACCTCGAGGATTGTCGGACGTGATGATCACGATGTCGGAGGCTGCGGCCGCGGCGCGCCCCATCAACGGGCGTTTGCCGCGGTCCCGGTCGCCTCCGCAACCGAATACAGTCAGAATGCGTCCATAAGAGCCGCTTACTGAACGGGCCTCTTGGAGCGCGCGCAGAACCGTTTGCAAGGCATCGTCGGTGTGGGCGTAATCGATATATATATAAAGACCGCGTGAATTGAAGACTCGCTCCATTCGACCCGGGGCGCCAGAAAACCGACTCAAAGCTTCACAGGCCGTTTCCAAGGACGCACCAGCCGCAAGCGCGGCCGCAATCGCCGCGACCGCATTGTATACGTTGTGCAGTCCAGGGCAAGGTAACGTGACTTCACCGCTTCCGCGAGGCGTACTGAGATGAAAGAGGCTTCCGCTTAGATCTTGCTTCAGAATTTTAAAGCGAAAGTCCGCGGCGTTCTGCCCGAAGGTCCACGTGGTCACGCCTTCTTTCACGCGCGTCTTCGCCGCCCATGGATCATCGGCATTCAGGACGGCCACAGCCACCTGCGAGTGGCGGCCCAGCCACTCCAAAAACAGCTTTTCTTTGCAGGCAAAGTACGCCTCCATAGAGACGTGATAGTCCAGATGATCGCGTGTGAGATTCGTGAAGATTCCCACCGCAAAGGGGACGGAAATTCCACGCGACTGATCCAGCGCATGCGACGAGACCTCAAACGCGGCCGCGCGGGCACCGAGGGCCACAAACTCTCTCAAACGGCGATGAAGCGTAATCGGATCCGGAGTGGTCAGCCCACTCACCCAACGGTGTGAGCTTATGTGATGGTCGATCGTACCGAGAACCCCTGTGGGCCAACCAAACGCATTGAAAAGGCACTCAATCATATAGGTCACGGTGGTTTTCCCATTCGTGCCCGTCACTCCCACGCAGAACAGTTGATCTCCGGGCGATCCATAAAACCGCGCCGCCACTTGATCGAGCGCGTGGCGGGTGGACGGTACCTTTACGACGGCGCCCCGATAGGTGCTAGGGATGGCGGAATCCTCCTCTACGATAAGAGCGACGGCCCCCCGTTCGGCGGCCTGAGGGAGATAGCGATGCCCATCTGAAGTCGTTCCCCGAATCGCGACGAAGACCACACCCGGGCCGGCCTGGCGCGAGTCCGACGTCACTTCGCGCACGTCCATATTCGCTGAACCCTCAGCGATATCCTCCCCCCAGCGCAGCTGAGGGAAAATGGAAAGCAATTGAGCCAATTTCATCAGTCTGGATTCTCCAAAACCAGAGTCACACGCTTGCGGCGGGGATAAGAGGCACCCGCCGAGGGAACTGTGCGCACAACCACGCCGTGTCCCCTCACTTTAATCGGACCCGTCTGATTCCGAATCTTGCCTAAAGCTTCACGCAATGTCAGCCCCAGCAAATTGGGAAACTCAACGGGCTCCTGATTCTTGGCTTCGCCCTTATCTGAATCTGATCGACCCGACGTCGCCACCTCTCGAAGCTCCACGAGGGCGCGCTCCCGAAGCTCATGGCGCGGCGATTGGGAAGATTCAGCTTCGCCACGCGAAGGAATCACATTCTGCTCGGAAATCAGCACCGGCGGCAAGCCCGCACGTCGAACGAGGTACTGCGCCAGTCGTCCAAAGACAGGAGCCGCCACCTGCGAGCCATAGTAGGCGGTCTTGGGATTATCAACAGCAATAAGGATCACATAACGGGGGTCATGGGCTGGTACAAACCCCGCGAAACTGGAAACGTAAGCATCTGGGAGATATCCACCCTTCTTAAGGTCCACTTTCTGTGCGGTGCCTGTTTTACCGGCAACATGGTAGCCGGGGATGCGCGCTCGTGCCCCCGTCCCGCTCTCTTGAGTAGCCGCGGTGAGCATCAGTCGCATGGTCGCCGCCTCCCGGGCCGACAAAACACGGCGAATATCCTCCGCAACGAACTCTTCTGGCAACTCGGCTTCCGGCCGGCGAATGGATTTGACGAGCACTGGTCGCTTCAAGAGACCATCGTTGGCAATCGCTCCGTAGGCCGCGGCAAGCTGGATAGGAGTCACGGCGATACCCTGACCAAATGAAATGTTGCTAAAAAGGTGGGCCCGCCAGGGCAGAGGATTCATGATTCCTCGGCTCTCTCCCGGCAAACGCACGCCCGTCTTTGTCCCAAAGCCAAAATCCGAAAGCACGCGGAACAGCCGTTCCTCACCAAGGTCAAATGCGATTTTGGCCGTACCAATATTAGATGACTGTGCCAGGATTTCCGTCACCGTCAGCCAATCGAAGGCATGATGGGCATCGGCTTCCGAAATCCAGCGCCCCCCCACTTTCCAACGTCCGCCTTCGCAGTCATACCGGCTGCTGGGTCTGGCAAGTCCTTCGCGCAAAGCGCCCGCAATCACAAAAGTTTTCATTGTGCTCCCCGGCTCAAATGCGTCGGTCACCACACGATTGCGGCGGCGGAAGGCCGGGCCTTTGGGACCCTCATTCAGATCCACCGACGGGAGATTAGCCAAAGCCAGGATTTCCGAGGTGCGCGCCTCCATCACAACCCCGATAGCCGAATCCGCATTGAAATGATTGACCACGGACTCAAGCTCCTGCTCGAGTGTGAATTGCACTTCATGATCGATTGTTAAATGCAAGTCGGCGCCGTCAGGCACCTCCGTCAGCGCGCGCCCATCCTCAAGCAACGGGCGCCCACGCGCGTCCCGGGGCAGCAGAATCCGCTTGAGCTGACCTTGAAGATGCGAATTGTATTCGAGCTCGAGACCTTCCAAACCTTTGCCATCGGTTCCGACAAATCCAAGGACCTGAGCCATCAAGCTCCCGTTCGGATACACCCGTTTGGGCTCTTCAATAAATCCGAGCCCTGGCTGATCCCAGCTCTTGATCTCGTCGCGCTGTTTGTCCGTAAGCTGGCGCTTCACCCAGATAAAACGTCGTTCTTTATCGCTCAGGCGCTGGCGCAATCGGGTGACAGGAAGGCGCAAATAGCGTCCCAGACGGCGCGAAAGCTCCTTTGGATTGGTGACCATCTTTGGATCGGCAAAGAGCGAGTAGGCTGGCACACTCGCCGCGAGCTCGACACCGTGGCGATCCAGGATGGCACCACGACGCGTTCGGATCTGCAGCGAAGTTTCAAATTTGCGGCGCTTGAGCTTCTCCAGGCGGGCGTCGGGAGCGATTTGCAAAGTGGCCGCGCGCAGGATCAAAATCCCCCAAAGCACCAGAAATCCGGAGAAAAGGATAAGAATTCGACTCTTCATCGCATCATTGGGGCATGGCGAGGGTTCGCCCCGCCAGCTGGATGATCTGGCCGTTGCGAGCGTCGTTCAAGGTCAATCGTGACACGGCATACTTGTGGACCCGTTCGGGGCGCGTCAGGCGCGCATACTCCATCGTCATCAGGCGGTGATGGTCCTGCAGCTTTCGGTACTCGCGGGTGGCCTTGAGCACAGAGTAGCCCATGCGCCGCACTTCCATTTTCAGAATGACCAAGGTGAAAAGCGTGGAAATCAATATGAGCACACTGATAAAGGGCAATATTTCATGAAGATGGCGTCGAATCATGCTGGCTCCCACGTTGAAAGATCCTCAGCTTCGCACTGCGGGCCCGTGGGTTATCGCGCTCCTCTTCCCGTGTCGGACGGATCACCTTCTTGAACAGCGGGACCCCCCACTCTGAGGCCTTCCTAAAAGCATACTTTATGATGCGGTCCTCGAGAGAGTGAAATGTGATTACGATAAGGCGACCGCGATCGTTCAAGACACGCATAAGGTCCGGAATACAGGCCTCAAGTCCAGTCAGTTCATTGTTGACCGCCATTCTCAACGCCAGGAAGTAAGTCGTGGCGGGATGATGCCCCTTGCGCCGCCACCCTTCCACGCGTTCGATCAACTGCGCCAGCTGCAAGGTGCTTGTGAAAGATTTCTGTTTACGATCTTGAACAATCGCGCGCACCACCCGGTGGGGCCGGCGCACCTCACCGTAACGCAGGAACAGCTCGTTCAACTCGACCTCCGACCAGTTGTTTACAATGTCGGCGGCGGTGATCTCCTGCGCCTGATTCATACGCATGTCGAGCGGACCATCATGGTAAAAGCTGAAACCGCGTCCCGGTTCATCGAGTTGCGGAGAACTCACGCCGAGATCCAACAGGATCGTGTCAAATCCAGTCTGCGGGCGGATTTCCAGTGACCCAATATCATGGAAATTAAACTGTTTCAGCACGAGGCGTCCGGTCCGAATCTCCTCCGCGAATTCCCGTTCGCCAAACGCAACCGCGTCGGCATCGTGGTCGATCGCAATCAACCGAGCCTGTGGACACGCGGCCAGCAGAGCGCGTGTGTGCCCGCCGCGGCCGAATGTGGCGTCGAGAATCCAGCGCGGCTGAATCTCTTTGGTAAGGCCAAGGACCTCTTCGAGCATCACGGGCGTATGCATAAGGAATTCAGTAGCATGCTTTTAACCGGAGATGTTAGCCTGAAAGCATTATGATGATGGATTGCCCGCGTTGCGGGTTCAACCAGCCGAAGGACCGCTACTGCGCGAGCTGCGGGGTCGATGTTGAACAACTCCTCGCCCGGCCCAAGCCCTTATGGGTTCGTATCGCTCAAAATCCCAACACCCATCTCACCCTGATCGGAGTTCTGATTATTCTTGTTGTGGCCTATATTTTGCGGACTCAAAGCGAATTGGTCTCGCGCGAAATGGAAGCGCTGCTGGATCTTCCGCTTTCCTCGCGGGAGGCGGGCGAGCCGGCAACGGAATCCGAGGATGAAGAGGTCCGCCTCGAGCCGACCTCCGCCGCGGTTGAGAACGCGGCCACCGAGGAGGAGGAAACGGATGACGAGGCCGGGTTTAGGTCGGCCCCTCCCGCAGCGCCAGCGGCAGGGTCCGCGAGCGATGTTCCGAGCAAGTCGACCTCCGCGGCGAAAGCGACCCCCGAATCAGCAGCACCATCGCCGCTGCCGACGGCCGCCGCGCTCAAGCAAATTGATATGAGCTTCTGGGAAACCGCGCGCGAAACCGTGATACAGGTGATTGCGATCGGCGAAAAGGTGGGAGAAAGCAACGGCGGGCGGGCCTACCTGTTTCCACAAGGGAAAAAAGTCTTGGAATTGGTCGAAGCCAACAGCCGCCGGCTCGGGCTGCCGCGGACAGCGTCCCTGACCCAGGGTTCGCAGCTCGTAGTGGAAACCCCGCCGACCGCCTCTGAGGCGTTTGTGTTTGGAATCCTTCTTCAGATCACACAGTGGACCCAAAAAGAGGCGACGTTCCGCTGGGAGTCCATGTTGAATCTTCCTCAAGCCGACGCCCGTCCCACGCCCGCAGGAGCCGTTCCCACCGTGCGCGCCGTGGTTTCGGCCACGCTCTCAGGATCATCGACCCTGGGACCCGAGGGCGTACTGATGATCGTGATTGAACCCATCCACCGCAATCCCCCTGGGGAATATGTCCAAAGAGCGGGAAGCGGCCCCTGGACCATTTTCGAGTCCGAAGCGTTTCGTGGCGGCCAGTCGGAGTGGGTGGCCCTCGTTCAACTGAAGTGAATCTTCAGACACGACGACGCGCCCGATCTAGCGGGTTGTTGAGGTTTTGCCGGCATCCGGGCCGGTCGAGCCGCCCGTTTCACAGCCTTCCTTCTTCGGAACAAACTGGCGTCCGCGAAAGACATGATTCTTAATGAACTCAAGCTTACTCGCCAGGCGCGGTGAGTTCGTTTTCCATTCCCTGGCGTCGTAACGATAGGATAGACACGATTCCGCGAAGTCCTCGGCCACGGAGTCTCGCGCATAACCGGATACAAAGGCTGGTCGCGAACTCACATCGATCTCGGTGACCCGCCGCTCAAGCTCCTTCTTGCCCGAGCGTCGAATGAGGGACACAGCTTCTTCGGTGGCTAATCGAGGGTAATCGGAAGATCTGAAATGCGCATGTTCTTTGACCGCTTCTCGGGCACTTCTGAATTCACGTGGAGCCGTCCAATTGCTGGCTTTCAGCCATCCTTCCGACACATCCATTTGGCCTTGTTCATAGGCAAAGAAATGACAGAACTCATGGACAAGCAAAGCCTTATCTCGAATTGTTCGCACTCCCGGCACATCGGCAGGATTCTTAACCGGTATGGAAACCATCGGCTCCTCGTACTCATCGACAAAACTCGTGGTTTGAGTCATGTCGCCGTAAAAAACACGAAGGGTTCGCTTTTGAGGAAGAAGGTAGGGATAAGCATCCATCGACGCTGCCAGCACGATCCTTAACTGATCGAAGGACAGGGACCGAATGGAATTAGGCGAGATCGGTTTTGTGGGCGGCGCCAGGGGAGCTGGAATCGCCTGCAACGGGCTCGCATTAACACCGTACTTGCCGAGTAAGAGCAAAAGAATATTGTAAGATGAACCCAGCTTACATCGAGCCCGCTCGGCGGTATCCGTCTGTTGGCACTTCGAGTTTGGCTCCGGGTCGCCCGCGATCAGTTGCCGCGAGAGCGCTCCCTTTTGCTCGGAAAGGGTCTGCGCCCACGCCTCGATCTCAGTTTCGCTGGGGAGCACCGCCTGGTGACAGACCGTAGAGCGGGCCACCTGTTCTCCCAGGAATGTGGCCCGTGCAGCCGGACACAGTACAACTAGACAAAAGGCTGTCAGTTCTTTTCGCATCCCGCCCTAAACTGGAGTTTACCTATAGGTCTATATCATAGCGCTTTATCCAGAAGCTTGACGGTAAAAATTTGCCCGGAAGGGTATCTGGCCCCTATCATTTAAGGCCGTCTGACTCGAATCGAAATAAAGTAGTCCGGTGTTCCCGCATCTCCGCCACTGCCAAATCAAGCCTCGATCTCGGCCTCTAACCTGCTTTCGGAAACGAGCGCATAATCAGCTCTTCATCGTGATGGGATCGGGCGCGGGTACATATGAAATCTCTATCATGGAAATGAGCGTGGACATCCCTTAACCTTCTCCGTTCCGGATCCTTGGAGGTTCACATGAAGACGATGGTGTCTGTTCTGACGTTAGTTCTTGCAGTAACCTGGATTGTTGAAGCGGTGGGAGAGCCATACGACTCCACAGGGCTCGGCGCAGCCGTTGTATCGGGCAAGGTGGCAATCGTTCTCCAGCGTTACCCTCATCTAACGCCGCATGAGATTGGAGATATCATCCGCATCTACGGGAGCTTTCAAGAAGGGAACCCTCTCGAAAATCCAAAACGTCCCGACGTGAGCCTTTCGGACTCGGGGATTGAATGGGCTCATCCGGACCTGCAACAGCCAGGCTTCCCGTTGGGCGACAGAGAAAAGTTCGACTTGGCACCGGACACTCACAACGCCGGGAACGTGCTTGCGCCTGATTCTTCTGCCGTCTCTGCCGCCGTGGATGCGATATTGGAAAGACACCCGGAGCTCTCGCGATCAGACGTCATGGAGATCATCGAAATCGTGTTCGGTTACTAGGCGGGCTCCGCAAAAAAGATTTCCGCTTTTGCGTCCATCCGGAATGTTCAGAGGAGACCGCGGTTGAGGGTTGTGACACTTGTTGTTGATATCCGTTCCGCCCGCGACTTTAGCATTTCTCCAATAAGGCACTGCGCATGAGCGGGCACAACACTGCATAAGATTCAATTTGAGCGTTTCCAGCAGCGTCCGTTGACCTCAGAACTCCTCGCCCCTAACTAGGCAGCCAACCTAATGGGAGGGTGTTCTCTATGAAATTGAAAAAAACAAAATTATCTCTCGTTCTTGCACTGCTGAGCCTCACCAGTTTCGCAGCTTCAGCCACATCTCTTTACATGGGTCCGTGGCTTTCTCTGGAAGTCGGCAAAGAAGGTCAAAACGCCAACTGGAAAAGGTGCTCCGTGTGGCCCGGCAGTGTCACCATGACGGTAAATGGCGTCTCTAGCCATAAAGAGACGAACATCAGCGACAGCGAACTCGCGGACGCGATTGCGCGCGCGAACCAGGAGGAAGTTCAAATAGCGCTCCACGTCCGGGCGGCCGATCCCGCGGTTGTCATATGGGCGGGAGATCCACCTGAAATTCCACAATTCGAGTTGTACCATGATGCCAGTCGGTTGGAATATCGCTCGGGTCCCGCAGCGGAATATCTCATCGAGCAGGTACGAGAACTGTGTAATGGATTGGACGCCGACTAAGCACCGTACGTATTCCGGACTCAGGATCTAAATCTGGACAATAGGTTTTAAACGGCTGCGCCGTTGTACGCAGGGCAACGGCGCAGCACTGCGCTGCTGTTCGTGAGGCAAAAAGGCGGGCTGTATTCGAGGTCCGCCTTATCTCCATTTTCTCATTTGATTAAGTTCTTCACTTTCGCGAGGCGGCCGGTCAGGGCCGACGACGACACGAGCTCGGCAGCCGCTCCATCGAAAAGATCATTCCAATACAGCGGCCGCTGGTCCGCGTCTAAGCGCTGGTATCGCACGCTCGAAGCCATAAAGTCGCGTAATCGCGCTTCCAGCTGGCTCTCATCGGATGAACGAACAATCTCAACTATCCCGCGCAAGTCGCTCTCGTAATATTCAATTATCCAGTACGATGCCAGCTGCTGGACAACATCTAACCTGTAATCCTGCGCAACAAGCTCCAAGAGCTCGGTGGTCGTTGCGCCATTATCTTGAGCGGACCAGAGTTCACGAGTGAGCTCTGTAAGCGCCAGAGGTGTCACTCGAAGACCCAAGGATCGCAATTTGTTATAAATCGCTCGCTCCTTGAGTCGGACTCTGAGTTCATCTTTGATAATCGCAGGGAGATACCGATCGACAAATTCTCCCATCGTCACCCTTCGACTCTCCAGGATCCACTCCTGTGGTTCATGGGCCAATTCGTGTTCAATGGACAGTATACAGGCCGCAATGGCCTCTGATTGGAGGCAGCGATTAACGCCAATTTCGATCTTGGTCGAAAATCGTCGAGATGATGTTTCACCGCTCTCGTTCCATGTCACCTCAAATCCCTGATGTTTGATTCTGGCCTCCAGTTCCGCAATATAATCGCGCAGTCCCACAATGCGGGCAGCCTCTTGTTTCAAGAAGACCAGTGGATTCTTTCCTTCTGCATTCATCTGCTGCCCCATTCGGGCGTACAATACCGCAACTTGCTCGCCCCCGGGCGCTGGGTCAGGGTCCAGGTCTAAGTCATTCAGCCTCAAGCCAAAATTTCGCGCCAATCGCCGCGCTCTCGCATAATGTACCAAATGCTTCGGAGGCTCACCCTTTGGAATCCTTGTGAGTTTCCGAGTGTACCGTTGGAGCACCTCTTTCATCTGCGCGAACGGACCTGCCAAGCCGTTCAGCCAATCGATGCATCTCGCTTGGGCCGGCACGGTGACAATAATTGTTAAACAGGTGATCAGAACGCAGATGAGACGCGGACGATCCCTGAGCTCCTGATGGCTCGTGCAATGCATTCGATGAACAAAATGCAACCACAGGGCCATCCCTACCGACAGCGAGGAAACTCGCGCTGAAGACCGTATCTTAATAACAGGTCATCGAACAGACGCTTCCGGGAACTGCGCGCCCAATCGTGGGGAGCAAAATGTGAAACCACATCATCAAACTCTCTCAGGGCCGCGACGAGCGTCTCCCGTCGGGACGGCTCAATTTCGAGCGCCATTCCATTGTTCGTGAGCGAGGCCACCCGATGAACCGCGATGGCCTTTCGGACCACCGAATCGGCCGTGACGGGACCCTTGATGCAAATGCCGTAGGTTCCTTTGAGGAGATCGCGCCAAACGGCTCGAGCGCTCGCTTTGGCGCGTGTTTGGTTCAGGCGGCCCTTGTCGTCAAAGAGATCGGCGAAGCCATGATCCCCGGCTGACCTTCGAATCAAAGCTGCGAAAAATTCCACCTCGAACCGCTGATACATGGCCTCTGATAGAGATCCTGTTGGGACGGCCTGTTCCGAAGCCGCAATCCAGAAGGTGACCGACGGGGAAAAGAACTCCTCCACTGGCCCCTTATATTCTTCGGGTTGGTCGTGGAGACTTGAGGATATATGAGTCGCTGACCTTAAAATATAGGATGGGCCCGGAACACACTCTTGCTCAATGAGGCTCCGGACTCTCGCCTCGCTCATCCCACTGGCGCGGGCCAGCTGGTGGAGGGTGAGGAAATTTTTGACCAGGTACTCCCTACTGGCCTCGACGGAAACCTTGTTCACCTCCATAACCTTCTCCTCTTTTCTTACCCGTTGTATATCAATAACAGTTCGATTAGGGTCGAATCATGAATGTAGGACCAAGTCTTTCTCGTATAGCCGCTCTCATTGCCGATCCCTCTCGCGGCAAGATATTGGCGTCATTGATGAATTTAGATGGACTACCGGCCTCGGAGTTGGCCATGTTGGCCGGAATCACGCCGCAAACGGCAAGCTCTCACCTTGGAAAAATGGTCGCGGCGGGGCTCTTGAAGCTCACCCAGCAGGGTCGACATCGTTACTACTCCATTGCTTCCGACGAAGTGGCGAACATTTTGGAGCGATTGGCCTTCCTCGCGCCCGCACCCGTGATCCGCACCTCCAAAGAATCGCTGGAGCTCCGATACCTTAAGTTCGGCCGAACCTGCTACGGTCACCTGGCTGGAAGTGTGGGAGTCACACTGTTCGAACGCCTCATGGACGGCGGCTATTTACGTCGACGCGGCGACGAGTTGGAGCTATCACGTTCAGGCCAGAACCTGTTCTTAGAGTTGGGTCTAGACGTGGATGCACTAAGAAAGCTGAGGCGTACGTTCGCCTGCCCTTGCCTGGATTGGACTGAGAGAAAGCACCACCTGGCGGGAGCTTTGGGCAAAGCCATCACAGACATGATGATCCGTCAGAAATGGATTCGCCGCCTTCCGGAGAGCCGGGCCATCGCTGTCACCGATCGAGGGAAAGAGCTTTTCAAATCGAGATTCCAAATTGACGTTGCCTCACTCGAGAGAAGTCGCGGCTAGAGTGGCCTCTTAGAAAAACTTCCCTTGCCGACTTCAAAGAAATCCACATTCAGGCAGTACATCTCTTCGGACTTTGATGCTCGCACGATTTCATCTACGTCGTGCAAGCATTGCCGAATCTTCATCAGAATGCGTTCTCGGTCCGAGCGTGCAAAGTTAATTATTGAGGTTTCAAATCCAATCCCGGGCCAGTCACGCGTCACCGCCTCGATCGCCTTTAGACGCCATTCTTTAAGCATATTGATGCCGAGTGGGGAGCTTCGATCGAGAAATGAATAGCGCACATCCGAGGACAAGCGCCCATCCCGCTCGCGAAGTAAGCCCAGCCGGAGCAAAGCCTCTATCGCGCTCTTCAAGACGGCTTCCGAAACATTCAAGTGAGCCTTAACTGCGTCGCGCGTCTGGTAGTTCGGTATATGTACCAAAATCAAGAGAGCGAGATGAATCCAACTGCTAAAAACCGTCGCCTTTTCATCTTCTGTAAGTGGCTCGGGACTATCGCTCGGCCTGAGCGTAACATGAAGATCCTTTGTTCTTTGAATCTGTCGCACGAGGCGATTTCTCAGACGTGAGCTGCCAGCTCGAGCGTGCAGCACCAGAAGCAGGAAAAGTTCGCCTTCCTGATCCGAATGGCCGAGGAATTCATTCGCCTGTTCGGCCTGTTCCAAACTGAGGTGGGCCGATCCAGTTAAGATTTGACTGACATAGCCGGGTCTACATCCCAGGGCCGCGGCAAAGCGGGAACGAACTCCTTTCGATTCTTTCGAGCGCATGTTCATTTGCATTTCCAAGTATTCCTTGTAGTCTTCAAACTCATAAATGGATTTCACCGAAGCCCCCGTTTGTCCGTTATTTAGCGCCAAAACAATCTAAGTCTAATTCCGCCTGGGCAATTTCACTTGTCCTAAAATTTAGATCTGAATTTCAGGAACAAATCCTAGCCCTTTGTTAATGCGATGCGATAAGGTCAGGCCGCAAAAGATCTAAAGTGGAGGACTAAGATGAATTTTCTAAATAAAAGCTCGAGCTTAACCGCGCTGATCGTCGCTGTGTCGTTCGCTTCAGCGACTGCCACAGGTGTCTCTCGGGCGCAAGTCCCGGGACCCTCGTCATCAACGTCAATTCAGCGTTATCTACATTTCCTGGAGTCTAAAGGATGGGCGCGGAACTTATTCGCGGACGAGTTTCAAGCCTCGGCCGTGGCTTCGAGCCAAAACCCTATTGTCAGGGTCGGCGACAGCGGCTGCCCTGGCTTCGTGTGTGGAAGTGATGGGCGCCGGGGAAGCAGTTCAGGGTCGTCTTACTTAGACCCGCGGATACGCAACTATTTAGAGGGTCGAAGCGAGATCCCAACACGCACCTACTGCATAGGCGACGGCTCACGGCGGGGGACTGTTTGCGGGGAGGGGCTTACTTATGACGACGCTGAAAGAGACGCCTACGAGAGGTGCAAAAGGGGGGGAAACTCAGGCTTCGCCTGTTGGCTAAATGATCACAATTGATCATCGAAAACGGCCCCCGTCACCCGCAAAAATCGGGAAAGCAATCGTGGCTCTCTCTAATCTTTTGGAGAGCTACGACATTCGTATCTTGGATGAAGACGTTAGCTGGTGGAAGTCCCTCGGCGAAATGGAAAAATCGATTCCAGGCTTGAAAGGGAGCGAGATCTTTGACGCTCGAATTGCCATTTGCCTCAAGCAGCACAACGTGAAGCGAATTTACACGCTCGATTCGGACTTTAAGAAGTATCCGTTTCTGCAGCCAATACGTCTTTTGTCGAACGAATGAATACTCTAGATCGTACGGCGGCGGCGGTTTAAGTTAAGGAAGGTGTCCCTTTCTTCGGAATTCCGTGCTTCACGTCGAAAGCTTGATAGGATTCCATCTCACGAAACAATTCCGGAATACTATCGCAGAACAAGGCCATCCGCTTACTTGTAGGTGTCAGGAATAACGCTTGCTCCATTTCATCGAAGAAGCGCCGCAGATGATTGTAAAACCCATTCACATTTAAAAATGCCACCGGATAGGAATGAATGCCGAGTTGATGCCATGTCAACACTTCAATGACCTCTTCCAGAGTTCCAAACCCACCGGGCAAAGCAACAAATCCCTGGGAGAGTTCGAACATCTTCATTTTCCGCTCATGCATGGTTTCACACAGGATAAGCTCAGTCAGTCCCGGATGCGCGACTTCTTTCTCCTGGAGAAATCGAGGAATGACTCCAACGACAGTGCCTCCACGTTCCAACGCCGCGTCTGCAACCGCTCCCATAAGGCCGACATTGGCG
The DNA here is from genome assembly GCA_050249195.1 of Bdellovibrionales bacterium. Lineage (GTDB taxonomy): Bacteria > Bdellovibrionota > Bdellovibrionia > Bdellovibrionales > UBA1609 > JALHOQ01. Next base: position 59,192 of record JBFWQY010000027.1, read on the forward strand.
CCGCCATAGACAAGCGTCTGATTTTTTTCCGCAAGTGTCCTGCCGAGCGCGCGCGCCGTCTCTATGAATTGGCGACTTTGACCGGGTCTGGATCCGCAAAACACGCATACAGAGTTCATTCGGACCTCATACAATGCCTCAGTCCTTCTTGTGCCGGAATGTGGCTAAATCTGTCTGCTTCTCACTCTCGATCAGGACAATGTTACCGGTGAGATTACCCAAACTCCAAATCTGGCCGAACAAAACGATACGCTTGCCGTGTGGCCCCTGGAATACAGCCTGAACGGCAGGATAGCTGGGCCGCTTCAGGTCCTCGATGCTAAACTGGCTGGCCTTCGAGTCATAGGTGTAGGATTCACCTCGGTAGGGAATCGTCTCCCTTTTGGGTTGCACAACATAGGTATCCGAGCTGAAGTTTTGGACCAGCACGAGAGTACCGAATGAAGAGATGTCAAAGTCTTCGCGCAATTGGAAAATGTCGCCACTCCAGTGACCCAAATACTGCTTGTAGAAAACCTGGGACACGTCCGACCTAAATTTCAGCTCCATGTTCGCGGCGGAAATCTCCTTGCCTGCCTTGCCGTCGATCGTGACCTTACGCTCGCGAATCCAGCGCAATTCCAGCCGGCCGTCCATATTCTTGTCTTTCTTCGAAATGGAGCCTCCGAGGCAATACAAAAGCCTGTACTCGGCATCATATTGGAACTCCGGAGTGCAAACGAAAAATCGCGTGCTCTCACCGAAGCTGTCGGAGACGTTCTCGCCGCCCTCCAAATGCTTCTTGTCGTAACCTCGGCCGAGTTCAAGATGGCTCCCGAAATGTTTGAACACCCGGTCCGCGTCCAGGCCGGCGGATGTTAAGAATTCCCGCTCTTTGTCGGTCACGGGGCTTAAACGTTCCAGCCGAATCACGATATCGTGACGGCCCGATTCATTGGCGATTTCAAAACCGATGTCCAGATCAGATCCGGATGCGCGCGTTGCCTTGTAGCTGCCCGAGACATCAAAAGCGTTTTCACGGCGTTCTTGTTTTTCCGCATCGGAAGCGCACGCAGCCAGAACCATCGACAGCACGAGGAGACCGCATCGCAAAGTGACTGCAAACATACCAATCTTCACCTTTTTTCAGACCAAAGGGTCCTGGTCTTAGATAAATCATTGCAAAACGTCGTGATGAGCTGCTTACAAGGCTTATGCCAAGTGCAAAGGCGAGACATGCAAATCAAAGACGATTCACGGGCCTCGGGCTTGGTGTAGTGGAATTTGCTGGGTAGCTAGCGAAGGCGTCTGTTGAATTCGCCTCCGTTCCTTACAGTACGATTCCCCCTATATGTTCCCTTTGCTCCCTATATTCCCTTTATCTCAGATCTCTGAGAGGAAGCTCCGCGAATCGGCTGCCGACTGGGTCGTAGCCACTGCCACCGTCGCTTAAGCCTAGCCAAAACCCTCATCTGATGACCGCGGCCTCGTTCACATCTGACTTTCCGATGCAGATTGTACAGAAACGAGCCTCGTGCCACCCGGCGGATCTGAAATCGAAACAATTCTTTAGTCTTCCTTGAAGGTCCGATGTACGTAGACCCATTTTCACGGCAAATTTGAGGTCTCTTCCCAGGACGCCGAGGCGGCTGACTGGGGCTCATCCGCTTCGCATCCATGATTGAACTGGCTTGGTGATTGTCGTTCCGGATCTGCCCCTGCGCCGATCCAGGAGACGCAGTGGAATCCAGAGCCAGCGCTGGTACCAGTGCTGCCGCCATACTAAACAGGATAATTTTATTGATCATTGTTACACCTGAGTCCAAGAGATTCCAAGTGGCACCTTTCTCACGATTCCTCGTCATCTTAACTCCTGCCTTACCCCCCCGCGCGTCGGACAGGAGAGGATATTGCAAGGACGGAACCACGCTAAATGGGTGATTTGACCAGGGTCTACGGTGTCGCGGGTAGCAAACTTTTGAACGGATGTTTAACCAGTCTCCAGGCTCCAGCAAATTCTGCTAAACATATTATGGAATTTGGGGCCGGAATTGCAGCCGGGAGCATCGCTGATCCTTGTTCCCGGCTGGTGACCGCGACTCTTATTCACTATTCATCAAACCTTTGGGTATCTGCCAAAGTGAAGCTTCCATCGCCGTTCTTATCGATGGCTTCGCGTGTCCCGGTGGCGGTGCATTCTGCGACATGGATCGTTTTTCTGTGCGTCGGGCCCGGATTGACTTCGGGATCACTCGTATAGAGCACATAGAACGCCACTTTTGGAGTTAGGCCGTCACCATCGGGACCCTCGCTCCCATAAAGCGGTCCGACAACATCCCTCACGGTAAAGCCACCCTCATTATAAGCGTAATCGATGCGCGCCCTGACACTATCCGCGCACGCGTCGCTGCTCGCGTGGGAATGGAAACTATAAAAAGCGAGGATTGCGACCAATGTCATTTTCATCTAAGACCTCCAAGAAAATCACGCTGGACATACGGACTTGCTAATAGAGAACCCCGGACCAATCCAGAAATGCCCACCGCCTTGAAAAAAAGAGCTGATGTGATGGGACGTGAATCTCCCCTCGCGGATTCACGCTCGTTCTTTTACAAAGCCTAAAACCTCCTGAGCATGGCCGGGAACTTTGACGCCTCTCCACTCCTTGACCAACCTGCCCTCTGGATCGATGACAAACGTGGAGCGATCGATGCCCCGCACCTGGCGTCCATACATGTTCTTCATCTTGACCACGCTCAAAGCGGAGCAAAGCTGCTCGTCCGCGTCGCTCAGCAAGTCGACCGTGTAATTTTCTTTTGCTTTGAAATTCTCATGCGACTTAATCGAATCCCGGGATACGCCGAAAACCTCGGCACCCACGGATCGAAATTGGGGTAACAGCTCCGAGAACTCATGGCCCTCCTGAGTGCATCCGGGTGTGGCATCCTTGGGGTAAAAATAAAGCACGACGTACTTGCCACGCAGATCTTTGAGCGAAATCGTCTTGCCGCCTGTTGCCTGCAGGTCGAAATTCGGCATTGTGTGACCCACTTGAATGGCCGCGGCCTTTGCGGTTGATTCCTTTGCCATCTTCTTGGTTCCCTTCTTTGCGACCTTCTTGGCGATCTTCTTAGCTATCTTTTTTGTCGCCTTTTGAGCTGTTTTTGCAAACGTCTTCCCTGTTCTTTTTTTTGCGGCTTTTTTCCCTGATTTCCGGATTGCTTTCGATTTCGCTTTCGAGGCCATTTTCCTCTCCTCCTACGCACGGGTGGTGCGGTATTCGATACCACGGGTTTTCTTCATCCCACAAGGCCGCACTGAGTTCTTGACAGAATCCCCCCTTCATTTAAGGTTACGGCTCTTGTAGGAGCCGGATCACTATGGACAATCTAAGACTATCCCCGTTGATTTCGGAGAAGGAAATTCGGACCCGAATCAAAAAGATGGGCGACTCCATAACGGAGAAGTTCCACGGCAAAGACCTAGTTGTGGTGGGTGTGCTGAAGGGCTCCTTTATGTTCTTCGCGGATCTCGTGCGTGCCATCGACACCGATTTGTCCTGTGATTTCTGCGGTGTTGCTTCCTACAGTGCCATGCAATCCACGGGCGAGGTTAAAATTACCATGGATCTCAGCCGGTCCATCCGGGATAAGCATGTGGTTCTTGTTGAAGATATTGTGGACACCGGACTGACGATGAATTTTCTTTGTCGTCATTTAATGGCTCAACGGCCAGCGAGCCTTTATACGGTCTCGCTTCTGTTGAAGCCCGACGCCATAAAAGAAACCTGCAATGTGGATCTCGTGGGCTTTAAAATCCCCAATGATTTTGTCGTGGGATATGGCCTGGATTATCAAGGCTATTTCCGAAATCTCCCCTATATCGCGCAAGTTTCTAGTATGAACTAGGGCGCTTCCTTACTCCGAACGGGTCCTTACTCGAGCGCGGCGCGGGCTTGCTGCTCTTGTGGAATCGGCACCCGCAGGATATGCCGCCGCGTCAATGGAAGTTTCCCTTTCCAGACACTTTCACTCACATGCGGATTCAACACGCGGGCCAAATCCAAGTCGCCTCCAAACCATTTGGAGAAATCCTTCCACGCTTGGCTCCGCACCAGCTTGATCTCCGCGCCTCTTAGCTCGGGCATAATATCCAGAACTCCGAAGTGCTGGTCAGCGTGGCGCTCCACATCAAGGGCCGCAAGAAAGCTGGCGTAAAAACTCGCGGAGGCGAAACCGAACCGTCCTTTCCGCACATCCGTCAACTCCACGATATCCGTCGTGCCATACTTTTCCGTCAGCCGCCTCACACCGGCGGGACCGTGGTTGTACGCGGTGACCGCCAGGGGCCACTTCTGTAACATTTCGAAATTGTAACGCAGCTTCTTGGCTGCCGCCTTGGTGGCCCGAATGGGATCATTGCGCTCGTCAGCGGATTTATCCATGCGCATATACTGGCGCGCAGTTGAGCGCATGAACTGCCAGATCCCGCTGGCCCCGACGCGCGATCGCGCACGAAGATTGAACGAACTTTCAACGAAGGGCAGCCGGGTCAGCTCGAGGGGAAGACCTTCATTTCGAAAGATCTCCTCCATCTCGCGCAAGTAGCGCCCGGACTGATATATGCCCTTCATAAAAATGTCACGTTGACCGAGTTGGAAACGCAAACGACCCTTTCGAGCCGCCTCGCTGAACTTGTCTGGCTCGTCCACTTTGCTCATCATCTGCCAATAGCGCAGGTCTTCGCCCTCGAGGCCCTCGGCGCTCGAAAGTTCCTTCAGACGACTTAATCGGGCCAGGACTTCTTTTTTCTTCTCGTCCACACGCGCGCGGCGAAGCTTTTCCTTCTGCTTCAGCGTCAGATCGGTACGGGCCGTGATATCCGTGAAATCCACGTTGTCAAAAACCAGATGCACGTACTTGCTGTCATGGAGAACGCCCTGATCCGACGTGTACTTGGTGTAAATGTCCTTCCAGAACTGAACCCGGTCCTCCATCCCTTTGGGAATCTCGAACGCTTCAGCACTCCATCCGAGGGCCTTTTCCTGTGCGGCATAGTTGGGCGGCGTCCATTTCGGATTGAGTGCGGTGGGCGCCTCGACCCTGTCCCCCTCCTGAGGCATAACTTCCTCAGGAGCTTCAGTATCCAACGCGGAGGTTAGACTGACAAAACCGATGGTGAGCACCGAGGCTCCAATCAAGACCCATTTGAATATGGAAATTTTCATGCTTTTATTGCACCAGTTCCGTGGCTAGTCGGTCAAATAATCCGCGTGCGGAGGATTCCTTGGCCCCCGTCCCGTTGTAGATAAAAGCAAACGCTTTGACCGATCCATCTTTGTGACCGGCATACCCCGCCAGCCCCACCACTCCCTTGAGCAGCCCGGTTTTAGCCCGCACCCATCCTTGCGCGGGAGGACCTTTCATTCGGTTCTTCAACGTGCCGTCCGTCCCGGCCAAAGGAAGCGAGGCCAGCAACTCCGCAAATGTTGGAAAGTGTTTGAATCCCTGGACCAGAATCTCGGCCAAGTCCCGCGGTCGCATATGATTGCGGCGGCTGAGGCCCGAGGGATTAATCAGACCATAGTTCTTGTCCGCTATTCCCATATCCCGCAAGGTCGCACGGATGATCTCCATTCCCTTGTCTAAACTGGCGGGTATGTTCCCATTCTGGGCGGCCAGCGCTTTTGTCAGCATCTCCGCCACATAGTTGTTGGAGAACTTCATCATGTCCGCCACATGGTCCCGCACCGGTTTGGATTCGGCTTTCCCCAGGAGGCGAGCCGCGGACGGTCGGGTTCCATGGACCACCTTACCTGTGACCGTGATTCCCCTTTGCCCCAGAAAAAAAATAAGGTTTCTCCCGGACCACTCGACCGGATCATCAACATTTTTATAGGCCACAGTCTCCGGACTATTCACTCCCATTGTGCCGCGCACGACAATACGCTCCCCTTCGCGCGCGACGCTGATGTCCGCGTCGGTCCCTGTCACCGTTTTGGCCTTGTTTTCGACGGCGTACCCATTGGTCACCGGATCCAAGTACACGTGAGGAGGTTTACCTTTTTCACCCGCCCGCACGTAGACATTGATTGAATTCCAATTGAATGACATCGCGCCCACTGGAGCGTCGTAAGCCCGATCCACCCGATCCTTCACACGGCTCGGATCCGCTCGAATGGAGTCGAACTCAAAATCATCGACTACCACATTCCCCTCGACCTTGGTGATACCCGTACGCACAAATTCATTTACCAAAAACCACATGGTTTCCGAGACAAAGCCCGAGTCACCGCCTCCTTTGAGAATCAGATCTCCTTTTAAGACACCTTCCTTGACCGGAGCTTCCGACCACAAAGTGGTTTGAAACCGAAAACTGGGTCCGAGACGGCGCAGGACCGCGGTCGCCGTCACCAGCTTGGTAATGGATGCCGGTACAAAATCCTTTTCCGCGTTCAATTGAAATACCATCCGCTGGGGCACGTGGGCCAAGTCCACAACGAATAATCCAAGATCGTCTTTTGGAATGGCAGAGGACCGGATCACTTTGTCCAACCGGGCAGGCAATTCCTGGGCGCTGACGGGGCACATCCCTAAGACCAGTAAGCCCACAAGAAGACTCTTCATGTTCTTCTCCCCCTTCGTATCGATCTCATATCGATCTCGTATCGATCTCGTATCGATCTCGTATCGCTTTTGAGTACGTTGTTTTCCGTAGGACCCAAGTATAGCATTGAATAATGAGCGCCGACATCCCCAAAGTCCTCTGTGTTGATGATGAACCTGGAATTCTTCAATCTTTGGAACGCCTGCTGAAAGGCCGCTTCCAAGTCTTCACGACCAATTCTGTGGAACATGCTCTGGACTGGCTGAGCGCGCATCCCGACTGCGCAATCGTTCTCAGTGATTACCGCATGCCGGGCCGAAATGGGCTGGAACTTTTACGAGAAGTGAAACAACGATTTCCACTCACATCGCGGGCCGTTCTTTCAGGCCAAATGGACCTGCGGGACATTAGCGCCGCGATCAACAGCGCGGATATCCACAAATTTTTTCTGAAGCCTTGGGAAAACGAGTATCTCGTCGTGCAAATGCTCGAAGCGTTGCAGGTGCACCAAACTTTACGCGAAAAGGCCCATTTTGAACAACTCTCCATTACCGATCCGGTGACCGGGCTGACCAACCATCGCTACTTTCAGGATCAGCTGCGAGCCGACCTGGACAAGGCCGCCAAGGAGAATCTGCCTCTGGCATTAATTATTTTTGATGTGGATCACTTCAAAGCCTTCAACGATCGATTCGGACATCCTCTTGGCGACCGTCTTCTTGCGCGCGTGGCACGAACCCTAGCGGACCTGGCAGGTTCACAGGGAATTGTGTCTCGTTATGGAGGCGAAGAATTCACCTTGATTCTACCGGGGTGCTCGGAATCGAAGGCCAAGCTGTTTGCGGATAATATTCGTCGCCATTTTGAGCGCACCCCCTTCACCGGACTTATGCCCAATGCCACGCCGGCCTATATTACGGTTAGCGCTGGGGTGTGTTGCTATCCGGCACACGGTGCCACGGCCAATGAATTAATCGAAAGCGCCGACCGCGCCCTGTATCAGGCCAAAAGGCAAGGTCGCAATCAAGTGGGCCTTGCAAAAAGAATGTAGGTCGCGGGCGGACACGCCGATAAACTCTAAAGTATGAAAGACATGAACAAACGTGATTGGTCTTTAGTGGTTGTTTTGGCCGTGAGCGCCTGGCTGGTGGATCAAGTGACCAAAGCTTGGGCGCTAACTCACCTGTCGGACTTGGTGTTCTTCGGGCCGTTCGGATTCGTTCTGCATCACAATCCCGGCGCCATCCTTGGAGCGTTTTCCGACCTTCCCCCCTTATTGCGCGTGGTTTCTCTAAGCACGGGTGGCGCATTCCTGATCTTTATTTATGGAGCCATCCAATACTTGCTTCCCTCGCGCTCGTTGCCGTTGCGGTGTGGAATGTCCCTCCTGCTGGGTGGAATCATCGGCAATGTCACCGATCGCATTCTCCACGGCGCCGTTACCGACTTTCTTGTGCTCGGGTCGCGGCAGCTCGCGACGCCCGCGTTTAACTTCGCCGATGCCGTTCAATGGGTCGGATATGCGTTAGTTGTCTACGGATTGATTCGCGACGGAAGTTTATTCTGGCCGGACGAGAATGCGCGCCGGCGCGTCTGGATCAATCCGCGTTTTCAGATGAAGTACTGCCTGACGATGGTGGCGATCGGCTTTTGCTTTTCGGTGGTGAGTGGTGTCTTCGCCTACACGTTCCTGAAAATCACCATCGATGACCTGGTCGTAGGTCCCGCCCGCCTTATCGAGAACCGCTTCCTGGTTCCGTTCCTTCAAACCTACGCCGTTATCGCCGTGGGATTTATGATCACCCTCTTTGTCCTCGGACGCATCCTCTCGCACCGGATGGCGGGGCCTATTTACGCCTTCGAACACTTCCTGCGCGATCTGCTTCAGGGCAAGGAACGCACCTTCCGCGTACGCAAAGGGGACGAGTTCCGAGAGCTGGAAGCGCTGGGAGAACATCTGCGGCCGCTGATTATGGAAGCCATCACGCACTTGGAACAACACAAGCGCGCCGAATTAGCAAAGGTTGTCGCGGAAGAAGACACGCCCGATTCAGGCGAAATGTACGGTTGAAATTTTCTCAAGGAAGTAACGCTTCGGCTTGACCTCGTCACCCTCGTTATTGCCTTCGGTCGCGACCAAAAAGTCGGACTCCGGCTGGCGTACAAGTCCGAGGGGGAAAACTTTGCGCGACTGTCCCGGGCGCGAGCCACCTTCATACGTAATATGAACTTCCCGTCGGTCCCGCAAGGCGCGCACCAGGGTTCGAAAATGCTCCCTTTCCGTCAGAGCCTCAATTGAAAACCGTTCCCATGGCAGCGGAGTCACCTGTATACCCAGGATATCACTCAATTTGGCCTCGGCTCCCAGCTTCTCAAAATACCTGAGCGCCACGTTCAGACACGTGCGGGCGTCATCCAAGGCGCGGTGAGCCGCTCCCGCCGGAATTCCAAAATGCGCCGCCAATGTCGCCAAGCGATGATTGGGAACGTCGAAGTTTATGGCCCGACTGAGCAGACTTGTACACAACCCCGGTCGCTCCGGAAATGGAAGCCGTGCTTTTTCAAACTCCCAGGCCAAAAAGCCCATATCAAACGGTGCATGATGGGCGATCAACCATCCCTCGCGGATGAAGTCATGAAACTCTGACAATTTGGCGCCGATGGCAGGCGAATTCTCAACCATCTCATTGCTGATATTGTGGATGGCGATCACCTCTTCCGACATGCGATGCGTGGGTTTGATAAGCGAGTGAAAGGATCCGATAACCTGCCCGCCCCGCCACTTGACCGCGGCCATTTCGCAGATTTCCGCATCCATCGGATATTTACCCGTCGTTTCCAGATCAATCGCGACAAAGGTGGAGTCGCTCCAAAGCGTATTCACGGCGTACATGCGCGGTCATTTAAGAGGAATCCGTGCGCCTTTGCAAGGTGCATCTGGCGGCGGTACGGACCCGAGATCTGCAATTAATGCGGCCGGGGGGGACTGGCCGGCTTCCGTTTGGACTTCGTCATGCGGTCGACAAAACCATTGTAGATATCGTCTTCCTGTTGGGACTTTCCGAGGAGCCGATCCAGCTTGCGCGGCTGAGATCCATCCGACCGGAGCTCCTTCTGCTTGATCAGCAACCGAATGTAGCCTTCCTCGGGCCGACCGTCCGCACGTCGCTCCCCCGGCTTCGCCTCGGGCCGCTGGTGCAGGTCCACGCTCTGATGCTCCAGCTTGTCGTCAATCTGCTGCAACACGAGCCCTAAGCGGTGCTCCGCCACGTTCAGGGCCAACGATTCGCTCTGCCCACGAACGGTATTGGTGTAAACGCGGGAGTCGACGAACACATCCGAATCCTCAAGACCCGCGGTAAATCGGCTCAATCGATCCATAATGGTAGCAAACTGCCCTTTGGGCTTGGCCGTTCCGTCGTCAAAAAGCTTGCTTTCCGGGATCTTGATCTCGATTGTGTCACCCTCGACTTCAAAGCTCGAGGCGTATTCCCCAAGTTCCTCCGACAGAACCGACATCACGATATTTCGCGACCCCATCTGCATGAAGTTGGGTGTGTAGTCCATGGGAGTCATGAAGTCCTGGAGCACCTTGAGAGGTTCATTGATGATATCGAGAAAAAGCTTTTCGAGCGTGAGTTCCACTCCGAAATTGGAAAAATTGTATTCGATCACCGACGGTGTTGAAAAATAGTCGGAAACGTTCTTTTTCACTTCGGGTGTTTGGTTCAATAGCCACATTAAGAGGAAAAACGCCATCATCGCCGTCATAAAGTCGGCAAAGGCCACCTTCCATGAACCCCCGTGCGCGCCGGCGGCGGCGATCGTGATTTTTTTAACCACTATGATGGGCTTGTTATCAGCCATGCTGACTCCACACGGTTAGGCCGCCTTCTTCGCCTCTTTGGTGGCGGTATCCATTTCCTCAAACGTCGGGCGCTCTGTCGGATAGATCGAACGGCGCGCGAATTCCACACAAACCAGGGGCGGAGCGCCCCGCTGCAAAGCCACAAGCGCCGCCTTGATCACGATCAAATACCGCCCTTCGGCTTCAATATCGTTTTTCATCTTGGTCGCAATTGGGCCCACGAAACCGTAACACGCGAGAACTCCCAGAAACGTACCGATCAACGCGGCCGCGACCAACTGACCAATCTTCTGCGCGCCTTGATCGAGGTAATCCATCGTGTGAACGATACCCAAAACCGCGGCCACAATCCCTAGCCCTGGAAACGCGTCGCCTGTCGACTGGACCGCATGCTGGGCCGCATGCTCTTCCTCGTGCGCCACTTTGATGTCCTGATCCAGGAGATCATCCACGTCATATTGCGAAAGATCCGCGGACAACGTGATCTTCATCGTGTCGCAAAGGAAGTCGACGGCATGATGATTTTTAAGAAAATTCGGATAGGCCTTGAAGATTTCCGATGAATTCGGTTCCTCAATGTGTTTTTCCACAGCCTGGGGACCATCCTTACGGAAAATCTGAAAGAGTTGGAACATCAGCTGCAGAAGCTCGACATAGTCTTTCTTGGTGGGTCCCTTGCCAACCATGGCGTGAATGGCCTTCTTGGTTGCCATTTTCACTGTGCCCATCGGGTTGCCGATGATAAATCCTCCGAGCGCCGCTCCGAAGATGATCATGACTTCAAATGGTTGGAAGACGACGTGCAGGTGACCGCCGGCGAGAACGTATCCGCCGAACACGCAGACCAACACGATAATCGCACCAACAAATCCCATAGTTCACCTCAGTACCGGCGGCCTCAGTGCGGCTCACCCTAGTCAAGACTTCGGCATCCTTGCGCTGAAACTGAACACTTGCTAAACACAAGTCCAGATGCCCTCTGTACCTGTATTCTTCTTTCGTGGCCTGAGCACCTACGGACATGATCATGCGCAATGGACCGTTTTCGACTTTGGTCCGGTTTACAAACGTCTTGCGGCTTCCTTGAACCGTAAGGGCCTGGACTTTCATCCTGTCCTGGGCATGGGCTCCGGACCTTTGCGGGAGGTCGCGTGGCGTGCACGGGCCTTTATTGAATCGCACCCGATCTGGCAGGATCCCGAGCGACCCATCGGCTTCCTGGCGCATTCGACCGGCGGTCTTGTCGCGCGACTTGTGCTCGAACAGATGGGAGACGCCGCGCGCGGGAAGGTCGTCCGCTTTTTGACTGTGGCCTCCCCGCACCGGGGGTCGGCACTGGCGCAAATCTGCGTGGAAATGCCGGAGCGGTATCCGGGCTCCGCCTTCATCCTCCGCAGTTCTGGTTACAATGTGGCGGCAAAACGGCCGTTCTTCGCGGAACTGACGCCGGAGCGCGTGGCCGAGGTCTTGAGTCACTTTACTAGTGACGATAGAGGCACGCTCTCGGCTGAGGGAGATACAGTCTCGTTGGGGAAATCCGGTATTCAGGTGGCCTCGATCGTGTGCCATGCTCCACGCGCGCAATGGTGCCTGCCGCTACGCCTGTGTTACACACTCAAAGCTTTCCGGGAGTTTGCGATTCCCTCCGACGGTGTCGTGGAACTTGACTCTCAGGCCTTTGGCAAAGTGGTGGCGGAAATCCAGTTGGATCATTTTCGACAAGTGGGTTTATTTGGCGGAAATGCCAGTTCCGAATTCGGTCAAATGTGCCGCAAGATTTCTGAATATTTCAGAGTCCGTTCGTGAGAGATACATCTAAATTCGAGCTGGGATATTTTTCGCATACCCGTGAAGACACTCTTGCAAAGTTGCTCGACCCATCCTCATGCCCCTCCCAGTTCTGCTGACTGGCATAGATAATGCGATACGTAACCACTGCCTAATTCGCGTCTAACCAGTGGGTGTGGTGGCAGGTACCCTGATGTGTTGCGCATATTCCAGCGGCGTCATGACCGAATTTCCCGCTGCGATGCGCTTGAGGCTCATCAGTATG
>JBFWQY010000028.1:0-68851 GCA_050249195.1 Bdellovibrionales bacterium
GCGCCTTGATCTGGCGGATTTCCTCGATCAGTGTTGCCGCTCTGTCTGTCATGATGCACCTCCTCCGAGGGACTATGACAGAAGGGCAAACGGAAATTTAGATGCGATTTACGCAGTGGTTACGGTCCTGTAGGTTTGTCCATGAATCAAAACGAGGGCGGACTCCTAGCCCTCGCCAACGGACTTGCAGTAAAATCCTCTCGAATCCTTAACCGGATGGGAAGTCCATCGATCCATGCCAATGCCATGATTGGTCCTCCTTTCAGACGGTTATTGAATAGACGCTTTGTCGCGGATAGCGATCCGCTGATGGGCCTTAAAGGCCGCGGATCGCGATTAGCGGAGAAAGATAAGATGGCCCCGGCCGGACTTAGAACCGACCTGAACAGCGGAAATTGAAATGTAGTGAAATGGTCTTGATATCACTATTGACTCCTGCGGAGAATGTAACCCAAAACGCAGTTTTTTTCAATTTGAGCACGCCTATGACGCCGCCACCATAACCCGTATAGTGTATGCATACAGTAGAATCTGGCCTCAATTGCCATGTTCGTCTTTTATTTCGCCGACAAGTTCCTCGAGGACGTCTTCGATGGTCACGACACCCAAGGTCTTGTTTGTCCCTGGATCCCGCACCACGGCCAAGTGGATTCGACTTTCGTTAAAGATCTTGAGAAGCTTGTCCTGCCTTGTCTTTGGACTCACGAATACCGGCGGGCGTGCGGTTTTTTCAAAAGCTTGATTAGAACGGTTATGCGCGAGCTCAATCCAGGCGTCTTTCATGTGAACTATCCCGAGGACGTCGTCGAAGCTGTCCCTCACCAGGGGAAACCGGGTGTACATTCTCTTTCGGGTAACCGCGAGGTTTTCCTCCACGGATCGCTTCATTGAAAGGAACTGGACGCGCTCTCGGGGAATCATAATGTCTGCGACGCGCTTATCAGAAAATTCAAAGGCGCGATTGATGATTTGCGCTTCACTCTCTGAAATCACACCTTCCTCGTGAGATTCTTTCATCATGATCTTGAGTTCCTCTTCACTTAAAGGCTCCTCCTCGAGCCCATGGTAGCCCAGAAGCTTTAAGACGAAGTTTGCAAGAAAGGTAAAGGCATTAATGAGCGGTTTTGCAATTTTATAAAACAAACGGAGAGGTCGAGAAATCACGAGAGTGATTTTCTCGGCCTGCTGAATAGCCATGCTTTTTGGCACGAGCTCGCCGAGCACAACATGAAGCAAAGTAATTACAAAAAACGAGACTCCCGTTGCTATCGCATGGTGGGTTGTTTCTCCGAGCCATTCCGTGTGGGGCACAAAAAGTTTAAAGAGATTAAAAAAGGCTTCTTCGCCAATCCAACCTAATCCGAGGCTGACGATGGTAATGCCAAGTTGAGTTGCCGAAAGGTACTCATCCAGCTGGTCCACGCAAAGAATAGAAATGCGGGCGGCAGAGACGCCTTGGCCGGCCAATTCCTGAAGCCGGGTCCTTCGCACCTTTACGATTGCAAATTCGGCGGCGACAAAAAATCCGTTGAGTAAGACCAGGACGCCGGCAGTTAGGGTGAATAGTAGGGTCGAGTAGATGTTGAGTTCGGAATGCTCCATATTCCTGTTCTTAAGATTTCACCGAGATTTCTTCCGATTCTTGCACTGCCCGTCTCCATCGGTCTCAATCGTTTTATCGCGGGCAGGAGGCGCCGTCGACTGCGCCGGGTGCCCGAGTCTCGTTGTGAGGTCACCTCTTTATAACCCGCGCGGGTTAACCGGTGCATGGGGGAATGCGTCGCTTTCCTGCGCCGAACAGCGCTATGTGCCATTTACGGGTAGCGTCGTGAAGGACACGAGCGGTGCTTCACGTTGTTGGCGTCGAGTGGCGTCCCAGATGGCTTCAAGGTGCCGCTCGCATTTGAACTGGTTTTTCTGTGGAGGGCGTCGCGGGTTCACGCCATCCCGGAGTCTAATCTCACGGCTTCCATGGATGCGGATGAAGCGAGTGGAAGATCTAAAGTAAATGTCGAACCCTCTCCGACACGGCTTTCAACATGAATGGAACCGCTGTGGGCTGCGGCGATTTGGCTGCTGATATACAGGCCCAACCCTAGACCGCTGATGTTCTGGTGGGACACCGCTCTCTCGAATCGAGAGAAAATTCTATCGAGGTCCTTGGCTTCAATGCCCATGCCCCGGTCGCGGACGGCGAGCTTGGCTCGATTTCCTTCAATCCACGTACTCACTTCGACGGGCTTTCCATTTCCATACTTCAGTGCATTCGAGATGAGGTTTGAAATCACTTGCGTGATGCGATCCTCGTTTCCATCGACGCTGATGTGCACATCCGTGCGAACAATGAGAGTCACGCCTCTTGATTTCGCCTCCCCATTGAATCGACCGGCAACGGTTTTTGCGAGTTCAGAAAGCTCAATACGTTGCCTATTTATGGAGAGTCTTCCCGTCTCGATACGGGCGACGTCCAGCATGTCTTCGACCAGCCGTGTGAGCTGATTGAGCTGTTTATCGATGTTCTCGCAAAAAGCGGAGACCTGTTGCTGGTTGACAGGGCCGTGTTTCTTAATCTGACGGTTTAATATTTGGGCTTGTAGCTTAAGAGAGGTGATCGGGGTTTTGAGCTCGTGCGAACAGATGCTCAAGAACTGATCGCGGGCCCGGATCGCCTCCTTGGCATGTTCGTAGAGTTTGGCATTGTCGATGGCCACGGCCGCATGTGAGGCGATCCCCGCGACGATCTGCTCCTCTCTCTCGCCAAATACCCCCACGCGTTTATGACCAAAAAACAAGCCTCCAAGAACATCGCCAGATCTCGAAATCACGGGAACCGCAAGATAACTTCTAACGGGTAGGTGGCCCTCTGGCATTCCTCTATAGGGCGCATTCTTTCCGTAGCGAGGATCCTTCGTGATGTCGTTTGATCGGACGATACCGGTCCCGGCAAAGGTTGGGGCAAAAACTTCGGTATTTCGTGGCATGGGGAATTTAGCAAAGGCCTCCTTAGGCACGCCCGAGATTGTGTAAAGGGTGTAGGCTTCGCCTGCGGAATTGATGACGTTGTAAAAGAAAGCGCCAAACTGCGCGCCAATTATGGAGGTCGCTGCATCTGTAACTTCCTGAATGAGCTTTTCCAACTCCAATTCAGCCGAAATGCTTTTGCTGATCTTGTTGACTTTCTCGAGGGTGTCTTTGGAGGCAGATTCCCGTAGAAGGTGCCGCCGGTCGGATGCGAGCATCCCATACAGAAGAAAGCTGAGCAGAAGGCCACCAAAGGCAAAAACCGCGGGCGCGTATTGAGCCGTCCCCAAAAAAAAGCTTTGGCGCGGCTTAACGACAAGGCTCCAAGCGCGCCCGCCTCTCTTGAAGGTGCGCTCCTCCATATAGCCGCCAGAGCCGCCGCTCTCGGGTCCAAATAAGGTTCTGCTGTCGTATAGAAGGCGGCGTTGATCACCGACTCCGTCGTAAATACCGACATTGACCTCGGCATCAATATGCGACATGAGGTCGGACTCGAAAAGCGCGTTAAACAGATCATGCGCACGGAACGGCGCGTAGACAAACCCTGAGAGAGACTTTCTTCGCCCTTCAACAGTGCTCGGTGTCACTCCGCCTTTGTAGACGGGAACAAATATCAAGAAACCGGGCTGCACGGCATGATCTGTTTCCTGCACCAGCTTTACGGTTCCGCTCACGGCAGGAAGTCCCGTGTCGCGCGCCTGTATCATGGCCTCACGTCTCATGGATTCGCTAAACATGTCGTAGCCAAATGCGCGTTGGTTCCGCCAATCGAACGGTTCCAGGTAGAGAATGGAAAAGTGCTCATCGCGGGCGTCCTTGGGCCAGATATCGTAGTCGGGGAAGCCTTCTGATCGAACGGCTTCAACATGAGACGTGAGATCCTCCGGGTGGACTCGGGTTGTATAACCAAGGCCCTGAATACCCGGGAAAGTTTCAAGGAGCATGAGGCTTTCTACGTACTGGTGATAGATCTTGCGATCGAGGTGTTTCGAGGTGATGACGAATGCGCGTGTCTGCATGAGAGCATTCTCATACCGGTCCATTCGTGACTCGATTTGGTTTCTAACCCGGTCCACTTCGCTACGGAGGCGACGCAAGTTTTCATTTTCAACGTAGAATCTTACAGCGATCGATACAACGAGAGTTACGGCCAAGCAGGCGACTAAGACAATCACCGGAGGAATTGATTTCAGGTTACCATCCCATATCGCGACTGTCCGCACTCACACCTCCCTGGTTGCAAGTGGTAGCCAAACTTTGAATTCCGATCCTCGACCGAGCTCGCTCTCTACCGTGATTTTACCCCCGTGGGCTTCTACGATCTCTTTACTGATAAATAGGCCAAGTCCAAGCCCACTGACCTCATTGGCTGAAATCGCTCTTTCAAATCTCTCGAAAATACGATCTTTGTTGTCTTCGCCGATTCCAATCCCCTGATCTTGAACGCCAATCAGCGCCCAACAATCATCACGCCACGTGGAAACCCGAACGGGCTTGTTGTTGCCGTACTTCAAAGCATTTGTGAGGAGGTTTACAACAACTTGCTCCAGTCGTGATGGATCGCCGCGTACGAGTACGCTCTCTTGTAGATCATATTCTACCAGAACTCTCCTTTGTTGGAACTGCGGGAGGGAGTACTCAATCCCCCGACGAACGGACGCTCGGAGATCGAAATCAACAAAGTTATATTTCAGCCGGCCTTCAGCCGCTCGGCTCACGTCGAGCATATCCTCGATCAGCGTTGTCAGTTGTTTTAGCTGCCTGTTGGATGTGTCCACAACATCTTGAATATTTTTCGGATCGAGCGCTGCAAGGTCTCCCTTCCTGAGTCTCCGCTCGAGAATCTGGATGGAAAGAAGGAGCGTCGTTACAGGTGTTCTCAGCTCATGGGACGCAATGGATATGAATTCATCGCGCAGGCGAATGGCCGCCCGGAGACCTTCTTCGGCACGCTTTTGGTCGGATATGTCGATGGATGTTGTCGGATAAATTTCGTTTCCGTCTGCATCATGAAAGAGCCAGGCCCACATTCGAACATCGAACGTGCTTCCGTCTCGGCGGCGTGCCAAAAATTCAATTACGCATTCTTTCTTTTCCTTGAGAGTGCGGATAATTTTCTCCGGAACTGAGGGATCCACACAGTGGCTGACGGGCGACGTGCCGATGACCTCCTCCAGATTGTCATAACCCCACATGTTCAGGTAAGCCCTGTTCGCGTAGACAAACTTCCCTTCGGCATTTACGATGTCGAAGCCATTCAGGCTGTTCTCGAGCGCATCGCTCTTGAGCCTAAGATTTGCCCTTGCCTCATTAACGTCACGAAACAGGATTGCATTATCGATAGCGGATGCGGCACGTTTCGCCAGTTCCTCAATGAGCGCAAGTTCTGGCTGGCCAAAGTGCCGTTCAGACTCCGCGTGGGCCAACGTAAGCGCCCCAAGGGTATGACCGCGCGTTTTTAATGGCACGCACATGTACGATCTCAGACCAAACGTTGCGATCATTCGATAATGTTCTGGATCTTTCGTGTGAATACGCAAGAGCTCGTCGGGGATCTCAGAGACGAGTTCGGACTTCCCGGTCCGGATAACTTTTGGAACACCGAGAGGCGCGTTGGGGTCCGGTGGATAAAGTCTTCGAAGTTCATGTGCGAGTTCAACTTTCGAGGGGTCTATGTGAGCCATCGCCACACGTTTCAACTCACGGCCGGGCTCAGCCAAGTCAATGGCACACCAGTCCGCGATCTCAGGAACAATCATCTGCGCCAGCTTCTGAAGGCGGCTCTCGAAGCCGAGAGGATCATCAAGAAGAGTCTTGGTGGATTCCGAGAGAAAAACTTGATGCTTTTGCAGTCGGTCCTTGTCGGCTTCGATTCGTTTTTGTTCGCTCACGTCTCGTAGAAATGAATAAAAAAGGTAGCGGCCATTGCCGAAAACGGGCACGGTTGTGAGCTCAACCGGAAACTCGTGTCCATGCTTATGGAGTGCTGAAACCTGAATGCGTTTATTCAGGATTAGGCCTTCCCCGACGGTAAGAAAGCGTTTCAGCCCCTGATAATGTCCCTTCCTCATCTTCGGAGGGACAATCCGGTCCGACATTTTTGTCCCGATGATCTCCTGTTTCGTCCAGCCAAAGGTGACCTCCGCCTGCCGGTTCCAATCGATAACGATGTCATCTTGGTCCACGCCGACAATGGCGTCGAGGGCATTATCGAAAAGAATGCCGCGCTCTCGTAAGGCACTCGCCCGCAGGAGCTCGGCTTGCGCCTCAAGTTGCTTTTTTTGGCGATAAATCTTAACAAAGACACTGATCTTGGAGCGCAAGATCTTCGGATCAATCGGCTTAAATATGAAATCCACAGCGCCGGTCGTATAGGCTTTGTGAATGTGACGAATGTCGGCATCAATTGCGGTTACAAAGATGATGGGGGTTTCCTCATTGAGGCGGAATTCTCGAATGCGTCTGGCGGTTTCGAATCCATCCATTACCGGCATTTGCACATCGAGCAGGATAACGGCACATTCAACCGTACGCAGAATTTCTAAGGCTTCTTGTCCCGAAGTCGCATGTAAAATATCAAAATCGTCTGAAACGAGAATGGCGTCTAAGGCTGTTAAATTTGCGGGTATGTCGTCGACGACCAGAATTGAGACCTGGGCGCGCGTGCTATTCGATTCGGTTCTGTTTGTACTTGCCAGCTCGCCCGGCATTATCTCCCCTTTGGGTCACCGGCGGGCCTACTTGCAGTGCTCCTCCACAACCGTTAATAGAGCATTGAGGTCCACCGGCTTTCGAATAAACCGCACATTGGACGGCACCTGATCCTTTGCCGCTGAACAGACGACCACTGGAATATCCCGAAGATTCTCATCCTTGGACTGTTCTCGCAAAAACTCCCACCCATCCATCACCGGCATCATCAGGTCCAAAATAATTAATCTTGGTTTCGGCTGATGTGTATGTAACAGGTCAAGCGCCTCGCGGCCGTTTGTGGTCATAACTGCGCTATAGCCTTCCATATGGAGGGCTTGGCGGTATAGCTGCCTCAGATCATCGTTGTCTTCTACCACCAAAATGCATTGCATCACAGATCGCATTCCTATGCCTAAGTCTTACCCGATGGACAACTTTTGACGCAATTCAAAACGAGAGAGAAATGGCGTCGCGATGTGATTATTAGCCGCGGGTTCAGGTCTTATGCGGAGCTGTGTCAGGCCGCTATGTAGAAGATACGTGATTTTATGCCCGAGCATTGGAATTCGGAAGCGAAGTTGTCTCATAGAAGATGATTTCTCACAGCTAAGATGTGTTAACGATGTGCCGATAACCACCTTTTCGTGTTCTGGATTAGGGATTCATAATCCGGGGAGCAATTTCCCACCATCAGTCCATGTAGAGGCGCCTCAGAATGGATCACTTCATTGCGAGGCGATTTCGAAACCGCAGTTTTTATTTGATCCTTGCTCACGTGGCTGAACACATTCTCATCCCTGGAGAGAACCACCTGTGTGGGAGGTAAATTTCCAAGGCCTTTGGTGGTCAGCTCATCAATTCCTTGTTGAAGGGCGCAAAGTCCCGCCAGTGTGTATTCCGAATTGTACGGGGGGATCTCGAAGTGCTCGCCACAGTGGGGACTAACGGCCTGTCGTGTCTTCAGGGCAACCATGAGATCCGTGAGACCCTTGTCTCGGGTGACCTGGCAGGCCATCTGGTATTTTTCAATCTGCTTCTGGATTCCGAGTCTGGCACTCAGTTGCCAACCCACGGCGCCGATAATGCTTCCAATCCCGATGGACCCTTTCGTGTCTGCAATTTCGCCGGGAAAGCTGGCGATGTATCGCTGAAAGTCGGCCTTGGCCGTTTCGACACAAGAGGCTCCCAGGCACTTGCTCTGGGAACGGTCCACTTTACAAGAGGCTCCGGCCGCTGCGAGCCGGGACACGAGCAAGAGGAGAATTGTAGAGACTATGGCTAAACTGCGCCAGGAGAGGGCGCGCGTATGGCCGCTGATCATCATCTACTTGAATCTTATGCTGGAAACGAGGAGACCGCGAGTCCAATATCAAAATGAGACAGGTCAATTGGCCATCTTGGATGATGATTCCCGAGCCTGGCACGTTGCAAGCAAGGAGCGCAGCTGTCGAGGTCGTTTACATGGGACGGGGGCTCTGGCCGTGCATTGAGGGCTTGGATGTTGCATTTGTGGAGGGCACGGAGGGTCCCGATGCTGCAAGCGACGTTCTCAATGCAATTTTTAATATTCTGTGGTCGCTTGAGCGCGTGTATCGCGATGACCAGTTTGGCGATGACCGGAATATTCTATGGGCTTGGAGCTCCGAGCGCGGCCGCGCAGAGTTTGCGAGCGCCACAGGAACGTCGAATTGATCCCGAATCAATTCGGCCGCTCGATGCAAAGCAGCCGCGGTCGCCTCGAATAGAGCGGGCTCAGCGGATGTTCAGCATTCCCTCCGTGATTTCGGATGAGGTTTGCGCCCCGTTTCTCAACCTCAATCGTTTTCTCGCCGACGAGGAGTGGGATCCACAAACGACACCCGACTTTGAGATCAAAGACAAGGAGCCGGAATTCCGTGAATGCCTCACGCGAGAATTTCAGAAAAACGAAACGCGCACGAACGAGAAGCTGAAGGAGCAGGTGCGCGAGCGATTGAAGCTTCTTTTCAAATTGCTAAACGGGGGTCCCGAGGAGCGAGGAGCGCTCGGTTTAGAGCCCCTACCCGCTGGTGCCAGCGTCCAGGATCTTGACCTGCCCTTGCGAGCGGGCGATCCGACCGCGAGCCAACGATAAAGAACAACGAACAATAAAGCAGGCGACCAGAGCTGCGGGCCGCCACCTCTCTCCAAAAGGGGGGATGGATGAGGCGCAAGCACCCGCAGCTCTCGCGACTAGCTCTTCTTTTTTGCCGGAATTAACCGCACTTTCAGACCGTCCACCGAGGCATCGTCTCCCTGGCGGATGCGGGTCTTTTTCGAGGGGGCGGCTTTCCCGGGCTCGACAAATTCTATTGTGTAATTTTC
Source organism: Bdellovibrionales bacterium (assembly GCA_050249195.1). Lineage (GTDB taxonomy): Bacteria > Bdellovibrionota > Bdellovibrionia > Bdellovibrionales > UBA1609 > JALHOQ01. The sequence goes on from JBFWQY010000028.1 coordinate 9,058, forward strand.
AAGGGCTGCGATTTTTGCGTCGAAATTGGCGAAGACTCGTAATTCCTCACCGAAGGCCTTCGGGCCGACCGTATAAATGCCCAGAACGAGGGCAGCTACCACGTACCGCATTCAATTTTCCTTCCGTTTACGTCCGATGTCTCTTTCTCGGTAACGCACCGCGTGATCTTGAGGAAAACATTCAGGAGGTAAACAGATTCTCATTTTAAACCGGACGGGAATCGCCGGGCTCATGTTCTTGACGACTCCAGGTGCGATCTCTTATACTTAACCAAGTAGTTAAGTAACCAGATGGTTTAATATGAACGATCAGTTAAGTCGAACTTTTGCGGCGCTTGCGGATCCCACGCGCAGGTCCATTCTTGCACGGCTTTCCAAGGGCGAGGCCAGTGTCTCAGAATTGGCAAAACCCTTTTTGAAGGACATGTCTCTCCCCGCTGTAATCAAGCATCTTAAAGTCTTGGAAAGAGCGGAATTGATCACCAAGACCCGTGAGGCCCAATGGCGTCCCTGTAAACTCAACGGTCTCGCGCTCAAGGACGCCGCGGATTGGATGGAACAGTATCGGGCCTTTTGGGAAGAGAGCTTTGATCGACTAGGAGACTATTTAAAAACGGTGACCGCAAAAACAAAAAGGGAAGGAAAGAAAAATGGCCGCAAAAAGTAAGTCCGACCGATCTTCCGAGATTCGAATCACACGCATTTACGAAGCTCCCGTCAAAACGGTCTGGGAGGCATGGACTGATCCTAAGCAAGTGGGGCAATGGTGGGGACCAAGAGGATTCTCTCTCACCACGCACAGTCGGGATCTCCGACCTGGGGGGAGCTGGGCGTATACCATGCATGGACCGGACGGAGTGGATTACGAGAACAAGACTGTTTATCATGAAGTCGAAAAGTACTCGCGCCTTGTTTATGATCATGGGGGAAATGACGAGCGTCCACCGCTATTCCGCGTAACCGTGGTGTTCACTGAGCTCGATGGCAAAACAAAAATGGAAATGAGTATGGCTTTGCCGACGCCGGAAGCCGCTGACGAGGCGCGAAAGTTTATCAAGAGGGCGGGAGGGGAGGCGACCTGGGACCGCCTTGCTGAATACCTGGAAAAGGAATCTTCCGGCAAAGAGAAGTTTGTGATCAATCGCGCGTTTGACGTGCCTTTGGAACTCATGTTTGAAACTTGGACAAGCCCGAAGCACCTTGCCAAATGGCTACCGCCGACGGGATTCCGCATGGAATTTCTCAAAGGTGAGGTGGCGCCGGGAGCTCGCATGTTCTATTTTATGACGAATGATTCCGGAATCAAGATGTACGGCCGTATTCAATACCTTGAACTCTCAAAGCCTCATCGCATTGTTTATACCCAGCAGTTCTGTGATGAGAAGGAAAATATCTCGCGCCATCCTCTGGCTCCGATATGGCCCGAAACCATGCTCACCACGGTGACACTTGCAGCGGAGGATCAGAACCGCACGCGGGTCACAGTTGTGTGGGAGCCATATGGATCCATCTCCCATGCGGAGCTGGAAGCGTTTATCGCGGCTCGAACCGGGATGACTCAAGGATGGACGGGATCTTTTGACAAGTTAGAGATGTATTTCTCCGAGACGTAACTCTTCACACGCTCAAGCGGCCCCTCCGTTCGCCGATAAGACCTAGGTCGGGCCGCTTAAAGGTTCGACACTTTGCCTAAAATGGAACGTTAACGAAGGAAGGCTAAAGATGTCCGAAGAACGCAAAGAGTTTTCGTATATTCTCGTCGGAAATGACGCCGTGGTGATCGCCAATCTCACGGGCGAGCTTCAGGCGCGAGCCGCGCCCGCGGTTGAAACTTTCAAGGATGAGATCCTCGGAAGGGACGCGGCTCGCGTGGTCATTCTCAATTTTTCGGAAGTGACCGCGATTAACGGGGATGTGATCCCGTGCGTGGCCCAGCTCCTGAAAAGTGTACGCAGTAAACCCGCGGAGCTTCGACTCTGCTCGCTGAGCCCCGAGGTCAAGGATAAGCTGAACCGTTACGGCCTTTTGCGTTCTATCGAAGTGGCGGAGGATATAAAGCGCGCGATCCACTCTATTCGTCCGGTCCGGGCGGCCTGAATCCGGGACGGTATAAAGCGCCGCCTCAAATCGAACAGGCCGACTGTCCTTTAGTTCGATTTAGGCGGAGGCCTTGGGATCCGAAAGAACGGATATGAGTTCACTTCTACGTTACAAACGATCCGGCGGATTTAATCAGCTCCTTTCCCTGATAGAAACATTTGGGCAGCAGAAACGGGAAAAGTTTCTGGAAATGATCGAAGCGGAGAGCCCGGTGTGGGCCGAAGCTTTGCGTAATAAGATGCTCTCACTGGAACGGATCTTCAGCTGGCCAGATCACGTTTCCTTCGAGATTTTTAAGCAGCTTCCGCCAAAGAGCATGGCCTTTGCGCTCCTGGGTCTCAAAGAGGAGTACAAAGTCAAAATCACTTCGCTTCTTTCTCAATCCGAGCAACGACGCCTCAATGATGTGCTGAGTGAAAGCAAGCCCAAGCCTGATGAGATCGCCTCCACTTTAGTGAAGCTTGTGGAGGTGGCACGGCGTATGTTGAACGATCGCGAACTCCATCCCGAGAAGTTTGATGATGGCCTTATCATTCCCGAAGACTACGAAGCCAAGCTTGAAGCGCAGCAGGCCAGCGGCTCCCCGCCGAGTCGGACTGAAGCGACAAGCCGACCGGGCACGTCAACCACTGCTTCCACGGCAGGGGTCGCGGATTCCGTCGCGGCAGGCACGCCTGTGACGTTGGATACGGCTCAACTGCAGCGCACTCTGAGTGCCATGCTTAAAGAGAACAAGGCGTTGAAGGAAGAGGTCCGTACCCTGCGCGATAAGCTCGAGCAGATCAAGCGCATCGCCTAACCGGTTTAGACGAATTACTGTTGCGGGAACACCGGCTGGGTTGTTTCGGCCCCATCGCGAACGGGCGTGTAAACCACCCGAATTTTCTCATTCGGGTATTTATTCCAGTCGACCTTCTGACCAAAAACAGTGATGGACGCTCGGTTGGGATTGGCGACCCATTGTTCGTTTTCGACCAATTTCTCCGGACCTAGATAAACGGAGAGCTTTTTGCTAGGATCATTCGTCGTCTCCCAGCGCCAATTCAATGGAATTTCCAGATCGCGGAGGGTGTCTTCCTGAATTTGCGTTCCAAATTTCGCGAGCGCCTCTCCATAATTGCTGTCGCAGATGGAAAGGACGTGATTGACTTTGGAGTTTTCATCCCGGGTTAACTGCGCGAGGACAGCTAGCGGATTGCCATCTTCACTGACGGTGGGAAACTTACCCGTCTTGGGATCCTTGTTAGGCCATATGTAGCCTCCAGCGCCCTTTCCCAAGGAAAAATCGGGATCCAATTTACATGAGGTCTCCCATTCGGGATATCCGCGCCCGATAATAGGAGTTCCCGGTGCGATCACGACCGAAAAGACGCGGAATTTTTGCTCTCCAGGTCGGCCACGACCGAGAGCGTTCTGCATGCGCATAAACACTTGTTCTGGCGAAAGGCCGGAGGCGTCTTTCGCATCACTCACCAACACTGCGACAAAGAGAGCGCCGGCACGACGGAAGCCCTTATTCATTCCTTCAGTCACGACCGGGTTTTGCAGAGCCCCGAGCAAGGGGGTAAAGAGCTCTTCCTCCTCAGGACCGTAGGGGCATATACCGGGATTCTGAGGATCCTTATCAATCAGGTCTTTTACCAGCGAGACATTCACCTTGGGATCAAGACTTTCCCTGAGGATCGTGGTGAAGTCATCACTCTTGGTGACGTAGCGACGTCCATCTTTGGGCGCGCGCGCGCCCATCAAGGGCCGCAGCGTTCCTGGTTCCTCCCAATTCACTCGACCCGGGGTCGTCGTGTCCTGACCGCAAACGGGGGGAACAAGGGTTCCATACCGTCTGTGATCGTGGACAACGGTATAGCCAATATGAAAATCAATTGCTTGGATTTTAGCGATCGCATCGACAAAGTTCTTTATGCCTTCGCTCAGCTTGGTCTGATGCTGCATCATAGATCTTGAATCATCGATGATAAACAAGATGTCGACGCGTGGGTCATAGGTTGTCTCCGGTCCGTCTTTTGTCTGCTGGATGGGTTTATGCTCGACCGGAGGGGGCGGAGTCGGTGGAGGGCCGGTTAATCCCGGGTTGTCCGATTTACAGGCGACCAGGAGAAAGGCCCACAGAGATACAACAAGAGCCGCCAAAGGCGGCGAGAACATCACCGTTTTCATAGACTGGCCTCCTTCAGACTCGGGCAGTCCTTCACCTGGGCTTTGTAAGCTCCAAGTTCGTCAAACCACACTTCGTCAGAAGTGTAGGGGAAAACAAGAACATCCCCCGAGTCTTTGACCTTCGGTAGCTGATGGCGTTGACCTTTCAAATTCTCATCCACATGCAGACGTTGAATGACTTCAGCCTCCACAATATGCATACGGTTCAGAACTTTTCGGTACTCCTCCAACTCATTCTTGGCTAAAACGCGAAGACGTTTAAGCGCGAGTTGGTGGAGAACGCCGCTGCGGCTTTGCGCTCCGTTCATCTGCTGTGTCAGGTGGTCTTCTCCGCCCAAAGCGGAGACGGTCTCAACGAGCGCCTGGGCCTTGTGGACTTCGCCGAGAAGCGCGCGGCGGGATTCCACATATTGAACCAATCGAGCATCACGAAACGCGGCGCGCGGCACGGATGCTGTTAGCGGACCCGCGGCCTCAATTTGGACGCCGCCCTTGTTGAAACGCTCCATAACGGCATTCAGATTTTTATGGGTTCCCGTTTTCGCCAGGTCTTGCAGTTCCGACAGGCGCTCACGGTGACTCTTCTTGAATCGTTCGCTGTTTTTAAAGATGCGCGGGTAATCACAGACCTTAAGCGCCAGCAGGTTGGCGACATAATAACTTTCCGGGCCAACCAGCGGACTGAGAGCGGGGGAGAGGAGTGTGATCACTTCGCCCAGGGCTTTGTCGAAATGATCGCGGCGGAGGTGCGCCCAGGCCTTCTCTTCCACTGATTCCACCCAAAGCGTGGAGCTCTTGGGAATCTTGGAGTAGGCGTCCAGTGCGGCCTCGATATCGCCTTTTTGGTAAAGGACACGGGCGTAGGCGGACTGGATCAAATCCTTCCCAATTACGACTTGGCCGGACTCCTGGAGGAGCTTCAACGCTTTAAGAGCTTCATCGACGCGATCAATCTGGGGCGCGCGGGTCGCGATCTGCCACCAGATTCTGGCTTTTTGATTGATATGGGCGGCCGGCACCTGATCGGCCTTGCGGAAAGCGGCGAGAACCTCGCGCAGATTGGACAGCTTGAGGGTCGGTGTTTGACTGTTGATCACAGCTGTCCATGATTTTGTCGCTGTAATCCAACCTTTTTGAACGGGTAGGAACTGGTTCAATTCTGTGGTCCACAGATTAAGAAGAGCGGAATGGAGTTTCTTTGGATTTGTGGATCTAAAGAGCATTTCCACGCCCATGTAGGGAAGACCGTTTTGATAGAGGAGATAGGCGTAAAGCGCAACGCCGTTTTGCGAGCGAGCGAAGTCCGTGCCACCGTAAGCGCTTCCCCATGTCGTCAACGCCTGCTTAAAATTGCCCGCCTTCAGAAGCACTTGAAACTCTTTTTGCGGCGCTGAACTCGCGGGAACGAAGTCAAACCGGTCGGCCGCCACATGCAGGCTGAACAGAGTCAGGACGAGAAGCAGTTGTAATCGTAATATGCGCAATAGACGTAACATAACGCTTACTCCTAACCATCCTCTCAAAGCAAGAACCCCAGAGTGGCTGTTAGAACGGTTTGATTGATATCGCGGCTACCGTCATACACTTCATCCTGATAACCCTGCCAACGGGCTTCCAAACGGGTGGAGACATGTTGCGTGATCCACATTCCGACGCCGCCACCGGCTGTGTATAACGGGGCTGAGCCGGACGCCAAATTGATCTGACCCGCGCCGCCGAGCAAATAGATGTCGAATTGCGCGATGGTGATATCAAAAAGATTTGTTTTGCCGTAGATGGGGTACCAATTCAAGACTCCCAGCCAGGAGTCATGGGCCGAATCCGTGTCGGGCACGCGGTATTTGTTGTTCCCGGCCGCGTGCTCGCGGGCGGCCTCATCAAACACCTTCTTCCCTTCGGAATTCAGACTGTTGCTGTGGTTGTAGTAGCGACCTCCCACCGACCATCGCGGCGTGATGTGAAAGTCAACTTGTCCACCTAAACTGTCCGTGCTCACATAAGGATCACCGCCGGCATTCATACCATAGCTGACTCCGAACTCGAATCGGAGATGGCGATCCACTTCGCGATTCTGCACGACACGAACGCGGTTTTTGGGGTCAATGGCGCGTGCCTTCTTCATCAAGTCACGGTTGGCACCGAGGGCATCCATCTCCTGGGTGAGATCCCCAGCCCATAACGTCAAGGGCATTGATCCGCTGAGCAGGACAAAGGCTAAGCCTAGGCCCCTGCGCCACATGGGTTTCTTCATAACGGCTCCTCCTTCTCCTTTTTCTTTTTCGAAGCTGCGGGACCGAACTGAGGTTCGTCCGCCGCGGTCGCGCCCGGCGGTCTTGGGAATTCAATTTTCACATAGGCCGGGGTGGCGCTGGACGCCTGAGAGCTACGTTGGCTCTGCGCCTTGGCTAAGAACACAGCGTCCACCGTGCTGCCCGATCCTTTATAAGTGTTTACATTTTTGACTTTATTTACATCGAATTCGCAGTCTTCAAAAATCCAGCGTGTTCCGCTCAAATACCGTCCCGGGAGCTTGCACATCACCGCGTGCGATCCGTCCAGGATCAGGCGCTCTCCGCTTCGAATCCAATCGCCGAATTCAATGCTCAATTCGGGCCCTACCTTCGCGGTGCTCGCCGGATCATTGATCTCAATATTAAACTTCTTAGGTGTCGGAGCAGGACCGGACGCGCCAAACACAATGTGAGATGGCAAGTTCACGAACGATATCGACGGAGGCTCTTCCGTCTTGAGGACCACCAAGTTCACGGCTTCGGAGAAGTCGCGACCGCACTTGGTTTGGAGCTCCGGAGAGGTATAGCTGAGCTTAAGTAATTGGAGGCCTATTTGTGGTGTATCCGGCTTGGGCGGCGTCCAGGTGAATTGATAGGTCGCGGTGTTTCCCGACCGGGAGGTCAATCTGAAGTGATTTTGGAACGGAGGTTGAGCTTGAACTTCGAAGTTCTCCGAAAGGAAGCTTCGCACGGTGATTTGATATGTGTCGGCAACATCTTCGGTAAAAGTGATCAGTTTACTTCCGCGGTCACTTTCCACGCGCAACTTCATGGGGCTGACACAAGAGAGCGCCGCGGAGGGATTCGAGGAAGAGCCTGGAGAGGATCCCGGGGAAGCGGGAAGTTCTGTTTTCAGAACAACGAGATTGAGGGTTTCACGAATATCGCTTCCACACTTCGCCTGCACCTCAGAGGAGATGTATTTGAGCGTCAGGAGTTTGAGATCAAATTGCGGGCGGCGCGATTCCGAAGGAGTCCAACTGAAAAGATAAACCGCCGTTCGCCCTTTTTTCGATTCCAGCTGCAAGTTTTTATCAAAAGGAGCTTGCGCGCGAATTTCGAAATTTTCGGACGCAAAGCTGTTCACGACCAACCGGTATTGTCCCTTTTTACCCTCGGCGAAGGTCATGAGCTTATTTCCTTTGTCGGCCTCCACGCTCACGCTGAAGGGCTCGAAGCAAACTTTCTGATAGTTCACCGGCTGCTCGAGTTCCGGATCCTTCTGGCCCGGGACATAAGGACGGCTGTTTTCAAGGACGGACTTATAATCTTCAACCGGGTCGCTTTGCCGGTTGAGCGGACTCTTTCCGTTGCATCCCATTGCGGCAGCGAAGGCGACAGTGCTGATGAGCGCGAGGAGGCCAGGAGCGCGAACGGGAATTTCTAACGAAGTCCTCATGCGTTTGCTATCCATGACTCACCCTCTTGAGCACGAACGGGTAGGTCACTTTCACGTTGACCCCGCCCACGGGCTTAGGAAATCTCCAGGTGCGCAGGCGATTGAGGATGCAGCCCTCAACCTGCGCACTGTGAAGGGAGCTGGATGCCAATCCGGCGGTGCTTACGATTCCAGAGCCGTTGATCACGAATTTGACGGCGACTCGACCACTCAGGCCCGGTTTCACCTGGAGGCCCTTTTCGTAGCAATAGATAACTTCACCAATATGACGATTGATTACAGCGGCGATTTGGTCTTTATCCAAGCCGCCCGTGACAAGAGCTTCCTCCTGAACGGGCTCAAAGTATGCCGCCGCGGTTCCACCCATGTTCATGGAGCCGTAACCAGGACGACCGCCTCCGGCTTTTCCGCGCGTGCCATAGCCACCACCCGCTTCCACTTGGCCACCGTTTCCGGCGGCGGAAGCGACAAGACCTTTACCGTGAACGGCGCGCTCCAGACCCCCGGCGCCGCCACTTCCGCTACCGGACCAGGAGGTGGCGCTCGAGTCGTTTTGGGCGTTGTAATTGAATCCTGCCGAGCGCTTCGAACCGTTGCGCGCACCCCCCAAGACGCCCAAGGCGCCGACGTTTTCCACTCGGACCTTTGTGCGCACGGGAGCATTCTCTTTGCGTGGACTGCGTGTTTTTGTAACCAATCTCTTGGGTGCATGGCGAACTTTGCTTTCGACCCGCTTGTGGGCCACTTTCTTGCGTGGATTGACCTTTGTTTCCGAAGCTTTCACCGTAACGGGCGGGGATTTAGGCGCCTTCTGAATCTGTGGCGGCGGCACGATCACCACCACCTCTTCGGGTTGACCCATGAAGAAAGGCTCTATCAGCAATCCCACGATCAAAATAAACAGCATTATGCTCATCTGAGTGTAGGCCGTGTATTTGTAGATCTTCTTTTCCTGCTCCTGCGACTCTTCCGGAACTTGGACGAGACGAGCGGTTTTCTCGATTTCATGCGTGAAGCGGAACTGGGCCCCGTTGTTCAGAGAAACCGGCCGGCGCATCACGCTCGACGGGGATGTCTTACGGATCAATTCAAAAGGGATTTCTTGGCACTTCAATTCTTCGAGGTCAGCGACGACGTCCAACCGGCGCACGTCGTGCCGATACACCACGAATAACGTATCGCTTTCGACAGCGAAGGTTCGCACGACCTCGCCACTCCGGTTTTCAAGTACAAATCGACCCGCTAACATAGCCATGACCTCACTCGTGTTCACTCGCCTCCAGTAGACGATCCTTAAAGTGTTTGCGCACCCCCAGCAAATCACTCAGCGATTTCTCGTTCTCAACTTTGGCCAGAGCTTCATCGGGAACCTGATATTGACCATGCAGATCGTGGTCGGAGAAGTGGACGTCGGTCTTCAGGTCCGTCTGACGAGCTTTGTTGCTGGCCTTCCTTTTGGCCTTCTTCGCCGCATCAACCGAAGTTGAGATTGCAATGACCAGACCAAAACTCAGGAGAAGAAAAACACGCTTCATAAATGCTTTCCTTTTTTCAATTGTGAAATGCGCTCATCTAAATAAACAACCATCGCGGCCTGACCCCGCCGGGCCTCAAGCCTGCGCAATTCCTCGGCTTTCAAAACGTCAAAGGGGTCCGCTTGTAGGGCCTTGCGCGCGAGCAGGATGTCCTGCTGAGAGGGGCGTTGAAGCGGCATCTCGAGAAGGTCGTTCAGCCGATTTTGGGCACCGGAAGGAGCGTTTTGCGCCAACTCTTGAATTTCCTTGCGATAGAGCTTCTGAAGGTCTGGCGAAGCATTCATATAAGCAGCCTGGAGACTTTGAATAGACTGAGACCGGTTCCACATCTGGTTGAGATCACGCTCAACCTTAATGGCCCTTTGAAGATAGGGCTCGCTCTGGGCTTTCAGCATCTGCTCATATTTGCGACGGTCCTGCGCCTTCAGACGCCGAGGTACTGGGAGCCGGAGAATGTCTTGGTAGAGGCGACGGTTCTCGCGGCTCAGCTGAGAGAGGGCGAGAACCTGAAGAGTCCAGTCGCGTTTTTTCAATGCGGACTGCGCGCGCCGTTCGCTTTGCGCGATCAGATTCAGCCTCTCTTTAAGGCTCTTTTGCATGACATGTTCGCTGTATCCATAGATTTTATGACGGCGGATCTTGCGGTCGAACGCGCGAAAGTCCCCGAGTTCCAGGTGGCGCTCCACCGTTTTCCCGGCGGCAAAGCGCTCAACAGAGGACTTTCTAAGGATGTTTCTCGCTTTGCTTTCATTGGGGGTGCGCGCATAGACTTCGAGGGTCAGTTCGGCGAGCAGATCCGGGGTTTTCTTCAAGTGTGCCAGCTGCTTCTCGAGTTCCCGCCAGGGATTGCGGCTTTCCTTCACAAGAGTGACGCGAACCAGGTTGGCGGCGCGCGTGTTCCGCGCGAGGCGAATATAGGCTTCGTTATGGGAGCGGGAATTTTTTCCGGCAAGTTCCGCGAGTAATGCCAGACGCAGTTCGCGATCCGCGCGCGACAGATGGGGGAGCTTCATCCGCGTGCTCAGGCGATAGGCTTGCGCAAAATCCAGCTCAACGTCGGCTACCCACACCTTTTGCGCCATCGCCCATTCTTCATCGTCGGCTTTGAGTGACTTGATCCGCAGGAGTTGATCGGCGGTGCTCTCGACCTCTCTCAACTCAAGAGCCTTCTGTGCGACAATGATCTTGTTCTTAAAATACTTGATCTTTTCTGCGTCGCTGGCGCCGTGCAGGTCCATTTTGTTAAGGAGAGCCAGGTTGGCCTTGTACTCCGAACGGTCCGTGGATTTGGTGTCCTTGATGTTGTCGGCCACGATGTTCAGTGTCGCCTTGCGCGAGATTTTTAAATACTCTGCTTTGCGTTCGGGAAACAGACGAGAGTATTCAAAGCTGCGGACTTCGAGACTCTTGTCGTCCTTCAAAGCCACCAGACTGTCCAGAGCGAGATCGGCCGATTTCACTTTGAGTTCACGGTGATCCTTGCCCGGCTGATTGGCCAGATAATGAAACTCGGAAAAGGCTTCCTGATGGCGGTTGGTTTCCGCATAGACGGAGGCGCGCTGATAGCGCACGACAAAGGCCTGATCTCCGTTGGGGTTCAGCCGCAGATAGTAGTCATAGGCCGACTCGCGAGCTTTCAGATCGTTGGCGGCCTCAGCCATCTCGATTTCTCCCAGGAGAGATCCTTCAAAGATATTTTGCATGGTTTTATTCTGTGGATTCTTTTGCAGCTCCGCGTGGGCTTGGGTAGCGGCAAGGCGAAAGAGGCTTGCCGCATCCTTGTGTCGTCGGAGATCGCGTCCGACAATAGCGGCCCAGTGGAGCATCTCCGCGTCGTCTGTGAACAAACTGGTGTAAGCGATGTAAACGCGAAACAGATTTGCGGTGGGAGATTTCTTCTGTGACTTGTTCCAGGCGGTCACAAACTGTCGCATCCGGGACTTCAGTTCCGTGCACAGCTCATCGTTGTTTTTGCAGCCGTGTTTCTTCCAGAGATCCACAGCCTTTTCGAATGCGCTTGCCGCCAGCTCGAACTTTTGCGTGTCGTAGAAGATCTTGGCGACGCGGATTTGCACTTCGATCTTCTCATTAGGCTCCACTTGACCTTCATCCACGTAGGCCGCCCAGGCCACAAGTGACGCGTCCTTTTTACCCAAGCGGTCGGTTTCGGTGGCGAGCGTGTACAAGTTGGCTTTGCGAGCTTCATTCGGGCTCAGATCGCGTAGAAGTTGAATCTCACGCACCCCCACTTTGGATCGGGCTAAAAACCGGGCCAAATCGCCAGACACATCCTTCACAAATATGGGATCAACCGTTTTGCCATCGGTCGTATTCGTGGCGAGAAGTTCGGGGTCGCGTAGGAGATTCGTGAGCGTTTTAATTGCTTTCTCCGTCCGGCCCAGATTCAACTGGCACCAGGCAATACGGAACTCGACCAGAGCACGGTTCTTCAAGTTCTCGCGACGGGCGGCTTCATAGTAGCTGAGAGCGGTTTTGAACTCCCCCTTGCGGAAGTAAATTTCGCCGACACTGGAGTTGGCAATGGCTTTCACTTCCGAGGAATAGGTCGATTTTGGAGCGCTGAGTATCTTGCGATAGAGCTCAAGCGATTTGCGGGATTCATCATTCAGGTTATGAAGATGCGCGATGTGAAGAACAACATTCCCCTGTTTTTCCTTGGGAGCGCGAGGCAGGGCTTCGTTATAGAGCGCGATGGCGCGCCGGCGATCATCACGGGATCCGGCGCATTTCGCATTCGTGCAGCCCGATTCCATTTCGTTGATGGCCTTCAGGCGGGCGCGGTCGGCATAGAGGTCTCCCAGGCGCAGAAGGACGCCGGTTCGTTCGGGAGCGTCCTTATCCATGGTGTCGATTCCCATTTCCAGGCGGCGAATGACCATATCGTGGGTGGTCTCATCCATCTTCACGGCGAACGTGATCGGCGCCAGAAGAAGCACAAGAGACAGAATTGTCGTCCGATAGACCATCATCGTACACCCCACGATCACGGGACGTGTCGCAAGCTATGTGCCGAACTCTCCGGTTGCTAAATTTGTGATCTGTTCGTGATTACGGGAAGAAAGTGACGATCTTTGTCACTTTGTGCGTGAATGGTCGCCTCCTTAGATTCATATCGCAGCATCGGCGACCGCCAGAGTCCACACTAATCCGAGCGCTGCAGCGGGAACGTTCTTCTAAAAAGGTGTTGTTGACTGTATTGGTAGCGATGGGTACAAATCCATTTAAATGGCAAACATGAAGACCAAACATTCTCTACTGGGTTTTTCGGATCGAATGTTCGTCAAGCCTGGAGCTTGCTTCGGGGGTTCACTACTAAAAAACAGCAACGCCAAAGGCGCGAGACCATTGGATTCGAAGCTGCCGCTTCATATCGTACTTCGGGCGCATCAGGGAGGAATGCGATTGCCAAAAACATTTGCCCTCGTGAGCGGGATCATTATGTCGACCGCGCACAAGTATGGGGTTCGGATCTATGAGCAGGCAAATGTGGGAAACCATATTCATCTCTTAGTTCGTCTCGGAAAAGTTCGGCTTTGGGCCGCATTTATTCGCGAACTAACCGGAAAAATCGCGCAAGCTGTGATGGCCGTCGGTGTGATGTCCCAAGGGGAAAGATTTTGGAAATATCGTCCCTTCACCCGAATCGTGCAAGGATGGAGAAAGGCATTTAGGACAGTTAAAGAGTACGTTTGCCTCAATCAGCTTGAAGCGGACGGTTTCATCTCGCGTAAGGAAACTCAAACCTTAAATGACCTGCGTTCCATCTGGGGAGACTCTACGTGATCATTCGGGACGGTAGCGAGAATGTTATGACTATTCCCAAAGACACAAACCGCCTCAGGTTCGTATCGGCTCTATTAGCTCACTCTATTCATTTGTCGATAAACAAGACCGGGGAGCGGTGAGGTTTCGTCACGGATCATGTCCCGGCCCCCTGAGACCGAGAACCATCCCAGCAGTCTGAAACCGTTTCTGGAGTCCGCTCGCCCGACGACCCCTGCCTGCCCTTTGAGTCTGCTCGGGGTTCCGGGCGTGATCCGCAGCAGGCCGCACGGTGCCACTCTTCAATAATTATCAATAATTATCGTGGATAGCGGACAATGGTCGGTCGGCTTTCGGAGCATCCAGATCCATTGCTCACCGCGGAGGCGATGACCTCCACGCTCGGTGAGGCGACGACAGGGTTACTCCTGTCGCGAAGAAGTGAACCGATATAAAGAATTTAAGCTTGTTTACGCAGGAAATAGAGCCTGTCTTTACGAAAGTGAGAAACATCCCGGCACTGCTATTTTTAGGATCATGAGCTTCAACTATTCAAAGGACACGCTTCAGGAAAATGAACAGATAGGCTCATTGAGCGAGGAGATAGACGCGCTCTACCCGTGGTGGATACAGCACGCCCATTGGGATCATTTGATTTTGGATGTCATCAACAATCGCGGTGGCAACTCGCCAATCGGTTACTACCAGGTGGTTTGGGGTGGGCCGTGCGTATTTTTAGCTCAAAAAAGGTCTTCGTGGCTTCTTGATTGCGCTGAGGAAGCCGCAATGGAGATGTGATTTCTGTTTAACCTGGGTTTGATCTTGCGCGTCCGACGCTGTTCTCCTAGACTCTGTCAGCAGGCACCAGGAGAGCTTCCCTTGACCGAAACGCGCATCGACTTCCATGGCTTCCATTGGCTGGATATAGGCAATCCGACACCGGAGCGGCTCAACGCGCTCGCGGAGACCTACGACCTTCACCCCACATCGGTGCAGGATTGCCTTCAACCCGAGCATTTACCTAAATACGAGATGATCAACGACGTCGGCTTTGTCGTGTTGCGGGCCTATGACCCGGAGTGCACTCGAGAAGCGGACACGGTCCAGGAGTTGACACGAAAGATCGCAGTTTTCTATGCCGATCGTTTTGTTATTACCATTCATCGCAAGGATTTGCCCTTCATCTTTGACCGCTTGGCAAGATGGAAGGATCCGAAGCTGAATCAGGATCCCGCGGTTACAGCTGAGAACATTCTTGCCGATCTTTTGAATGAGGTCGTCCGGAGCTATGATCGGCCCGTAATGGACTGTGTGGCCAATCTCGAGATCTTTGAAATGGAGATCTTTGGGGCGCGGACGCAACGGAAGTTCCGCATTCAAAATGGATACTATTTGAAACGCAAGGCCTCCGTGTTCAAGCGTATGCTCCGGGCCACGATTGAGCCCGTGAACCGAATCATGGGAAACGCGGAGGAGTATCTGCACCCGCACTTCCGCAATGTGAAGGACCAGATTGATTCGATCTATTTCTATGCGGACGAGATCTCAGAGAGCATCTCCTCTCTACTCAACCTGCATATTTCCTTGGCCTCACAGAAAACCAACGAAGCCTCGCACCGGACTAACGAGGTCATGCGCGTGTTGACGATTTTCAGTTGCTTTTTCCTGCCTACCAACTTTATCGCCAGTATCTATGGAATGAATTTCGCCTATATGCCCGAGACACAATGGCATTATGGGTTTTATTTTGCCCTGGGATTGATGGCGGCGGTGGCGGTGGGAATTTTGTTTTGGTTCCGAAAGCGCGGTTGGCTCCGTCGGCGGGCGCGCCGGGTCTCTCGAAAGTGACGGTGAAAGGGAAAGCGTTGATCTAAAATGGTTGTTTTAATCCATCGTTTGATTGCTGTGGCCGAACTGGTTCTTGCGGCGGCCTTATGGGGCTTTGGATTTATTGCGACTATATGGGCTCTGCGCGTGTTTGCCGCCGGTGAATTGGTTTTCCTGCGTTTCGCGCTGGCGGCTATGCTGGTGATTCCGTGGCTGTTTTTTGCGCGCGGGCGAACCAACCTACGCCGCGAAGCCAAGCTGAGCTTCCTTCCGGCTCTGCTTCTCACTATGACTTTGCTGCTGCAAACCTGGGGACTGCGATACACCACCGCGACGAAGAGTGGCTTCATTACCACTTTGTACGTGGTCTTAGTGCCGCTGCTGGAGCGGACTTTGGCGGGGCGACACCCATTAAGTCGGGGAATGTGGGTTTGTGTGTTGTCCTCACTTGTGGGTACCGCTCTGATTGTGAATCTCACGCAAGTGACCACAATGAACTTCGGCGATGTCTTAACGTTCCTGTGTGCCCTATTCGCGGCTGGGCAAATTTTTTACTTGGGTGTGGTGAGTCCGCATGTGCAGCATCCGTTTGTCTTTAACTTGACGCAAGCATTTTGGTCTTTGCTGATCTGCGCGCCACTCGTGGCCCACTCCGGATTTTGGGAAAAGTTGGCGCTCGCGCCGCAGTGGCCTCTTCCCGTGACTCTGGGGGTATTATCCCTCGCGTTTGGCTCCACGGTGATTGCATTCTTCCTTCAAGTGCGGGCTCAAGCGTATCTTTCGCCCACGGTGAGCAGTCTTTTGTTTTTACTGGAGTCCCCTTTCGCCCTTATCTTTTCCCTATTATTGCTCGACGAGTCGTTAGGGCCCTTTGAGGCGGCCGGCGCAACGATCATCTTTGTTTCGGCCATGGCGGCCAGCCTTCTCGAAGCGCGGCGAAAAAGAAGCGTTGATTTCGCGCCCGAAGTCTTAAATTCTTAACCGGTGACACTGATTCAATCGTTGATTTTAGCGGTCGTGGAGGGGGCGACGGAGTACCTTCCGATTTCCTCCACCGGGCACATCATTCTTGCATCTTGGGCCATGGCGATCCATCAGGAGGAATTTGTAAAGGACTTCACTGTAATGGTCCAGTTTGGCGCCATTCTCGCCGTAGTCGCGCTCTATTGGCGGCGCTTTGTGCTGAATTATCGAATTTACCCGCAAGTTTTTATCGCCTTCTTACCGGCGGCGGTACTGGGGCTCCTCGTAAAAGACCATATTGATGCCCTCTTGGGGAGTGTATGGGTTGTGGGCTGGTCCCTTTTGATTGGCGGAGTGCTGCTGGTTCTGACGGATCACTGGTTGCGGCGACACAAAGCCCGTCTTGCGACCGTGGAAGCTCTGCCTCTTCCGTCGGCGTTGAAGATCGGACTCTTTCAGACACTGGCCTTTATCCCAGGTGTATCTCGAGCCGCCGCCTCCATTTGGGGTGGACTCTATCAGGGCATGAGTCTGCCACTGGCGACGGAGTTTTCATTTTTCTTGGCTGTGCCCACTCTCACAGGGGCGACCTTCTTGAAGTTGATCAAGGTCTGGCCTACGCTAACCAGTGGCCAGATCAGCATGTTGGCATGGGGAAACCTCGTATCGTTCGTGGTCGGGGGCCTCGCGATCAAATTCTTTGTGGCCCTCGTCAGCCGCTACGGGCTTGGATTTTTCGGATACTACCGGATACTTCTTGGCGGCGTCGTGCTCGTGACCCTCTCTCTTGGACATGAAGTCCAGTTGATTTAAGAAAGCCCAGGCCGTCGTGATCAAACAACTGGCTACCCCACAGGAGCGGGAGACTTGTAGGGCCTTGCCCCCCGACTGTGGCGATATTTCGCGGACATGACTCACATTGCCAGCAAGACCGGCAGTGCCCTCATTACTGACATTCCGCTGGCTCAACAGGAGGAGGGTTCATCTTGGCGTGGACCACGATCTCCACAGCTTCCGATTGGCTCAAGTATCCTTCGCGCAGTTGATTGAAAACATTCTGCTCCAGATCCTGACGTGCGGCCTTCACATTGTGGTGCTCGGGCCAGAGGTTCTCAGGTTCATTTGAGCCCCCCATGGAAAGGGGCACAAAATGGTCTACGGTGTAATCGCGCCGGCATCGTGCCGGCACTCGGTACTTGCCGTAGATTTGCTTCTTCGTGAAACGCGAGACATTCCTATGACAATAAGCGATTTGTTCGCTTCCATATCTGCGGTATTCATGAAAGTCCGGGTTCTCTGGCCGACAGAAATCCCCAGTGGTGATCTCCGGATTCGGCTTTGTTGGAAAATCAGCGAAAGCAACATCTCCTGCCACCAGACCACCCAAACAGCTTAAGATCCCGACCCATCGAAACATCTATGTCCCCCCTATTTGTCTTCCAGACTTTCAAAGCGTTACAGTCTCTTCGGGAAACGACAACGTGCGCACAGGGTCAGGACTTAATCTTGACGTTTTGATGAGTTATCCACATTCCCTGTGGATAACTTCTGGGGCATGATGTTACATAGAACGAGGATTCTTTCTTTTGAGAATTGAGATAAAATAGGGCTATAGACCGATAATGGCGTTGGAGGTTTGATCATGAGCTTGGGTCCGATGGAACTTGTACTGATTTTGGGCATTGGCCTGTTGATTTTTGGGCCAACGCGACTTCCAGGCCTTGGGCGCTCCCTTGGTGACGCCATTCGTGGCTTCAAAAAAGGCATTGAAGGTGAAGGGGAGAAGGAAGCGCCGGTTCACCAGGAACAGTTGAAACCGGGGATAAACGCCGAGGCTGCTGCAGCGGACCCGCAAACTCAGACGCGGAAGACGACTACGGACGCGTAGTTCCCAATCGCACGGAACGGCGCAATCTAAACTTTACTTTATTAACCTTCAATCAAAGCATTCAAGGACGAATAGGACGAATCGGATGTTTCAACTTGGGATTGAACGTCTCCTTACGGAAAAGGAACTCCAGCATAAACTGATAAATAAGCGGATCGCCTTTCTGGGCCATCCGGCGTCTGTGACACAAGATCTCCAGCATTCGATGGACGCCCTTATGGGAATTCCCAGCCTGAAGGTCGTGGTGGGCTTTGGGCCGCAGCATGGGATGCGTGGCGAGAAGCAAGATAACATGATTGAGAGCGACGACTACACCGATCCCTTCCATAACATTCCCGTTTACAGTCTTTATGGCCGAGTTCGTCGGCCAACCCCTGAGATGCTCAAGGGATGGGATGTGCTCCTTGTGGATCTCCAAGATGTCGGCTGCCGTATTTATACGTTTCTTACGACACTGTTTTACATGTTAGAGGCCGTACACAATAGCAGTCAGGAAGTCTGGGTATTGGATCGCCCCAACCCAGCCGGCCGGGAGATTGAAGGCCATAAACTCGATATGCGTTTTGAAAGCTTTGTGGGCGCGGCCCCTATTCCCATGCGCCATGGCCTCACATTGGGTGAGGCCGCACTCTGGTACCGCGACTTCAAGAAGTTGAAGGTGAACCTCACCGTAATTGGAATGAACGAATACCATCCCGCGCAGGGGCCGCTTTTCGGGTGGCCTCAACAGATGAGCTGGGTGAATCCGTCGCCCAATATTCCTCGACTCACATGTACGCGGACCTATCCCGGTACGGTACTGATTGAAGGCACAAACCTTTCAGAGGGGCGGGGGACCACGATTCCGCTGGAAATTTTCGGTGCCCCGGATCTCAACATTCCTCGTATCGTCAAGGATATGCGGGAACTGGCTCCTCAATGGCTGAGGGGCTGCCGTCTGCGGCCCGCGTCCTTTGAACCCACATTTCACAAATTTCGTGGACAGCTCGTTTCCGCGCTGCAGGTGCATGTGGACGGACCTTTCCATGATCCCGCCCAATTCCGGCCGTACCGGCTGGTGAATTTATTCTTTAAGAGCGTGCACCGCATCCACCCGGAATGGAATCTTTGGCGCCAGCCGCCTTACGAGTATGAACAAACTCTCTTGCCGATTGATATTCTATCGGGACACGACAAACTGCGCGCCTGGGTGGCCAATGCGAATCCGGACGTTCATGTTTGGGATGAGTCCCTGCGCGAAGATGAGATGAATTGGGAGCGGGAACGGCGGGAGTACTTGCTGTACTGACTTTCGATGGGAGTCCCGGCAGTTTCCGATAGTTACCTGCAAGCGCTACCAGAACAGCCACAGTGAGAAACCTATCCTTCGCCATTCTTTTCAGCTCGCGGTTTCGTACGGACTCTCGCGCGATCCGTATTAGGGAACTCGCAGACGTTCAAAGTGGGATTTACAATCCAGTGTAAATCGTCCGAGTTGAGAGCGGCCCTTGGCTGCGTAGATGAGGGTGCCTTTAAGCTGTCCCCTGCCGTTGGCAGGCCCTAACGTCAATGTCTCCATCTCTGTCAACGGGTCTAGCGCCTTCATGATCGATTTGCTAGCCGTTACAGGACTGAGCTCCCAGCTATAGGATCTTTGTGACGGCCCAAAGCAGGTGCCAGACCACTTATCCTCCGCAGTTCGCGTGGCGGTCCGACAATCTTCCCTAGCTTCTCCAATACCGGCGTGTATCTTTACTTCCATCATTTTGGCCCACTCACCGCGGGCGAGTCTTTCATTGTTTTGAATCCGTCCTTTTTCATCATCAGAGTAGCTGCGTTTCCAGCTAGCCAGGCTATTGACCAGTCCGATTCCAGACGGCCGGTGGAAGATCCAGTCATGGCTAGACGCTTTGGGTTCCAAAGCTCCAGGCCAATCACCCACGTCATTAGCTTTGCAATGTATGGTATCGGACAGGAGCGCTTGTAGAAGACTGAGGCCAAACTGCTCTGCCTGATCTTCATTCAAATCAAAAAGATGAGCGGTTTCATGTGCGAGCTTAAGTCGCACATCCTTCATCAAATTGGACAGAGTCTCGCCCTTCGCGAATTTTATTGGAAAGCTCGAGTAAGCCACAAAAAAGGGCTTTAAAGCCAATATGTAGGGGCCGTTGTTGTCCGTACCATAATCAAACATCAGTTGGCGCCTCTCTCGGGAGCCTTCCTTTTGCGGTTCGTACCTGACACTCTCGATGATGCGAGCTAATTTTTCTTGAGTCCAGCCCTCGGGAAGTTGCTCGTAAATTTCGGGTGAGGAATACCGAATCATCTTTGCAAGCCCTTTCGCTGCCGTTTGCAAAATTCGCGTCGAATTTTCGTCAACAAAGCCGCCGCCGCCGCTGCTGGAGCCCGGATTCTCAATCTCCGTTCGTGGGTCTTCAATCTGGACATTAACGATCGGCCGCTCGCGAGATTGGGGAGAGCATCCTGTGAAAGCTCCCAGAGCCAGCGTGAGAAAGCAGATTAAATGAGGTGATCGCATGTTTACGTACATAGGATTTCTTTCCACGAGATATTCAAAATAAGTGCCGGTGACCTTCGGCTACACGCTGACATCCTATCAATAGAACTGTCGAGAGTGCCGCAAAAGGTCACCGACGCCAATTATGGTACTAAGGGCACCCGATATCCTGGCTCAGGGTGGCGGGCTCAAGAGCATGTAGCCTACGTTTGCTATCCACGCATTCCACCCTTTCTACTTGGACTTCAAGCTGCACCTGCCCATTCTTCGGGAGGGAATAGTTTTGAACATTCATCAAACAGACGGTTCCGTTGTGTAATTTAAAAACGTGGTACCACCGGAAGCTATGCTTTTCGGGATGGCCTTCAGAACGAATCACTGGTGAATTAAACTGCCGGGCAGCGAGCCGTTGGTACCCGCTAATGGCCTGCCCGCCGAGACTCGAAAATACTGTCCCTGCCTTATCATTACATATTCGTTGTTTTACTGAGTCTGACGTTGCAGCGCGAGCGCTTGAGAACTCATCCAGGAGATTAGCCCCAGCTGCATCTATCGCTGAACTCAGTGCTAAACACACAGCCATAGTTTTTAGAAAATGCTCTTTCATCGTGAACCTCTTTTCACTCCGCATTATTGCGGCATAACGCAAGGTATCAATTCTCAATATGAGGCGATAGAAGGATTTAATTAGCAAAACGTTAATAACCTAATTATAAATTAACTAATATCATCCAACCTGGTGAATATATTGTGAAAACCGTATATGAATTCCGCGACTATAAACGCTATTTATCGGCGGTTCTTGCTGGGACAAGGAAGAGGAGTGGTCTTCGTTCCAAGTTGGCGCTGCATCTCGGCTGTCAGACAGCGCATGTCTCTCAAGTTCTTAATGGTCATACCCATTTCAGCGTCGAGCAGGCATTTAAGATCAATGCCTTTCTAGGGCACGATCGCGAAGAGGCGCACTTCTTTGTTCTTATGGTAAACAAAGATAGAGCGGGTACCCTCGAATTGCGGGACTATTATCAGCAGCAACTCAACGAAATCTTACATCGCCGCTTCATCATCAAGAATAGAGTGAGTTCAACACGTGAGGTTCCTTACGAACATCAAGGCCGATATTATAGCAACTGGTACTACCTCGCCATTCATATAGCACTTTCGATTCCCGAATTGCAGAGCAAGGAGGCCCTTGCTCAGTATTTTCACTTGCCTCTCAATATCGTAGCTGAATCTTTAGAGTTTCTTATGTCCATTGGACTGGCGGAGTTCAAAAGCGGGAGATATGTCATGGGCCCTTGCCATGTCCACTTAGGCCATGATTCAGATAACATCAATAAACACCATTTTAATTGGCGTGTTCAAGCTATGGATTCACTGGCCCGGATGAATCCCGATGATCTTCATTACTCGGTGGTTTTTTCGTTGTCCTGTGAGGACGTGGGTAAACTCAAAGATCGTATAATAGAAGTGATTAGAGCCAATCTAAAAGATGTTGCACCCTCTAAAGAGGAAGTCGTCTACTGCACGTGCATAGATTTCTTCAGTCTCAAGAAGTGACAATCGCCGCAAAAGTAGCAATCGCGTAACCGCAAAGTCACGCCGCCAAATCCCCCGACTGACCGGGGCGCTTCCGGTAGAGTTCCTCGGCCAAAACTTTCGTCTTCGGAATCTCCACCCAGAACGTCGAGCCCACGCCCACCTCGGAATCCAGCAAGAGTTTGCCGCCCATTCCCTGCATCAACCGGAGGCTGATGGGAAGGCCCAATCCGGTCCCTTTGTGATGTCGGGCGACTTGTCCCGCCATTTCAAACTCGTCAAAGATTTTTTCAAACTGATCCCGCGGAATACCGGGACCCGTATCGCGAACGGCAACCCGTGCATGATTCGGATGATCACTCACAATCAGAGTCGCCTGGCCTCCGGCGCGGTTGTACTTAATCGCGTTGTTGATGATATTGGAGAGCACTTGGCGCAGGCGGACGTCATCAAAATAGCAGCGGATGGGTTCTTCAGGGAGCTGAAGTTCCAGGGTCACGCCGCTGGTGCCGGCCATACCCTCGAAATGTCGCATCACGGCCTGCGCGAGGGGTGTGACATTCTGTTCTTCGAGGTAAAAGTCCATCTTGCCCGCCTGGATTTTGGCAAAGTCTAAAATGTCATTCACCAGATCCTGCAGGTGGAGACCTTGATCATAAATGATCTCGATAAATTCGTTCATTTGCTCGGGGCCGTCGTAGATTCCCATTTTAAGGATCTCCGCGGCGGCGACCATGGCTGAAAGCGGCGTGCGCAATTCGTGAGTGGTCAGGGCGATAAAGCGGTCCTTTGCGAGATCCAATTCGCGCAGCTGCTGATTTTGGCGCAGGAGCTCCTCGAACGTCGCCTTGATTTCCGCCTGCTTAGCATGAATCTCGCGTTGGAGTTTCTTCTGCAGAGTCACATCCTGGAACATCAACAGGTGGGCCATGTGGTGATCAACCACTAGGTAACGAACGCCGATATTGGCGATAAATTTCCCGCCCTCGGCGTTTTTGATCATAATGTCCTGATACAGGCCATCGTGTTTAAGGAACTCTCGCGAAAAACTTTTGATTTGAGGGTAGGATTCGCCGGGAATTAAGTCTTCAAGACGGGGCCGCTCGGCGCCCAGGAGTTGGATGGCCATTTTGTTTGAAAACAAACAATGGCCTCGGGGATCAAAGACCACAATGCCGAACATGGCCTCATTCGCTACAGCCTCATAGAGGTGAGGAAGGAAGGTTTTCATCAAGTCGCCCCGCCCAGGACTCGCAAGAAGTCGGTGGCCTTGTCGAGACCCGACCGGACTTCTTGAAGCAAGATCTTGAGGTCACTTTCAGGATGGATCGTGAGCCGCTCCAGAACCTCCATTGGCGCACCATGAATCTTTTCATGACCGGAGTTGCCAAACTTGAGTGCGTGAATTAGCAGGTTCGACAGGTACACAATATCCACATTTCGACTCACCTCGTCCGTAAGTTCTTTGCGTTGGCTGGATTCCTTCGCGTGATGATGTCGTATCGCGGCTTGAATGGGAGCTGGAAGTTGCCAGCGCTGGGCTAAAAGCTGGCCGATGACCGTGTGTTTAGGGATTCCTAGTCGCTCTTCGGCCTCAACATACGAAAGCCCCTGCGTGGCGCACGCGTCTGTAATGCGAATGACGACATCCGGTTCAATCGAGTAGAGCGCGACCTTCCCCATATCGTGGACAAGGCCGCATGTAAACAGGTCAGCTGGAGTCGGGTGATGCAGAAACTTGGCAATCACCTCGGCGCCGATTCCAACGCCGATGCTATGTTTCCAAAACTCATTCAGATCAAACTTTTGGGGTCCCTTTGTGGAGAGTCCCTTGAGGATGGAAGCCGAGAGGACCAATTGATTAACGGTATCAAAACCAATATAGGCGATCGCGCGCGACAGGGAACTCACGCCTCCCGGAATGGCGTAATAGGCGGAGTTCACCAAACGCAGCACTTTCGCGGTCAAGCTCTGGTCATTGGCCATAAGCTTTTCCACATCTGAGGTGGAGGACATCGGGTCATTGATGACCCGGCTGAGCTCGTACACGATCGAGGGAAGCGTCGGCAGTTCGTCCAGGCGGGAGGCAATGCTTTCGTGGGTTAACTGTTTGGCTTGCATATTCGATCTCGAATTCTAAGCGGCGGGCTTGGTGAAAGTTTTGTCAGGGAACAGCTCGTGCAGTTTGTCCGCGACTCTCTGGAACGTCACCGGTTTGAGGATATAACCATTCACATGCAGAGCCTTGGCCTGTACGATATGGTCCTTATCGGACACGGCCGTGACCAGAACCACAGGTAAAGCCTTGAGCGTCTTGTCCTGTCGAATGGATTTGAGCAGTTCCAGCCCGTCCATCGCCGGCATCATGATATCTGAGATGACGGCAATCACATGTTTCTCGGGCGGCATCTGGCGGAGCGCTTCCCAAGTGACCTGTCCATTTTCAAAAGCCAGTACTTCAAATCCCATTTTTTCCAAAAGGTGAGCCAGGATCTTGCGGTTGGGGGGAGAATCTTCCGCAATCACAATTACGTCTTTTACGTCTTTGGCGTCACTCATCGTCCACTCCGAGAGTCCATCGAGGAACTTATCGGCGGGAGTGCGCCAAGGACTGAATATTAAATGTCTTCTTAGGGCCCATGGCCGGAAGGGTGACCGCGGACCTTGGTCACCAGACTATTGGCGAAGAAAGGCTTTCAGTGACGCCTGGCTCCTCAGAACCTTCCGTTTCAAGCGGGAACGGTGCCGGTGAACCGCGGCAGCCAGTTTCTCGTCCTCAAGGGCCAGGATGCGCACGGCCAATAAGGCGGCGTTGTGGGCGTTATCGATCGCCATTGAGGCCACCGGCACGCCCTTTGGCATTTGCGCGATCGACAGCAGGCTATCCAATCCGTTCGTCCTGTTCACCGCAATAGGAACTCCAATCACGGGCAGGTTGGTGAAGGAGGCCACCATTCCAGGCAGGTGAGCCGCTCCACCGGCTCCCGCGATAATCACTTTCAGGCCGCGCGATTCAGCGTCGCGCCCATATTCATGCATGAGTTCCGGTGTGCGATGGGCAGAAACCACTTTCATTTCGAAAGGAATTTTGAATTCGGTCAGCACCTCAGCCGCATCCTTCATGATACGACCGTCACTTTGGCTACCCATAATAATCCCCACGCGAGGTTTCTTTTTCACAGCTTGAAGTCCTTTCTCCATTGCAACGCCCGAAGGAGCGCTTTGCGAGGGGAGGTGTCGAGCACATTAATATGTCCCAGTTTGCGGCCGGCTCGATTTTCAGTCTTCCCGTACCAATGCAGATAGCCCCGGGGCGCGTGCGAAAGCTGCACGCGCTGTCCTCCCTCCCCAAGTAAGTTGACCATCGCAAATCCGGAGGATTTCTGTTCCACTTTGGGTAGAGGAAGTCCCAGGCCGGCCCGCATATGATACTCAAACTGACTGTAGGTGAGCGCATCGAGGGAGTAGTGTGCGGAATTATGGACCCGGGGCGCCAGTTCATTGACCATCAACCCATCGGCTGTCTCAAAAAGCTCTGCGGCAAGAATTCCGACGTAATCGAGGTCCCGCATCATCTTCTTCATGCGTGAAACCAAGTTCTTGATTCCGCTATGGTCAATCGGACCATGCACGCTAAAGCAGCGCGAATTTTTCTGCACACTTTCCACCAGAGGCAGGGTGGCGAATTCACCGTCTCGAGAACGTACGAGGGAGAGCGCCAATTCGCGGCGAAACGGGATGAACTTTTCCGCAATAAATCCATGACTCGATTTGTGCAACACGGTTGGATTTACTTTTGCATTTCTAAAGACAAATGTGCCGTACCCGTCATATCCAAAACGCCTTTGCTTTAAAACAAAGCTGTTGTCGAATTGAGAATCCGCTGATCTGAGCTCTCTCTGCGTATCAACCTGAATCCAGGTGCCAGTCGGAATGGAATACCGGTCCAGCAGACGCTTTTGGGTGAGACGGTCCTGGATCACCGAAATCGCTTCCAGGTGGGGAAATACCAAAACAGAGGCGGGCAGGCAGCGTTCCAGTTTCTCTGTATCGACAAATTCACTTTCAAATGTCACGGCGTCCACGTCGCCAAGGAATTTGCGCAGATCGGACTCGTCGTTCAACGAGCCCAGCCGGGTGGCCCCCACAACCTGGGCCGCGGGGTCCGTTTTTTGCGCCGCCAGTACAGAGATCTCCATGCCCAGAGGATGGGCGCTGAGCGCCAACATACGGGCTAACTGCCCCCCGCCAAGAATACCGACACGTTGAATTTTCACCACCTGACCATAGCGAGTCGTCGTCAAATTCACAAGTTTGCGTTATTCCAGAAACATGACGTCATCCCTTTGTTTTTTACGCCGACCGCTCCTCGCGGGTCAGGTGAACTTTCCTCTGAGTCTTGCGCCTATGGTGGGTCTCTCCCACGTGGGGCTACGGCTTCTGGTCCGGCGCTACCTTCCTGCCGGCGCGGTAACGATCTGGCCGACGGAAATGCTTTCCAGCTGGAAGTTGCCTCGTGAAGAACTGGGCGCCACCGCCGAAACCCTTCGGGGAAATGAGGATTTCCTTGTACCTCAGATTTTGGGCAATGAGGAAGGTCCGATCCGCGAGTCCGTGATCAAACTCGCGCAGTGGGGAGCGGTCGGGGTCGATATCAACATGGGGTGCCCCGTGCGCAAGGCGCTGAAGCACAATTATGGCGTGGCCCTTATGGGAGATGCCGCCTATGCCGCGGAAGTCGTGCGTCTGACCGTCCGCCATGCCCCTATTCCGGTTTCGGTGAAGTTGCGCGCAGGGCTGCAGAATGACCAGGAGTATCTCCTGCGTTTTGTCTCGGGGCTGGAGGAGGCCGGCGCCTCTTGGATCACCTTGCACCCACGGGTGGCGTCCTTAAAGCGGCGCGGGCGAGCGGACTGGGCGCAGATCCGAGGGGTGCGTGAGGCGCTCACCATCCCGGTCATCGGAAACGGCGACGTTCAATGCCTTGAGGATGTTTTTGCGCTATCCGAGGTGAGTGGGTGTGATGCCGTGATGGTGGGCCGTGCCCTTGCCGCCCGGCCCTGGCTGATGTGGCAGCTGGGCGAATGCCTGGGCTTTGAGGCGCCTCCGGGTTTCGGAGGACGGAAGGCGCCTCAGGGGCCAGAAGAGGAAGGCCGCGAGTATGGAGATGCCTGTGCGTACTTGCTCGAGGTGCTGGAACGCCACTTCAATTTTGAGGATGGTGGCCGTCGCTTTCGCTTTCATGTCCGGATGACCTGCGGGTGGTTGGAGTTCGGCCAGCATCTTTTTGCGCTCTGCTCGAAGGCGAAGTGTTACGATGAATGTCGCGAGCAGTTGGCTTTGTTTTTTGCCGGGCCTCAGCGCATGGCCGCGCGCACGCAGTTGCGGGAGTAGCCGGCCTTTCGTAATGGGTAAGAGGGCAGTCAAAGCCTTCGCGAAACTCGTAGGGGAGTAAACTTTGCGATCATATCGAAGTCGCGATCAAAGTGATATACGGCCGTGTCGAATTCAATGGCGATTGCGGCGATGAGGCAGTCAGTGGATGAGCGGACCGTATACCCCTTATCTTTTCCGGTGCGGTAGATTTGCGCAGCAGCGACGAAGGTTGGTAGCGGTAAGGGCGAGCCCATGCAGGGAAGCGAGGTGAGTCCGTCATGGACATGCGCCAGGACCGTGCGTCTCGTATCCCTTGAAGGACCTCCTGAATAACGGGAAGGCAAGTGGCCACGGACTTCAACTGGTCAAAGTTCAGCTTCCCCTTTCTAAAGTGGTGGATCCACGCGGACGTATCGAGAAGGACCACTAGCGACGCTTCTTTCTTCCGCTGCGAACAGTGGAATCTTCCCGCATTTCGGGAAGTGAACCGGACCTCGCATCATTGTTTCCTTGTAGAATTGCTGATGGAAACTAGCAAATCTAAGGCCAGTGCACTCAATGCAACCACAAAAACGAAGGGTGGTATGAATAAAACCAATCATTCCATTGGCTTTGCAGCTCTAGCCGGCTGGGGCTATCTGGACCAGCGTCAAGAGGAAGCGCGCGCAGGGGGTATCGCAAACCATCCGCTGTTCACGTGAACAGGAGGTAAACTCGTTCTCATGCACGCCGATGCGTGTAATTACCAAGCGATTCTGTCCCCCACTTAATTACCAAGGGAATTTGTCCCCTTTTCGTATCACTTCGTAACGCTCCCAGATCTGATTTCAGCCACCACTTACATCAGGGAGGTTGCAAGTGGAGGGGTGGATCATGGCATCACAAGATTTCTTGGTTTTGGAGGTCGTTGCTAAAGTCGAAGCGGGTAAGCCTGGCGGCTCAAGTTGTCTTACAGAACCGAAAAACTCCCGCCGTTTGCTGAATAATGGAAGTCAAGGGCCGATGCCACAAATCGACTTAATCACGCACACATTTTTGGATGACTTTATTGCGCAAGAAGGTGGGTGCATTGCAATCACCTTGTACGCCGGTTCCCCATTGGTATTCATTAATTTCATTTTCTACCGCGCAAGCTCCGCTCTTTTGCATGCCTTCAGGCCCTTGCGACATATATTGGCAGGCGATGGCCGTATCTGAAACAGTTACCCAGTGGTAGGTGGGACTGGGCTCGGACAGTGCTGGGACCGGAGCGGGAGAAGGGGAAGGAGAAGCGCTGGAGCTGTTCGCGACCGGTTTGCACCGCTGGACCACTCGTTGACGAACCAGTGTTCCTCCCGCACAACTCCCTTGACCAGAAGCCCATTCGTACGTGTTTGTCGCTCCATTATCCCGACAGTTGCCACTGAGCTGCTGACCGCTGGGGTATTCGCTGGGATATTGGCATCGTACGTCCAGCGAAGATTCGGTGACCCAGGCGCAAGCTCCAGCGCATGATCCCTGTCCGCTGGTAACCACCGGACTCGTGGAACCCGAAGAGCCAGTGGAATCTGATGACCTGGAGGCATTTGACGACCCGGTAGAACCGGAAGAATCCGATGAACCTGCAGGTGTAACGGTACCGCCTGTGCCCTGGCCTGTGGTGTTCGCAATCTCCGCCTCCGCATAGCTTTCAGCGAGAACGCTCGAATGACCGAGCGTCAGAACAGGATTGCCGTTCTGATAGAAACACCAGCCCACGGTTTGAACCGAGTAGGTCCCCGCGGCCGCCGGATGAGCGAGTATCTCGGTTCGAAGCGAAAGATATCCTAAATTAGCAGTAATGTACTTGTAAGTCATGCTCGATGTATCGATCAGGGTTCCTGCGGCGTCATAAACTCTAAGTTGTGAGGCACATGCAATGCCTCCACTCTCTCCTTGAGGATAAATAAATTGTATATAACCAGTAGCTTTCAAGACGGCCCCGGCAGTAGCGGATACTAGGGCCGCCGCTACAGACGTGGGATTGGCATTGGCCGTAATCGACGAGACGATTCTTGAGGCTGAATCGTATATCCCGTTGAGCACATACTTGGCATCACTTGCTGCAGACGGGACGTATCTCAGCGCCAGAAGATGACCGCCATTGGAAAGCACCGACCCGCCAATACCGAGCGCGGAGTGGAGCTTAAGCTCGTAAGTGGGAGAACCCTGGGACGAAGGCCGGTGCACGGCTTGACTGAACATCGGCGTGGCCTGCACATCCATCGTAAAGTTTTCTGTCGACCAGGGGGAAATGACCGCTCCATCGGCCGTGATGACTTGCCCTTGCATGTCGAGCTTGGTTGAATATTGACCGGTGGCCTGTCCGAGGAGAATGAGAAGATCGTTTGGCTGAACGGCCAAGCTAAGGCTATAGGCACTGGATGAGACAAAGGCTGTAGGCGATCCAAAAAATTGAATGAGTGGATGAAGTGCTTCAGACGCGCTAGAGAGCAGGTAGGCGCCGGCGGCTGAGGCCGCATCTTTGTCTGCAAACTTGCGATAATGCTCAACCACGAGATGACCATAGTTGCCGCCACCGGATGTGTTGCCCGCCGTGTTGACAACAAGTTCAGGATTGCCATCACTTCTAAAAGCAATGATCTGGATTTGTATTTCGACGTTTCCTGCTGCCGCGGCCACATACTTGGCGTCAGTGTAGAGAGGAAGGTGGTGCGTTCCCGTGCAGCCGTTGCAGGGTTCGACATTTTCGCCACTGGTTGAGCCAAGTTCAGCGCCATTCACCAGGGTTCGGATCGAGGCGCCTATGGGACTTGTCGAATCATTGGTCAATCCCACATGACCGTAAATGCGCAGAACATCATGAGCCTGAACCTTTACGGTGCCGGAATAGATGGTTCGATGACCTGAATTGGCAATGACCGAACCCGTTCGCGCATCGGACCAGTCATAAACGGCGATCAGAGCTGCGTTCAGGTTTTCGTTCCGCCCCTCAATTGACGCAATAGTGAACGCTCGCGGTGAAGACAAAGGACCAGGGAAGGTCCGCGCCCGCCAACCCTCGCATCCCATCAACAACGAAAGGCCCAGGATTAAGAAAAGAACCGGCAGCCGAGGTTGGGTGCCGTTCACCATGGTTTTCCCCCTGACGAACCGTCTCACTTTGTTCGCCCTCTGATTCACAATGGTACGTTATTCTTGATATGGCACCGAGCTAAAAGCGACGACCGTTTGAATTTGAGACACCAGAACTGGCCCACCTGTCTGCGGAAAAATTTGGGTTTGGAATTGCTCTCAGATCAGGGAACGTTACGAAGTGATACGAAAAGGGGACAAATTCCCTTGGTAATTAAGTGGGGACAGAATCGCTTGGTATTTACAAAACGGCATTAGAGAGAAGGGATGTTGAGACTTTGGTCACAGTTAGGTTCGTAAACATCCCTTCTTGAGACTACTTGTCAAACTCAATCTACTTGCAAGCCGTCGATTCAATTTTAAACGTTAAGCACCAATTCTAGGAGCCGATTTTGCATCGCATTCAGTAGCTATAAGGGCAAGTACAGAAGCTGTTTAGGGCTATTTAATGTTCAAGTCTGAGTCAGCGTTCCCTGTTGATGATCTGACCTTAGAAGCACGTGGTGCCCGTTCCGACTTTAAAGCGTCAAGGGGGTTAAAAAGATGTCCAGACGAGAACTCAACCGCAGGCAGTTCCTAAGAGGAATTGGGGGGTGTACGATTGCACTTCCTTTTCTCGAATCGCTATCGCCGTTCAAAAGTCTGGCTGGAGCTCAGACCCCAGGTGTGCCAAAGCGATTCGTGGCTTTTGTCAACCGTGATGGATACTATGAATCCGTCTATTTTCCAAGTGTCGCGGCTGATATCAAAGTGGACGACCATACCTATTACAAAATGCTAACGTCCATCTCGGGTCCCATATCCGAAACAATTGGAACGGAATTCGACGCCTTTAGGTCAAAAATGAACTTCTACCGCGGGTTGGATATACCCGGTAGTGTCGGGCATTCGACCGCTAACGCTTTATGTGCCGCCGCACGTGAAGTGTTTGGAGACTACTCGCCCACTGATCCTATTGGGAACTCAAGGTCCATTGACGTCGTCCTAAGCAAATCCAAAAACTTTTACCCCACCACACCTGCGTTTTCAGGCTTGAGAGGACAGGAAAATTCCTATGCGTTCAGTATGTCTTTTGACAAGGATACTGCGGGAAAGACCGTCAAAATTCCTTACACGCTCGAAAGCAAAATCATGTTTCAGCAAGTATTTGGCGACAAGATTGCGGATGCGGGCGTGGCCGCACAAGTTAGGGCCAACAAGATCACGATTGGTGACTTGATTTTGGAGGACTACAAAAATCTGCTGAGTCATAAGCGTATTTCCGCGGCGGATAAAGTTACTGTGGACAATTTTGTTACCCAGGTTCAGGAGCTTAACAAGAGAATCAACGATACAGTTGCGTTGTCATGCTCTGCGCCAACCATGCGGTCTGCGGGGAACTTCTACTATGACTTACGCACGGAAACGGATCACATAAATGAATGGTCCAATTTTATTGATATCATGGTCTCGGCAATGGCCTGTGATCTGACTCGCATCTGTATATTGTCCGCGCGAATCTTTGGACACGATCACGGGCATTCACACAATGATCACAGAAACCGGGAAAATCAGCTGAAGTACATCAGCAACACGAGGAAGCTTGTCCGCATCGTGAAAGAGTTTGTAACCAAGATGGATTCCGTGAAAGACAGTAATGGCAAGACCATGCTCGACAATTCTATTTTTCTCTGGGGCATGGAACAAAGTGAAGGGGCGGGCCATCGCTGCGAAAGCATGCCGGCCATCACTTTCGGCAGTGCGAACGGCGCTATCAACACCGGATATTACATCGACTATCGTGTTCGTCCATTGGTTCATGCTTTCAACCGCACCGATTTACCTGCCGTGGGCAGCAGAACCTATGCATCCCTCCTCATCACCATCATGCGCGCTCTGGGACTGCAACCTTCAGAGTATTTGTCTTACGGTGACGGAGGGGGATTCGGAACTTATGGAAGTTACTACACGGATCCCAAGCTCTATGCGCCGTTCAAAGCCCTGCGCAATGACCCGTTACCCGTGATCTTCAAAGGTTAAATCTATGAAAATAATTATGCCATCATTAATCTTTTGTTTATTAGTTCTGTTAACCGGTTGTGGGGAGTTTAAGCCCGCATCAATTGATCTCAAGCAGACCTCTTTCAGCACGAGCCGGGACAG
The DNA here is from genome assembly GCA_050249195.1 of Bdellovibrionales bacterium. Classification (GTDB taxonomy): domain Bacteria; phylum Bdellovibrionota; class Bdellovibrionia; order Bdellovibrionales; family UBA1609; genus JALHOQ01. The sequence goes on from JBFWQY010000028.1 coordinate 41,687, forward strand.
CAAATCCAATCCCTTTGTCTGCGCCTCACGAGGGCCAAGTTCAGAATCCATTATGCGTCTAAGCAAAACTCAATACTCCAATACGATTCTCAATCTTGTGGGGAGTGCTGCGCATGCCAAAGTATTGCCACTTATAGAGACTCTGTACGCTGACGTCCTCAAGAATTCCCCGCTCGATTTTACCAGGGAAATTGATGATGTGCAGATGTCCGCCTATGAAGCTGTGGCCGATAAGTTGTATTCGCTCATATCGAGCGATCAGGCTCTTGCCGTTTCGCTAGCCGGAAGTTGCATATCAAACACTCCGATCACTCCGGCCTGCCGCGACGCCTTTATAGACAATGTGGGACTCAAGGCCTTTCGTCGCCCGTTGACCTCAGAGGAAAAGAACAGGTTTGCGACTAAGATCTTCAGCATTGGAAAGAATGGAGCGGAAAGTGTCGGATGGACGGTCTACGCGCTGGTGGGATCGCCGGCTTTCAATTTACATCTTTCCCTCGGTTCAGAAAATTTAGCGAGCACCGAGTACGATGTGACTCCCTATGAAGTGGCCTCGCGTTTGAGCTATCTTATCGCCGATAGCCCGCCGGACACGGCACTCTTCGCTGCGGCGGCGGCCGGTGAGCTCTCTTCACTTGAGCAGCTTAGGCCACATGTGGATCGCCTATTTGTCACATCCGCGGCCAAAGATAAATTGAATCGATTTTTCACCTACTGGCTGGATCCCAAAAGGTATGGCAAGAGCGCATTTTCAAGTGAGTTTCTGGACGGCGTTAACGTGGATGCCTTGAATGTGGAATTGGACAAGGAACTTTATGAGTACATAAATTATATCGTATTTACTAAGAAGGGGTCATTCGAAGACCTCATTACCAGTCGAGAATCTTTCGCGCGCACGCCTGCGGCGGCCAGTATTTACGGTCACGCGCCGGTTACCGGTTCCGAGCCTCAACTCACCTCAACAGAGCGCATGGGACTGTTAATGCGGACTCCCGTTCTCGCGACTGAAGGAAACGAGACTCATCCCATTCTCAGGGGTGTGAAATTTCGTGCGCGCTTCTTGTGCACGCCATTGGGTCTACCAGCCGGCGTTCTACTGAATGGAGATCCCACGTTTGGAACGGAGCAAGCTCGCATAGAAATGTCGACTCGTAAGCGTACCGAAGGGCTGACGGGTTCAACTTCGTGTATGGGCTGTCACAAAGCCATCAATCCCATGGGCTTCGCTTTTGAGAATTTCGATAACTTGGGTCGTGTTCGACAAAAGGAAAAAGTCTACTCATCGGCTGGTAAACTTGTGGCGGAACATTTCATCGATACAAATGTGGCGACATCCTTCTCGAGCAGAAGTGCCGTACAGCACGCATCGGACGGTGCGGAATTGATCTCACAAATGATGAATGACAGCGCGCTGCCGGCTTGTTTTGCGAAACAAGCGCATGACTTTTACCGGCTGCGCGAGCGCGCGCCAGAGGATGATTGCCTATTGAGCGGCATGTATGACAACCTGGTCATTGAGCCCGGTAAGTCCGTGCTTGATTCTCTAAAGGCCATGGTTCTGCATGAGTCTATTTTCAGACGTCGTATGTAGCTCCCTGAAAATCAGCCAATAGTGCGCGGCCGTGACGCGTGTATCTATTTCTGCGCCGAGGATCAGTTGCACATGTTGAATCGGGCCTGCGGAATGGCTCATTCCCCGACAGCATAGGCGGAAGAGTCGCGGGCTTTGATGACTTCAACCTTCCGTCGTCCCAGCGGGCCTATTCAAGTTTTGTCAACAACATCAGGCTCGCCTTGCAGCTGCATGCCGAGAGCCTGAATTTCATCACGGGGACGCGCTCAACATCCGATCCAATTCCCCCTTGGAATCCAGATCCGCCAGGTCCGTGTACCCGCCCACGAACCGATCATTGATAAAAATCTGAGGCACCGTACGCAATCCTGTCCGATTCCGCAGCTCTTTGAGTTCTTCGTCCTGTCCATCAAGATTGATCTCACTGAATTTCACACCCTTACGGGTCAGCAAATCTTTCGCGCGCACGCAGTAGGGACAGTTGGACCAGGTGTAAATTTGTACGGATGGCATTTCTCCTCCTCCAAACGAATTTCGGTCAACAATAAATGCACCTCAGCCAACTGCTGCATGACCTTGGCGCGAGTAAACCATAGAGCAAAGCGGGAGTCAGCCGGTGCCCAGTAGCGCAATATCTGTTTCAGCCGCGCGACTGCGTACGCTTCCCCCCTATACGCGACGCTCGCATCGAAGAAGCGGTGCAAAAACGTGGCCGGCTGAAAATCCAACGCGAGCCGTTCTCCTAGGGCATGGGCCCGAATGGCACGCGCCAACCAGGGGGAACGGACCAGGCCGCGCCCGAGCGCGGCTCGTTTCGCTCCACTCTCTTGGACACAGCGGGCGTAATCCTCAACTGTCCAGATGTCACCATTGGCCAGGATAGGAATAGTGCGGTTTTCCGACATGGAGCGGATGTAACTCCAATGCGCGGGAGGGGTGTACATTTCTGTTTTCGTGCGGGCGTGGACCACGAGATGGGCGGCTCCAGCCGCTTCGGCCGCGTGTGCAATCTCGCGATGAAAATCCTTATGATCAAATCCGAGGCGCACCTTCGCGGTGACGGGAATGGATACCGGGACGGCCTCACGAACCGCGCGCGTGATCGCGAACACACGCTCCGGGTCCCGTAAGAGGGCGGCCCCACCGTCATGACGATTCACAGTTCGCGCGGGGCAGCCAAAGTTAAGGTCCACTCCAGGAGCCCCGATTTCCACGACACGAGCGGCGTTTTCCGCCATCGGCCCGGGTTGACCGCCCAACAATTGCACAAAGACTGGAGTTCCAGCCCGGGTTTGGCCCCCGAATTCCAGCTCGGGGCAGTAGCGCCGGAAGACATGATCGGGGAGGAGCTTATCAGTCACGCGCACGAACTCCGTGACCATGCGATCCACGCCCCCGGTTTCACTCAACAATTCTCTTAGAACCCAATCCAACACCCCTTCCATAGGGGCGAGCTGAAGGAAGGGAGGTGTAAAGGCCGAAGGAGTCACGCCGGGCCCATTTTTCCGGTTTTTCCCGTATTTCCGGTTTTACCCATTTTGCATATCTGTCTGAATTCTGGTGCGGTCACCGGTTGAATCGAGAGCCGTTGTCCCTTCCTCAGAACCAACATTTCGGCAAGTTTCGGAGTTTCCCGAATCTCTTGTAGGCTGACCAAGTGTTTGAACTTTTCGACAAAGCCAACACGCACGCAGAACCAGACCGGTTTCTCCAGCGTGGCTTTGGAATCATGGTACTCGGATTTGTGATCAAACTGGGCGGGATCCGGAACAGCCGCCTCCACGACCCGCGCCAGCCCCGCCACACCGGGCGGCTCGGCATTGGAATGATAAAATAAAATCTCGTCGCCGACCTTCATTTCATTCATCATGAAATTGCGTGCCTGATAGTTGCGGACACCATCCCAGAGTGTGGTGCGTACGTGCTTGAGATCATCAATGGAAAACACATCGGGTTCGGACTTCATCAACCAATATCGCATGTCTCGCAAGGTATCTGAAAGCACTGCGCCAGACAACTTTTGGGTGCCCTTCTCTCTCTAAAACCGATATTTTCCTTAGCACTTATTCGGTTTGGATTCAGTTTGGAAAGTCTTGGAGGAGGTCCGACGTGGGGTACCGCACGGAAAAAGACAGCATGGGGGAAATTCAAGTTCCCGAAGAGCGGCTTTGGGGGGCGCAAACCCAACGATCCATACAGAACTTCAAGATCGGCGGCGACCGCTTTCCACGTGAAATGATCCGCGCGTTGGGAATTCTTAAAAAAAGCGCGGCCCGCGCGAATCAGGAGCTTGGGCTTCTTCCGGCCGAAAAAGCCCGGTTTATTGTTCAAGCCGCTGATGAGGTGATCCGGGGCCAATGGGATGCGGAATTTCCGCTTGTGGTTTGGCAAACAGGGAGCGGGACGCAGACGAATATGAACGCCAATGAAGTGATCGCGAACCGTGCTCAGCAGCTGAGAGGGGGAAAGCTGGGCGAAAAGGGCATCCATCCCAATGACGATGTCAATAAGGCTCAATCCTCCAACGACACGTTTCCAACCGCGATGCATATTGCCGTCGCTGAACAAGCCCAGGGACGTCTACTGCCCGAACTTAAAAAACTTGCGGACGCTCTTAAGCACAAGATGGTGGAGTTCAACGACATTGTGAAAATCGGGCGCACTCACCTGATGGATGCCACCCCTCTGACTCTGGGACAGGAGTTTTCCGGCTATGTGACCCAAGTGGAACATGGGATCGAGCGGGTGAATATGTCCCTACCACATGTGTACCAGTTAGCCTTAGGCGGGACCGCCGTGGGGACGGGCCTGAACACCCACCCTCGGTTTGCCGACCTTGCGGCCCAGCGGATTGCGGAGGAGACAGGGCTTCCCTTTGTTAGCGCCAACAATAAGTTTGAGGCCCTGGCTGCCCATGATGCCCTGGTGCAGTTTTCCGGGACGCTTAAGACCTTAGCCTGTAGTCTGATGAAGGTTGCAAATGACTTTCGTTTGCTAGGGAGCGGTCCGCGTTGCGGGATCGGGGAGTTGATTTTGCCCGCCAATGAGCCAGGTAGTTCCATCATGCCGGGTAAGGTCAATCCCACCCAAAGTGAAGCCATGACTATGGTGTGCGCCCAAGTCATAGGTAACGATATGGCTGTGGCTGTCGGGGGAGCGACTGGACACTTTGAGTTAAACGTCTTTAAGCCATTGATCGTGTTCAACGTCCTCAACTCGATTCGACTTTTAAGTGATGCGTGCGAGTCTTTCCGCGAGCACTGTGTGGACGGCACGCAGGCCAATCGTCCGCGGATCAAACAGCATTTGGAAAACAGTTTGATGCTGGTGACGGCATTGAATCCGCACATAGGCTACGACAATGCGGCCAAAATCGCGAAAGCGGCGTGGGAACGAGGCACGACCCTAAAGGAAGAGGCCCTGCGGCTGGGTTTGCTGGACGCGATGAAGTTCGATGAAGTCGTCCGCCCTGAGAAAATGATCGGGCCCGAAGGTCAGTAGGTGATCGCGGTGTTGGACAAATCCAGGTACTTACGAGAACATCAATAATAATGGCCTCTGATCTTCTCAAGATTCCCAAGCTCCAGTGGCTCAGTGATCCTTTCGTACGCCCTTACGTGTATGTACGTAGGGAGAACCGTATCGCGCAGCCAGGAGTGAAGTTTGAGCTGAACTGGTTTCCAACGGATCCGCTCTACAAAGATCCTTTATGCATGGACGAAGTCCACTTTGCCGATCAGATCCTGCGCCTGGAATCTCGCGCCTTTGCGGCTTCCAATATGCCGATGCCGCGCTGGGTTTTCTATGATTGCGCGATTGTTCCCGGTTTCGTGGCGGGCTTTGCGGTTCATCGTGCACGGGCCACTCGGGAGATGCTGGAAGTCCTTCAACCCCATCCCAGCGCGGAATGGCTTCCCGTTTCACTCTTTATTATGATTCCAACGATGGCTCCCAGAGAGTGGGTTGCGCACAATTTATGTTCCGTCAACTCCATGGTTCCCCAGGATCAATCCCTCTACGGCCTGGGTTTCCTAACCAAAGCTTTTGGGCTTTGGTACGCCAATGTGGAAGTCCTGTGTGGAGTCACGCAGTGGGGGAGTCCCGCCGTACGCCTGCACACGCATTACGGCGATTTTGAGGTTCTGACCGCCTATACACCGGTTCATTCCTATGCCCGCACTCTGACTTACCGCATGGTTACGGATACCAAGGAGTGGAACCGGTTTTTTACGCGTGAGCCGGCGCCGGACTTCGCGCAAAAGTATGAACCTGCGGGCTTTGTTGTGGACCCGGCGCAGGATGAGAGCCTCAAGTCCTTTCAGCGCCGGCTCGAAGCTGGCGGTACGCGATACTACCTCAGTGCCGCTCAGATTCGCACAGAGCCCCTGGATGCCCCTCTGACCGTGTATAAACGTCTGTTTACAAACGCCTCGCAATCAAAGGATAATCGATGTCCATGACCACCACGCTGCCCGCAGTCGCCAAGAAAGTTTTTTATCCCTGTAAGAAGTGCGGCACCGACCGTTATCAGACGGTCGTCGCGCACACCTCCGCCACCGCGGCGAAAATGGAATGCGAGGTTTGCCACACGAAGAACACCTTCAAGGTGGAGAATCCTAACAAGAAAAATCGTTCGGCTGTTCCGCGCAAATCGACCGGATCGCGGGCCGCCGCGCACGTCGCACGCTGGACTGAAATGCGGGATAAGAACGCGGGCGCTCCGAAGCCGTACAGTATGAAAACCTGCTTTGAACCAGGAGCGGCGCTGGACCATCCTAAGTTTGGGCTCGGGTTTGTGGTCTCCGTTAGCGGTCAAGCCATGCAGGTGGTGTTCCAAGATGAAGAACGCTCGCTTGTGTGTAATCGCCAGTAAACATTTCCTATGCGGTTTTTGACTTTTAATCTCTGGCACGGGTTAAGTCCCGCCACTCCCATGGCCTTTGAAGCCCTGGAACCGGGCGGGAGGCGCGCGTTGCGCGAACGCCTGCAAATGCACACGCTGCGGGACATAGCCGCCGATATCTGTTTTCTCCAGGAAGCCAATCCGGTCACCGCTCGTGCGCGTGAGCTCGGTTTAGCGTTGCATATGGAAACGCGGCTGCAACCGGACCTCGTGGGAGTGAAGCTTTTGGGCTTGGGATTTCCCCTTAATCTCAACTCCGGTTTGGTGATCGCCGCCCAGCGGAAGTGGGGGATGCGGCGGATCAGCGCCGTTTCGCTCTCTCGTCCCGGTTTGCGGCTTGTCCATAGCTGGGGCAGCTGGCAGCTGGCCGAGGAGCGTTTCGCGCTGCTGTGTGAAGCCTTGCTTCCGGGCTGGGGACGGGTGCTCCTGGTCAACACACATTTCCATCACGGCCTGGAAGAGACGCCGGCCCTCGCGAAGGAGCTGGACACGTTGGTTGAAGAGCTGGAACTTCCCGCCTCCACAGTGTCTGAGCTCAAAGAGCGCCTCCAGCGCGGAAATCAGCGGCGGGAGCAGGAGCTTTCGGTTCTTTTACAAGCCCTTGAATCCCACGAGCGGCGGTATGAGGCGATTGTGATTGCGGGCGACTTGAATGCCACGCCCGAGAGCCAGGTGTGCATGCGGCTGGCGCGTGAAGGTTTTATTGACCTCTGGGCGGCCGCTCGTGGTGCGGAGCCGGGATTGACCTTTGACGCAGAAAAGAACGAAGCCAACCATCGGCTGCAGGCGCGTTTTCCCCTGAGTCTCGTCGTTGAGGATCTTTCGTTCTCAGTCAAGATTAGGGAAGCGCTTATATCTCTGTTTCGCCGCCAGGAGGCGCGCCCCCGCCGCATCGACTATCTCTGGGTCCGTTCGCGCTCGAGGCGTTTGTGTGTGCAGCGCGCGGATCTTGTGGGGATGCCGAACGCGGAGGGCTTGGCTCCCTCTGACCATTTTGGTGTCTGTGCGGATGTGGACATGGTATAAGGCAACCATGACCGGACCTGTCGCCAAGATCATCCAGGAAAGATTGAGCACGATTCTCGCTCCGAGCCATTTGGAAATTGAAAACGAGAGTCCAAACCACGGCTTGTCTGCTGATGCTGAAAAGCATTTTCGCGTTGTGATCGTGTCTGAGTTCTTTGATGGACAATCCCGCGTGGACCGGCATCGTCGCGTGCATGAGATCTTAGCCCAAGAGTTGAAAATCCACGTGCATGCTCTGTCCGTTCAGGCCTGGACTCCGCAGGAGTGGCGCGCGCGCGGAGGGCAGACGTTCAAATCTCCGCAATGTCTAGGCGGAGGAAAGCGCGAGAACTGACTTAAGGCAGCGCTAGCGGGAGAGTTCGGAGAGTTGTTCCTTCAGCTGCTCCATAAGCTTTGTGCGTCGTGCTTTTTCCTCAAAAGACTCGCCAAAGGGATCTCTTCGGTGTTCGCCTTCCACCGTCAATTCTTCCAGCTGCAACTTCAGTTTGCGACAGAGTTCCTGGACGCCAATTGCGGGGCTTCGTTTATCCTTCATAGGCTTAGGTCTAAGTGTACGGAACCCCGAACTCTTTTGACAAGGGAGAAAGCGTTCGTTAGAGCAAAGAAATCTTTTTCTCACTCGAGGTGAATGCATGGCCAATGAGATCATCTACACCATGAAAGGTGTCAGCAAGGTATATCCACCCAGTCGCTATGTTCTCAAGGATATCTACCTTTCCTATTTTTACGGTGCCAAGATCGGCGTCTTGGGATTGAACGGCGCCGGTAAGTCCACCCTGCTGAGAATCATGGCGGGTGCGGATCAAGACTTCCTTGGAGAGGCCTTTCCGGCGCGGGATTTCAAGGTGGGATATCTCGAACAAAATCCCAAGCTCAATGAAGAGAAAACGGTCAAGGAAAATATTCTGGACGGTTTAGGTGAGATCAACCTTCTCCTGCAGGAGTTTCATAAGATCTCTGAACAGCTTTGCGACCCGGATCTCGACCCGGACAAAATGGAAAAACTGATCGAAAAACAGGGTGCAGTACAGGAGCAGATTGAGGCCAGAGACGGTTGGGAAATCGACCAGAAGGTAGAGCAGGCCATGGAAGCCCTGCGCTGTCCGCCGGGGGACTGGCCGGTCAAGAATCTTTCAGGAGGAGAGCGGCGCCGGGTTGCACTCACTCGCCTCCTGCTTTCCAATCCGGATATTCTCTTACTCGACGAGCCCACCAACCACTTGGATGCGGAGTCAGTGGCTTGGCTCGAGAACTACCTGCACAAGTTCCCCGGTACAGTGATCGCGGTGACTCACGATCGTTACTTCTTAGACAATGTGGCCGGCTGGATCTTGGAATTGGATCGAGGGGAAGGGATTCCGTGGAAGGGGAATTATTCCTCATGGCTTGAACAGAAGGAAAAACGTCTTGAGCAGGAGCAAAGGGCCGATCAAAAAAAATTTAAGACCCTGGAACGGGAATTGGAATGGATCCGCATGTCACCTCGTGCGCGCCAAGCCAAGGCCAAGGCGCGGATCTCGGCTTATGAGAACCTGCTGAAGGAGCCTTCGCCCGAGAGGCTCCAGGAAATGCAGATCTACATTCCTCCGGGTCCGCGTCTGGGTGAGGTGGTGATCGAGGCAAAGGACGTGTCCAAAGGCTATGAGGACAAGTTGTTGTTCGAGAACCTCAACTTCAGCATCCCGCGTGGCGCAACTGTGGGGATTATTGGGCCCAATGGCGCCGGTAAGTCCACGCTCTTCCGTCTGATCACGGGACAGGAAAAACCGGACACGGGCCGTTTTAAGGTTGGAGAAACGGTCAAGTTGGCATATCTGGACCAAGCCCGCTCGCAAGTGAGTGGCGACAAAACGGTTTGGGAGGAGGTCTCCGGCGGAGAGGATCTGATCAAGCTTGGACATCGTGAGGTGAGCTCGCGCGCCTATGCCTCTTGGTTTGCTTTTTCTGGAGAAGCTCAGCAGAAGCGAGTGAAAGAGCTCTCCGGTGGTGAGGCGAACCGTCTGTATATGGCGAAGATGCTTAAGCAGGGAGGGAACGTTCTCCTATTGGATGAACCGACTAACGATCTCGACGTCAATACCATGCGGGCCCTGGAGGAAGCGCTGCTTGAGTTTGGGGGCTGCGTTCTCGTGATTTCCCACGATCGGTGGTTCCTGGACCGCATTTGCACCCACATTATGGCGTTTGAGGGCGATAGCAAGGTTGAGTTTTTTAATGGAAACTACAGTGAGTATGAAGCCGACCTTAAGCGGCGTCTCGGCGTGGACAGTCTGGAGCCGAAGCGGATTCATTATCGCAAGCTGACGCATTAAGAGTGTAGCCCGGAAGAGCTTTGGCCAGGGCTTCATACGTGGATTGCAGGTTCATAAAAAGGGCGCGTGAGCGCTCTTTTTCTTTTTGGCTCGTGTCCGGGTGCTGGGCATCGGGATGAAGCTGTCGGGCGAGCCGCCGGTGCGCTTTTTTTAGGCGAGTGGCTGAGATTCCGTTCACAAGTTCACCCGCTCCTAGAGCAATCAAGCCTTGAACCAGACGTCGGTGAGCGTCCCTGAGTTGTCGCAGCGGAATGAGGGGTTCTTCGCGCTTGGGGCATGCTGGAACCCGCTTGAGTGGTGATGGTGGCGGTTTTGCCTTCGGGTATCCGTGGTGTTCCAAGGGTCCCACGGCCTTTTTGGCCTTGTGGCGCTCGGGCGCGTGCCAGTGAAAATGGAGATAGGCTTCCCGAATGGGGGGCGCAGAACGTGACGGCTCCGCCGCTGGCTTCGCCGATGACAAGGTCTCCGGATCGGATTTCTCCTCGAGAAACTCGTTCAAAATGGCACGAAAAGAGCGCTCCATACTCCTTTGTTTCGGATTGTGACGCTCTCTTCCCGAGGGAACCGGACCTTTTCTAGTCTTCGTGACCGCGTCCGCCAGAGGGAAAAAACTCTCTCGCGCTCTCACCTTCCTAAGGAAAATCGTCGTTTTCCCTAGGAGAAATTGAGGTTACCCGCATTTTTCTTTGGACAAGAGATTTCATTTCAGTATCATCGTGGGTGAAGGCCATAACAAATAACCAAAGCGATTTGGGAGGGGAAACGAAATGGCAAAGAAAGCAACCAAGAAGGCCACGAAAAAAGCGACTAAGAAAGCAACGACAAAAAAGGCCACAAAAAAGGCAGCTGGCACGAAGAAAGCCTCGGGCAGAACCACGGCAAAAGCCACTAAGAAGGCGACCAAGAAGACCGGAAGCAAGCGTAAGCCCAATCCGTCCTTCATGAAGCCTCTCACTCCAAGTGCGGCTCTCGCCGCGGTTGTGGGATCGACTCCACTGCCCCGCACTCAAGTCGTTAAGAAGCTCTGGTCCTACATCAAGAAAAACGGCCTTCAGGACAGCAAGAACAAGCGCAACATCAACGCCGACGCCAAGCTGAAGGAAGTCTTCGGTAAAAACACGGTTTCGATGTTCGAAATGACTAAGCTGGTGAGCAAGCACCTGAGCTAGTTCACCACGCGAGTGATTGAAGTTCGGCATAAGGGGACAACAGAGTTGTCCCCTTTGCTTTTTTTTCAGAGTTGTTTAACAAATTGCGCGCGCCGAATTCGTCAGCGCTCGCTACAAATACATCGAAGTTCCGCATTTTCAGTGACTTGGCATTTAGGAACGGCCCTTGCTATAAGGGAAACTGTTCGTTAATGCACAGGGTTCAGGGATAGGGCCCGGGCCCAAGAAGCTGGAGAGGCGATGATCGGTACGTTGGCGATGGACGGGAGAAGGTTGGGTTGGATGTCAGCAGGAATGCTGGCATTATGGCTTTTGTCGTCGTCGGCCTGGGCCCTTGATCTTGACCAACGTACGGAGCGTGTGGACCGAGAAATCGCCAGGCTCGAGACCGAATCCGCTCAGATTCAGAGCACATTGGGAACGCGAGGACACAAGCGTAAGGTGAATTCCAAGGCGAAATTCAACCGAAAAGATGGAATGAAGATCCGATTTCTTCCCGCATCCAAGCGGCGCACCAGAGCTTAACAGGGGCTAATGCAGCTTCACAGGAGCTATGGGCGAGGCTAAGGTCCTCAACACTGGGGCTGCTTCCTTGCGGGTTCCCATGAGTTCTGTTACGACCTGGATATGACTCCACTCACCCTTGATGAAATCCCCAAAATGCGTGCGGCAGGAAAGCTTGCGGCCCGGACCTTGGAACATGTGGCCCCGTTTGTACGGCCAGGAATGACAACCGAAGAGCTTGATCGGATCGTGCATGAATTCACGCTCAGCAATGGCGCTATCCCCGCCCCCCTCGGCTACCATGGTTTTCCCAAGGCGAGCTGTACCTCGGTCAATTCCTGCATCTGCCATGGCGTTCCCGACAAGACGATTCTCAAGGAAGGCGACATTATCAATGTGGATGTGACCTGCATTCTCAATGGCTTCTATGGTGATACGTCACGGACGTTCTTTGTTGGCGAGGTGTCGCAGACAGCCAAGGATCTGACCGACTGCGCGGAGAAAGCAATGTGGAAGGGCATAGAGGAGATCCGGCCTTTTGCCACAACAGGCGATATCGGGTTCGCGATCAATAAGGTCGTCACGAAACGGGGTTTTCATGTCGTGCGCGAGATTGGAGGGCATGGAATTGGAAAGCATTTCCATGACGATCCCTTCGTCCCCTCGTACGGGAAGAAAGGCCGTGGACCGAAGCTGGTGCCGTGGACCTGTGTTACCGTTGAACCGATGGTCAATGAGACCGGGGCGCCTATCGAGGAATTCTCCATTCCAGGTTCGGAGATTAAGTACTACCACACCGGCGACCGGACACTTTCGGCCCAATTTGAACACACGGTCTTAGTCACCGATCGAGGCTATGAGATCATGACTCTGCCTTGACTGAAAAGCCGTGCATTTAACCTTTGTTTTTGAATAGAATAGCCGACACACAGGAGAGTGAAAATGCGAGAGGTCACAACTATGAAGTCGAAATCCGCCAAAAACCTTCCGAAGACGACCGGGAAGGTCACTTCAGTGAAAACAACTAAAGGTAATGGCAATGGCGCCGCTAAGCCGGCGACGGGCACGCAGGCCGGGGATTATCGCGTGTGTCGAGCCGCGATGGAAGATCCCAAGGTTTTTGCGGACATGGCTCGTTGGGGACGTGAAGAGATTCGTATCGCGGAAGGGGAGATGCCCGGACTAATGGCCTTGCGCAAGGAATTCGGGAAGAGCAAGCCCCTCAAGGGCGCGCGAATCTCAGGCTGCCTGCATATGACCATTCAAACCGCCGTGCTGATTGAAACTCTGACTGAACTGGGAGCGAAGGTCCGCTGGAGCTCATGCAATATCTTTTCCACGCAGGACCATGCCGCCGTGGCCATGGCGGCCGCGGGAGTTCCCGTGTTTGCCTGGAAAGGGGAAACCGAAGAGGAATTTAACTGGTGTATCGAGCAGACCATCGAAGGTTGGGGGCCCGAAGGTTTCAATCTGATCCTTGATGACGGCGGCGACCTCACCAACATGATGCATGAGACTCGCTTCGCCAAGCAGATGAAGAACATCGTGGGACTTTCAGAAGAGACCACCACGGGCGTTCACAATCTGGAGCGTCTCCTTAAGGAGGGCAAGCTGAAGGTGCCCGCCATCAATATTAACGACTCCGTGACAAAGTCGAAGTTTGATAATCTGTACGGCTGCCGCGAGTCGCTGGCTGACGGCATTAAGCGCGCCACCGACACCATGGTGGCCGGCAAAGTCGTGGTTGTAGCCGGCTATGGCGACGTGGGTAAGGGGTGCGCGCAGTCCATGCGCGGATTTGGCGCCCGGGTGCTCATCACTGAGATCGATCCGATCTGCGCGCTCCAAGCCGCAATGGAAGGCTTTGAAGTGACCACAATGGACGAGGCGGTTACGGAAGCGAATATCTTCGTGACTGCCACCGGCTGCTGCGACATCATCACGGAGAAGCATTTCAAGAAGATGAAGTCGGGCGCGATTGTCTGCAACATCGGCCACTTCGATATCGAAATCGATATGGCCTGGTTAAACAAGAACACCAAAATGCGCGAAGTGAAACCTCAGGTGGATATCCACTCCTTCAAGGATGGGCGTGAAATTATCGTCTTGGCAAAGGGCCGATTGGTGAATCTGGGCTGTGCCACAGGACACCCGTCGTTTGTCATGTCGAATTCCTTTTCCAATCAGGTTCTGGCGCAAATGGATCTTTGGAACAATCGGACGAAATACCAGGACGTTGGCGTTTACCGACTATCAAAGGAACTCGATGAGAAGGTCGCGGCCCTGCACTTGGGCAAACTCGGCGCCAAGCTCACCAAGCTGACCGACAAGCAATGCAAGTACTTGGGTCTGGATACAAAAGGTCCATTTAAGCCCGAGCATTACCGCTACTAAAAAGATCGGCGCGCGAACAGGATACGGGACTAGTTGTTCGCAGCGCCGCTCTCGATCCACGTCCGAACGGCCTCTTTTTCTCTGGCACTCAGGGGGGTCGCACTGCGCGGCATGCGGTCGGCGGCGATTTCTATATACATTTCGCTGCTGTTCGCATTACCAGCGACGATCCTTGTGAGAACACCGGCATAGGTGCTCTGATTGTAACCGCCCGCGGCTCCAGCGCCACGATGGCAGCTGATGCATTTGGATTGGATGATATTGGTGTTGATCCAGCTAAAGGTACCAAAAGTCGTGGCAGAGGCAGTGGCGGGAGAGGAGGCTCCGGTCGCGTTATATGCTGTCACACGGTAATAGTAAGTCATGACAGCAGAGAGGTTCGGGTCGGCGTAGGTTGTGGTATTTGCCGCGAGTGTGGCAATCAACGTGAACGGTCCCGTGGCATTTGTGGCGCGGTAAACCTGAATCCCGGATTCGGTCGTCGAGCTATCGTTCCAGGTCAGATTAATCTGAGAGGCGGAGGCGCCTCCCGCATTCAAGTTTGATGGCGCAGTCGGGGCGGAGCCGGCGGAGGTCGTTGCGGTGGCCGTATTGCTGTAATTGGAAGATCCGGCTGAGTTACGGGCGCGCACGCGATAGGAGTATGCGGAGCCAGACGTGAGGCTCGAGTTTTGGTAACTGGTTGTGTTCGCCGGAAGGCTTGCGATCTGTGTAAAAGTGGCGCCATCCGTAGAGCGTTCGAGCAGAAACGCCTCTTCATTATTGGAATTATCGTTCCAAGTGAGATTGATTTGACTCGCGGAAGCCACTGTCGCGGCCAGATTTGAGGGAGGCGAAGGCGGATTGGTCGCGGCGGCCGGAGTGGTGGCTGAAGTCACAGCGGTCGGTTCGGATTCTCCTCCGGAGTTGTAGGCTAAGACGCGATAGTAGTAGGTCGTTGATGGGTTGCGGCCCGTGTCCGAGAAAGTGGTCACACCCGCGCCGACTTCACCTGCAGCCTCAAAGGGACCTGTTGAGGTGGTGCCGCGCTGAATTCGAAATCCAGCTTCATTGTTCACGTTATCTGTCCAGTCCAGGCGGATCTGGGTCGCGGAACTTGCGACCGCGGTGAGAGCGGACGGGCTCGCCGGAGGCAATTCCACCGGAGTGGCGTCTTCCGGCGCTCCAATTAGGATCCACTTGAAGATGGCGTCGATATCGGCCGCTGGAAGCTTTGTTCCACCTTGAGGCATTTCCCCACTCGCCACCATTTGATAGAGCAGGCTGGCCTCGGGATCGCCCGGAACCACGCTGGCTCCCGCCATAAGAGTGGCATAGGACGTCAGATCTGTCTCTGTGACCGTGCCTGATCCATGACACCCAATACAACGGGGATCAAATATGCGCGATTTAAGACTCACAAAAGAAGGTTGAGCTGAGCTTTGAAGTCTATCGGTCGTCGAGACACTGTGGAAGGGGGCACAGTTCTGATAAGGCAGTATGCTCAGTGTAAGAAACAGAATATAGACCCAGAGCCGATGCGGCACTCCGGGAGGCAGGACGGTTCGGTACCTCATTAGGAGAGGATCGGCCATTTGAGGCGGTCACTTTAGGACCTAAGTCATTAGGTCACTCGCGCTAGTGTCTCAGAATAGGCATTCACCAAGTGTCTCAAATGCGCACAGGGCCGCACGCTCGCGCAGGATTGCTGGGCAATCAGGGAACCATATAATCAACTCTCATCAAATCCGCAGACGGACACCATGGGCGAAATCTACTGATATCGTCAACGATAAGGGCGGCAAACGAGATAAAAAGTCAGCCCCAAGGCTAGGATAAGAATCCCACCCATAATAGCGGCAATAGGTAAGCTCAGTGCAACTAAGATACAGGCGATGCCTCCAGCGCCCGCCATCCATCGTGGCCAACGGCGTTCTGAGGGGTTAAGAGCCCAGGCGGCTGCATGTGCGATCGCATAGTAGGTGAGAATCAGGAAGGAGCTAAATCCAATAGCCGTTCCGAGGTCGCCAGCGACCGTGATCGTGGCCACGATGGCGCCGACGGTCAGCTCCGTTCGGTGAGGGACCTTGTACCGAGGATGAACTGCACTCAGGCTATGAGGTAAGTCGCGGTTTGCCGCCATGGCGAATGCCGTTCGACTGATGCCGGCTAAGAGCGACAATAGGACCCCGAGGGAAGCGAGACCGGCGCCGATCCGAACCACCGGAGAGAGAAACGCAAATGACCCGGATTCGACAGCGAGCACCAAGGGCGCAGTGGCTCTGGCCAAATGTTCCGTATCAACAGAAAGGATGGTGACGGTGACAACCGTAAAGTAAACAGCAATCGTTATGGCAAGCGAAAGCGCGATGGCCTTGGGGATAGTTGTTCTGGGATTCGCGACCTCTTCTCCCAGGGTGGCCAGGCGGGCGTATCCCGCGAAAGCAAAAAACATGATTCCCGCCGCGCGAAGAATTCCTGGAACTCCTCCACGCTCGGTCCAACCCGAAAGTCGCGCGGAATCAGTCCCTCCGCCAGCCAGTGCGGCGAACACGACCGCCGCGAGCGAAACGAACACGAGGATGACCAGGATCCGCGTTACATTTGCGGTCTTTTTGACACCTAAATAATTGACTGCCGTCAAAAGAAGAACAGAGGCCGCGGCCAATGGGCGCGCGTAAGCGGGAGCCGCGTAATGAGCGAAGGTCAACGCCATGGCGGTACAGCTTGCGAGTTTCCCTGTGATGAATCCCCAACCGGCAAGAAACCCCCAAATCGCTCCGAGACGTTTTCGACCGTAGACGTAGGTGCCACCGGATTCGGGATAAAGGACCGCAAGCTGAGCCACTGTGATCGCGTTAAGAAAGGCCACGCCTCCTGCAATAAAGACCGCGATAAGCAACCCGCTGCCGGCGGCCTGTGCGGCCGGTCCTTCCGCCGCGAAGATTCCCGCACCCACCATGGCTCCAAGACCTATAAAGACCGCGTCAACCAAATTCAGTCGCCGCGCAAGTCGGGATGAAAAATGTGTCGTGTTCATGTGAGCAAGGCTTTCATTCCTTATCCCGACCGTTGGGTTTTGCAGCCTTGGGAGAGGAGGAGCGAACACGGATCCACCGCGCCCGGCCTCCAGTTGTCGGCGCCGGGCCAAGCGGCCAATATGTTGAACGTTGCAATAAGATCAAAACTATTCAGGTTTAATTGACCAGATTTCTCCCGCGTCTGTGGCGACATAAAGAACGCCGTCGGGTCCCTGCACCAGCGAACGGATTTCGGCAGAGGGCAAATGAACCGTAGTCGAGCTTTCCGCGAGGGAGCCTTCATGGTTCAGCTGCAGGAGTTCCACGCGCCGGCCGGCGAGAAACCCAACCGCCAGCTTCCCGTTCCACGTCTTCCAAGCGGTCCCCGTGATAAACAGCGATGGGCCTAAACCTTGCGAATCTTCGTAAACGCGTACAGGTGCCAGCACGGACGAAAACTTATCGGTATCTGTCATTGAGGTGAGCTTCCCATCGGCCCGATTGGAGGTGTATCCACAATAATTGTCTTCACAGCGCACACCCGGACCTGGTTTAGGATCCCATCCGCCATTGCCGCCGGGAGCAAGCGCTGTCACCTCATCGCTGTGGTTTGGTCCATGCTCTGCGATATAAGCCTGGCCGCTCCGCGGGTGAAACGTGATCCCTTGAACATTGCGATGTCCGTACGTGTATATGCGCGGATCGCCGGGCGACATGTTACCTGGAGCCGGTTTCCCGTCGCGGTCCACGCGCAGAACTTTACCGCCTAAACGTTGCGGGTCTTGCGGCAGAGTCCCGTTGTGATTGTCACCGGTGGTGACATAGAGGTATCCATCGGGCCCGAAGCGAAGGCGTCCGCCACTATGAGCGCCAGGATCCCCCCAGGCATTTTCCCTATCCTTAAAGGGGATATCTTTGATGATATCCGTACGCTCAAGAACGCGGGCCAGAGAGTTGTCGAGCTTCAGGCGAACGACCCGATTCGTGCGAGGATTGGTCGTCCGGTTTGAGGCCATGAAAACATAGAGTGTGCGATTGCGGTTGAACTCGGGATCCAGTGTCACGCCGTTCATCCCGGACTGGCCCTCACAGAAAAGGTCGGCAGCTTCCATCGCGGCGCCGTCTTTACCAAAGAGGAAGGTCACGCGCCCATCCGGATGACGGACCGACAGACCCCGGCATTTCTCAGTAAAAAACATCGCACCATCAGACGTGACAGCCAAGTCCCACGGGGCGTCGAGCCCTCGCATCAGAGTCGTGCGATTGAACTTCACCTCATCCGCCGCACGTTCGGCGGCGAAACATTTAAGGGGCAAGTTCAGTGCGGCCAGGGTTGTGAGAGTGAGAAGGGAATTGCTGAATATCATAGTGAGCTCCTTCCTGCGGATCAACGGCCCCATGGATGCCGTGTTTCGCCGTTGGCATCAAGGGGTATTTTTCGCCGCAACAAGGAAAGCATCTTCCGAGTCTTTAGCGTGCGCTTGGAGCGCCAGGGTTGGGCGTAGGCGTCAACTGACTGAACTCTCCGGCGAGTGACGCACCTGGAGTTTCCACATTTGGGCGTACATTGAACCTTTGCGAAGCAATTCCTCGTGCGTGCCCTCGTCCTGAATGCGCCCATCGGCCAGAACGTAAATCCGGTCCGCATGCACAACCGTGGAGAGCCGATGGGCAATCACGATGGTGGTTCGGCCTTTCACGATTTGATTCAATGATTTTTGAATCAAAGCTTCCGTTTCGTTGTCGACGGCGGAGGTGGCCTCATCCAAGATCAAAACGGGCGGATTTTTAAGAATGACTCGGGCAATCGAAAGACGCTGGCGTTGTCCACCCGAGAGCTTCTGACCGCGCTCGCCAATAAGCGTGTCCAAACCCCGGGGAAGCTTCGCGATAAACTCGTCGGCATGGGCCTGACGGGCGGCCGCCATCACGTCGTCACGCGTGGCGCCCGGACGGCCATAGCTGATATTTTCAAAGATGGTTCCGTGGAAGAGAAACACATCTTGGCTGACGAGTCCAATATGCCGGCGCAAGTCTTGCGGATCCAAACCCGCCAGGTCGACTCCGCCAATCCGAATCTGTCCTTGCGTCGGTTCATAGAAACGCAGCAGGAGTTTTGTGACCGTGCTCTTACCGGAGCCGGTCGGGCCGACGATTGCAATTGTTTGCCCTGCCGGAATATGTAGGCTTACACTTCTGAGCACGGGAACATCATTGCCGTAGGTAAAGCTGACATCTTTAAGATCGACATCCACGGCTGCCGAAACAGCGGCTAGCGCTGGCGTTGAGACAGTTGTCGAACTTAGGCCCGATGAGGTTCCTGGAAAGGGCGCCGCATGGGGCCGGGGTGTTTCGAGTTGAATAGGAATCGAAAGTAGATTGAGCACACGGTCTGCTGAGGCCATGGCCCGCTCGAACAGATCCACGGTGGCTGCAAGGTCCCGTAACGGCCACAGCAGGCGTTGACTCAAGAACACCAAAACACCGTACGAACCCACATTCAGCTCGCCGCGCAGGGTCAGTGCCCCGCCCACAATAAACGTGAGCAGGAATCCGAGGAGAACGGCCATCCGAATCAGGGGATTGAACCGTGCCGAGACTTCGATGGCGCGACGATTGGCCTCAAGATAGGATTCACTCTCAGCTCTCAGCCGTGCCGACTCGTGAGATTCCGCGGCGAAACTGCGGATCGTCGCGATTCCGCCAATATTATTGGACAGCCGCGCGGCCACAAGCCCGGCCTGATCACGGACCTCCAAATAAAGAGGGGCCGCTCGCTTTTGAAAATAAAACGCTCCCAGAATAATCAGCGGCATGGGAACAAAGGCAAATACCGCCACCTGGGGCGCGATGTAAAAGAAAACCGCGCCAATCAAAATCACCGAGGTCAGCAGCTGAATCAGGTTGTTCATGCCCTCATTGAAGAATCGCTCCAGCTGGTTCACATCGTCATTTAAAACCGTCACCAACCCGCCCGTGCTGCGGTCCTCGAACTGGGCCATATCCAGTTTCTGGAGATGTTGATAACCATCAATGCGAAACTCGTGCTGTAGATCTTGGGCCAGGCCGCGCCATCGCACGATCAAGAGATATTCGAATACGGACTCCAGAATCCAGATCACCAACGTGAGGAGCGAGAGAAAGATCAATTGATCCAACGGAGCTTCAAGTCCCCAGCGGGCCAGAAACGATCCTTCTTTGTTCACAACAACATCAATGGCCACCCCGATCAGGATCTCGGGAGCAATATCAAAGAGTTTCTTTGCGAAAGAGAAAAAGGTGGCCAGATAAAAATCGCGACGGTGTCCGCGGAGATACGTAAACAAGCGGGAAAACGACAAAAACGAACCCTTAAGCAAAACCATGACGTCCTCGTAAAGCTCGTGAGAGCTGAGATTGTACTGGACAAGAGCTTCTTTCCGCAGTGGCTGAGCGATGCGTAATAATGGCTTTCGGAGTATTGGTCGGATACTCGGATCCGTGCTGTCCGGCGTGCGCGCGGAGTCTTGTGAAACGTCTTACGGAAACAGGTATTTACCCAGGTGGTGGGTGCGCATTCCGTACGCACAAACGCCCATACACACCAAAAACGCACCTAGGAACCAAAGATGCACCTGAACCTGGAGGAGATCGAGAATGTGACCCGCGACGAGAGCCCCGAGCGGGGCGCTGATTCCGAACAACGCCATGAGGAGACTGTGGACCCGTCCTTGAAGCGCAGGCGGCGTTTGGGACTGGATTGCGGTAAGAATCATGACATTCACCGGCCCCTGGGCCAGTCCCATCAGAATCAAAGCGATGGCGGTAAGAGCCACGTTTGAGGATGCAAAGAGAAGTAATTGAGAAAGTCCCAGGCCGAAGATGTGGAACGAAAAGAAACCCGCGCCTCCCTGTGCGCGAGAGCGGAAGGTGTCGATCCAGCGGGAGCTCAAATAAGATGAAAACAGATGACTGAGGGTAAAGAGTCCAAGCAAGAAGCCGTACCACTCGGCCCCGAGACGGAGCTGCTTCTTTATAAAAAAGGCCAAAACCAGGCCAATGGGCTGGAGAAGGAAATTGAGACTGAGACTGGCAATAAGGGTCTCCCGCAGGCCCTTTTCCTGTTGGATGTAGAGCAGACCCATCTTGAACTCCTGTCGGAATGAATAAGGTCTAACGGTGGAGGGGGCAAAACCCGGTCTTTCAACGGGACCGAATCGGCGCTCGCGAACGCGGCCGAGGAGCGCGGCCGAAACCACATAGCTAACACTGTCCAGCACGAAAAGACCACTTACGTTCATCCACTGGAACAATATTCCGCCAAATGATTCGCCAATCAAATGACTACAGGATCTGCTCGCAGCCACACGCGAGTTGGCCCGCATCAGTTCCGCTGGCGCGACCATTTGCGGGAGGAGCACCTGACCGGCCGGTTCAAAGACCGCGGTCGCGGCCGCGCTGAGCATGCGAAGCATCAGAACGCCTCCCAGAACCCAGTTGGATTCTGCTGACACCTGCAGCAGAACCGCCATCAGCAAAGTGGCAAAGACATTGGCCAGGTCCGCAGTGATCATCAGAAGCTTTGGAGGGTAACGGTCAATATAGGGGCCGGCGAGAACGGCGGTGACCCAACCCGCCATCAGAGGCAGAGCCGTAAGCCATCCGGCCGCAGCACCCGAGTCAAATTGGTAAGCCACCCACAGGGTCAGGGCCGTGTAGGAGAGTTGTGAACCCAGGCGACTGACCATAATAGCCTGGAGGTAGGCACCGAAACCTTCTGATGAGAAAGAACAGGAAGAGGGTTCGGGCTTCGCTAAGGAAGCAGATCTGTTAAGCCGCAAGAGCTCTCTCCCGGGTTGCGAGCAGGAGGTCTTCGAGATGGAGTGGAATCCACCTGCGATGCGTTTTAAGAATTTGCGTGAATTCCGTTCGGGTGAATCCACGCCGAACAAATTCGGCAAAGGACTTCCCTCTATACTCTTTCGGTGATTGCCAACTTGACCGTAAGGTATGGAGCGAGAACCAAACGAAGCACGCATGGACGAAGGAGTGCAAGCAGATATTCCGGCCCGTCCATGGAGAACTCACAAAGACTCCTGGGTCCAGGCGAGTGGCCAGGAAGCGTTCCCGTTCTTCAACCATATAAAGGTAGCTATGAATGCTCTCGTGCACCAATCCGTCAATGAGCTGAGCCGTCTTGGCCTCCAAAACATTGTCCAGAGTCACACGTCCGACATGTGTGATCTGGGAGGAGGTGAAAAGTCCCGCGATTTCGGGGCGCCATCGGCAGATAACAAGCTGGATCATATCGTGAACAAACAACGAGGCCTTTGGATTGCCAACTACCAGATCCTCCCATGCGACCAACAAGGCATGAAACACATTGCGACCATCTGAAACGGGCCCCCGGGCGATCTCCACGGGAGCCCCATTCGGCAATCGGTATTTGCACGGGGCGCTCAACGTGATCAGGAGTGGATCTAAGCTTGAGGTGTGACCTTTAAGAGCGCGAATCAGACACGCATAAAATTCAGGGTGCCGCACCAATTCCTCCGGCACCGAACACTGCAGTTTGCGGGCGGAGTTTCGCACGCGTTGAACGTGCTCGCGGATAACCTGCGCGTGATTGGAAGTCGGTTGGCGCCAGTCCAAGGTTTCAAGAAGGCCGGACACGTGGAACCTCCTGTCGTGGTAACGGAGTGACAACAAGACTCACAGGAAGACTCTCGACGAGCAGTTGTTCACGATGGTCCAAGATCATTTGTGTTTCCGGTCCAAAGCGCAAAACGAGCTCTGGAATTTTATGAATCAGCCCAAGAGGGTGGCGATAGGCAACATCTTCCAAGAGGAGGCGAGCGACGGCCTGAGTCCCGTACATAGCCAACAGAGCCGGGCATTCCTGAAACCGCGCCCTGAGAAGATCAAGAAGCTCGCTCGGAGGAGTTTCTGCCGAAAATGCGGTCCATGTGAAGAGGTATCTTTTTCCTTGGGAAAGTTGTAATCCATGGAAGCCATACGACGCCCCGAACGTCTCACGAATCCAAGAGTTAAGATTCCCGGGCCCAGGCAAATGCCGCAGGATCTGTTCGAGCGCCTGCACACGAAGCAGATCCCAGAGCGAGGGATTCTCCATCTCCAGCACACATACTGTTGCCAGACGTTGACCGATCGCAAAGCTCTCCACGTCGAAACGCAGGTGAAGGCATTCGTTTCGTTCTTGATTTCTTACTCTATTCCAAGATGCCGTCGGCAAATCTTGCCGGGATTTCATGCGCGCCGCCTGGCACGTGACCCGCTGGATCCGAGGGATAAAGGCATTGAGTTCCGCCATGGCCGCCTCATAATCAAGAGCCGCGATCGCGGTGGCGTGACCCAGCAGACCCTGATGGTCGGGTGAAATCCGGAGATAACGATCTTGAATCCGCGCGAGCAATCTTTCATTGAGCGTTCCCCGCTCTTCGATTTCACGAATGACGACATTCTTTTCCTGGCAAAACTCCTCTGGGCCGATTCGAAACTCGGGGTCGCCTAGTGCCATGTCCATAATTTCCTGGCGTTCCACTCGTGCTCCCTCCCTTTGCCCTCCTCCTTTACGAAAGGCCATGTAGAGATAGAAGTGGTCTACCTGCGTGCGTCCATTACAGAGGATCGCCTGATTGGGGGCGAGAGTCTCCACCGCGCGCTTCAGCTGACGGAAGAGCAGATGTTCATAAAAGTGAACGACACCTGCCGGAAACAATGGCTTATCGTAAGCCGAAAGTGTGGACCCGATCGCAAGTTCAGATTGGAGAGGATGCGGCCAGCGCAGGATCATGCTCGGCTCCAGAGGGGATGAGGTTCGCCAGGCCGAGCCATATAGTCCGTAGGTCGAAGCGCGACCGGGTAGGCTGTGGACTCCTTCTCGCACCACCAGACTTCCGCCGCGAGCGCCCTCTTTTCTTGCAGTCCGTTGTCAGGGCGCAACGACTCCCTTCGCCCGAGTTCACCTTCCATAAACTCGAGGAGATGGTGCGCTATGAGAAGATTTTCCGCTTCTTCTAAAAAGGCCCATCCCGGTTCCGGATTCACTTCAAGGAAGTGCCACGCCTGGTGGTCGCGTATAAGGTCCATCCCGCACAGCGGCAGACCATAGCGGCGGGCCACCACCAAAACCCGTTCCTGGATATCGTCAGGAAGCTCAATTCGCCGGGGCCGTATCTTGGCGGAGCCTGAATAACGATAATCCACTTCACGCTCCGCTCTGTCGCTTTCCGGAATCTCAGCGGCGATCACATGTTTGTAGCCGACAACGGTCACGCGAACCGAAAGACCGCGCACCTGGCGCTGAATCAGCGTGGGCGGAAGACTTCGCTCGGCAACACAGTTCAAGAAATCGAGACTCCTGACAACCTGTGCTCGCACGCAGGAGGGAGACTTCACCACGTGGTCTGTTCTTTCTGATGCATTCATCTCGGTATTCGTCGCGCGCCATTGCGGAACACTCAAAACATCATCAAAGACGGACGAGTGCAGAAGCTTGTTGGTATTGGACTCCGAGCGTAGGGCCGTGTGGCCCACGAGACATTGCCGAGAGAGGAGGAGAAGCTGATAAACCCGCTCCCATCCCCGGAGATGTTGGCGCTTGGAGGAATCAAGCCGACGGGCTTCGGCAAATGCGTAGGGGCGGAGGTAAATCCGGTCCTCCGGCACCAGCTCCACAATTCCTTCCCCATCTGTATGTAACGAGTGAATCTGCAAAGAATGAAAATCCAGATCCACCGCTTGCAGAGACTCCATATGCAACGTCCGAATCCGTTTCGGCGGCAGTTTTCCCGTCGCCAGCGCATGGTCAAGGAAGGAAATGACAAGATCTTGTTGAAACCCAATGGCGTAAATCATGTTTGGTTTCCCGCCTGAAAACGCAAGATATCGAGAACGGCTTTGGTTGGTCTGGTCAGGCAGGGATGAATACCGAGAACCGGCCGGCCTCGGCGTCCGCAGTCGAGTTCGACTAGCTCCAGAACCTGACTTCCCGTTAGGCGGGCCAAATAGTCATAGTGACTGAGTGGATGGGCCGGTTTGATGGGGACGTCGTCCGCGCCTGTGCAAAGCACAAATCCACAAACCACATGTGTGATGACGATCCGGTCGTCGCAGGTGCCCGAGAGCTCGGGAAGCTCAAGAATTTCCGTGTGCATGTGGTGCGCGTCTGAAGCTTGGGACCTCAGCCGCCGGCGCGCCGTCTTCAGGTTGGGAAGTAAAAACGTTTGAAACGGCCGAATTCCAGGATTCCGCTGACCAAGGCTCTCCGCTGCGGCCACACGGGCCACGGGAAGACCACTCGCCATAAGAAGGCGCCGTCCATGTAGGAAGGAGAGGTGAAGCCCCCAATGTCCCATAAGCGGCGGGTTCGGACAGCCTGCCGCGACGAGCGAAGAGGAATACGCGGCTCTCATCGCTTGACGTTGAAAATAGTCCGAAGGTCCCTGAACCGATGCCTGGGGATGAAACGCATAAACTATTTTCTGAGGTTGTCCTTCATAAGTGAGGCCAGCTGATGGGGGGGCATCGGCCTCGCCATCACCACCACTTTTAGCGGTACCCGCACGGGCTCGGCGTATATCAAACGATGCCTGGGACCGTACAAAGGGCTCGGCCAAATCGATCTCCATTAGGGGAGTGGAGTCGTATTTCCTCCATTCGATTGCGAACTCCTGGGCGAATCTGTAGGTATACGACCGTCGATGTGCACTGAGCGTCGGCATGTCTTAGCCTCCTCCCCACTTTCTGTCTAAGTCGGACCGGGACGCGGCTTCTTGAGAAAGCCGCATCCCTAAAGGACCCCTATCTCTACTCTTCGATATCCACCGAACTGTCTTCCAGTTCGTCTTCGACTTCAGCGGTAGGACCTCCGCTGTCATCTTTGCCAACATAGGCGTCGGCGCTGAGTTCTAAGCTGTCATCTTCAATCATGGCGCAAGCTCCGCCACCGTCATCCTTACCAACATAAGCATCCGCTACAATGGCAAGGGTCTCGGACTCGACGGTCTCAATGAGATGATTTCTGTGCATGGCTCTTCCTTTCCTTTGGGTTATTGGACTGAACGACTCTGATCTGTGTCGCCAGTGTTCATCTCTTCCGCGGAGTTGAACACAAGAGCCCGTTGAGCAAGCGCAGTGCCGGGAGCTTAAATCCATGAGATCGCATTGAGCTGCCGCTGAGGTCCGACGGGTTCGAATTTCGGAAGAGTATGTCTGGATTGTGAGACAACTATCTTGGATCGAGGTCTTTCGTAAGAAGATCACTCCAGCTCGAATGTAAATAAAACTGCAGGTTAACGTGTGATCGTATCGTCCACGTATGGCCCGCCGATTGCTCTACTCGGAGCGGTCGCCAAATTGATTCCGCAAAGTCGACTGTCATAGTTATGTTTTTAAAATGGGAGAGCGCAATGAAATCTATTTTGATTCCTTATTTATCTATTATGTTAGCGGCAAGTCTTACCGATGTTGTTTATGCCGAAGAGGCCGAGATTCAAAAGAGCTTCAACGGTATCCGCCAGCTCAAGGTCAGCAGCCTTCAGGGGCAAACCCGGGTTGTGGGCGCCGACACTTCAGAAGTGACCGTTCATATCCAAAAAAGGAACTTCTCAGAGCGATGCGATCTGACCGTTCGTCAGGAGGGAGAAACGTTGAACATTGAGGTAAGCAAGGGGTGGTTAATGACATCAGGTGTTTACTGCGATGCGGATATCACCTTAACTGTTCCGGCAACCTTACAAGTGCGTGCCTACCAGGCCATTGGAATGCTAACGGCGCAGGATCTCAGCGGCCCCTTCTCGGTCAAATCGCCATCCGCACGGCTGATTTTAGCGGATGTCTCGTCCAAAGAGGTCCGAGTGGAAGCCACGAGCGGGGAGGTGGAGTTGCTTTACAAAAACGCCGCGCCCGGGCGGATCGCCATTGATACCACGTCCAGCTCCGTTAGATATCGGTCCCCAGAGCCCACGAAGGTCACTTTCAGCTCGATTTCGGGACGTCTTCGGGCCGATGGTAAACCCATTGAGATGTCGGCCTCAAGTGAGATTGAGTTCTCATCCGTCAGCGGAAGCTTTATCTGGGAATAAGAGGTTTTCTAGCATAGATGAATAATTGAAGAGATAAGCGTACGGGGCCGCGGGCCTGAGTTTGCGGTCCCAGAAAGGGTTCTTTATGACGCCAAGTGGGCGATAATTGTCACTTTCGACAGCGTGTCATAAAAAGTCATGTCGAGGACGCCGGTTTCCAGAGACTACCGAGCACGCCGCATCTCTGCAGGATCTTGAGC
>JBFWQY010000029.1:0-65516 GCA_050249195.1 Bdellovibrionales bacterium
CGTGGCTTTTTCATGCCACGAATCGTGACACGTTTTTCGAACCCGCAAAACGCAATAAAACAACTGGAACAGCGCGTTTCCTGGCTTTCTACGCTATCCGCTTACCCACATTTTTCCACGAAGATCCTTTAATATATTAAGCGACCCTTGTAGTCGATTCTTTCGTTCAATTCGTGCCGGGTCTGCCCGGCGGATTGTGGACTGTTCCGAAGTCGCGCTAATCGTGATCATGCGATTTGAGGCACTTGCAGGCCACGGCTCCATCGAAGGCACGAGACTCTCAGCTATCACTCCGTCTTCGAAGCGGAGTGACAGATTTTGCCGTTATCGTGGCCCTTAATTCCTTCCTGCAGATCGGGGCTGGCACGGATATTGTAAATATCCAATCCTATAGGGAGATGGGATTTGGTGCTTTCGCGCGCAATTATAGTTTGCTTATGTCTTGCCCAGGTCAGCCAAGCGACTGTCCTTGCTGACCTCAGCCAATGCCGACCACCTGATTTTTCTGAGCTGGACACGAATCAGAAAGATCAGCTCGATATTAAGTCCCTTATGAGCGCCTTTAAGGCCATGGATCAGAAGAAGGAGTGGAGTGCACGCTGCAGCGATGCTGTCGGCAGGTACTGTCAACTACAAAACAAGCCTACGCTTGAAGAGCCAATCCTTCATCACTTCTTTAGAGAACTCGCAGGGGATCCAAGGTTTAAAATGCCGAATCCAGCCAGGAAGTGCGCTCAACGTGCTTATTTGATCAACAAGTTTCTTTCAGACAGGGGATACAAATCAGAACTGATGGTAATTCAGGCGCCCTCGATTGTGGGCATCATGTATGAGCCCAAGGGTCAAGTGAAGAGCATCCATGTTTACTCCATTCATGTCGCCGCGAGCGTTGTTGTTGAAGGTGTTAATGGGAAGCCAGAGCGTTTTGTTATTGATCCCCAGTTCTTTGAAGCGCCTATGAGGATAGGGGACTACCTGAGAATCGCAACTGGGGGCGGCTGTCAATTTGTTGGCACGAGCTTCTCGCCAGAAGCGGAAAGAGCCAAGGAATACCGATGTTCGTATATCGTTCAGTTTCCTCTTGGAAATCCGCAATTTGAATTGGATCCTTCATCTGAAAAAAACTTGGATCAGGCCTGCGCATGGACAAAAGTTCAAGAATTTGAAGACAAAGTGTTGGATAAGAAAGACGTCGAACCAATTGATAATGCTAACCTTATGGCGGAGGTTCGATTCAGTTCTCGTCCCCAGGTAACGGCGCTGGCGACTTTACTCAAGCGCACTCGCCGCACTCTTCAGGGCGAGGTTGAGGCTTGGTCCAACGAACGCGAGAAGCCCGTAACGGGTCATCTAAAAGACGCCATCGAATATTACCTGCAGCGAGCTCACCGCGCTTTAGCAGAATTCGACCTTGGATATGGTGCAACTTTATCGCAGTAGATTTGTGCCCGCAGACAAAGCCCACTCGCCGCTAAGACTGCCGGAATATGATTTGCAAGAGGACAGATCTCATCTAAAAGGAGCTTGTGAAAACTGTTCGGGACCGCCGAGGATTGACGAAGTTCCAAGAGGGTCAAGCCAACCCAGTCTATGATTTGAAAGGAGGCCCTATCTCCAGCTTTCAGATCTTGGATGTAAAGACTGATAGTCAAGGAGGAGTTTTAAGGTTCACCGCTAGGATTTCAGATCTTGATGATGGAGATCACATAATTTTCTGCCAGAAAACGAGACCGGACCTTTGTCAGATCAACCCGGCCTTGTGCGGGGCTAAGGCGTATTGACGACGGGTTGAGAAGTCGCGCCGGGGAGTGGTGGCACCCAAACCTGGCCCCTACTCCTAAACTTCCAACACCTTCCGATACACCGCCAACGTCTCGCGCGCGCATCGGTCCCACGTGAATGTGGACGCGCGCTGGCTTGCACGTCCGACCCAATCGGCGCGCCGATCTGGCTCATCGTAAAGCGCGCAGGCTTCAAAGAGACTGCGCGTGATCGCTCCGACATCGCTCGGATTCACGAGCCAGCCGGTCTCTCCCGCAACCTCCGCCGTGGCTGTTGTGGACGACGTGATCACGGGACATCCCAGCTGCATGGCCTCAACCACAGGAATGCCAAAGCCTTCGATCCAGGACACGTACACGAGGGCCAATGCATGTCGATAGTACGCCTGAAGGTCGCCCAGCGAACAGTAGCCCACCACCTCGATCCGCTCACGGTACGGACTGGCTTCCACCTTGGCGAGAATCTTTTCCCCTTCAAATCCAGGCTTGCCGATCAAGACCAACTTCGCGTCGTCATTCTCGCGGCAAAAATTCTCGAAGGCCGTTAAAATTCCGAGCACGTTCTTTCGCGCCTCAAGATTACCGACGAACAAAAAGAACTTTCCCAGCGCATGAATCTCCTCGTCGCGCGCGGAGTCCAGCCGGTGCATATGGTCTCCACCCAACAGTGTGGTGTAAATGCGGTCGGCCAAATGGGGACGGTATGCGGCCAGCGCCCGCCGGGTGTCTTCGGAAATCGCGATCAGGGCGTCTGGTGTGTGATCATCGAGAAGCGAGTCCAGGTCCGCTTTCTTTTTGCGCGCAAAGCTTTCAGACGTCATTCCTTCGCGCAGAAAGGCCAAATCCATAATGCTGGCGATGCGCTTGGCGCGACGGGCGCCACTCACCCGAAAATCAGGCCCATGTACGACGTCCGCTCCCCACTCCGCAGCCCAAGGTATCCAGGGGCGGGCCGCGCCCACATGCATCTTGAAATAACGCTGATGTTTCCAGCGCGAGAGGCGGCACACCGGCCTTAACTCCACCGCCTCCAGCTGGGCCAGAGCGCGCATCAATTGCAACGTGTAGACGCCGATTCCGGAGAGCTTTTCATGATTGAGATGGGAAACATCGATGGCAACGCGCATGCAAAGACAAGACTGAATCTAATCCGCTAAGAAGTCATCAATCAATTCCTGTTCGGATCGAACTTGGGGCTTCCACCCTGTTCGGGCGGTGAGTTTGGCAGGGGACCCGCTGATCACAGGAGGATCATTGGCGCGCACGCGGGATGGGTCTACGACAAACTCCACGTCCACCTCCAGGCGTGCCGCCAGCCCCGAAGCCAACGTCCGCAGCCGTTTCGGTTGCCCGCTGCACACATTGAAAGTTTCCAGCTCCCATGAAGCCTTCTGAATGACGGCAAGAAGAGCGCGCACCAGGTCGCGCACCGAACCGATATCGCGCGCGACTTCCAAATTGCCCACGGGAATTCTGTGCAGACCACGGGCCTCTCGCAAGGAGAGCAACTGTCGATACACATGGGGCAAGAAGAAGCTAGGAGGTTGAGTTTTATGCGTGTGATTGAAAAAACGCAAAATCGTGGCGCTCAACCCATTCCGCCCGGCGAACTCGCGCACCACCTCCTCGGCCTCGCATTTGGTTTCGGCGTAGAGATTCAGCGGCGCGATCGCGCTCGTCTCCGTGAGCTCGACGCCTGCGCCATAAACTTGCGAAGTGCTGGCAAATATGAAATGGGTGCCGGAATTCGTCTCTACCAAATGCTCAAGCAACAAGCGGGGATACTCAACGTTCACGCGTCGGGCCTGCTGGGGGTCGCGTTCGCATTCCGCCACCTGGCTGATCCCGGCCAAATGGACAACCATGTCCCACTCCTGGCGCTTAAGTCGCCCATCGAATGGATCTTTTGACTGAAGATTCACCTGGTCTTTATGGAGTGTGGTGACCTGATAGTCGTTCCTGTTGTCCTGAAGGCGCGGAAGAAGGTGGGAGCCAACAAACCCGTCACCCCCGGTCAGCAAGACCCGCTTCACGCGCGGATTTCCTTCTGCGCTTTTAGCTTACGGACGGTTTCCAGATCTGCGTCGACCATCATATTCACGAGACCTTTAAAATCAACCTCAGGCTTCCAACCCAGGACCTTTTGCGCGCGACTATAATCGCCGATCAACAGATCCACTTCGGCCGGACGGTAAAATCGCTCGTCGATTTTGACGTACTTCTGGTAATCCAGATCACAGCGCGCGAACGCGAGTTCAACAAACTCACGGACCGTGTGGGTTTCGTTGGTTGCCACCACAAAGTCTCCAGGCTCATCCTGTTGCAGCATCAGCCACATCGCCTTGACGTAATCCCCGGCAAAGCCCCAGTCGCGGCGGGCCTCGAGATTGCCCAGTCTCAGCTCATTCATCAACCCGTGCTTAATCATGGCGGCGTGATAGGTGATCTTACGCGTGACAAACTCGATTCCGCGCCTCGGAGATTCGTGATTGAACAAGATCCCGCTGGAAGCATGCATATTGAAGGATTCGCGGTAGTTGATCGTGATCCAATGGCCATACAGCTTTGCGACGCCATAGGGAGAGCGCGGATAAAAGGGCGTGCTCTCGTTCTGGGGAACCGATTGCGCCTTGCCAAACATTTCGCTGCTCGAGGCTTGATAGAAACGCGCTCGCGGAACGACTCGTCTTGTGGCCTCAAGCATCTTGGCCACGCCCACCGCGGTAAACTCGGCCGTGAGCACGGGCTGGGCCCAAGAGGTCTGCACGAAGCTTTGCGCGCCCAAGTTGTAGACCTCATCGGGATTCGCGGTCGCGACTGCATCGAGCAAGGACGTCTGATCGGAAATATCCGCCGAGATCAATTCGATCTTATCTAAAATATGTGAGATGCGGTCCGTGATCACTGTGCTCGAGCGGCGCGTGATCCCGTAGATCTTGTAGCCCCTGTCCAGCAGGAATTCCGCCAAATAGGAACCGTCCTGTCCGGTGATACCTGTAATCAACGCTCGTTTCATCGAGTCACCCTACTACACCCGGAATTGAGAGTCACCTCGAGAGCCGTGTCGCCACCGAGAGCTTCCGCGGGCCCCGTTTGGCGACCGAATTGGAGTGAGTGGAGTTCCTGGTACCTGCCGCCGGCGCGCAGCAAATCCTCGTGCCGGCCGGCTTCGACGATCTCTCCCTTGTCCAGCACGACAATCAGGTCGCAGTGGAGAATCGTCGAGAGACGATGGGCAATGATCACACTGGTCCGTCCACGTGTGACCATTTCCGTGGCCTTTTGAATTTGCCGCTCACTGATGGAATCGATATTCGCCGTGGCTTCATCGAGGATCAGAATATCCGGGTCGAACGCGAGGACCCGCGCGAAAGCCAGGAGCTGCCGCTCGCCCGCGCTGAGATTGGAGCCCCGTTCTTGGATCCGGCCGTCGATACCGCCATGTTTGCGCAATATGTCCTGGCAGCGCGCGTGTTCACAAGCCCAGAGCGCGCGCTCCCGCGATAGGCGCGGGTCTCCCAAGGTTACATTCGAAAGAATCGTGCCGCTAAAGACAAAGCCATCTTGTTGAACCACCCCGATGCGTGGCCGTAAGTCCTGGGGCGCGAGCTCGCGAATGGAAATGCCATCGATTCGGATATCGCCCTCCTCAATTTCGTAGAGTTTTTGTAGCAGTGAGATCAAGGAGGATTTACCACTTCCGGTCCGTCCGACCAAAGCCACGGACATGCCGGGTTCCACTTTCAGATTGATGTTCTTCAACACATACGGTGCGTTCGGGGCATAACGAAAAGAGAGTCCGTGCATTTCGATTCGCCCCTCGAGAGTTTCCTGCGCAAACGCGCGCCCCTCGCGGTTTTCAGTGGCCTCGTCGAAAAGATGAAAGACGCGGTCCGCGCTGGCCAAGCTGTTTTGGAGTTGATTGTAGCGCTCCAGAATGGTTTTCACGGGCTTGAAAAAACCTTGCAACAGAAGAATATAGGCGCTGAGTTCTCCCATCGACAGACCGAAATCCTGGTGGAAATAGGCGCCCACGAATAACGCGATCGCCAAAGTGACGATATTGAATCCTTCGACCACAGGCCAAAGCATCGCAAAGATCCGAATCGTGCTGATCTGAAGCTCGCGGTACTCGCGCGAGAGCTGATCAAAAAAGCGGCGAGACTCCGCTGTACGACCAAAGAGTTGCAGAACCTTGATTCCACCCAGCGATTCCGCGCTAAACGCGTTGATCATCGCGAGCTTACGCTTAGTGGCGCCGAACTGAATCCGAATCTTTCGACTCAGCACCAGGCAAATGGCGACCATGAGTGGAAGAATGGCCAGGGTAATCCCCGTCATCGCCCAGGAAATAACAGCCATGGATACAAAAATGGAAAACATCTCAATCAGATTGACGAAAATCGCCGCGAATCCCTGGCTGAAAAGTTCGCCCAAGGCGTACACATCGTTTGTCACACGGGTGACCGTGCGGCCAGACGGGTTTTTTTCAAAATACGTCACGGGAAGACGCTGAACATGGGAGATCAACCGATCCCGGATTTCAAAGAGGACCTGATTCCCAAATCGCTGGATATAGTCAATTTGCAGAAAGGCCAGCACCGCGCGCAAGCTTTCCAAAAGAAGATAGGCGATGGCGACATAAACAATCACCGCGCGGGCGCCGCCCTTGATCCCGTGGTCGACCGCGTATCCAAACAAAAAGGGCAAGGCGCGACCGAGAACTACGAAGCTCAAGACCAACGCCAAGGACGTGAAGACTTTGCGCTTGTGTCGCCACAGGTAGGGCCACAGTTTTAGGAACAATGTTTTAAACGTCAATTCATGTGCAACGTTGTCTTCGGTGAAAAAATGGTGGGCCATTTCTAGGGGGAATCCTCCATTTGCGTCGCCCGCATGATTTGCATCTGGTTCAGGCGCTGATAGGTGGGAGAGCTGATTAGCAGATCCTCATGACGCCCGAGGGCCTCTACCGTTCCATTGTGAAGAACAAGGATTTGATCAGCCAAGCGCAGGCTCGCCAGCCGGTGGGAGACCACGATAGATGTTGTCTTGCGGACCTCTTCGCGCAGGGCGCTTAAGATGACCTTCTCGGTTTTCGCATCCACGGCGCTTAACGCATCATCAAGGATGAGCAGGGGAGCCTGCCGAGCCAAGGCCCGGGCCAAAGTCATGCGCTGCTTTTGACCTCCGGAGAGGTTCACGCCGCGCTCGCCAACCAACGCTTCATAGCGGCCCGGCCAGCTTTCGATCTCCCGATCAAGGCGCACTTGACCTGCGGCTGCGCGCACGTCATCCAAATCCCAGATTTCCAGACCCAGGGCCAGATTTTCCTGCACCTGGCGTGAGAACAAAAACGCCTCTTGCGGCACGACTCCTATTAAGCGGCGCAAACAACCCAGCCGGATGCGTTCGACACTGACCCCGTTGATCAGGATTGTGCCCGCGGGAACCGGGTATTGGCGAGTGAGGAGCTCGACCAGTGTGGATTTGCCCGCGCCCGTCAGGCCCACAATGCCGAGGCACTGCCCGCGCTCCAGTTTGAACGACACATTGACCAGAGACGGGGCGCTGGCTTCCGGGTAGCGGAACGAAAGACCCCGTACCTCCAGCGACTGCAGCTCTTCAAATTCGAGATCGCCCGCGTCTTCGACATCACGCGGATACTCGAGCACCTCGCGGATGCGCCGAAACGAGGCCCGGCTTTCCTGCACATGACCCATTGCGATTCCGATAGCGGACATCGGCCAGATCATACGTTGAATATAAAGATAAAATGCGAAGAATTGCCCCAGCGAAATTTCCCCGCGAATTACGGCTGGAGCCCCCAGTAGAAGCAACAGCGCGCTTCCCAAAGCGACGGGCAGTTCGAGGGCGGGTCCAAACAAGGCGTCCCAATAGGCGACACGGTCACAGGCCCGCGTGAATCCGGCGGAATGCACATTGAACTGGCTTGTCTGGTTGGATTCCTGCGCGAATCCCTTGATGACCCGAATTCCCGAAACAATCTCCTGAGCCGCTCCCGACTGCACGGAAAAACGTTCCTGGCGCTCGTGATAGGCGACATGCAGGCGATCCAAAATCCATTTCACCAAAAAGGGAACAAAGGGCATAAGGGCCAGCGTCTGCCAGGTCCACGTCCATGAAATCCAAATCATCTGAGGGAGAATCAAAGCCACGAGTATGATTCCATCAAACAGAATTAAGAGGCCTGGTCCGATTCCCATACGGAACGAATTCACGTCGTTGGAAATCAACGTGATCAGTTGACCAATTTTACGCGGTCGAAAGAACGTCGGGCCCAGGTCGGCCATTCGCGCAAAGACGCGGTTGCGCAGGTCCTCAGCGACCGTATGGTGAAAGGTTGCCCAGTACACCCGCCACAAAAACCGGAACACCGATAAGAATACAGTGACGAGCAGAATCCAGCCTACGACCTCGGCCACGTGGCGCAAAGTCGCACCCGCGCTGATCCGGTCAATCGTGATCTGGATCAGGCGTGGGATCAGCACATCCATCAAATTGGTCAAAAACAGCCAGAGCAGCCCCAGGGCCACTGTTGTTTTGTGCTTTTTAATGTAATGCCAATAAGGTCGTCTTACGAGGTCGGACTGCTCATCCGTCATTCAGATTAAGCTAGGGAACCTCGCCCGCCTTGGCAAGGATTTCAAAGCTGAGATCTTGCAGAGGAAAAAGGGATTTATGGAGCAAAGCGACATACTTCTCTGACATCGGGGACGGTGTACGAAAAGCGTTTTCGCTATGCCGTAAATTTGCTACTTTGAGTCGGTTTGCAAGCTTAATGAAAATGCACATATGAAGAAAAGGGGTCAGCCTTGACTCAGGCACAAGTTGCACAGCCGGGTGTGGTCGCTCGGGCACGTCAATCCGATCGCGAGCTGGTGGAGAGCTCCCGTACCTTCGCCTTTACCACTCGACTGGAGAAAATCGTGGCGTGGGGACGTAAGAACTCTCTCTGGCCCATGCCCTACGGCACCGCCTGTTGCGGGATTGAAATGATGTCGGTTATGGGTCCGCGTTACGATTTGGCTCGATTTGGTGCCGAAGTCGTTCGCTTTTCGCCCCGCCAGGCGGATTTGATGATTGTCGCCGGAACTATTACCGAGAAAATGGCGCCCGTTATCCTGCGTATCTATCAGCAGATGTTAGAACCCAAGTATGTGATCGCGATGGGGGCCTGCGCCAGTTCCGGTGGATTTTATCGCGCTTACCATGTTTTGCAGGGCGTGGACAAAGTGATCCCGGTTGATGTTTATGTTCCAGGGTGCCCGCCCACTCCCGAAGCTGTATTGGACGGAGTGATGCGGGTTCAGAAGATGATCGAGGATCTCAGCCCCCGCCCGTGGAAAGAATTCTGGCAACCTGGCGTTTATCGGTGAGTGTGAAATGAGCACGAATACAATTGAATCTCTCCGTAAAGATCTCGCGTCCAAATTTCCCAGTGTGACCTTCGGGTTTGAACACGCTTTTGGCGGTAACATCCTTCACCTACCTAAAGAGTATCTGGTTGTTGTTCTCAAACATCTGAAATTCAGCGGGCGATTTGACTTCCTGATGTGCGTGACAGCCGTCGACTATCCGAATCGGGACAAACGTTTCGATGTGGTCTATGAGTTATTTTCCACCCGGACCACCGAGCGTCTGCGCGTGAAAGTGGCCATCGCCGATGGGGAAGAGGTCCCGACCATTATTCACCTCTGGCGAGGTGCGGACTGGCTGGAGCGAGAAACGTTTGACATGTTCGGGATTCGATTTGCCGGGCACCCGAATATGCGCCGCCTGTTGGTGCATCACCAATTTCAGGGCTGGCCGTTGCGCAAAGACTACCCCGCCGACCTCCAACAGCATTGCACGGAATCGCTGCCGGTCCATTTTGACAACGATCCTAACTACGTTCCGGATCCAGACAAAGACCTGGTGCCACTCAATATTGGGCCCTCGCACCCGGCGACGCACGGTACTTTGAGGGTCATGGTGGAACTCGATGGCGAGCGTGTTCACCGGGCCAATGTGGAAATGGGTTATCTCCATCGTTGTTTTGAAAAAATGGCGGAAACCCACCCTTACAATCAAGTGATTCCGTATACGGATCGTCTGAACTACTGTTCGGCACCTATGAACAATGTGGGCTACTGCAAAGCGGTTGAAAAGATGCTGGGTGTGGACGTGCCGCCTAAAGCGAAGGCCATTCGTGTGATTCTTTGCGAACTCTCGCGCATCATTGACCATATCGTTTGCATTGGCGCCAACGCGGTCGACTTGGGTGCGCTGACCGGTTTCTTCCATCTCTTCACTTACCGCGAAAAGGTGTACTCGTTGTTTGAGCAGCTCTGCGGCGCGCGCTTAACGGTGTCACTCACGCGTGTGGGCGGAATGGCCAATGATCCTCCGGACGGCTGGTACAAGAACGTGCTCGCGTTTGTTAAAGAAATGCGCCATGGCGTGGATGAACTCGATCTCCTCCTGACAGAGAACAAGATTTGGATTCAGCGCACACGCGACGTGGGACCAATGACCGGCGAAGAAGCGATAGCCTGGGGCTATACGGGTCCTTGTCTGCGCGCGTGTGGCATTGGTCTCGACTTGCGCAAAGCGGAGCCTTATTACGGATACGACCAATTGGATTTCGATGTTCCTGTGGGTACCTCAGGTGACGTCTACGATCGCTATCTGGTCCGCGTCGCGGAGATGCGTGAGTCATTGAAAATCATCGAACAAGTGGCCAAGAATATCCCTGAAGGCGACTACACGGTGCGCGACAAGGGAATTGTACTACCGGATAAGAAGGACGTTTACGGCAATATCGAAGGATTAATGAATCACTTTATGCTCGTGATTAAGGGCCTGCGTCCACCCACGGGTGAAATCTATGACTACACGGAGGCGGCCAATGGGGAACTCGGTTTTTATCTGATCAGTGACAACAGTGCACGCCCGTATCGCCTCAAGTGCCGTGCGCCCAGTTTTTCGATCTATCAGTCCTTCCCGCGCCAGATCACGGGCGCCCTCGTGGCTGACGTGATTTCGATTCTGGGAAGTCAAAATATTATCGCAGGCGAGTTGGAGCGCTAAATTGCGATCTCAAGGAGAGACTCCGATGTTTAAACTGTCACCGGAAGGCGTTGAGTTTGTGAAGAATGAGCTCAAGCGCTATGAGACCCCTTATTCGGCCATTATCCCGTCCTTATATCGGGTGCAGAAGGAACAGGGGTGGGTGCCCCCCGAAGCGGTTCCTTATTTGAGTCAGATCACGGATCTGCCGGAGGCTCATATCAATGAGGTCCTTTATTTCTACACGATGTTTAATAAGGAACCGGTGGGCAAATTGCATGTTCAGGTGTGCACCAATATCTCGTGTGCGATGAATGGCGGGCGCGAGCTGATGGCTCACGTCTGTAAAACCTTTGGCGTGCAGCCTGGCGCGGTCAGTGCGAATGGCAAAATCACGGTGACGGCTGTGGAATGCCTGGGCTCCTGCGGTACGGCTCCCATGATGCAGGTGAATGACACCTTCGTGGAGGATCTCACTCCTGAGCTGGCGGTAAAGAAACTTAAGGAAATGGGAGCTTGAGCATGGAAGTCCGACTTCTAACTGAGCATTATGATAAGCCGGAGTTTCGCACCCTCGAGGGATACAAGAAATGGGGCGGCTACGATGTGCTTGCCAAGGCGCTCAAAATGGATCCCAAGTCCATTGTTGAGGAAGTAAAAGCCTCGGGTCTTCGCGGGCGTGGGGGCGCCGGCTTTCCCACCGGAACCAAGTGGAGCTTTCTGCCCCAGAACGGGGAGCCCCGCTACTTGTTGTGCAATGCCGATGAAGGGGAGCCCGGAACATTTAAAGACCGGCTGATGATGGAACGGGCGCCGCACCAGCTGATTGAAGGGATGGTGATTTCGGCTTTCGCCGTCGGCTCAAAAAAGTCTTACATTTACATTCGCGGAGAGTACACTTTTCCGATCCAGGTCGTGCGCGAAGCGCTCGCCGAGGCCTACAAAGCGGGTTACCTGGGCAAGAACATTATGGGCTCCGGCTTTGATCATGATATGGATATCTACTCGGGTGCCGGGGCCTATATATGTGGTGAAGAGACGGGGATGATCTCCTCGCTCGAAGGACTAAAGGGGCAACCCAAACTCAAGCCCCCGTTTCCCGCCATTCAGGGGTATTTGCGTAAGCCCACGATTGTAAACAACGTGGAGACGTTGGCTGCTGTTAAGTACATTGTTCGCGATGGGGCGGCCGCCTACCGTAAGTATGGAACGGAAAAATCCGCTGGCACCAAACTCTTCTCAGTGAGCGGTAATGTCGTCAAGCCGGGCAACTATGAAGTCCCACTTGGATTACCCCTCAAAGATCTGATCTACAAAGTCTGTGGCGGGCTAAAGCCGGGACGTAAACTCAAAGCCGTGATCCCGGGAGGCTCATCGGCACCGGTCCTGACGGCGGAGGAGTCCATGAAAGCCACCATGGATTACGAATGCTTGGCCCAGATGGGTTCAATGCTGGGCTCGGGGGCCGTGATCGTGATTGACGACTCCAACAGCATGGTCGATCTGCTGGATGTGATTATGCATTTTTATCATCATGAGTCCTGTGGCCAGTGCACGCCCTGCCGCGAGGGTACAGGATGGCTGAGCAAGATCGTGCATCGTATTTTGCATGGGCACGGTGAGATCAAAGACATAGATTTGGTAAAGAAGGTATCCGAGCAGATGATGGGTAAGACCATCTGCGCTCTTTCAGACGCGGCCGCGATGCCCGCGATTTCATTTGTCACCAAGTTCCGCCACGAATTTGAAAATCACATCAAGAAGGGCCATTCGCAAGTGGGAGGGGCGGTCCATGCCTAAGATCAAGATCAATGGAAAAGAAGTTGAAGTCCCACAAGGCTCGACCGTGATTCAAGCCTTTAAGCAGGCGGGAATCGATATCTGCCATTATTGCTGGCACCCGGGCCTCAGTGTCGCCGGAGTCTGCCGTCTGTGCATGGTGCAGGTGGAAGGCATGCCGAAGCTGCAAATCGCCTGCAACACAGAAGTCAAAGATGGCATGGTGGTCAACAACACGTCCGAAGTCGTTCAGGAGACCGTGAAGTGGGGCTTGGACTTCCACCTGATCAATCATCCTCTCGATTGTCCGATCTGTGACCAAGCGGGCGAGTGTGGTCTCCAGGACCAGTACATGCAATTTGGCAAGTACGACCCTGAGATGGCAGAACCCAAGGTGAAAAAGCACAAGGTCGTCGATTTGGGACCGACTGTG
This sequence comes from Bdellovibrionales bacterium, assembly GCA_050249195.1. GTDB lineage: Bacteria > Bdellovibrionota > Bdellovibrionia > Bdellovibrionales > UBA1609 > JALHOQ01. The sequence continues at coordinate 13,066 of JBFWQY010000029.1, forward strand.
GTGCTGGATTCCGAGCGCTGCATTCTATGCTCCCGCTGCGTGCGCTTTACCGACGAGGTCTCCAAGACCCACGAACTGGGTATTTTCAACCGGGGCGATCGCAGCGAGATCGGCACCGTTCAAGGAAAACCTCTCGACAATAATTACTCCTTGAACACGGTCGATATATGTCCTGTCGGCGCGCTCACGTCCAAAGACTTTCGCTTCCGCCAGCGCGTTTGGTATCTCAAGGAATCCGATGGCATTTGCCCCGGCTGTTCGACTGGATGCAATGTGAAGGTGCATTACAATGAGGAAGGCCTCTGGCGTGTGAAGCCCCGTCACAATCCCGAAGTGAATGGCTACTGGATGTGCGACGTGGGTCGCGATACGTACAAATACGTGAATCTCAAGCACCGGTTGCTCTCCGGCAAGCTCGGCACCCGTGACAGCTGGCAAGAGGTCGCCCCAGCTGATGCGGTCCGCTCAGCGGGTGTAAAATTGCGCGAAGCCGTCGAGGCCCATGGCCCCGGAAGCGTGGCCCTCGTGCTGGCCGGCCAATACACCAACGAAGAGTACAAAGACCTCCTCACTCACTTTACCACCAGCCTGAAGGTAAAGAACGTGTACCACTGGATCAATAATCCAGATAAACTTAATGAATTTGACGGCTTGCTTTTCCGCGGCGACCGTAATCCCAACACCAAAGGACTTCAGGCCGCCCTGCAGGCCGCCGGCGTGAGCGGAAAGTGGGAAGATCTCCAGGCTGCGCTCGGCGGGCGTAAGATCAAGGTCGTCGTGGTGGCCGGTCCCGAGGATCAATCGGTTTATCCGGATATGCAGGAGAAGATCAGCCTGTTGTCCCAGGCAGAAGGCCTTATTTGGTTGACCGCGGGTCATAGCGCGCTTCTCGATCAATCCGGCACCGAGACATGGCAGATTCCCGTGAAAACACATGTGGAAAAGGCCGGCAGCTTCACCAACTTCCAAAACAAAACGCAATCTTTCCCACTTGCGACCACTATTGTCCCACAGGCACTGACACTCTCCGAGGTCGCCGAGATTTTCGCGGGTCGCGATCTGAATTGGAGCCTTCGTCCAAAAGGCCTAGGCGGGCCGAAGAGCAATTATGCCGTGGGACATCGAGGTGCCCTATGAACTTTGCGCGCAAGGTCCGTAAAATCGGTAAGATTCGCAAGGTCGGCAAGATTTGCAAGATCCGAGGTGTAAAATGAGCCTTGTCAAAAAACCAAGCCCCGTCTCCCGCTGGTATTTGCCAGGGATTCTGGCCGGAATGTGGTTCACCTTTACCAAGATGATCCACAACCTCTTCAATCAAAAGCAAATGCCCACGCTCAATTACCCGGAGGAGATCTATGAGTACTCCCCACGCTTTAAGGGTAACCATGTCCTTACCGTAAAGAAGGATGGGAGCATTCGCTGCACAGCCTGTATGCTCTGCGCAACCAACTGTCCCGCCCAGTGCATCAAGATCACCGCCGCCGAGAGCGATGATCCCTCAGTGGAAAAGTACCCGATCGCCTACGAGATCGACGTCCTCCGCTGCGTCTTTTGCGGCTTCTGCGAGGAAGCCTGTCCGGTGGACGCGATCCGCATGGGTCCTGAGTGGCAGACGGCCGGTCTCAATGGCTCCAAGTTCACTTATGATATCCAGCAGTTGGCGTACCGCCCACAGCTCAAGGGCGGCGTCGTTTCCGTGTTGGACGATCAGGAACGCCATAGCGCCGGTATCTGAGCGCACGGACTAACTTTCTGTAGGTACCAGGTTGGAAGGCACAGATTTCCACTGCTCTAAACTGACAGGCTTGCGCGTACGGGGATGTTGTCTAAATTTAAATGTCCTTTTTCTAAGTGCTCGACGTATGGATTCGTTCTCCTCGGCAGGGAGAGGCTCACTGAGCCACTGTAGCGTACATTCAGGGTCATTCATCAGTATATGATCGTAGGTCGTGGGAATGATGTCACAACGTTGGCCCAACAGAACCCCTAGAGTGCTGAATGGATAGCGAATAACGCAATCCGATAGACCCGCTCTTACCGGATTGCGGTAGACGTATTTATAGGCATGGAAAAAGTAAAGTGGGTTTTTGATGATAGAACTATGGTATGGCCCACCCCAAATCCTGTTTATCTTGCCACTCCGTCTGCCCATTTCCCGACTTGTTTCTCTCATAAACCAGAGCATGGCCTTCGGCATGATGCCCTGAGCGTCCGTAGCCAAAAGATGAAAGTGGTTGGGCATGAGTACAAAGGAGATCGTTTGTAGCTCGAAAGCTTTACTCAAGAAATAGAGGGACTCTGACAGAATCAGCCATACCTCCTCCAATGGCAGAGGGAAATGCTCCCGGTTATTAACTCGACCGGTAATGTGAATGGGGCATGTGAGGTTAACCTCTCGCAGCCATCGGCTCATGGCCGAACTTTTTTCAAACTGGCTGCCAGAATCTCAAATGATCTTATTGATGCTGGTACCTTTATTACAGAATGTAAGTCCGTGCGCCGGATTAAACGGGTTGAGGCGTCTGACGAACAGGACCAACGGTCGAGCGGCCTAAACCCGCCTCAGGTGCGGATTCATCAACGCCAAACACGTACGTCATCACCAATTGTTCGAGGACAGGCGCCACAAACAATCCAGGGAATCCCATAAGCGCAATCCCACCCAGCAAAGTGATAATCGAAATCGCGGGATTGCTCTTGGCGGCTCGCGAGAAGAGCCACGCACGAAAAACATTGTCAGAGATTCCGACCACGATTGTGGTGGCCAGCATGATAAGGGCCACGGATGTTTCTCCGCGGAACAAGCCCGCCAAAAATAACACGAAGGCCACGCTTCCGGCTCCCACGACCGGAATCAGTGAGCAGATAAACGCTACCGAAAAGATCAAAATCAAACCACTGTAGCCCGCAAGTGCCGCGCCACCGAATACTAAAATGGATTGCAACAGACCCGTGATCAAAACGGAACCGAGCGACAGGGAACAAATGAATTCGAACTTGCGAAAATGCTCGGCACTACTCCCCTCCAGATTGAGGAGGCGACACAATCCTATCCACAAGCGCGGCAAACTCACGAGAAACGCCGAGTAGGCGATAAAGAAGATAAACATCTGCAACAAGATCGTCGGCGCACTCGCAACGAAGGTGCGCGCGCCTGTGAGCAGGAGACCTTTGGCAGAGTTGGTCACTCCCACGACCGCTCGGTCGAACTGGGCCTTCACATTAAAGGAAGACAGGTATTCCTGGCGACTTGTCCACGCGAGCAGTTGGTCGCGAAACCCTGAGATCTTTTCGCTAAATGAAGCCACTGACTCTTGGCTCTGAAATATGTCGTAAAGCTGACTGTAGATCTGAAGCGCTACGACCCCCGAAAGGCCAATCAGAAGCACCAGTCCAAGAGTAACCGTCGCATAGGCAATACGTGTGCGGCGCGCATTCATTCGAACGCGCACGCGATTGACCAGCGGAGCGCACGCGGCCGCAAACAAAAAGCCGAGTAAGACAGGCTTCCAGAACGGTAGAAACAAAATGAGATAAAGACCCACAATTGTCAGAAGCACCAGCTGGGTTTTACGTGGAGTCCAATGAGTAATTTGCTGCTGCATGATAGAATTTCCTCCGCAGTTCGGAGTTCGGGTCACTGCAAAGATCTCGCCATGCAAACGGCTCCCACGAGAGAGCCCAAGCCGGGTCACATACCGGTTTTGCCACACTTCACCAGCCCTTAAACCACCCTAGGCTCTAGCTGTTTTCAAACAACCCGTTTACTCCGGAAGGAGGCTGTCTCGACCGTCTCGCGGGCCCGGAGTCAAGTTAAAGCAACTCGTAACGGCACATCCCGTGTAGCCCAGCCGCTGGCACCACATGAGCGCCGATTCCCTCGCGAGTTCCTCCGTGGCCGAGTATTCGCCGGATACGGGAACATAGTGATAATTTTGATCGTATCCATAAGCCGTACAGAACCAACTGTTCGCGTGTTGTGCCCCCGCCGGCTGAATAAATAGGATTGATAGAGACCAGGCAAAAAGAAGTTTCATAATCCCTCCCTCGCACGATACTGAGATAAACATGGAGAAATGGCAACGTCTCAGCGGCGGAGTCGCCGGCGACTTTCTGCGCCATTCAGCGCGGATTTGACGGCCAAAGGCATTGCGCATAGGTCCAGCAAGAGGGAGACACTCAGGTGAATAATGGACAATCCTCATCATTGACATCAACTCGATCAACGAAGATCAAGGAGCCCTTCCGGCCGAGCACGGCGTTTCGTCGTATTGAAGCGGCAATCGCATCTTACCCGAAAGCCATGCTCTTCGAGCTTGCGGACCTGGGATACAATTCGCCGTTCCACCAGCTCATGGCCTGTTTGATTTCCATTCGAACGCTTGATGAGGTCAGTCGCGAAAGCTCACTGCGCTTGCTGAAAGCGGCGCCTACCGTGCAGCGACTTGAAGCTCTCAGCGAGTCCACAATTTCGGCGCTGATTCGACCGGCGACATTTTATAAACAAAAGGCAAAGACTCTGAAAGCTTTGGCATCCGAAATTAGCGCGCGGTTCGGTGGTGAGACGCCTTGTGAACAAAGCGCTTTGCTTTCCTTGAAAGGAGTGGGTCCAAAGTGTGCGAATCTGGTCCTGGGTGTTGCCTGCGGACGGCCGTTTATTGGTGTCGATATTCACGTCCACCGCGTCACCAATCGTTGGGGATATATTCAGGCCTCCAACCCGGAGGCCTCTATGAAGGCACTCGAACAAAAGCTACCGCGCCGATACTGGGTGGACATCAATCGTCTTCTTGTGCCCTTTGGAAAGCACATCTGTACGGGGGCACGTCCAAAGTGCTCGACGTGTCCCGTCCTTGATATGTGTCAGCAGGTGGGTGTGGTCCACCCACGGTAGCTGTAGCCTGTCCGCGATAAAGATAAAAAAGATAAATAGGACTGGCGAGATTCGGGCCCCGAGGCACTGTCCCGTGAGAGGGGGATTTTCGCCCTGGCTGAGCCTGGTACCCACTTTATTTGGAGCTGACTCCAGGTCGGCTTTTTGCACAGCTTGCCTATGACATGTGTGGAGGAACTATGAAAACAGAATCAAAGGGATTTAAAGACGTTCTAGACAATGTAAATGGCGGAATTGTCGCTCCAGCGGTCATGTATTTTATGGGCGTTCCATTGATAGTCGTTGTGCTCGCGTGGTTCTTTTTCTTCCGTGGATAGGATAGGATAGGTTAGAAGCAAAAGCATCGGGGCATTGCTAACAGTAATTTGCGAGTGCTCACGTCCGCCTGACTTATGGGCAGGAGGGCAAATTTTATAGGACTGCAAGAGATAAATTTATTTCATATTTGACCCGGAGTACAAAAGCGCTTCCGATTTTTCCGATTATTGAAATGAAGGGAGCCGTTATGGTGCGCTTTTTGAAAGCCGTGAGCATTGGTCTTGTTGTGGTCCTATCCGGCTTAAGCTGGGGCGCTCACCCGCGCGATTCACTCACAATCGGGTATTTACAGTATTCCGACAGTTTGATGCCTTTGCTCAGCGGGATGGCGTCAACTCGGCTGGTTGCGGGATTTGTTCTTCGTCCGGTGACGGTTACGGATGAGCACAATCAGCTGGGATGCCTACTTTGTGATGAACTTCCGACGTTCGAGAACGGTCAGGCCAAGTCGATCGAAGTCGACGGCAAGGTACGCCACGAAGTGACCTTCCGCCTAAAGGAAGGTCTCCTGTGGAGCGACGGCCGTCCCCTCACCGCCGATGACGTGATCTTCACCTGGGATGTGATTCGCTATCGTGAGCCTTCGAATTTCCGCGGAATAGATGAGATCCGCAAAATTGATGAACGCACATTTGTGGTGGTGAGATCAAAAATGACTGTGGAGTACAATTCATTGGACGGCATCTATGTTTTGGCTAGGCATCTCGCCGAAGACGCCTTCCTTACCAACCCAAAGGAATTCCATATCCATGCTCCCTATGTGGCCAGCCCGACTCGGGCCGGTCTTTACTCTGGACCCTATGTCATCAGGGATGTGGAGGTTGGGCGTAGCATAGTGCTAGAACGCAATTCATTTTGGCGTGGTCCAAAGCCTCCGTTTGAGCGCATCGTCCTCCTTGCCTACGATCAGGCCGCGCCTTTGGGAGTGGCCCTGATGGCTGGTGACATCGACATGATCTGTGGCGAAGCGGGCTATACCGAATTCGATGCCCAGCAACTGCAAAAAACGTTGGGTCGGCGTCACCGCATCGACCTGGTACAGAGCATGAGGTATGAGCGCATCGCTTTCAACTTCAGCAATCCTATCCTGCAGGATCGGCGTGTGCGCCAAGCTCTGAAGCTGGGATTGGACCGTAAAACCCTGGTTCGAAACCTTTTTGGGCAGGAACCTATTAATTTTGTTTATCGACAAGAGCTCGAAACGGAAGATATTAAGTACGATCGCACAGAAGCGATTCGCCTCCTCGAGGAGGCCGGTTGGCAAGCGAGCGGGGGCGTGCGGGTCAAGTCGGGAACCCCTTTAACCCTAACTCTCTCAACGACATCAGGGCAGCCAGGAAGATTGCTCGTAGCTCAAGCGGTCCAAAGTGCGTGGCGCAAAATAGGAGTTCGCCTTCAAATTGAACCGCAAGTTCCGCGTGTTCTCTTTGGGGAGATATTGCCCAAGGGGCGGTTCGACCTCGAGCTGACCGCGATAGTGGGGACTCATGATGAAGCCACTATACTCACCGGCCTCTTTGGATCAGATGCCATTCCGACCGAGAGCAACGGCTGGATCGGCCATAACTACGGCCGGTATTCCAATCCCCGGTTCGACCAATTGCTTTTGACTCTTGAGAGCATTATAGACAAAGCCGAACGGAGAAAGCTCCTGCAGCGACTTTACGCTCTCGCGGCGGAGGATGCGATCGACATTCCGCTCTACAGCCCTCGCGTACCTTACATTTTGCCCGATTGGCTCGAGGTGAGAGGCTCGCCAAATACCACCTCGAGCTCTCTTTGGGTGGAGCACTGGAAGATTTCTGAGAGATGATGAAAGGGCTGAAGGGACCGGAACCAACTGGAGCGTGCGGAGCCGGGTCACGTGCTTGGACCTATTCAATTTAACTCAATTCAGCTCGAGTGTCATGTATTCGGCGTCCACGTATTGATCCAATATGAGCAAATCCTTTCGCACCACGAGGCCCTGCGGTTTAAAGCCGGCTTTCTTATAGAGTCGGCGGGCGGGCGAGCTTTCAGGATTCAAAACCCAGAGGTGAATCTGCTCCAACCCGTGCATCTCACGAGCTGAATTTACAAGACTTTCAAGAAGGCGGTGCGCGATTCCTTTCCCACGAAATTCAGGGGCAACATACATGGTGTGGACATAGCTCTTGTGACGAGCTTTACGTCGCTGGTCGCGCTTGAACGTTGCAATGCCAATCAGTTCCCGTTTGGCGGAAAAACAGCCCAGCGTAAAATGCTCCGAATTGTTTCCAAGGAGGGAGTTGAAGAACTCCAATGACTCTTGGTGCTCGTCTTCGTAGCTCTCGCTGAACGAGAATGGAGACTCCTGAAAAGCACGGAGCCGCAAGTTCCTATATCCCTCGCGATCTGACCTCACGAGCTTTCGAATATCCGTGGACATGCTTTTTACCCCTGTATTTCCGGTATTTCCGGCATCCAGTAAGGAGTCCTTTGCGAAGCACTCGCGCTTGTCGCCGGCGCTCATCACCCACCGCGCGATCAATCTTACATCCTGGATGACCGCGCTTGTAGTCAGTGATACCGATTCCTTATGGATTTGCCATTGGAAATCGACCCAGGAGATTTTGATACCCGCTATCGTCTGCAGTTTTCACTTTGGCAGAGCGCCATAATTGAAACATGCACTCATCACCGTATCCCAACAGATGCTCTTACGCCTTTTACGGATGGCTCCAATCTTGTGGCTTCATAAGCTGCCGGCCCGCGGTCTGGAAACGGTTGAACCTGAGTGGAGCTCTTTCATCGAAAAACAGGTAGGGAACTGGTTCACAGCCTTTTCCGGGGCTACGGGTACGCTCCGTCGCAGCTGTCTTCCGAGTTGCGCCGGCGGCTTATGCTGCTTCAGATTCTTCACCGATACAGCAACTTGGCAACTCAACTCAGAATTACGGGGTGGCGGTCAAGAGTTCAAAGTATCGCGGAACTCTCTGAACTCATCTGGCCCTTCTGACTGCTGTTCAGCGGATTTTGAATTCGTCGGATCTAATCTTGGGATCAAGACAGACTTATCTTCAATGCGCCCTTAGACGAGAGTTACCTTGGCCACAAAGGAGGGTACCATGAGAGGGAAAATAATCGTACAGTTAGTGTTTACACTGTTTATGGCCCCATTCGCATGGGCTAACGTGGAATACAGGCTGAGCCTAACGAACCTTACACGAAATCAGGCGCTTTCTGCGCCGCTGATCGCTTTGCATGCGCCTGAGTTCCGGATGTTCACTCTGGGGCACCCGCCTAGTCCAGGCTTAGCCATGCTCGCGGAGGAGGGGGCCCGAGATTTATTGAAGTCGGAAATGAGCTCTGCCACCGAGGATGGGTTCGTGTATGAGGGCACAGTTTCTATTGCGCCCGGGAAGACCAGGATTTATAAGTTCAAAGTTCCATCAAAGGATCTGGTTCTGTCGTTTGCGACCATGCTCGTCACGACCAATGACGGTTTCACAGGTGTGTCCAATCTTCCGCTGCCAGCGGCTGAGTTGTATACCGACCTTTACTCCTACGACGCGGGTTCGGAGAGAAACACGGAGAGTTGCGACCATATTCCTGGTCCACCTTGCGGCAGTCACAACGTGCGAGTGATCGATGGTGCAGAGGGTAGGGTACAGATTCACCCCGGCATTGTGGGCTCAGGTGATTTGGCTCCTTCTCAAGCTGGGTGGAGCGAACCTGTTGTTCGGATTCATCTCGAGAAACTCTAAATCACATTTGCGGCGAGGCCTCGCTGAGCGAGCTCTTCGCGAGTCTCAGCCGCATCTAAAATTTCTCTGATATAAACGATAACGACTTTCAGACACTAGTCCAAGTGATCGCGCAAGCCCTCAACCCCATGCATCTCGGCGCAGCGCACGCAGCAGAAGATGTGCTCACCATGCTCGACTCCGTGGCCGATCACCCGTGTCTCACAATGCTCACATCGGGGCGCGACTGTATTGATCGCGCATTCAAAGCTGTCAAACACATGCGTAGTGCCATCATTCAAAATGACCTGAAAGGCCTTGGCGTATTCGTTGCCGCAATTTTCGCATTTCTGCATGAATCACCTCCGTTTACTGGAGAGTGTGATAGCAACACTCATGCCTTAATTGTCTAAAGGCCTCCTGTGCAAAGAGTCGAATTTCCATTACCCATCGGCCTTAGCTCTTTGCTCTTTGCTCTTTGATTTTGGGCCTGAGCTCTTAGTTTTTGATCTGAATCCAAAGATAGCGGCGGCCTTGAGCAAAGTCGCTTCTGAAACCCAGTAGGGCTCATACCACTGCCGATCGGGATCAAGGATCAACACACGCTTCGTGGCGGCATCGTACGCTCCGATGGGAGCATAGTGCCCCACAAGTTCATCCCCTGTAAGAATGCCTTGAATGAAGTTGGCGACAATGAAGTCACGCCCGCTCTTCTCATTTTCGCTTAAATCCCGGTGGAATTGCTCCTGTACCGTCTTTGAGGTGTGGCGCGTCCGCACAAGCCGAACGGAAAAATCTCTTATACCGTAGGTCCGAAGACTACGTTCCAAGACAGTTTTCATGTGATCTATGTCAATCCCGTCTCCGCCCGTGCTCACCTTCTTTTTGTAAGATGGATCTCCGAGTCTTTTCAGTAGCTGCGGCTGAGTCACCAGTTCATCGGTTGCCTTTAAGTCCATGTTCGATCGCGCGGCATTGAGAATCATGGAGAGCGCCGCCAGAGAACAGGCGCTCTCGGTTTGCTGACCAGTGTAGTAAGGAGACAAGGCCCAGTAATCGGGCGCCGAGCTTTTCTGTATGTATTCATGCGATTTTGAAAGGAGAATCGCCTCCGGACCATACTTTGCCTTGGAGGTCTTAGGAATTTCCGCTGCGGCCGGCACGATCATCATAAGCCAACAAAGACATAGGAGGCGCACGCCATTATTTCCTTTCGACCTCATCTTTAATCTAGCCGCCAAGACCCGGAAACCCATTGAAGAGCAAGCCTACCGCCATGAACGTGCCAGATAGATTCACTTCTGTTACGAAGGAGGGAGTTGTGCCCTTGTGCTTCAATTTATCAACTCGGTTATGTTCGATCCCGGCGTCCACATAAATATAGAACTTGCTCCACCCTAGGGCGACGCTCACTCCGTAACTGGAAACCGGACTCGACCAGTCCTTCTCTCCGCGGTACATCTTTCCTTCAGCGGCCGCGGTCCGAATATCAACTTTGGTCCTTGCGGCACCGATAGTGCCAAAACTCTCCACGCGCAACAAATCGGTCTCAATCAAGCTGAGGCGTCCGACCAGACTGAGACTGGATTGCTGAATGCTGGAATAGTAGGGGTTATCGGGGTTGGCAGAAGGTTCTGCGACCTCATTAACCCGATCGTAAAACGTTGTGGCTTTTATACCCAGATCGAAGAACGTCAGTGCCGGATAATCAACCTCAATCCCGATGCCAGAAATGTAACTATACTCGTTCAGTCCCTGAGTTTCCAGATGGCTGTTTAGGAGCTTGGGCTCCACATCTTTCCCTTGCGCAAACAATCGCACTTGCGCCGGTTCCTTTCCGCTGGACTTGGCATGAACGGAACTGGCGAAGACGAAACTGGCCGCAATGAGAATACGGAATTTTTTGCTCATATGAATCAATTCGGAACGTTACGAACGCACCACGAGACAGCTCGACCGAAACCGGGCTATGGGTTAGGCGCGGGGGGCGGTGTGGGGGCCGGCCGCCTTGATCTTAAGGAACGGACCAAGGGCCACAGAACAAAAGCAAACAGGACCAAAAAGCTCAGCCCGAGCACCCTAAGTGTGAAATCCATCCCAAAGCGGTCGATAAGATAACCGACGCCTGGGCCGAAGACGGCAAATCCCAAACGAAAGAAAAAGCTGTGCAGTGAATTCGCAGTCGCTCGGAACCGGCTGGGCACGCGCCAATTCAGAGCATCACGCAAAAGCACCTGCGTGACTCCGCGGCTGGCCGAAAAGGGAAAGGCCAACAACACGGCCCAATATCCGCTGGCAAAGGACATGGCCAGGTAACCCGCTACTGGTGTCAAAGCGAGAAAGACGAGGAGTGGCACAGGGCCGAAACGATTTTCGGCGCGGTGAACCTGCTTACCCACGATGCCAACGAAGAGATTGTATGCTGCCCATAGAAACCCGAAATAAGCCAGGGGTACGCCAAGTGCCTCCCAGTAATTCTGGTGAATCCACACCGCAAAAAACGTGGCGAGGCTCCAAACCACCCAGTTGATAAAAATGAGGCGCAGGAGGGCATCTTGGCTGTAGAAGATATGCCGAAACACTTCCTGGAAGTTTTTGCGATGGCTGTCGCGGCTCATGCGTTCCGTCGGTGGCTCCTGAAAACCCAATGCGACAACAAATGGAATCCAGGCTGCAACCGCGTTGGCCCAGGTCACGCCTGCGAATCCCCAAGCGACCAGAACTCCGCCGAGGAGAGCCGCCACCGATTCGCCGGAGACCAGCGCGAGCTGCAGATTCGCGATGGCCTTCGTGCTCTTTTCCCTCTCACCCTGGACGGAGTCGTAAAGCAGAGAAACATCGGATCCCGAGACGAAGCTCATGCCGATCCCAACGGTGATTTCGAAGATCAGCAGGTGAAAATAGCTCGTCGCGAATGGAAGGATCGAAAACCCAAGCGCATTGATCAATGCTCCCATAACTATGGAATTCTTGCGGCCCCAAATGTCCCCAATATAACCCGTGGGTACCTCTGCGAGGAGCACGGTTACGCCAAACAGGGCTTGCAACTCGAAAACCTGGCGCATGCTTAGTCCAAGGCTCAGGAAAAATGGAACGATAACCGGCATGATCACCAGAAACATGAAAAAGAATTGAAAAAGATAGATCCGTCGGGCGTTGCTCATCGTCCCCGCCAGGTTTCCGTGGCCCAGCGCTGGAACTCTTGCGTGAGTTCGCGCTGCGCGACCGGCGCCGGCAGCCACAACAGCTCGTGTCCGGCGCTACACTGGTCCCTCGAGGGCGCGCGAGCGGTAATCAAATAAAACATGCCGGTCTTTTTGAAATGCTCCCGATAAAATTCGGACCAATGATACTGGTTGGCGCGCGCGACCAGTCTCGCCTCCAAGAGCTGATATCCGATCTCCTCAAATATTTCACGCTTGAGCCCTGCCACGGGCTCCTCTCCGCGATTCAGTCCTCCACCCGGGAGGAACAGTCCGTGCGCGGTTTTCACAATCGCCAGACGGCCGTCCTCTGGATGCGGCAGAAAGGCATAGGCGCCGGGGCGCTCAACGTACCGAACACCGGGACGTGGCTGGCCGAATTCAGGAATTGAGCTCATCAGGCCTGATTTTGTCGTATCTGTCGGCCGATCCCGTAATACTCGATACCGGCGGCTTTCATCTTGGCCGGATCGAACAGATTGCGTCCGTCAAAAACAAGAGCCTGTTTCATGCGATTCTTTACCGTGGCTAGGTTCACTGACTTGAATTCGGGCCACTCGGTTACGATCAATAAGGCGTCGGCGCCCTCAATCGCGCCGAGAGCCGAGTCGCAAGCTTCGAAGGGAACACGAGAGGCTTCGGTTGCGTTTGTCGCCGCCACTGGATCGAAGGCCTTGATCTTGGCCCCATTCAGAAACAATTCTTCCATAATTTTTAACGAAGGTGCGCGCCGCACATCATCCGTGCGAGGTTTGAATGCGAGTCCCCATAGAGCGACGGTCATGCCCTTAAGCGATCCAAGGCGCCGCAGGAGACGCTGTGTGAGGATCACTTTCTGACGCTCGTTCACCTCGTCCGCCGCCCGCAAGAGCTTGAGGTCGAGATCAAACGGTTTTCCGGAGTGAATGAGCGCACGCACATCTTTAGGAAAACAGGAGCCTCCATAACCTATGCCCGGATTAAAGAAGGCGGGATTGATTCTCGCATCACTGGTGAACCCCGCGCGCACGCTGTCAACGTCAGCGCCAAGATGGTCTGCCAACAATGCGAGCTCATTAATAAATGAAATTTTTATGGCGAGAAATGAGTTGGCCGCGTATTTTGTCATTTCCGCCGAGGTATTATCCATATACAGGATTGGCTTTCCACCATTACGGCTGACAAAAGGCTCATAGAGTTCTTGCATCACCTGGCGGGCGCGCTCGGACTGACATCCGATCACAACGCGATCGGGCTTGAGAAAGTCCTCAATCGCGGCACCCTGGCGGAGAAACTCAGGATTGTTCACGATATCCATCTGAACTGTGGCGTGCTCCCGACAATACGCTTCCACTTTGTGCGATGTGCCGATCGGGACCGTACTCTTGAGAACAATAATCTTTGGCTCTTTTGCCGAGGTGCAGATATCTTTTAGGACACCAAATGTGGGCTCCATATCGGCAGATCCGTCAGGGAGCTCAGGGGTTCCCACCGCAATAAAGATGACCTGCGCTACGCCCACGGCTTCCGCAATACTGGTGGTAAAGCGCATGCGTTTTGCGTTTAGATGGTAGAGATCGTCCAAGCCGGGCTCGTAAAAAGGAACCTTTCCGGATTTCAGGGTCTTGATCTTGCTTTCGTTGGAGTCGACACAGACCACTTCGTGACCCGCGTCAGCAAAGCCCACGCCCGCCACTAGGCCCACGTATCCCGTGCCTAACACCGCGATATTCATGCAGAACTCTCCTTTGGACAGAAGCCTAATTTAAGGCTACCTTGAATTCAAACACTAAAACGAGAACATGACAGCGAAGACCAAATCCATTCTATCGACCGTGCTTAAGATCGCAGTGGCAGCACTTCTGATCGGATACATGATTGCATCCGGCCACCTGGATCCTAAGAATCTTTGGAACCTGATGACGCCCCAAAATGTGCTGATCGCCTTGGTGCTTGTGGGGGCCAATACCTTCTTGGCGGCCTGGCGCTGGATTCTCCTGTTGCGGGCGCGCGGCTTTGTCATTCCGGTGAGATATGGATTTTCGCTTTATTTGATTGGGATCTTCTTCAATCATGCGTTGCCGGGAGCTGTTGGTGGTGACCTCGTTCGCGGTTATTACCTGGTGAGCGACCATCCTGAACGACGAATGGATTCCGTGGTCTCGATCATTATTGATCGAGTGTTAGGCCTGTACTCATTTTTTATCCTTACCCTTCTAGCGGTCGCCTGGGATTGGCGGTTTGTGTTCAGTCACGAAAACATACGTTGGGTTGCTATGGCCGCCACATTCCTATTTGCCGGCATGACCGTATTTTTTCTTGTAGTCTTCTCACAGCGCCTGTCGCGCCGAACGGGGCTTGAATTTGTCCAAGGCAAAATTGAGCCGGTGAAAAAACTGGTGAAAGCGCTTCAACGATTTGGCAAGGATCGAAAGATCATTGCCCTTTCCGTTCTGGTCAGCATTTTGGCGCAGATGTTCACGCTTGTCTTTTTCTTCTATCTCGGGCGGGCCGCGGGTGAGGCCGATATCAGTTGGAGAGCCGTGCTATTTGTGGTTCCCATGGGCTTCCTAGTGACAGCAGTTCCCATCGCTCCGGCCGGCATTGGCGTGGGCCAGGTGGCATTCTTGTATCTGTTCAAGGCCTATTTGGAGAAGCAGACGCAATTTGGTGCCACTGCGATAACCGCATACCAGCTCACCGTTGTCTGTTGGGCGCTGTTGGGAGCGGTGCTTTATTTGCGGCGACGTAAGCCTTATGACGTTGAGCAAATGACCGAGATGGCGGAAACTCCCGCCTGATATGATCCAGAAGGAAAAAATCATTGTCTTGCGCACCTTCAAACATGGCGAGGCTGATTTGATCGTCCACGGGCTCAATCCCTTAGGGGCGCGAATGAACTTCTTCGCGCGTGGCGGGCTTAAGAGCCGGAAACGGTTCGCGGGCGGAGTCTTGGAACCCACGCACTACATCGATATCTCTTACAAAGTCAGCGCTTCGAATGAGAGTGACCCGTTGCATTCACTGTTGGAAGCTCAAATCATTCGAGAATTTCCCGGTCTGCGCACGGATTACGCCCGCCTGGATGCGGCGCTTTATTTTCTCAAGCTCGTGCACAAGCTTGGTCAGCAGGGAGTGGTCGACTCTCCCGATCTCTTCAATCTTTTAGGAAACGCTCTCACCGCGGCCGAGACCAGTGGTGATCTGGAGAAACTGAAAACCCATTTCGAGCTCAAGCTCCTCTCGGCGCAAGGCGTTCTGCCCGCTGACTCCCCCTTTCAGAGTTGGCTGCAGACCACACTTGCCAAACACGAGTCTGTGATCTGTGAAAGCGGCACGAGGCGGTGGGTTCAGGAGCAGGTGTACTCTCACCTCCATCAATACATAGGGTCTATTACATAAAGTTGTTGAAGTCCCTTTAGGGCGTTTGCAAACTCCCTAGAGGCCGGCTCCGTGACTTAAAACGCTGTGGTGAAGGACGCGGTCGTGAGCACAGTCCACTTGGTGTATTCATTGGCCGTGAGATTGGAGTCGTTTTTCGAATAACTTCCGATCACTCCCCATGTTACCCACTCACGTATGGGCTTGCTCACACCCGACGTCAGCGTGACATTGAAGTCCGTGCGCTTTTCGTTGGCACTAGGGAAATCAAGCTGGTAAACGTTAAGAGCCAGGCTCCAGGTGGCTTCCCATCGGGTGACCGGACGCATGTAAGTCGCCCCTCCTTCAATGCGATTGTAGAGTTTGTTGTCCCCAACCGCTATATTGCGAACCACGCCGAGGCTGGCCATAAGCGCCTCTTTGCGAGCTTTGTCCATAAAGAAAGCCTGGACGGTCTTCAGGGAGATCTTGTTGGCGTCGGAGTCGTTAACGCCCACTGAGTCTGCCGTTCTCGAATCATCTTTCCGATACTCGAGCGTGTAGGTTGAAAACCAATCTTTGCGCATCACAAAGGTATTATCCAGGACTAGGAGCGGAGAGGCTAGGACCAGGGTTTTGGTGCCCGAGCTGTCGGGATCCATATACAGAATCTCGTAGCCCGGTTTAGCAGTCATTTTCCAACCCTTTTTCCAAAGGACTCCTTTATAGGAATAGGGAAGAGAAAGATTAAAAAGGTAAGGGTCCGCCGGCGCTGACTCATCCTTCAAGGAGTTCGTGAGGCTGGCATTCACCTTGGCGCTCCACTCGTGGTGTTCACCAAAAATCGGACGATATTCAATATCGGCGATCGTCAGCAGTCGAAAATCCGCGATGTCGGTCGCGGTTCCCTGGTCGCCTGCGGCATCCGGAGAAAGGAGCACATTGGAATCATACATGCCTCCCAAGATCCCGGTGACGGTCCACTTGTTTTCCCGAAGCTTCTTGTACATCGCGGCGGTGGCAATCCGATCCAGATACTCTTCGGCCTGCTCGTCGAGCCGGGGATCTTGAGAAGTGTCGATCACAGTTTCAAATGCGGTCTTTGACTCATCGAACTTCTCTTGGGCGAAGAGAACCACACCGCTATAAAAAAGTGCCGAAGGTCCCATTGTCGGGTCTCCGGATTTTGCCACCGGTTGAAAGACAGCCAACGCCGGATCCAATTCACCGAGGCGGTAATGGACCAGGCCCATATAATATTTCCGCTCCAACTCCTGTGCCGGTTCCACGCGCGCGAGCTTCAGGACCACGAGAGCGTCGTTATACTTTTGGTTGCGATAAAGAGTGATCCCGTACTTGAAGTAACTTGAGGAGTTGTCCGGATCGAGATCAATACTTTGCTTGAACTTTTCTTCGGCCGGCGCAAATTCGCCCTTGTTATAGTGGACCAGCGCTTGTTCCGCCAGCTCCTGCGCTTTCGCTCGGCGCGCGGCTCTCTCTTGTGCGGAGATCATCTGAGATTGGCGGGTCCGCTCCTCCGCCTTTTGGCGTTCGATCTGTTCAAGACGAATGCGTTCGCTTTCCCGCTTGGCGGCATCCATGGCCAGCTTATCGAGTTGGGTTTTACGCTCGGCCTGTTCGGCGGTTTGTAGAGTCGTTTCCGAAGGAACGGGCTTGATGAGCGCCTTCTTCTTGGCGTCCTCTTCAAGGCGTTGCTCCTCGCGGTACGCTTTCAAAGCCGACTCCGCCTGCTCACGGGTGTCGTAGACGTCAAGCACAGGTTGTCCACTCGCGGACTTTTTCCAGATCAAGGGTTTGCGCGAAAGACGGTCCTTCCGGATCAATTCAAGAAGCCTTTTGTTGCTCCGGTCATTGCCGCGCAGATTATCGGGCGGGATATAGATTTCGGGAGAAATATTCTCATTGCTTCCGAGATTCACGTTGAATCGACCGGTAAACTGCGAGGAGTCCGGTTCCGTCTCTTCAAGCAGGATTTGCACAATTTTTCCGGATTTTCGATCCCGCAGCACCAGATACGCGGAGTCCACGCGTGTGCTGTCCGTATTCCACGAGGGGGAGCCGTAGCTGATGGCCATCGTTGGGTTCACATTCAGACCGCGTGATTTCCTGGAAGGACCCTTCTGTGCATATGTGGAAAGAGTGAAAAAGCAAAGAAGAAACCCAATCCAGCGGTGAGCGAGCACGATGGAACCCCTCTCGAAATAAAACGGCTATCCTATACCTATATAGGATAGCCAAATTCTTTCTGGAGAGAACCTTTATTGCTGATTTACCCGGATGATCAGCCGGGTCTGATTTTCTTCAATTAAGCGCGTGCAGAAGTCGCAAACGGGCATCTGAGTGATGGGTGTCAGAGGTGGAGGCATCATCCCTCCCGGCATCATGGGCGCCGCGAGTGGAGGCGGTGGCGCCCCAGGCCCGCCCGCAAAATCTTCCGGCCGAAACATATCCCCGGTGGGAGGAGGCGGGGGTGTACCTGACCCAGGTCCAGGACTAGCCACGGGGCCCGGAGCTCCTCCGGATTCTCGAGTGTTGCTCGATTCGGGTCTAGGAGCGCCTGCCGGCGCTCGGTTGTTCGCTCCTCCTTGGCCAGCGGATTTTTCGCCGCTCGGCCCGGACTTACCTCCACCCTGGCCCTTTCCGCCATCACCTTTGGCGTCGCCCGGTTTTCCACCCTCCGCTTTTGCGCCGTCGGATTTGGCCGCGTCCGCTTTCCCACCTTCCGCCTTGCCGCCGCCATCTTGTTTGGCCTGATCTTTATTGTCCTTATTGTCCTGGTCTTTCTTCTCCTGTCCAGGGGGAGGTTGTTTACCGTCTCCCTTTTTCCCTTCGGCCTTCTTCTCGCTACCTTCACCCTTCTCGGCTTTGTCACCCTTTTCGTCTTTCTTTTCTTTCTCACCTTCCGCAGCTGGGGTACGTGAGTCAGAGCCTTCCGTTTTCGGCGGCTCGGCGCTGGATTCGCGTTCCATCTTCGCAAGCTCTTCTTTTGGAACCGGGGCTGGCGGTGTGGGTGATTGTCCTGCCGTCGCGCTGGCGAAGGTTCCAGGGGTCACGGTGACCGCGTTTTGAATTGAGCCGCCGGGCCCGGGTAAACCAAATTCAACGGCGCCGTGGAAGGTGACCACCTGGGAATTCCCGTTGCTCGGATTAAAGCTTGTCATAAAATCCGTGCCACGCACTCCGGCGACTGCCGACGGCGTCTTGATTTGGAACTTTGAGCTCTTGCCGTCATATTTTTGTTCCACTTTCGAGCGCACTTTTCCGTAAATCACATTGAGAAGAACATCTTTCTTCCCCTGGTTCGGATCGTACTCGTAGTGTTTGATTTCGAGTTGTGACTCAGGCGAAATGTTAATCTCGTTCTTGTCCACCATCACGACTTTGGCGCGGGAGTCTTTACCCGTCATGATGATGTCCTTGGGGAAAACTTTCTCCCCAATACGAGCGCGCGCGGTCTTTCCCGTTTTTGCCGATTTCAATGTTACGTCACCTTTGACCACACGCAAGACTCCGTGCACGCTTTGGGCGTGGGCCAGTCCAGTAAACGCGAAAATAATCCCGATAATGATTCCCTGGATACAAACGTTCATACTCAACTCCAGCGAGAGCCATGTTCTTTTTCGGCAAATTCAAGCTGAAGGTGTAGTTGGAAGACCAAATCAGGACAGAAGGTTCTTGGATTGAAACGAAGAGTGTCTCAGATCCGCGCGATAATTTCGTCGGCCGCCACGAGCAAATTAGGGGCGTGCACTTCCGGGGGGGCAAAAGGGAAGGTCTCCGGACACTCCGTTGTACCTACCAGAGCTGCGCGCGTCCCGGCGCGGTGACCGGATTCAACATCGGTCATACGATCCCCGATCATCCAGCTTCGAGACAGGTCCAGTCCATACCAGCTGGCGGCCTCGAAAATCATACCCGGATTGGGTTTGCGCAAAGGATGATCTGTGTCCGTCATATACGGTGCGCTGTGAAACGAGAGAATATCGATTCCCTCTGAACAAAACTGGGCCTGAATCCGACGATGGATCTCGTCAAGGTTGCGCACATCCACCAGCCCGCGTGGCACGCCCGACTGATTCGTGGCCACGCAAAAGACGAACCCACGGTCGCGTAGCCGGCGCAAGGCCTCGAACACTCCTGGCAAGTATTCGATCCCATCCGGGTCGTTCAGGTAAATCTTGTCCACGATCAGAGTTCCATCACGATCAAGTAAAACAGCAGGTCGTTTAAGCATAGGAAACTTTACTCTGCTTCCTCATCCGCTTGGAGCTTTGACGCCGAGAGCGGGTGGTGTTTTTCTAGACTGCGCGCGAGGTGATCCAGGCTCAGGTGAGTGTACTTTTGGGTGGCAGCGAGAGACCGATGCCCCAACAGCTCCTGAAGCACGCGCAGATCCGCTCCCGAGGTGAGGAGATGCGTGGCGAAGCTGTGACGAAGGGCGTGCGGATTTAGGGGCTTGAGGAGGCCCGCCCGCGCGCCGGCCTGACGTACAATCTGATACGCCTTACGTGTGGAAAGTGGACTTTCTCCGCCCAGCACATAACTTCCCTTTCGAGGGAGCTCGACAAGGGCGTGCCAACTCACTTCAGGCAGGGAAATCACCCGTTCCCTTTCCCCTTTGCCAAGAACCCGCAGCGTTCGAGCCGGTTCCACGATATCTTGCCATCTTAGACGGCACGCCTCACTGATTCTCAATCCTCCTCCGTAAAGCAAAAGAACAAGAGCCCGTGTCAGTGGCTCACGTTGCTCCTCGAGGGATCGAACTAAGCTAAGGGCTTCGTCCACGGATATAAAATGCGGGAGCTTCTGGGGAACCTTAGGAGAAACAAGCCTTAGGCTCACATCCTCCTTTAGGACCGCGGTATCAAAGAGCCACTTTAGGAATCCGCGCGCGGCCGCGCTCTTGCGATTGCGCGAAGCGGGCGACAAGGAGGCCCATTGGGCTTGGGCTGACCTGACTAAGGTAACGCTTTGTTCAACGAGCTCGTCAGTTTGAGCTTGAGTTTCTTTCCAAACAGTTTGAAAAGAAGAGCCCGAGGGCGAAGAGGTGTACAAAATCTTCTTCACCCCGATCGGACCAAGGAACTGGCCCAGATCGTTGGCATAAGACTTGGAGGTATTTTCACTCGTGGTCTTTTGCAGCGAGAGGTATTTCAAGTACTTACACGCCAGATGTGCCCAAAAACGGCCGTCTGTGGGTGACAAATGTGGGCTCTCCTTTCTAGTTAAGGTCAGGTAGAAATCCTACAAAGCGCCCTGCAAAAAAAGACTTGCGTAAAATTTCAGCAGCTGTTAGAACACCGTGTCGGACTAAGACGCACCGAGTTGCGGACGGCACGTTGGAGGGGGGAAGTGACAGCGTGCTGCGAGCGACAACAGAAAGAAGGGGTTGTACGTATGTCGGGTATGGATAAGTCATCTCACTTCCCTCAAGGTGAGAGCACCAGTCTTCCCACCGCCAATCAGGGGCGGATCGATTCCAGTATCTCCACGGAAAAGAAAATCGTCTACAAGTCTGAGATCATGCGGCAGCTTATGCGCATGGTGGACCGCGTGGCTCCCAGTAACGCGACGGTTTTAATCCTAGGGGAGAGTGGAACCGGCAAGGAGCTGATTGCAAACGCGATTCATGAGCGTTCCAACCGCCGGCACAAGCCCTTCGTGGCCATCAATTGCGGCGCGCTTCGTGAGACGCTATTGGAAAGTGAACTCTTCGGACATGAAAAAGGCGCCTTTACGGGGGCCTATTCCCGTAAGATCGGTCTGGCGGAAGTCGCGACTGGCGGGACCTTGTTCTTGGACGAGATCGGCGAATTGAGCCCGGGTATCCAGGCCAAGCTTTTGCGCTTTTTGCAGGAAGGTGAAATCTACCGGGTCGGAGGAAAAGACCCCATCCGCGTGGATATCCGCCTGATTAGTGCCACGAACAAAGAGCTAGACAAGGAAGTTTTGCGCGGGAATTTCCGTGAAGATCTGTTCTATCGGATCAACACCATTATGGTTCACTCGCCGCCTCTCCGTCGACGGAAAGAGGATATCCCATCCCTGATCGAGCATTTTCTAAGCACGAACACTAATGGATTTTTGAATCGTGGCCGGCAAATGTCGGAAGACGCGATGAAAATCATGATGAAGTATGATTGGCCGGGGAACATCCGTGAGTTGCAGAATGTTTGCGAACGCCTGCAGATTCTCTCGGAAGGGCATGTCATCATGCCGGGTGATCTTCCGGATCATATTCGCAACCCAGACCATAAAGTCGTGATCGACGACTACGATCCGACCATGACGTTGCATGAACTGGAGAAGCGCTACATTCTAAAAGCTTTGAACTATTTTGACGGCAATAAAACCCAAGCTGCCAACGCCTTGGGGATCACTATAAAAACTCTTTACAATAAGCTGCACGAATACGGAGAGTTTGAGAAATACGCTGTTCATTCCAAGCCCGTGAAATCCAACACGCCATAAACGTAAGCAGAACAGCTGGAGTCCGTCACGAGTGTTGACCGTATCGAGGAGCGCATGCGAATTCTGGAATTGATTTTTCCGATCACTCTCTCCATTACAATGAGTCCGGGCCCAGCCCTCGCATTTCAGGGTTCGGGAGAGTCGGCGTCCCAGCCTGGTTGGTGCGCCATCCGGTATGACGGACGTGTAGTTCCTGTTGGAAAAACGTTTATTTCGCGTGACCGCTGTACAGCTGTTCGGCAGATCAAAACGGCGGATGGACAGACACTTGAAACGGAAGTGGAACTCGCGGCTCGAGGGCACGAGGTTCTTGCCGGCGAGTGTCATAAAGTCGGTGGAGAATATTCTATTGGAGAGCCATCAACCGGTAAATGCATAGATGGGCTTGTGGATCGGGTTCCGGATACTCCGGACCAGATTGCGGGTTTGTATGTGACCGGAACATGCCTTGTGCGATCAAACGCCAGTCCGACTTGTGATTCGGCGACAAAGCGGCTAGGTGACTTCTTAGAGCCGACAAGGCAGCCCTGATTGTCTTAAACTCCCAGTGAGGCTCTAGTCCCGTGAGTCCCGTGACCAATTATTTTTCGACTTTTTACTTGGGCTTTTACACCAGCTTTTCGTTGCTCCCCCTTGAGTTGGCTTTAGGCCAACCTTCGTCGTTGCGCCTCGACCTGGCGCAAAATCTGCGGCGTAAAAAGTCGAAAAATAATTGGTCACGGGACTAATAAGAAATGGAATAAAAAAGCCAGTGATTCACCGGCTTTTTTATAAAACGTGAGAGGGCGGTGCCTTTCTTGCGACTACCCAATCTCAAAAATAATAATTCAGTCCAAGGTGAACAGCGTAGGCTTCAGCCTCATATGTGCCTGCACGGATGTCCTCTGAAGTGTTACCGGCTGCGGCCCCCGTTCCTTCACCTTCGACCATTGTATACTCAATGCCGGCATCAAAGCGGAAGGATTCCCCGAAATCTGTTCCTGTTCCCGCTGTGAACGTGTGGGCCATGCCAGGAGGAGTGAATGCGGCCCGGGCATAGTCGTCACTGGTCACCTGACTGGTCCATACATAACCAAAACGGATAGGCCAGGTCAGGGCGAGGTATTCGCCTCCTAGGCGGATATTGTGTTGATCCTTCCAATCCTGTTGAATCTTAGAAGAATAGTTGAACGCACCAGCTGGCGTCTTGTCGGTTAGAGTAATGGAGTCAACCTCGCTATAGTTGGTCCAGACGTACTCTCCCAAAATTCTCCAGTCCGCATTTAGGTCATGCTGTGCGCCCAAAGCGGCGGCCATCGGAAACTGAGTTGCAGCATCAACCGTGTGCTCGGCAAGGGGAGTAACCGAAGTTGTGAGAAGGTTCCCTTCCGCATTACCCTCGGCCAGGAACTTGACCTTTGACCGGTAGGTGAATCCCACCTTTGTGGCCTCCGAAACATCCCATTGCGCTCCCAACTTGAATCCCGTGAAGTTCGTATCCTGGAGTTCACTTACCGTCAAATTTGTGACTGAGCCACCGGCCCCTCTCTTCACAAATGAGAATTTCGCATCCGCCATAGATACGCGCCAGGCTAGTCCGAGTTTTAGATTATCCAGTAGCTTATAGCCAACTCCCGCGGACAGTTCCGTGACAATCAGATTGGTTTCCACATCGGCCGTACCTGCAAGTCCCGCGAACGAGACATCTTCATACTTGGCCACAGCTCCACCAGAAACATAGCCGCCAAACCCAAATCCGATTTTCTCGTTGAGAGTGGCACTATAAATAAGGCCAAATGGAGTTGATAGAGTGCGCTCGGACTCCTCAATGTCGTTTTGATTATTGACCGGACCTTTGAACTGGCTCCAAGTTGGCGAAACGTCGAGTGCGACCTCCTGGCCGGTGCGGTCGCTCACAAGGCCTGCCGGATTGAAGTAAAGCGCTTCGGCGCCAGTCACGTAGGGTGTGGCGATACCTCCCACGCCTGAGGAGCGCCCGCCCCAGATAATTGACTTTTCGTATCCCGACGCGTGAGCTGGCAAACTGATATGGGCGAGGAGAGTGGACAATACGGTTAACGAGCTCAATGTGGCCGCTGAAACAACTCTAGGTACAAACTTCCGATGATCTTTCATGTTTGGTTTCCCCTTTATTTTCGTAGACTGGCGTTGCGGACACCCTCTTAACAAAAAAGGCCCCCTTTCGGGAGCCTTTTTATCGCAAATGCAGGAGTTACCGAATCCTTAGAAGTATCCTTCGTCGTCGTCGCCTTCAATATTTTCGTCATCCAAATCACTATCGTCATCATAGGATTCAATCTCTGACTCGGAGAAGGATTCATCATCGACGTTCTCGACATCATCATCACCTTCGATGGATTCACTCATGGCTTCGAAATCCATACTCTCCTCACCCTCATCTTCGTCTCGCAGACCCTGGGGCTGGGCGTAGGGGTTGGTCATGCCGGCTGCGGTTCCGGCAGCCGCACCACCCAATCGACCCGTTTCAAGTTGGTCGGTGTCCTTCTGGCTCTTTTTTGCTGTGGTCTTTTTGGGGGCCGCTGCTTTTTTAGTGGCAGCCTTCTTAGTGGCTTTCTTCGTTGCCTTCTTTGCGGGCTTAGCCGCCTTCTTAGAGGCCTTTTTACCACCGGCTTTTTTTGCTGCCTTCTTTGTGGTTTTCTTCGTCGTTTTCTTCGTCGAGGCTTTTTTGCCAGCAGTCTTGCCAGACTTTTTCTTGGTTGCTTTCTTCTTCTTCGCCATTAGAGACTCCCCATTTTTGAAACTCTTTGAGCTAAAACTTGTTAGCTGAATCACATTATAAATCAGCGTGCTATAAACTCGTTCGCGCCACAATCTCAATCGTAACGACAAAGCTTTCTGTTGCCTAGATTCTTATGTCAGGAAGATGAGGATAGTCGAGGGGAAGTGGGGCATAGCGCAAGGCAGCAATAAAAAGAAACCCGGCTGAGAGGAGCCGGGTTTCAAGCTCAATTAAGACCTAGACAATTCTGATCTCAATTAACCGCGAATCAAATTCAGTGCAACAGAGTTGGACGTGTTGGCTTGAGCCAAAGCCGCAGTCGAAGCCTGCAACATGATGTTGTTGCGAGTGAGTTCCGAAGAGGCATAAGCCATATCGGTATCACGGATTCGGCTGTTGGCGGCCGACATGTTTTCTTCGAACACGCCCAAGTTTTGGACCGTGGAGAGCAAGCGGTTTTGCAAAGCTCCCAGGTTCGAGCGCATTCCGTTTACGTTCTCTTGAGCGGCATCCAGCAGTTCTAAAGCTTGCTGAGCGCCTTCTTTTTGGGTGTAGTCTAGCCCTGTCAGTCCAAGGGCATCCAAAGTGGCCACGTTTTGTGAAGCCGCAAAGGAGATCCGGTCTTCGATCTCGTTATTGAAGATACCGACCTGGAAATCGAAAGTGGGTGTCGTTCCGTCAAGGAGCTTTGTCTTTCCCCAAGTCGTCACCGAAGCAATACGCTGCAATTCGGACTTGAGCTGTTGAATCTCCTTGTCCACGAATCCGCGCTCCACATTGCTCACAGTGTCGGAAGCGGCCTGGATTCCCAGTTCGCGCATACGAACAATAATGTTTCCGATTTCATTCAAACCACCTTCAGCGGTCTGAACCATCGAAATTCCGTCATTGGCGTTGCGATTCGCTTGGCGGGTTGATCGGATTTGAGCTTTCAAGTTTTCACTGATTGCAAGACCGGCGGCATCATCCGCGGACTTGTTAATTCTGGAACCAGAAGCCAATTTCGCCAAGCTGTCCTGGATGTTCATCTGACTGCCCAGGAGATTTCTCTGAGCATTGACAGCGGCGATATTTGTTGAAACACGCATTCCCATTGTAATTATCCTCCATTAAAATTCATTCTCACCTGACCTCCTTGTTAAATTTCCCTCGATCTTGCCTTATCCGAGGGTCGGCATCCGGGCCGTTTTTTTAGTAAAAAGGGTACTTAAACTTACCTCTCACTAAGTTTCCTTGTACGACTTTGTCGTCCCTGATCCTCCTTTCACCGACTGGGTGCTGTAAGCTCGTTTGCAGTCACTGTTACCATCCGTCCATTTCCATTGGAGTGAGGACGGGCGGATGTTTAGGCGTCTCTCACTCATGCCCAACACTTCGGGATCGGGATCGGATTCTTGACAGGACGAGAGCCCAAAACGGACTTTGCGACTGAAAACTTAGTCCTTGGATGGAGTGACAATCGTCCGGAGGAGGATGAAAGACGTGGGGAGTTTCGTCGAGGGGGGACCGAGCGAAATCCTCAGCTGAGAAGGAACTCGCGCAGTTTTTGCGCCACCCATTCAGGTTCGTCCTCCTGCAGGTGATGTCCACCTCCGAGGTGAATGTGGCTTTCTACATCGGGGAGAAGGGACTCGAGTTCTTCAATCACCCGACGCGACACCAGGCGATCATTTGATCCCCAGAGAAGGAGAACACGATCACGAACCCCGGCCAGACTTTTTGGCAGACGCGGATCGCGAATGGCGGCTGTCGCCAACAAGAAACTGCGGACCGCTTCATGATTACGAGCGTAAACCTGAAGACTAGATTCGATGCGTGCGGCATCAATGAGATGTGGCCGACTGACCACACGTCGGTGTGCCCAGCCGAGAGTGTGACGATTCAACATGAGTGAGAGCGGATGTGAAAGCCACGTCCAGGGCGCCAATGGGATCGGAACCAGTCCAGGCCGGGTCGCGGGCGCGATGACGGCGACCCCCGAAACTCTATTCGCATGCTTAAGTGCGAGCCAAAGGGCGATATTACCACCCATGGAATTTCCCACCACAAATGTCGTACGAATGCGGAGGGCGTCCAAAAAGGCAAGGAGGCGCTCGACTTGAGCATCCAGGCCATAGTCCGCAGGAATCAACTTCGAGCTGTGACCAAAGCCGGGGAGGTCCAGGACCGTCACAGTGAAATGATCGCTAAGAAACGGCAAAAGTGGGCGCCAGCACATGAGGTCGGCTCCGATCCCATGGATAAGAAGCAAATCGGGTCCGTGCCCCCAGCGGTGATAGTGAATGGACCAACCCTCCACTTCAATGACCCGGAAGGTGAGCGGCGTGGGTGAGGTGATGGACTGAATCCCCAGCCGCCGCCGTGTCCACCACCAGAGCCCCGCCACGCAAGCGAGCACTATGAGCAATATGAAAACGCTTACTAAACTCCACACAGAAAGTGAGGTCACTTGCGTCAATCGATCTCACTGAAGCGGCAGAACGCCACCCGTCCGTAAAGCTCATAGGTGCGGTCCTGATGGGCCTTTAGGTGCAGGGTCGCGTCGTAACCGATTGTACAGGATTGGGAGTGCGGATCAAAATGACTGCACTGCTCACAAGCGTAAATGATTGTCAGTTCCCGGTAATCGCGAGGATGAATAGGATCGAGGATCACACTGCGTTTGCCGGAAGCCGGTTTACGTGACATTGACATCCCCTGAAAGGGTCCCAGATTTGAATCAGAGCTGCACATAGTCAAGCGGAAAGAAAGTCGGAAAGAAAGAACAAGGGTCAACATATGAACGACATTGAGAAAATGACGCAAAAAAGCCAGGAGGCCATGCAGGCTGCAGCCCGTTTGGCGGAAACCCGAAATCATGCGGCGGTGGAGCCCGAACATCTGCTTTTGGAAATCCTGCGCCAGGAAGACGGGATTGTCCCACGCGTGCTTCAGCGCATGAATGCTCCTGTGTCAGCGGTTCAACAAGACTTGGAACGGCGCCTTCGTGGGTTTGCCGAAGTCACGGGAAGTGGTGTGCGCGTCGTGGCCGGCTCTGCTCTCCAGCGCGTTTTCACCGATGCCGAGAAGATCGCTCGACAAATGGGAGACAGCTTTATTTCGACCGAACACTTCTTGTTGGCGGTCCTGCGCGGAGCGGCTCCAGAGGCACAAAAGCTCTTTGAACGGCATCGAGTCACGGCTGCCAATTTTCAAGCCGCGTTAATAGAGCTACGCGGGAATCAAAAGATCGTTGATGATAGTCCTGAAACGAAATTCGATGTTCTCGCGAAGTACGCGCGCGACCTAACCGCTCTGGCGGAAGCGGGAAAACTGGATCCCGTAGTCGGACGCGAGGAGGAAATCCGTCGCGTCATCCAGGTACTGTCTCGCCGCACCAAAAACAATCCCGTTTTGATCGGGGAGCCGGGCGTGGGGAAAACGGCTATCGCGGAAGGGCTCGCCTTGCGCATCACGAACCGCGATGTCCCGGAGGTTCTCCTGGGCAAGAAGCTCATGGCGCTGGATATGGGTTCACTTGTCGCTGGCGCGAAGTATCGAGGGGAATTTGAGGATCGTCTCAAAGCCGTTATTAAGGAGGTTACCGCCGCAGAAGGGCGAGTGATTCTGTTTATCGATGAAATTCACACCTTGGTCGGAGCCGGAAAATCGGAAGGAGCTATGGATGCGGGCCAAATTCTTAAACCAGCTCTGGCGCGGGGGGAGTTGCGTTGTATCGGTGCCACCACACTGGACGAATACCGTCAGTTCATTGAAAAGGATAAGGCCTTGGAACGCCGTTTTCAAACCGTGTTCGTCGGTGAGCCCTCCGTTCCTGATGCGATCACGATTTTACGTGGACTTAAGGAAAAATACGAAGTCCACCACGGTGTCCGCATTACCGATTCGGCTATTGTATCGGCCGTAAAACTGTCCCACCGCTATATCACAAATCGATTTTTACCGGACAAAGCTATTGATCTTATGGACGAAGCTGCCTCACGGCTGAGTATTGAAGCGAACAGTGTGCCGACAGGCATCGATGAAATTCAGCGTAAGGTCATGCAGCTTCAAATCGAACGTGAGGCACTGCTTAAGGAAAAAGAGCACCAAGCGCGCGAACGTTTGACAAATGTGGAGCGTGAAATCGAAGAGTTGAACAAGAACAACAGCCTCTTACGCGCACAATGGGAAGAAGAGAAACGCGAGATTCTGGACCTGAAACAAGCGAAGCAGGAGATCGAGTCTGTGCGTGTGGAAATCGAAAGGGCCGAGCGCGAGGGCAGTTTGGGGCGCGCCGCCGAGCTCAAGTACGGACGTTTACCGGAGTTGGAAAAACGACTCGCGAGTATGAACGACCGTGTGAAGAACCGCGAAAATCGCATGCTCAAAGAAGAGGTCGGCCCGGAAGAGATTGCTGAGGTCGTCGCCAAGTGGACGGGAATTCCAGTCAGCAAGATGCTGGAGTCCGAAACTCAGAAACTGCTCCAGTTGGAAGGCCATTTGCGTCGAAGGGTGAAAGGACAGGATCACGCTCTCAGCGCCGTGGCGAATGCCATTCGTCGGGCGCGGGCTGAAATTTCCGATCCTAATCGCCCGATTGGGAGTTTTATTTTTCTTGGACCCACCGGCGTGGGAAAGACGGAAACCGCCAGGGCTTTAGCCGAATTTCTCTTCGATACGGAAGAGGCCGTGGTCCGTATTGATATGAGTGAATACATGGAAAAGCATTCAGTCTCGCGACTTATTGGCGCCCCCCCGGGATACGTGGGCTACGAGGAAGGGGGGCAGCTGACCGAACGAGTGCGCCGCCGTCCGTATAGTGTCGTGCTCCTGGATGAAGTTGAAAAGGCCCACCCGGAGGTCTTCAATGTGCTGCTGCAAGTGCTGGATGATGGCCGTTTGACTGACGGCCAAGGACGAACCGTGGATTTCAAGAATACGGTGATGATTATGACCTCGAATGTAGGGTCGCAGGCGTTAATTGAAGAAAATCTCAAGCCGGCCCAGCGCGAGGAGGCCGTGTTGGAAGCCCTGCGGTCTCATTTCCGTCCCGAGTTCCTCAATCGGATTGACGAAACCGTGATCTTTAATCCGCTTGGCGCCGAAGAGCTGCAAGCGATCGTTCAGGTGCAGTTGGATCAGGTCGCGCGCCGGCTCTATGAGAAACGAATCCGACTCGAGTTCGGATCCGAAGCTGTGCGCTGGTTGGGCGAAAAGGGATTCGACCCGATCTATGGCGCTCGTCCTCTCAAGCGGGTGATCCAGCATGAAATATTGAATCCGTTGGCTAAACTGATCTTGGAGCACAAGGTGAATCCGGGTGATCGGGTCGTGGTGTCCAAGGATGGAGAGAAGCTAGCTTTTAAGGCGGCCTGAAGGATGGTCCATTAGGCGATAACAGATGGCATTGCCACTGAAAGTACGGCTGAGTGTACCCTCGTCGATCTTTTCTCGGGCCCATCGTTGAAAGCGGGTACGTGAAGTTCTGAGTGTCACGCAGGCCTCGGCCGCCGAGAACCGCTGATTGGCAAAGCGCTCGCGTACCGCCTGTACCCACGCGAAATCCGGCGGCACAGGCGCGAAAGGAAGCGCCACAGCGACCGACCCCGTGCGGACGAGTCGAAACCCGCCCGCGTCGGAGACGATCTTCAAGGGTAGGTGGTTCTTCTCTATTTCGAGGCGCGCTCGCCAAAGCGCTTGATGGAGACGGTTGTAGGAGGAGAACACATCAAACTGATCACTGGGATAGAGCTGTGTGAACAAGACTCCTAGACGGATCGGCCGGTAAAAATCAGAAAGCAACGCGCAGAGAACTGGCGAAAGACGAGTGCGGTGGCGCAGGTCCAGGCGCATGGCCGCAGTTGCGTCTCCCCAGATAAAAGCTCCGGAGGGCAAGGAATGGTGAAATTCCTCGCAAATCAGCTGCCGATAGCTGGCAAACGACGTGCCGTAAAGGAGAAACTGAAATTGCGTTTCATCAAAGCAAATTTTGAGTGAAACGCGATCCGCATCACGCACGCTTTCCCAATGCCCATGAATTTCGGCCTTGAGGCGAAAGGCGCGGATAGGATCCGTGCAGTTGTCACGCAGTCCATTCACGAAGGCGCGCCACTTTTCAATGAAGAGGGCATCGGCGGTCGCCTCACTTGCCAAGAGCGCGGCGGCCGTGTTGAGGTCGTCGTCGGCTTTTCTCCAGCACCTGTGAGACAAATGAACCTGTCCACGAAGCTCAAGGGTGTTGGCGAGGAGGCGTTTGTAATGCTGTTTGCGGCAGATCGGAATGATCTCGGAGAGAATTTCTCGCGCCCGATCCCATCTCTGCAGTAAGATCTCACAAGCGGCAAGGTTAACCAGCGCGACGAGGCGGTCGTACGCATCAGGGGCGGTCGCGAGAAACCGCTCGAGGTGCAATACCGCATCCGCGTACTCCCATCTCGCCATATGGCAGTACGCACGGTGAAGAGTGACTTCGGCGAGCGCGCTATCCGAAATCGTATCCAGTCGGCGGAGGGCCTCGAGGGTATTGCCGTTCTTGGAGAGTAAGATCGCGTACTCAGATATTTCGGAAGCTTTGGGGACCAGACGCCACGGGTTTTTTTCCGGATGCATCAGTGGGCCAAGAAGCTTGAGCCCCTGTTCGTTGAGGCCGGCGCGCCGGCATATCTTTGCCAATGGCAATCGGTTTTCGCGATTCACGGACATGATTTTGAGAGACTTCAAGCGGAGGTGTACCAGATCAGCACGCCCCTGTTTCAGATCAAGATCACACTGAGAAATCAGGCGCTCTACCTTCATCTGTAATCTATTGTACACCCAAATAGCTCTTGCGTCCTGGTTCGTCTCACTTTGAGTCGCCGCTCACCAAACAAATAAGTCGAAGGCCGTCGCGCTGGAACCTAGAATGTAACAAAGCGGAACGTCCTTTCGGCGGATATGTCTCAAATGTATATTTTTAGAAGGGGGTTTCTTATGCCAAATCATTGTCGCCCAGTCAGAATGATCTGCCTGCTGGCCAATGCCTTAATGCTTCTCATCGGCTTTCAGAATTGCTCGCCGACCGGTTTCAAACATGATGGTAGCAGTCAAATAGAGGTCAAAGGGAATGGAGACAACTATTCAGGTAAACAATACGTGCATTACTTAGACCGCAAAATCTGCTCGGATGGAGGGCGCGACGCCTCCGTTATCGTAATTGATTCCGAAAAGGGATTCCTGCTGATTCGCAATAGCTGCCTGGAGCTGAATCCGCCAGTCAAGATCCCCGCGGGGCAGGTTGATCTTGCCGCTGATCAGACATATATTGTTTATGATAACAATGTGTATGTGCTTGATTTAAATTCCGACGACGCAAATTCAGGCAGTGGATCTGACAGCGACAGCAATGATCCCGCTGACGATCGATCTGATGGAATCGAGGACAGGGATGGCGGCCACGATACCGCCGGTCGTAACCCCGAGAGCACTCCTGGACAGGGCTCCGATAGCGGTTCCGACCCTGGCGAGGAAACAGGTTTGGTCGCTATGGATGAATGTGGCGGCAAACGCATGAGGCGGGGCAAGATCGAATTTAACTCCGCGACCGGTAAATACACCGTTGAAAATAAGGCTTTTCATCTCATTGAATATAGCCCCGCGACCCCAACACCTCTTTTGGAAGGTCGAAGCGTTGACTCGGGGCGAGTGACCAATTTGATCTCGGACCAGCCTTATGTACAGCACATAGGCGCCAGAATCGGAACCATCAGAAACGTCGCCCACGCGTATATCAAGGCCTCACTCATTCGGGAAGTGGATAACGTCTCCCACATGTATGTGGGACCTCTGGAAGGCAGTGGCACAATTCAGTCCGTTCGAAATGTGAGTCATCTCACGCTTTATGGAGAAATGCGGGTGGAGAAGCTGGCGTGTGTGAGTCATCTTTATGTGGATAAACGGCAATTGAAGCTATTAGTGGGTAAAACTATTAGCGTGAGCGCGATTCACATTCGCTAATTCTTTATATTTGGACGTGCAAAGATCAGCAGAAACCTATTGATGAAGGTCGGCTCACAGGAGCCGGCCTTTTTTCATTTGGACCTTTTTAGGTGATGCCCGTCTGGATGCCCGTCGGTGCCGACAATCGTCGGCCATGGCCCGTAAACCTTTCATGCGAACCGGGCCAGCGTCCAAATAAACGTAAACTGGCGCTGGCCCTGGAATTGATATCTCAGAGGAGGTATCCCTAGGAGGGGGATGAAGTATGGCAGGATGCCAGACTTTATGGAAGTACATGATTCTAGGCTGCGCACTCGCACTGGCGCACACAGTCTCCTGGGCCTCTAGAGATCCAGCTTCAACTCCGCCTCGAAATTCGTCCCTGGATTCTGTAGCGGGTTCCGTGCTGAGTCGTCGGTCTTTTGAGGGAGGGACTTATTCCACACCTCTCAACCTCTCAATCGTGGGCTCGGGTGGGCCGCAACTTAAAGAAGAATTGATGAAGCAGGCGCTGAATATGACGGACAACCGACTGTATTGGCCGCCCCTGCCCCGAGCTCTAGACGAATTTGGCACCAAGGACTACATTCAAAGTAACACGGCCATAGGTCTTAAATTGGCGGGTCAACTAGGACCGCTTGCCGGCAGTGTTTCGGCGCGAAAGGTATTCGACTTCCGTATTGAATTTAAATCCAGCTTTGTCCTTCTGGTTTCACGTGATGAAAAGAACTCTGAGATTTATAATAACGACCCGCGTACCATGAGATCCTATCCCGTACCGCTCCCGCACCGGCCAATGGTGGGATTTTGTGTCTTCGAATCCAACTTTGCGTTTGACAGCAACTTCACCAGCAACGGCGAATTTGCGGGTAATGGGACGACGTACACGAAGGGAAAAATCAAAACGAGGACAAGCACGCATACGTCACAATTCTTTCAGATCGACGGGCGCCTCGCGATCGACGAATATGAAGAGATGTGTCTGACACTTTATCGTTCTCAAGTGGAAGACCAGGTGGTTAAAGACTTTACGTTCCACATTTTGGGCTATTTTTTTCATAACCATCCAGACAGTGGCTGCAAGCCTGAGCTTAACCCCGTCCCCGGCAAAACCGACGCCACGTGTGAGGAGTGGTTTAAGAAGACGGTTCCAAAGGCGATCCGATCCCTAACCGTGGCTCGCTGTGAACAGCGTGCCGACCATGCTCACAGGTGCACCTTAAAAGCCAAACGCACCAACCTGGAATGCCCGCTCTATTGGAATCGAAAGAAAGGTGTGGTCACAGAACGACTGAGCGCAATGGATATGCCTGTTTCCAACAATGACCATGACTACCCTTCCTTTCCCTGTGATAAGGCTGCAGGTCTGACCTGCCAGGTGGAGAGTCACCCCTGGATGCTGGGCCGAATTCCGTTAACGAATGGGGTCGGGCGCTGCCGGTGACTTGACGCGCCAGAGCCGACTCGTTAGAGTGGCTCCGCTTCGAGGTGCCGGTGTTTTCAGGAATTGTGGAAACCACAACCCGTGTTCGGGGAGCGCAGAATTCCGCAGGAATTTTGCGGATCAGCTTAGATCGGCCCCCGGGATTCACGGACTTACATTCTGGGGATAGTGTCGCAGTCGATGGTATTTGCTTGACCCTGGAGGACTTCGACTCGGTCCAGATGACGTTTGCTCTCGGACCGGAGACCTTGCGCATAACCGGTTGGGGCCCCGAAGGAGTCCTAAATAAGGTCGTGAACCTGGAGCGATCGCTCCGCCTGCAGGATCGGGTGCACGGACATTTCGTAACTGGACATGTGGATGCAAAAGGCCGCATCTTGAATGTGACGGAAGAAGGAGAGGCGCTCCGTCTTCAAATCGACATCCCCGGCGTCCTACGCGATTTTATTTGGCCCAAGGGAAGTGTTGCCGTGAACGGTGTGAGCCTCACGGTCAATAATGTGGGGGCGCAAAGTTTTCAGGTGGGATTGATTCCGGAAACTTTAAAACGGACCAATCTCGGAGCCCTGGAGGTCGGCGACCATGTGAACCTCGAGGTCGACAATATGGCTCGTGGTCTGATCCACTGGGCACGGCTGCAAGAGAAGGAAAAAACGAATGAGCCTGAATCCGATTCCTGAGTTGATCGAAGACATCAAGTCTGGAAAGCCCGTTATTTTGGTGGATGACGAGGACCGCGAAAACGAGGGCGACCTGATAATTGCCGCGGATTACATCACTCCCCAAATGGTGAACTTTATGGCCATGGAGGCGCGCGGCCTGATTTGCTTATCGCTCACCTCGGAACAAATCGCGCGTCTTCATCTCCCGTTGATGACCAAGGAAGAAAGCAATCGCTCTCCCAATCGCACGGCCTTCACAGTCAGTATTGAAGCAGCAAAGGGTGTATCTACGGGCATTTCCGCCGCCGACCGCGCATTGACGATCAAAGTGGCCTCCAGCCCCAGTGCCCGTCCCGAGGATATCATTGTTCCTGGTCATGTGTTTCCAATCCGGGCGCAGGATGGAGGGGTGCTCAAGCGCGCCGGTCATACGGAAGCGAGTGTGGATCTAGCCCGGCTCGCGGGATTGAACCCGGCGGCTGTGATCTGTGAGATTATGAACCCGGACGGCACCATGGCACGTATGGGGCAGCTGATAGAATTCGCCCGGAAGCATGGAATTAAAATCGGAACGATCGAGGCCTTGATACGATACCGGGCTCAAAACGAATTTTTTCTCGTTGAGCGCGCCCAGGCACAGCTGCCCTGTCGATTCGGCCGCGGCTTTAAGATCCATGTGTTTGAGAACCTACTCGATGGTCGTGAGCATGTGGCTCTGGTGAAAGGCGCGGTCGATCCAGATAAACCGACGTTAGTACGGGTGCATTCCGAATGTCTGATGGGGGATGTTTTTCGTTCTTTACGAACGCGTTCAGGAGATTACTTGGAACAAGCCTTGGCACGAATTGAACAAGAGGGCGAAGGCGTCCTGGTCTATTTGCGCCTCGAAGATATGGGCCATCGTCTGCGCCAGCGCGTTCAGAGCTACCACCAGATCGATCAAGGTGAAGCGGCCAACGAGGAGATTCGACGTGTGTTTCGCTCCGATGATCGGGACTACGGCATAGGCGCGCAGATTTTGCGCGCACTTGGCGTGCGCCAGCTGCGATTGATCACCAACAATCACGCCAAACGCGTGGGCTTAAAAGGTTACGGACTTGAGATCGTGGATGAGGTTTCTCTTCCGATAGACACCGAGCCGCTTCTGGAAGTGGAGGATTGATCATGTTCATGCAAGGCCACCTTACCCCTCAGTCACGTTGGAAAATCGGGATTGTGACTTCGCGCTTTAACCAGGAGATCACGGAAAAGTTGGAGGCTGGCGCATATGAACGCCTCCTCGAACTCGGCGTCAAGCCCGAGCAGGTCCTGCGGGTGCGTGTTCCTGGTGCCGTCGAAATCCCGGTCGCGGCTCTCCGGTTGATTGAGCGCGAGTGCGATGCCGTAATTGCGCTTGGGGCCGTAATCCGGGGAGAAACCTCACATTATGATTTTGTCTGCAATTCAGTGGAACGGGGCTGTTCGGAAGTGGCCTTGCGGACCAAAAAACCCGTGATTTTTGGTGTTCTCACCACGGATAATGATGAGCAGGCCGAGGCCCGGGTGGGCGGCGCGCACGGCCACAAGGGGCGGGATGCTGCGGAGGTGGCCGTGGAGATGATCAATCTCATGGAAATGATCTATTGATGGATGGAACGGACCAAACGCTGATCGAGCGGCAAAAGCGTCGCAAAGAGCTGAGCACGGTGTTTCTGCTGGCTGTTCTCTTTCTGGTGCTCACCGCGATCGAATACAAGCTGTTTGGAATGAGTCAACAGCTTCCCTTCGCTCATTCCATTTTTTTTCTTGGACTCGTCAATTTCAATATCATTCTGTTTCTTCTCCTCTTCTTTCTTATTTTCCGCAATGTGGTGAAGATTTTTAGCGAGCGCCAAACCGGGCTCGCCGGCCGCACACTCAAAGCCAAGCTGATCGCCGCGTTTGTGGCGTTCAGCTTTATCCCCACCACGCTGATGTTCCTGGTCTCGGTATTTTATATCAACAACAGCTTCGACAAGTGGTTTTCGGAAAAAATGGCGGGTGTTCTAAAGAGCTCCCTTGAGGTGACGAACTCCTATTATCTCACCGCCAAACGAAAGAATTATCACTTTGCGGAGCGCGTGGCCGAGGAGCTGCGCCACACTCCAAGCAGTCAGTGGGCCCGCAAGCTTGTTGACCTGCGTAAGCGCTACAGTCTGGACGCCGTTGAGTATTATCCGTCTCTTTTCGGCCGGCGCGTGGTGAGTGTGAGCCCCGACGAATCCCTACCCGAGGTCCCGCCCCTTTCTTTGGAGCTTCTCGATCGCGGTATTGAAGACCGCAACGAGGCGTCCACGATCCATCAATTTGAAAACGGCAATCTCGTACGTGTGATCTCACCTGTTGGCCGTTCAAAGGGCGACGGGGCCGTCGTGGTGTCGACGTTCATTCCTCTCTCCTTGATCACCAAGATGGACGATGTTGCATCCGCATATGAAGATTTTCGGGATGTGAATCCCCTCGAGTATCCGATCAAATCGATCTATTTGATCATCCTGGTCCTGATGACTTTGACGATCATGCTTGGGGCGACTTGGTTTGGATTTTATCTGGCGCGGCAGCTTTCTGTGCCTTTGGAAGAACTGGGCCAGGCGGCCCAACGGGTCGCGGAGCATGATTACAGTCCCGTGGTCTTGACATCCGGATCCACCGAGATCAATCAACTTGTGCAGCACTTCAATCAGATGACGCGAAAAATTGAGTCTTCCGAGCGCGAGGTACGCGAGGTGAACCAGAACCTGCGCCAGACTTTAGCGCGTCTGGATGAACATTCCCGGTACATCGAGGTTGTGTTATCCACAGTCAGCACAGGTGTGATTTCCTTGGATCCTGAGGGCCATATCACCATGGTAAATCGCCACGCCGCAAAGCTGCTGGAATCGGATCCGGAACGTCTCACAGGTCAACACATCGGGAAAGTTTTGGATCAGGAGTATTTCACGATCCTGGAGACGATGATTCAGCAAATGCGCTTGCATCGGGCGGAAAGCATTCAGCGTGAGGTGAGAGTGCACATTGGCGGGCGTTCGGTCCCTCTACAAATGACCCTTTCCTTTCTAACCGACGAAAACCAGTTGGAAATCGGCAAAGTGCTGGTATTTGATGATCTCACTCCGGTTCTCGGCGCGCAGCGTGCCGCCGCGTGGACCGAGGTGGCGCGACGAATCGCCCACGAAATCAAAAATCCGTTGACTCCCATTAAGCTTTCGGCCGAACGGCTTGAGAAGAAGTTTGGACGTCAGATCCAGGACGAGGCGTTCCACGAATGTGTGCGACGGATTGTGGATCAAGTGGACAGCCTAAAAAATCTGGTGAATGAGTTTAACCAGTTCGCGCGTCTTCCCAAGAGCCAACCCGTGCCTGGAGACTTAAATCGGGTGATTGTGGATTCTCTGGTCCTCTTTCGCGAAGGCGACCGCGGCGCGGGCATTGATTTCAAGCCCGATCCCGCCCTTCCCCTCTTCACTTTTGATCCGGACCAGATACAACGAATTATAAATAACCTTGTGGATAATGCTCTAGCAGCTGTCTTGGGTCAGGGCGACGGACGTATTGTGATTCGAACTTCTTATGATAATGTTTTGCGAATCGCTCGAATTGAGGTCGAGGACAATGGATCCGGGATTCCCAGTCACTTGCGAGAACATATTTTCGAGCCCTATGTCACGACCAAACAACAGGGGACGGGGCTCGGCCTGGCGATCGTTAAGCGCATGGTTGAGGACCATCATGGCTTTATTCGCGCCTTCTCTGACGGCCGCTCGCAGACCAAGTTCGTGATTGAGTTGCCGGTCGTCGACACGGTGGAGACTGCCACGATTGTGCCGGTGCGCCTCAACAGCGGAGAGAAATACGTATGAGTATGAATTCAGGAATAAAAATTCTCATCATCGACGATGAACGTCCGATCGTGGAGGCGCTTGCGGCCTCGCTTAAGGACGATGGGTTTGTTGTAGACGTGGCGTTCAGCGGCCGTCAAGGATTACAGAAAATCCGGGAATTCGCGCCCGAGATCGTGCTGCAAGATATTTGGATGCCGGGTGAGCTCGATGGCCTCCAGGTGCTTGAAGAGGCCCGGAAGGGTGGTTATCCTGATTGTCATTTTATCATTATGTCAGGCCATGGCACGATTGAAACCGCGGTCCGCGCGGTGAAGAACGGGGCGTGGGACTTTGTCGAAAAGCCGCTTTCCATGGAAAAAATCAGCATTTTGATTGCGAATATTCTGAATTTCAAACGTGAACAGAGCGAAAAGAACGCACTTTTAAATCGCCTGCGCAAAAATATCGCGCTCATCGGTGAGAGTCCGGTTATGGTGAGCCTGAAGCAGATGATCGCCCGGGTAGCGACCTCCAATGCTTGGATTCTTGTGACTGGTGAAAACGGAACGGGGAAGGAGCTGGTGGCGCAAAACATTCATTACCTGAGCCATCGTGCGGGTCGCCCTCTCGTGGAGGTGAATTGCGCCGCCATTCCCAAGGATTTAATTGAATCTGAGCTCTTTGGCTTTGAAAAAGGCGCGTTCACCGGTGCGGATCGGGCCAAAAAGGGCAAGTTTGATTTCGCCAACGGCGGCACTCTTTTCCTTGATGAAATCGGAGACATGAGTCTGGATGCCCAGGCTAAGATTCTCCGTATCCTTCAGGAGCAGAAATTCCATCGCGTGGGTGGCGAACAGCCCATCTGTGTCGATGTTCGCGTAATTGCGGCGACCAATAAGAATCTCGAAGAGGAGATCAAGCACGGCCGCTTCCGCGAGGATCTCTATTATCGTCTCAATGTGGTTCCGCTACGAGTGGCGCCCTTGCGGCAACGCCGCGAGGACATCCCGCTTCTCGTTGAGTACTTTGGTGATCAGTACATGCGCAAAAATGGGTATAAGCGCAAGGTCTTCTCCCCGGCGGCTCTGGAAAAGCTCGTGGCTCACAATTGGCCCGGCAACGTGCGCGAGCTGCGCAACTTTGTTGAACGCGTATATATTCTAACTCCCAGTGACTATGTCGATGTTCATGACGTAAAGTTCGCGGGTCTGGTGGACCCGCCTGAGGCGGATGAAGGCGAAGGAGTGATGACTTTCCGTGAGGCCCGGGCACGATTTGAAAAGGAGTTCCTTGTGCAAAAGATCGAGGAGAATCAGGGCAATATTTCCAAGACCGCTGAAAGCATTGGTCTCGAGCGCAGTTACTTGCATCGCAAAATCAAATCTTACGGCATCGAGGTTTAGATTCATGAAATGGAGCTCCGGATATTTGTTCACGCTCAAAGAAGCGCCCGCTGATGCGGAAATTCCCAGCCATATTTTATTGGTACGGGGAGGCTATATACGCAAGGTGGCGCCAGGGATCTTCACATATGGTCCGCTCTTTCTCCGGGCCATGCGCAAATTCGAAGCGATTGTGCGAGCAGAACTGGATCGCCGCGGTTGCGTCGAACTCTTGATGCCTATGGTGCAACCGCGGGAACTTTGGGAAGAGACCGGCCGGTGGCGCGAAATGGGCGACGGCCTGCAAAAACTCAAGAACCGCAATGGCCATGACTTTTGCCTTGGCGCCACCCACGAGGAGGTCATCACCGATTTCGTCCGACGGGATGTGAAGAGCTATCGTGACCTCCCCTTCAACCTTTATCAAATCCAAACCAAGTTTCGTGATGAGATCCGCCCCCGCTTTGGGCTGATGCGCGGCCGCGAATTTGTCATGAAAGACGCGTACAGTTTCGATCTGAATCAAGAAGGCGCGCAAAAGTCCTACCAATTGATGTTCGAAGCCTACTCGGCCATTTTCCAGCGCTTGGGCGTGCGTTTCCGCGTGGTTCAGGCTGATAGCGGCAATATTGGCGGAAACCAATCGCAGGAATTCCATATTTTGGCGGAATCGGGCGAGGATCAGCTTCTCGTGTGTGAGGAAAGCCGCTATGCCGCCAATATCGAGGTTTGCCCGGCCTTGGATCCCGATGGACTCGCGCAAGCCGAAGACGGGCCTTTACTCGAGAGCGAGGAATTTGCCACCCCAGGCTTGCGCTCGATCGACGATTTAAGCAAGATGACAGGGATTCCGGCGCGGAACCTGGTGAAAACCATGTTTTTTTCTGCGAGTGATGATCCCGCCGCCGATTTGAAACCGGTGGCGGTTCTGTTGCGTGGGTCCGATGAAGCCAATCCCGTGAAGATCAAAAATCACTTTGGTCTAGCCAACCCTCCCTTATTGCTGAAGGACGAGGATGTGCGCCGCTTAACTGGGGCTTCGCCCGGGAGTTGCGGCCCGGTCGGGTTGGCGATTCCCATTCTGATGGATAAGGGCGTGGAAGGCTTGCGCAATTACATTGTGGGCGCCAATAAAGATGATTTCCACTTAAGAAATGTGAATCATGGACGCGATTTCAAATCGACCACCGTCGGCGATTTCCGAATGGCTCGCGAGGGCGACTTAAGCCCCGATGGTAAAGGTCGACTCAAATCATACCGTGGGATAGAGGTGGGTCATATTTTTTACCTCGGCACGAAGTACTCCCGTAAGATGGAGGCGAATTACCTCGGCCAAGACGGAGTGCTGGTGCCGATAGAAATGGGCTGTTACGGAATCGGCATTTCGCGCACTGTGCAAGCGGTGATCGAGCAAAACCACGACAAGGATGGCATTATATGGCCTCTGTCGATCGCCCCGTATCTCGTGCATATTTCGCTCCTCGATCCAGATAATGTCGAGGCGCGTGACGTTGCGGATCGGCTTTACAGAGACCTCCATCATCGCGGCGTGGACTGTCTGATGGACGACCGGTCTGAGCGACCGGGCGTCAAGTTTAAGGATGCGGATCTGCTCGGCATGCCCTTGCGTGTGAATATCGGGTCTCGTGGCTTGGCTCAAAACGAGGTGGAGTTGATCACACGCAAAACCAAGGCTGTTGAAAAAGTCGGGCCGGGTTCAATTCTCGAAAGGATCCTGGTTTGGATCAAGGAGCAAAAATCTTGAATCCGCGGGCACAGCTTAAAAATCCGGTGTTTGTCGCTCTCGATGTGGACTCCCCCGAACGTGCGCTGGCGCTTGCGGGGCAGACCCGAGCCTTCGTGGGTGGGTTTAAAGTCGGGCCACGGCTCTGTATCCGATATGGCGAGCCTTTGCTTAAATCGCTCTCCCGTCATGGAGCTTTGTTTATCGACAACAAATATTTTGACATTCCCAGTACCATGGAAGCGGCCGTGCGGGCGTCCTTTGATATGGGAGCGAGTTTTTGCACGGTACATGCTTTATCTGGGAGCGAGGCACTCTCCCGGATGGCGAAGGTTGAAGAAGAACTTTGTCGGATCCGCCCCTTCCGGATTCTGGCGGTTACCATATTGACCAGCTTTCGGCAGGAAACCTTGCCTTCGATTCTACAAGCCCAGCCCCTGATCGAACAGGCTCTTCACCTGGCTCGGCTCGTATGGGAGTGCGGTTTGACTGGCCTGGTGTGCTCTCCTGAGGAGGTATCGACCTTGCGCCAACGGCTTCCAGAAGCGTACTTAGTAACCCCGGGCGTGCGCCTAAGTCATGAGGAGCGCGGCGACCAGGCTCGGGTGTCCGATCCGGCAACGGCTCTGCGGCAAGGCGCTTCGGCTTTGGTTGTGGGCCGTCCCATTTGTGAAGCGACGGAGCCGGCGCAAGCCGCGAAAATATATTATGAGGAAATTCAAAAAGCCTGAATCTCGAGGCCGCCCAGCGCGCTCCCTAACCGCGACACCTCCTGGCCGTTGCGTGGTCGGTATTCACGCGGTCACTGAGCTACTGAAGGTCCGCCCCCGCGCTGTCGATCAGATATGGCTGAGGGAATCTTATTCTGATCATCCGGCGCTTCGCCACTTAGCGGATCAGGCCCGGAATCTGAAAATTCGAGTGCACCTGCAAAGCCCCGCGGTTCTGGATAAGGTGACCTCTGCAAACCAGGGTGTGCTGGCTTTTGCGCGTGAGGCACCTGAACTCGATTGGGAGATCCTTAAAACCATTGATTCCGCCTACCTTGTGGCTCTCGACGAAGTGGAAGACCCCCACAATCTGGGAGCGGTCTTGCGAACGGCGTGGCTTTTGGGCGCTCGCGGAGTTTTGACCCCCGCGCATCGTTCGGCCCACCTTTCACCCGCTGTATCCAAGGTGGCCCAGGGAGCCGTGGAACACGTTCCCGTTGATCGCGACAATGCCCTTCCGCAGCAATTGGAAACGCTCAAGTCGGCGGGCTTTTGGATCTGGGGACTTTCACACACAGCCAAGTCCACAATTTTTGAGGTCTCCATCCCTCAGAAGGTGATCTGGGTGCTGGGGTCCGAGGCTTCAGGTCTGCGCAAGTCCGTGGAGCGCGTTTGTGACGACTTCGTTCGCATTCCACAGCTTCATCCGGAAGCCAGCTACAATGTCTCTGTCGCGGCCGCAATTGCCTTAGCCGAAACGTTCCGGCAGATGCAGAAATACTGAATTTCTCTGGAAATACTTTTTGACTGGAAAGATGCGGCTCAAGTAGAAACGGGATTTGCATGTCGCCAAATCGGCCTTACTTTGCCTGCGGGCGCCCTTGGCATAGAGGTTGATTTGAGGTTGCTGGCTTAGCTCAATTGGTAGAGCAGCTGATTTGTAATCAGCAGGTTGCGGGTTCGAGTCCCATAGCCAGCTCCATCCTGTTAGGGATGCGAAATCCAGTGGAGAGGTGCCCGAGTGGCTAAAGGGGACGGACTGTAAATCCGTTGGCTTATGCCTACGTAGGTTCGAATCCTACCCTCTCCACCATTTTGCTGTGCAAAGATTTGTGTTTGTGAGGATGAGCGGGAGTAGCTCAATTGGCTAGAGTATCAGCCTTCCAAGCTGAGGGTTGCGGGTTCGAGACCCGTCTCCCGCTCCAAGTTTAGGGCGCCCATGTGGCTCAGGGGTAGAGCACACCCTTGGTAAGGGTGAGGTCGTGAGTTCGAGTCTCACCATGGGCTCCAGTTGTTGGCTTAAGGCTTTGAAAAGTTTCGTTTTTGTTAAATAACGAGCGAATGAATTGACTGAATGAGGAGGAATCTTTAGATGGCAAAAGAAACGTTTAAGCGGGACAAGCCGCACGTCAACATCGGCACGATCGGGCACGTTGACCATGGGAAAACCACCCTGACCGCCGCGATCACCACAACACTTGCCAAATCGGGCGGCGGCCAAGCGATGGCTTATGACCAGATCGACAAGGCTCCTGAGGAAAAGGCCCGTGGGATTACGATTTCGACCTCGCACGTGGAATATGAGACAGCCAATCGTCACTATGCGCATGTGGATTGCCCCGGCCACGCCGACTATGTGAAGAATATGATTACCGGCGCTGCCCAGATGGACGGTGCCATTCTGGTGGTTTCCGCCGCCGACGGTCCTATGCCGCAAACTCGTGAGCACATCCTCCTCGCTCGTCAGGTTGGGGTTCCCGCCATCGTTGTGTTTATGAACAAAGTGGATATGGTGGATGATAAAGAGCTCCTCGATCTCGTTGAGCTGGAAGTTCGTGAGTTGCTCTCGAAATATGAATTCCCGGGCGATGATATTCCCATCGTTAAAGGGTCGGCCCTGAAGGCTCTTGAAGGCGATTCCAGCGAAATCGGGGAACCCGCGATTCTGAAATTGATGGAAGCTTGCGACACCTACATTCCGGAGCCCCAGCGGGCCGTGGATAAGCCCTTTTTGATGCCGATTGAAGACGTGTTTTCTAT
The DNA here is from genome assembly GCA_050249195.1 of Bdellovibrionales bacterium. GTDB lineage: Bacteria > Bdellovibrionota > Bdellovibrionia > Bdellovibrionales > UBA1609 > JALHOQ01. The sequence goes on from JBFWQY010000029.1 coordinate 57,533, forward strand.
CTCCGGTCGTGGAACGGTGGTTACAGGCCGTATTGAACGTGGAATTATCAAAGTTGGCCAGGAAGTTGAAATCGTGGGTCTCCGCCCCACCAGCAAAACAACGATTACGGGAATTGAAATGTTCCGAAAACTTCTGGATGAAGGTCGCGCGGGCGACAATGCCGGTTGCCTGCTGCGCGGTACAAAGAAGGAAGAGGTTGAACGCGGGCAAGTGGTGGCCGCTCCAGGTTCTATCACTCCGCATAAGAAATTTCGTTGTGAAGCCTACATCCTCACCAAAGAAGAGGGTGGTCGACACACCCCCTTCTTCAATGGCTACCGTCCTCAGTTCTATTTCCGCACCACGGATGTTACGGGCGTTGTGACTCTCAAACAGGGTACGGAGATGGTAATGCCGGGTGACCGCGTCGAAATGGACGTGGAGCTCATCGCCCCGATTGCCATGGAGAAGGAGCTGCGTTTTGCTGTTCGCGAAGGTGGCCGCACTGTGGGTGCGGGCGTGGTTACGGCCATTACAGAGTAGTTGGCGGATTATGAAAGCGAAGCTAGGGACCCTTGTGAGTGAGGGTCCCTTTCGCCGTTTTTGGTGACGGTTACCTATTGAGCTCTTGCTCCAACTCTTCGATCGGAGCTCAAAAGGTGACAGGCACTCGAGCAGACGAGAAGAAGCTAGAAAATAGGGCAGTAGCTCTAATGGTAGAGCGAACGACTCCAAATCGTTAGGTTGTGGGTTCGAATCCCTCCTGCCCTGCCAGTTTTCAGGTGCGGTGCCGCGCCCGGGAGACTAGGATCGAGAAACAAGGATCGTTTCGAAAGAAAAGGTGGAAAGTAAATGGATGAGAAGAATACTCAGAATATTACGAACTTTGCGTTCGTAGCGGCGGGGTTTCTGGCCTACTTTGTTGTCGCCGTGTTGTTTGACACGCTCGCGGGTGCCTTCGGAGCTGTGGCTCGTCTCCGAAACGTCGAGCTGGCCCAACACGGTATTCCAGTCGCTGTTGGCTTGATCACTTTTTTAGCCCTTTTTATGAATAAGCGGGCGCATGCGTTCATGGAAGAGGTGGTGGTCGAGGTCAGTAAGGTGGTGTGGCCGTCGCGTAAGGACACCGTGGCAATGACGATAGTTTGCTGCGTGATGGTGGTGGTGGCTGGTTTGGGCCTGGGGGCCTTCGACTTTTTGTCGAGCCAGTTGATCAAGGTTTTTGTGAACTAAGAAGGACTAAACAGTGGCGAATGAAAGCGTGAACGACAGCGAATCCACTCCAGCCCCGCATCCCAATGCGGCAAAATTGAAATGGTACATTGTAAACACTCAAACTAGCTGCGAGGCGATGGCTAAGGCCTCGATCGAAGAGCGCGTGCGCTCATTGAATTTGGAAGACAAGTTTGGCCAGATTCTAATTCCTTCAGAAAATGTTGTGGAACTGGTCAAGGGAAAGAAGGCGACGCGTTCGCGCAAGTTCTTTCCCGGGTACATTTTTGTTCAAATGGTGATGGATGATGAAACCTGGCATTTGGTGAGAAATGCCTCGAAAGTGACCGGATTTGTCGGTGGTAAGGTGAAGCCGCCGGAAGTGCCTGAAGAGGAAGTCATGCGTGTGACGCGCCAAATGGAAATGGGCGCCGAGAAGGTTCAACCGAAGGTGAAGTTTTCGGTCGGTGAGAGTGTCATGGTGATTGATGGTCCCTTCAGCAGCTTTAATGGCACGGTGGAAGAGATCAATCAGGAGAAAGGCAAAGTGAAGGTGCTTGTCAGTATCTTTGGACGTCCGACTCCTGTGGAATTGGATTTTGTTCAGGTTGAAAAGGCCTGAGTGCGTGTGTCCAGCTCAACGGGCTGGGAAACGTGAGTAAGAGATAAGATTAACCCTTTACTGAGGAGTGGGTAATATGGCTCGGAAAGTAACCGGCCAAATTAAGCTTCAGATACCGGCAGGGAAAGCCAATCCGGCACCTCCCGTGGGACCGGCGCTCGGTCAGCATGGGGTAAACATAATGGAGTTCTGTAAACAGTTTAACGCCCGTACGCAGAAAGAGGGCGATATGATCATTCCCGTGATCATCACTGTTTATTCGGACCGTTCGTTTACCTTCATCACCAAGACACCTCCCGTTTCGGTTCTATTGAAGAAGGCCGCAAAGATCGAAAGCGGGTCCAAGATGCCGCAAAAAGACAAGGTCGGTAAAGTGACCATGGCTCAAATCGAACAGATCGCCAAGTTGAAGATGCCCGATCTGAATTGCACGGACGTTCAAAGTGCCGTCAATCAGGTCATCGGAACATCCCGCAGCATGGGTCTGGAAATCGCGTAGGAGGTCGGGAATGAAAAAGGGAAAACGTTTTTCGACAGCCTTGAAAAAAGTGGATCGCACGAGCCGTTACAAGATGGACGAAGGCATTAAGCTGGTGGTGGACACTGCAACGGCCAAATTTGATGAAGCTGTGGACGTGGCCGTAAACCTCGGTGTGGACCCCAAGCAGTCGGATCAGCAAGTTCGCGGTGCGGTATCTCTGCCGCATGGTCTGGGTAAGACGGTTCGTGTAATTGTGTTCGCCAAGGGGCCTAAGGAGGAAGAAGCCAAAGCCGCTGGTGCTGATTTCGTCGGTGCCGATGATCTTGTGGCCAAGATTCAGGGCGGGTGGTTGGACTTTGATAAGGCCATCGCCACTCCGGATATGATGGCTACGGTTTCCAAGGTCGCTAAGATCCTGGGGCCTCGCGGACTGATGCCGAATCCGAAGGTAGGGACGGTCACGATGAACGTGGGACAAGCTGTGTCCGCTGAGAAAAAAGGCAAGTTGGATTTCCGCGTGGATAAGGCGGCCATCGTGCATGCCATGATTGGCCGTAAAAGTATGGGCCCCGAAAAGCTTCGGGACAATTTTGCCGTCTTTATGGCCGCTATCATGAAAGCCAAGCCATCCACCAGCAAGGGAATCTACTTGCGGAGTGTGACGGTTTCTTCCACCATGGGGCCCGGTGTAAAGATTGATTTGTCAGATATGGAGAGCCAGATCTCCGCAGTGTAAATAGAATTTGATGGGTATCTTCTGGCGGATGCCCGATAACCGTATCGCGGTCAGAGACAGTAGGGGTTTGAGAGCAGCAGAGTTGCCTCTAAGCAAGGCGACTTTGAGTCTTAAGCTTAAACGGCATGCAACCCGCCACCCTACCGAGACGGATGCTGAGGCTTGATGTACAACGCATTTCACATGCAATGTACCCATAGAATTGCCTCCTCTTTTCTCAATCGCGGTCCAAACAGTTAAGAAGGAGGTATTCTGCGCATGATAACACGCGAGATAAAGCAGCAGGAAATCACCTCTATTTCCGAGAAGTTTGGCCGTTCGAAAGCGGCTTTCCTCGTCGATTTTAAAGGAATGGACGTGGAAAGTGTCACAAAGCTTCGAAAGTCGCTCAAACCTTTGAATTCGGAAATGAAGGTGGTGCGCAACACTCTCGCCATTCGGGCGCTGGCGGATCATCCAACGATCGAGCCTGTGCTTAAAGAGAAATTTGTAGGCACGAACGCTATTGTGTTCGCCTATGAAGATCCCAGTGCGGCAGCCAAAGCCCTTTCCAACTTTGGGAAAGAGGTCGAAGCGTTCCAAATGAAGTCCGGTGTGATGGACGGTGCGGCGCTTGATGCCAAAGGTATCGAGTATCTCGCTACATTGCCGGGCAAAGATGAACTGCGGGCCATGTTGCTGGGCACTTTGGCGGCTCCGATGACCAAGTTCCTTGGAACATTGCAGGCCGTGCCGGGTGGATTTGTACGAGTGTTGAATGGATATAAAGAAAAGAAAACTGAGTAAATTTGGAGGATTTATAAGATGGCTTTAGAGAAAAACGAAGTGATTGATTACTTGTCGAACATGCCGGTGATGGAACTGGCGAACATGATCAAGGAGCTGGAGGAGAAGTGGGGTGTTTCCGCCGCGGCTCCTGTGGCTGTTGCAGCGGGTCCCGCGGCTGCGGGCGCGGCTCCAGCAGAAGAGAAAACGTCGTTTGATGTGATTCTCACTGACGGTGGTGCCAATAAGATCAACGTCATCAAAGAAGTGCGGGCTTTGACTGGACTTGGCTTAAAAGAGGCCAAAGACCTCGTTGAAGGCGCCCCCAAGCCTGTAAAAGAAGGCGTGACGAAGGATGAGGCGGCCAAGATCAAAGACACTCTGACCAAGGCTGGCGCTAAGGTTGAGGTGAAGTAAGGCTCTGCAAGGAGTCTGCTCGGATTCGTTCATATAGGGAGGCTCTCGGAAGGGAGCCTTCTGTTGAGGGTGGAGCTCTTTTAACCTCTGCCAAGCCAATGTGAGGGATAACCCTCTAAATGAAGAGTGCAAGGCGCGAATCCCCTTAAGATTAAGGGATCGCGAAAAAAATTTAAGGAGATAGGATGAATAAGACTCCTGTGACAGCGTCGAATCTACGGGTGCGTCGTAGTTTCGCGCAAACACGCCACCTGATCGACATTCCCAACCTGATCGAATTACAAAAAAAATCTTACGAAGCCTTTTTACAAAGGGACGTGGATCCGGATCGCCGCGGGGATTTAGGCCTGCAGGGCGTATTCAAATCCGTATTCCCGATTTCAGATTTTAACAATACGGCGAGCCTTGAATTTGTCAGCTTTACGCTTGAGCCCGCCAAATACGATGTCGATGAGTGTCGCCAGCGAGGCATGACCTTTGCCGCGCCGATCAAGGTCACGTTGCGATTGATTGTATTTGATGTGGACGAGGAGACCGAAGCGCGCAGCATTCGCGATGTGAAGGAACAAGAAGTCTATCTTGGTGAGATTCCGCTGATGACTTCCAATGGTTCATTTATTATCAACGGCACCGAACGCGTGGTGGTCAGCCAGCTCCATCGTTCTCCCGGTGTTTTCTTTGACCATGATGGGGGTAAGAACAACGCCAGCGGCAAGTTGATTTATTCCGCGCGAGTGATCCCTTATCGTGGATCTTGGCTGGATTTTGAATTCGACCAAAAAGATTTGATTTACGTGCGCATCGACCGCCGCCGCAAATTCCCGGTGACGATTCTGCTCAAAGCTCTGGGCTATTCCACGGAACAGCTTCTGGATCAGTTCTATCATATAGATGTGGTCCGTCTGAAAAAAGACGGCAAGGTCACGCGATCCATTGATATCGAACGCATGGCGGGCCAGCGCGCGCTCTCAGACATTGTGGACCCCAAAACGGGTGAGGCCATCGTGAAAGCGGGACGCCGTATCACTCGCGCGGCCGTCAAGCGAGTGAAAGCCATGGACCTCCGGGAGATCGAGATCTCTCACGAGGATTTGGAAGGCAAGGTGATCGCGAAGCCGGTGATTGATGAGACAACCGGCGAGATCATCGCGGATGTTAACAGCGAGGTAAATGCCTCCATTCTGGAAAAAGCTCGCGAGGCCGGCATCACGGAAGTCGCTGTGATTTTCTTTGATGGTCTGGCGGTGGGTCCCTATTTGCGCAACACTCTGCTCGTTGACAAGGTGAATACCAAAGACGAAGCCTTGATTGAGATTTACAAACGCCTGCGTCCGGGCGAGCCACCCACGCTGGAAGCCGCCACGAACTTCTTCAAGCGTCTTTTCTTCGATCCCGAAACCTACGACCTCTCGGAAGTGGGCCGATTGAAGATCAATCATCGTTTCAATATTCCGTTTGAAGAGACTCCCGTTGAACATCGCACGCTCACGGAAAAAGATATCCTTTCGGTCGTAAAAACCTTGATCGACTTGAAGAACGGCCAAGGCCAGATCGATGATATCGATCATCTGGGCAACCGCCGCGTCCGTTCTGTCGGTGAACTTTTGGAGAATCAATACCGGATTGGTCTGGTGCGAATGGAGCGCGCCATTCGCGAGCGGATGAGCTTGCAGGATGTCGAGACCATGATGCCGCACGATCTGGTGAACGCGAAGCCGGTCAACGCGGTGGTGAAGGAGTTCTTTGGGTCCAGTCAGCTTTCGCAGTTTATGGATCAGACAAACCCACTCTCGGAGATCACTCACAAGCGCCGTCTGTCGGCGCTTGGACCTGGTGGTCTTACCCGTGACCGCGCGGGATTTGAAGTGCGTGACGTGCATCCGACTCATTATGGCCGGATCTGTCCGATTGAAACGCCGGAGGGTCCTAATATCGGTTTGATCGCCAGTCTCGCGACTTTCGCGCGCATCAACCAGTATGGATTTATCGAGACGCCCTACCGGAAGGTGAACGAGGGGGCCGTACGGGATGAAATTCTTTATCTTTCCGCGCTGGAAGAGAGCGGGCATCATATTGCTCAGGCCGGTCGAGATGTGGAAGGAAGCAAGATCGTCCATGACAACGTCACGGTCCGCTTTAATGGTGAATACGAACTGATCGAGAAAGACAAAGTTTCGTTGATGGACGTGTCGCCTTCGCAGCTGGTGTCAATTGCCGCGAGTCTGATTCCGTTCCTCGAGCATGACGACGCCAACCGTGCCTTGATGGGATCAAATATGCAGCGCCAGGCCGTTCCGTTGCTTAAGAGCCGCGCGCCTTTGGTGGGTACAGGAGTGGAACGTCTGGTGGCCCGTGACTCAGGGACTTCGGTGGTCTGTCAGAATGATGGCGTGGTGGAGGAGGTCGATGCCTCCCGTGTTGTGGTTCGTCGCTTTGCCAAAGGGGGCGAGCTCGGCGCCAACGTCGACATTTACAACTTGATCAAGTACCAGCGCACCAACCAGAACACCTGTTTCAACCAAAAGCCAATCGTGACCGTGGGTGACCGGGTGAAAAAGGGGGACGTGATTGCGGATGGGCCTTCAACGGAGCTGGGGGAGCTGGCTTTAGGGCAAAACATCCTCGTCGCGTTTACTCCCTGGATGGGCTATAACTTCGAAGACTCAATCCTGATTTCAGAGCGTTTGATTCGTGAGGATGTTTACACCTCTGTGCACATCGAAGAGTTCGAGTGCGTGGCGCGAGACACCAAGCTTGGAAAAGAAGAAATCACGCGCGATATCGCCAACGTCGGCGAAGAAGCTCTCAAAGACCTCGACAATTCTGGAATCATCCGTATCGGCGCCGAAGTGAAGCCCGGCGATATTTTGGTCGGCAAAGTGACTCCCAAGGGTGAGACTCAACTCTCTCCAGAAGAAAAACTCTTGCGCGCCATCTTCGGTGAAAAGGCGGGCGATGTCCGCGACACCTCGCTGCGCGTACCCTCTGGCGTGTACGGAACCGTTATTGATGCCCAAGTGTACTCACGTGAAGCTTCGGACCGTGATGAGCGTCTGCAGACGATTATCGATGCTAAGCGCAAGAAGCTTGAGAAGGATTTCGGCGTTGAGCAGAACGTGATCCGCAACAACGCGCTCGACAAGTTGAAGGACCTTCTGGTGGGGAAAATCACCACGGGTGTCCTGTTGAGCGAAGACGGATCGGAGAAGTTGCTCTCCAAAGGTCAAACCATCGCTTCCGAGGATCTGGAAACCATTCCGTTTGAACTCCTCAGTTATGTGCCCCTCGATGCCGAGTTGGAATTCCAAGCTCAACGCATCGTCGATGGCGCCCGCAACCAGTTGGACGCGGTGAAGATGGTATTTAACGAGAAAATCGACCGTCTCACCAAGGGCGATGAATTGCCCCCAGGTGTGATCAAGATGGTCAAAGTGTATATCGCCATCAAACGTAAGCTTCAGGTGGGTGACAAATTTGCCGGACGTCACGGGAACAAGGGTGTGATTTCGAAGGTGTTGCCGGTGGAAGACATGCCCTACCTCGCGGACGGTTCCTCGGTGGATATGGTTCTCAATCCGCTGGGTGTTCCCTCACGGATGAACATCGGTCAGATCCTGGAAGTGCATCTGGGATGGGCGGCGCACGGACTAGGCAAGCAAATTGTGCGCTACGTCGAGGACTTTCGGGCCGAGGACGCTCGGAAAGCTCTGGTGAATACGTTCCAGGAGGATGAAGAGATCGTGGCTCAGGTTCAAGGGGCCGACGATGAAT
>JBFWQY010000030.1:0-61039 GCA_050249195.1 Bdellovibrionales bacterium
TTCAAAGCCTCAGGCGGAAGTGGTTGAGTTCGATGATATGGAAACATTCGAACACACCAAATGTAAGCCCCTCTCCATCACTTTAGCAGTCGAATCTCGGACACGGCGGATCTTGGGCTTTGAGGTCGCGCAAATGCCAGCCAAAGGTAAACTGGCCCCTATCTCTCGTAAGAAATACGGGCCCAGACCCGATCAACGCCAAGCCGGACGAGAGCGTCTGTTTGAGAAGCTGAAGCCGCTGATCAAGGAGGATGCGCTCATCAAGTCAGATCAAAACCCTCACTATGGACCCGATGTCAAAAAGCACTTTCCAAACGCCACACATGAAGTGCACAAGGGGCAAAGAGGATCGATTGTCGGACAGGGGGAGCTTAAGAAGATCCGCTTTGATCCCTTATTCAGCCTGAATCACACGTGTGCGATGTTTCGCGCTAACGTGAATCGATTGATACGAAAAACATGGTGCACCACCAAACTCCCGGAAAGATTGGCCGGCCACCTGGCTATGTACGCATTATTCCACAATCTTTACCTGATCGGAGCGCAAGGAATGCACACGCAAGTGGGCCAGTTCTAGCAATGCTTCCGCGGCCGATCTCACGATGTTAGAAGTGGCAAAGCTTGACCTTTCACGTGTTCCCTATGGCAATATCAGTTGCAACATCAAGGGGCTCAAGACATGTCTGGACGCGCAAGACTTGCTATTGCGTTTCTTTTTCTCTTTGAATCTTCCTGCCGGAGTCGGGGCCTTCGTTCAGATGCTATTTCGTCCCCGAGCTCTCCGCTTGTGATCGCTCATAGAGGAGCTTCAGGCTACAGACCGGAACATACGCGTGCAGGTTATGAACTCGCAATCGACATGGGAGCCGATTACATCGAACCCGATCTGGTTATGACCAAGGATCAGGTTTTGATTGTACGTCATGAAAACGAAATGTCCCAAACCACGGATGTCGCCGAAAAATTCCCAGAACGCAAGACCGGCAAGTTTATTGATGGCCGTCGAGTTGAGGGATGGTTCAGCGAGGACTTCACCTTGGCCGAAATCAAAATGCTGAGAGCGCGCGAGCGTTTGCCATCACGAGACCACGGTTTCGATAATCAATACGAGGTTATGACATTTAAAGAGGTTCTCGAATTGCTGACGAAGCGGGCCCGTCAATTCAAGGGCAAGAGGACGATCGGGGTCTATCCCGAAATCAAACACCCTCAGTATTTTTCCAGCCTGGGTATGGATATCGAGCAGGCTTTGGTTCGAACGCTCTGGGAGAATGGCTGGGGTCGTCCTGGAGCGCCTGTGTTTATTCAGTCCTTTGATCTTCCCAGCTTGCAAAAACTGAGCGGTATGACTAAGGCACCGTTAATATTTCTTGTGGACGAATCCGACCGGGAGTTCCTGACCCCGCATAATCTCAAGACGATGAGCTCCTTCTTGTATGGAATTGGGGCATCTAAGCGGTTGATTATTCCCGAACGTCCGGATGGCACTCTCTTGCCGCCAACCTCCTTAGTTCACGAGGCCCATGCCGTTGGTCTGTCCGTACATGCCTATACGTTCCGGAGCGATCCTTCCTTCCTGAATCCCTCCTACAAGGGAAACCCCACTCTTGAGTACGGTCAGTTTTGTGAACTCGGAGTTGATGGTTTTTTCTCCGATTTTCCAGATCACGCCCGCGAGTCGTTGGATCGCTGCAGGGTCCGGGCCCGTGAAACGCCGAAGTGATGGCTGAATGACGCCTGAGTCGTTATTGATAGGCATTTTGGTTTTTGTCGCCGGCTTTATTGATTCCGTGGCCGGCGGGGGCGGCCTTATTTCGCTCCCTTCAGTCGCTATGCTAACCGGGGAGGGTGTTGCGGCGGTGGCCACAAACAAGATTCTCGGCTCGGCATCCGCTATAGCGGCTCTAAGTATTTTCTGGCTTCATGGACACGTTCGAATCCGAAGAAGCCTTGTTTTTATTTTGTCGGTTGGGATTGCAACGCTTGTGGGTGTAAAGATCGGCAATGGGAGGATCTCAGCTTTTGTGACCTCATGATTGCCGATGACTTCAAATCCGGCCCACCTCCAATCCTCAGCCAGTCCGGAATTTGAAATCAAGAGAACGACGGCAGAGCAAACACTTAAAATCAAGCGACGTTTGAAGCGCCATTTCGTCTGACTCACGTTTCGTCTTATCACCTTGGTCTCCCCAATTTTTTGGGCCGGAACTTCAGACTGGGGAGTTTCCTCCGAAATCAGAAAATGCCCTAGGATTCAAGCACCAAAGCCCGCTCTCCGGCCTGGAGGACTTCGCCCACCAAAGCCGCCCGTCCGAAGACCGGCCTCAACTGGCGCAGGACACTGTCTGCCGCCTCTGGAGCGACAGACAGTAAAAGCCCGCCGCTGGTCTGTGGATCGAAGCAGATGAGGTCCTTCTCAGCAGGCAGAACACTTGCGAACTCGGCACGCGTGTAGTCCGCGTTCGAACGATGGGCCTTGGTGAGGAACCCGGCCCTCAGAGATTCCCAGGCTCCGGGAAAAACTGGCAACTCCGAGAAACGCAGCGTGAAGCAAGCCCGGCTTGCCAGCGCCATCTGCATCGCGTGACCAGCTAGGCCAAAGCCTGTGATATCGGTCGCTGCATGAACCTGCGCGCCGAGATCACCCAGGATTTCGGGAACATTGTTCAATTGCATCATGCTTGCGAGCGCATCCGCGAGCCCGGATTCGTCGAAAGCGCCGTGTTTCAGGCCCGCCGCAAGCGTGCCCGTACCGAGCGCCTTAGTCAGGATGAGCTTATCACCTGGCCTCGCGCCGGCGTTCGACCAGATCCGCTCCGGATGCACGTGACCCGTGACCGAGAGGCCAAACTTCAAGGTTTCATCGTCAATTGAATGACCGCCCACGAGCGCAACTTGAGCCTGCCGAAGCAGATCGCAGCTTCCCTGTAGAACCTCAACGATCACCTCTGATTCCAGGCTCGCGAGCGGAAACGCGAGGATGGCCATTGCGGTCTTAGGCGTTCCGCCCATGGCATAGACATCACTCAGCGCATTTGCCGTGGCGACCGCACCGAATACGCGGGGACTATCCACGATGGGCGTGAAAAAGTCGAGCGTCTGAACGAGCGCGAGGTCAGGAGCTACACGGTAGATTGCGGCATCGTCAAAGAGCGATCCATCCACCAGAAGTTCTGGAGGCCGAGACGGGAACTTCACCTCGCTAAGGATCTTTCTAAGTTCGCTGGCGGCCACTTTGGCCGCGCAGCCACCCTTCTGCACGGTTTGCGTGAGTTTAATCATTGAGCGGAGTATTCCACAGCTTCACGCGCAAGTGAAGTGAACTCGCAGGGTTCAGTTTAGAATTGCTTCGGGCCTAAGTGAACAGGCGCTCACTCAGATCAATGAAACACGAGAGCAACATCGAAGTCACACCGAGCCGCTGAGGACTTTTGCGCCGCACCAAGCAGTCATCGTACGGACAATCCGTAAATTTCTCTTATCTACTACAATCGTAGTTGAAAAATACTACAGCTGTAGTAATGTAACATTTATGGGAAACAAACTTCTAGAAGTCGGACCGCTAGAAATGGAAGTGCTGGGAGTATTGAACTCGGCGCACGATCTCTCAGTATCCGACATTCAAGCAGGTCTAAAAAGATCTGGCCACGACCTCGCCTATACGACGGTGATGACGGTGCTCGTTCGGCTCCACAACAAAAGCCTTGTAGCGCGGAGAAAGGAGGGTCGTCAGTTTCTCTACTCGGTCGCAAAAAAGAAGGGTTCCACGCCGTTGAAGATATTTGAAAAGGTCAAGACCTCGCTGTTTGGTTCTGAAAAACTAAAGCCTATTCTTGGCCTCTTAGAGGCCGAAGACGGACTCACCCGTGCGGAGCTCGAGGAATTGAAAAAGGCTGTCGAAGCCAAGCTCAAGAGGTAACGGACCATGACGTCTATGTTCTTCAATCTTCTTATCAACTCTGCCTTTTCAATGGCCTGCGGGCTCTTGGTTGTTGGATTTTTCATTTGGTTCTTCCGTGTTCAAGCAGGGCCATGGAAGCTCTTTCTCCTCTCCTTACCCTTCGTCAAAATTGTTTACGATAGCCTTCGAGGTGTGCCACCGGATTCGGTTTTATTGAGCGGGTTAGATCCATTTTCACTCCCACCACGGCACCAGCTGTTAAAGATTGGTGCGGGGTTCAGCTACTGGGGCCCAAAGTTCAATCTGTTATTTTCCGTTCAAGACACCGCGGGAAACGAGTATGCGGCCAGCATCGGCGACTATCTTGTTATCTGGCTGAATCGAACATTTGGCTCCGAAGTGCCGTTTACGATTCTAAGTGTTGTTTTGGCTATATCGGGAATCTTAATTGCAATCCGAGTCGTATCCGCTCATCGGTTTGAAGGGTGCCGTCGAAAAGACCGCGTGGAAGCCGTCCCGGTGAGGAAACGAAAACAGGGGTTTAGGACTGTGGATATCTATATCTCCAATTTTTTTTCTGGAACTCCGTTCACGGGTGGCCTGCTCAGGCCGTATATTTGTATTCCCAGCGACGCATATGCGAAACTCAACCAATTTGAGCTGGAAGCCGTCGTAGCTCATGAGATGGCTCATATCCGTCAGGTCGATCTGGCAGTGACCATGACCATTCAGGTTCTCGGGGATCTGTTTTGGTTCATTCCAGGTTATAGGTGGTTGAGCCGGAGGATTGACCGCTTGCGCGAAATTGTGGCGGATCAACGGGCTGTTCGGATGGGTATCGAACCCGCATTGTTAGCATCCGCTCTCGTCAAGCTCAGAGAGTTCCCTGATACCTCTAGGCGGTTGACCTTGTATTCGGCTTTCTTTCGGGAAAAATCTTTACTCAAAGTTCGTGTCGAGAGATTGCTCGGAAGAACTAGGGACAAACGATCTCGTTTCGGGTGGGATTATATTTGGATCCGTTCAGCCGCTACTATTTGGATTCTCACGGCCGTCATGATCGCGACCCTTGGTGGAAATCATCAAACAAGAAAATTTAAGAACCCGGAGTGGTTCGATTCCGTTGTAAAAAATCTGGGACTTGAGGTTTTGACAATCAAAGAATGAATTTATTTAACACAAAATACTACATATGTAGTATTTAAAAAAGGAGAAAAGCAATGGAATCCACTATTGCCGCGTTGTGTGTGCTGCTATTTGCAGGAACTTCAGAGGCAAAGATCATTCGCGCGACTGAAATAAACGGTGCCGGATGGGCCAGTCTGTCGGATGGAGCGGCTGGCGACACCGTAATCGAATTTCGTCGTGGCGATGAATTACCCGTCACGCTGAGTGCGGCAGGTGACCTGATAGAAACGACGCGATCCGCAACAAGCTATGTTGGGGTCAAAAGAGACTTCTGGTTGAAGATACAACCATCCGAGATTCAGATCAGTCTGGACGGCACCACGTTCAGAGATCTCGGTGATGTCCTTTATGGCGGAATCGAAGCCGGTGCGGGCTCCGAACAAAACGGGGGTGTGGCTGACCTTATCAAGGTCGTCTTCAAATCATTTTTGAAGTAACAGATGGTAAAGAGGAGATCAGGACATGACCCTGATCTCCCTTTCTTTGGAAGATGCTTTGAACGAGTCACGGACTATGGCTCCCAGGCGAGGTAAACGCTTACTGTCCGTCCCGTGTGCACGACTAAGTAAACATCTCTCCGGAGGACCATGCTATCGGCCGGCTGTGGAAGATTAAGCTCGCGCACAACTGAAAGCTCGCTGCCGTCAACACCGATGACGATGATACGGGATCCGACGGCGAAATATAACGCCTTCTTGGAAAAACTTGAGAAGCCAGCCGTAAAAGATCCAAGCTCAAGTGTATCTATGATTTTTGGAGTTTTAGGCGAACTCATATCGTACTTAACCAACACGTACTGATCATCTGATGCCCGCTGGAAAATCACGACTAGGTTTGCGCCATCATTGACGATAGACGCGCCGTACGGGTCATATCCATCCAGTGTGATGGTGGTTAGCGTCTGAACACCACTTGTGTCTGTAACGTGCACATTTGAGCCACGAATGACGTTGATTGCGAAGTTCGTCCCCTTGCGAAATTCGGGCCCGAAGTCGATACCGGCGTCAAGACTCTCTCCATAGGACCTGGTCTCCATTTGTGGAACGAAGAGATCCGAAATAGTGACCTTGAAAAGGTCACTATCCGTGAGAATAAAAAATCGGGAGTCTGGTTCAACTAAACTCTCCGCAAGAAAGTTGAAACCTGAATTCGAGGGAATGGATAGCGAGGCTAACGGTCCGCTATTCATATTTAGGATCTCGAGAAAGTCGAGGCGTTTTTGGTCATTGGCGGTGACAACTAAGTATTTTCCAACGATCACGCCGCCGGAACCGCGAGGCTGCACGTCAAATGATGCACTTGAGTACGAACCCACCAGCTTCAGTACCCCGGGTCCGGTCGCAGCCGCTTCATTCGCGCTCCCACTCGAATTATCTGATGTACAGTTTTGAAAAAGAATCGTAGCAGCTGTGATACAGACGATTAAGACCAACTTGTTCATGAGATACCCCCGCGTACAGATGAGACTGCAAGCTCGAGGCCAGTAGGATTGTGCTCAGAGGTCTTCAGTTCGAGTGATTTCCTCTATTTAAGCTGATACACAATGAGACGTTTTTAATCAATATGTCGACAACTATAGCAATAGGACAAACCCAATACGAGATTCACATCAGTCTGGACGCCCAGGGGAGTTGGACCCAAATTCCAGAGGCCAGTTATCCAACATTTCGGTCAGCCCGATGGCTCAATCTGGAGCCTAAACAGAGGAGTTGACATTTTTAATGGGACGAACGATTACCAACCCATAAGCTCGTTTGACCTCTAAGCGATTTGTTAACACGAGGACCACTCACTAGCAGCGGGGACCCCGTTGCCCCGCTCATGCAAGGCAACCTGAAGAAATTCTCTCATACCTGAAAACGTACCGGGATAGCCTCGGTCCAGCGCCGTTCGACGCCGACGCGCTCCCCAAAACGGATCATCTCATCCCAGGTCGAATCCTTCTCCTTGGAAATGACAAAGTGTTTATCTTTGAACACGACGCACAACGTGTTGCCCAAGTCGCTGTAAAAATGGATGTACCATCCGCCAGATTCGATAGCTTGTTCGAGTCGTGGAATGACCTCGTTAAGCGTTTGTTCATCCAGACAATACCGATTAATGTTCCAGATCTTAACCTGTTCCTTTGCCATCTCAACCTTTCGGCTTTTAATCCTGAACGGCTCAAGTGAGGCCAGCACATCTTTGTTTTGAAGGCTTTCGACAATGATCTCGCCCGTGTAGTTGAAGGGTCCCAGTGCTTCTGAACCGCGCAGCTTATCGGGTAGGCCATCATGCGGACCATGATTGTGTTTGGGAACGTCATGCCACCAGGAGTCCTTGCACTGTGCGCGGCGACTCGGATGCAGGGGATAGTAGATTCTGTTTTCCTTCTTTGATGCTTCACCGACAACAAGAAGACGGATATCCGCATCCGTATTGTTAATGAAGCAATGGCTGATACCGGTGCCACTGGGAAATCCAATGGCATCGCCAGGATTCAGGCGATGAAGATCTCCGTTGATCCAAGCATCGGGGTTTCCCTCGATCACGTATACAAACTCTTCCTCAGCGCTTTCCGCGTGGGGCCAAGAGGTCCGGCGTCCTGGAGGGAGAACTTCATGGTGGATTCCAAGCCGCGTAAGGCCAAGCGTTTTGCCAAAGGGTGAGCCAATTGCGAGAAATTCTTTTGTTCCCTTATAATACGAAGAGTCAGGATCCTCCTGAATCTCCGAGTAATGTTTAATAAAGTCGGGCCGGTCATTTTTAGTTGCGCCCTTCGTCAGACGGACAGTTGAGCGCTCTTGAAAGTCGCCGCCTGGGAGCCCCCATGAATAGGTGTAGGACAGGCTTGCCTCATCCCAGAGGTCAAGAGCGATCTCGTCGCGGAACGAGCTTCTGTCAGCAACGTTATTGTATCCAAAGGAAAACGAGGCCACGGCGCCTGGCTACGGATCTGTTTTACGAAGTTCGTGTGGAACCAACCCGGGCGTATTCGTATTGAAATTCCACAGAGTCAGCTGCTCCTGGATAGAAGGTGCAATCATTGATTCTTCTCTGTGGTAAACGCGTCCGTCCTTGCCGGTTGCTGAGAACTTCAACTGAAATCCACGGCCCCCGAGAAGAGGTTGAAGTTCAAGCCGCCCCGTGAAAGGCTTGCCCTCGTGGTTAATCCCTTCGCCCGCGTAGATTCCGACCATTTGGTTCAGTTGTGAAAGCAGAGTTTTCATGTAGGCAAGCTCCCTAGGTCCATGTAGGAGGTCTCTTGTTTGGTGGTGCTAAACCAGGCGCGATGGCTAAACTAAAAGACCGTCTCTTTCAAATCAAGGAGAGTCTTCGCAACACGCCCGCCACGCGGGGTCGATCCCAAATTTTTTAGGCGACGTATAAAAATATGATGATGAATGGGAAGCTTTATCGAACGATAATTTTCCCGCTATCCATCATGTCCATCCCGCATCCGAACTTGATTTCGCCTTTGGGAAGCCTCCCAAGGACAATCGGGACCGGTTTGCCAAGCGGAAGGACCGTTTTCTTAACACCTCGTGATGGAACTTGGATGTCCTTTGAACAGGTCATGTCCGTCTTTCTTGTGACTACGAGAACGACTTCCGTTCCGGGCTTTACGATAATCGATTTAGGAACAAATCCCGCCTGAGTGACTTCGACTGAAATCTTCTGAGCTGGAGCCTTCCCTACCGCTGTTGAGGCACCTAAAAGCGCCACGAGTCCAAACAAAAATCTTTTCATTTCTCTCCTCCTGAGTTTATGCGAAAACCGCTGGAGCCACGTACGCAAAAAAGACCCCTACTAGGAAAATAAGGGCGCTAATCGAATATATGATCTTACTCATCCTGCGTCCGCTCATGCAGGCTTTGCGGAGTTTGGGATCTATAGGGCACGGCACATTTCTTTGGCTCCATATCCAAACACCGTTTAAAGCAAGCATAAGTCCAGCAAATGCGAAGACACCGGTTTTGTGTTCAGAGATCCAGATAAGCTCTGGGATGTTGCTTGCTAAGCCAGCCATTACAGCACCCAGCCCCAAGCTTACCAAAAGAGCAGGTAGTGCACAGCAAATGAGGGTGCTTGCTGACGTAAACAGAGTCAGGAAATCAGCTAGGCGGCTCATTTAGTTCTCTCAATCTTCACCACGTCATATCCGGATTTTTTTACTATTTTTTTTATTTGGTCATCGGTAACGTCTTTTCCTTCTTTGGTTTCCAGCTCGACCTTCTTGGACGCTAGGCTCACTTTCACGGATGACACTTCTGAAAGAGCTTTAAATTTCTTTTCGATTCCTTGAGCGCAGAAAGCGCAGACCATCCCTTTCACTTGAACTGTAATCGGTTTTGCCAGCGCTAAGCCCGGAGTTATCAGCAATGTGGAAGATAAAATTAACTTTCCGATTCTCATATGTCCTCCGATCAAAAGTGAAACATAAAATTTATCATCCAGTCGCCATCAAGGCTCACGCCCGTTTCGAGGAGAAAGCTTTTATAGAAAAGTCGAGCGAGGGGTGTGACCAAGAATCTCTTTTCGAGTGTAGGATGCCACTGTGCTTGAATCATAAACCAACTGGCCATTTCGTCGTACTCGGCCTCATAAGGTGCAATCCCAAGGCGACCTTCAACATGACCAAAGTCATCGCCGACGTTGGAGTCCATATATTCAGCTTTGACGAGCGCGAAATATTTTCTGTCTTCGACGTCGGCTTCCATGCCCCCAAAGGACGCGCTGCCGTTCTGATTTTCAAACCTCACGTGACCCCCACCACCATAGACATAGATATTTCCTTGGTAGTCGTCGCCATTCCATCGCTTCACCAAATAGTCGAGTTGAAGACCGGAGTATTTGAGTTCTCCATCTTTCATATTCATTCGCATGAAGCGACCCGCGACCGCCGTATCCGGTCTGAAGCTATAGGTGATCCAGTGATCACTCATGAAAGGCTGGTTCCATGTCATTAGGCCTGTTGCGCCTTGGTAAGCAACAGGGTGGGCCGACGCTGAGATTGTGACAAGGCCACTCAAGCCGCCAACCAAAATGTTTCGCAAATTCATGATGACTCCGATTTTATAACCCTTCTACGTATTCGCTTACGGATTTGTGACAGTGGGGCTGTGGATGAGCGTAAGATATTGAAGTTACATGGCTTTTATTATATTTTATTTTTAGGTGTCACAAAGCTGTGCTGCGGCTCGTATAAAGGAAGCGAGGAGCGATTTTGCTTCGAGGTACTGAAACTGACGAAGAACTTATGGCGCACTATCAAGAAGGCTCAGAAGAAGCCTTCAGAGTTCTCTATGCTCGTCACTCCGGGAAAATTTTCGGTTACTTGACGTCCCGGACAGGTTCTCCGCAAGAAGCGACGGATCTCCTTCAGGAGGTGTTCATTAAGATCCACAGGTCCAAACATCTCTATAACTGTTCATTGCCACTCCTTCCTTGGATTTTCTCGGTCACGCATTCCGTTCTCATCGATGGACGGAGAAACCATGGGCGGAAGAAGGAGATCTTTGGGTACGATGTTGAACAACTCCCCTTTGAGCAGCGTGAAGAGACCCATCTGGCGTCCATTACACCGTTGATGGGTCGGTTACCACAAAATCAGAGTGTTGCGATTCAGATGCGGTATCTCGATGAAAAAACCTTCGAAGAGATTGCAGAGACCCTCAAAACCTCGCCGCTTAATGTTCGAAAGATAATCAGCCGTGGAATTCAGAATATCAAGCGGCTGATTAAAGAAGGAGAGATGCCATGAGTACCAATGAAGTCAAGTGGCTCAGGGAATACGAAGCATTTTTAAGCGCGGAATACGTTGATGTTCCGAAAGAGGCGACAGACAAAGTCCTTTCGTACATGCAAGATTTAATAAACCCAAGTGCCTGGAGCGTTTTCTTCAAAATACTTGGAATCCATGTAGGGGTTGGATTTTTGTCCTTAAGCGTGTGTCATCAATTCGGGATGAACCCATTTGGGACGAAAACCTCTCTTGATGGTTGGTTTATGGCAATGTGGGGACACAGCGCTTGCATGATCGCTTGTGGAGTCTTGTTTCTCAGTGTGAGTGTTTTAACCGCGGGCCATTTCCTTTCCGTTGAAGAAGTTCGGGCTTTAAGAAGAACTGAATTCATCCAAACTCTTTCGCTTGGCGCCGTCTCACTCGCCGTCTTCGCAACCTTTGGCGCCGAGCTTGCTATTACATTCGCGGGTCTGTGGCTTCTGGGCGGTCTAGTGGGTGGATTCATAGCGACTGAAACAATCTGGAAGTTAAGGCGAGTAAGAGGATAAACCGTGCTATGCGGATAAGAAAAAGAACCTGACAGTTGACCCAGATTTCTCTTGAGTCCAAGTCAATTTTCCTGGAACCAGAACTTCTATCCGCCCCGCCAACGAAAATATTAGTTTACAGATACCTATGTTGGTGCTCATATACCAGTATGAGGGCTCACCTCAGGTGTTACATTAAGAATAAGATCCATGACCGGTACGTGGTGGAGCTTTCGATATACGAGGTTGGCAAGTCGTCGAAGTACCCGGACGGCATCAAGTATGGCTTGATTTGCAAGACCTGAAGACTGGTGATTACGGCCTTCTGGATAATCACCACCCAAAAGGTCCGCGCGCACACATCAACGACCGTGAGTTTCTTTACGAGTATGTTGATGGCGACCAACTGATCGCTGACTTTGAGATGATGGTTCTCAAGGAATGAGGAGTGAAGCGCTGAAAAAATTGATTGTGTCAATCAAGTCTTCCAGTGAAAGTCTCTCAGACTTCAAGAAAGCTCTGAAGGACGCCCGTAAAGGACGCCTGAAAGGTGAACATTTCGAACTCTCTTTTGATAACAAGAAAGACTTCGACCGATTTGTACGGAACCTTGGGATTTTGTCGACGATTTTGGTTCACAAGCCGAAGTCAGTCTATGAACTCGCAAAGCTCGTGGATATGGACGTCTCCAACTTGAATAAGCTCATTACGTTCTTTGAGATTGTCGGAGCTATCAAGATAACGACTGCTACTGTCGGTGGTAGGACAGTGAAAACTCCGGTTGTTGAGTATGAGCGGATCGAGTTTGACTTGAAAGTCGCATAACTAAAGGGAGATCTGGAAATGGCCTTACCTGAGCTAGTAAAGAAGCAAGTTGAAGCAACCCTTGGGTCTTTCTGTGAGAAACGTATTCCTTCTCATGTGCGAGACAAAGTCCGTCTCGTTTTTTCGTTTAGAGGAAACTCAGTTTCCCTTTTTGAGGAGAGGCCTTATTTTCAAGATCCTTTGCATTGGACCAGTTCTCCCGTAGCTCAGTTTCGATTTGATCCAGACGACAAAACTTGGTCTCTATATTGTTGTGATCGAAATTCCAAATGGCATCTGTATGAACGAGCAAAGCCCTCACGCCAATTCATTCACTTGCTACGAGCTGTCGAACATGACTCGACAGGTATTTTCTGGGGTTAAGATGGCGGTTTAAGTCTTCTGGTTTTGCGTACCGAATGTTCATTGTCCCGCTCCAACTTGCGCGACACAGAATAGACGGTCACCAACAGCAAATGGCTTCAATTCCATCGAGCCGTAGGACTTGATGGAACCAAACCCAGCTTGGTGAAGAAGTGAGCATAGTTCGCGATGCGTGAATATCCGAATGGATGATTTATGAGAAGAGACCTTGCCGCCATCGACAAAGACCCATTCGCTCTCATTCCTTCCGGTTTCCGAAATCCAGTTGGTCTTTTCCATCAAATAGAGACCATCTCGTTCTGACCAATGGTTCTGAGAGAAACCACCACGTAAAAATGAGTCAATAACTGGCTGTTCGAAAACGAGGACACCGCCGGCCTTTAAACTTTCGCGGATGTTCGTAAACATCTGAAGAGTTTCATCGTCCGTGAAGTAACCGAGGCTTCCCCACATAGTCAGGATCATGTCAAAGGCGTTCACACGCTTGAAGGTGCGCATGTCTCCGCGCTGCCATTCCGGCTTGTGAGTTAGTTCCCGGGAATTTTCAGAAGCGATCCGCAGAAGATTTTTAGAGTTATCAACGCCAACGACAAAATGGCCTTCGCGAGCAAGTTCGATCGCGTGGCGACCGATTCCGCAGGGCATATCAAGAATGGAGAGTGGACCTTCTTTGGGAGCTACCTTTTTTATGAAGTCGATTTCCTTGAGAGTTTGTTCGCGAGTTTTGATTTTGATATGAACTTGCGCCCAAAGATCGCTCTCGAAAAAATCTTTCCACCAGTTGGATGGTATTTGCTCCTGTGACACGGTTAACTCCATTTGATATATTCGAAGAACCGCTCAACTTAGTTCAAGATGGACCACTTTTCTATGCGCACAGCTCTCCTATAAAAGGCGTACGAATCCCTCCTACTCACCGCCGGTGAGCGTGGATCGCATTTTTTCCATTTTTTGTTGTGAGCAAACGGGAACATTTTGCTCCGTAACATTGTTCCGTAAAAATCGGTTTAAGTCTTTGATTTCACTGGTTGCATTGAATGGTTGCGGGGAGAGGATTTGAACCTCTGACCTTCGGGTTATGAGCCCGACGAGCTACCAGGCTGCTCCACCCCGCGCCGAATGAGTTGAGGGCTCACCTTACGTGTGAGGGGCAGGGGAGTCAAGGTCGGAAATCCCTAACACAACAAAGACATTCAAACTCTAAGGGGCGTCACAGGCTAATGGGAGAAAAACGGAAGAGCTTGGGGGAGGGCGAGGCTGTATCCGGTCCTACATATGAAGGTTACGCTGGTCGTTTCTCGCGGTTGTCAAGAAGACGCTTAAGGGCGCGAAAGACTTCTCTATTATAGGGGACTCCCAACGTGTGTTCGATATAGATCACCGCTTCGCGTGCATTCTTCGGGGAGGGACTGTTGACATTCTGCAAAGTCAAGTCCGCGTAGGCATCCGCGAGCGCGACCACTTTGGCCAGCGGATGCATCTTGACATCGCGAAGTCTTTGCGGAAACCCTTGGCCGACGGAATTCTCATGATGTTCATAAACGATGGATACAATGTCATCGGGCACCATTCCTAGACTCGTGAGCATTTGCATGCCCTTGTACGGGTGGGTCTCATAGATCTGGATTTCCTCTTGGGTCATCATTGCGAGAGGTTTTTTGACGATATCTGCGGGGAGGGCCTTCAAACCCATATCGTGGAGCATTCCGCCGAGTGCCAGCTTTTCCAACGTGACCTTCTTCTCAAATCCCATCGCATGGCCAAGAAGGACGCTAAATGAGCTAACAGCCATGGAGTGGGCGAGCAGTTGATCGGAAACATGCGCCAGACTTGCAAACAAAGCAGCAAAAGACTTATTTGCTTCCACCATGGCCACAACGGCTTCCGTGACCTGTTTTGCGTTGTTGTAAACCTGGGCATCCACTCCTAAATGCTCAAGTTGGCGGAATATGGATCGCGCCGCATGGGTGACGAGCGTGGTGCGCTGATTGTCAGTGAGATCGGATTTGCTTACGGCTATGCCGGCCAAGGTCATCGCTTGGTGTGCGAGCCTGTGGTACTCGTCCTTGTGCACCCATAAATAGTGCACCTCTTTGTTTTCATAGTTCTTAAATTGAGCCACATCTGACAGCTGGCCGGCGCGTCCCACCTGCACAAATTTATCGTCTCCCAGCCGGATAAAGAGATTCACATGAATGGTGACACCCTGGACAAACTCATGAATAGGAATGGGGACAAAGAGTTTGGCGGACAGGTCCATTAAGACAATATCGGCGTTTTTTGGCGAAATTCGAGTGACTCACGTCTTGGCCTGGATCACAGATGGGTGTAATTTTGCTGGCAGTGGATCAAAATACGACAGTGGCGCTGCATGTAGACAGCGTCGTCAAGCACTATGGAACCGTTGCCGCCCTTACAGGGGTTACTCTTTCGGTCGATCGTGGAGAGGTGTTCGGTCTTCTGGGGCCAAACGGAGCCGGCAAGACCTCATTAATCTCAATCATAGTGACGCTCGAGCGAGCGACAAACGGTCAAGTTTCCGTCTTTGGTTGGGACGTGGTCCGTTCACCGCGAGAAGCCAAGCTTCGTACAGGATGGGTGCCGCAGGAAATTATCAGTCATGGCTTTTTTGATG
Organism: Bdellovibrionales bacterium; assembly: GCA_050249195.1. Lineage (GTDB taxonomy): Bacteria > Bdellovibrionota > Bdellovibrionia > Bdellovibrionales > UBA1609 > JALHOQ01. Next base: position 15,165 of record JBFWQY010000030.1, read on the forward strand.
TGAGAGAGATCCTGAAATTCCATGCCGGCTACTACGGGGTCGCTCATCCCAAAGAGCGGATCGATTACCTTCTGCAGGGGCTCGGTCTGTGGGAGCACCGTCACAAGAAGGTCAAGCAGCTGAGTGGAGGGATGAAGCGCCGGCTGATGATCGCAAAAGCTCTGGTGCATAGTCCGGGCCTTCTGTTGCTCGATGAACCGACAGCAGGGGTCGACGTCGAGCTGCGGACGAAACTTTGGGACTTCGTGGAAGAGCTTAAGTCTCAAGGGGTCTCCATCTTATTGACCACGCATTACCTCGAGGAGGCCGAGCGTTTATGCGATCGCGTCGCGATTATTCATCGGGGTGAGCTCCGCGCGATGGGCAAGACGCGCGGATTGATCGAGCAGTGGAGTCGCAAATGCACAGTTCTTCAGCTCGTGAATCCCGTTTCGCAGCTGAGTCACCCAGATCTCGTGGGTGGGCAGGGTGCCGAATGGACCTTTCTCACAGCTATGGACAAAACTCTGGGACAGTTGCTCCAGGAATTGCGGCTCTCCGCTTCTGAATTGGCGGACGTGCGTGTAAGGGAAGGCAATCTGGAAGATGTATTCATGCGCCTCACGCAAAAAGAGGTTCCCACGTGAAAAGGTCTCAAGTGAGAGATGTACGCTGGATTCCTTTTGTGACGCTTTTGCGGCGCGAGATTGCGCGTTTTCTAAAGGTGGTCGTGCAAACCGTAGTGACTCCCTTCGTGAGTTCCGCGCTGTACTTGATGATCTTTGGTGTGAGCTTGGGTCAGCGGATCGTATTCAAGGACGACTTACCCTATCTTTCGTTTCTCATTCCGGGCCTGGTCATGATGGGATGTTTGAACAACGCCTTCCAGAACAGCTCCAGCTCCATAATCACATCCAAGTTCAGCGGCGATTTGGAAGATTTAAAGGTCGCTCCATTCAGTGCCAATCAAATTATCTGGGCCATGAGCTTGGCTGCGGTTCTGCGCGGACTTATCGTGGGGGGAATCACCTTTGTCGTGGGGGAACTCTCATATTTATTGGTCTATGACCGATTTCTCCCTGTGGCACATCCTTTCTACCTCCTCCTGTTCTTACTGCTTGGCGGGCTGTCGTTTTCCAATTTAGGTCTGGTGGTGGCGTTTTTCGCGCGTACTTTTGATCAGCTGAGCGCCGTGACAGGTTTTGTTTTGCTGCCTCTGATCTATCTGGGGGGTGTGTTCTTTTCCATCGATCACTTGCCGCCGTTCTGGAAATCGGTTTCCCTCGTGAATCCTTTGCTTTATATGATAAATGGCGTGCGCTTTGGAATTCTCGGTCGCTCTGATGTGAACCCCATGCCCGCGCTCGGCGTAACCGTCGTGGCGTTTGTCGTCACCTGGATTTTAGCGGTGTATAGTTTGCGCCGAGGAAGTTATCAAAGATGGTGAAGTGTTTACTCTTGAGGAAGGACCTCTGTCACGTGAAGGTGGTGCCGTATGTTTGAAAATCTTTCTGACCGCCTGACGGCCACTCTGCGCAAGGTGCGGGGGCAGGCCAAAATCAGCGAGAGTAATATTCAAGATGCCATCAAAGAGATTCGCTTGAGCTTGCTTGAGGCGGACGTGAACTTTCGGGTCGTGAAGGGATTTTTGGATCAGGTCAAGGCCAAGGCCCTTGGTCAGGACGTCCTTGAGAGCCTTACGGCTGGGCAACAGTTTGTAAAGATTGTTCATGACGAATTGGTCCATATGCTTGGTAATGAAGCCCAGGAGATCAACGTTCGAGGTGAACCCGCGGTGCTCTTTCTTGTCGGCCTGCAAGGGGTAGGGAAGACGACGACAGCGGCCAAGCTCTCCCTTTTTATTCGGCAGAAACTGAAGAAAAAACCTGGACTCGTGCCAGCCGACATTTATCGACCAGCGGCTGTGGAGCAGCTCACGCTGCTCGCGAAGCAAAACAATGTTCCTGTTTTTCCCACTGACCCGGGGCAAACGCCTGAGCACATTCTTGAGCAAGCGAAGAGCTGGGCCAAAGCGGAGATGGTCGATGTGGTGATCGTCGATACTGCCGGGCGCCTACAGATTGATGAAGAGCTGATGGGGGAGCTCCGCAAACTCAAAGATGTTTGGTCACCAAACGAGATTTTGCTCGTGTCCGATGCGATGCTCGGCCAGCAGAGCGTTCAAGTCGCGGAAGGATTTCATCAGCAGCTCGGCGTGACGGGCTTGATTCTCACAAAAGTGGATGGAGACGCCCGCGGCGGTGCGGCCCTGAGTATCCGCGCGGCGACTGGAGTGCCAATTAAATTCCTGGGTGTGGGCGAAAAGGTTGGAAATCTGGAGGTCTTTCATCCCGACCGACTGGCTGGCCGCATTCTCGGGATGGGCGATGTGATGTCGCTGGTTGAAAAGGCTCAGGAGGTCATTGATGAGAAAACCGCCCGCGAGTCGGCGCGTAAACTTGCGAAGGCGAGCTTCACCCTCGAAGATTTTTTGAATCAGATCCAGATGATGAAGAAAATGGGAGGAATTGAATCACTTCTCAAAATGATTCCCGGGATGGGCGAAATCACTAAGCAGCTTAAGAATTTGAGTCCACCTGATAAGGAGGTCAAAAAGATTGAAGCCATCATTCGGTCGATGACTCCGGAAGAGCGAAACAACCCTAAGATTCTCAATGGTTCAAGGCGGTTACGTATTGCCACGGGCTCCGGAACTGAAGTTAAAGACGTGAATAAATTGGTGCAGCAATTTGCCCAAGCTCAGAAAATGATGTCACAGATGATGAAGATGGGGATGGGTCGTGGTCCACGTGGTGGCTTCTAAGAGAGGGCTTAATTTTGTTGCCCTCCCTCTGAAATCGATGTAATTCCTAGTCTCTTTGAACAGTTAGTAAAAAGCGATCCAAGTTGGCGACAATCGGAATTGGGAAGAAGAAAAGGAGTGCAAAAACATGGTCGTTATTCGGCTTGCACGATTCGGAAAAAAACACAGCCCTAAGTATAGAGTGACGGTTGCGGATTCGCGTCGTTGTCTGGGCGGAAAATTCATCGAGGTGTTGGGTTATTACGATCCCAGTCCGCGCGGCAATGACAAGGCTTTCAATTGCGACATGGACAAAATTCAGGCCTGGATTAAGAAAGGTGCGCAACCTTCAGACCGTGTGAAGAGTCTTATCCGGAAGGCCCAGGCTCAGGCCTAGGTCCTCTCCCGCTCGCAGGTTTTTAAGATATATTTTTTTAAAGAAATCAGTCAGTCTGAAGATTCAGCGTGAGGTGAACAAATGGATCCGTCTTCTCTCAAAGATCTCGTGGAATTTATGGCCAAATCACTGGTGGATAAACCAGAAGAAGTTGAAGTGAACGAAGTCGTCGGCGAGCAGACCACAGTGGTCGAGCTCAAAGTTGCAAAAGAAGATCTTGGTAAAGTGATCGGTAAACAAGGGCGGACGGCCCGCTCGATGCGAACCATTCTGAATGCAGCCAGTACCAAACTGCACAAGCGCAGTGTTCTCGAGATCGTCGAATAAATCTCCTCCTTCCTTCCCTGGCTATTACTGTGTCGGCTGGGTCAAGTCGGCACATGGAATTCGTGGTGAAATTTTCATTCAACTCTACGCCGGGACAGCCGATTGGCTACCTGGCGCGCGCGGCTTAGAGCTCTTGTGTTCACCGGCTTCGGACTTGCGTCATTTTGAACTTGTTTCCGCAAGTGCCCACAAGGACGGGTTGATCGCACAGCTCAAGAGCGTGGACAGCCGCAACGCAAGCGAGGCTTTACGGCGGTCGTTGGTCTACGTTGTGGAAACACTGCTCGCAAGTCCGCCAGAAGAGGGAATTTTTCTGCGCCAGATAGAAGGTTTTGAGCTACTGGACTCTCAAGGGCAAGTGTTGGGTGTGATTATCGGATTCGCTAGTAATGGTCCCCAGGATCTCCTACGTATCCGCCGCGACCAGAAGGGTCGAGACGACAAACCGGATAAGGCTTCTGAGTCCCTGGTGCCTCTGGTGGACGCCTTTCTTATGAATATTGATTTTGACAAAAAACAGGTCACCATGGATCTTCCTCCCGGATTGCTATCGGTTGAGGATGAATGAGATTCACAGTCATTTCAGTGTTCCCACAAATCGTAGACGTCTTTTGTGCGCACGGTTTGGTGGGACAAGCCTGCGCAAAGAATCTTGTCCAGGTGAGAACTGTTAACCCGCGGAGCTTCACCACGGACGCGCATCAAAGTGTGGATGATAGGGCTTTTGGTGGAGGCGACGGGATGGTTATGAAGGCTGAACCTCTCGCTGAAGCTGTCACTCGGCTGCGAGCAGAGGGACCGGTGAAAGTGGTTGTACTATCGCCCCAGGGAAGGGTGTGGAACCAAGCCGACGCCGTCCAATGGGCGGGCGAGGGCGGGCACGTGGCGCTCATTTGTGGGCGTTATGCCGGTATTGATCACCGTTTCACAGTCCAGCACGCCGATGATGAGATTTCGCTGGGGGATTTTGTGTTGAACGGAGGCGAGATCGCCGCTTGTGCCGTGCTCGAGTCAGTGGTTCGGCTTCGACCTGGGGTCTTGGGTAATGAGATTTCCGCCAGCCGGGATAGTTTCTCCGCAGGCTTACTTGAATGTCCCCAATTCACACGTCCGCGAGAGATCTTCGGTCTTCCAGTGCCGGAGGTTCTTTTGAGTGGACATCATGAACGTATCGCCAAATTCGAATCCGCCGTAAGCTTGGTGCGTACGGCGCTCCTGCGTCCCGACCTCTTGCCCTCTCCGGTCCCAGGCTTGGAACTGGCTGTGACCGCCATTTTGGAACTTGAGGACGGCGAACTCCGCTCTTTGGGATTGACGCGAGCGGATCTTATCGGCTTACAAGAAGGGAATGAGCATGAGCAAAGATAGAGTGCATGTGCACGTCGCTCTTGTGCATTGGCCCGTCTTGGATCGCGCCAAAAACATCGTGTGCACAAACGTGACCAATTTTGACGTGCATGATATTGCGCGCGCGTGTCGCACTTATGGTGTGCACAAGTACCATATTGTCAATCGTTTGAAGGAACAGTTGATCTTCGTGTCGCGCCTGCTTGAGCATTGGCGCCTTGGCTGGGGAGCTGAATACAATCCGAGTCGCAAGACGGCCTTAGGGATGGTGGAATTGCATGAAACTCTGGATGATGTTCTCAAAAGTTTTTCTGAAAGGCCTATTGTGGTCTGCACCTCGGCGCGTGAGTTGGGAATTCCTCGTGTGACCTTCCGAGAACTCAGGGAAAAGATCCAAAATCCTCAGACAACTCCTATTCTGCTTGTTTTCGGTACGGGATTCGGCCTTGAGGAGTCTGTGCTGAAGCAGGCGGACCTTCTTCTGGAGCCCATCACCGGGGCGGCTGCGGATGGATTTCGACATCTTTCTGTCCGCTCCGCCGTCAGCATCATCCTTGACCGCCTCCTGGGCACATGGTAGCTAACTAGGTTTCGTAAAAAACGTTTTGGAGCGCGTCATGTCCGATAAAGCTACAAATAAAGCGACCGATCTGGTTCGCCGAGTCACCTGGGATCGTCTTGAAAGTAAAAATCAGCTGCCTGAATTCCGAGCCGGAGACACCGTTGGGGTGTACGTGAAAGTGAAAGAGGGCGAGAAAGAGCGAATTCAACTCTTTGAAGGCGTTGTCTTGAAAGTTCAGGGTAGTGGTCCTGGACGCTCCTTCACCGTGCGCAAGATGGCGAGCGGAGTGGGGGTGGAGAGAACGTTTCCGTTGCTGTCGCCGTCCTTGGACCGTGTCGAGCTGATCGCGCGTGGTAATGTTCGGCGCTCACGCCTGTTCTATTTGCGCGGGCTGCGGGGCCGTCAGGCGCGTCTGGATAGTGAGTTGGTGCATGACCAGACTCAAGATCCGGGTCTGAACTCGAGTCCAAGTCCGGCTCCTGCGGACGGGTCCAAGCAAAAATAAACCGTTCATTCCAAATTGAAGCGGGGGGAGCTTTACGAGCCAGTGAATTGGGCCGCCTATTCACCGGCTCCAGTCATTGGGGTGGATGAAGCGGGACGAGGGTGCCTGGCCGGGCCAGTCGTGGCGGCGGCTGTCATTCTTTCCCGTCAGGGCCGTGGAGTTTACACCGATTCCAAAGCCTTGTCCGAGGCTCGTCGTGAGGAACTCTATGCGCGTATTCAGAGTGAACACCAATGGGCCGCGGGTTTTGCATCGGTTGAGGAGATTGACCGGTTGAATATCCTGCAGGCCTCCTTGTTAGCCATGCACCGGGCAGTCGTCGCACTGCGCGTGAATTCAGGACATGTCTTGGTGGACGGAAAGTTTACGATTCCACAACTGCGCGGATTCCATCAGACACCGCTAATTAAGGGGGATCTTCGGGCCGAGCCGGTTTCGGCAGCGTCCATCGTGGCCAAAGTGACGCGTGACCGCTTTATGAAACAACTGGCGGAGGCGTTCCCTTGCTATGGCTTTGAAGTACATAAAGGCTACGGGACCGAAGCTCACCGGAGAGCCCTGGCGGAATTTGGTCCGTGTCCGCAGCACCGCCGCGGTTTCAGCGGCGTCACCTTCAACACGCAACGAACTTAAGGTTTGCGGCTCGCTCGTGGCTTGCGGATGGGTGATTCTCGTGCATGACCTGCGCTGCGTGCGCGTCCAAGTTGATGTTCTCGCCCGTGATCCGCGAGGATTGCTCACGATCGTCGAAGTCAAATCTCAAACGGCTTCCGGGATGGCCCATTTGTCACGCGCGCAGGCTCGACGCCTCGAACGTGTGAGTCGGGCGTTTGCGGAGTTTGAACCTGTCCAAATCCTCTTGGCCTTCGTGAGTGACGGCAAAGTACTCCTTCTCCCGGTCGATGGATTGACAGACATCTGAGATATGGGAAACTTAAATCATGAAGCGCTGGCTCGCTGTGACGTTCTCCTTGATCTTCTTCAGTCTCTCTGCGCGCGCGCAAACCCCAAGCGCCGCCGGCAACCCCACGCGCGAATTCATCATGAGCTGCACCTATGGAGTTATGGCCGGAACCCTGGTAGGAGCCGCAAGCCTCGCTTTCACCAATAAGCCAAGTGACAATCTCAACCGCGTCGCCCGTGGCGCCTCCATCGGCCTATACACGGGAATCCTGCTCGGATTGTATGTCGTCTATATTGTGCCCGGCATGATGGAGGAGGACATTCCCGAAGAGGATCCTCTGGCTCGGCTGCCATTCCTCCTGACGCCGACTTTCGCGGATCGGGGGCCCGGCCATGAGCCACAGATTGATGGGCTCAAGGCGGATTGGACAATTCTGCGGTTCTAGTCGTTCTGGCGGCCTTGCGTCCTTGTTCTTGTTCTCACTTTCACACTCGCTACTCGCGTTCCGGCAAAAGGGAAGGGAGTCCGTAAGCCCGTTCGGGACGCGGGCGTCAGGCCCTCGCTGCACCGGCTCGGCCTTCCTGGCCTCGGCCCCCTCTCGGGGGCGGACCGGTGCAGAGGTCCCGAACGGGCTTACGGACTCCCTTCCCTTTTTCAGACCCGCGAGCCATGGCGAACGGGTTGGGGAAGATTGCGAAGATTGTATGGGTAGGAGGCATGTGAGGAAGCGGTTGTGAGATTTGATTGGACCGCTGGTTTCCGGAATGGTGAGGTGATGATGATGATGAGGTAGAGGCTTCTCGAGGTGATCGAAGGGAGCGGAATCGTTTTTTCAGTCACGTAAAGGCCAGGCGAAACCACGCGTGGTTTCGCCTGGCCTTTAAGGAGAGGCCATTGGCTGCCCGAGAGCTGTGGGGCAATCCACACGGCCCAGGTTTTTGAAGAGCGGTATCAGTTCGGCGGCAGGCGCGAACTCGTGCGTGCTGGGCCAGCCGGGTAGAGTTGGTGAACCACGTACGAGGTCTAAAACTCTCCCGACCAGTCTATTTCCATCTTCACCGAAAACTCGTCGATCCAAATTCATGCCGTTTATTCGTAGCTCTGCGCGGGCTCTGTTGACTTCGCCTTGTTGCAGGACAGAAGGTGGAGGAGAAACGCCTTGGAGCGTGCTGATGAAGCTTCCGATGAAAGCTGCGCGCCAGCCTGTGGGAGGAATCGGCTGCGTCGGTTCGGTTTGGACGAGGGCGGTCTCCAATGCTCTTTTCGCTGCCTCATGAGTGGCCGCTTTCCGTCGTAACTCGCTCACTTGCTCACGTGAAATCCAACCTTTGTCGGCAAAGTAGTCCCACGCATCTCTGTAGCGCCCGGAGCGGGCGACCTTTCGTTCAAGATGTTCGCGCAGGGCGTGAGCCATAATTCGTAGAAGGTCGTGGTGGAGGTAACTGAGCCCTTTACTAATGTATGAGCTTTCGAGATTTCGCCAGTCCTTTCCTTTGAGTGCCATTTCCAAGATCCAGTCGGACATCTCATCGCGCGCGGAACCTGATGCCAAGAGGAGAGCCCAGCGAATCCAGCCATCCTCGTCCGCGCTGACATTGTCGAACGCATAATCGGCAATCAATTGATCTCGAGGGGGGCGGCGTTGATTTCTTCCCCTGTAGGCATACCGGTTCATAAGCAGAGAGGTGCGGCCATAATCGGCCATACGCCGGTCGCCCACTTCCAATGCGACGAGGTCGAACCACCTTTTGGCAATGGAATCCCGAGTGTTGAACTCCGCAGCTGTTTCGTAGCGCGGATTATACTGGGAGAGCACACCGAAGCCTTCATAGACAAACGTTTCTGCCGATGCCTTGAAGACCTCAAACAGATCGAGGTACCTGCGCCTGGAAAGCTCCCGCAACGTGAGCATGAGGGATTCTCCGGCCCCCTGTTGTCCGCCCTTTACCGTATCATGGAGTCTCCATAACCGGCCGTAATCGATGGGAACGCGTTCTCCTCTTTGTCTATTTTGGTCGGAAAAACGCACGATTTCGATCAATGAAAGGGCAATTGATTGGCGGATACGGAAAGGACCCGAGGGCGGACTTGCATCGCAGTTTCGAAAGTAAGTCGTCACGGCATTTTGCCCCAGCCGTTCCAGGTAGGTCTCGAAAGCTTCGGCGAACCTGAACTCGCCCTCTATGGGCAGGCGTAAAATCTGCCTTAAGGCTCCTATGTTATAACGGTCCAAGCCGCTCGTAAAGAAGGTCAGCCAAAACAAAAACTTGTCCTGGTTACCTGTTAGGAATTCGCGCAGGGTCCTTTCTTCATCGGGCTTCCCAGGAGAACGTAAGGCGCTCGCGAACGTAACCAGTGCCGCACTGATCTGGGACGATCGTTCCGGATCCATCGTGGGGCTTGCGTCTGGTCCATTGTTGATAAAATGATCCCGAACGGGGCGTCCTAGGATTTCCATTGCGGCCGTTGGAAGGTCCGCAAAAGCGGGGCCGCCCATCAAGTAAAGAGACAGAGCGACCATCAACGTTTTCAACACAAACACTCCTTGCTCGTCAGCCGGCGGCTGGTCCTTGCAAATAAGCCCAAAAAGAGCCCAAACAGTGACGATCTTTGAGTCCTCAGATCCAATAAGTCGGTTTCAATTTCCCTTATTTAGGCGCGTTTGCAGAACCCATGCCACCATCTGGTGCCGCGAGTTAAATCATATTAAATGATACCGACGGGGGCACTTGTATTCTTCCTGGCGGATCGTCCGACTCGGGAACTCTGCGGACAATAACTCAGTTGTTTGGAGTAGAAGGTAAACCACAGCGAAGTGTGGCCTACCTTTTCGTTTAGTTGGCGGGAGTGGGACGATTGATCGTGTTACATTCGATGGTATTGCCGGGTATTTCAGCCAGTCGGTTCAGCACACCCTCCTTAACCTCGTTGGCCTTCTTGGGACCATCAACCCAGTAGGAGGGGTCGTAGGAAACCAGGAACGTTTTCGTCGGAGAGACTCCCGGGTAAGCGAAGACGTTGTGGATTGAAAATCCGCCGGTAGCTAAAAGATCCAGAGTTTCCAGCAGACCTTCGCGTGTGGCCTGATCACTTGCATTCACGTTAACAAACCAGTTGTTCTCAACAACAGATTCGCCGGTACAGGGATCGGCGGATGCCATCCATGTAAAGCCGGCGCTGACCATCAACAGAGTTGCTAATAAGGATTTTTTCATAAAACACCTCCCCAAAAAAGTTTGATCTGTCCTCTAACAAGTCGAGCGCCACAGTGGAACTTTTTTAGGACAAGTGAACTTTTTAGAAGGCAGTACGCGTCGAGGGCACCACCGGGAGGCGTGTGTGCCCCCTGCTGGGATGCCCTCGACCTCCAGCAACTGTTTCTTGTTTTGGCGCGTTGGATTTGAGTATATGCCTAGGTTTACTCGAACAAGAGGCCTGCGGTGATTTTGCGTTCCTTATTTCTAGCGATGCTTTCTTCGTCTCTCACGTTTGCAGGTCCCGATGGCTTTGTAGATCCTGATTTCGAACGGGAGACGGAGCGGGCAAAAGTCCTTGCGGCATTGGATCAGCTTCCTATCCCCGGAATACAAATCAACGGTTTAGATGCTGTTTCAGCCCAGAAAATAGAGCTCTTAACTTTCCTAAATGACGTGTGGATACCCTACGCCAATGAAATTCATAGGAATAACATCAGCTGGTACATTCTTGTCGTAGCTCTGCACCGCGTTCTTTACCGTGACCTGAGTGAAAAGGAAGAATGGAAAGCACGATCCATTCGACATTTGGACAAGAAGAACTCGATTATGCAATCTGAAGAGTTCCGACGAGCCACTGAGAGGCTATACCTGCTCTCGCGAGGCCTGTCCGGCGATCTCGTTAAACTTATTGAGCGTTACTGGCAAAGCATGAGTCAGTTCGAGGTCGATGCGGGAGCCGAGTCCCTGACCATGGCCTTGAGTCAGCTTCGGAGTGATATTTCGGACGTTCACGATTCATCGCCCATCGGCGCCAAGCTTGCGGAACATAATGCCGCGATTTTGGATCTCAAAAAGCGATACTATGCGGGCGAGATTTCACTGGAGGAAGCCGCCGCAAGGTGGGTTGAGCTGTTACCTATCAGTATCTTTGCCAAAGGTGAAGATGTGGGCAAACGTGGGGAGGCGCTTTTTAATAGGCAGGCCGTCTTATTGACCCAGCTCGCAAAGAGTCTAGGCTATCGGACCCATGCGGACTATATCTTTAAGAAAAAGGCGGAATTCTATTCGCCCTCATTACGTACCATTGACCGCCGTGTGCGGTTGCTGAGGGCTCTTTTGGAGCAGACGCGAGAGCCAGCGGAGATGGCTCTGAAGCACTTGCTCAAGCCGAGCGGCGCTGCGGTTCGGTTTGAAGATCTCACAATGGCCGAACTGGCCTTTCTGCCACCAGAAACGGATTCATTGGTGAGCGAATATTTTCCCAAGGAAAATGTCAATTCATTCTGGCGGAACTTTTTTATCGAGAGCGGTTTTTCTATCACTCAGCTGAACAATTTGACGTTGGACAGTTATCCGCGCGAGGGGAAATTCACTCACGCCTACATGGCTCCTCAATCTTTGCATAAGCCAAGAGTCTTTGAAGTCGACGCCAACTCTCTGAAAGTCGTCACTCCTCCATACGATCCCGCTTTTTGGTTTCCTTCCCTCATCTCAATAGTTCAGAATGTGCGCGCCGACTTGGCTAACTACTACCGCACCGTCGGCCATGAAATGGGTCATTTCCTGGAGTTTGACAGTCTCAGCTTCACGGATGGACCCTTCATGTTGATTGATCATGAAGGAGATCCGGTCCGATCCACAATGTGGTCGGAAACACCTTCCATGGCTATGGAAATGGTTCTAGAGGACGTCGAGCTGTTGGCAAACCGGGCGAGAAGTCGAACAGGCGAACTTATGCCCAGAGCGCTTGCTGAAGAATATGTTCAGAACGTTGGCCTAACGGAACTTCTATCCATGCGGTCGCTGATGGCCGGATCACTGCTGGATTATACGCTTTGGAACTACGACTTCGAGAACGGATCAGAAACGTTTGTACAACGACTCAGAAGATTAGATAGAGAAATCAAAAAGAAGTATTTTTTTGGCGTGCCGATCGCAAATTGTCCGGTTGATCTCAGCTACAGTCGATTCAATACCAGTCACTGGACTAATGGCGATGTGAAATATGAGTACGTATTTGCCAACATGTCCGCTGTCCAAGTTAACGAACGGATTCTCGACATTTTAGAGCAAACAACCGGGCGACGAACCTACTTGATGCAACCCGGCCTCGCCCGCATCCTAGTGGATCAACTTTACCGACATTCTTTCGGCGAAGCCTATCCAGCCAATGTCGAGCGCTTCACGGACAAACCCTACGACGCCTCGTCCTTTGCCCACCTTTTTAGAGAAAAAGTGAATCACTATATCCAAGCGACAACTTGCCGCCAAAGCCTAGAATCATCTCCAAAAAGGCAGCCTCTCCGCAATTGAATTCCCACGCACACCCCATTCGACCGAGCTCCGACTTTACTTTTATCCTACGCTTCGCCTTCACTTCCGCCCGGTGTTTCGACCATATTCTGACCGCGTTTCTCTGAGGTCTGACCACACTCTGGCTGCGCTTGGACGGTGACGGGCGAGGTGGAGCAGCGAGGGCATGACGCCCGCGTCCCGTGCGAGCGAACCTGCTCCACCTCGCCCGTCACTGGGCGAAGCCGGCGATCTCGCTACGTGGGATTGCCTCCGAAATCAAACGCTAACGACCCCCGAATCTGAGCGTCACCACCTATGATCTGCCTGTGCTCCATGCGAATCAGCCAGCAGCGACCGGGAGGACGGATATTGAGCAAGTAATTCCAGGACGGGACTTCCATATTATTGGCGTTGAGATCCACCTGGCCGGCGGCATCGAAGTACTTCAGATGCAGGCCGGCTCCGAACGTCACTTTCCGATGAGTCTCTCCAAGAGAAATGTGTTCCTCGTTGATGTTGAAGCTGCGGGTGTAGCCGACTTCAACAAAATCTGCCGACTTCGACTTCAAGCGGATCCGTGACGAGAGATTAGTAACTTTGGCATACGGATCGTAAGAGGCCACGGTATAGGTCTCAAAACGTTTCAAGCGGAGATTCAAAAGACTATCGATCGGGGACCAGGGGTGGGGTGTGGGGGCTCGCGCTTCATTGAAATCGTAAGCTTGGGACACACGAAATAACGCGATCGTTTGATAATCGGGCTCGCCATTCTGCCAAGTTTTGCGCGTGAGCCGATTACTAAGCCCGAGGTTGACCACCTGCTTTTCGAACGTGCGATCTTGATAATCAAACTGCAGTCCGGTATTCGGATTTGCAACATCGGTATCACTGATAAACTTAAATGTCTGGCTGTGTTGCTGGCCCTGGAATTCGCCGAAGAACGGATGATTAGGCGTGCGGATCCAGGGAATATGGGCGTAGCCAACTTCAGGCTCCAAAGAGTGCTTCCAGCGCTCCGCGGTCGGGTCCGTGGTCGAGCCAAAGATGCGTGAAAATTCCGTTTTCAACCGCACATCGGTTTCCACAGACCGCCGGGCTGCCGAAGGGCTGAAGCCCGCATCTTCCGCTGAATTCGTGGGTGAAAAGCGATACTGGGTTTCACGATAGCTGACGATGGGAAGAACATCGACTCGGCTTGCGATCTGAAACGGATAGGAGAGTGTTGCCCGGCTATCCAAACGCTGACCCGTGCGAAAAATATCTGTTGAAGGATCGAACGTGCCATCCCGCACGACTCCACCGTTCTCCGTGGTTCCAATCGGTTTGAGGAGTTTGTCGGCAAAAGTGAGATCATCATACGCATACTTATCGCGCGCGAAGTTGACGTAATCGACATCCACTCCAAACAGAGGTCCGCCTGTCCCCAGAAGCGGCTGCTCCTTGAGGCTCCAGCGCAACTCGGGAAACCTGTGGACCGCGTCCTCGTTCCGCGCGAGCGGAGACTTTTTAAACAGGTTTGTGTACACTGTCGCTTCACCGCTCCAGTACTGTTCGTCCGTTCCCCTGCTGATCGACATACTGTTTGTTAGGGCTGGATCGCCGTGGCCGGGAAGTTCGTCGGGAAAGTCGCGAGGGTAGCGCAAATCACCAACGGCTTTGATCTCCATTCGGTGCACATAATTTTCCGGTAGGTTTAGGCGATGGTCATACCAGATAAACCAGCGGTCAATATTGTCTTGGAATTTGTACTCCTCCTGCAACGCGCGGTCATTCATCCAGGCGCCTCGGGCACGCCCGGCGCTGGTTGGTGAGAGCACATAGCGAAAGTCATTGTGAATCTTGTAGCCGCGTCGCTGATACCAGGTCCCCGTCACAGTGAGATCGCGGCTGCGATCGATGGCCCAAAAGTAGCTCTCCGCGAGCGCTAAGCCCCCTTTGCGGGAGTAATCGAGGCTTGGAACCAGGAAACCGGACTGGCGCGACGTTTTGAGTGGAACAATCAATCCGGGGAGAATGAGAACCGGCACTCCCGCGATTCGGAATACGGGACGCGTGATTCGGGCATACCCGCCGATCTCCGCGTCGATTTTGCGTCCGGAAAAGCTCCAACCCGGAGGACAGGTTTCGCATGCTGTATATTGACCATTAGTAGCAATGTACTGGACTTCCCCGACTTTTTCGATCAATTCGCCCTCGAACACCACCTGGCCTGATTGCACAAAACCGTTGTAGATGAATCCCGTGTTTTGTTTGTAATTGAAGACAACGCGCGAGCCTTCGACGTGAACGCGCTCGTTCCGCAAGATGACATTTCCTTCAGCCGTGATCTGCTCTTTCTTCATATCCATCACGGCCGTATCCGCACTCAAATGTTGACCTTTGAACATCACCTGCACATTGCCTTTAAGGCGCACAATACGTTTTTCCAGGTCACGGAACATGGAGTCGGCGTTGATAACGACGCCATCCGTGGTGCTCGACTGGGCGAGCACCGGTGCGGGGCTTGCGAAGTAAACCGCGCTCATGGCAAGCCAAACCAGAAAAAGGAGAGTCCGATGCGACGGCAAGCTCATTTTGTTTTCATGACAAAAACGCCATCCCAGCCTTCCTCGGGAGGCTCTGCTAGATAGTCCTGACAGCGTTGAATATAGAGTTTCGAGACTTCATCCGTCGGGTTAAGATCCAGAGCTTTTGAAAAGCACTCCAATCCTTTTTGCCAGGACTTGGAATGATAGAACTCGTATCCCTCGCCAAACCACTTCATTGTTTCCTCAATTGTCGGAGACGGTACCTTTCCTTCCGCGATCAGTTCATAAATCTTGACGGGAAGGGCTTTGCCCTTCACGCGGACCCAATCGACTTCGCGACAGACAAAATTATCCTTGACCTCGTTATATGTCATTTCGCTAAGGATTATGCGGGTGCCATATTGCTTGTTAATACCCTCAAGACGTGATGCCAGATTCACCGCGTCGCCCATCACCGTATAGCTGCGCACGGTTTCCGAACCCATGTTACCCACGCTGACTTCTCCGGTGTTGAGTCCGATCCCGATGTCAATTGTAGGAAGACCTTTACTCTCAAACTCTTTTTGCAGTTCAAAGAGTTTGTTCAAGCTTTGTAGAGCGCAGCGGCAGGCGAATTTGGCGTGATCCGGATAATGAATCGGCGCACCGAAAAAGGCCATGATCGCGTCTCCCATATACTTATCGAGGGTTCCGCGATTGCGAAACACGATCTCCGTCATAGGCGTGAGATAACTGTTCAAAAGGTCCGAGAGGGCACGGGGATCCAGTTTCTCCGATATAGTTGTGAAACCGCGGACATCGGAAAAGAACACAGTGAGATTTACCTTTTTTCCACCGAGCTCAATATTTTGCGGATCAGAGAGGATTTCTTCGACAATGGCGGGAGACACATACTTTTGGAACGTCTGGCGCAGCTCTTTCTTGCCTCTTTCCTCCGTCAAATAGCGATAGAAGGTCAAGACGACGTAGAGGATCCCAATAAGGAAAATGGGCCAGATGATGGTGACCACAATGCCCTTGTTGAAGAGGACGTACTTGTCATAGAGAACCGTCCCGATGAGAAGAGCCCCTGTGAGCGCGAGCCCCCAGACCGCACCTAGATAGGAGAGCGCGATGGTCAGAATAAGACCGACAGCGCCGAGAATTAGCGGCATATACACGCGTTCATCCGGGAGAGGCCGGAAGAAACTCCGCTGGATCAGGTTGTCGATTACGTTCAAATGGGTTTCCGCTCCCGGAAAGTTCTCTTCAAATGGCGTCACGCGAAGGTCGTAAATACCCATGGCCGTGGCGCCAACAACAAAAATCTTGTCTTTGAGAAACTCCGCCTTCTGGACCCGTTTCGTGACCACCTGCCAGCGTTTGTTCCGTGCATCCCAAGTCCGCTGTTCGATATCCGCCTCGGGCGAGTCGGTAACAAGGTCCGCAAAGCTGAGGTAAGGGAACATTTTTTGTGGACCCGCATAGTTGATCAGCAACTTTCCCTCGCCATCTGTCGGAATGCTGAAGACCCTTTCTCCCGTGTCATTGTTCGTGATCTCCATATCCACGACTTCTTTAAGAGCTGTAGCGGGATTCCATTCCAAACGAGGAGCGGCGTTATAGTTGTGCGCGAGCAGGTAGGCTTTAAGAGATATTGCGGGGAAATAGCTGTTTCCCGTGCGCAAAATAAGACCTTTGCTGCGAATGGTGCCGTCGGCATCCAATTCGGCATTGAAGAAGCCAGTGTGTTTGGTGCCCTTGGCCACGACCGGAGTATTGAGGTTCCAGCCGATGGCATAGGGAACGGCGTTGCGGACACCGTGACTGCGATAATGGCTCCGATAGTCCGCTAGCCAGGCGTCATAATTTGGGAAGGTGAATTCCTTGGGATTTTCCTGGGGCAGAATCGTGGTGCTCCAGTATTCATTCATCGGCTCCCGAAGGTCATCTAGAATGGTGTCACAGGCTTCATGCAGGTGCGCTTGCACTTCATTTTCCAGGCGCACCTGTTCATTTTTGGACTTGGGTTCGCCAAAGGTTTTGCGGACTTCCTCTTCTCTTTGTGAGAGGACCTGGCCAAAGATTTCGCTTAGGCTTGCAGGCATGTAAGCTTGCGTGGGATCGGCGACCGACAATAAAATTTCCTCCCGGTCCCATTGCTGCGCGACCGGCGTGCGCTTGAAAATGAGATCGCGGCAGAATTCCGTTTCTGGTGCCCAGCTGGCGTCCAAAGTGGCCGTACTGAAACTACCAGCTACAATCTTATCGGCGTGCTTGGTGAAGACCGCACCCAAGGCTTCGTCATTATCCAGCAACGGGGAGAGCTGGGTGAGTGTCGTCTCCAGCTCGGGATTGGCAAGCGATTCCGATTGAGCTTTCGCCAGGACTTCTTGTGCCGGATTAACGCTCGATTCGGCAAAGCTGATATCGAATGCCATGACCTTGGCGCCGTAATTGAAGGCGTTGTCAACCGCGCGCGCGATGATCGAGCGCGGCCAAGGCCACCGTCCAATTGTCGCGACGGCGCGTTCGTCAACTGTGAGCATGGCTAGATTCGGTGACACCCGTCTGGGTCCGCGCGCCTGTAAGCGGTAATCAATGGACTTTTGGTGGGCGATGTAGAGAAGCTGGGTCAGACCCTTGGTCTGGTTTTTGTCCTTGTGGTCCGTGGAAATCTGGTAGTAATCCACGGTGAGTTTTACCAGGACCATGGTGATGTAAAATCCAATGGCCATTGGACTGATGAGCCAGCTAAGTCGCGTCTTCCATGACTTTATCATCGTGAGAATTCCCAAAGTTGAGTTAGTCCTCTAAGCCGTTCGCTGAAGCACTCCCATAATCCTATGTGAACAATTGGTGGCGCTCAACACTCAAGTCTCGACTCTCGCCGAGTGCACGCGCGCAATGCGATCGATTAGGATGGGAGTCGGGAGGTGGAACTCATGGAAGCGAACTTTGCGATTTGTGGAGACGGCGTCGTGATCGTGGAGCTTAAGGGGCGATTGGATCTGGAAACTTCAGAACCGTTCCGCAAGACTTGCCTCGAGAAATTGGTGAGTGAACGCGTGGTTTTCGATCTTAAGGCGCTCAACTTCGTGGGTTCCCTGGGATTGAAGGACTTCGTTCACACCTTGGATGAAATGACCCGGCAGTCCGGGCCAGGTGTCCGTTTCTGTGGCGTCAGCTCCGAGTTTCGTCGCCTCTTTGAAGCGAGCGGGCTTGCGGGACAGGTTTTCTTTGAGTCCCGTGATCAAGCCATTCAAAGCTTGCTGGTTTCCTCATCTTTCAGCAACTGAGCGCGGAGCATCTGAATCTCCGCCAGCAGTGTTTTGGTTTTCTCTTGTGCGTGGAAGCGTTCTTGCTCGAGATCCGCTTTTAAAAGATGGATTTCTTTGCGCTGTTGATTGAGCGTCACGCTGATGGACTGATTGAGTCTTTGTAGGCTCGAGTTCTTCTCCATCAGCAGCTCTAACTCTTTTTGTTTGTGACCCCAAAGTGCTTGAAGGGATTCCACTTGCTCCGTCAAAGCCTCCTCCCGCGCCCGCAATGAAGGAACGACTAGAGTTAGATTTTCCAGCTCGTGTTTGTGGGCTTCTTGCGCCACAAGGGACTCTTTGAGCTGGAGCCGAAGGTCGGCATTGGTGTTCCGCAGGCGGTCCAATTCCTCTTGCGCTTCTGTTCGACTCTGTGCGTGTTGCCGCTGCTCAAAAACCAGCTGGTTTTCGATGCGGACTTTTTCTTCATACAGTTGATCTCGATCCTGCACGCGCTCGGCCTGCGCTTTCAATTGATCGGTGCTTTGGCTGAGCGCCTGTTTGAGGGCGGCCAACTCACGTTCGAGAGCAGGGACGCTGCGCGCGCGCCTTTGTACGGAGGTTGCGGCCTGGCGCACGCGCCCCCGATAGCGCTCGAGAACAGCGGCCTTTCGCTGCGCCGACTGCGACTGCACAAAGAGTTCCGCGTAGAGTCGCTCCAGTCTCTCGATTTGGGTCCGGAAACGGAAATTCTCGTCCTGAAGCTGGATCGTGCGTGCGGAGGACATGCGATCTTTTTCCTGCAACATGTCCGCTTGTTCCTTCACGGCCTCAAAGCGTGTGCGTAGAGCCCGCTTTTCCTGTTCCAGAACGGCTGTCGTTTCTTCAAGCTCGTTAATCTTGCGCAAGCTCACAGAAAGCCGTGCCATCAGATCCTCGTTCTGGCTGATCAGGCACTCGAGGGTGGAAGATTTTAGAGCTGAGGCGGGGAGGGAGCGAAGGTCGATTTCCTTGGGTAGCTCGTGGGGTAGAGGTATAGTTTTAACGCGTTCGTCGTTCTCACGGTGGAAAGATCCTTTTTCCATCAGTGACTCCTCGCAAGAAGGCCGGCCGTGGCCTTGGTTTTAGTGTCTCAACAAGAGACACTCCCTGTCAAAATTCGCCGAAGGGCGTGTAGCGCAAAGCATAATTCCTCTAGACGTAGGTCAGTTCGGCCGAAAGGCTAGATATGGATTCGACAACGTTAACTGTAATGGAACACCAGCATATCTCGGAAATGCAGGACGATCTGCGCCGTCGCATGCAAGACATGCAACGGCAGGACATGGATCGCACCGATAGCGTGGGCCGTTCCGTCCTTAATCTTGTTGTGGCCGAAAACTATGATCGCGCCAAAGAAGAACTTCAGAACTACGTGGCATTTAAGACCTCTTACCCGGCCTTTCAAGAGCGAGTTGAACGCTACGTCAGTCACTGTGTGGACCTGATTCAAGCTATACGGACGAAGCGTGGTTTTCCGGGCCTCGCGTCCTTGTCCTTGTCCAAGCAGCAGGAAATTCATGAAAAGGTTCTTCAGCATTTCAATGAACTTAAACAAAATCTGAAACATATTGAAAAAATCGAGCGGGATCACCGGCTCACCGATGTGCGATCAACGGTGTGGGTGCTCAGAACCGCCACTTACGTGGTGGGCGCCATTGTTGTGGCAGAGTTTTTGCTGGATCTCCATTCCGGCCTGCTCTCCAGTGCCGCTCACACAGGTAGCTTTTATCTTGATGAACTCAGCACCTGGGTTGTCAGCCTACTTCCCCTTTGACTCGAGAGCCTTCTGCCGGACATTTTGTAAAACCGGCAAGACCTGACCGCGCGTCAGCAGCCGGCCGTTGGCGAAAATGGTCGGGGTCCCCCTCACGTTGACCAGCAGACCCTGCTTGGCCTGAGCGCGGAGTGCGTCTGTGGTGGCACCTTCCTGCATGCAGGACTGAAGGGCCTCCCAATTCAATCCCAACGAAGAAACGGAGTTGGCCAAGACGGTGTCAATCTCGGAAACGGACGACATGCGGTTGATTTCCTCCTGCTTTTCAAAGATCACATGGTGAGCCTCCCAGCCTTTGCCTTCCTTTTCGGCGCAGAAGACGGCCGCGGCCAAACGGCAGGAGATTCCATTTGCGGATTGAATTCCTTCATTGCACGCGCCATCCAGCGGAAAGGAGTAAAACTCAAAGCGCACATCCGGATGGGACTTCACGAAAGCCTCGAGTGTGTAACTCGCATGCTTGCAATGCCCGCAGCGGAAATCGGCGAACTCGGTGATCGTCAAAGCCGCATTTTCGGTTCCGGCGCCGGTCGCGAGCGTGGGCTTGGCGACGAACTCATTTTTAGGGGAGTTTTGCCAGTCCGCAACCGACTCCTGAATCATGCGCGCCACTTGGGCATCACCCAAATTCTGCATGAACATTTGGTGAACCAAGTAGGACCCGACCGGAATGACGGCGAGAAAGAATAAAATGCCCCGCGATTCCTTTAAGAGCATTGGAGGATCCCGCCGGAAGTGCATCCAAAAGGGTTCGCGTGGAACGCCGAGCAGAGCCGCGAACGTGAGAAAACTGAGGGCATAGAGACCGATACAAAACAGACAATAGTTTTGCATCAGCGCGAATGAAATCAGGGCCATCACCACCGAGGCTCCGGCACTGACCCCCGCGAGAGCCAATGTCCAGCGCCGCAGACGCTCCGGATTCTCCGTCCATTCCAGCCAAGAGAGCAGCACCATCACAAAGAGAACGGCATTGGTGACCAATCCCCATACTGAAAGCGGAATTCCCAGGAGGGCCGAGTAGGCCGAGGCTGCCACGGCATCGCAATCAAACTTTGCGTTGATATTGCAAAGTGATTGCCCGGCGGCAAATCCAAACTTCAACGGATAGTAATGCAAAGTCAGATAAAGGTGCCCCAGTACAGCGAAAAAGGTGCTCGCCAGAGCCAATTGCGTGCGCGTCTTCATATCGGACATTAGAGCGAATTTTGGAGGACCAGGCAACGCTTGATTTCAAGGGGCGCGTTTGACACCTTGAGAATAGGGATGATCAATCAACACGAGTGGCTACGAACCCGCAAGAGGCTCCTGGACCAGGTGAAATCGCAGGTACAGGTGCGCCTGGGTCCTATGAATCCGGCACTTCGCCGATATGCAACGGATCTTGAGCGGGACTTCAGGAAGTCCTGGCTCCCCTGCCGGGAGGCAGAGGTGCGTCGGGCTCTCAATCGCGCGCGGGTTGTCCTCAGTGCGGATTTTCATGCCTATTCACAATCCCAACGCGCCCATATGCGTTTGCTGCGCGACCATATCTTCCATAACCCCGTGATTTTGCTTCTTGAGTGCCTTCCCCATGATTGCGACGAGGCGGTGGAGTCTTTTGTGAGCGGCCGGATCTCTGAGCGCAAGTTTCTGGAGCTTGTAAACTGGGAAGAGTCGTGGGGCTTTCCATGGGAAAATTACAGACCGTTACTCGAGCTGGCCCGGGATAGGGGTTTTCAAGTCCGTGGTTTGAACCATCGCAAGATGGACAGCTTGAGCCGACGAGACGACTGGACCTCTCGACGCATTCGTGCTCTGCGCAAGGAACTTCCTGACGCTCTCCTGTATGTGGTGATTGGCGAATGGCATCTCGCGTCTTCCCACCTCCCCAAGAAGCTCAATCGATGTTGCCCCGGGCCCGACGAGTTAATGGTCATTTTTCAGGATGTGGAGTCGCTTTACTTTAAGCTGGCGTCACAACGTAAGGAGAACCAGGTCGAGTTCCTGCGTTCCCGCGGAAATCGCTTCTGCTTTATGATTTCGCCTCCGTGGATGAAATGGCAGAGCTATTTGATGTATCTGGAGCAGACTTATGATCGTGATCTACAGGAAGAGATTGCGATCGACTATTCGGATCACGTGACGTCCTTGGTGGAACTGCTGGAAAACGATCTGGGGATCGAAACCATCAAATCAAGAGTCCAAGTCTATTGCCCCAGCTCCAAACAGCCGCTGGCGCGTTTGCGACTGAGCCTGCCCAGGCGGTTCGCCAAAGCTCTGAAATACCACCTGGAGCATGATGTGAGTTTTTTTATTCCCGAACGTGACTGGCTCTACCTCTCGCGGGCGACGATCAATCATGCGTCCGCGCTGGCCGGGGAGTTTGTTCATGCTCATTTGTGCCACCGCCGCCGCACGCTTTGGGACGTGCCCCGTGACTTCTTGCCTCTCGTCTGGGTGGAGGCCGTGTCATTCTTTTTCAGCAAGTGGATTAACCCTAAGCGCAAAGCCGAGACTCTGGGCTCGATTCGGTTGCAGCTCCTTGCGCGGCAGCCGCGAGACTGCGGTCGCAAGTCCTTGTTGCTGGCGTTGGATCATCGCCTCAGCGAGGTCGTTTGGGTTCAGACGGGACGTCTGCGGCGTCTGCGGTATAAACCGCGCGAGATGGAGCCCTATCTCGAGGCCGCGCGGATTGTCGGGGGTATGTTGGGTGAAAGGCTATTTCAAAAACTGCGATCGGGGACTATCGCCTTGCCGCAGCTCATGTCTTATTTGAGAATAAACGTCGAAAGTAGGGAATTCCCGGATTTTTATTGGAACCTGATTCGCGAACTTGAGCACGATCAAACGCTATGAAAAGTTGGTTTTTCTATCAGGAGCGGGGCCGTACCATCGGACCGCTGACCTCATCCGATATGCACGCGCGGATCCGCGACGGCCGCCTGCGCCCGTTTGATCTCGTCTACAAAGAAGGGGATCGGGGCTGGTGCATGGCCCTGGAATGTCCGGAGCTCAAAGAGGCCTTTGCCGACATCGAGTCCACGGGTTCCCCCGCCCGACCCTGGGTGTGCCTGCAAAAAAAGACGAAGTCCGGGTTGAACTTCGTGACCACGGGCCCATTTAGTGAGGAGGAGGTGAAGCGCGCTCTGATGGAAGGTAAACTCACGTATGGAGATTATGCCTGGCGAGAAGGGCTTCAGGAGTGGCGACGACTGGGAACATTGGTGGAATTCAATCCTCGTCTTCAAGAAGAGGGCGGAACATCTTCAACTCCCACCGATAAAATTTCGGGGATTCAAGCCGAAGAATTGCTTAAAAACGTGGTTGAGATCAAACGGCCCCGCGTGACTGCCGGCTCGCCTCCGCCACAGGAGGCCGAAGGCGAGGATCTCACAAAAATATCCGGAATCGGAGCGGATTACCCGACGGTCGTGATGGACAATCCCCTGATGGACGATGCGGATGATCCTCCCACAGAACCTTCGATTCGAATTAGCGACTATGATCCGGAAACGCGAACGGCCGCGTCCTGGGATGAGGATAAGACCCGCATCGTGGAGATGGGCGATTCCGAGACGGAGTTCGGTGCGCTCTCGGAGGCGAATACCGTTACGGACGCTCGTTTCGGAGGGGCTACGGATCCCGACGCGGATCCCGATGCGGTCACGCGGATTGTGCCCGAGCTTCAGGCCAAGACCTCGACGTCCGTGCCGACTCCGTCAGCCACACCGACATCTATTTCGACATCGTCGCTGGAGTCAGAGCCGGCGTCGGAGACGGAGGACTCAGATCCTTGGAGCCGGCATTGGGTGGACTGGGGAATTGTGGCCGCATTGATGGTCGCTTTTATCGGAGGCGTGGTGTGGATTTCGCGGATTGTGCGAGCACCGAAGCCAGGGCCTGTGGCGGAATCCCCGCTTCCGACTCCACCGCAACCAAGTGATGTTCAGGATGAGCCCGCGCTGACGGTGAAATCTGAAGAGAAAGTGCCGGCGGCGGAAGAAGCCCAGACAGAGACAGCTCCGGCTCCTCCGCCGCCACCACCGCCAAGACCCGTGCGAAAAGAACCAACCGAACTTTATCTCAAGCTACATGCTGCCGGCAGTCGGCAGGCCCGAATTGAAATTCGCACGGACGGATCCCCTCATTTCCCCGTTTATGTCCAGGTGGTGGGATTGCCAGGTCAGGTTGCCGAGGGAGCATCGTTCTACTGGTATAAGCGTCTGGCTCCAAGTGGAGATCCTGACGAGCCTTTAGATCTCTCGGAGCTCAAGCTTCCGCAGGGACGTTTCATTGTGCGGGCGACCACTGGCGAACTGCATAAAGAGGAGCGCCTGAATCTGGGTATCGGGGAGGCCTCGTATAAACAAGAAACAGCTCAGCAGCGCAAGATTCACGCCTCTGCCATTTGGGAGGAGCGCTTGCAATTGATGAGGCTCGCGACCGCCTTGGAGGCGGAGATCGCATCTTCAATCAAGTCCAAGCGCTTTTCAACCAAACCGTTTCGCGCGCTCCAGGCGGTTAATAAATCCAATGGCGGCCGCTATGTTTTGTTTGAATCCTGGTATGAATTAAAGGAGATTTTCACAGAAGCGCGCAAGGGAGCGGATGAACAGCTTCTGATCAGGGCCAAGAGAGCGCGCGAGCAGATGGCCCGGTTCAGCGTCTGGCGCTGAAATCCAGCTGAAAATCCGTTGTTCATCCCCATTCTTTAAGTGTAAGTTTCCGTATGCTTCAGAAATTGCGCACGATCTTGAGTCAACATTATGCTCCTCTCTTGGGAAAGGATCCCGCCTTTTTAATGAAGGGGCTGGAAACTCCCAAGCAGGCGGACCATGGACATTTGGCGATGCCGGTATTTGCTTGGGCTAAAGAGGTGAAAAAAGCGCCTCCGGCTCTGGCACAGGAGCTGGCAGCGCAGATGAACGCCGACCGCCCGCTGGGTGTGGAAGCGGTCACCGCGGTCAGTGGATTTGTGAACTTTGAGTTCGCGACTGAGTTCGTTCAGCAGATGCTGGTAGAGGATATTCTTCGAAATCGGGGACGAGTGGGGTATTCACGCGCGGGCCAAGGCAAGACACTCGTGATCGATTTCTCCTCGCCAAACGTCGCCAAGCCCATGCATATCGGGCATCTTCGGGCAACGGTGATTGGCCAGGCCATTGTCAATCTTGCAAAGTCGCAAGGATTTACCGTGATCGGTCTCAATCACCTCGGGGACTGGGGCGTGCAGTTCGGCAAGTTGGCTTGGGCGTACATGAAATGGGGACATGAATACCCGTTTGATGAGAAGCCGTTTGAGTCTTTGTTTAATCTTTATGTGCGATTCCACAAAGAGGCGGAAGCGGATCCGCGTTTGGAGGAGGAAGGCTCTAAGGTATTCAAACGTCTTGAAGATGGTGACGCCCAAATTGAAGCATTATGGCGGAAATTTGTGGCAATCTCTCTGGCAGACTATCAGCGCATCTGGAGCCAGCTGGGCGTGAAACACGATCTGGTGCGCGGCGAATCGTTTTATAACAACCGCATGACTCCGGTGGAGCGCGAGTTGGAAACTAAAGGATTGTTGGAAGAGTCTGAAGGGGCAATGGTCGTGCGCTTGGATGAAGAGAATATGCCGCCCTGTTTGATTCGCAAATCAGACGGCGCCTCGCTCTATGCCACTCGCGACCTGGCCAGTGCCATTTATCGGATGGAGGATCTGAAAGCCGATGTGAATCTTTACGTTGTGGGCGTGGATCAGACCCTTCACTTCCGCCAGGTGTTCAAAGTGCTGGAAAAGATGGGTTATCCGTGGGTGGGAAACTGCCATCACATCGCATTTGGTATGTATCGCTTCAAAGATGCCCAAATCTCCACGCGCAAGGGCAACACCATCTTTTTGGAAGAGGTCTTGAACCACGCGATCAAACTCGTCCAGGAGATCATCGCAACGAAGAACCCGAATCTGGAAAACCCGGACCGAGTGGCACGCCAGGTTGGAATTGGGGCGGTGATCTTTAATGATCTCGTCAACGATCGGGTGAAGAATGTGGACTTCGACTGGGAGCGGGCGCTGGATTTCGAGGGCGATAGTGGTCCTTACGTCCAGTACTGTGGTGTGCGGACGCTCAGCCTGATGCGCAAGTATGGCAAGCCCATAGCCGACGAGTTCACGATTGAATTGTTGCGGCCCGAAGAGAAAGAATTAATGCGCCATCTTCTGGGCTATGAAGACGTGCTAAAGAAAGCCTTCGAGAGCTTCAAGCCACATGTTTTAGCCGGTTATCTTTTAGATGTTTGCCACCGGTTCAGCCAGTTCTATACAAAGTGCCGAATTCTCGGGGAAGATCCGCAACTCGAAAACGCGCGCATGACGTTGGTCCAGATGGTTGCGATCGTACTGGAAGAAGGCCTGAAGATGCTCTCCATTGAGCTGCCCGAGGCGATGTAGGAAAGCCTCACGCGAGTTCCGCCCGGATGTGAGCGCGCGGCACACGGGAGGGGGGCGGCCTAAGGATCCGCCGCCGCGCTGCCTTTGGCTTTGATGCGACATGCACCTCAGTAGGCGGGCACGAGTACGGGCGCAGGCGCTAAAGCGGGAGCTTGTCCCGGGGACACCTCATCCACTGTTCACGTGAACAGTTCGGTGCCCCTGAAAGGTTGCGCTCCTGCTTCTAATCCGATTGGCTCGTCAACGCCGAGAACTCACAATCAATCTCGTGGCCGAACGCGCCGGAATCTCGCGCCATACATTGATGGCGATCGAAAAAGGGGAAGATCAAGTCTCGATGGGTTCATATGCCAGTGTGCTTTTGAGCCTGGGATTAGAAAAGGAGCTCGATAAAATCGCGGCTGACGACGAATTCGGTCGCAAGCTTCAAGACGCACGCCTGAGTCGAAAACGCCGATGAAGCGAGAGGCAAAAATAAACATCGAGGTTTGGGGCGACTGGAAGGCGCTTGGGGGTGGCCAAAAAATAGGCGTTCTTTCTTCGATGGTGACACGCGGAAAAGAGATTTTTTCGTTCAGTTATGACGAAAGTTGGCTCAAATCCAAGTCTGCTCTCGTCCTCGATCCCACTCTGCAACTTTTTACTGGCGAGCAATTCAACCAGAGCGAAAAGTCAAACTTCGGAATGTTTCTGGATTCGGCACCTGATCGTTGGGGACGTGTTTTACAAAAACGCCGTGAAGCCATTCGCGCGCGCGCGGAAAAACGCGCGGAACAAATACTTTATGAGTCCGACTACCTTCTTGGCGTACATGACGAGCACCGTATGGGCGCTCTGCGCTTCAAAACCACAGCCTCAGGACCATTCTTGGACGCGCAGGATGAAATGGCGGCTCCGCCATTTGCCTCATTGAGGGACTTGGAGGTCGCAGCTGGGGCAATCGAAAATGATCAAGCATTGGATGATCCGGAGATTGAAAAATGGGTGCGAATGCTCATTGCTCCCGGAGGTTCTTTGGGGCGCGCGCGCCCTAAGGCTAGCGTGGTTGACGAATCCGCCCAACTTTGGATCGCGAAATTCCCAAGCCGTGACGATCGCATGGACACGGGTCTTTGGGAATACTTGGTGTACCAGCTGGCAAAAGACGCTGGTATTGAGGTGTCCGAGGCGCAAGCGAAAGTGTTTCGGGGTCCACAGCATACTTTCTTGACCAAGAGGTTCGACCGCACCCGGGAACGCGCGCGTATCCACTTCGCATCTGCAATGACAATGCTCGGGAAAGCCGATGGCGCGGGCGCGGAAGACGGCACAAGTTATTTTGAAATTATCGAATTCCTGCAAACTTGTGGCGCGCGCGTAGATCAAGATTTGCTACAGCTCTGGCGCCGAATCGTATTTTACATGTGCGTGTCCAACACCGACGACCATCTCTGTAATCACGGGTTTTTGCTGACCGAAAAGGGTTGGATTTTGTCTCCCGCATTCGACCTCAATCCAAACCCGGAGAGCAACGGACTTCGGTTGAATGTTTCTGAGTCGGATAATAGCCAAGATCTTGGTCTCGCCTTGGATGTCGCAGGCTATTTTCGTGTCGACAAATCAGAGGCGCAAAAGATCTTGGATGAAATCAGGGATGTCGTGAAAAGTTGGCGCAGCCGGGCGGAGGCTCTTGGAATTGCCCGCGCGGCTCAAGAACAAATGTCGCGAGCTTTTCGCCTTGTCGAAGGCTGAGGAATTGTGCCGTAAAGTCAACTTGCGGCCGCAATTCGATTCGGAGTCATCGTTGGCGAAGAGTGTTTGTGGGCGTAGCTTTCACAAGGCTCGCTCAGATCCGTCTCGCTCGAGGATTTCTTAACCGCCAGAGTCGTCCCAAGGTTCACGCTCTGCAACAGAAAAATCGGCGGAATCACAGGTATTGTTGTTGTAAACAACTTCAAACGCCCTTCGATACCAATAATTGTTGTCAAAGAGATTACAGTAGGTGTGGGGCTTTCCATCTTCATCCACCCAAGTGTTCCGACAGTCTGGATTTTCGTGTTTATAGGTTTTGCCAACTGCGGACGCGAGCTCGTACGCCCGGTCCTGGCATAAAGTCTCGTTTTCAGCCGAGGCAAAAACCGGCCCCGCAGGGCCTCAGGTGAAGGCCCAGATCCTCCGCACCGTTCGAATCTCCTCCCTCTCCCTCCCTCCCTCATCTATTTGTCCAGCCCCTCTATATCCCCGGACCAGCCTCAACCTCGGCGTCGCGCCTGCCGTTAAGTAAGAAGCGGTATGGGACGATATCCATTTCTTTCTTTTATGCTCTTTATGGCTCTGGTTTGGATGCAATTCTATGCTGCCGTCCGAGAACGGTTCAACGGCCTGAGTGAATACAAGGCTCGCGCCGCGCACCTGCAGAAAAAGGTGCGCCGTGCGGAATTAGCGCGTGCTCTCGAGCAAGAGCATTTCTTGGAGTTTCGTCAGTATGTGGCCACACTGATGCCCGACGTGCTTAAGGAGAAAGGCCTAGGTGAAGAGGGCTATCCCTATCGCAATCTCGCCAGCATTGTGATTCACAAAGAAAATGAGATGATTCGCGGGGCCATTGCCAAGACGTTGTTTGAGGCAGGGAAGTCCTCCTTTAACAAAGGGGAATATGCCAAAGCGGCCAAGGCCTTCCGTCAGATCATCGATCGCTTCAGCTTTTCCCCGCATGTGGTGGAAAGCTATTTTCTTCTCGCCGAAACGCACTTCAAAGAAAACGAGCTTGAAGAATGCACACGCGTGATTCGGCAGATGATCGAGCTTTTTCCACAGCATGAGCTCACCGGAATTGCCATGGTCAGCTTGGGACGCATTTATCAGATCAACAATCGGATTGAAGAGGCTGTCGATATTTATAAAACCGTCCTCCGGTCTTACCCGCAGAGGGATGTGGCGGCGCAGGCGCAGTCCATGTTGCGTGGCTTAGACCTATGATTAGGATGTGGGCTCGGATTTTTCTTTTTGTGATTTGTTTTTTCATTGAGATTCGTGTTCATGCCGCGCGCCCACAAGGCCACGCCCGCGATCCGAGTGAGTGTTGGCAAAGATCCCTTCCGTGCGCGGTTGAGGCACGTCCGACCCAGCGACGCGTGCTCAAAGACGGAGAAAACAGATTTGTTTTAACGACGCGCTCTGTCCTCGAGCAACGGGCGGCCGGCGAGGTTCATCTGGTGCACGGCCGCTTTTATGCGGATGTGAAGGACAAAGGCGTTATCTCCACTCCCTTCGCGCGCTTCGAATGTAAATCTCAATCTCCGTCTAATTCTATATCTGATTCCGATTCTAAATCCGAATCTGAATCTGAATTGGGGTGTCGCGCTCTGTTTGACCGTCGTCCCAATCAGATTGTAATCAAGGTGATCGCGGGTGAGTGGCAGGTCCTGCGATTGGGCGAGAACCGTCTATATACGGTGCGCGCGGGTCTTCAACTTTCTCTGTCCCGGGTCGGGGACAATGGCGTAGCCCATATGGAATTCCCGCAGGGCTTGCCTTGGTTGGCCACAGTCAAGGAACTCGCCACATTGTATCCCGATTCGGCCGAATCCTTCCGCGCGACTTTGGCCGAGTTTCGTCAAGTGTGGAAAGTGGCTGTAGATACTGTGAGTGAGGTTCACGCTGAAGAGGCTGAGCGTCGCATCGCCAGCCACGAGTCGGAGCTTGAGCGCGCCCGCCAGCAGCGTCGAGCTCGCGAGCTCGAGGACCAAAGGCTAAGACGTTTGTTCCGAGAGAAAAACGACCTGTAGCCCCGGCGATCCGTGATATTCTGAAGAGGCATTGCGTCTCAGGAGGAGATCCATGTCATCCGTCGGCAATTCCGATTCAGCTCCGCGCCAGGACGAGGTGGTGCGTAGAAACCGCGAAGATTATCGTCGTAAGGAAAGCGAGCTTATAAAGAAACACCAGAAGGAAATTCGCAACCTGAACGAGCAACATTATCAGGAAGTGGAAGGACTGAAACAGGCCCACAGCGAGCAGATGGAAAATATCCACAAGGCGTCGCATGACGCGATTTCCGCACGTGACCACCGCTACCAACAAGAAATTGAAGAGCTCCGGTCCATGCACCGGCGGCAAGCTCAACAAACCGCTGATGAAAACCAGCGTCGCGAGGACACGCTTCGAAAAGCCACTCAAGGCGATGCGGACCAGCAAAAGCGCAATGCGGACATGCGATTTGAAAAGCTCAATGCGGACTACGGACGGACTCTGGCCGAGCGGGACAAGGAGATGACAAAGACCTTGGCTGAGAGTCGTGAGCACCAAAAGCAAGCGATTCAATCCAATCGCGAAAAGCTGAGCAAGGCCCACGACGAAGAGACGCAAACGCTTCGCGAAGAGCGCGACCGCACCGTCGCGGGGCTGGAGCGTCAGTACCGTGACCTTCGTCAGAATGCGGCCCAGAGGGAGCGGGAGCAGGAACTCCTTCAGCTGCAAGCGCGCCAGCACGCTTCGGAAAATATGGTTCATGCCGTACGCAAGGAACGTCAGCGGAGCCAGGACACCCAGGACTTAATGCGAGACGGATTTGAGGATGGTCTGGAGACCATGCGCAACCGGTTTGAGGCGGCTATGGATAAAGAGCGTCGGGCGCAGGAGATGTCGCGTCAGCAGCTCAAGAGTGGTGTCGGTGAGCGCGTGGAGACACATGTTCGCAATTTGGAGCAGCAGCTTCAAGATCTGAAAGACGCGAATGTTCGCAAACAGCTCCAGCTGAAGCAAAAGCAGCAAATGGAAATGAAGAATTTGCGAGAGGCCTACGGCAAGAATATGGAGAATTATCGCGAGCAACGCGACGAGGCCCTCCGCCAGTTCAATGAATTCAATCGCGAGGACGTCCAAAATGTGCGGGGCGAGCTGGAAAAACAAATCGTCGACAACAACCGCTTTTACCGCGGCCGAATGGAAGAGCAGAATCGAATCAATCGCACCGCGCTGGACAATATGAAGGGCGATTTTGAATCTCGTACGGAAGCCACCAAAGAGGTCGCTAACCAGCGCGTCATGAAGATATTTGAAGAAACTGAGGAGACCAAAGCGCGCTTGATTGCTCTGAATCAGGAAGACCGGACAACCCACAATCGGCAGCATCAGGAGGAAATGAAGGCGCTGCGTGATCACTTGGAGCAGGAGAAACAGGTAGCGGTGAACCGCATTCAAGACCAGTTACGCAAACGTGAGCTTCAACACACGGAGCGCATGAACCAAATGGTCGCCAAATATGAGAAGCAGATACAGGGCCTGAAGGACCAGATGATGCAGGAACGCAAACATGGTGAGGAGAACCTGAAGCGCACAGTGGAAGAGATGCAGCGCGCGCATCAAGTGGCCCTGGATCAAACGGACGCTCGAAATCGCGATCGCATGCGGCAAGTGAGCTTGCAGCATGGCGAGGAGTTGCGTACTTTGAATAAGCGTCACGACGAGAAACTCGATCAGGTGATCGGGGAGCTGAAACGAACGTAAACGTAAAGCGTGAGCGTAAAACGTAAGACGTAAGACGTTAAAAGGCAGCCCGCAATCCGTGACAGAGGTGGAAATGCTTTCACAACGCCGGGTTAAGATCGTAGCAACCATAGGACCTGCCACCAACACCCGCGCCGGTCTTGAGAAAGCGATTTTGGCCGGCATGAATGTGGCTCGCTTGAATTTTTCCCATGGCAGTCACGATGTCCATTCTGGAGTTATTGATAACCTGCGTGAACTCTCGCGGGAGTGGGATGCTCCCGTGACCATTCTGCAGGACCTACAGGGTCCCAAGATTCGCGTCGGACGTTTCGAAAATGGTTCGATTGAACTTGAAGAAGGTCAAAAAGTGATCGTCACCAGCCGTGAGGTGGCGGGTAAATCTGGACTGATTCCGACTGATTTCAAAGCCTTGCCGACGACCGTGAAAGAGGGTCAGAGGGTCTTGCTCGATGATGGATTGATTGAAATGAAGGTCCTCTCCATCCACGATACAGAAGTGGAGTGCGAGGTCATCTACGGCGGCATCCTGAAAGACCGTAAAGGGATGAACATTCCCGGAGCGAGTCTTCCCATCGATGCCTTGACAGAAAAAGATTTGCGCGACCTGCAGTTTGGTCTGTCAAAGAACGTGGACTATGTGGCGCTGAGTTTTGTGCGTCAGGGAGCCGATATCGTGCGCCTGCGCGAGCTGGTCCAAGCCACACGGCCGGCCACACGAATAATTGCGAAAATTGAAATGCTCGAGGCGTTGGATAATCTGGAAGAGATCATTGACCTCAGCGACGGCGTGATGGTCGCGCGCGGGGATTTGGCGATCGAGGTGGGCCAAACCCAGCTTCCGGCCGTGCAAAAACGCATCATCCGTATGGCCAACACAATGAACAAGCCCGTCATCACGGCCACTCAGATGCTCGACAGCATGGTGGAAAACCCAAGGCCGACGCGTGCCGAGATCACGGACGTGGCCAATGCGGTCATTGATGGTTCGGACGCGCTCATGCTTTCGGCCGAATCCGCCAGCGGGAAGTACCCCTTCCGTTGCATTCGAACCATGCATGAGATCATTTGCGAGGTGGAAAAGACTTGGAATCTCTACTGGGACATTTCACTGGAAGAGGAGTTTTTGCAGATCCCGGATGCCATTGCCGGTGCTGCCGCACTCACCGCGCTTAAGGTGAACGCCAAGGCGATTGTGTGCCTGACCACGACCGGCAAGACCGCAACGTTGATCGCGGGTTCGCGTCCGCGCTGCCCCATACTTGCGATTACGCATCAACTCGATCCATTAAATCGGCTGGAGCTCGTATGGGGAATTCAAACGTTTAAGATTCACAACTACAACACAAGCGAGGAGGCGCTGACGCAGGTGGAAGAGCTTCTGGTTAAAATCGGCCTTGTTCAGCGCGGAGACACAGTCGTTGTCACCATGGGCACCCCGGTCCGCCAGCGCACTAAGACCAATAGTATTCGTGTTTACACGGTCACGCGCGATCCCATCCCCGCTAAGGACTCTGAGCTGCCGCTCCGCTGCCGCCGCAACATGGCCGCCTTTTCTAAGGGATTCTAGCCGACCATGTGGAGCGGCGGGTGAAACTGTCAACTGGTCGGTCATGCAGTCGTTTCCAGAACGGATTGAGAAAACTCCTGTGGCCTATTTCTTTACTCGCCTCCTGAGTGATGAATTCCCAATTTAACTGACGCGCTAACACCGACAGCCTGTCCGCCTCTGCGGGGCCCGCTTTGCGCAACACGCCTTCCAAGATGGGACTCTTTTCAAAATCCCCCATCTGCTCGATTTTCACTAATGCAATGATGCACCAAAGATCGGCTTTAAGTGATGGCACCTGCAGCAATTGAATTAACGAATCACGTGCAGCTGAAAAATTCCCCTTGGCAAAGCTCAACTGAGCGAGCTTCCAAAGGACAGCCCGGTCCTGACGCAAGGTCTTCAAAAGCGCTTCGGCCCGATCCAGCTCGGATTTTCCCATCCACGCCAGCGCTTCATAATAGTTCCTGAAGAAGGGGTGTTCCAAGGATTGCGCTAAGTTCAACGCCTCGTCCAGCCGTCCTAAAGCCAAAAGCGCTTGCGTCTTTAACCCCTGAGCCACGGGATTTTTCGGGTCCAATAAGATCAGCTGATCAGCCGTTGTGAGTGCCTCATCCAGGCGGCCCAAGTCGAGGAGAACCTGAGTCTTTAGCACGAAGGTCACGGTATCTTTGGGATCCAGTGCGGTCAGCTGATTGAGCGCGTTTAGGGTCTCCTCCAATCGTCCTAGCGCCAGAAGCACTTGCGCCCTTAATCCCAGAGCCACGATGTCCCCCGGATCCAGTGCAATCCGGTGATCGGCCGTGCTGAGAGCCTCGTCCAAACGTCCCAAAGCCACGAGCACTTGCATCTTTAACCCGTAGGCCACGGCGTCTCCGGGACTTCGTGCAATCCTCCGATTGACCGCGGTCAGGGCCTCATCCAAGCGCCCCAGGGCCAGGAGCGCCTGGATCTTTAACCCGTAGGGCGTGGGATTCCTGGGATTTGATGCGATCATTTGATTCGCGATGGAGAGAGCTTCCTCCGGACGGTCAAGGGCCAAGAGCACCTGGGCCTTTAGCCCGTGGGCCACAGCGTTCTCAGGATCCAATGCGATCAATTGATCCGCGACGTCTAAAGCTTCATCCAGACGCCCCATACCCAACAGCACTTGAGTGACTCGGCCTAGAAGCCATTTGTCATCCGGATAAAGCTCAAGTGCTTGCACGGATGTGTCCAATGCGACCGGCCAGTTACGACTCTGAAGCGTGACTCCCAGAATGTTCATTAAGTTACGTGCGGTGGCCCCTTCCAGGGAAACTGTGGATTGGTAGTGTTCGAGGGCCTTATCCGGATCACCTAGCTTTTTATAAACTCGAGCTATTTGCGTGTGCGTGCGGGCATCATTGGGGTCAAGCTCTAACAATCTCAAAAGGTATCGGAGTTCCAGATGGATATCCTTATCGTATCGAGCTCGCCTGGCCTCAGATATCAGCCAACTTATCTCCTCAGCGCGGCTTTCAAAGACCACCTCGCCGGCGTTGAGAGCTTCGGGACACACTTTGGCTGGCACCCGCCTGTTTCTAATGGTTCTGTCCGCATAAGCACCCGCTGTAAAAAACGCGAGGACCAATGAAAGGTTTATTAGATAAACGGCCGATTTATGCCTTTTTATGAACATGGACAGCATGCTATAGAATTTCCATGCCAGTTCCATCGGCGCATGGATGGGCCCCAACCGCTACGACCGGTCGCGTTTTCTATGGGACCCGCGTCTATGGGATTCGAGCCGACCATGTGGAGCGGCGGGTGTGACCATCCACTGGTCGATCGTTCAAGCCCCGGCAGAAGGGATTTGCTAAGCTCCTGGGATTGACTTCATCGGTCGCTTGCTCCGCTATGAACTCCCACTTTAACTGTTCTGCTAGTGTGGAAAGCCGGGCGGCTTCCGATGAGTCCACATTCTGAATCACAGTATCCAGAATCGGACTTCGCCCTAGATTTCCCATCTTTTCAATCTTAATAAGAGCGACGATGCACCAGAGATCGTTCTGAAGCGAAGGTGCGCGTAACATGGACAACAGATAATCACGTGCCGCAAGGAGATTTCCCTTCATAAAATTGACCTGCGCGAGTTTCCAGATAACGGCTCGGTCCCGTGGGAGACGTGTCAGGATTTCTTCAGCGCGGTTCAACTCCCGTTTGCCCAAATAGGCCAGAGCTTGAAAGTAGTTCCGGTAAAACGGATGATCGAAAGTCCGGGCAATCTCCAGCAATCCATCAAAACGGCCCCTTGCAAGAAGCGCCTGCACCTTTAGTATGCGCAGTGGCAGATCCTCTGGATCCGCCTCGAGCCCCTGATTGATTGTGGTCCAAGCCTCCTCGGATCGCTGCAGGGCCATGAGCACTTGAGCCTTCATTCCAAACGCGACGGCATTCCCGGGATTAAGCTCGACGGCGTGGTTTACCGCGACTCACCTGACGGCGTGAGCCTTTGCCGTAAAAAGAATAATCAACCCAGTAAAAAGCGCAAAAGCAAAGCGCCGCCATTCTCCGGAAAAAACATGTCTTTTCGGTATGGAAGAATTGAGCCAAGAACCGGCTATCCGGAACCAGGATCGAGATCTCATCAACTCTCCGCATTGCTTAGCCGCCGACCAGTGCTGGATCTCCGTTCCTGCGGCGCTGTCCGGTCAGACCCCAACCAACCGCTGTTACCTACGCCCTGGCACCTTCTTCAGCGTGTACACAATCTCCCAGAAGGGCAGAGTATTCTCAACATCCGCGAGTTTGAACTTCATTGACAAAACTCCGCCCTGTTCTGACTGCTTTTCCTGCACCAAACCCTTTTCGGCCAGTGAATCCGCATCATTCACGCTGAACAGGAAATTTAAATCGCGCATGGAATTGTTTTGCATTTCGGTCAGGCTGACTTTGACCATTCCTTTGTCGTCCGGTGTGAGCTTTTTGCCGTAGAAAACCAGGGCGCGCAGAGTGGGGAGTTCCTTCTCCTCAATGGTGACGCGCTTGCCTTGTTCCGTAAAGAGGTACTTGTTGTACCAGTCAGTGAATTCGGTCAGCAGTTTGTGATTGAGTATCGTAATCCGTTTTTTGCCCTCTCCCAATTCCTCAACTTTCATGACTTGCAAGGCTTGCAAGACTTCCATCATTTTGTCGAGCTTGTTTGTCGGCTGCTGAAAAATCTGAATACAGTAATCGCGCAGGAGATTGTAGGGGATGACCAATCCCGTCTCGGTTTTCTCACCGGCTTTGAATCCAATCAAACTGATAATCGCGCATAGCCGCGTAACCATATGCGGAGGAAACATCTCCTCAACTCCGCTTGTTGCGGCCTCAAGATTTTTAATACGGGTGTTAGCATCGCGCAGCTGACCGTTGATGGTTTTCACCATGGCCTTGAGCCATTCCGGAAATGTTTTGAACTGAGCGTGCAGGGACGAGAACGGAAGCGCGATAACCTCAGTGTCTAGAATCGCTTTCGCACCCGCGCTACGCGGTTTGTTATCGAAGAAAGCCATTTCGCCCAGCATTTCTCCGCCGGCTTTTTCGGCTAGCACGATTTCTCCACTGCCTTTTGCCTTTGTAATCGCGATTCGTCCGGTTTTGATCACGTACATGGAGTCACTGGGATCACCCTCTCGAAAGAGGATTTCTCCCTTGTTGAGTTTTTTGACTCCACCGGCCATTTAGACGTCCTTCGTTGCTGTCCTAGTTAATTATGGGCACAACTCCGAGGACCCTCAACGGGACTGAAGGCTAGAGACGCATCTCCTTGACTTCGGGATCGATCTTCAAAGGCGCGGCAGTGGCCCGCTGGACCTCCTCCACACTCAAGCCAGGAGCAAACTCGCGGAGGACAAACCCTTCGGCTTTGACATCCATAACGGCCATATCCGTGACCACACGGTGAATGCAGCGAGTTCCCGTCAACGGGAGCGTGCATTTCTTGAGGATTTTGGAATTTCCGGCTCGATCTCGATGTTGCATGGCCACCACAACGCGGCGGGCTCCAGCAACAAGGTCCATGGCCCCTCCCATTCCCTTGACCAGTTTGCCGGGAACCATCCAGTTGGCGATGCTGCCGGTTTCGTCCACCTCCATAGCCCCCAAAACAGAGAGATCCACATGTCCGCCGCGAATCATGGCGAAACTATCGGCCGAACTGAAATAACAGGCGCCAGGTACAGCTGTGATCGTTTGCTTTCCGGCGTTGATCAAATCCGGGTCCACATTCTCCCGCGTCGGAAAGGGACCCATGCCCAGCAGGCCGTTTTCACTTTGAAACATGACAAACATCCCGCTGGGAATGTAATTGGCCACGAGCGTGGGAATTCCGATTCCCAAGTTCACGACAAACCCGTCCTGGACTTCTTGGGCGATCCGTTGTGCGATCTGGTCGCGAGTCAATAATGTCATTGGTCTAGGTCCTTACGTCGTAGATGAAGATGGGGGGGACAGAGTGAGATTTTCAATTCGCTTTTCATATCCGACTCCCTGAAAAATTCTCTGTACAAATGCGCCTGAAAGGTGAACCTGGTCTGGATCGAGCTCTCCGATGTCCACCAATTCCTCCACTTCCGCCACGGTGATGTGGCCGGCCATGGCCGCCACGGGGTTGAAATTACGCGCGGTCTTGCGGAATACAAGGTTTCCAAAGCGGTCACCTTTCCATGCCTTTACAAAGGCAAAGTCGCCGCGGATGGAACGTTCCAAGACATAGGAGCGACCATCGAATTCGCGCACCTCCTTGCCGTCGGCAACTTGGGTGCCCACGCCCGTGGGGGTGAAAAAGGCGGGAATTCCCGCTCCTCCAGCGCGCAGCTTTTCGGCCAATGTGCCTTGGGGCGTAAACTCGAGTTCCAACTCGCCACTGAGAAACAAGCGTTCAAAGAGCTCGTTCTCGCCGACGTAACTTGAGATCATCTTCTTGATCTGGCGCTTCTGGAGCAGCAGGCCCAGTCCAAAGTCGTCCACACCCGCATTGTTGGAGACACAGGTGAGGTTTTTAACGCCTTTGTCCCGCAAGGCCACGATGCTGTTTTCCGGAATTCCGCAGAGACCAAACCCACCGAACAGCAGGGTCATCCCGTCCTTCACACCTTCGATCGCTTCCCGTGCGTTTGCATAAACCTTCTTCACAACCGCTCCACAATCAGAGCCACCCCTTCACCGCCACCAATGCAAAGGGTGGCCAAGCCGATTTTTTTGTTCCGTTGCTGAAGAGCATGCACAAGCGTGGTCAGCAGACGGGCACCACTGGCGCCGATGGGATGGCCCAAGGCCACCGCACCGCCGTTCACGTTGACCTTCGCGTGCGGGATATGGAGTTCCTTCATCGCAACCAGGGCGACCACGCTGAAGGCCTCATTGATTTCAAACAGATCAATATCTTCGATCTTCAATCGGGCGCGGTCCAGCGCGCGCCGGATGGCTTGCACGGGAGCCGTAGTAAACCATTTGGGATCCTGCGCGAACGTGCCTTGGGCCACGATCCGCGCCAACGGTTTCAATCCGTGTTCCTTCACCGCCCGTTCACTGGCGAGGACCACGGCCGCCGCGCCGTCATTGATCTTGCTTGCATTGGCCGCGGTGATCGTCCCGTCCTTGTCGAACGCGGGTCGCAGCCCCGCCATCTTATCAAAGCGAGCCTTGGCGGGTTCTTCGTCCGTGGCAATGCTCTGAGTGCCCCCCTTTACCGCCACCTCGACGGGAGCGATTTCGGCGGCAAAGGCACCGTTTTGAATCGCGCTCTGCGCGCGTTTGTAACTCTCCGTCGCGAATTCGTCCTGAGCTTCGCGCGTGAACTTATATTCCTTTACGCAGAGTTCGGCCGCGTTGCCCATATGAAATTGGGAGTAGGGGTCCCACAGCCCATCTTTGATCAACGAATCCGTGGTGGTGACATGTCCTATGCGGTATCCCGCACGCGCGTTTTCGAGAAGGTGGGGGGCGAGGGTCATATTTTCCTGTCCACCTGCTACCGCAAGGTCGGAGTGGCCCAGGGCCAAGCTGTCCGCGGCCAGCATCACCGCTTTCAGTCCAGATCCGCACACTTTGTTGATCGTCATACAGGGGACCGAAGTCGGAATTCCGGCGTAAATGGCCGCCTGTCGGGCGGGAGCCTGCCCCACGCCAGCTGTGAGAACTTCCCCCATGATGCACTCCTGGATCGCATTGGGCTGCAGGCCTGCATCTTTGATCGCCGCTTGGATCGCGGTCGCGCCGAGTCGGGGCGCGGGAACCGATGAGAACGCGCCTTGAAAGGAGCCAATCGGTGTGCGCCGGGCGCTCACAATATACACGGATGACATAAGGATCCCCCTTTGGATCAGACTTTGTGAGAGGCCCGATTCTCGTGAACGGTGTTCCGGGTTGTCAAGGCGTGCGGCCGCGCGTGTCAATTGAGGATTGCCTTGGGCGTGCGTTTCAACAGACACTTGATAGAGATGGGGCTCTTCTATTATTGGATCTTTTTGATCGCGAGTAGCTTCGCCGACAAGGTGGGCTATCCTCCCCAAGCGATTTCGGCCGAAGGCATTCAGAGAATTCAGATCTCTGGGGTTAAAGGAATGGTTAGATTCAGGGGCCGCTCCAGCCGGGCGTATCATTTAAAAGTGCGTCATTCCCGCGCCCGCACGTCCGAAGACTGGCATTTGTCCGTGCAGCGACGGGATTCCGTGCTGATTGTGGAGGTCTTTAACGTTGCGTATGGGAGTCAATGGAAACGGTACGTTCGTGAGGAGTTGTGGCCGGATTTTGATGTGGAGCTTGAAGGGCCGGCAGTGCCCGTGACGTTGAGCTGGCGTGAGGGGACCGTGAGTGTCCGCGACTGGAAAGGAAACGTCGAGCTCTCGCTGCTTAAGGGTTTAATCGAGTTTCATTCCGTCAAGGGTCGGTATCGGGTGCAAGGTGTGAGTACGGATGTTCATGTTAGGGGCTTGAATGGGGAACTTGCACTCAAGGGCGGCCGTGGAAATGTGAGGTTGGCGAGGGTTTCGGGCGTGGTTAAATTAAATCTATTGGGCGGAGAGATCCGGGCCGAGGGGGTGCGGGGGCAAGTGAGGGTAGAGTCTCTGCAAGGGCGGATTCATGTGCGGCGTGGGAGCGGTGAGTGGGCAATCAAGACACCTCGTGGCCGGGTGCAGATCGAGGAAATGACGGGGCGGCTGGAGGGGAAAGGTAATTCGGCTCAGTGGGACGTGCAAGCCGGCCGCAAACTGGATGTCCACCTGACCAGCGGCTCGGGACCGGTGCGAGTCCGAATCACACCTCAGACAGCTCGGATTTTTCTTTCGTCACGTTCTGGATCAATTGATGTTCCCAAGGGTTTCCGTAGTGAGGATCGGGACGGGGTCCGGGTCGTGGAAATGGCTCCCGGTCTTTCCAGGCGGATCTTTGTGCAAACGGAGTCGGGTGCGATTCGGTTACGGCAGTAAATCCCTTGACCCTAAACGCAAAATCCATCACCTTCGTCGATCATGGCGAAAAAGATCGAGAAAACCAAAGACAAGAAGAAGGTTGTGGCGAAGTCTGTGAAAAAGGCGGCGGCCAAGCCCGCGGCAAAGAAGGTGGCGGTCAAGAAATCCGCATCTAAACCCGTCAAGAAGAACGGCGCCGCCGCGCCCGCTCCAAAGCCCAAGGTTTCAGCCAAAGCCAAAGTGAAGGTCCCGGTCGCTCCAAAGAAGCCCGTCGCCACGAAAACAGTAAAACCTGCGAAAACCACGGCGGCCAAGCCCGCGGCAAAGGTTTCCGTTAAGACAACCAAGTCTCCTGGCAAGATTGCAGTTAAAGGCGCGGAGGATAAGGAAAAGACATTGGGCCGCTCCAAGTCGGGAGCCGGCGCAGGCGCGGCATCTGTCGCTGGCAGCGGTGTGGAAAAACCTGTTTCTTCGGCCAAAAACGGAAAATCTCGCCCGGATCAGGATGTGGAGTTTCGTGAAGCGGAAGAGGATAGGGTTCCGCCCGCACCCTTGGCAGAAGGGGAAGCGACGGATGAAGAGCTTTCGGCCAGTGACGAAGAAGAGGGTGAGGAGATCGTTTTAACCGATGCCGAAGGTCGACGCTACTGCCGGGTCAAAGATTGCGATCAGTTGGCTACGGTTGATGGCTATTGTCGGTATCACTACTTGCTGTTTTGGAAGAAGATCCAGATTCGCAAGAAAATTCTCTCGGAAGGCAAACTCGAACGTTACATCGAAGAGCTAACGGCTCGCTACCCGGATAAGTTCTTGGACATGCTCCGAAAAGACTTGCGGAGCGAGAAAGAGTTTCTGGCCGCCATCCAGGAACTCGAAATTGACGAATCGGCGGTTGAGGGCGAATTTGAGGATGAAACCCAGACCTACATTGATGAGGTCCGAGGAATGGGTGAGCCCTCCGCCCGCGAGGAAGAGGATTTCTAGGCGCTTTTTTTACTGTTATATCGGTAAACATACTAACAGATTCCGGACGTCTTTGTGAATGGAGCGAAAGCCGGCCAGCTCACTGAGGGATCCGTCTGACCCGGCTGTACGATTTTCTTAACACCACAATCGCCAGCGCGGACCCACGCGAGGAGCTGGCCCTTTCAGTTGCCGGTTGGTTATTATATTCCCGAGCGGATAAAAATGACTGAAACTTCATTTCTCAGCCCAGAACTGAGGAAGGCTTACATCAAATTGCTCCACGAGAGAGCGCAGCGACTCATTTGACTGGGGGAGGATCATGGCTGTCTTCCAATTAGATTCCGCCCGCGTGTTGGTCGTAGGTGATTCTCACTGTTGCGCCGGATTCGGCCGTCGACTCTTCTGGAATCTGAGTCACGCAGGCGCCCGCGTCGAAATGTACGGCGCGATCGCGAGCACGTCCATTCACTGGCTGGAGGGACTCACGCCTTCGGGACAGGTGTGCAGACATTGGATTCCGGAATTTGCGTCTCATGCGGAGCTCACGTTTTATGAGGACACCGTCCCGCTGCCTCGAATGGAAACTCTGCTGCGCACGAAGGCTTATGACTTGGTGGTGATCGCGCTGGGGACCAATTCGCTTGCGGATCCCGAATTCAGTTCATCGCATTCGGATTTGGCGCAAATCGTTTCCGATTACGCCGATTGTCTCTGGATCGGTCCTCCCCACCTGCGTCCGGATCAAGCGGGAAGAGGGGAGTCGTCCGAACGTGTCGCCGCCCTTGAAGGTCGACTCAACGACTTTCTTGACTGTCTTGGCCGCGGCTTGCGTCCGAAGTGTTTCCTTATCGATAGTCGTCCCGCGACCATCAGAGGCGCGCCGGGAGGCGAAACCATTGACGGCATTCACCGCACCAGAACGGCTGGAATGGCCTGGGCCGACGTGCTCGCTCGTCAGATGAAAGCGCTGCTTGGAGAGTAAATGCCGGACACTTTAGTAGTGTGTTTCGGGAACTCCTCCCTCTAACACTTAACGGAAGATTTGTTCAAACAAATTGAGTTCAGGTCCACAGCGCTGAATTTCAATGATCGTAAATAGAGGATCACCCGCCTTGGTAAATCGACTCGCTCCATGCTTAAGTGTATCTAGATCTGGCTGGATAAAGGCGCGTGAGCGGGATGTATAAGCCGCCAGTCCGGCTTTCTCTCTGGTTAGCTCCTCCAAAGAAACAGCCTCGTCTTCCACGAAAAGACCTGTGACTTCGGGCTTGCGTCCGAACGCAAGGCAGATCTCGGCATGTGACGTG
Source organism: Bdellovibrionales bacterium (assembly GCA_050249195.1). Classification (GTDB taxonomy): domain Bacteria; phylum Bdellovibrionota; class Bdellovibrionia; order Bdellovibrionales; family UBA1609; genus JALHOQ01. The sequence continues at coordinate 58,203 of JBFWQY010000030.1, forward strand.
CGAACCTCCGACCCTTGAATCATTATCCTTTCATATCCAGGGGTTGAGTTGGGCAGAGACGTCGATGATGTGACAATGAAGTGCTTTTTTGAGCCTTCTTCTCCCTTGATCAGGAGGTAAGGGTATTTGCATTTAAGCTCACTCGAGGACTGGAGTCGTTCAGTGCACTTCAGCTCAAACTGTCCTTCTTCTACAAGGACAGGATCGAGAAGATCAGCAGCAGAAGCGAGACTATCGAAAGCAAAAAAAGTCATTAAAAGCAAAAAAATCGTCATCCGGGGCCTCATTGTAATTCCCTCCAGGATTATATGATCACTATCACCGTTTCTTTCAAAATGTGAGCCAAGTCAAAGGGGGCAGGTTCTAAATATGGCGGTGTTCAACGAAGGCATGATCATTGTTCGTCGGATACCTGGGAACTTAGCAGCAGCCCATTAAGCCGCGGGGAGTGCGAATTCCTCTTTGCACAACGGAATCGGTCATCTTGATGCGGCTACTTAGGGGAATGCATTTCAAACTCTACTAGGGATCGGCCGGAACGCGGAAGTAAATAAGCTGATGCGAATCCCTCGCACCGCTTGCGCTCTGGTTAACGAACATGCCGTGGACGTCGCCTCCAAGGGATACCCGTCGGCTTCCCGTAACAGCATACGGGCTCATAGTAAAAGGGCTATAGGCATAATCGAACCAGGTACGCCCATTATCATCACTGGCCAGCACCGCAATACGCGACTGTGATTCGCCTGGTAGCGGAATGCTGACTGAGACCGCATAAAGTGTCGAGGTCTCGGTTTCGTCTGGGCTCGAAAAAAAGCCATCCAAACTGCGCAGTGAAAAAATCTGTCCGCGGAACTCGGTTGGAGTGCGGATATCTTCACCTGGAATCTTGAGATTGTAGCGGATGTAGTGTTCCGAAACAGAAGGGGCCTGGTTCATGTACATAAAGTGCACGGCGTCGCCCTTTGGCAGCATGTTCGCGAGCCAATTGTGGTAGCCAAGCTCGCCAGAAGGCACGAGTTCGTAGGCCGCGCTTTCGTGATCGGCTGCGACCGGCGTTGTGATTGGTGAGCTGTTCATATCCAGCCAGGTCGCTCCCCCATCTTCGGACTTCATTGCATGGGCATCCCAATAAAGATATTTACCATGAAAGACCGATGTCCAAGCGAAGAACAGCTTGCCGCCGAGCATGGCTAAATGTGGATACTGAGGGCCGGCCACTTGGCCACTCCGAACCATCTCTTTTGAGCCCAAGATGTTGCCTTCCAAATCCAAGGTCCACATCTTCGAACTCCACCCATTGTAGTAGAGCCGCTTGCGAGTCGAGTCGTATACGGCCGCGAACTTTCCAGCGGAACCTCCAGGAATCGTGACGATCTGAATTGGGGCCAAGTAACCGTTATTTGGCGAGAACCGGTACATAAAGGCGTTTTGGGTCGGGTAGTCGCTCACGAATAAATAAATATTCCCGGCCTCATCAGACTCAATCGCGGGCGCCTTCGAATGCGTCCTACCCTCATACACGGTTTTGAATGTCGCACCGTTGTCTGTGCTCCGCTTAAGCTGCCATGTGTAGTCTTCGCTGTCAGCGTCGTAAGTCTTAGATAGATGAACGATGAAAACACCGAATTGGTTTGAGAGCACTTTTTGGTTGTGACTCTGAAAGGTGGCATACCCAGGCACAGTGGACGAGAGTGTATTGAATTCGATTTTCTTTAGGGCGCGACAGTCGCCGCCGTAGGTGTATTTGCGGTTATTCGATCGTGGATCACTGCCATCAGAGGTTGAGAAAAAAAGAGCGTTACCCCAGTGACTGAAGCGGCCCTTGCCATGGGCTCGGATATCGGCGTGGAAGGAGTGCCCGGGTCCCAGCTGAACGCCATTCTCAAAAAGTTGCAGGCTTGAGCGCCGTGGGAAAGAACTCGCGTCCCCTTTGAATCCAAAGCTTCGTTCCAAGACAAAACTGAGACCTGAATCGGGCGAAGCCCGCACGGCATCGATAGGTCCGCAGATCATCGTCGGGCAGGTACTGCCGCGAACTCCCCATGAATACCTGCGGCCGTTGGTGCGCGGATCAGTCCCGTCGCTTGACGAAAAATATAAACTTTGTCCCCAGTGGCTGAAGCGACCACCGTTCTTGGCGCGAATGTCGGCATGTTGAGAGTGGCCGCTTCCGAGTTTGGTTCCGTTTTCAAATAGGACAACATTCGAGGAGGTAGGGGAGGAAATCGAATCGCCTCCAGCAGCGAAGTATTCGTAGAAGAAAGCTGAGCCCTGCTCCGGCCGCATCTTGATGGTATCAAGATCACCGCAATGAATAGCTTTTCGAACACACGAGCCATCCATGAGTTCAAAGCCGGGGTCGCAAGTAGATGGACCCGTGCAGGGTCCCCAGTCAGAGCCGTCGCGGCTACAAGTTCGACTGCCGGTACCATTGGCGATTGGACAACTTTCAACGGCCGCCGGAGTGCACGCCTGCCTCGCTTTAACAACCGAGGACAAGTCGGTCTTGGCGGCCGAAAGCAACCGTAGGCCCTCATGGCAAGCTGTTAATGAAAGGCTGGGAATCAAAAGCAAGAATGCTGCGGTCGTTATCCTCAATGAGCCCCCTCATAGGCCGGAAACATGCAATCCGTATGCGCGAATTGAGGTGAAGTACGTCTGCTGAATGTCTAGCACATTTACATTGATCAGACCTTGGGCGCACCGACCTGGTAATGCCGTTTACTTAGGCCTCCCTTTTTCTTGGCACAGCTCATTATGAGACATTCCAGACGGTGTTATTGCGAGGATACGGACTTTCCGGCGATTTCAGTTCCCGCCGGTATTTTCGCGACTCG
>JBFWQY010000031.1:0-59687 GCA_050249195.1 Bdellovibrionales bacterium
TTAAGAAGATCCGCTTTGATCCCTTGTTCAGCCTGAATCACACGTGCGCGATGTTTCGCGCTAATGTGAATCGATTGATACGAAAAACATGGTGCACCACCAAACTCCCGGAAAGATTGGCCGGCCACCTGGCTATGTACGCATTATTCCACAATCTTTACTTGATCGGAGCGCAATGAATGCACACGCAAGTGGGCCAGTTCTAAAAGGTCGCGGTCAGGGATATCTCCGGTCCCCGCTCCGTTAGCTTGATTTCTCGCCCTTCACCCTCGCCGCGTTGTTGCATATACATATAGCCGAACTCCACGCCGAATCTCTGATTGAATTGAACACCGACGGCGGCTTGCGCTCCGATATAGGGATTCCACTCGTCGCGGATGTCACTCTGAGTGAAGCCGCTCACGTTGGGGCCACCCTTGAAGTAAAGACGAGGTTTGAGTACATAGGCGAGATTGGCTTCAATCCGAGCCATGGTGACTTTGTAGAGATCGCCATCGTCAGATTTATCGCGAAGCTCTGAAAAGGTAAACCCGCCGATCCATCCTAAGCCCCGGGAAGGTAGATGAGCATAGCCCAACGAAATCCCCGCACTGGGTTCCAGGTACTCCGTACGTGACACCGGACGCCCGTCAGACTTCGTCCGAAACTTGGCGTGGAGTGAGGAGCCCGTGAGCGCGAAGCGGATCCCCCGGCTGGCCATATCGGGGCTTTCGGAAGAAGAGGGATCAGGCTTCGCGGACGAGAGGCTCTGAGCGGAGAGGGTTGAACTCATAAATAGTGTCGCACAGATAAAAACAAATTCCGGTATGAGATGAAATTTTTTGGACATAATTTTCCTCCTGCCCTGAAACAGACACGATCCTGCCCGGAAGGGCTCACTGGCTGGCCCCCGGGATAAACACATTCAATACTTCCGGTGAACATTGGATGGGAAAAGCTTTGCTGAGCCGGCCTCTCTCATAAACATAGATAAATCCGACCCGCCCATCTTCCTTGCGAGAATCGATGAGGTCTTTGTCGGTCAAGAAATCTTGGCTCATCTTCCACGTCTTAGGCAGGCTGGTGAAATGTCCGTTGAAGTCAGAAATAATCTGTAGGTCATCGAAGCTGGAAAACTGAGCCCTTACGCCACAGGTTTGATAGCTATTTTCATAATCCGTTGAATCTTTCATACCGGGACGTTTGCATACGGAGGCGGATCCGTCTTGTGATCGAAGCCCTTGAGGAAGAAGCTCTGTACGGCTTTCCAAAACCACTGATTGTGCTCCCATACCGCCTATGGAGAGAACAAAAGAACGATCCGTTTGCTGATAGTTGAAATCCAGCAGCGCACAGCGGACCTGGACGGGCTCCGCGGCCTGCGTCCCGAGACTGGAAAAAGAGAATGCGATCATGATCAGCCCGAGCGCAAATTGTCGCCTTTGTCTAAAACCTACACACGGAATCAATGCCATTCTCCTCGTAAAATCAAATCAACTGGCCACGGAAACCTTGTGCAAGGGAAATGCCCGTCGGGGCGGTGGGTGCAATATACGATCCGTATGACGACGACGCATACCATACGATATGACGCGACCTATGACGTCGCTCCGCGACTCCAGTCAGAACCGGAAGGCAAACTTCGCTACGTACCGTCGATCTTCGCGGGGTGTGTCGGGGGTGCCGATTTCCTCACCATAGGAAGCCACCTGAAATTGGTAGTTGATGATCGCGAGTTCCATTCCGGCGCTCCAGTAGCGCTGGTGCATTCCTCCACGGACAAAGAACGCGTCGGCATAGTTGATTTCGATGCCGACGTGTGTGCGGCGCATGGCATCTTCTGTTTCCACTTCGTCGTCAGTGAGAGCATCGCGATACTCAACGGTCCAAGTGGAGCGCAGCCGCTTGCCCATGATGGGATGAAGCGCGAGCGCCACATCCAGGCTGGCTGGGGTGGACTGCGGATGATCGGTGGTGGTCATAAACATACCATCGCGCAGAGAGTACGACGTTCGACCTGCGTCGCGATACACGGCGCCGAGCGTGGGAAGCCATGCGATCGGCGCTGCCAGGATCAAGCCCACGTCGCTACCCACGCCTACACCTTCAGTGGCCAGCTCCTTGAGCTTGAGAGTGGTGGAGGCGGGATCAAGATCATCACGTCGAACTTCGGTGCGGTTGGTAATACGGGCGTTGGTTCCGATCTTCACAATGCCGTTCCACAATCGAAGATTAAATCCAAACACAATCGCATAATCATTGGTGTAGTCGTAGAGATAAGTGTTGGTTTGAGAATCCACCTCGGCATTCACCTCGTACTTTCCAAAAATACCTAAGCCGAAGTTTGGAACCACTATGGACGGGAACACCTGCGCGCGCTCATGCAGATGGGTGTCTTTATCCTTGTTGAGCTTATCCAGGGCATCTTGCGGATCGGTCATTTTCAAGATGTCGGGCCCCGCAATGCGTTCGGTTTCCTGACCGACACCCGCTTCCGGGTCGGCGATTGTAATGAAGTAGTCCCGGAGTTTACCGAGGCCTGCGGGGTTTACGAGCAAGGCCGTTTCGTCATTCACCACGGCGACACGGGCACCGCCCATTCCCAGGGCGCGCACGCCGTTATAAAACTCGTAGCGTTCCGCCGCCCAGACCGGGATGGAGGAGAGAGTCACAACGAGTATGAGTGAGAAGGCGTGCCTCATCATGATCCAACTATCGACGTCCTCGCGTCTCGTCTTGAGATCCTCCAGTGGATTTTCGACGCAAGTCCAGGAACGAGGCACGCGACCTTCAGTGGACTTGGGGACGTGCCGAAACTTCATATAGAGGGACGTTCTTATGCGATTTATAAAGATTTTTGTACATTCCATTCTCGCTGTGCTTCTCGCGTTTGCCGTGCTTTCCTGTTCCGGTAACAAGGAGATGGATGATCTTGCCAAGGCTCAGCAGTGCTTGGACGAAGTTCCTCAATCGGAGCCCACTCAAGCGGACGCCTGTTTGACGTATGTGGAAAAGTACACCTCACAGCAAGCCAACATCCTCAAATGCGCGATTTATATGACGTCGGGAGGTCTGGTCGAGAACAAGGTGGTTAAGGCTTACGAAGCCATCAAGGATGAAAGTGTGCAGGAGAATAAGACGGCTTCATTTATGGCGATTCTCGCTCTTGACCAGCCGAACATCTCCCAAGGCTATACAAAAGCTGTCGCCGCGGATGAGTTCTGCCAGGCTTCGGGAGTTCCGGGACTTAAGTATCTCTCGGGAATTATTGTGGCCGGAAGTGGCACACGCAAGGTGATCGAGGCGGTGGTGGGTTCAATTGATATCACGAATCCGACGGCCGTGAACGCAGCTGTGGAAGCCATGCTCGATCATTGCGCGGTCAATCCTATGCCTAACGACTGCAAAACCGATATTTCGACGATCGGAAGTGCGGTTGTCACGCTTGCGGATTCCTACTGCGCCTCAGAAAATGCGGACGACAAGGTTTGCACGGATGTGAATTCCGCCGTTGATGCCGCCGGCGGTGTGCCGGACAATGTCGGAAAAGCGTTGTTCTGCTATCTCGACAAGAAGACCTATAACTCGTCCACGGGCGAGTGCAATCCATAGGTCGAGCCAAATCCTCATCAACCAGACTCGAGCCAGACTCATAAGAGTCAATCTAGACTGGTGGCCTGTGGTGTCACCGCGCCGAGCTCATCTAAAATAATGATAAAAGAATGTTGATTGCGAATACGAACGCGAACATAAACGCGAGCGTGAATGCGGGGGCAAAATGCGCGGCTTGGTGGGGCGGGGGATAGTTTTATTCATTGGCGTGACCACTCTCAGCTGCTCGGTCAACATTCTTGAAAGTCTGGCGGACAAAACCACGAACCAGGCCCTTTTCAATGAAGCGAAGGACCAAATCAATAATGGCAATTACACGGGCGCGCTCACGACTTTGGATTCCATTACCGGCGCCTTCGCTACTAATCGAGCCGTGGTCGCGCTCAAGGCGGAAGCCCACGCGGGGCTGTGCGGGTTGCGTTTTCTTCCCTTTGTAGCGGCGCTTGAGGGACTTGCCACCACGCGGCTGTTTCCCCTACTGATGAGCCATTTCCGCGCGGGCACGACGACCGCAACCATTGACTCTTGTATTCAGGCCGAGGACCTTGTCGAATCCATCGGTTCGGTGTCGGCCCGGACCACTGACGAAAATCTTCTCCTCGTGCTGATCAGCTTCGCTAAGATCGGAAATGTCCTCAGCTACTATGCGGATACGGATCAAGACGGCATGGTTACGGCCGGTTATGATGTCTGTGCGGCCGGTGGCGGGACGCGCACGGCGGGCGGCGATATGGATGACGACGATGTGCGTGAGGTGGGAACGGGGTTGACACTGGCGATGGCAAATCTCACCGCCATCGGATCTTCCGTCAGTCTCGCGGGTGACGCGGTTGAGGATATGACTGCGGTGTGCGAGGAACTGGAGGATCTCGCCCCGGCGTTCAACTTTTGCACGGTCACTGACCCGGCGGATTTCACAGCCAATCACTTGCTGGCCATCCGCAGCTTGCTCAAGGAAGATTCAGCCGTGGGACTTGATCCCCTCGGCGCCGGTTGCAATGGGGATATCACCGTGTGCGAGTGCTTCCCGTGAGGAAATCCCCAACGACGTCTGTGACAATTCGCTTGGCGCTCCTAATAGCCATGCTGTGGGCGGGAGCCGTCCCCCAAGCCGGCGCCCAGACGGAGATCTCGACCATCAACTCCACCGTTCGTGCCCTGGGAATGGGCGATGCCTATACGGCCCTATCCGATGATGATTCCGCGCTGTTTTACAATCCTGCTGGATTGGCGCGCGTGAGCGGATTGAATTTCAAAATTTTCAGTTTGCGCGCCGGCGCCAACGAACTGGATACGTACAACAAGATTCGAGATCTAAATACGGACGACTCGGATGAGTTTTCTGAAGCTATTGAGGATCTTTACGGCGAACACGTCTGGTCAGGCGCGGGAGCGTCGTCCGCGTTCACGGCGCCCATGATCGGGATTGCGGTTTATGATCATATCGATGCCTTAATCCGGATCGATAATCCGGTTTACCCGGAAATTTACACCAGCGTGATCAATGATTATGGCTACGTGCTGGGATTTGGCGCGCCTATCGGACCATTTGTCCACGCTGGGTTCAATCTCAAATACATTAAGCGCATGGGCGCGCGCGTTCCTTGGGGCGCGAGCACAATTGCCGATCTCGACCCGGATGTGATCTACAGCAACGTCACAGGGTGGGGAAAAGGCTACGGTGTGGATACCGGCGTTAATCTCATTTTGCCGGCTCCCTTTTTTACGGCGACCCTATCAACGGTGTGGAAGAATCTGGGCGGAATGAAGTTTCGTTCCGACGATCCTGGCGCCGACATCCCCACCGAAGACAATGACATCACACTGGGCGCCGCGCTTTTGTTTTACACTCCTATTGTTTCCGTGGCGCCAGCCGTCGACTTTCGTTTGATCAACCGGCCGGACATTCAACTTACACGCAAGATCAATTTTGGAGTCGAGATCGGTCTTCCATTGTTGGATCTGCGCGCGGGTTTTCGCGAGGGGTATTACACCGCGGGCGCGGGTGTAAATCTGGGATTATTTCGCGTGGATGCCGCCACGTACGGGGTGGAGCTTGGGGATTATCCCGGTCAGATTGAGGATCGCCGCTATGCCTTGGAATTTACGATGGAACTCGGAATCGGCGGATTCACGGCTCCAGGCGTGGAACCCAAAGGCGGGCGGCAGGCCACGGGCAGTGGCTCGAATTCCGGCTCCATCTGGGGCGGGCGGCGTCTGAAGCAGCGACGCTAAGCCCATTGATCATTCACCGTCCTGCCTTTTATGCTTTGGGTTTACTGGAAACATTCCTACGCCAGAACACAAGGCCACAGGACAACGCGGGACAGTCAATGCTTGAAGTGCTCAGATGCCCGGATCCGGAGACAAAGCGACGTCATTTCGCGGAGATCGATGCGTCCAGGCACACATGGGTGGTTTCCGATCTCCAGTCTAAATGGCAGCTTCAAAGTGAACTGCTGGATCGCCAGGGGGTTCTCGCCCAGTGCGCGGTGATGCGGGCCACAGAGCTCTGGAAGAGATTTGCCTTTCAACTTCACCCTGAAGTGAGACTGCTGACACCGGAATTGGCGCAAACGCTATTCTGGAACTGGATCCAACCTATGAATCTGTCGTGGGCGCGATCTCCACAAGCGGTTCCCGTCGTCATAAATCAGATTCGAATGTGGATCAACGTGCTCGCCGATCCCCAATATGAAGTGATTATGGCGGAGTGGTTCCAGGAAAACGAAGATTGTTATGTGCGCTGGGGACATTGGTTTGAACTGGCCTCCACGATTTGGAAGCGATGCCAAGAGCGAAACCTTGTGATGGTGAATTGGCTTCCCGGACTCCTGCTCGCGCGGGACGCGAGTCAGTTGCAATGGACGCGCACGCTCACGTTTGATCTGGGGCCTCGGATCACGCGCGTGGAGGGGCAGTTAATCAAAGAGCTCGGACGCTATTTTGATGTCCGGCTGATCTATCCAGAAGTGCCGTGGGCGGGACTGATGCAAAACACACTTCGTCCGTATGACGATCTGGTGAGCCGGCCATTTAAAGGGGGTGGGACGTGGGAACCGCCGCGCCAGAGATTTCTTTCTTTTGGCCGATTTTCCACACAATTGGCAGAGGTGAAGGATGCGGTCGCCAAGGTGAGGTCTTGGCTCGACACTGGGGTTCCACCGGAGAAGATCGCCATCATTGCTCCTGACATTGAAGAGTACTGGCCCGCGCTCCATCTCTACTTGCGCGAAGAGGGCATCCCAGCGGCGAAACCCGTAACAGCCAAACTCGGCGGATTTATAGAAATGGCCCATTGGCTTTCCACTCTGAGAACAAGTCTGGAAAAAATCTCCTCACGCGACCTCGAGGTGCATCTTTTCTCGCAACGCGAATCACCGCCGCTCTCATGCGAGGAATTCCGCGTGCTGTTTAGTCGCATTTATGGTGCCTCAGACTTGAAGCGCGCCACCAATCTCTTCACCGGAACCTGGACACCTCCCGCGGACACGCCGGTCGTCCTCGCCGATTTTCTGAGCTGGTCCTTGCGCCAGTGGAAGGCTTCGGCCGAGACCACGCGCTTAGGGGTTTTCCTGCAGCATGTGGGGCAGGAGGTTCCCTCTGAGCTTCAACTTCTCCCACAACAATGGTTGAGCTACTTTGAAGGTCTTCTGGCTCGGCGCGAACTTCCACTCAAGGAAGACCCGAGCGGCATCTGGTGTGTTTCATTGAGCTCGGCGGATTGGCTTCCGGCCAGCCACGGCGTTTTGCTCAATCTAGCGGAGGGTGCCCTTCGTCATATGGAAACCTCGCCCGTGAGCGCGAGCGAGGGGCAAAAGATTTTCGACGACACCGGATTCGCGATCGGGACAGCAGACCGCCAGGAGCTGGAATTCGAAGCTCTTTGGCTGTTTCAGCAGTCATGGGAGCAGCTGCGTGTGACGTTCGCGGGAACGGATTTCACGGGCCGCGTGCTGACGCCCTCGCGCCTGTGGATGTGGGCGGGGTTTGTGAATGGGCAGCTGAAACATCAGGCGGAGGGACCAGGGAGCACGCGCTGGGATGAAATTCAAAAGCACGATTTCATGGGGCTTGCGCGCCTGCGCGCCTTCTCCCCGTCTCAGATGGAGGGCCTCAAGCTGGGATTGCGTCGGGACGGAGATCTCACGGTGACAACATGGAAGCCGGCCGCGCGCGAAGTTCGCCTGTCCGCCTCAAGCCTCGAGCGCTACTGGAAGTGTCCCTTCCAGTTTGCGGCGGAGAGGAGATTCCGCCTCAGTGATGAACCCGTTCTCGATCTCGATCTGGATCGACGCACGCGCGGGAGCCTTCTGCATGCACTTGCCGAGGAGTTGACCCACGAGCCGTTAAACTGGGAGCGAACTGATGAGGAGCTGTCCGCCCTGGTCGAGGCGTGCCGCGCCCGTGTCGGCGTGCGCTTGGGAGATGAAAGGCTGTGGCCCGCCATTCGAGCGCAGCACGTCCGTTTGGCCCGCCAGTTTTTAGAATTCGAAAAGGCGTGGCGCGCACGGTTCCCGTTCACGCGCACGGTGGGTCGCGAACTGAAGTTCCAATGTTATTGGGACGAAGAATCGGGGCGAGCGACGGCAACGCCCACGCGCGTGGTAATTTCGGGCCGGTTGGACCGGGTGGATCAGGACGCTGAGGGCCGCTACGCCGTTATTGACTACAAAGCCAGCACCACAAACCTTCGCAACTGGAACTCTTGGCTCGAGAATCATGAGATTCAGTTGGCGTTTTACTCTTATCTCTTGGAGCGGGGGTTGGCGGGAATTCCGGCCGGTCCGGTGGCGGCCGCCAATTATTTCGTGATCAAAGCGGGGGACCGGCGCAAAGGGTTTCACCTGCGCGAGGAATCCAGCCAACTGTATTCCTGCGATGAGAAATTCCGAAACTTTATAACTGCGAGGGACAAGGCGGAACTTTTCCGCCAGCTTGAGGAGAAGCTGAACGCGACACTAAGCCAGATCCTCAATGGAGAAATGAATCCCCGCCCTGATGGTGAGACTCACTGTCAGACTTGTTCCTGGAGCGCTTTATGTCGAGCCCCGCATCTGAATTGAAATCGGAGCTCGTTCGCGCTGGCGCCGGCGCCGGAAAGACGCGCGGGCTGGTGAACACCGTCGTTGAGGTGTTTCGCCATTTTCAGGCCCGCGGGGAGCAACCCCGAATTGTGCTCACCACATTCACACGCAAAGCCACCCAGGAGCTTAAAGAGCGCCTGATCCTGCGCGCCTGTTCGGATCGGGATGCCGCACTTTTGCAGTTTGTTTCCGATCCCGGGCGACTGCAGATCTCAACGATTCATGGTTTGCTGAATCTGTTTTTACGCCAGGTGGGGCATCTCGCCGGCATCGATGCGGGATTTCAGTTGATCAGCGAAGCCGAGGGAGATCACCTGGCCCGCCAGGTCTTACGTGATGTTCTGGTCGAGCATCCGGAGGGCTTGCGTTGGCTGGAGACCTACGGCTTCGATCGGGTCCTTCAGATGTGCCGTCGTTTTGACGGGGCGGCCCGCGGAGCTGCGTACATGGGCGAGAGTCCCGGGCTCGAACCGGCGGGAATGGAGGATCTACAGGCCGCCGCGGATCGGGTGATCGCGAGCTGGCGTGAGCGTTTACGGCAGCTTGTTCACGAGTTTGAGGCCGGCACGGATGACCGTGGATGGCTGAGTTTTGCCGCGGGAATAAACGACTTCGTTGCAAGATGGAGCGGGGATGGTGCGGAACTCGGCGAGCTTCCAACCAAGCCGAGACGGTCGAAAAAGTGTGAGCACCTTGAACCCTTACATGAACGTTATGACGACGTGGTCAAAGAGTTTAAAACCGAGATGGGGCGGACATGCTGGAACCGGAATCTGTGGCCAGACATGGTGGCGTCCTGGCGCGAGTTCGCAGGCCTGGGGCGCGCATTTGCTCACAAGATGGCCACACTCAAAGAGGGACAGGCGCGCTTTGAAATGGAAGACTTGGAACTGAAGTCAATGGAGGTCTTGCGCGCCCAACCGTTTCTCGGGTCCGTTTTTGCCGCGAACTGGGATTTTTGGATGATTGATGAGTACCAGGATACAAGTCCGTTGCAGGTGGCTTGTCTCAAGGCGCTGATGGCCGCACAGCCGCGTTATTTTGTCGGGGATCCTCAGCAGAGCATTTACCTCTTTCGCGGTGCCGAAGTCAGTGTTTTCTCCGCAACGGAGGAGGAACTCAAGGCTTCCGGCGCGGCAATTCGAGAATTGCGCCGCAACTACCGTTCCGAACCCGATCTCCTTTTATGGATCAATGACTTTATGAGTTCTTTGGGTGCGGGCTTCGCACACATGGATCCGCGCGAGGATCCGGCCCCGCCCACACGGTCCTGCGTGACCTTCTTCAAGGCGGAAGACGCCGACCAAGAACTCAAAGCTATAGTCACACGTGTTCAGGAATTGGTGAGGAACGGAGTCGGCCTGGAGCGGATCTGCGTATTGGGGCGGACGCACCGAAATCTGGTCGAAGTTTCACGAGCGCTCCGGAACTTCGGTTATCCCACCCATGTACATGCGGCGCGTGGATTTGGTCAACGGCGCGAGGTTTTGGATGCCCGCGCCCTATGGAAGTTTCTCGTCAATCCCCATGACAATTCGAATTTGATTCAGCTCCTGCGCTCACCTTGGTTTTTTATCGAGGATTACCGGATCGAGGAGTGGATGGCGGACAAGCCGCGCTCACTTTGGTGCAAACTTCTGTCGATCGAAGAATCCACCGACAGCGTGATACGTCTGTGCCGCGCCCAGGACCAGGTGGCTCAGCTCGGTTTGGTTCGTGCGTTCGAGGAATCCTTGTGTGCAGCGGCCTATGTGGACTTGAGTCTGGTCAATGACCCCGCGGGTCGCAAGGAATCCAATTTATGGAAGCTGATTCTGCGCGCGCACACTTTGGAAAAGGACGGGGGATCGGTCTTGGATTTGCTGGAAGATGACGGAAGTGATCCCATGGACTCTCAAGAAGGGGACGCAGCATCTGCACAAGAGCCCAACTGCATCAACCTGATGACCATACATGGCTCCAAAGGACTGGAGTTCGACCACGTGATTCTGCCGCGCATGGGGGAATCCCCCCGCACGTCGCACACGCCTCCCCTTGAAACAGATGGGGGACGCTTTTTCTTTCCGGTCTGGGACAAAGGGAAGAACGAATTCGTTTCGAGCCTGCTCGGACACCTGAACTTGCGCCATCAGCAACGTCGGGAGCTGGCGGAGTTTGACCGCTGGCTTTATGTGGCCCTGACTCGCGCCAAAGTCTCGCTCACTCTGACGTGGTCGACGGTGGGAAGGGATTCGTGGGCCTCGCGCAGTTCCTGGTTTCAGCTTGAGCCCGGTGCGCATGTCCGTGACCACTATGGCTTCGAAGTGAGGTGCGAATGGCCCGAGCCTGAACCCTACCACTTGCGCACGGAGGAGGGCCGGGAGGTTCGCAGTCGCTGGCGCGAGTCGGCGGCCATTCCGGAGAACCGCCGCTCTGTAACGGGTATGCTCACCGCGTCCGCCGCAAGCACGCGTGTGGAGGAGGTCATTCGGCGCTGGCAGGCTCAAAATCGGGGAGTCGGAATCCACAAGGCGCTCGAGGCGCTGAAGTATCGAAACACCTGGGAGGGGCTCGAGACGGAAGAGTTCCGTGAGGCTTTGGAATACGTCGCAAGTTTGCAGTCGCCGCCGCTGCGTGAGTTGATCACTCAAGGTGAAGTCGAGTGGGGATTTCAGATCAAAACACGAAAAGGCGTGATTCAGGGACAGATCGATCTGTGGGGCAAGCGGGAGGACCAGCTCTACGTGGTGGATTACAAATCCGGGTCTCCCGACCACGCCGAGACGGCTTTCGCGCAGTTGTCGCTCTATGCGTGGGCCCTGCGCAAGTTCGGCCATCATGATCCCATTCAATTGGTCGTGGTGTATCCTTTGCTCAGAAAAACCGAGATGCGCGATTTTGGCGGTGATTCATTCGCTCGCTGGGAACTTGAATTCAGCGGCGCCTAAGCTGCTAGTCAGAACTACCTTGCTGGGACTGCGCTCCACTGTGGTCATGGGCACGTTGAAGGTCACCTCATAAGCGACGCTGAAACGATCCACATGGGGAAACAGCGTCTGCAATTCCACCAGCTTCTGGTCCATTTTGCGAACCTTGCCCTCAAATCGACTGCCGCCGACTTCGAGATAAACTTTCCATATAGATTTGCCTTTATGGAGATCGGCATATTCACGTTCAGGACTGAAGAAACGCAGGAAAAACTTGGAATAGGCGCTGGCTTCCTGCAAAAACTTCTCGCGTTCGCGCTGATACTCCCGCGTGTCCCACTGCAGGAAGGCCCCCCGCTGACGCAACACCGCCGTCATCACGCGCGTGTTCAGAATGGTCACATCCGCCTGGAACGTTTGATAAAAGCCCGAGTACTGATCCGTGCCCATCGTGTATTTTCCAATCAAGCCCTTGTACTCTTCGGCCGGAAGGGGAGCCACAGCTTCAGCTGGTGATTCGGGCGCGCTGACGGGCTTTTGCGCACAGGCACTGAGAACAAAAAGAAGACTAAGCGATAGAAGCAGGCGCATGATAAAAACTCCCGTTTGAATCTGCTATTTCAGATAGGGGTTCACGAACTTCTTCAAATCCGCAATGGCCTGGTCACGGTCGAGATCATTATAAACCTCGTGTAGGCTTTCCGGGTATACGATCAGCTGGTTCTTGCGGTTTGGCATGCGTTCAAAAAGCTCGCGCGACGCCGGCGTACTTACCAGGCGATCGTCGCCCGAGAGCTGCATCAGCACGGGTTGTCGAATGTCTTCCGCTTGCGCCAGCGCCGCTGGAAAGGCCTCCACCATCCCCAGAAACAACCCTGGCGAGACCTTATCATGCCGGAGTGGATCGCGTTGGTAAGACTCGATGATTTGCTCACTGCGCGAAAGATCCTCATAGCGGATTTCATTGTACATCGTCAAAGTGGGGGCCCAGCGCGCGGCAAAATGCGCGAGCATCTCTTTCATTTTAGGTACGGCCACACTCAATCCAAAAGCGGGAGAGCTGAGCACGAGGGCGGCATGATCCGCGCGATGAGTTTGCAGGAAACGCAACGTAACCAATCCACCCATCGAGTGTCCAAGGAACACAAGGTTTTGATCGGTATTGCGGGTGGCGTTCACGAGCGTCACGAAGGTGTCCAGATCTTTAATGTAGTACGAAAACTCGCGGACGTATCCCCGTTTGCCCTCCGAGCGACCGTGCCCCCGCATGTCCCAGGCGAACACCTGCCATCCATCCTCCATCAGGGTCTTGGCCAGAGAGTGATAACATTCACTGTGTTCCGCAAGACCGTGGGTGATAACCAAGGCGCCACGGGGAGTAGCCGGTGTCCACGTCTGAAAGAAAAGTTCCGTCTGATCAAAGCCCTTGAAATGGCTCTCATGGCGCTGAGGCATGGGTTTATCTTTAGTCCAAACGGGGAGGGGGTCAAGGTTCGGTTGTGGCTCCGAAATCTTTAGGCTAGCATCAAACCATGATAACAAAATGGCTGCGGCAGCTTCTCCTCCTGGCGATCACTTGGGGCGTGACGACCCACGCTCAACCGCAAGACCCCAACGCCTCCGCCGCAGCGGCTCCGGGCCATGATGCTTTGTATGAGTTCGGCTTTCACCTGGGAAATCTTCTGCCCAATCAGATCAGCGGCGTGACAGAAATCATGGGACTCGGGGGAGTGCGCGGAGGGGTTCGCATGTCTCCCGGCTCCTATGTGGAGGGCGGATTGATCACAGGCAACGGCGAGGGCCAGGAGTGGAAGAATATCCATGTGGATTTCCGCATGGATATTCCCGTCGAAACCTTAGTGGGTATGGCTTACATCGGAGCCGATACGACCTATTATAGCGGTCAGGGCGGAGGCGATAAATTGATTTTTGGAGCTCATGCGGGGGGTGGGATTCAAGCTCACCTGACCGGCTCGGCGTGGTTTCGCTCGGATATGAAATTCGGATTTAGCCCGGGAACGTCTCTCTATATTGGTTTCGGATTCGTGTGGCGGCTGGGCGGGGGAGGAGGCGCCGGCGGCGCCGGAGGCTAAGCTCCGGCTTTCCGCGACGTTTTTCTAGCTTGTCGGAGACTATTTGTTCTTCTTTTCATCTCGAATAGCTTCAAGAGCCGCCTGCAAATAGGCCTTCATGATGGGCACTTCCCATAGGTCGGCGGCAGTACCGGGAAATTCGAGCATCTTCATAAAGAGGGTTTCGAGAGCCTTGTTGGTTACCACCAGTTCTTCACAGGTATCCGTTGCGCGTGCCACCTTAGAGTAAGCCTCAATAGCCGCCTTGTGTTCAGCTATGGTCTCATCATCCGCGCCCTGGATGAGCATCTCCATGACGGCCTGTTTCGCTGCGACAGTTTCATCGCATTCGAGCGTCAGATTCGTTGGACTAGAGTCGGCTATCCTGATGAACTCAGCTTCAGCGGCCGCACTAACGGAAGCCTGCATCATCAATCCAGAAACGAGCACTGCGGCAAGAGCCACGGCAATACGGGACATAAAGACCACCTCTTGGTTAAAGAAATTTAATGGTTGTTTAGACCAGGATCGAAAATGATGCAACGTAGTGAATTTTCAATTGCAGTGTGGAGAGTGTTCAATGCCGGCGAAGGGCGCGCCCGGAGCCGGTCCGCCCGGCCCCTTCGCGCCCCGTTTTTTGATATTTAGTTCGACTATTTTTTCGACTTTTTAGAGTCGCGCAAGGCCTCGGCCAGCATCTCCACCATCATCTTCGCTTCTGGTGTCTCCAATAGACCGTCGACCGTTGTGGCACTGCTATGGATCTTGGTCATATCTGGAACCAGCGTGGCCAGTAAGGATTTGAGTTCGTTGTGGACGGCCGCGAAATCTTCGCAGGTCTTTGCGGCTTCTAGCTTGGCATTATAGGCGTCCACTTGCTTCTCATACTTTTTTGCCAACTCTTGGGTCACTACGCTCTGTGTGACGTCCTTTAGGAGAATGTGCTGGGCAACGAGAGTTTCATCGCACGCGTCTAAAAAGCTAACTTCATGATTTTCCGCAGACACTTTCCACAGCCTAGCTTCCGCAGCCGTGGAGACTGAAGCCTGCATCAGAAATGCGGAAGCGAGTAGGGCAGCCAGAGCTGCAACGATACGAGACATGAACCACCTCTTGGGTAAAGAAATTGAATTATGTTTGATAGTCTGGAACACCAATTGATGCAATGTGGTGAATTTTCAAATTGGAGGTCAGGACGGGAGCTTGGCCACCATCCCGCTTTCAGCAACTTATTTAGGATCATCGCTGCGATAATCCTTGAGCCCTTCTTCGAGGATTTCCTGACCTGTCTTCGTCTTCCAAAATCCGTTCATATCCCGGGTGCTGGGTTCCATGTGGTCCTTGATAAACTGGAGGATGTCCGGGTGCGATTTCATCTTCTGGTAGGCACCCAGGATGTCCTCGCAATCCGAGATTTCTCCCAACTCTTCCAAAAACCGGGCAAAGGGTTCCGTCAGGCCTAGGTATCCTTCCGAAATGGCCAGCTCTGTCATCGCGCCCAGCGAGAAGGTCTTGACGATGATGACTTCGCAGCTGTCTTGCGGGCCGCGCGGAAGAAAAAGGTTCATCTTTCGTTCGTGTAAGCTGTCGGGGTGAAGGCGGGCTAAGCTAAGTGGAGAATAAAGTAGGGAGATGAGGGCCGCGATGAAGACCATCACGCGGGAAAGACGGAGCATTTCAGACCTCTGGTAAGCAAAGATTTTTAAGGCTAAATACCGCTGAAAGGGAAATATCGCAAGGTGTTAAGTTTTCAAATCTGGCCGGAAAGACGAAGACTTGCGGCTGGGAGCGCGGCTTCCTTGGGCGCGCGCGTGCCGGCCTTGGATTTCACCCAGGCGCGAAAGGTGGTGTTGAGGTCCGGGATCTCACAATAGGTCTTCAGATAATTCTCCAGCTTTCTCTCGACACTTAAGCGGAGCAGGTTCGTGAGGTCGCACTTGCGCGCGATCATTTCTGCCAGCGCTTGAGAGGCGACGTAATGAAGGTGGGTCCCGGCCGGAGATTTGTTGAAGGGATGGGTTAGATTCTGCACATCTTGCGGAAGTTCTTGCTGATTGAGCCAGCGATAGTCGACCTTGCCGTACTTCGCTAGATGATTGGCTAAGCCCTCTTCCAGCCACTTCGGTATAGCATCTTTGTACTTCTGGTAGATAATGATGTGCACAAGTTCGTGGGCGAAGACCTGATCGAAGTTGGCCGAGTTCACTTTGGGACCCAGATGGATGGTGTTGTCGTGGCTTCGAGCCACGGCAATGGCTCCCGAGCCTAAACTGTGGGCTTTGGAGAAAGAGGCTTCGTCCGTGTACCAGTGCACCTGAATCTTGCGAATGGTCCACTCGAGAGCCACCTGCATCCGATCGATGGGCTTTTCTGCGCGATTGCGGGTGAGCCACTCCGGCGCGTGGGCCATATGGGCCGCGTTTGTCTCAATGATCTTAGCGGCCGCGCCAGCACCCACTCCGAAGAGGCCAAAAAGAAAGAGCGGGAGGAAAACTGCAAAAACTGCAAGTGGAATGAACGTCTTCACCTTCATAAGATGATCGTACCAGTGTTTTTATTCCGAGCTATAGAAAAAGCAGCACCGGCCATCGCGCAGGAGCCTGCCGGGCGCGCGCAAGACGCCCACAAGGCGCCCACAGGTCTCTTCTCAAGTGGAAAAGGCTTTGGTCTACTCGCAATTCGCCTCACTGACCGCGTACATCGAGGCCAGCGCGAAGGCAAACGCATAATCACAGCGGTAGGGGACCTTTTCCATCTCTCCGCCCCGAATCAGGACGGACCGCGTCCCGCGACAGGCGATGCGAATGGAGTAGCCGAGATTTTCGGTTTCGAAGCACGGCGCCCAACCCGAAATCTCATTCGAGTCTCCTTCAGCGAACCGCTTTGAATGTTGGCTGGCGTACTCGATCGGACTTTGAACGATGGTGGGCTGAGGGGAATTTGTCTGCAATTGGAATTTCTGGAATTTTGTCGCGACCGGGTCCTGAGTCTGAATGTCACATTGGAGTTGAACAGACGTCCCGTCATAATTGAGTTCCGACATCGCTCCAACGTCGTCATAAACGGCCTCAAAGAAAACGCGGGAATCGGAGAACGCGACTGAGAAGGGGCCGGAGCGTTGCACGGGCACGCGCGTCCACTTCCTGATTGCCGTGGGTGCGGCTGGATTTCCCTCGTAACGGAGGTAGCGAAGGTCCACGTAGGTCGTGCCGGCCTCCCCGGTCTCTGTGGAAACCTCGCTAAAAACCTCGCCTTTCACAACTCGATCTTCGGAGCCAATGTCATTGCAATTGATTTTCGCTATCTTCGTGATGGTCGATGCCGGCGTTGCACCCACCTGAACGCAAACTAAGGCGGTAAGATAAAGCAAACTCTTCTTCATGAAATTCCCCCTTTGGGAGCGCTGAATATGGCTGGCAAGGGCATGAGTCAAATTGAATGTGACGATTGCAAAATGTTTGCGGCCTTTCGCGACGAGATTCAAGCGGCATTCCGTCAACGATTTGAATGCGGCTAGATATTCATATGATCGCATGTTCACGTGAACAGCGGAGAACGAGCCGCTAAGCATGATCAGGTGAGTATGAGTTAGGCAAGAGGTGAGCATAAAGGGTTGAGCATGAGAATCTGAGCATAGGAGCTAACAAGAGCTAGCTGTACGCAGGAATGAGAGTGGGAGTGGGAGTGAGAGTGGGAGCGGGAATGAGAAATGACGAATGACGTATAGGGAATGAGGACGAGGCGCGGAGGGCGCGGGGCGCGAAGCGATCGGCATAAAAGTGAAGCGCTAGCGGCCAGGACCGAGTGCCAGGCGCTGATTATAGATTCAAGGTTAAGAATTCAAATGTAGATACGATCTTGACATGTTTTTGCGATCTCCAGGTTTGGATATGAGAGATGCTTGGGAGGCGCTCCTCGAAAAATCACTCAAAGGAAGACAATTTGACGTTCATGCGCATGCTGAGGCGTTAAGGAGTGGGCGCGGGTGAGACCTCGGGGAGTTCTAAACTGTGGCTGCGAAAGCATACGGTATAGTCATCTTGTCTCTGAAGAGCTGGAAGTGAGTGACTTAAATAAAAGCACAGGAGTCGAGGGAGGCTCATATGAATAGGAATACGAATGGAGATACGAATCGGGACATGAATACGCGGTCGCAATCCGAAGCGTCCCATTTGACACCGCGACTTCGTGATTTGCATGCGCGGGCTTTGAGTGTCAGTCGCAGGCACAGAGAGCTGGAGTGGGAGATCGTGCAGGTCTTGCAGGCTGTGGAACGTGCCAAGCTCCACAAGCATCTTGGCTATTCCAGTCTGTTTACCTACTGTGTTCAGGGCTTAGGCTTTAGCGAAGCTGTGGCCTATGCCTTTATCGCAGTGGCACGAAAGGGTATGGAGGTGGGCGAGCTGAATGCCGCCTTACAGGGACAAAGAGTCAGTGTGTTCAAAGCTCATCGTTTGGTGTCGGTCATCGACTCAACCAATGCCAAGGAGCTTTTGGATTTTGCTGAGAGTCACTCCACCCGGGAGGTGGAGCGTGAGGTGGCGCGGCGCAATCCAAAAGCTGTACCCAACGATCAGGCGCGAGATCTTTCAGCCGATCGGGTAGGTTTGCGTGTGTGCGTAACGCGCACCACGTACGAGATGCTACTTCGAGCTCAATCTTTGGAGGCGCAGCGCACGCAAGCTCCGGCGACTTTGGACGCCACTCTGGCTCGTGCTTTGGAGTTCTTTCTTGAGCGCAAGGATCCGGTGCGCAAGGACGCCGCTCGCAAAGCCCGCCAGAGCCGCGTGAAGGTCAGCGTGGATGCGAGCGAATGTAATGATCCGCATAAGAATAAAAATGAGCGTCAGAGCGAGGCTACAACTCAGGGCAAGGTGTTCACGTGCACAGAGAGTAGCCCATCGGGTCGCAGTATAGATTCTGTGGCTATGCCGTCTCCTGAAGCACCGGCACCGGCACCGGCAGAAGGGCCCGAAACGCTCCAGACGACAGTGCAGCAGCCCAGTGCTCCCCAGCCAGTTCAAAAGCCGGCAATTCCCAGGTCCAATGAGCGCCTGCGAGCCACGGTTGCGGAGCGTGAGGCGGCGCTGGCACGCGACGGGGGCCGGTGTACCCATGTGGATGCGCAGGGGAGACGCTGCAGTGAAGAAAAGTGGTTGGATGTCCACCACATCCGGCCTGTAAGTGCGGGAGGTCGCCATCACCTTGATAATCTGACAACCTTGTGCCGGCACCACCACGATCTGGTTTACCAATTGAGTTTGCCGATTGAGGGTCAGTTTTCATGGTTGCGGGCGCCGCAGGTGGAGTACCATGCGTCGATTTTGGGCTGATTATGCTGAGGTGAGTCCGCACGGGCGGCGTATCACGCTCCCCGATGCTGTTCACGTGAACAGGAGTTGATCCCGTTCCGGGCGTCGGTGGGGTCTATCCGAGTGCGGGGCGATTGTAAAAATATTTATGGCTCCTTGTCCTGGATATGAATTATCAATTTTTTGTTCAAGGAAATACCGCACGCGCGCAGAACGAGGTTCTTTATGCTTTCTTTGCAGCACAAAGAGTATGTCAAGACGTTTATCGGAATGATGTCGAGTCTTCCAGATCAGGAGCTCTCTGAGTTTTTTCGGGTGCTGGAGCTCAAAAGCTATGCTGCGAATTCCTACTTCACGCAAGTGGGCGACACCCACGATCGTGTGGGCCTGGTGGTTCAGGGTGTTTTTCGAGTCTACTACCCTTCCGCGGATGGAAAGATTCATATCCGGAACTTTTGCAGGGAGGGAATGCTTCTCGGGTCCTATGCGACCATTTTGACTGGCCAGCCGGCGCACGTGAGCATTCAGTCACTGGAAGAGTCGACCGTTCTTCAGTTTTCCTACGGTTTCATCACGGAACGTTGCGAGCGACATTGGGGATGGGAGCGTCTTGCCCGGCGCGTGGCTGAAGGTCATTATATATCCCGAGAACAGCGGGAGTATCAGTTTCTCTCACTCGATGCCGCCGGACGCCTGGAACAGTTTCGTAAGGATTTTCCGGGGCTCGAAGAGCGTATTGCAAAGGCCCATATCGCCTCTTACATTGGGGTTCAGCCGGAGACGCTCTCGCGATTGTCCGCGGGACGAGACATATCGTGAAGATCGTTTTGTTCTGCGCTGGAGAAATGAGCCGCCTACCTATCCGGTGCTAGGCACCGAAGAAAAAGTGGCTCATCTCTCTCCGGGCGAGGAGACGACTTACCATTTGGGAATTAGCGAATTTTCTCTAAGCGGAAGTTGCAGTTTCCTGAAGCGTTGAACTGTTTGTCGCACGATGTGCCCGCCTTGTACGGCTGCTTGATCTACATCAATGACAGTGTCCGTGCGCTCAGGCTTACATCTCCCCTCCAGGGGGTGATTTATGTTCAAAGTGTTCGCAGTATGGCTTACGGGAATCGGGATGGGGATGGGGATGGGGATAGGAATCGGGATGGGGAGCCTATCGGCTGCCGCGGAGACGTCGATGGACCTCGAGGAACTTCAAGTCCAATATCCCGCACGATATTTCCAGACGGTTCATTTGCCCTCCGGACGGGTTCACTATCAACTTGCAGGCAATGGCCCGGTGATCATCCTTATCCACGGAGTGTCGGGGCCGATGGCGGTGTGGGATAGGACCTATGAGGCGCTCGTGGGAGCGGGTTACCGGGTCGTCCGTTTTGATTTGTTGGGGCGTGGCTTTTCCGAACGTCTTCCCGACTCCGCCTATAGCTTGGGTCTTTATGTGCGGCAGCTTGAAGAACTGATAGCGGCGTTGGACTTGGGGACCGGAGTGCGACTGATTGGATCTTCGTTCGGGGCTGTGATTGCGACAGAATATGCTCTTCATCATCCGGATTCTGTTAAAGGTCTCGTGCTCATCGGTCCCGCGGGTTTTCCCCTCTCGACGCCTCCGGTGGCCAAGCTCGGACGGATTCCGCTGGTCGGTGAATTCATGACGGCGCTTTTCAGCTACCGAGTCATTCTCGAGCAGAACCATCGGTACTTTGTAAGTGGCCAGCTCCCGGAGGAATTGCAACCTTATATAGAAGATCATCTCGCTATCGAGGGGACCACGGATGCGATTTTAAGAACCATGCAGAATCCCTCTCTGCAGTCCTTTGTTGACTCTTACAGAACCTTAGCGGGGTTTGATATCCCCGTGGGAGTTGTTTGGGGGGTACAGGACAAGACCTTTCCCGTGCTGTATGCCTCGACATTGCTTGAGGCGCTCCCGCATGCGGAATTCGTGGCCATTGAGCGTGCGGGCCATCTCCCCCAGTACGAAAGCGCAATTGAGGTGAATAGGGCTCTCGTAAACATTTTGAAATCCTTTCCGGCTGCTGAGAGCTTGAGAGCGGCGATTCGCCCGGCGCGCCTTGCCTTCCCCAAGCACACCGAGCGCGAGATCGAGAGAGAAGCGCTCGATAGGGGCGCCAAGGAAGACCGCCTCTTCGGATTTGAGCAACCCTTCTTCAAAGAGCTCTCTCTCGAAGAGCGTGAGATTCAACTCACTCCCCAGGTTTCGCGAATTTATCGCTTTCCCACGCTTTACGATCAAGTCACGGCGAGTGGCGCTCTCTTTCTCTGCGATTATGAAGCCGCGGCCCAGCGGCTTCCGCCAGGATTGCGGCCCGTACACTTCGGCGCGGGCCGGGCGGCGGTCATGATTTCCTCATTCCGTTACGGCCGTGTGCAGGGAATGAAGCCGTACAGTGAAGTCGCTGTTGCCATTCTCGTCCGCCGCGCGGAGGCCGTAGAGCCAGGCTGGTTGTCTTTGCTCAAATCAAAGGGGCAAGAGATCAGCTCCTATGTGATTTCCATGCCAGTGACGTCCTTGGAGAATCAGCTTCGCGGCGAGAAAATCTGGGGCTTTCCGAAGATGGTGCGCGAGATCGACCTGCGTCAGTTTGATAAGGAATTCGTGACGACAGTTTTCGACCGGAACGGGAAGCCGTACATGGAGCTCCGGGTGCCAATGAGAGGTTCCGCTGAAGAACTGGACCAAGAAACCACGCTGCACTCGCAGCTTGATCATCAGCCGCTCGTGAGTCGTTCTCACGCGCGTGGCCACGTCGATTCAACGTTCAACGCGGATGTTCTTCTAGCCGGGCGTGCCCGTGCGCGTGCGCACGGGCGGAGGTCCGTTTCGCTTTCATTGTGGGATTCTGGGGAGGCCCATATGTTGAGAGAACTCCAGATCGACCCGAGGCCGTTAAAGGTCGTCTTTGGGACTGGCGTTCAGAGCTTTTTAACTCTCCCAGAAGAAGATTAGGTTCCGCGACAGGCACGCTCTTTCTTTATGGACACATTTCCTTGGGAAGAGTGAGTGTTACATGTTTAGAATATCCGGGAAAGATCACGGCTGTCTGCTTGCAGGTGCCGTCGACTGCGGGCTGGGGCGTTTCTCCGATGCATTCCCAATTGGTAGCGGTCCGCAACAATGCGCCGCCACCGGTGAACTCATAGCATATGGCATCAGCGAGCCGCACGAGGAGCCTAGGGCCACATTTCAGATCACTGTCCTTGGTCCATTTATATACGCCTTTTTCGACGATTTCGAGTTGATCAAGAACAAGGCATTCCCCTTTAGGACTCCACGCCCCGGGGATTTGGGACTGCGGCCAGGTGACGTTTACGGGAAGATAAAAATATCTCTTATCTGAGCTGTTTTGAGCGAACACGTGGGAGGTTAACAGGATAATGACAGCGGAAGCTATGAGGCTAAAAATCTTCATAAGAGCTCCTACCTTTGCATTCTCTAAAGCCACATAATGAATGTGCGGATTGTAGCAGAACGACGGAAGGGTTCTCACCTGTTATTAATCTGACAGAGTGACAATTTTAGGCACGTTAAAATAAATCTAAATCTAAATCTAAATCAAAAAATGCTGTCCTTCGCGATCGGCAATGTGTCCGGGTAGTCCAGGTTGAAGTGAATGCCGCGCGATTCCTTGCGGGAGAGGGCGCATTTCACTGTCAGTTCGGCGACCAGAGCGATGTTGCGCAGTTCTTCGATGTCGGCGTGGGTTTTGAAAGACGAGTAGTATTCCGCGATCTCGTGCTGAATTGTCTCCAGGCGGTGTTCCGCGCGCTGGAGGCGGCGATTGGTGCGCACGATTCCGACGTAATTCCACATCAGGCGGCGGATTTCGTCCCACATATGATGAATCACGATCATTTCGTCAGGGTCCTCCAAGTGGGTTTGCGGCCACTCGGGAACTTCGCGCGGGAGGCGCACTTCCGGTTGTTTCAGATAATGTTGGGCCGCACAGTGTGAGACCACTAGACACTCGAGCAAGGAGTTCGACGCCAATCGATTCGCTCCGTGCAATCCGGTGCACGCGGTTTCTCCCAGCGCATACAGGCCCGCCACATCCGTCGCGCCGTGAACATCGGTCAGGACACCTCCGCAGAGATAGTGCGCTGCGGGTACAACCGGCAAAGGTTGCGTGGCCATATCAATCCCAAGTTGCAAACATTTATTATATATGACTGGAAAACGCTTGCTCAGGTACTCGCGGCCGCGCGCGCGGATGTCGAGGAACACGCATTCCGCACCCGTCCGCTTCATTTCGGCGTCAATTGAGCGCGCGACGATATCTCTTGGGGCCAAACTTCCCATGGGATGATAGCGCGCCATAAAAGCTTCACCTTGGGTATCCACCAACTCACCCCCTTCACCACGCAGAGCCTCTGAGATTAAGAAGTTGCGCGCGAGCGGATGGAATAAACAGGTGGGATGAAACTGCATGAACTCGAGATTTGATACCCGTGCGCCCGCCCGATGAGCCATGGCGATTCCGTCACCGGTCGCGCCACTCCAATTGGAGGTGTAAAGGTAAACCTTGCCCGCGCCTCCTGTGGCTAGGAATGTGGCTGGGCTGAGCACAGGAAACACGTCTCCTGTCTGACGGTTCAGCACGTAAGCTCCCAAGCAGCGGCGTGGACCGATTTCGCGCGGGGAGACATGCTGATTGAGAATCAGATCCAAGGCGTAATGATTTTCAAGCACCTCGATATTGGGGTGGGCGAGCACGCGCTTGAGCACCTGGGCATGCACCTCCTGACCGGTGTGATCCGCCACGTGCAGAATTCGGCGCATGGAATGCCCGCCCTCACGAGTCAGGGCCATACGTGCGAATTCATCGAGATCAAAGCGCACGCCCCAACCCATCAGGTCGCCAATTCGTTCTGGCCCCTGCTCAATGATCTGCCGGACAATCTGCGGATCGCAAAGTCCGGCACCGGCGTTCAGAGTGTCTTCCACATGTCGATCAAAGCTGTCCTCCGAGGACATCACGGCCGCGATTCCCCCCTGGGCCATGGCCGAGTTCGTCGTCTTCAAATCTGTCTTTGTGCAAATCAGGACTTTAGACCTATCCGCGACCTTCAGAGCCAATGCTAAGCCTGCCAATCCTGAACCTAAAACCAAGCAATCCGTGTCCATGATGTGATGGGGTCTAGCATATGCAGCGCGCATTGAAAATCTCTGTTGGATCAGGCTGCAAAATAAAACTAGAATAAAGTCAGGGTTTTGCAGGAGTCCAGGGAAGGAAATCATGCACGCTCAGTCCGCTCGTTTATTTCTTTACAGTTCATTGGCTATTGTGGCCCTTACGTTGGTATGGGGCTTGCGAGCCGTGCCGAAGCAGAGCGAGCTGGCAGAACGCACCTTGCGGGCCAGCCTGGAGCAGGAGCTGATCGTCCTGACCGCGGCGGTGCGATCCGCCAATGAAGCGCTCAAATACAAATTGTTGGACGTCTTAAAATCGGAAAATCCGGACCGTCCCTCGCAGGTCTTCAAGGACTCGCCTTTTGCCTCCGCGACGTTGATCGAGTGGGCCGAGAGTCAGTGGAAGGTCAGTCGACACCACACCAAGTTCTCCGAAGAGCTCTCAATGAACCAAATCAAGACCTGGCTGAAAGAATGGCCGCTGGCCACGATTCATCCCGATGAGTCGTCGTTCTTTAAGGTCATCGATGTGCAGGGGACGCCTCACTTCGCGGTGTTGATCCCCATGCGCAAATCAGCCAGGGACACGATGATGGGAATCGGCGTTTTTCCGGCGGCTCAATATGGCCTCGCCTTCTCTGCCGACCGCAGCCGGGAGGTTCGGGTGTTTACAGCGGACGGGTATGCGCTGGCGTTGACTCATCCCGCGTATCTGGGCGCCTCGGTTCGACGTGAGCCGCTCGTGAATGAAATTCTTGCCAACGAGGAGGTCAGCCTCCGTCACGAGTGGAGGAACAGCCGCGGGATGGATCTAATTGGAGCGGCCATTCGCCTTCCCTCAAGCAACCTTTATGCGGCGATTGAAAGCCGGCACCCCCTCACGGCGGCCGCCGCGCTTCAGTTCTGGATCTATCTCGCCCTCTGCGCGGCGGGAGCGTTGCTGATCAACTGGTTTTTGTTTCACGGGTTCACCCAGCCCTTATTGAAGCATCTGACTCAGGCGGAGGAGCTGATTGAGCAGCTGAAGCGGCAACTCCTTGACCGCCCACGATCATCTGAGGCGCCGGTTGGGGCGCTGGTCACGAGCGAGATCTCCCACTTGGACTTTGTCGAAAAGGAGCTTATTGCGCCTCCTGCGTCCGCGTCCGCACCCGTGTCCGCGGTCGAGGCCCACGAGCCCCCGCGCGTGCCTCTCTCTAAGGTTGTGAGCGCGGCTTTGCGGAGCCTTGATGGCCGCATCAAAGAGCAGCGGATCCAGGTAAGTCAGTCGGGGATGGAAGGAATCGACGTGGGAGCCGATGTTCTTCAGCTTCAGACCGCCCTCGAAGAGGTGATTAAGAACGCCATCGAAGCTATGCAAAATTCGTCTCAGCGCATACTGAGTCTCAGCGCGTGTTTGCGCGGAACTTATGTCCACCTTGCGATCGCGGACACAGGGATCGGGATTCCTCAAGAAGATTTGATAAAGGTCTTTGATCCGTTCTTTTCGACCAAGGATTCGGAGGGTGTGGCACGCGGTCTGGGATTGAACGTGGTCCGTCGGGTGATGGAAGAAATGGAAGGAAATGTAAGCGTGCACGGCCGCCTCGGATCCAGTCTGCGTGGGACAGTGGTGGAGATGGAATGGCCGGCTTTGGAAAAGCCGGAAGCAAAGAGGAATGCAGGGCTGGAGACTCCGGCCTCCGTCTTTGCTCCCGAGCTTGAGTCGGCGTCTTGGATTGAAACTCCAGCCGCCGCTGCTCATCCTCCTCCGCTGGCCTCTAATTCGCGTGTGCGTCTCCAGCCGGGCGCCGGGATGCCGATACGCCGGCCTAAAGTGAGGGCGCTCGATTGAAGGTCGAGGATATCCGCCCGTCGTTCTCGGTATATGTTGTCGCCAGCGATCTGGTACACTGGGAGGGCGTGGTTGAATCTTTGACGATGGCTGGATACGCTGTGGCCGGATTCACGGAGCTCGAGGCGGCGGTTGCCGAGTTTCCAGCCAATCCACCTCACTTCCTGATCTTTGATTCCTGCGAGGAGAGATTTCACCTGCGTAAGGCGATCAAACAGGTGATTCTGCAACTTCCCGAGAGCCACGTCTTCGTCCTCACTCCTGTGGACGAACGGGCGAAAGTGGTTCCACTTCTTGAACACGGGGTTTATGACCTGATCCTGACACCCCTTGTGGCGCCCGTGGAACTCACGCGGGCCCTGGATCGCGCGGCGGAACGTGACTACTTTATGTACGCGAATGAGCGCCTAGCCCTTGAGAGTGATACCAAGGAGACGCTCAGTGAACCAGAGATCACGATGTCAGGTCTATCCGATCCGGAGCCTTCATTGGATGCGTCCGAGTCGATCGAGCCAACCCCGCTTCCCTCGGTGTCGTCGGTGTCGATTGGATCCTCCACGACTACGGATTTCAGGTGGCGTACAGAGGATCTTCATCTCAGTTACACGCGCCAGCTGTTTTCACAAAAGAGCGTGGAGGAGT
Source organism: Bdellovibrionales bacterium (assembly GCA_050249195.1). Lineage (GTDB taxonomy): Bacteria > Bdellovibrionota > Bdellovibrionia > Bdellovibrionales > UBA1609 > JALHOQ01. The sequence continues at coordinate 26,600 of JBFWQY010000031.1, forward strand.
GTATCCAGGTTTTTCTGCGCACCTCTTCCGAGATTCTCGGCTCCTGCCGAACTGTTTTTTTTCGTTACATCCCCAATCGGCGGGTTCTTGTTGCCGCGCAGACACAGGCGTTCGCGGGAGTGGATCCGGGCGGTGTGGGAGTAAACTTCAATGAAACGTCTCCTGAATTCCGTTCCACGGATTTGCGGCGCCCTCGGGAAGTCGTTGAAATCGGACAAATGGTGGAGGAGATTTTTCATACGGCCGATTACATCGCCTACACGGTGGAAGCCCTCTCGGAAATTCAGGGCGTGCTCCTGCTCTTACATGCAGCACCTGAGGCGAGCTTCTCGGCTCTGCTCGAGGAATGGGTCGCTCTCTTAAATAAAGCATTAAGCCTTTTAGAAGCCGAGAAACGGATGCATGTGATGGCGATTAAGGATGCGGCGACGGATCTGTTGAACCGCGCTCACTTTATCACGCGCTTGCAGCAGGAGATCAGCCGCGCCCGTCGGACCCTACTGCCCGTTTCCCTCGTTATGATTGCGATTGACCACTACGATCAAATGATCGCCAAAGTGGGGCCTGAGGAAGCCCAGGTTCTGCTCCGAATGGTGGCGCGGATCTTTGAAAAGCATTCGCGCGTGAACGACACCATTGGACGCACGGGCACAGATGAGTTCGGCATCATTTTGCCCCATACGGGGAAGAGAGGCGCGCTGATCAAGGCCGAGCGTCTGCGTCGGATTGTGGAATCCGCGGATTTCAGCCGGGTTATACGTATCTTTCCGCATCTCACCATCTCCTTGGGCGTGAGCGAGTATCCGACCATGGTCCGGGACGCCGAGGAACTCTTGCAGTCCGCGGATGAGGCCTTGTTTCAGGTTCGTAAGAACGGCAACCGGACCTGCGTGGCGAAGCCGCCGCTTGAGGGATTTCAACCCGATTTCGAAGTGAACGAAAAGGGTCCGTCCTGATGTTTCGCCCCACGGCCGCCAGAGTCGATACGAACGCGCTTCGTTCCAACTTGGAACTCCTGAAATCTTGGAACGGGGCCGGTTTTTTTTGTCCCATGGTGAAAGCCAATGCTTATGGACACGGCGATCTGATTGTGAGCCGGATCGTGGAGCAAAGTGGAGAGGCGGATGCTTTGGGTGTGGCTTTGGTGGAGGAAGGGTGTCGGCTGCGCGAGCGTGGGATTCGCATGCCCATCCTCGTATTTGGCCCGTTAACCGCGGAGAGCGCCAAACAGGTTCTCGACTTCGGTCTCACGCCCGTGATGGGATGCATGGGTGATTTGGATGCGCTCCTTCGGCACCCGATCCGCCACCGACTGAAAATCCATTTGAAGTTCAACACCGGAATGCAACGTTTGGGTTTTGATGCGATCGATATTCCGCCGCTCCAAAGCCGACTGAAAGCCCATGCGGAGAGTTTTGAGGTTCAAGGTGTGTGCACGCATCTTTCACGGGGAGAGGATGTGCGGGAGGCGGACGGGCCGACGGCAAAGCAGTTGCTTCGCTTCCAGAAAATGACAGCGCCTTTTCCAGGGATCCGACATGTTCATAAAAGTGCGAGCCTGTGTACTCTGCGCGAGGAGACGGCCCGCACCGGCTTGGGCTCCCGGCCCGGAATCGCGCTCTACGGACTTCCCTTCGAGGGACGCGAGATGGCGCCGGGCCTGAAGCCCGTGCTCACTTGGACAACGGCATTGGTTGCCGTTCACGATGTGGAAAAAGGGGAGGGCGTGAGCTATGGTCCGGCTTGGCTGGCCCCCCGTCGCTCCCGCATCGGGGTGGTACCCGTGGGGTATGGGGACGGGTATTCCCGCACATTTTCGGACCGAGGGGAAATGTTGTTTCGGGGCTGCAGAGTCCCTGTTGTGGGTCGCGTCTGCATGGATTACACCTTACTGGATCTAACAGAGTCGTGCAGGGACGGGGATGCTCATACAGGAGAGCCTGTTGTGATTATAGGGCGTCAGGGGCATGAGGAGATATCCGCCGCCGAATTGGCCGAGACCGCGAAAACGATCTCTTACGAGGTCGTGACGGCGATTGGGCACAGGGTGGCGCGTGAGGCGTTATGAGAATTCAAGCCTGGAGTGACAACCGGGAGAGGGTCAATGTCGCGATTGACCGGCTCTTTCTGGGAATTTGGAAACGGATTCACGGTTTTTTCGTTGAGTGTGGTGAAGCCAGCATCTTTTTCGCGCAGGCCTGCCGCCTGATCATGAAGCGCCCGTTCCGTGTGGACGAAATCATTCGCCATATGGAATTTGTGGGCAACAAATCTGTTCTCATCATCATCATGACTTCGACGTTCACCGGGCTCGCACTGGCGTACCAAATTTACATGGGATTTAAACTTGTAAACGCCACGAACCTTGTGGGACCGACGGTAGGCCTTGGAATCACGCGTGAACTGGGGCCCGTATTGACGGGATTGATTGTGGCGGCCCGCGCGGGTGGGGCGATGGCGGCGCGCCTGGGTACGATGCGCGTGTCGGAGCAAATCGATGCATTGGAAGTTATGGGTGTGGATCCCAAGCAGTACCTGGTGGCTCCTCGTCTCGTCGCCTCTGTGATCACGATGCCTCTTCTTTGTGCGATTTTTGATTTTATTGCCATGTTAGGGGCCCATTTCTTGTGCATTAACGTCCTGGGCTTGGATCCAGCGGTTTTCTGGGACAAGATCCAGCTTTGGTTGAATCCTGGGGATATTTACCAGGGCCTGATTAAGTCGGCCGTTTTCGGCGTGACCTTCGCCGCCATTTGCACGCACCGCGGGTACACAGCTGCGGGCGGAGCAAAGGGAGTCGGAGAGGCCACCAACCAAGGGGTCGTCAATAGCATGGTCATGATCATTATTCTGAACTTTTTTATGACCAACATGATTCGCTTCTATTATGCCGTCATGGGCTGGATATGAGTTCAAGCTCGGCTTCGGCTTCGGCTTCAGCTTCAGCTTCAAGTACGTCAGCCGTTCCGGTTGCGGTTCGCATTGAGAATCTGCGCAAATCCTTCGATGGCGGTCGCGAGTTCGTGCTCAACGGGCTCACTGTGGAAATTCCCAAGGGAAAAATTACCTGTATCATCGGCTTCAGCGGGACGGGAAAAAGTGTCTTGTTAAAGCACGTTCTTGGATTGCTCAGACCCACATCGGGCCGGATCGAGGTGCTCGGGCGGGATCTCTGGTCTATGTCGATGGATGAACTGATTCATATGCGCACGCGACTGGGCGTGTTGTTTCAGTACTCGGCGCTGTTTGACGATATGACGGTCATGGAAAATGTCACATTCCCATTGCGCGAGCATCGCCCTGAACTGAGACAAACGAAGTGGGAAGAAATTGCCGCACGGAAGTTGGGCCAGGTCGGGATTGAAGCCAAGCACTTTCAAAAACTGCCCTCAGAGCTCAGCGGTGGTATGCGCAAGCGTGTGGGTCTGGCACGGGCTCTGGCATTGGACCCCGAGATTTTGCTTTATGATGAACCCACCACTGGACTTGATCCCATCTTGACGGAAGTGGTGGATGATTTGATTCTCGACACTCACAAATCTCATGCTGGATCGACGTCCATAGTTGTTTCCCACGACCTTTTCGCGGCTTTTCGTATCAGCGACTATATCGTTATGCTGGACAAGGGCAGTGTGCTGCTGGCGGGCAACCAGGAAACCTTCCATCGGTCCGACAATGCCCTGGTACAGAAATTCCTGTCCAAGGGATTTAAGCAAGGATAAGCAGCTTAAGATGTTTGCATGGCTTGGAACTCCTGAATTCAAAGTCGGCCTTCTGGTGGTCGGCGTCAGCGCCCTGATTGGGGGGATGGCGATGCGTGTGGCCGAGGGCCCGGGAGTTCTCAGGGGTCAAAAAAGATATGAATTCCTGGCCGATTCCGCCGGTGGATTAATCGAAAACAGTGCCGTGAAAATGGCGGGTATAAAGGTGGGCGTGATTGATGAGATCCGCCTCGAGGATGGACGTGCGCGTGTGAGGATCGCCTTGCAGGGAGACACCCAGCTCACCGAAGGCGCACAGGTCATGTTGAAGGCGGATGGCATTCTCGGTGACAAGCACGTGGAGTTGGTCCCGGGCACTCCAGGCGCACCTCTCCTAGCGGAAGGTGCTTATCTCCCTCTCGCGAAGGGGCAAGGCGGAATGGATGATGTCATGGCCGATGTGAGCCGAATGGCGAAGTCCATGAGTCAGCTGATGGAAACCTTGAACAAAGCGGCCACAGATGGAGATGGCGACACAACATTAGGCCGCATTATCATGAATATTGAGAAGATCAGCGCGGACTTGCGTGATGTCACGTCCTCTAACCGCGGAAAGATCAATGAAATCGTGGACCGCATTCACAATCTTTCCAAGAACATTGATACCTACATCAACGAGGAGAGTCTTGCCCGTGTGGATCGTTCGCTGAGAAACATCGAGGAAATTACAAGCAAGTTGAGCCGTGGTGAAGGCACGTTGGGCCGCTTGATCAATGATGAACAAACGGTTGAGGAGCTCAATTCCGCGATCGTGAATGTGAACAAATTCCTCGGTGGGGCCGACATGCTGGAGACCAGCATCGACTTCCACAGCGAGTTTATGACGGGACCGTCGCAAACAAAATCGTACCTGGGATTGAAGATCCAGCCGGGACTGGACCGTTATTATGAAATCGCCGTGATTGATGATCCGGAAGGTGTGAAGCGATCCATATACTCCGAAAGCACCACGAATGATGGACCGCTCACCACTTATGAGGAAACCACTACGTACCGGAACAAGCTCAAGTTTACGGCGCTGTTTGCCAAGAATTTCTGGGACTTCACCCTCAAAGGAGGGATGATTGAGAATGCGGGGGGAGTGGGCGTGGATTACCACGCGTTCAATCGGCATTTGCGCCTCTCAGCCGAGTTCTTCAATTTTGAGGATCTTCAGATGCGCGCCTTCGCCCGCTATAATTTCTTTAAAGGCATTTACGTCACGGCGGGGGGAGACAATCTGCTCGGTGCTGAGAACGAGTCGGCATCGGCATTCGTGGGGGCCGGTATTTTCATTACTAATGATGATCTGAAAACCCTCGCCTCGAAAGTTTCATTTTAACTCTGCATAACCCAAATCGAGAATAACTCGGAATCACTTAGCTTAGCTCGGCTTAACTCCCACATGACTCGGCTACGGTTTGGTGGTACGTCCATGGCCATGGCACGCTATAAGAACGCACTGGTGAGTGTTTCCGATAAGACCGGTTTGGTTGAGTTTTTAGGGCCCTTGTTTGAACACGGATTACGCATCGTATCCACCGGCGGGACGGCCCGCACCCTTCGCCAGGCGGGGCTCGACGTCGTAGACGTGAGCGAACAGACAGGATTCCCGGAAGTGATGGATGGTCGGGTTAAGACTCTCCACCCGCGAATTCACATGCCCTTGTTGGCTCGGGACGGAACCGCCGCGGACCAGCGTCTTTTGCGTGAGTTTGATCTCGAACCATTTGATCTCGTTATTGTGAATCTTTACCCGTTTGAACGTGTCTTAGCGGACCGGGCCTCGAACCAGGCTTCTGAAGAGGAGTTGGTCGAGAATATCGACATCGGAGGTCCCACTCTGCTGCGGGCAGCCGCTAAGTCTTTTGAACGGATAACGGTGGTCGTGGACCCTGCGGACTACGTCCGGCTGGGAGCAAGCGCTCCTGAAAGTGTGGAGGAGCGCCGGCAACTCGCGGCCAAGGCATTTGCTCATGTTAGTTCCTATGATGCCATGATTTCAGCGGCTTTGAACGAGGGGGAACCCTTCTCCGACTTTTCACTTGGCGGCTCTCTTGTGCAAGCCCTGCGTTACGGTGAGAATCCCCATCAGCGCGCCCGTTGGTACCGTCGGCGGGGAGCGATCACCGGCTGGCACGAAGCTGAAGTCCTGCAAGGTAAAGAGCTTTCCTACAACAATCTTCTGGACCTGGATGCCGCGCTGGGTTTGGTGCGGGATCTGGACGGGATTTCGGCTGTTGCGGTGAAACACAATAATCCCTGCGGGGCTGCGACGGGGGCGACTTTGGAGGACGCGGTTCGTGCCTGTCTGGCTTCCGATCCAGTCAGCGTGTTTGGCGGCATCATAGCCCTGAATCAAGAAGTGGACGCGGCCGCGGCTGAAAACCTAAGCCAGGTTTTTCTCGAGTGTGTGGTGGCACCGGGCTTTTCAGCGCCCGCACGCCAGATTCTGGCGCGAAAGAAAAACCTGCGTTTGCTGGCCTGGCCTAAACTGAGTCTGCGAGATGAATCTTGGCGGATGCAGACGATCCAAGGCGGATTCCTGGTCCAGGAGCCGGATCGGGTTCACCTATGGAATGATCAGTGGCGTGTATTGGGGACCTCACCCTCGCCGAAGGTAAGAGCGGACTTGAGTTTTGCGTGGACGGTTTGTGCGAGCTTGAAAAGCAACGCCATTGCTATTGCTGAAGGTCGTCAGAGTCTCGGTTTAGGCATGGGGCAAGTCAACCGGGTCGATGCTGTGCAACTTGCGATTGCCCGAATGCGGAAGTTTCACCCCTCAATCTCGACTCCGGTCCTGGCGAGTGATGCGTTTTTCCCGTTCTCGGATTCTATTGATCTGATCCACGAGGCTGGCATTCGATGGGTGATTCAGCCTGGCGGATCGGTTAAGGACGAAGAGGTTTTTGCGCGCGCCGAGGAATTGGGTGTGAACCTGGTTCTCACGGGGATGCGACATTTCCGGCATTGAGACGTCTTTGATACGCTCGGACCCAGATCCGGAAAAAATCTGACGCGTGACAGGCTTCTCGAGTTGAGACACCATTAAAGTCATGGCGTCCAATGAATCGTCCTGGTTGGTGAAAAGCAGCGGCCGCATTCTCGGTCCCTACTCCACGCCGAGAATCAATGAGCTTCTCTGCACACGCGAAATTTCAGTTCTGGATGAGATTTCGCCGCCAATGAGGCGTTGGCAAACCATTCAGTATCATCGGGACTTCCGAGATGTCGTGGAATCTCTGCGCAAGGCGAATCTGAGTGAGCGAACGGAGGCCACCTGGACGCCTGGAGGGACTTCAGGCCTCACCCAGACTGTAACGGATCTAGGAAATAATGACCTCACAGACGAAATCAGCGCGGGCCTTGGCGGGTTTACGCCGGGAAAAGAAATCGTGATCCACAACATTCCGGAACAGGTGCAGATCACTCCGCCATCCGGAGGGCGGTATCAACCGACCTCGGGTCATGCGACCTCCATTCAGCGTCAGGTTGATAGGAGCGCGCGCGGGCTTTGGATCGTCACTTTAGTGATCCTCGTCGCCGCAATTGTACTGATTCTTCACCGTCGGATTCAGGATGGCGGCTTTGAATCCCGCCCGAGTGCCGACGTTTTTAAACAGCAGGTGATTGATCTTGTGCAAGTTGGGCGTTATGCCCAGGCCTTAAAGGAACTGAAAGCCTACTTCCCAGATTCTTCACGGGCCGGCGACCTGGGGATATTTTATGGCTCGCTGCTGATTCAGATGGAGCGGCAGACCGTATTGGGACGCCGGTTGCTAAACGAGGTGATTGCGGCGCGGGCCGGTGGCATCAAGCAGGCCTACACGGGTCTTGGCGTGGCGGACCTGATCGACGGGCAACTCGACTCGGCGTCAGGAAATTTCGAGAAGGCACTCACATATGACAGTGAATATGTCCCGGCAATGGTCAATATGGCAGTTTTGCACCTGAAACGGGGTGATTTTGAAAACGCGAAGAAACAGGCGCTGCGAGCGCTGAAAATCAGTCCCTTGCAAGGCGAGGCAATGGTTGCCCTGGCGGAGGCTCAGGTTCAATTGCATCAAAAAAAGTCGAACGGAGCCGACCTGAATCAAGTGAGCCGCATGAGCAAAGATTTTCTGCAACGCCACTGGGACTACGCCGCGGAGGTCGGACTTTACAGCTTGTATCTGGATTTGTTACGGGAGGATCGCAGCCTTCATGAGAGTATCCAGCACTATTTGGATCGTGATCCGACCCTGACGTCTGGACACCGCCATAACGTGTTTATTTATAAGGACCACACGGACTGGGGCGCTCTGGCACGGATCTGCGAGAAAGTTGGAGGACAGTTGCGCGAGGGACCCCGTGTCGCGGCCCTATTATCCTCGTGTTACGCCCATGAAGGGCGTTGGGACGCGGCCCGCCAACAGATCGAAAAGGCGGTGAACCAAACACCGAAGGACCCATTGGTTCAAGCCTGGTACTCTTTCATTATGCGTGAGAGCGGCGACCCTGAGCAGGCGAGTGTGATCTTGGGAAGAGCCACTGAGTTCAATCGCAGGGGTGAATACAGTCTCCCGGCTCTTTTACAGGCTCGCTTCTGCCAGGTCGCTGGAGATGTGTCCTGCGCGCGATCATCCTGGCAGAATATCTACGAACGGAATCCTGAAAACCTTCCGGCGTTGGCCGGCCTGGCATGGGTCAATGTTCAAGCCAAATCTTTTAGCGAAGCGGTGAAGCTGATCGATCGCGGGCTTCGCATTTCTCCTGATTTCATCCCCCTTCTCGAGTTACGGCGTCAGGCTGTCGCGGAGGGCTGGTATGCGGCCGATCACTGAAATTACGGTGATCTTGTTTCTCGTCTTAAGTGCTGGGAGCCGCCTCCGCGCCGAGTCCGGGAGCGCCAAAGCGGCCACCGCAGATGAAGCCGTGAGCGAGGCCGAAGCCGAAAAATCCCATGTTGTGGAATCTCATTCTGCCGCTGTTCACATGGTCCATCATGCGGCTAAGGAAAGTAGTCGCGACGTTCGGCTCCCTCATGCGCTTGTGGCTCGGATCGAAAAGGAATACAAATCCTATCAGGAAAAGCTGAAAGCCGGAGTCGTGCCCGCCATCAAACGGGATTTGCTCAACACCTCCGTGGAGTTGACTCAGGACCGGCGCGGGGCTTTGCATGAAAACACACGAATCGCAACACCAGTGGGCGGGGGCGTAGTGGATCTGGCGGAAGTCGTCACGCCTGTGCGTGGGGCTTTCCATGTGAAAATTGTAGCGAAGACGGATAAAGACGAACCAATCGAGGACCTCCGGGTTTTTTTTGTCAGTCGGGGAAAGAAAAGGCGCATTGCGGGTCAAGATTTTGGTGCGGGCTGCGGCAAATTTATGGATATTACCCGTTATTTCCACAAGAGAATGGCGGATTCAGGATTTGACCTCTATACCGCCGATCAGCGATACGTATCCGTATTGGCTGGGACATTTGTCCTCGTGGGATTTGATCCGGAGACTTTGCATGTGGGGAGCGTGAGCTTCACGGACTCCCGTTTTTCGGATCTGCTTTGCGAGTGAACTTTTTTGCGTATTGAAGGTTTACTTACGCTTAAAAAAGGGCGGGCGAATGAAGCGTTTTATCCGGGATTTAAAAGAAAAAGACCATTTCCAGTCCGTATTTCTGGTCAAAGAGAAGACGACCGGAGTCGATCGAAATGGCAAATCCTTTATGAGTCTGACTCTGTCGGATTCCAGTGGTCAGCTCAACGGGCGGATGTTTGAGAAAGTGGATGAAGTGGCCGGTGACTTCGACTCCGGCGACGTGATTTGGGTGAAGGGATTCATCCAACTTTTTCAAAACCGGAAGCAGATCATTGTACATGAGTGCCGAAAGGCGGCTTCCGAGGAATACAGCATGCCTGACCTGGTGGCGCGCCTCGGTGGTGACCCCAAGGAGCACCTTCAGGCGCTTAAAGTTTTGGTTGATTCACTCAAAAACGAACACGTGCGACGGCTGTTGCACGATACGTTAGCCGACCCCGAGATTGAAGCCGTGCTCCTCAAGGCGCCGGCCGCAAAGACCATTCACCACGCCTACCAGGGCGGGCTGGTGGAGCATATTCACTCCATCGCCAAGATCATGGAAACCTTGGCTCAACACTATCCTTTTCTCGACCGGGATTTGTTGATCTTCGGTGCAGTTTACCACGATTTAGGAAAAATCTTCGAACTCGATCTTTCTGAAGGCATTCACTACACGCATTCCGGGCGGCTCGTCGGTCACATGGCTCTCGCCTGTGAAATGATCGACACGCGAGTCGCGGCCATCCCTTGGTTTCCGCAAGAGCTAAAGGACATTTTGAAGCACATCGTCTTGTCCCATCATGGTAAGCTTGAATATGGCTCGCCCAAGTTGCCCATGCTCCCGGAGGCTCTGGTGGTGGCCATGATTGATGATCTGGACAGCAAGCTCAACACGCTCTTCCACTTTATGAAGACAGAAGTGCAAAACGTTTCCCCGGGCGAAAAATGGAGCCATTACCATCCGGGGTTTGAGAGATACTTCTATCTCGATATTTTTCGTAAGCGTGTTTAGGGCAAGTCCGTAGGCAAGCAAGGAGGCTGACCTGTGAAATATATCATTCTAACCGCCATTCTCATCACCGCCGGAGTGCTGATATACTATGCGGGATTTCACAAGTCCTCATGGGAGGCTCACCAGGAGTGGAAGCGCCGGACTGTGGAGGCGGAAACCCGCGTGCGTCCCCCGCACTTCGCTGACATGAAGATGATCCCCGGGCCAGAACCGGTTCCGGTGCGCCAGCCCTCGTCGGAACGAACGGAGGATCAGGATCGGGAGCAGGACCAGGATCCCCAGCCGGAGCCGTGATCTCAGGTGGAGGTCGAGCGCGAGCGCGGCTCGTCAGTTCAGGCTTGGTCCTGCGGCAAATTCCTTGCTGTGACCAAGCCTGTCGTTCTTCTAGAGAGAATCGATCTTCTGTTTGGCGGTCTGATAAAGGGGCTCAGTCCAGTCACCGGCAAAGAAGCGCTTGAACGCACCCGGCTTGTACTGAGCTCGCACCTTCTCGAGGGTCTTTGTCAGCTCCGCCCTTAACTCGGGAACAATCTGTCTCCTATCTTCAGGCAGATGGCGATAGATCTGAGCCAGCCTCTCCAGCCGTGTGTTCAGGCTGCCCTCGCCTTGTCGAACTTCATACTGATCAGAGCCATTGTCAAAAACCGCTGTAAACTCCTCTTCGATGTAATGAACGACATAGCTACGCATCGTATAGAAGTCCCCTCCCTGATCCATATGCGCCAGAGCCCAGACTTGGTCCTCCCACTTGAGCTTTAGGTCGAGCTTGACGGATTGGTTCGCCATGCGCACATCAACGGTGTAAGTGGTGTCGGGCGCAAGGGTATGTGGAAGCCGCTCGATTGCGTTACTCACAACAATCGCATCACGCAAACTTCGATTGGGCGGAACGGAGATGTCACGGGTTGTCGGCTGGATCTGATTCTCACTGGAAAGAGTGAGTTGAGCACTTGTTCCCAGGCCGTAGTTTTCAAGTCCTTCAATGACAAGAGTCAAAGGCCCAAGAATATAAAAGTGATCCGAGTTGATGCCATTCTCGAGCTTTCCATCGGGCCGATCGGTGATTCGCGCCCGAACGTTCCTTATGGACACGCCCGCGTAATTCGCGGCTCGCTCCGCAACTCCCTTTTTAAAACCAAGACCAAAGCCTTTGAAATACCCACTCTGCGCGGCCGTGGCGTAGCCTTCCGCCTGGCCCCTTGCGCGCGCGTGTTCGGCCAGAATCTTAGGCCGAGCTTCGGCGGCCCTCTGGGCGCCACGCTGATAGGCATCCTGGTCTTCTCTCACGATGGATTTCGACATGGACGTATAGTCATTGTTTTCGCGACTCCAAAATTCGCGATTGAAGGCGGTCTCAAAAGCCGTTCTTGCATGCTGGCGAAGATCGTAATCGCCAAACGAAACATTGCGGTATATGGAAAGCGGGTAAAGACAATCCAACTTTCCCTGCTCCCACTGGCCGAACCAGTAGTCTGCGTTCCGATAACCATTTGTAATCGTCGATGCGTCCCAAGTGTTGGAGCGCGAACTTTGACGGGTCCACTGCGCACGTAAGTCGCTTACTAGCACCGATACAGTTCCATTGCTGAGGACGTGGGCGGGAAGATCGTCGTAAATCCGATTCGCGTTCTGAAACCAGCCTCTGTCCAGCAGCTGGGATTCGCTTGAAGCCGGCTGCGATGCCACTCGCACGGGGGCGGGTACGGGAGGGTTGCTAAAGTCGGGGGTGACGTCATTGAAGCTGTCACTCATTTTTTTGTCGACATATTTGTGGCCCTCAACGCGACCAGCGGCTTCGCCGTCGCCTTGTCCCTCTTTATCGCCGCGTTGAGTACCGATCTTCCTTCCTTCTTCCACCTCTTCGAGGTATTTGGGATCTTGGTCAAATCCAGCTTGGAAGACGCTTTCTTTCTTCAAACCATCGCGTAACCCTTTGTACCAGTTGTAGCGAAACCGTTCCGCTTTTCCAAAGATTTCCGTGACATGAGGAACCACGCAGCGCCCGGCCTGGTCACCGGCGTCTTGCAAAGATCGAGCGAGTTGGGCGCGTCGTTGACGCTCTCTCTCTCGTTCCCGCTCTCTTTCGCGCTCTCTCTCCCTCTCTCTTTCGAGCTCTTGTTCCCGAGCCAGTCGTTCAAAATAATCATCGTAGTCGTCATCGCGATCCGAGGATCCAAAGGCACCGCCAGCGCCGGCACCCGCCGCACCCGCGCCTGTCCCCCGGCGTTTTTCGGCGACTCCAGAACCGGTGCCACGCCGGCCACCGGAACCTGTCTCAGCGGGTGGTCGTCGTTGTGCTGTTCCTCCCGTGCCGGTGCCGGGACTAGCCGTGCCCCCCGGGTTTTGTTTATAGCGATCGAGCGCCCTTTTCGCCGCTTCACGATCGCCTGCGATATCTCCCGCACCTCGAGCGACCGGCGGGGGCTTTGCGGAATCTGGCAGTCGCCGATAGCCGCCGGATTCTTGCCGGGGCTTATTGCTTGACCCTGAGGTTGGGGCTCCTCCGGATGGGCGGCTGTATCCGCCTGACTTCGCCGGGGGCGAGCCCGACTGTTTTTGCGCGGCCACGGCCGGCAGGGTGAACACTTGGGTCATAACCGAAAGAAGCAGGGCTAACGTTCGAATAGAGCTTCGATATAAGGATAGAGCGCGCATAAAACTCCGCGGTCCTGAGGACAACTGGGCTAAGAAAATTTAAGTTCGATCAGAACGGCAATGCATAAACAAGGCCACAACTGTACGCATGGAGCTTCATCTGTAAAAATGCCCGTAAGTTACGGGATAGACACTGTTTTTAATTGAATCCAAAGGCGCCGGGCGATCCCCTTTCATTTTTGCCGTCATGAATAAATTAGCGACTTGACGACGATCTCCTGTGGCAAAGCCGTTTTTGCGTCGTTCAGAATCTTAAGACATGAAGTTCATTACTTTGGGACATCGGGGTTCGTTCTGCTTCTCTCGGTTGCCTCTATTCCACGGCGCGACTTGAGATCAGCACCTTGAAGAGGTGCGAGGGAACAAGTGGATCGTCCGCGTCTGTGACCACGAAAAACTCAAGCGAATGGCCCTCAGCGCGCGAAAGGGCGAGACCCTCGGCCTTATGGCGCTCCACCGTACTTCGAATTTTCGGCACATAGTGCTTATCCAAGCAACCGACGGCTGATCCTGTCACGGTCCCATCCAGGTAGGTGTCCTTGCCACCTTCTGCCGCAGCTGAGAAATACAGGGTTCCGTTTACAGTTTCAGCGTCGGTGAAGGTGAGTCTGACCCCGCTCAGTTCCGGCAGCTGAACTTCGCGAATGTCATGCAGGGTGTGCTCCATCTTCCCGCTACTTAAGACGGCGGAAATAAAGCTGGCAAGATCCAGTTCCACAACGCCATTGAACCCGGCCTTTCCGTTTCCTCTTTGCAGGAGGACCAGCTTGTCATTCCAGACGGCGCCGCCTTCGATATTGAGATCGGGAACCCGCTGGTCGAGGGCCTGAAGAAGAGAGGAAAAATCCGCGGTCTCGACAGAAACAATTCGGTTTTCACTATCGAGAATCACCACTGCACCGCGAATGCGATGGGGCTTGGATCCCGAGGGGAGGGCGACGAGGAGGGCCTGATTATTCCAAGGAATGTGGATCAAGGCCTCGGTGTCAGGTTTGACCCTCTTACGCGCTTTCCTTCCGGCCGGGAGATCGCCCGGGAAAATGCGGTGACCCTGACCGCAGAGCGAGCCATCCAAAGGAACTTGGATCAAATGATGAAGGTCATCAGCCGTGATCCAGAGAAAGTCACCCAAGCGGATGAGGCCACTAGCGGCGGCCAGAACCTCGCGTTGTCCGGATTCCTCCACCCAGTAGAGATCGCCTAATTTCGTCCACACAGACAAGTTCGAGGTGGTTTGAAAGGACCCGGGTAACTCGGGCGTGGCTGAAACGGATTCCCATTTACCCGGTCGAACTCGATGCGGCCATCAAATATCAATAGAGTCCCATAAGCAAAGGCAGAGCGACGCTACCCGAATACCTGGCTTTGACCTGCCAGTACCAGTTGGACGGAACGGTGGCTTCAGCGGCTAGAACAGACTGGTAGCTGAAGATGCCGAAGGAGTCGCCCCCCACGTACTGCAGACTGCTGCAGCTCGGACCCACCATGAAGGCCGCGCTGGCCGTGCCGCCACCGGCCGAATAGGCGATAAGCACGAGATCCATTTCCGCACCTGTTGTATTTTGAGTCGAGCTGTTGCACGTGGAGGTAAAGAAGCCACCGCTCATTGTACCTGCCGGTAAGCCCATAGAGTGCCAGCTGCGGTCGGGCGCGCCCAACACCTTCCAAATGGTTCCGTCGCAGAAAATGGGCTTGTTCACGGCGGTGTCGTAGTCGTAAGCCATGGCGCCTTGAACCGTGCAGGGACCACCGCTAGTTGCGGCACCGGCACGTATTGTTCCCACCACCTCCAGTGCGGATTGCGGAGTGGGTGTTCCAATTCCCACATTTCCGCCCGGAGCGGGTGCCATGAAGAAGATATTATCTGAGTTCAATGGGGATCTTCGCCAGATTCCGTCTGACATTTTCGCCAGCGCCACGCAGCGGGTGATCCTGTTGGCCATGTCGACATCCACGCTGATCTTAATTTGACGTGGGACATTCTGGGCGCCGGTTGAGGACTTAACGGAGCTGAAGGTGCTCAAAAGGGACATCGTTTTTTTTCCATCTGGCGTTGTTTGCAGATCGAGTAGATTCATCGAAGTGAGCCGGACGGTGCTGTCTCCCGGGTGAGCATCGTCGCCGTTGATCTGACCGACGGTCTTGACAATGGCTCCAGGCGATGGAGATCCGTCACGTAGCCAGTATATGGTATGGTTGGCTCCAACGACCGCATCCCGAGTGCTGAAGGAGTTGGTGCAAGCCTCTGCTGAGGAAAGGAGGGCCCTTATCTCTTCATTCAGAGCGTCCGCGTCCGCGCGAAACTTGACGTTGTTTTGAGCGAGGTGCATCTGACTGATGACGGCCAGGATCGCGCTCAGAACAACAGTGCCGATCGCTGATGCGATCAGTGCCGCAATCAGGGTTTCGCCCCTCTCATTCATCCTTATTCCCACTCCCACAAAGACTTTTCGGTCCTGGTTTAAAGAAAATGAAATCGGGATATCGTTGTTTCAAATTGAAACGTGAGCCGTCGGTGGCCCCGCTTGATAGGGCTGACTTCCGAATTCTTCAGCTCTTACTTTTCTGTTCACGACAGGGCCCGTTATCCCCAGGAAGGATCAGGACCACGGGTTCCGCATTTTCATAAGGCCCATGTGCGGGCAGGTCCCGGCCGAGCGCCCGGATCACACGTTCATTTTCCTGGGTGAGATTCAGTCCCAGCACGCATCTCCGCCCGCCCAGTTCGCGTGCCAAGTCGTCAACGAGTCTTTCGCAACGATAAGGTGTTTCCATAACCACGCACGGTCGACGTTCGCGCCTGAGCTCTGCGAGAGCCTTTGCGCGCGGGCCTGCCTTTGTTGGCAAGAAGCCGGAGAAGACAAACTCCGACAGGCGCACCCCGCTGACGCTCAATAATGCCATCAGGCTTGAAGGGCCCGGAACGGCGTGAACTTTCACTCCCGCTTGAGCACAAGCGGCGACAAGTTCAGCTCCTGGATCGCAAAATCCAGGGGTGCCACAGTCGCTTACGAGGGCGACACGTTTGACTTTGCACTCCTCGACAAAATGCTTGAAATCCACTTCGCGCGAGTGCTCGTTCAGCTGATCCAAGGTCTTGCCGCTCACGCCCGCCGCCTTTAACGTCTGTCGCAGAACCTTTAACTCCTCGCCGATGATCAGATCCGCGGCTTTCAGCGTCTCAAGCGCGCGCAAGGTGAAGTCGAGTGGGTTTCCAATTGGGGTTGCGACAATAAAAAGCGGCATGCTATCGTCGCTACCATATGTCGAGCTGGAAAACACTTAAAAGCAAGAACATGTTCACTGCGGGATTTTTCCGTCTGCGCGCGGATGAGTGTGAACTTCCGGATGGGCGTGTGATGCCACGGTACTACGTGATCGAGTTTCCCGACTGGGTGAACGTGGTGCCCCTGACGATGGATGGCCATTTGGTCATGATTGAGCAGTATCGGCATGCGGCTGGCGAGGACTTTCTGGAAATCCCGGGCGGGAGCACAGATTCCATAACCGAGGATCCCCGGGCCGCCGGTGAACGCGAGCTCCTTGAGGAGACGGGGTATCAGGCCGACGAATGGATTTACTGTGGCTATCACTTTCCCAATCCGGCGCTGCAGAACAATAAGATGCATACATTCCTAGCGCTCGGCTGTAAGAAGGTGAGGGACCCCTCGCTCGATCCCTTTGAAGACCTGCGAGTCACCATTCAACCTGTAGATCAGGTGATTCAGAGGTGGCGGACGGGCCAGCTCAAGCACTCCCTGATTGCGACCTCGTTTGGGTTGTCTCTGCCTTACTTGGAGGAGCGCGGCTTCTGTTGAGGAGATCCGGAAGTAAGCCCTGCGCTATAACTAGGGGCGATTGTCCTCAGATCCTCGGGCGCAACACCTTGCCCGGAGTGCACGCTATTCACAAAGACGATGTGAACTTGAGGGACGAGACTTCTGACCTGATCAATAATCACGGGTTCATTTTCGAAGAACCAGATATGGTCGTAGGATTGCACAAGACGCTTGAGGACATGGGCTTTAAAGCTCTCGTCCGTCTCGATTTCGTTGGGCTTCATGATCAACTTGGATTCCGCGTAAAACGGAAATCCCCAGTGCATGAGCGCGCGTAAGGTGCCGGCTTTCATATGCGCCTCGTTACGCCCCGTGAGATAAAGAATGTCGGCACCCAGATCGTGGAGGTGCCGCACGTATTCATTTGCTGAGGGATAAATATGATCTTTGTCGAGCAGGTGACTGGAGAAAAAATGGCGCCGCCAGTAGTTGCGGATCAGATGCGCCAGTTCCGGGGTGGGCTTCAGCCGGGTCCGCTCAAGGGCTTGGCGAACCCCCCAGTCGGTCGGAAGGACTTCGATATGGCGGAGAATTTCGGCGGCCTCGGCATGCTGATCAGAGAATTCACGATCGTGTCCCAATTGCCGCAGAATATGCTGGGTGCGAGGACTGACGCAGAATAGGGTGGAATCCAGATCGAATATGACCGCGACCGTGAAGGCGCGGGACTGCTCGCGTACCTGCTCCGCTACCTCAATCAGTGGATGTCTCGTGTCCATGCTCCCCCTTTTGCGGACCCCTTGCGGGATTTGCGGCACGTCCCGGTAGCCTGTCTTTCGTCCGTCACTAACGCCCGCCTGCCAGTTCCGGTCCTTGGGACGATACTCGTGTTCCGGTCCTGCCGTCACTGGCCAATTCTCAGGAAAATGACGAAGTTTCAAGCAGGGGGAGTGTCGTCCTTTTTGACGGTTTTAGGCAACCTTCCGGGGGCTGATTCAAAGTGGAACGTCAGCGTGTAAACCCCAGTGATATTGCGGATTAGGGGTTCAGCACGGTCTCCTCTCGGCCGATAGCCAAAATGTCAAATGAGGGATGGTGTATGAAGTATTTGGTGTCTCACCAGGGTCAGCAGGTCGGGCCGTTCACGTTGAATGAAGTGGTTGCGAAAGTCCGTTCCAAAGATTTGGATCTGTTTGACTACATTTTTGACGAGAACAAGCAGGATTGGATTCTGCTTATGGAGCATGCCCCGCTCGCCAACGCGCTTAAGAGCAACAAACCTCCGGCTCCACCTCATGTCGGCACCGGAACCACAGCGGCTCCAGCTCTAACCTCGACACACTCGGCACCACCAGTGGCTCGCCCCGAGCCCAAGTCGACTCCGAGTTCGCGACAGGCTTCCGTAACGCCTTCCACTGCCGTCCTTGCGGCCGCGCCCACATCCCAGCTCACTTCGGCTGCCATGACGGAGGCGGTCTCCCCGGTGGCCACCGATTCCGCGCACGTGGTCACACAGTGGTTTGTACTGAAAGGGGAGAATCGGTTTGGTCCGTTCACGTACCTGGATGTGGTGCGAATGCTTCAGCAAAAGGTGGTATTTCCTTTTGATCTACTCTGGCATGCGGGGTTGAAGGAATGGCAGCGGCTCGCCTCGTTTGAGGAGTTCAGCCCGGGATACATTCGGGATCTCTTTGCGGCTTCTGGGAACAAGGGTGATGTTTTCGTTCAACGTAAGTTTAAACGCACCAAGTTCAGCGGACGGGTGATCATTCACGACAATTTGAAGCTTTGGACGGGAGAGGGAATTGAGATTTCGCGCGGCGGGGTTGGGGTTTCCATGCGCAACGCGCTTGTCGTTCCGGGCCAGCAGCTCTTCATTCACTTCACGGGACGAGAGGGTTGGCCGGCCTTCAATGCTGTTTGTGAAGTGGTGAGCAAGAAACTCGTGAATGACAATTCGCCAATCGAATACGGATTGCGATTTTTAAGTATGAACCAGGACGTGCAGGACGAACTCTATAGGAAAGTGGCTTAGAGGGATGGGACAGACAAAGCGATTCGCGATAATGGGAACTGTTGGGCTTTTCCTGCTCGCGGCCGGCCTGCCGGGCTACGCGAAGATGGAGGCCACGACAAAGGCCAAGTCCAAAGGCAAAGCTCCGCTTTCGGAGCTAAAGCTGATTGAAGGAGACGAGCGAGGCAACGAGATCAAATCGCTTAAGGCGGAGTTGTTGGTGTCCACGGCGGAGAAAAAGGCCATTCAGCAAGCCCAAAAGCTTCTTCGCAACTATCGTGGAACTCCGTTGGAGCCGGAACTGGAGTTTCGACTGGCGGAACTGTACATGCGTCGTTCGAAGACAGATCGATTCTTCGAAGTGCATCGTGAGTCCGAAACCGTCGTGCGTTTGGCTCCGCGTCTTGTAAAGACGGCATCATCACGGACAAACGTGGTGAAGGCCGTGGACACATATAGTCGGATTCAGAAAAAATTCACCCAGTTCCCGCAAATGGATCTGGTTATCTTTAATCACGCTTTCGCCCGTCAAATCTTGGATCAGGAAAAACAGGCGGAGACACTTTACAATGAATTAATCGCGAAACACGGGCGTTCGCCACTGGTGCCTGACGCCCATCTTGCCGTCGGTGAGATTGCCTTCCAACGCGGACAGTTTCCCGCCGCGCTCGAACATTTCAACGCGATCCGTAAGTACAAGAACAGTCGGGTTTACCCCTATGGTTTATACAAAGCCGCTTGGACCCATTACAACATGAGGGATGCGCGGAAGGGACTGAAGACGCTCGAAGAGGTCGTGGAGTTCGGTCGGCATGTCGCCCGGAATAAACTGGAATCACGTCTGGACCTACGTAAGGAAGCCCTGGCCGACATGACCCTCTTCTATGAGGATGTCTATCCCTCGAATCAAGCCTATGACTACTTCCGTGCGCAGGCCGGCGAAGCCGAAGTCGGACCTATTCTCCTCAAGATGGCCACTCTCTATGAGCGGCATTCCCGTTTCGAAGATCAGCGTGTGGTGCTGGACAAGTTCATCGAGGAATTGCCCACGTCTCCGCTGCTTCCTCAAGTGCACAAGGACCTTGTTCTGGCGCACGATCAACTGCGCCAGAGGGAAGCGTCGGTGGCTCGGTTAGAGCAGCTCCATCAGCTTTGCGCTCCCAACAGCCCATGGGTCAAGGCTCAGGCCAAGGCTTCTGAGAACGCGCCAAAGATTGCCGAAGAGTGCCAGATGTCTTTGAATGAAACTTCACTCAAGCTTGCCAGCAAATGGCTGCGTGCCTGGAAGAAGCTTCCCAAAGACACAAGCCATGCCGACGCCGCGGAGAGGGCGTTTGAGATCTATTTGCGCTCGCCGAGCGCATCGGAGGAGCATGCAAAAGCCCGCTACACGTATGCGGAGCTTTTGTTCGCACGTCAAAAATTCCGCAAAGCCTCTGAGCAGTACGCGATGGTCAGCCAGTCGGAAAAGTCGGCGAAGTTGGGCCATGATGCCTCATATGCTGCCGTTCTGAGCTTTGAAAAAGCCGTGGGAGAGACGTGGTCCGCTGAGGACGAGCGCAGCTTCCATAAGCTGGCCCAGGATTATGTGCGAAGGAATCCCAAAGGAGAGTTCCGGCTCGACATCGAGTATAAGATGGCTCTCCTTGCCTACGAGAAAGCTCGCTATGAGGAAGCGGGACCGGTGTTTCTGCGTCTTGGCCGTGAGTTTCCGACTCAGGAAAAAGGTCAAAAATCTCAGGACCTGTATCTGGATATCCTGAACATCAAAAAAGACTATCGAGGGATTCGCGATTATGCCATGGAGCTCAGCCAGCTGAAGCATGATCCCACGCGCAGCGAGAAAATGCGCAAGCTTTATGAGCAGGCGTACTTCCTTGAGATCCAAGGAATGGAGGAGAAGGGGAAGGTCAAAGAGGCTCTTGCTGAGTATGAAATCTTCGCCAAGAAGAATCCCGGATCTGAGTTTACCGAGAAAGCGGTCTGGAACGCCATGCAGCTCCACTATAAGGTGGGAGATAGCTGGAATGGCGCCAGGACAGCGGCGGACTTTGCCGACAAGTACCCGACTTCCAAGAATGCAATTAACGCCCTCTTACGCGCGGCTCAAACATTCGAGCACATGGGTCAGCTGTCCGAGGCTGCGCGGGTGCTCCGCAAACTCGCGGCTCGTGACGAAAAATCCGCGACACGATGGAAGGAATTGGCGGCCGACTTTCATGCCCTGGACGGCGAACAGGCTGCGGCTCGCGTCCTCTATAATGATCTAAAGTCCTCAGCGAAAGCCGCGGATCGCAATCGTCTCCTGGCCAAAGTGGAAGCACTGGAAAAGACCTACGGAACAAAAGAGTCCCACGCCGCGGCGCTGAAAGCCATGATCGACGCGAACATTCAACCTCATGCCAGCCTGGTGAAGGTCGAAGCCCTGGAACAGGAGCTCGCGCGTGGCCGTCACACGGATGCGTTTAACAACGCTCGCCGTCTCCTCGGTTCAGGCATGAGCTCGGATCTCAAAGCGCGCGTGCGCCTGGTTCAAGCCCGCGTTCTCGAGCAGGAGTTTTTGAAGCAAAGCGTGAAATCCCGCGCGGATCGCGTGGCGACAGTTCTGGCGATCAAAACCGAGAAGCTGCAAAAGGCGCAAGAGGCGTTCCAAAGCGCCATTAAATACGGGAATCCAGACGTCTCTGTGCAAGCCTTCGAGGGCCTTTACGGGTTGTATGCTCATTACGTCAAGGCGCTTAAAGAGATGCCCCCGCCCAGTGGTCTAAGTGCCGAGGACGCGCAGGTCTTTAAGTCTGAAATCGATAATCTGGTGATTCCGCTCGAAGAGAAGAGCGTGGATACGCTTGCGCAAGCGGTTCAGTTCGCTCGTAAGCAACAGTTCCTCGACGGCACGACCGATCGCCTTGAGGAGGAACTGGCCAAAGTGAATCATCAGGTGCGTATCAAAGTGGTTCCGGATCCGGAGGTTCCCGCGCTGGCACTTCCTGTTCTGGCGGAGGTCGGTATATGAGACCCGAGATGATGGTGAAGATGAAAAAGAAAACGCCGGCGGCGGCCGCTACGACCGCCCTCGCGCTCGGACTGAGCGTCATGCTCCTGGGGGCGTGCGCGTCTCAACCCCGTCCCTCCGACCGGGTGTCGTTGTCCGCTCCCGTCGAAGCCACATTTCGTGAGAAGGTGAACACGGAATTGGCCGGTGAGATGAACACGGGAGCTTGTCCGCGGGACAAAGCATGGACCAAGGCGAGTTGGAAGAAGGTGGTTGCCCGCGCCAACGCCTGTACGAAAGCGAAGGATTGGCCCAAGGTCCGAGAAATGGGCGACCATCTTGCGGTCCATGCGCCTTTGACGCCCTTTGGCCCGTATTATCTCAGCCTTGAAGCCGCCGCGCGCAGGGATTACCCGCGTGCGCTGTGGATGTTGGAATTGGCCCTGAAGAAGGCGCCTAAGGAAGGTCTTTTCCTCTACCAGTTGGGACGCGTTCATTGGGAAATGGGTGAGAAGGAGTTAGCGCTGAAAGAGTTGAAACAAGCCGCCGAATCCAATCCCACGCTGACCGAGGCTCATTACATGGTCGGGCGAATGGCCTTGATGCGCGACGAATCCTCTGAGGCCGAGCGCTGGATCAAAAGAGCGCTGGCCAACGATAGCCGCCACAGCGCGAGTCTGCTCGCCATGGCCGAGATCAAAATGAAGTCTTCGAGTTGGGTGGAGGCGGAACGCTGGCTTCAAGAGGCTCTTCGCGCTGATCCGCGGAGCTCTAAGGCCCGTCTCGCGCTGACGGAAGTTCAGAAGCGGATGCAGGCAGAAGCTCCGAAAGTGAGCGCGCGCGAGCCTGCGGCCAAAGGGAAGGATGCGGAATGAAAACGTTAACTTCTACATTCACGTTTGTAAGCCTTCTTGTGCTGTTATCCGCGTCAGCGGTGGTCCATGCGGAAAAGGGAAAGAAGAAAGTGGAGTATCGCAGGACCCAAGAAGTGAATTTTGAAGAGACGGATATAGATGGGCAGGTGCGCTCGCCGGATGGAGCCTACTTGCTACAGAAACGAGGCGTGCATTTCATTCCCCTCTACAAAGTTAACAACCAGTTCGAGAAGAACATTCTGGAATCGGTCGAGTATCTGAGGTGAGGTTATGAAGAAGGTGGCACTCAAGGTCGAGCATAAGTTTAAGAACCGGGTGGTGGGTGTTCATCTGTTGGATGAACAGAAATCCACTACAACTCTCGGTTCGTCGCGAACGGCTGATATCCGCTTGCTGGGAGATGATATCAGCGGCTTACATGCGGCCTTCGATCGCTTGGAGGATCAATGGTACCTATGTGACCTGGGCAGCACCTCGGGCACCTGGGTGAATCAGAAGCCCATCGTAGAAGAGAAAATCGAAGGCGCCACGGTTATTCATATCGGTAACCATCAGTTGAAAGCCACGCCACACGTTCTGGAGCGAGATCTTTTCACAAAGCCCTTAGGCAAGGCCACCGGCAAATACGAATACCACCAGGTTGTGATTCTGCGTCGCGGGCTGCTTCACCGCTCAGTTCTCTTGGAGAAGGCCGCCGGGTTTGATGCCAGCCCCTATGGTGGCAGTCGTTTGCGGGCTCCAGACAGCCACGAATGGACTATCACCGAGGCTGGCGAGTTCGTAATCAAGCAGCGCCTAACTCGGTCGGATGAGCTCAAGCAGACCGCGCGCGACGTGATTGCCGCCGATTGGGGGCGACCGGGACCCGTGATCGCGGCGCTGTTGATGGTGCTGCTGGTGACCAGCTTGATGTGGTTGATGCCGGAAAAGCCCAATGACGAACTGAAGACGCTGACTCCGCAGATGCAGAACCAGTACACCCGAATGATCTTTGACGGTAAGAAAGTGCGCAAGAAGAAGGAAATCGCCGAGAAGTTGCGCAAAAGCCTGAAGGGTCAGTCGCAGCAAGGAGTGGCCAAGAACACGGCGGGTGGGGACGCGGGAACCAAGACTCCGGGCGGAACAAGAAAGTCTCCAGGCGCGAAGGTCGTCATGAACCTTAAAAATGCAGGCCTTGGCGCGATGATCGGGAAAGTGGCAGCACGTGCGAGCAAGACAGCGCACTTGGTGGCTGCAGCCGGTGTGGCCGCGGATTCAAAGGCGGCCAGTGGCCGCGCTCTGGGCCTTGGGGGCGGATCTTCGCTCGATAAACTGGGCGGCGGCGGAGGCAGCACGGGAGCTCACACCGAGAAAGTGGGCGGTCTTGGAACTGCGGGAAAGGGCGGCGGATCGAGCGGATACAAGGGTTCGGGCGCGCTCAGTCTGGGCAATATTGGGAATGCAGAAGTGGGAATTGTGGATGAAGAAACAGAAATCGAAGGCGGCCTGGACAAAGAAGCCATCGCGCGCGTGATCCGCGCGCACCTCGGACAGATTCGCTACTGCTATGAGCGCCAGTTGAGCGCGAGTCCGGATCTCTACGGGAAAATTCTGGTTAAATTTACGATCGGCGCCGCCGGATCCGTGGTGGCACAAACGATCGGCAACACATCATTAAAGAACGCCATGGTCGAAGGATGTATTCTGAGGCGTGTTGCGGGTTGGCAGTTTCCCACCCCCAAGGGTGGGACAAACGTGCTCGTGACATACCCGTTTTTGTTTAAGAGCACGAGATAGCAACACGGGAAACGCAAATGGTCTCGAAGGAGGGATCAATGGGAACTTGGAATACATCAATGTGTCACCTTGCTTTGAGTGGTTTGGCAGTCCTCGCATGGACGTCTCCGGCGCTCGCCCAGTCGAAAGGGGTTGCGCAAAATGCGACTGCCGCAGCGGCTGCGAACGCTCCGGCGAAACCCGACGAGAAAGTGGATATCTCCGATCTTGAGAACAAGTATTGGGCTCCCAAGGACACGGATTTCTCCGTCGTTCAGAATCGCACGTATACCAAGGAGCATCGGTTCTTCCTTGCTCCCCAATGGGGAAGGCCGATCAATGATCCCTACAGCGAGGGCGATCTTTTTGGCGCCACGTTCAATTACTTCTGGTCGGAGCGCATGGGTGTGCAGGCGACGTATTTTAAGGCGGAGCTGCAGAATAATGAGGCCACCAACGATATTGCCAAGCTCGGAAGTGGAGCGATTCCAGATCACGGCAAACTCACCGGCTATTATGGAGTGGGATTTAATCTTGTCCCGTTCTACGCCAAGATGAGTTTTTGGGGAAAGAAGATCATCTATTTCGACATGGCTTTCACCCCGACGATAGGCATGACCAGTTACGATCAGGTCACGATCAACGGCAACCGCGATAAGAGCGCCCTGACGTTCGGGTTGGATGTCACGCAGTTCTTCTTTTTCTCCAATTTCTTTGCAATTCGGGCCGATCTGAAGAACCAGTGGCATTCCCAGGAAATTCTCAAAGCACGACAAACGGGATCGTACCAAACGGGTGACAAAGTGACTGACAAGACGATTCACGACACCTTGTTTCTCCTGGGTCTGACCTTCTTTTATTAACTTGGAGAGAGGTGAGGTATGAAACCTCAAAACTGGATTTTTACGATTCTGATTTCGCTTGCGGCGGCACAGGCCCCAGGGGCCTTGGCCCAGGCGGGCCAGTCCACCGCCGATCCGGGCATCTGGGCTAAGATGACGACAACGGTGAAAACGACAGTGAAACGTTGGATGGATTATTGGACAGGCAGTGAAACGGTTCCGTCGCCCGCGGCCGCGGAAAAATCGAAAGCGGGAACTCAGTCGCGCGCGTCATCATCAAAGCCTCCGGTATCGACCGCGCCTGGAGAATCTCCCTCCGGTGGCACACAGCCTTCAAAGAGCGCCGCCGTTCCCTTAACACCACGATCAGCTCCACCGGCGGCGAGCCCGGAAAATGTGGAGCTGCGCAAGCTGCCTCTATTCGAGCCGGACAAGGGAGGAAGCGGACTTCAAGATGTGAACGCCGTCCACGCGCAGATCAAATCGAAAAAACCAGTTAAGGTGGTTCAACCGGGCCGCAAGGGTACGTCCAAGTTGCCGCGATCCAAAGCGGGCGTGCCTCTCACGGATTGGAAGAACTTGAAGGTGACCAAACGCGTTCCACGCCTCGACATTGGCATCGAAAATGAAATTTCACGTGAGGACTTCCAGCTCGAGAACCTGACCTGGACGGTTCGAAAACCCAGTGAGATGAAGCGTCTTGCAGCACCGCAGGAGGTGCGTGATAAGGACATTCGGGCTCTCGCCGGCATCAAGGTGCCAAAAGCGTTAGGACCACGGGGCTTACAAGCCTCCCTTCGTACCGTGGGAACTCCTCTGACCCACGAGCAAGTGGAAGCGATCACGTATACGATTCAGGATGTTCCCGATTACAAGGCGTTGCCATATAAGCCTCTCAGCGAGGAGCATCTTAAGATGGTGGCGGCTCTGATCCTTTTTGAAAAAGGCAATCATTGCCACATGATCATGGGCCTTTTCAATCAGCTTGCCGAGACTCCCAAGACTCATATCGAAGCCACGTATCACCTCGGGGCCTGCGCGGACCAGTTGAAGATGCATCAAGCGGCCTTCGACCGCCTATCAAAGGTCGTGTCCAGCGAGGATGCCGAGTTTGGCGCCGATGCCTTGGCCCTTTTGGCCAAAGATCTTCCTTTGATTTACGAGGATGATTTCTACAAGGTCATGAAGCGCACTAAGAATCCCAAAAAAATGATTACGGAGAAGGCGTTTGACGATGTGGCCTATCGTATGGCCAAGGGCGCGTATCGGTCGCGTGATTATAAAACCTCCATCACGTACGCGGATGTGGTGTCCGACAAGTCATCTTATTTCGATGACGCCCGTTTTTTATCCGCAATGAACAGTTTCGCGCTCGCAGATAAGAAAACCGCCCTCAAGAAGCTCGAGACTCTTTATGAGTCGCTCGAATCCAGAAAGGTTCAGGATTCCAACATTCTGGCGCTGACCAACGTCAACCTTGCACGCATGTATTTCTCTCAGAAAATCTACGACCGTGCGTTTGATCACTACATGAAGGTGCCGAAAGATCATCCCCTGTGGGTACAGGCGTTGATCGAGCAGGGATGGACACAGCTGGCGCTTGAGGACTTTGCCGGCGCGATCGGCAACATGTACTCCTTGCATTCGCCATATTTCAAGGCCGTTTATCAGCCCGAATCGTTTGTTGTGCGAACAATTGGATACCTGAATATCTGCCAATACGGCGATGCCTACCGCACGCTCTCATGGTTGGAGAAGGACTACCGAGACTGGTTCAATCGCACCACGGGGTACTTAACCTCCAAATCTCAGCCGCTCACGATCTATGGGACGGTAAAGAGCTACATTCAGGGTAAAAGTACAGACGATGTGGACGGTGTCCCGCACCAGGTCTGGAGGGAGATGGCGCGTCGCAAAGACTTTCTGAATATGCAGACGGCATTGAACGAGAAGCAGGACGAGACGAAGCGCTACGAAGGCGTGAATGAGGCGATCAAGAAAGAAAAGGCCGGCATTCGAACGCGCGCGACACAGGCTAAGAAGCGCTTCGATAAATGGAAGGGATTAATGCTGGAGGCACGTAAGAACCGCAGCGAAACAAAAGAAATCGATCGTTACCGGGCGAGTCTCAAGCTGGAGAGAGACCTGACCATCGGCTACCGTTTTCAGCTCGCGATTCTGGAGCAAAGCCGTCAAGGCTACCTGGCATTTCAGAAGAACGGGCAGGAGCGACTAGACAAAGAGAGTGACACGCTGATGGCCAAAGCGGGCGAGATTCTGTTGAAGCGTGCACAGTCTATTAAGGATGAGTTGTCACGCCTGCTGGAGAACAACGAGTTCCTGCGCTATGAGGTCTTTGCCGGCAGCGGCGAGAATATCCGCTATCAGGTGGCGGGTGGCGAGGTGGGAACGCCGAATCGAGTTCCCGCCCATATCAAACCCACGAAAATGATGAATTGGAACTTTGATGGCGAATTCTGGGAAGACGAAATCGGAAGCTACCGTTCGTCGCTGCAGAACGCGTGTCCAAATGCCGAAAAGGCAAATGATCAGGCAAGCCTGGGAAATTGAAGGAGATTTTATGAAATCCATTCCGGGACTCTTATTTTTGATCGCGGGGCTGATAGGCGCCACCCATGCCGCGGCGAAGACCGACGTGAGCGCGGCCATGCAGCAGCTTAAGACGAATGAGGAAAATGCCAAGGCCAATCACAAGCAATACGAAACCAACTCGGATATTGCCTCCAAGAATATCGTGGAAGCCACGGCCGCTGTGAAGCAGTTGCGGGACCAACGCCAACAGCTGAAATCCAATTCGGCCAATCTTGAAAAGAACCGCGCGATCCTCGCCAAAATGAAGGAAAAGCTCCAGCAGTTCTCCAAGGAAGAGGCCGCTCAGCTGAAGAAAGAAGAAGCCCAGATCGCGCAGCTCAAAGCCACCCTGGAAAAGCTCGAAGCCAACAAGGTCAAGCGCGAGGAAAATCTTGAAACCTACAAGGTCAAGATTGCCGAAGTGGATGCGGAGCAGGCCAACTGGGATAAGCAAAAAGAGGGTTTCGTGGCCATCGAAAAGGAACTTGACAACAAAGAAAAGCAAGCCCTTGCTGAGCGTGAAAAATGGCTGGAAAAGCGCAAAGGCTACAGGGCTGAAGCCAGTAAGTGGCAAAAAGAAGCCGATATCGCCGAACAAAACCGCGTGAAATTCGATAAGCTCCGGGATTAATCCCAGCGCGTAGCTTTTCCCATGAGGAGGCTCAGATTAGACCGGGCCGGGATCCACGATCGAGGGATTCCGGGCCTCGGGAGGAGCCTGTTTGGGGGGCTCCCTTGATGGTCCTCCTTTGTTTTCATTTCTCGGTTTCTCAGGCTGACTTTGTTCCCGGTCCTTTTTATTCGAATTCATAGGCAGTGGGTTCATCGACAGTTCATCCTCCTATAAAGACTCCTTCTTGAATCAATAAGCAAGGGCAGGGCCATAAGGTGGTGAAACGGCGGTTCTCCACCACTCATAGGTACAAGATTTGCTAAATATTGCTCCCGGAAAGTGAATAGGTTAATGGCACATGAGATCTCGGCTTATATGGAGCCCTCAAGGGGCGCGTCGCGTATTCGCAAGGCCGCGGTTTGGGGCAGCCTGGCGATTTCCGGATCAGGCTTGAAAGGGTGAGAGAGTGTTCAAGTTTTTGGCAAGGTCCATTCTGCTTGTTTCGACGGCCTGGATTGCGAGCGGCTGGGCTGAGGTTGGGATTGAGATTGAGATTTCAAAAGCGATAAATCCCCAGACGATCTGCCCTAGAGCGCTCGGGCAAGGTGGGTTACCCGACGCAATCTCAAACCCCCAATGGCGAACCGGGGAGAGATTGCTGGGCACTGGAGTTTTATCGGAATTGACCGACAACAGTCGAGTCATGATTATAGGTCCCTACATTGGCTCCATTCATAATCCCATGCTGTCCTATTTGATTGAGGCGTACGGTGGCCAGGTGACGCCGACAGGCCGCGCTTCCAATGGTCGAGCCCGACCGACGATAAAGCGCATTCGGTGGATGGGTGAAACTCAATACACGTTCTTGGGGGATAAGGATTTGAGAATCAGTGTAGCCAATCACACATCGGGTGTTTGGGCTAGCCTCGTCGAGGGAGAGGATGGACGGCGAATGCACAGGGGTATTGAGGTCACCAACAATGCTGAGGAAATCCCGATCTCAATTCGGGCTGAAGACTTTCAGCCGCTTCCATTTGATCCCTCTAATAAGAGGCTCCTAAGGGCGCTCCAGGAATTGGAAGGAGCCGATGAGGACGCTCGCCACGATCTTAACAATTCCGTCACCAAACTCTTGAATTTATGTGTTCTGTTTAGTCCAAGGACGCCCAAAGACCACAAGATGGCTTATCTTGCAAATATGTACAGTACAACTGTGCCCAAGGACGCTCAAAAGGCATTGGTTGCCATCAACCAACTTGTTGTTGAAAAACGCCTTCCGTCTCCTTTGATTACCGAAGAGGACGTTTCGAAGCTGAAGCAGCTTCTTCAGGCCGTGATCAATAAAAACCCAATGTCCCATTTTCCAGAGTTTGATTGGTTTCACCTGAATGACCTATTCATGACTTTACATGGTATGTTTCAGCCCGAGCTTCCAGAGATCAGGGACCATTTGATTGTCATACGAATTCCGGCACCACCGAGCCCCGCGCGTGCGCGGAGGTCACGGTCGGCCCAGTCGCCCCGATAGTCTTTGTTGCTGGTCCTCGGGGCAGGGAAACGCGCTCGCATTTTCGTTCTAGACCTAATCTAGTCTGCAGCGGCGGTCCGAGCCATTATACAATATTTCTATGAGTTATCATTTTAGGAATCTTGTATTTGAGGGCGGCGGAGTCAAAAGCATTGCTTATTTGGGCGCGCTCGAGGTGCTCGAAGAAAAAAACATTCTTCCGCAAATTGAGCGCGTCGGCGGCACTTCGGCGGGAGCTATCAATGCATTGATCCTATCCCTCGGATACACCCGTGCCGAACAGACTCAGATCTTACGTGATCTCGATTTCAATAAATTCATGGATTCGGAATGGGGTTACTTGCGGGACGCGTTCCGACTGATCAATGAATTCGGATGGTACAAAGGGGATTTCTTCTCAAAGTGGATCGGCGGACTGATTGCGCCGAGGCTTGGTCAGTCAAATGCGACGTTTCGAGCTCTGAAGGAAGCGGGCCGACCTGACCTTTATATTATCGGAACCAATCTCAGCACGGAACTTGCTGAAGTGTTTTCGTATGAAAACTCACCCGATCTTGCCATTGCCGATGCCGTGCGGATTTCGATGTCCATTCCTCTTTTCTTCAGGGCGATTCGACGTTCGCAAGATCTATATGTCGACGGAGGCGTGGTCGATAACTACCCGGTCAAACTCTTTGACCAGTACAAATTTATCCGTCCAGAGGATCGGCCGCGAAATGGGCGGATCACCGACTACTATGAACGCGATAATCAGCGTGTTCAGGCTCCGACGTACGTCTATAATCGCGAGACTCTGGGCTTTCGTCTGGACTCTACCAGCGAAATCCGGGTGCTTCGCGACCACCAGTCCGCCACTCATAAACCAATTAAGAACTTCGTCGATTATATGAAGGCATTGATGGGCACCTTAATCGATGTGCAAAGCCACCAACATCTGCATAGTGATGACTGGCAGCGAACAATCTACATTGACACCCTGGGTGTGGGTGCGACCGAATTTGAAATTTCGCAGGAACGCAAGGATCAGCTGATCGAGTCGGGTCGCCGACTCACCCGCGCTTACTTTGAGTGGTATGACAAAGCGGCGCCGGTGAACAAGCCCTCCGATGGGGTTCCGATTAAAAAAATCTCCTGAGGTTTTGGTGCAGCCTTATTAAAAGGCGAGACCTATACCAATCTGGTAAGTCGTCGTGTTATTGTTCGGTTCCACCAACGCCTGTGTTCCGTCGGATTGGATGTCTGATTCTTTCACTTTCCATTTGTGGTACTTCACGAAGACACGTGTTGAAACTCGGGATCCTGGCATCAGATAACCCAGTTCGACCCCCATTCCGCTACCTTTGCCCAGAGTGAATTCGGGATCGCGGCGGTTGGAATCCACGTCGGACATATGACTTTTGTTCCAGCCTTTATCCCAGAGCACATGTTCATAACTCACATAAAGTCCGTTTTGATGATACGTGAGAATTATCGGCTTATAATCGTATCTCGTGCGCCGGCGGTACGAAATGACAAGGTCATCGTACCAATAGCGTTGAGCGATTCCAAACGAAAGGGAAACTGAGCTGGCTACAATATGAATCAGGGCGCGTGTATCCCGGATGTAATCCTTCGTGACCGTCTTAATCGGCGTTCCATCAAAAGTAGATCCGTCATAGTTCAGATTTCCGTCCTGATACTGTCCGCCGGCACTCAACGCCAACCAGCTCAGGAGATTGAGCCCCACCTCACCGCGCACGCCGGCAAGCCGGCCCTTCTCAGACATCACACCGGGTTCTTTGTATGTAAAGTCGGTGTAGGTGTAGTCCAGATGGAACCAGCTCGACTGCTGCCACTGAGCGAAGGCCTGGGTGCCATAGCTGGTGAAACAAAGAAGAAGAATGAGTCTCATAAAGGCCCCCGCTCTATTACATGCGAATTCCCCAGAAGGTTCAATTAGCGCCTTGGACCAAGGTCCTGGCAAAGGTGGCGCGCCCGCACAATCCAGGCATCCACTCGTTGCCTTGAGCCGCGATTCTGAGCGTGCCTGGATCAAATGGAATTGCGGAGTTACCGCATCAAGTTTTCGAGAGCCTGACTGATAGAACCGTATTCAAAATTAAATCCTTCGTTCTGAATCCTTTCGGGAATCGCCCTAGTTCCTCCCAGGAATAGGTTCGCCCGCTCGCCGACCGCAAAGCGAATCGCAAACTCCGGGACGGAAAAAAGGGCGGGACGTCCGACGGCGTTCGCGAGCGCCTCCGTGAACGCGCGATTGGTGACGGGATCAGGAGCTGTTGCGTTTATCGGACCACTCAAGCCGGAGCGATGGAGAATGAACTTGATCATCGCTATCAAGTCATCGATGTGGATCCAACTTAACCACTGCAGCCCGTTTCCCAGTCGCCCCCCCAAACCCCACCTGAACAATTTTCCCACGCGTCCGAGGAGGCCGCCCTCGGAACTCAAAACCAAACCCAACCGAAGTTGCACCACGCGCGAAGCGGTTTCATTCGCCTGCAGAGCCCAGGCCTCAGTTTCCCAATCACGGCAGACTTTCGCCAGAAAATCGCAGCCCGCAGGCGTGGTCTCCGTCACCAGCTGATCGTGAGTCTCCCCGTAATAGCCAATTGCTGAGGCAGAAATAAGAGTGAGAGGTTGTGGGTTTGACCGGCATAAGAGGGATTGCACCAGGTTTCGAGTGGCAACGACCCGTGATTCATGAATTCTGGATTTTTGTTGAGTTGTCCACCTTCGGTCCGCTACCGGCTCGCCTGCCAAATGGATGATGGCATTTAAGCCTTCCAACGCGCGCTCCGGCGGGGCGGTCACGCTCGGCTGCCAGCTGAAGTAGTCAGCGGGAACCGTAAGTTGGCATCGGGCTCTCTCGGGATCGCGGCTCAAGACAGCCAGTTGGTGTCCGGATTGTGCAAGCGCGCGACACAGTCGGCGTCCTACTAGTCCCGTTCCTCCGCTGATGAGAATTTTCATCCGATTTTCCTTAGCAAGTGCTAAGCACATTTAATATGGCTCTTCGGGACTTTGTGTGGGTAAAGATCGGTCATTTTCTACAAGTATTGTTTAAAGTTCCGGTAGTGAGCACGTCAGGATTTTCAGCCTCAAGTATTCTTCGTCACGTAGTCCGTACGCTCG
>JBFWQY010000032.1:0-59098 GCA_050249195.1 Bdellovibrionales bacterium
ACGAGTCGCGAAAATACCGGCGGGAACTGAAATCGCCGGAAAGTCCGTATCCTCGCAATAACACCGTCTGGAATGTCATCATAATGAGCTGTGCCAAGAAAAAGGGAGGCCTAAGTAAACGGCATTACGCTTAGACTCTGATCAGTGAGTTTTCATTCACCTAGGATTTGGACACCCGCTGTCTGGGTCTCACATTAAGACATTGTATCTCATTGGATTGTCTTGCCAATTTATCCCCTGAGAATCGCGTCACGGTCCCTCCATTGCATTTCCAATTGGCAGGGGGAGTTATGCGTTCTGGCATCCATGTATTCACGCTCTATCTTGCTTTGTCACTGACCGCCTGCTCAAAAGGCTTTGAATCCGCGAAGCTCAGTTCCAACATCATGGATCCAAGGCAAAGCTCGCCTATTATCACCTGTACGCCCGAATCGGAACAGTCTTGTCCGCTCGGCAATGGAACTGGCACTCAAACCTGCACCAGCTCTGGCACCTGGGGCACGTGCGGAAACCTCATAAGCTGCAATTCAGGCTATACCTTAAAGGACGGCACGTGCGTCGCCAACGCGTGCACTCCCAACACAACCCAATCTTGTCCTATCAACAATGGTACAGGCACTCAAACCTGTAGTAGCTCTGGCACCTGGGGAGCTTGCGGCAATCTCGCAAGCTGCAATTCAGGCTATACCTTAAAAGACGGAACCTGCGTCGCCAACGCATGCACGCCAAATACAACTCAATCCTGCCCTATCAACAATGGTACAGGCACTCAAACCTGTAGTAGCTCTGGCACCTGGGGAACTTGCGGCAATCTCACAAGCTGCAATTCGGGATACAATCTTCAAAACGGAACCTGCGTCGCCAACACATGCACTCCAAACACAACCCAATCCTGTCCTATAAATAATGGTACAGGTACTCAAACTTGCAATAGCGCTGGCAGTACCTGGGGAACTTGCGGCAATCTCACAAGCTGCAATTCGGGATACAATCTTCAAAACGGAACCTGCGTCGCCAACACATGCACTCCAAACACAACCCAATCCTGTCCTATAAATAATGGTACAGGTACTCAAACTTGCAATAGCGCTGGTAGTGCCTGGGGAGCTTGCGGCAATCTCACAAGTTGCAATTCGGGATATACCTTGAAAGATGGCGCATGCGTGGCGGATCGATGCACACCAACGCTCACGAAAACGTGCTCCGACAGCATTCAACCCTTGGCCATGTTCCCCGGCGGCGAATCACTGCTCCCGAAGGTCACCGGGACCTACTCCGACACCGTCCCCGACACGCTTGATCTCGCGGAGCGCGCGCGCCTGTACCTTCAAGGCGCCACCACCAGTTTGTTGCCGGATTACGATTACATTCCGGGCGGCCCCACCATCTTCCTCACACATGTGGAGGGAGAATTCGTCAATTACGTCGTGAAGGAAAACGGAGTGTATGTCGCCAAAAAACGCACGATCTGCTGGGGCGTGTTCCCTTGTATTGAAAATGATCAGGCTCAAAACTGGGGTAAGGTGGCGCTTGGAATGTATCTCGCGCGGCGAATGTCCAATTACGACGCCGATAACAAAGATGGGACGCTGATGGCCCAACTGATTTCGACAAGGAACATGGTCGATACGGATGTTAGTTTCAGGATTTTGGAGCGCGGTGGACTCCCCGCCCTTCAGTTCCTTGAGACGGGCAAGGAACAAGCTATTACCCCAACCACTGTCGTGTTGGAGGCACTCAGCGAGATGTATCAGCTCGGTCACAACAATAGCGCGATGAAATCCGCGATCGACGAGCTGGTGCTCCGCCATCACCGCCACATTCAATCCACTGTGAGCGGCGGAAAAGTATATTACTACTATTGGAATCAGATCGATCAAGTTCTTCTCGGTGAGCAAGGAACCATTCGTTATCTCCAGCCGTTTATTCAAGGGCGCGCCCTTTACGCACTCTCACGTTGGCGCAATGCAACCAATGATGCCACGGCGAACTTGCTTTCCAACATTCTTAGGGAATACCTTTTCGAATACAATAGCGCTGAATTGTGGCAGTCACCCAATACGACGCTCTATCCAGTCGAGGCCGGGCAATTTGTCGGGCAGATGCACAGCTACCTGGGGGCGGTGAATGGGCTGCTCGAAAGCGCCAAATTGCTCAAGGATACGAATCCCGCGTCATTCAATGTCTATGGTGCCTTCGCGAAAAATGTCTACGACTTCGTAAAAAGGCAAAATCGCACGGGACAGGTCGGGCATTTCGGTGAAATCGGAACGACGGGAGACATGATTCGACTCGGCATTCTCCTCTCTGAACTCGGAATTTCGGATGAATGGGAAGATGTGGATGCTTGGACCCGTAATACGCTGGCCGAAGGTCAAATCGATGACACAATCGCGGGATACATACCCAACACCAATACCAACGCTCTGTCGGGTTGGAACATGGTCGGCGCGAAATCCAAAGGGCTCTTCCTTTCGGACGCCACCCATGCGTTCGAAATCCCCTTGAACAAGAACTTTCGCTACAATGTGGACGGGCCAAGCAACGCGATCCGTGCAATGCACGAAGTTTGGAAGCACATTATTGTCGTGAAGGATGGATTTGCGCGCATCAATTTGCTTCTAAATCGGGCTCATCGTTATATGGATATCAAGAGCCACGTTCCCTACCGGGGTCAAGTCGACATTCACACCAAATCCTCTATAGGCCCGGTGACTCAAATCGGCGTTCGCATTCCATCCTGGGGACAAACCGAAGGAAAAGTGAGTGTCCGAAAGAACGGCGCCTTGCTTGCGCAAGGGACCGCATCCAGCGGGGACTGGTACTGGTATAGCGGCGGTTATATTATCATCCGCGCCGCGAGTCCTTCTTCGAACTATGAGATTACATTTGATCTTCCGGTGTTTACACAACCAGTCTACACTTTGCGCGATTCAACTCAATTCTGGTATGAAGGCGTCTATCCAAATGCGGTGGGTACAAGTGGTGAAGAGCGCGTCCAGACATTCACCGGCACGTTCCGTGGCAACACGCTCGTGGATGTATCGGGTCGTTCGGGCAGTGGGATTCCCCGCTATCAACGCTACAAGTACCGCGACTTTATCTCTTCATCGGCAACTCCAACCATCGCGGTGGTACGAGCCCCATTAGAGTCGGAGTGAAAAGGCCGCCATTTGTTGAAGGAACTTCCATTTTCGAATATGTAGCTCTGTGTAGATTCGGAAGCAAGCTCCCGGAGGTAGGAATGGACCCGAGTTTCAGGGTGAAAAACTTCGCAACAATTCGGATGTCCGTAAATGATGTATCACGCGCCAGGGATTGGTATAGGAAGTTCTGGCATCAGGATCCCGTGGACGACCTCAAAGACTTTGTCTCCTTTAGGATTGCCGGAGTTCACTTTGATATCTGCTTAGCTGATGCAAAATCGCCAACCTCAACCGGCGGCTCGGTCGGCTATTGGTTAGTTGACGATTTGGACAAGGCCATCGCCAAGGCGCTTGAATTAAACGCTTCCATATACAGAGGTCCGCTGAAAGTTGAGGAGATCCACAGAACAATCGTCCAAATCAAAGATCCCCATGGCAATGTCTTCGGACTCGAGGCTGAGTTTTAGCATTCGTTCTAAGACCTAAGCGGTTTCGTGGCTCACTGGTTCGAAGATGGCCGGAGGCGCTTCCATTATGAATACCGCAAGGCTCAACCACATGGTGATTTTTGGGAATGGCATTCATCAGGCCATCCGTCGCTCTTTGCGCGCTTCGAAAACGGACGCATGATTGGCAAAAAGATGTGGCTTGAAGATGCAAGATCTACCTGAACCTGGTGTTTCCAAAGGGCAAACAAGTCGGTGTTCCGGGTGTGAAGCTCTGCTACCAGGTGCGCGAGACCGCACCCCCACGCCCGAACGAAGGCTTGTAAGGCTAGTCCTCTGCGATTAAGATAAGAACGCTCTACCGGAGCAGCTCAACGCTTTGAGTCCTCAACAAGGAGATATCATGTTCAGAATCCAAATCCTTTGTGCGATCCTTTTGGCCGTTGGCGCCTGCAGCTCAACGCCTAAAAATGTGGAGCCTGCCGGCGATAAGGACACGCTCGCTCTTCCGGCTACAATTGAAGAGGCCGTAGCTTCGGATTTTAGAGATCCGACGAATCGGGCGCGTGACCAGTACCGCCACCCTGTGGAGACATTGAAG
The DNA here is from genome assembly GCA_050249195.1 of Bdellovibrionales bacterium. GTDB lineage: Bacteria > Bdellovibrionota > Bdellovibrionia > Bdellovibrionales > UBA1609 > JALHOQ01. Next base: position 4,194 of record JBFWQY010000032.1, read on the forward strand.
TTCTTCGGCTTGACACCGGAGATGACGATTGTCGAAATCTCGCCCGGAGCGGGTTGGTACATGGAGATCCTCGCGCCCCTTCTCGCCTCAAAGGGCCAATACATCGCCGCAGCTCCTCCTTCGAATGCTGGCGAATACATGCAGAAAATGAACGACAAGCGCGCCGCCTGGCTTAGCCGCTTCCCGCAGCTCCAGGGCAAAGTGAAGACCACGGACTTCAATCCTCCGTCGATGGTCGACATCGCACCACCCGGCTCCGCCGATATGGTTGTGACGTTTCGTAACGTGCACAACTGGATATCAGCAAAAGGCGAACAGGAGGCGTTCAAGGCTTTTTATAAAGCGCTTAAGCCCGGGGGAACGCTTGGGGTTGTTGAACACCGCGCGCCGGCCAATCAAAAGCGGGATCCACAAGCCAAATCCGGCTACGTGCGCGAGCACGACGTGATCGCGATGGCTAAACGTGCGGGCTTCAAACTTGTGGCAAAATCCGAAATCAATGCGAATCCGAAAGACACGAAGAATCACCCTGAAGGGGTTTGGACACTTCCGCCCACGCTTCGTCTTAAAGAAAAGGACCGCGAAAAATACCTCGCGATCGGCGAAAGCGACCGTATGACTCTCAAGTTCGTTAAACCGTGATCACTCGACTGCAACACGCATGTTTTTGAGCGACAAAGACGGATCGACAGGCACGACTTTCTCACCCATAAAGCTTCCCTCACCATCAAAGAGGGAAGCTACGGGAAGAGCTGAAATATCACGGACGCGAGCCCGTAATTGGCCGTCAACATTCATCTCAATTTCGCCGCCGGGAGTTTCGCTGAGGATAACCTCCTGCAAACGTTTTTTGTTCTTATCAAAGACGTGGAGGGTCGAACGCTTCAGCTGTGTCCCGGGTACAACTTCATGATGAGCATGGTACGTCTTGTCACCACTCTTGAACTCGTACGAGCCCGCGGATACACGTCCTTCCCAAAAGTCCATTGTGTTGAAAATCACCATATCTATTAAAAGTGTAGCGGCAAAGATAACACCCGTCAGAAGGTAGAGGATCACGCGAACAACTATCATCTGCCTGTTCACAAAACGTGCGTATTGCCGTGTGAGTTTGAATCCTCCTGATGCGCATCCTGTCGTTAAAGACATCATGAAGCAAGCCAAGAACGAAGTCGTGTAGAACAGCCATTTTGAACCGCGTGTTTGCATTGGGTGGTTTCCTCGTAAATTCATGATACCGAATACAAACGGTCTCGCAACGGGACTGGACATCTGTCTAAGGCGACGGCGCCTGCAGGCAAGCTTTGATGACCATTGTGTTATCCAGATTCTATCCCGCTTCGGGAGCTAAACGCGGTCACGATCCCCACCCTAGATTCACCTTTTTTGATATCTAAAATGTCTTAAGTCGAGACACCGAGAGGCCGCGGGGGCTCCAGGATCGTCTATACACGCGAACCCGCGGAACCCACGGTGCTCTTTCACCGAATGATGGATCGATGTCCTGGAAGGTGAGAAGATACAAGATGGAGGAATGAGTGTACGGACTGGTCGACTGGTTCCGCCGTAGAACGCCTCCAACGTATAGACCTGTCATCTTGGTCACAGGTTGCAGCTCCGGGATCGGAGCGGCTTTGGCGGATCTTCTTCATTCAAAAGCTCAGTACCGTGTAGTGGTCACGGCACGTGCCAACTCACTGCGCCCGCTTCAGGAAAAATTCGGAGATGATGAGCGATTTTGGGTGCGCCCCCTGGACGTGACTTCGCCTGGGGACCGCCAGCGGCTCTTATCCGAAATCAAGAGACGTTGGGGTGGCGTCGACATCCTGATCAATAACGCCGGAATCAGCTATCGCTCGGTTGTTGAACATATGTCACCCGAGGACGAACATCGCCAGATGGCAGTCAATTACTTCGGTCCGCTGGAGTTGATTCGCATGGTTTTGCCCTTCATGCGCGAGAAAGGTCGAGGCAAGATTATCAATGTTTCTTCCGTGAGTGGAATGCTCGCGATGCCGACAATGGCCTCATACAGCGCCTCAAAACATGCCTTGGAGGGTGTTAGCGAGGCCCTCTGGTATGAAATGCGTCCCCTCGGGATTAATGTCTCCTTGATTCAACCCGGTTTCATCAATTCCAATTCATTTAAAAAAGTTTATTACAGTGAGGCTTCCCGGCAGGCATTGAAGGAGGGTGGCCCCTATTCCGATTATTATGAACACATGAGCCCTTTCATTGAACGCCTGATGCGCTGGAGTCTGAGCAGCCCGGAAAGCGTCGCACGCGTGATCTTGAGAGTTATCCGCAGACAGCATCCCGCCCTTTGGATACCGGCGACCCCAGATGCCCTGATCTTCTATTATCTTAGGCGGCTCTTTCCGCGCTCCCTTCTTCTCCCGATCCTGTTCGCGGCTCTTCCCAAAACGAGCGAGTGGGCAAAGAAGTACACGCGTCGACGCGTTTCATGATCGAAGCTCGAGATAAGACGCGACATTTTTCTTAAACTAGACCCGTCCACGCCCTCTGCGGTATCTCCTTGCGCTAGAGGAAACAGCCGCATTTCCGAGCGGCGCGCCGACACGCTCTAAATGCAAGCCCCGACCCCCCGGAGGGACGCCTCGGACCTAAGCCCAACGGCTACGATTAGGATCTTCGGACCGTTTTCGTCGCCGGTGTGCACGTATATACTCGAATTCGAAGAAGCGACTGTGTCGCACATGTGGTGGAGTATACCAAAGATGACCAAGAATCTTTTAAAGACTGTTCTCCTGACAGGAATTTGTACCCTCGCGTTTTCCTCACAGGCGGGAGTCTTGTTGGAACCCTATTTAGGCTACAGCAAGGGAGATATCGATTACAAAGTGGCCGATGATCTTCCATTAATTGGGGGAACGGCATTTGGAGGCGAAATCGCGGGCCTGTCGTATGGCGCGCGCCTGGGATGGATGTTTAAGCCGTTTTTCATAGCTGGCGAGTACCAGGTCACAAAAGGCAAGCAGAAACTCGATACGGCAGCGACGGATACCGATTGGACGAACACCACCACTTATGGAATCCTGGGTCTTCAGCTGGATATGGGATTCCGCATCTACGGTGGCGTCAGTATCAACCACGAGAGTGTCGACGAAGCTGAAGGCGGCGGCGAGACCACCTACACGGGATCGGCGAAGAAACTGGGACTCGGTTATCGATTCAGCGCACCTATCGCACTGAATGCGGAATATATAATGTATGATTTTGACAAGTATAAGACCACGGGCAGTAGTTCTGTGAACCGATCCGAAGTCTACTCCAAAATGGATTACAACGCCGTGATGCTCAACCTCAGCTTCCCGTTCGAAGTCGACGGCGGTCGCTAATTGCAATCTCTAAATCAGGCGGACGGCGGCATTTGATCTACGCCTTGTGCCTGCGCCGCCGCTTGCGCTCGTAAGCCTGTGCTTTCCCTTGGGTCCCAGGGATATCAATATCTGTAAACTCTGGTCCGAGAACCCCTGCCATGATACAACTTCTCATGCGAGATTCGAAATCTTCATCCCATCACAAATTGAAACGACTCGGTCACGCCGAGTTTGTGGCACTAATGGCGCTCATGACCTCAATCGTCGCCTTGTCAATTGACGGCATGCTCCCGGCCTTTCCCAAGATCGGTTCCGACTTCAATGTTCACGGCGCGGACCAGATCCAGCTGATCATCGCCATGCTGTTTTTAGGCTTTGGATTTGGTCAGTTTATCTTTGGACCTCTATCGGATGTCTTTGGGCGCAAGCCTCCAATTTATTTTGGAATCGCTGTTTTTATTATCGGGTCGGCCCTGTCCGGTTTTGCCCCCAACTTTGAACTCTTCCTTCTCGGCCGATTTTTGCAGGGATTCGGAGGCGCGGCCCCCCGAATTGTCTCCCTGGCTTTGATCCGAGACGAATATTCCGGCAATGCCATGGCGCAAATTACCTCGCTGATCATGACTATTTTTATATTGGTTCCCGCCATTGCCCCCGCTCTCGGCCAAAGCATTCTTTTCTTGTTAGGATGGCGAGCCATATTTATCGTGCTCTTCGCGGTGGGATTGGGAGCGTGGGTCTGGTTTGCACTAAGGCAGCATGAAACCCTACCTAAACACCTTCGAAAAAAGCTGACGGTCCAGCAGATTTTGTCCGGTGCAAGGCAAACGTTTTCGCAACCCACAACAGTGGCCTGCATGTTGATGACGGGACTGATATTTGGAATTTTTGTTGGCTACTTGGGGGCCGTGCAGGACCTTTTCACCTCCTTGTTTCAGGTGGGCCAGCGTTTTCCTGCTTATTTCGCGGTTTTGGCACTCTCCATCGGCGCCGCTTCGTTTTTCAATTCGCGTCTGGTCATGGCTCTGGGAATGCGCCGGCTTATATTTCTGGCATTCCTGGGGATGGCCGTACTGTCAAATCTCTTTGTTCTATTTCTAACCGTGTTCCAAGATGGTCCCCCTCCTCTTTGGCTGTTCATGATCTACCTGATGCTGACCTTTTTCTCGGTTGGGTTTCTATTCGGCAATCTCAACGCCTTGGCCATGGAACCCCTCGGCCATATTGCAGGTATCGGCTCTGCACTCCTTGGATTCGTTCAGAGTACGATATCGGTCATCATCGGGGTTTTTCTCGGACGCTACTTTCATGGAAATGTCATTCCTCTGGTCCTGAGCTTCGGAATTATCAGCGTTCTCTGCCTCTTCATTCTGACCTTCGAGGAGCGATTTACGAGAAGCGCTACGTAAATATGCGGTTCTCAGGAATCTGACAAGCCCAACAAGGATAAACACATTATGACGTCCGTATCCTCATAATGGATTGGCCCGTGCTGAAATTGCCAGCACTTCGTTCCGGCTTCTTTGAAGCCCATCCGTCACGTCACCTCGGGACCTGGACCTGTGCGGCTCTCCCAATCTGAGACAATCCAGGACGGCCTCGTCGCGAAATGAGCGGCTCGCAGGCCAACTCCATACCTTCCCGACCTTCTTTCGCCGCAAAGCCTCTCCCCGGCCATTTACTTACTGGTCGTCCGGGCCGAAGAGAAGAAGCAACGTCTAAAGGTGGTCTGTATGATGAAGCGTCTTGCGGCGACGGCCGCAGTCGTGATTATTTCCTTTATAGGCACTATCTCATTCCAAAACTTTACATTCTTAAAAAGCCAGAACGCCTGTGACGGCCGTTATCGGTCCAGCACCGGCAATGCGATGTTCTTTTATCAAGGCGACTACAACAAGCTGGCAGCCAATGCGGAGCAGCTGGCTTGCCTCATGGCGAAATTTGATCTCGTTCAGCTGACCCACGCCTTTGACGTCAAACCGCAACGAGAGTTTGTCGGTCCGATCCCCCCTCACGCATTGGCTTTGAGAAATGGAGGCAGCGCGAACTTGAAGGTCAAGTTTCTCGATTACGCTTATCGGGACGCCCAAGGCCGTGGCATTGCTTATGTTATTGAAAGACTTCGCGCCCTCCGCGGCAATACGATAAAAATATACGGTTACGTACCAGCAACAGCTGATAATCCTCTGGGCCATTGGAATCACACTCCAGAGGCTCAAAATTTTATTTGCCCTCGAAATTCAAGTGGGTTCGTGGACTGTGTTGACTTCCGCGCTTGGGTAACGAAGTGGGACAGTCTTTACTCGAGGCAGCCCCTTCGGTATATCGACGGAATATTTGTCGACATGGTTAATCCAGTTTATACCCACGAATTCAGCTGGCAGAAGCAGGTTGCGCTAATCAAGGTGAGGATTAACCCCGCCACGAGACAACCCTATAGAATCATGGCGAATACACTGGAAACCAATTCCAGTTACTATTATCCCTCCACCCAGCCTTATTCTTCCAATCAAACTTATAAGCTAACAACTACGGTTCTTCCCCCCAATCGGCCGATGATCTGGGCGGGCAAACACCTGGGTTTTGGTGATTCGGTCCTTGTTGAGGGTTTTTATGTGAAGTCAGGCCGGTTAAACATTGTCACCGATCCCGATGGCCGACAGCACAACGAAACCAGCCGAATCTTGGCCGATGCCAGGTTCCTATCCGAAAACTACGATGTGGGTTGGAGTGCCATTTCGAGCGAGCTCGCCTACAAGTCCCCGCTCCTCATGCCACGCTATATTGAGTTTCGTAACTCCTACGCCCGAAACTATGAAGCACATGTTCGTAGCAAGCTCGATTCGGTCTACGCTCTTTACCAGTCTTTTAGACCAAGATATGGAACCATGCTCCCATCGGACCATTTGGCTTACAACGAACATTATGGATACAGAAAGACCGTGGTAGATATGTCCCGTTTTATGGTCGACTACAATTACCTCACCGCGAAGGGCTTTTCTCATAATTCTGTCTGTACACCCTTCGACGATTCCAATGCGGGATTAAACGGGATCACGTCACAAGAAGGACCTTCAACCTGCTTTCTCTGGAAGCGCTTCGTGGATTGTTCATGGGATAATTTCCGTACCGGCTCGGATCTCTTCCGTAGAAATGGCGGATCCTATTACACTTACACCGAGGCCAATCTTGGCACCTATTCAGGCTTGATCAGTACGTGCCCGGATGTAGGCATCTAGATCACGTGTTCCGTCTCCACCAGCTCGCTCTACCTCGCCGGAACAATGCCGGGGATGGATTTTGTTTCACCTTTAAATCTTCCCCTCAACGCATCGACTCCCGCCTGAGGTTTTGCTTGCGAGGTGAGGTCCTGGCGGTCCTTACGCTTGTCCGCGGTATTTTCATTCCCATCCTTTTTTCCATGCTCTCCACCAGTCCCGTCTGAGCTTCCCCGTCACGGTTGAATGACCAGGCAAGAATCGAAAAATTCATATCAAGCCCATACGTTAAAAAGACCTTGGATACCACTTGGCTCTCTGTTTGTCTCGCGCGCTGGGCGAAAGCCAAAGCGGTGCAAACAGATCGAAGAAATGTGACGTGTAAAGCATGAAGCGTGAGACCTGAAATGTAGCGAAGTCGGTTCCAATTTTTCACTTGAATTTCAAATCCTTGGGGGCGAGAACTCAGATATGAGAACCGCAAATCCTGCCCTCTCAGATCAAACCTTCCAGAACCTGACAGCGACCCAGGATCCCATGACAATACAGGGTACGATTAACAAGAGTCTGCTTCTCATTGTGCTCGTCATTGGGAGTGCGTACTCAAGCTGGCAGAGTGCCTATCCCGACGGGTGGTCGCAAGAGAGTGTGCCGATCATTCCGAGCTGGTACCTTCCCGCTGCGGGGGGTGCATTTGTTATTGCGGTGGTCATCGTTTTTAAAAAGACGGCGGCACCCTTCCTCACTCCCGTATACGCCCTTTTAGAAGGCGCCACTCTGGGAGCGCTCTCCTCCGTTTTTGAAGCTCGTTACCCCGGAATCGTGATGCAGGCGGTGATGTGCACGTTCGGAACATTCTTTGCGCTTCTCATGGCTTACAAATCAGCCTTAATCAAGGCGACCGAAAATTTCAAACTGGGAGTGACTGCGGCGACGGGAGGAATCGCGCTCGTCTACCTGATCGACTTAGGACTCATGTTTTTTGGAATGCAAGTTCCTTTCATTCATGAAAATGGACCGCTCGGAATTGCCATTTCGCTTGGTATAACTGTGGTCGCGGCTCTCAATCTAGTCCTCGATTTTGACTTTATTGAGAAGGGATCTGAACAGGGGGCGCCGAAGTACATGGAATGGTATGCATCGTTCGGCCTGCTCGTCACCCTTATATGGTTATACATTGAAATGTTACATCTTCTATCCAAAGCTAGAAGAAAGTAGGCACGCGCCCGCATTCGGCTTATGAAGTGTGGATAGGCTCAGAGTCCGGGAAGCTCGCTCCAGATTGCCATGTCGCAGCCGTCCAACTGTGCGGGGAGAGATCGCGGTATGAACCCCTCACTCAATTCAATCACCCCTTCCCCAGCCTAAAGAGGAAGGGATGATCCTGCGGCTGGGTTCTTCAACACTCAAGGATCAAAGACACAGTTCAGGTGAAAAGTGTTGGTGACCCCGTCCCGGTTGGCAGCGATAGAGCTCCGTTCTTTCGATGATCTTCCACTCCCCGGCGGGATTGGCTTCGAGTTTGAAGACGGTCCGCGTGGCTCGAACGGAATCGTCCAGAAGATCGCTGTCGGTCACAACGACGGTAGCGAAACGAGTGTCTTCTGGACTGGCGGAACGGGCCTCGATGGATCGGCTCCTGGCGCCCCCCCACCACCCGGAGAGTTGCCCCAAGACAAATGGAACGGGATCCGAGGAAGGTTGAGAGGAGGAGGATTGCGCGATCCCGTACACCGGAGGCTCCTCAATTCCCTCGACGCACTCAAGGCGCGCAATTTCGTCTTCGGCTGAGGCACTTAGATCCACTGAAACCACAGCTGTGAATTCATTGTACTGGCATGGCCCCTGGCCCAGGCTCAGACTTATCTTCTTTTGGGCAACGTCACATATTTTCTGTGCACATGCGTACGCATCTGCCGTTTGCAGCAGTTCATATTTGATGAGAACGTTTTTGGTCTTGTTAGCCTCACCAAAAGCCGAAAAAGATAAGAACGGAAGTAATGAGAAGAGAATCCAATTTCGCATAAAAAATGCCTCCTGTTTGAGTTTGCAAGATAAGACAACTTCAGTTTGCTTCGAGGAGCCCAGTATCGCGAGCCAATCGCGCCAGGCGTCCGTGCGCCATTCAGACATCTGCCCTGAAAATTCGAAAGATGACGGGCTTCACAGATCTCCTCCTTTCGTAAGGTCCAAGCACTCTAAGAGATCGCAGTCGTGACTGACAAAAATCGTTCCTCTCGTGTCAATTTTGTCCTTCAACTAATAGATTTTACGTATGTTTTTTGTCCCTGACGCATGGTAGGTAACCGCATGTTTCAGATTCGATTTGGATTCGCGTTTGGATTTATCCCGGGCCTTTTCCTCCTGAGCGCGAGCCTTCAGGCTTCCAACGCTCCCCTTGGCGTTGCGAAATGCAATCCGCAGATCCTTCTGCCGTCCGCTCGCATAAATCACATAAAATGGAATGACTGGTGGCCCTACATGGTCCAAACGCGCACCTCAGCTGCGGATACGAACGGTATGACCGAAGTTGAGCGGCGGGTAGAATGGACCACGTTTTTGCCCGGAATGAGGCACACCCTTCGTGCCACTTATTTTTCCAAGATCGCCATGCCTGAAATCACGTCGCCTCCACCGCGAGAGAGGCACCGGCTCCTGGGTGAAGATTTCGTGGACGCGAACACGGCGAAGTCCCTTAGGCTTGCGCTGGGTCAATACACGCGCCGCAGGTCTTGGCCTGTTGAGTTTATTTTCGGTTTCTTGCCAGAAATGGCTGAGAAATTTGAAAAGCAAGCATCGTATCTGACAAGCTCCTTTCAGCCGTACAACTTTCAACATGAGCAACCCTCACCAGAAAAACTGGATGGTGTTATTCGCACAATTCGGGAACAGGACGGAAAAGTCCCGCTGGATATCCTCTTTGGAATCAACGTCAAGGCTCCTCCGGGATTCATAAAGGTCGAAGTCGGAAACTATGCGATCCATCGCGGCTCCAATGGCCTTGTAAACGCGGAGTTTTCCCTCCTCCTTTGGGGACAGGAACGGTTCTTCAGGTCCGAATTTGGCGCTCAACCTTTTTATCTCGTTTTTGCTGACACCGAGCTCTCCGAAAAGCACTACGCGGGTAATATTGAGAAGGGGGGCCGTGATCCGGGTAAAGGATTTCGTCATGTCACCGTCGACATGTTGGAGAAAAATATTTTTGGAGGGCCTCCCGGAAGTTTCATCTATGCCAAGAAGTTTGGTGTGGAATGGACTCCGCTCTATGCCACGGCCGAAATGCTAAAACAGACGGCATTAAAAAACTTCACCCGCGCCGGAAGAACCTATCCCGAGCTTCCCGGATTGGCTCAAGATCTCCTGATAAAGGCGGAAGACGTCTTTTTGGAACCGCCATCCGTGTTCTTGGGCGCAGGTCGAGTGCTTCAGGGCGAGGATCGCGCGCCAACGGGTATCGCCATTTATCGCGAGACGCCTCAACGGGCGGTGATTCACGGTCTCATGGACGAACCTCACCAAGACGAAGTTTTCCTCAGACGCAACCGCATAGCCGAAGTTCCTGTTCCGCTTACCGAAGGGTGGCGCGTTTCGATCGACGAAGATCTGGAACAAACGACGGTTTTATACAAACAAGGTGTCCTCCACCTCGTAACCCGAGGCGGCCATTATTTGACCAAGACCGAGTTGCGCATTGATTCGGACTTGCAGGTGCCCATCCACATGCGCAGCCAAATCCGTTGGAAAGACGAGGTCATTCATGAATCCACTCTCGAATTCTGAGACCACTTCCGCTAGCAGGATCGTCAAGGACCATATCCGCTACCTGCTCTTTAGCGAAATCTATTTTAAACTGAGTGAACCGAAATCCCGCCGGCGGGCTCTCCATATTCTCGAAGCCGCGATCAAATGCTTTAGCCGCAGGGGTATGACCGGCGTCACGGTTGAAATGATTGCCCGCGAAGCCGGCGTTGCGCGATCCCTCATCAATCATTACTTCGAGGGTCCTGAGGACGTTCAAATGTGTGCCATCAAGTACATTCGTTTAATTTTTCAAAAGTTTTGCCTCGATGCCCTGAGCCGTGAACCAGATCCGGCCCTTATGTTGGAGCGGTACATCCGCTGCTGCTTTGAGTGGCTTCAGAAAAGCAAGACTCATGCTCTAGTCTGGTGCGCCTTTCTTGAAAGATGCGCGCGTCTAACGAATCTTCGCCGTCTTAACACCGAAGCCGTGCGCGTTGGGACCGAGCGCATTGAGACCCTCTTGCAGAGCGGAGTGGCCACAGGACATTTCTCATGTCATCCCACTCGCGTGGCTAAACCTCTCCAGATATTTATCACGGGCGCCATGGTCAGCTTTATGTCGGAAGCGCAGGAAAACCGCGAGGAGTTTATAGACATGGTTGTGGGCCGATGCCTGGAGATGGCACGGGCTCAATGAATGTTTGCGCCGGTTCCGTCATATGGTATATGGCCAGTCTTTCCTGGCCATCCTTGGTCATCGCGTCCCTATTCGGAGGTGGATTTTGAAAACTCACATTCAGCTGAAGCCAAGCCCTGAACACGCACGGGTCATTGTCTGCGGCTCGCCCGAACGCGCCCGCCTGGTGAGTGAGTTTCTGACCGGCAGCCGTCAGGTGGCTCAAAATCGCGAGTATCACTCGTACCTTGGGACCTACGCGAATCACAGCGTTTTGGTGGCATCACATGGAGTCGGCTCGGCCGGAGCCGCCATTTGTTTTCAGGAGCTGATCGATGCCGGCGCGCAGGCGATTATTCGAATTGGAACGGCGGGAGGACTCGCGGATAGCGCCCGCATTTCAGATATCGTGTTGCCTGTGGGCGCTGTCCGCAAAGATGGAGCTTCCACCTTAATGGTTCCCCCGCAATACCCCGCCCTACCGGACTTCGACCTCACATCCTCATTACACCTTTGCCTTGAGAAGAAAGGAATTGCACATCGGCGCGGGATCGTTCTGACGAGCGATCTTTTTTATCCCGGACCACTGGGCAATGATCTGGATTTCTTTAAATCCATAGGTGTACTGGCCGTTGAAATGGAATGCTCCACTCTGTTCGTCATCGGGCTACTCCGCGGAGTGAGAACGGGGGCACTTCTGGTTTTGGATGGCAACCCCCTCAAATGGTCTGAGGGACAATATGATCCGGATCCGAATCGGCTTCGCGACTCTTTAGAAAAATGCATCGAGGCCGCTTTAAGCTCTCTGATTCAGGTTCCACTGAGCGCGACGGCAGAAGGCCGTCGTCCGACCTGACCGCAACCTTTTTTGTTATCACGATACACAGCTGGCATGTGGGCCAGGTTTAAGCCGTCTGAGTTCAAAACGACCACTTCACAGCATCATCCATGTCAAAAGAACGTTTCGTTACTTCGAACGCCATTTGTTCATCGAATGGCTTGCAGGTATAAATAATTCCGGAGAAGAACTTTCGATTCGACCAAATATAAACAGAAATTCCGGAATCTATTAGCGGAACAAAAGCATCGTAGCCCTGGTTCTCTGACTTCCCCTCCCCTCCAGGTGAAAAAATGATCGGCTTGCTGTACATCTTAAGGCTGAGGCGCTCGGTGAGCGCCTGAAAGTACCTTTCAATAACTCCGGGATTGACTTCAATCTTGTAAAATCCCTCAATCAGCAGCCTCTGTCTCATGATATCAGGTGCAAGATTCTTTATCATTTGACCTCCGACATTCACATCCGGGGCTCTGTCCCGGCCCCGTCTCCCACTCTTGAATTTCCTCGTTTCCAGGTCTATTTTCGGCTCTGTTCCTGAACTCGAGCCACTTCATCCGGTGAAACTCGGTGCATCCGCTTGGCTATCCACCATTGGTTTCCCCAAGCATCTTCTACACCACCCGCTCTGTCACCGTAGAACTGATCAGTCATCGGACAAATCGACTTCGCACCCGTTCCAATGGCCTGTTGGTAAACTTTGTCGGGATCGACGACGTACATATAAAGTGTGCACGGCCGTGGAACATGATCTCTCGCGTCCGCGGCCATTATCATTGAACTTCCGATGCGGATCTCGGCGTTGTAGATGCTTCCATCTTCGCCGGTTGTGACTTCGATCTCTTCGGCATGGAACGCCTTCTTCAAAAAGTCGATAAAAGCGCGAGCGCCTTTAACCGGAATGTACGGGGTTACGGTGTGATAGCCTTCTGGAATCGGTTGAACAGACATCTTTTCCCTCCACGTGTTTTTTCAGTATTTGTAACCCGTTTGGCCGCGGCCGTATTGTAAGAAAAGGAAGGGGACCTTGGGCATCGGGACATGGGGCAATTCAGAGGGGGACGTGCCCCAGATGCTCCGTTTTCTTTTTCATATAAGTGGTGGGGTTGATCCCCGAAAACTCCTGGAAGTCGTGGTTGAAATGGGCTTGATCGTAATAGCCGCAGTCCAGAGCGAGACTTGACCAATCGACGGAGTTTTGCTTGGAGATGAGTTTTATAACCTCTTGGAACCGCTGAATGCGGGCAAAGAGCTTCGGCGTGACGCCAACTTCACGGGTAAAAAGCTGCGTAAGTCTCTTCGGGCTCAGATTGACATCATTTGCAAGTTCAGAAAGGGATGAGGGGAACGGGCGCCGGTTTAACCCTTTGAGGGCATAGGCTACAGCCGGATGACGACCAATAGAATTCTTTGCTCTCTTGATGAGGTGACGTTCAAGGACACGAAACTTGGAGTCCGCGGTAGGTGCGTCCAGCAACTCCGAACGCAAAAACCCAGCCTCATGCCCCCAGACGGCATCCAGTGATACGTGATCGTTCAAAAACTTATTCGCTGGAGCAGCAAAAAAAGGGAAAGAACCACCCGGCTTGAAGTGCACTCCCATCAGCTCGTCCTGCTCACTCTTATCGAGGACAAAGAATTCCGAGTGAGGTCCCGTAATGATCGCACCGGAACAGCTCTTTGGCCGCTCCAGGCACTTCAACTGGAAAACGTTGGTGCGGTCTTTTGTGAGTCGAATCACAAACTCCACGCTTCCTCCCGGAAGGATTCTCTCCTTAAACTTTGGAGGATTATGATTCCAGTACCAAAACAGCTCGACAAAATCAGAAAGAGGGGGTTGGGGAACGTAGGCCTGAAACGTTGGGGTAACGAGGCGATTCTCCACTGATGTCCCAACCTGTTCCTTCCCATAATCGATTTTCATAAAGTCGCAGCGACCTTTAAACGTCCTATAAACCTGGGAGACGGTGCGGAGCTCGATACCTGTCACACGGCCCCTGTTGGTGTGATCCTATGCACTTTCTCTCATAAGTAAAAGATCTGACGCCGTAAAATAACCCACTGAGGGCCGACTCATTTCAAGTTTTTTGCTTTGCTGTTTTTTTAGGGGGCAGTATATGAACTTTTTGCTAATTCGCAGGTCGAAGCGGGTTAATTGACAGTTCTCCACATTGTTGGCAGTTACGCAAAGACGGGGGTCCCTTAACCGTTCAGTCAACAGATAAACGATAAAAGGAGAGTATATATGCGACGTTTCTTGGTTCCATTTCTATCCTTATCCACTTTGTTCGTCTTCGTGAGCAGCTACGACGCCGTAGCCAGCAACCGACATGGTATGGATGGCCCGCCACCTCGCGGTCAGTGGGTTGGTGAGTATGACGGCTGGGATTACGGCGACGCCGAGGTCACTCAAGACTGCATGACTCGTGCCGCTTACGTTCTTGCACAGAAGCGGGCCTGGGCTGAAGCTGAGCTCCAGTGGCGTCTGAATTCGATGCCTCAAGGACCTGCTGGAGACAAATCGGCTCAAGCCATGAATGCCGCGGAGGCCTGGTATTGGGCCTATCAAAATCAGATTTGGGCTGAGTACATAACCTCATGTGGCATGACCCGCCCGCAACCTAGCGCAACGGCAGCGCCTTTTCCGGACACTCCCCGGGAGCATGCTGGCGACCAGGACTAATCGTTGAGTCCATCGGCAGGTGCTAGCGCTCTCCAGAAATGGGGAGCGTTAGCATACTCGAGGAGAAGATCTCCTCGAGATTGGTAAACGCTGACAGCACTTAAAACTTCTCATCGACCGCGCCAACAGCTCCGGACAGCTCGCGTTCAGCATAGATCTTCATTGCTTGGGCAAGGAATTCCGCAAGCTTCGGATGGTAAGCATCGTAGACCTTCCGAAAGCCTGAATGTTCGCAGTACATCCGTCCAAGTCCGATGTAACTTTCCCGATTGGGGGTCCAGAAATGATCAACTCTGGCGACGTGCCGTCTCACTAGCGACTGGACTTCGAGCGCGCCTGGAGCGACTCCGTTTTTGAGGGCTTCTGTGAAAGCCCGATGAAGCTCATCGAATTCCTTCTTCACGCCTTCGTAATCTTCTTTCTTCCAGGTCCTCGTCCGCAGGCGGCATTCCTCAAGATGTTGGCGCGCCGGTTCTCCCCAACGTTCGACAATTTCTCGTTCGTACTCGGCCTGGCTTTCCGAATCAAAACCCAGATACAATTCGTCGTCCTGCATGGACGCCTCCCTTTCAAGATGCGCGAGAGTTTTGTCGATGGTGCGAATCAGGATCGCCGTTCGTTCGGACTCCCGCACGAGAAATTCGCGATGGGACTTCAGCGCCGCCGCCTTGTCGAATTCGGAGCTGGCCAGGATCTTCCTGATCCGTGCCAATTCAAACCCAAGTTCGCGATAAAACAAGATCTGCTGTAAAGCGAGAAGCTGTTCCTTCTCGTAGTAGCGATAGCCATTGTCTCCCACAGAGGCAGGCTTCAGCAGGCCGATTTCGTCATAGAAACGAAGCGTCCGGACCGACACCCCCGATAACTTGGCAACCTGCTTCACCGTATGCGCCTTTCGACTGTTCACACTCATAAGTTCACTCTAAGGGGTGACGTAACGGGAGGCTCAAGTATTTTTTCGGTCCACTTCATTGCGATCAAAAGACGGTTTGCGAAGCAATCCGAGTCGAATGCCTTGCCTCTCGATTTCCCTAATCATATTGCATGCGACTGGGGATCGCGACACCGAAGGCACACGTGCCACCAGAGCGGTCGTGCGGTTCAATTTAGGAAAATCCGGAATGGGTATCTCAACCATTGCCCCGGACCTGAGATCTTCGGCTATGTAAGTCCGTGGGAAGAAGCCCGCTCCGACTCCGTTGAGAACCAAGTAACGGGCCGCCTCTTTCGGAACCTCGACTCGCGCGCCAGAACGGCTTGAGAGATTCACGAGCTGCGGATTATTGAATTGCCACCATCTCAAAAGGTGCAGGGGCCGAGCCAAACGAGCGACATCTTCTTGACAGGCCCTACCCCGAGTCGCAAGAGGGTGATTCGGAAAGGTCGCCAGTATGACTGGTTCTTTGAACACCAGAATTGGAGAGAGACCCGAGGCAAATGTGCCCGAACACGGCCAGACGATGATCCCGAGATCCAAAACACCGTCCCAGAGAAACTGAAGAATCGCTTCATGATCCCCCGACCTGGCAATACATTCCCCATCGGGATGAGCCAGGAGAAAGGCCTTGAGAGCAGGTCCAACCAGAGGCTCGCATAGGGAACCCAGCACACCCAACTTAATTCGGCCTCGTTTTCCAGCTTGAACGAGGCACGAGGCTTCCCGTCCTTCGCTCAGAATATCCAGGGTCCGGCGCGCGTACGGTAAAAAGGTCTCTCCGAGTGGGGTCAGCGCAATTCGACGTCCCCGAGTGAAAATGGCTCCCCCCAATGACGATTCCAGCCCCAGAATCCGGGAGCTGACTGCGGGTTGACCAATTCCAAGAGAGTCCGCAGCTCGACTAAAGCTTCCCTCACGAACAACACGAAGGAAAGCCGTAAGCTGATCAATGCCAATATCATCTATACTCGCGCCTCTATATGCATCCCTATCTCTATCTCTATCTTTACCCCTGTCTCTTTCTTGACCTTTATCTTCATCTTTATTGATATGTGTATCGAACTTATTCATCGAAAAATTCAATACTATATATCTCTGGGATCGTCTTGATGAATACGCATCCGCGCTGTAGTTTCAGAGCGCGATTGGCAGAGGAAGGTCTTATGACGGTGATCAGACTTGCAGATGCGACCCGGGATGCTGTGGCAGTGACCAAAATCTACAAACCCTACGTTCTGAATTCAGCCATTTCATTCGAAACTGTGGCCCCTTCGACAAGAGAGATGGAGACGCGCATTTCATTGGTACTGCCCTTCGCGCCTTGGCTGGTTTTTGAACGAGACGGCGAGATTCTAGGTTATGCTTATGCAAGCCGACATCGGGATCGCGCCGCTTACCAGTGGTCGGTCGATACCGCGGTTTATATCCGGAACACAAGCCATCGCCAAGGAATCGGACGCGCGCTCTACACATCGCTTATAGGGCTCTTGAGGTTGCAGGGATTTTACGCAGCCCATGCCGGGGTCACACTGCCCAATCCGGGAAGTGTGGGTCTGCATGAAACCATGGGCTTTCGACAAATCGGAGTTTATCCCAGGGTTGGTTACAAAAATAACCAGTGGCACGACGTCGGTTGGTGGCAGCTTCCCCTGCAAGAATGTTTCGAATGTCCGCTAGCGCCTCGACCCACGGCGGACGCCCAACGGGACTCCCCCCACTGGGATACGATCCTTGCTTCCGGCATGTTGAAGCGGAGAGCCGATGAAACCGTACACTCAACTATTTAACCTGGTTAGACCCTAGAATGTTGGAAACAGGTTACGACTACGGCTCCTTCTCCGGGATCCACCTGGCCGCAATCTCGGGCGTACATGTCTTTTCGAGAAGGGACAGCGTGGCAGCTTTGGGAAACATAGCGACTCATCCCCAATATCGTGGCCAAGGCCATGCGACCGCATTGACATTGCGCCTGTGCCAGGAGCTATGGGGAAGGCGCGCGTATAGGCCTAAACGTGAACTCAGAAAACAGGACTGCCATTCGTTGCCATCATGCTCCCGGGTTATGGCTTCACCGCAGAACCACCCATCAGAAGGATTCCATTTACTTACGCCGTTGCGATCAGCATTTCCTCGCCACTCGATGGTCTGAGACCATCCTTCCGGCCAGCAAAGTACCGTGACATCAGGCTCAGTGTTGACAGGTGGTCGACATCCTTAAAGCCGGCATCACGAGCCAACGCCAACATCTCCGGTGGCGAAAAGAAGTTGATAAACGGTGTGCCGGACGCTCGCGCGCCTTTCAAAGACATCTCGTAACCAGGTTGATCCGAGGGATCAACAAGATCAAGGGGCAACATGAATGTCATGATAAATTTTGAACCTGGAGCGAGGCCCACCATCCGACGTAAAGTTTCTTTTATAGCCTCCTTAGTCAGGTACATGCTGACCCCGATGGAAGCCACGACGGACGTTTTCTCCGTCTCAAATCCGGCCGCGATCAGCCGCTCCCACCACGATTCGCCCGATTCGAAATCGACGGGAACAAATCGGAGCCATGTCGGAATCTGAAAGCCAAGCTCCGTGAGACGCTGGCGCTTCCATTCCTGCGTGCCAGGTCTGTCGATTTCAAAAATGCGCAATTGAGATGCCACGTCCGAGCGCCGCTGCGCGAAGGTGTCCAGGCCAGCCCCCAGCATTGCATACTGGCTCACTCCGCATCTTACCTGCTCGGCAACCAGGTCTTCAATGAACCGGGCTCGCGCCACGATTGAAGCCCGGAACGGCTTTGTCCCCTCGGGATGCATGTCCGGACGCCTTCGCCAACCCTCGTCGGGCGCCACAAGCCGCATGCCAATTTCGTCCTCAAGCACATGTGGAGGCGGATCAACTTGCACATGCATCGCTCTCCATAGGGCCACTCGTACGGCCGTACTATCAGGCGTCATCATTTGCTTTCTATCCATGAAATGAACTCCTTACCTCTGTTAAACATAAAGAACGGGCCAATTCTAAAAGAAAATCCGTAGGCCACCGCCAAAACCATCGCGGATTTCGCGAGTATCCGGTGCCCCTTCATCCCGAAAACGCAGATACTCGTGCATCCAGTCGCCAAATATCCGGACAGAACCAAAATCGATGAACACGCCGGCCTTCTCGTTCTCGCCCTGAATTTGACGGTCCTGATCAGACTCAGCCGGAAGAATGCGCGCGTAACTTCCCCCGATACCGAAGAATTTCGTGAGATAGAAGTTTACAGATACACGACCGTACTGGTGCTGCACATACTCATCAGGTTGGGCCGCATGGAGAGCCATTCCGCGCAAGCCGTACTCTAGGTTGATATGAGTGTCCTGAAGCGCACGACCGAAGAGGCGCAAATTAACACTCCCCTGCCAAGTGGCGCGTTGTTCGGAATCCGAATCATAACTTCCCCGCAGTCCCGCAACCCCTGCGTAGGCTGCCAATTCTCCGCCGTATGTATTATTATTTACCGCACGCTGATCGAGCGAGCCGTTGGTCTTTCCGTAATTGAAACTGTGCCCCTCCAGGAAGAGCTCAAACGGGCTTGAATGGGAATTTTGCGCCAACCACAGATCCATCATTCGCATGCGCTGTTTTTGCGCCAACCAGTCCGCTAGAGTCCAACGAGCCGTTTTCTTTTCTTCCTGTTTCCTATTGGTCCCGCTCGAGGCGCCACCAAACTGAGCGCGAGCCGAAAACGAAACAACGCATGCGATAACGCAAACCATACCAAGGCGAGGAGATCTGAACACGACCTTACGAGATTGCAATTCGGGACGCATGCCCAAATTTTAGTTTGAGAAGGTTGTCGATTCCATTTTCTCGAGTTCGTGATCTCATAACAGTGCAGATAGTTGCGCAAAGGCAAACAATCTATCGAAAACTGTAGTCCCGCCAGCCACGAATTCAGATGCAGCGCGAAATTCGAGTTGGCACGGTCAGGACAACAGGAGGAAGGCCAGGCTCACCAGGGGCGGAACCCCTTGAATGAGAGCCGGCCGTATGAGCCTTCTATTAGAAAAAATGAGTACGATTGCCGCCGACAACATTGACAGGAGTGAATAGGTCACAAGCGTCCTCCCAACTGTATGGTTCACTCCTAAAACGAGGCCTCCTATGACGGCCGCACCAAGAAACAGGTTATAAAATCCCTGATTGAAAGCAAAAAGGCGATTGTGTTCCGCGACTTCCGGTGACACCCCAAAAATACGGTTTGTTTTCGGCTTTCCCCAAAGCAAAGACTCTAAGCAAAAGATGTAGAGATGAATGATTCCGGCTATTGCTGCAAAAACTACCGCCATAAGTCCGCGGAGGTTACCACCGCATGGATTTGTGGTCACCAAGAGAATCCGCGTAAAACCGGGTGTATCTGTCGGGTCGATCCGGACCTTCGTCTGCCCACAGTGTTCATTACTCTTGGGAATACCGCCGAAGCCTGCCTGGGCGGGATAATCATTCACTCTCTCCTCCGCCAGAAAAAGCGCTTTGATTATCAAACCGAGACCATCGCCATTGCGACGGCCTCGATTGGCGCGTCGGCGATCAGCGCCTCAATCGGCGCCTTTACGCTGCTTCTCAATGACCTGGCCGCTCCGGATACGCTTCTTCGCGTATGGCTCACCTGGTGGGTGGGAGACATGCTCGGAGGGCTTGTTGTCACTCCGCTCTTAATTAAATTCAGCACCTTCAATTGGAGGCGGATTCCGTTTAAGCATTGCATTTCTCTGCTTATCTTAGGTTCAGGGGTTTATTACTTCGTATTCTTTCTCCCGATCGGGAGCGCGTTTCTGTTTTTGCTCTTTCCTTTGTTGCTCTATGCCGCCTATTTTCTCGGAAACGTCCCTGTTCTGATGGTTTCGGTCCTACTGAGTGTTCTAAGCATCGCATCCACCATTTACGGCAGCGGTCCCTTCTCTATCGGAGTCTTAAACGAGCGTCTTGTTCACCTTCAACTGTTTCTTATCTCCACCGCAATCACCTCATTGATACTGGTTGGCTTCTCCGAGACAAAGCGGATGAAGCTCCCCGCGCTGGTGCTCGGTGTTTGCTGGCTCTTGTCGGGCACGTTGTTCTACTCCTTCGAAACCAGTGAAAAAAGTAAGAGCGAAAATCGCTTTGAAAGTTTAACTATAGAATTGCAAGCCGATATTTTAAGGCGAATCGAAGTTTATGAAGACACCCTCCGCGGGGGTGTAGGGCTGTACTCCGCATCTAAGTCTGTCGAGCCGCCAGAATGGCGAGCCTATTACAACGCCCTCAAACTCACTGAAAATTATCCCGGCATCAGTGGACTCGGTGTGATCTGGCCGGTCCAGAGCCACAACCTGCACCTGTTTGAATCACTTATGCGCAAGCAAGGACAGCGGAACTTCAAGGCAAAGTCGGTTCCAGGGTTTCCCTTAAAGCCAGCCGGGCAGACTCACTATCTCATCAAATTTATCGAGCCTCTCGAGAGCAACTTACCGGCTGTTGGACTCGACATCAGCACCGAACCCCATCGCAAAGCCGCTGCGGACCTGGCGCGAGATAGCGGAAAGTCCGCAATCACATCAAAAATTTCCCTCGTCCAGGATCAATTTGGAAATTCGGGATTTCTCATGTTCCTGCCGATATATCGGCCCAACTGGCCTCTCTCATCTGTGGAGGAGCGTCGGAAGGCTCACCAAGGATGGCTATTTGGCGCCTTCAACGCGGAACGATTCTTCAATCAAATTCTTGAGAAATACAGAGGAGAAGTTCAGCTCTATGTGTTCGACGGCAATGATATCCAGCAGGACCTCCTTTTCGCAACGGGGCCCAGGGACAAGAATTCTGACTTTGAACTCATAAGTACAGTCGAATTGGGTCAGCGACGCCTCACGCTTGGATGGAAACGTGCACCTGATTTCGTGACGTCCC
Source organism: Bdellovibrionales bacterium (assembly GCA_050249195.1). Taxonomy (GTDB): domain Bacteria; phylum Bdellovibrionota; class Bdellovibrionia; order Bdellovibrionales; family UBA1609; genus JALHOQ01. The sequence goes on from JBFWQY010000032.1 coordinate 25,544, forward strand.
ACAATCTGATTATCGCCTGGGTCGGCTTATGCGGAGCCCTGGTCAGCCTTCTGCTCGCAAATTTGGTCGCAAGCCTGCAAGTGCTCAACACGAGATCACGCGAAATGGCCGATGAACTAACCCTGGAACTTCGTCAGTCCCAAGAAAAACTTAAGGAAAGCGAACGCCGTCTCGTTTATGCCCTTGAAGGATCGAGTGATGGTATCTGGGACTGGGATCTCGTCAAGGGCGAAATCTATGTAAGTGAAAAGTTAGCGAACCTTTTGGGTGGCAGCCAGATTGGTAAATTCAGCTCAAGTGAGGACATGATTGATATTATCCATCCGGACGATATCGAAAAAACCAAAGAATCTATCCAGAAGCACTTAACCGGTCAGACGGCCGTCCATGAGGTTGAAGCCCGGATCAGGACCGTCAACGGTGATTGGAAATGGATTTTGACCCGCGGAAGGATAAGCGAACGTCTGACCTCAGGCGAGCCTGCACGTATGACGGGCGTTCATATCAACATCGATGACTTGGTCAAAGCACGGGAATCGCTCGAGGTCGTTCGCCGACAGCTCGAGAATGTCGCCAATTGTGTTCCTGTCATTATTAGTCAATGGACCACGGATCTTAAGTTCATCTTCGGTAATCGAACCTTTTTTAGCTGGTTCGGTTTAACCACGGAGACCGCGCGCGAACGAAGATTGAGTGACCTTATGCCATCCGAGGTCTACGAAACTCACCGGAAATATATCCAAGAGGCTCTCAATGGAAAGATGCAGGTTTTCGAACTCAGCTCTAAAAGTCATTCTGATGGTGAGGAACGGCAGCTCGTTATAACGTACTTGCCAGACTTCAAGGAAGGTACAGTGCATGGAATATTTGTCTTTGCCCAAGATGTCACAAAACTGAAAGAGACCGAGCAGGAATTGCGGGAGCTTTCTCGTCTCCAAACAGAGGAAATTCAAGATTTAAAAAGAGCACTCGATCAGTCCTCAATCGTTGCCTTCACCGATGGCGCCGGGAATATCACCTATGCAAATGATAAGTTCTGTGAAATCTCCAAATATTCGAGAGAAGAGCTTCTGGGTCAAAATCACAGGATTCTAAATTCCGGTTTTCATCCGAAGGACTTCTTCGCCGGTCTTTGGCGAACAATTTCTTCAGGAAGAGTTTGGAGCGGCGAAATAAAAAACCGCGCAAAAGATGGAAACAGCTATTGGGTCTTTACGACGATCGTTCCACTTCTGGAAAAAAACGGAATGTCTTACCAATATGTGGCCATTCAAACTGATATAACAGAACACAAAAAACTAGAAGAAGAACGGACGGAATTAGAGGCGAACACGCGCGCGGCCGTTGAAACCACTCGCCTCAAATCGGAATTTTTGGCGACTATGAGTCACGAGATAAGAACACCCATCAATGGCATTATTGGCATGACAGACCTGTTAATGGATACTCCATTGGAGGCCAAACAGATGGAGTACGCGAACATAGTGAGTCGCTCAGCGGAAAGCCTCCTCGCTATTGTCAATGACATACTGGATTTTTCCAAGGTCGAGGCCGGCAGAATGGACCTTGAGATCATTGACTTTAACTTCCACCTCCTCCTCGGCGAGGTGCATTCCGCATTCCTCGCTCAGGCCGAGCAAAAGGGAATTCATCTGGCAATAGAGTCAAATCTTCCCCCTTCGACATATTTTAAAGGTGACCCCGGTCGTATACGGCAGGTTTTAATTAACCTGGTCGGCAACGCGATCAAATTTACTCCCAGTGGCGAAGTGCGTGTCCGTGCCTCCGTCGACCAGGGAACAGAACGAACAGCGGAGATCAAAATCGAAGTCATTGATACGGGAATTGGAATCGAACCGGGCGCTCTGCAGCGCATGTTTCAGCCCTTCACTCAGGCCGATGCAACCACACAGCGAAAATTTGGTGGCACTGGGCTTGGGCTTTCCATCTCAAAAAGATTGGTTGAACTCATGGGAGGACTCATAGGCGTGGCGAGTGAACCTGGAAAGGGCTCTAATTTTTGGTTTCAGTTGAACTTGGAACTCGGTGAATCCAAAGCTCCTGATTCCGTGAATCTAGAGGTAAAAAATCCGGCGCATCACAGTTCCGCGCGTATACTGATTGCCGAAGACAATCCCGTCAATCAACAGGTCGCCCTTGAAATGCTGGCCAAGCTCGGATACCGCTCACAAGCGGTTGCCAACGGAAACGAGGTTCTGCAGGCGCTTCGCCAAATTCCCTATGATCTCATTTTAATGGATTGCCAAATGCCGGAAATGGATGGCTATCAAACGTCTCGCGAGATTCGGAAAATGAACGATGTGAAAATTTCCACAATACCGATTATCGCATTGACCGCAAACGTGATGAAAGAGGATCGCGAAAAATGCCTTGCCGCTGGAATGGACGATTACATCAGCAAACCGATTAAAATGGCGCTCTTGGCGAAGACGCTTAGAAAATGGCTTACAGCCCTGGATTCCATCCAAGAACCCGAAAAGACATCTAAAAAGGAATGGAAAACCTCAGCCATTGATCCCAATACTTTGGATCAAATACGCAGCCTGCAAAGACCGGGTAAACCCGACGTGCTGCAAAATCTGATTCGTTTATTCCTCGAATCGGCCGAGGAGTCCATGGCGGCGATACGAAGTGCCGCCCGCGCCCGAAACCTCGAGATCCTGCGCGAGACGGCACATAGTTTGAAGTCCAGTTGCGCCAACCTGGGAGCTCATACGATGTCCGAGATCTGTTTGGCGCTGGAACAGGTCGACGACCATCTCGCTGATGCCATGGAACAAAACCTCGCGGCTCTCGAGAGCGAGTTCCAAAAGGTAAAAGCCGAGTTGGAATCCTACCGCGACGCCGCCTGATCCCCGGTGCTATGCGGGATTAAATCTCTTCCCTAGGCTCTACATATTCTTCGCCAGGTGCTCTTCCAGGCGATCCCAGGTCTCGCTGATTCCCTGGATCATTCCCATATCCATCACCGTCTTGAGCGCTTCTGGCGAGACATATTCGCCGCGACTGACGATCTTCGTCCTGCGACCCATATCAATAAACATCATGGTCACGGTGGTCGTTGGCAAGCTTGGATTGACGTTGCCCTGGGCATCCGCGAAAGAATCCATATAGACGATCTTTTCCGGCTCGACGATTGCTTTGTAGTCAGCTCGTCCCCACGCCTCCATGCCAAAGTAGTCACCTTGGGCTTTATCCACGCATTTCATGCAGTAAATCCAAGATCCACCCTCTCGAAAGTCGACTTTGCAAACTGGAACCTCCCAGCCGCGAGGACCCCAAAAATTTTTGATGTGCTCAGGAACTTTAAACATCTTGAAAACGAGGTCGCGGGGCGCATTGAACTCGCGCTCGAGTACGAGCACTTTTTCGTTTTCGACTCTGTAAGACATCTTGTTATTTGACATGACTGACTCCTTTATCGTCTTGAGGGATTTTTTGTTCTGTCTCTTTTCTGAACCTTTTTAAAATATTCATCCAACTTATCGAATCTCTCGTCCATCACTCTCCAAAACGAACTCACCACGGAAATTTCCAAGAATGGCGGGCAGTCAGCACCTGCCCTCCAGATTTACCGGGGTCGGACTTGTTTATAGGCAATCCATCTCTGAACCTTGCGGATTGTCTCGAGATCGAGCTCAACAAATGTGAGGCGCACCCGCCAAAATCCATCCCTGTCACGTTTCGTTGAGAGCACTCTCAACAGGGTTTGCTTAAGGGGAATCTCATGAAGAACCGCCGCCGAAAGTTCGAGAACTTGGTCCAGTTCCAGCTCCACTTCCGTCAGGATTTCAATTCCGAGGTCAGATACTGACGTAATCTGAGCGGATTGGAAGACCCTCAGTTCAGCTGCAGGCGGGGATGCGAAGCTTGCACCCGGGTATTTGCGCGGAGGCTTCTTAGCGAAAAACGCGGCGACACGTTTGACGAAATCCTCCCGGTCAATCGGCTTCATGATGTAGAAGTCAGCCCCCAGTTCCGCCGCACGGACGACATCCTTCGCATTGTTCTTAGAAGTAAGAAAGGCGACAGGAGTCTCGTGGAGTGAAGGATTGTTTTTGACCATGTTGACCATCTGAAAGCCACTGAGGTCGGGCATCATAATGTCCACAATCATCAAATCCACCGGGTAGACGCTCAGAAGATCCATCGCCTTCCTCACTTCGTGAGCCAGAAGGACGTCGTGACCCGCCTCGGTTAATATCAAACGTTCCAAGGCCAAAACAGATTGATCATCATCAACTATAAGTATTCGCGCCATAAAAAATCCACCTATTCATTCTCATAAACCAATTGCATGGACGAGAAATGCTCTTCAATTTGCCGGATCGCTTCTTTTACCGCGGCTAGGTCTTCCGCCTCTGCCGCCAGTTCCACGGAGTGACCGAACCCTCCAAGCGCATGAAAGCCGTACCCGCCGCACGAGCCGCGCATCTTATGGCCCAAGCGCTTGAGCTCCGTATAGTCCGGACCAGGCAGGGCCGCCTTCATAAGGTCCAGATTTGATCTCTGCACCTCAAGAAACTTGGGAACAATCTTTTTGAGGCTCGGATCGATGTGGATTACAAGTTTTTTTTCATCGGTCATGCGGCTCTGCCTTTAGATAAATATCTCTCAACCTCGGCCAGGAGGGCCTCCTTTTCTATTGGTTTAGGAAAGTACCCATCGCAACCGCTCTCCAGGCAAATTTTGATTTCACCTTCCGTCACGCCTCCTGTCAGCGCGATAATGAGCGTGGGATCGCGGCCGCGTTCTTTCTCCCATTGGCGAATTCTTTGTGTGGCCTCCAGGCCATTCATAACTGGCATTTGAATATCCATCAGAACCAAAGCATAGGATTTTTGAGTGAAAAGATCAAAGGCCGCCTGTCCATTACTTGCAAAATCCAAATCATAAGGTTTAATTTCGAGAAAGATTTTGAGCAGTTCCAAATTGCATTCGCTGTCGTCGGCAACAAGAATCGTCGGCCTGCTGACGGAGGTAACGGAGGCCTTCTCTCGCAGATCTCCCTGGATCATGGCTTGAAACATATCGAACTGAATGGGCTTTATAATCACTTCGCTCACGTGCAGCTTCTCAAGGTCCTCAGAGGCGATTGGAATCAAATTCGCGGTCACAATAAAGGCCCTGCTTTGCGGGCCTCCACTCTCCTTCTCTAGAGCCCGTATCTTGGCCAGGGCCTCAAACCCGTTCAGACGAGGCATTTGCAAATCCAAAAAGATCATCTCATAGGGACGCTCACGAGCGCGCTCAACGGCAGCCTCACCGTCCTCGGCCAGATCGGCGCTGATCCCCATCCGCTCCAGAAACTTCGCCGTGATCTCCAGATTGACCGGATCGTCGTCGGCCACTAAGGCGGATTGGCTCTTAACAAGGGCGGCGGCGGGTGGGCGCTCAGATGCAGTTCCGAGCAAAGCCGGCTTTTCGATGGGCTCTGCCAGGGGAAGCTCGAGCTCAAACCAAAAGGTCGATCCTTCGCCGGGCACGCTGGTGAATCCAATTCTCCCGCCCATGCTTTCCGTGAGTTTCTTGGATATACTCAAACCAAGGCCCGTCCCGGACTGCCGCTTTTCTCCGGAGCTCTTGGTCTGCTCGAACGCGGCAAAAACTTTACGACCCTCTTCCGGAGGAATGCCAATCCCCGTGTCGCGCACTTCAAAGTGGATTCGGTAAAGTCCGGCCTCCACGTGCAGCCCCCTACAGATTACGGTGACCGTGCCCTTATCGGTGAACTTAATGGCATTACCTATCAAGTTGTTCAGTATTTGACGAATACGTCCACAATCACCGGCGACCCAATCGGGCACTTCCGCATCGATATCAAAGTGCAGACGGAGCTTTTTTTGCTGGGTCATATGCACAAAAAGGTGCTCCAGATCCCTCAGCAGGCCCTTCACATTCATGGGTTCAGGAAAAATTTCGAGTTTGCCAGCCTCAATCTTCGAAAAGTCCAGAATATCATTGATGATCCTCATAAGAGCCTGGCTTGAACTCTTGACGATTTCAGCATAGTGTTTCTGCCGATCCATAAGCGGGGTGTCCAACAGGACGGTGATCATCCCGATAATTCCGTTCATGGGCGTGCGAATCTCATGGCTCATATTGGCCAGAAACTGAGACTTGAACTCGGACGCCCTTTCCAACTGATATTCGTACTCGACCCTCTTCAGAATATCCCCTCGAATGACGTAGGCCGCGACGAAGAACAGAAATAAACCCACACCGCTCACGAGTGTTATCGTGGCCACCATTTTCCGACTGCTCTTGCGCTTTTTGCCCAACTTCTGGATGAGGACTTTCCGCTGCTGTTCTTGAATGGCGCTGATTTCGGCCTGAATTTTCTTGGCGAGGTTTTGCCAACGTCCGGTCAGGTAAACTTGCAGAGCGTGATTCAGGCCATGCTGTTCTCTCTCCGCGACCGCCTGGTCCATATCCTTTGTTTTCTGCTCAATTAAAGTTTGCAAAGCCTGGCCTCGTCTTCCTTGCAGGAGAGGAGTGGCTTTCTGAAGTTGCATCAGGCTTTGCCTCAGCACCAGCACGCTTTGTCTGTACATGATCAAGTGCCGTTCTTTGCCGATGAGTACGTAGGTGTTGTTCGCCGCTTCCGCGTTGCTCAGGGCGGCTGTGAAATCTTGAATTCTCTGCATAAGAGAGTACGTCGCGTCCACCGAGCTGATATCAAAGATCAACTTTTGGGCACTTTGATACGAGATCTGGGAAAGGTAAATAAGGATGGCAAACACCAATAAAAAACTGACGTAGATTTTCCATCCTACCGTACGACCGACCCTATTCACCAGGAAGCTCCTCCTCGAAAACTTTGGATTCCTCTTCAAAAGTTTCCGTTGTCGGCTTAGGCCGCGACTCGGAGCATACTTGAACGTTGAGTTCCACATTCAAAACAACGTCTTTGTAGACATAAATATCATTTGCAACCGCGAAATAGAGCGTCTTGTAATCCGCTGTCGTCCGGCTATCTTGTTCCGGATAGATAAGATTCAACTTGTCAGGGTAAGTTGAATTTTCGATCAGTCTTTCAAGTGGCAGCGCCAGCTTCACCCTTGACAGGCTGACGCCGCCGGATTCGGTTTTTGTCGCCGCCGAAATTTGCCGGGCGAAGAAATCGTTGGGCGGTTCTTTGCCAGCAAAAAATTTAAAGTTGACACTCTCCGCATATTTTTGCTGGTCTATGATGTCTCCAGAACAGATCTTCTCTTCGACGAGGCAAATCATATCCGCCTTCTCTTTGGCTGGGTTCCACCATTTATTCACATCGATTACCAGCTCCAATGCCCTAATTGAGATGATCGACGCCCGTGTGGGAAGATCGGGCAGATCAACGGCAAACAGCACCTGGGCATTTTTGATATACGGTACGCCCGCAGTGGTGATGGCATTCTTACCGCCAAGCCGTAACGTACTGAGACGGTGACTTGCTGTCGAGCTATACGGCAGCGGTTTGCGAGTTTTGAAATCCCGCTTTTCATCCACGCTCAACTCACGGCCTCTGAACCGTCCCGAATACACCTTGGGGCCACAATCGTAAATGGTTTGTATCTTCTGAACCGTTTCGACTTTGGTGTGCACCCGCCGTGTAATGACCTTGGTCGTGGACGGTGTCCAGAGCAGTCCAAACAGTATCCGGTATATGGGACTTCCGTCAAAATCCGTACTGGCCAAGCTTGCACCGAAAAAAAGATCTCGCTCGGAAGACATCTGATATCGGCCTCCGGCGTAGATGTCTCCCGTGCGCAAGTCATGGATGAGCCGGCCGAATGTTTCGAATTGCACAGTCCACTTGGATGAGATCGCGCGTCTGATTCCGAGGCCACCGAAGATTTGCGAGTGGTAATTCACATTCCCAAATGAGGCTCCGGGAAAATGATCTATGCCGGCGTTAGCGACAACCAAAAATGAACCCAGTCTTTTCTCCGCCCCAAGCCCGATACCCGCTCCACCGTTCGGGTTTGACAGATGATAGGACGGGTTGCCCGTCGGGGCGTACAACGACGGCGTCGCGACAAGCTTGATCCCCGCATTGAACAGGTTGCCGCTCAGTTCCATGTGCGAGAAGGCGCGCAAGTCTCCAAGAGCGAAAATCTCGCCGCGCTTATGGTAGTTAAGTTGATAGATAGGTATTTCCAAGCCCAGAGAGGCGCTTTTCCAGGCCGAATACTCTCCCGCGATATGAATACTGTGAATTCCCTTAACCAGTGAACCGCTACCATCCTCTTGTTGGTCAAAGGCCACGGGATTGCTCCAGTAATGGTAAATGCCGGAATTCAAGATGGGACTGGCCTCAGCCGCGACACGATCACGGGCTGAGTCCAGAAAGACAAAGTCCGGTGAGTTCCAGTTCCGGAAAGTCTGAAAGCTAAACCCACCCTGTGCGCGCGGGCTGATAAATAGGCAACTCAACGCTATTCCTTTTGTCAGCATGTCAAACAAGCGTCGCTGTTGGCGCCTCCTACAGCATGCCGGAAAGCTGTGTCGAGCCACTTATCCCTCCGGCGGCAGTCGCTGAAATCGTTGTCGTTCCTAATCCGACGCCAGTGGCTCGTCCGCGGCTTCCTGCAGTATTGCTGATTGTCGCCGTGAGTGAGCTGGTTGAAGCCCAGGTGACGCTTTCCGTGAGGTTACTGGTCGAGCCGTCCGTGTAGGTCCCCGTTGCCGTAAACTGCACGGCACTTAATATGGAGATGCTGCCGTTTGCAGGGGTGACCGTGATGGATTGGAGTTCAGCCGGTGTCACCGTGATCGCGGCCTGGTCGCTGATCGCGCCTAGAGTCGCCGTGAGCGTGGTGGCGCCTACGCCGGTGCCCGTGGCGAGCCCTTTGGTTCCTGCCACATTGCTGACAGTAGCCAATGATGTGTCCGTACTTGTCCAGGTGACGGCGCTTGTGAGGTCTTGGACCGAACCGTCAGAGTATGTGCCTTGAGCCAGATACTGCTGAGTGAGGCCCTTTGCCACAGAGCCCGTTGCGGGTGTGACCGCGAGTGATGACAGTGTGGGAGCACCAATCGTCAGGAAGGTTTGGCCCGTAACCCCACTCAAGCTGGCCGAAATCGTGACCGTGCCCTGTGATTGACCCGTGGCCTCACCTCTTGAACCAGCCACATTGTTGATCGAAGCGATGGTCATATCGGACGTAAACCAGACCACATCCTCCGTGATGTCCACGGTTGACCCATCTGAGTAACTACCGGTCGCCTGGAACTGCACGCTCGTACCATCGGGAATAGTGGTGTTCGCGGGAGTGACCGCGAGGGACTGCAACTCGGCCGGCGTCACCGTGATCGCGGCCTGGTCGCTGATCGCGCCTAGAGTCGCCGTGAGCGTGGTGGCGCCTACGCCGGTGCCCGTGGCGAGCCCTTTGGTTCCTGCCACATTGCTGACAGTAGCCAATGATGTGTCCGTACTTGTCCAGGTGACGGCGCTTGTGAGGTCTTGGACCGAACCGTCAGAGTATGTGCCTTGAGCCAGATACTGCTGAGTGAGGCCCTTTGCAACAGAGCTCGTTGCGGGTGTGACCGCGAGTGATGACAGTGTGGGAGCACCAATCGTCAGGAAGGTTTGGCCCGTAACCCCGCTCAAGCTGGCCGAAATCGTGACCGTGCCCTGTGATTGACCCCTGGCCTCACCTCTTGAACCAGCCACATTGTTGATCGAAGCGATGGTCATATCGGACGTAAACCAGACCACATCCTCCGTGATGTCCACGCTTGACCCATCTGAGTAACTACCGGTCGCCTGGAACTGCACGCTCGTACCATCGGGAATGGTGGTGTTCGCGGGCGATAGGGTCACGGAGTTGAGAGTCGGGCTGGTAACGGTCACGTCAGCATCGTCACTGAACCCTCCGGTGGTCACCATTACTTTCGTGGTCCCGGCCGCCAAAGCGCTAAAGCGTCCGGCATTGACGCCGGTGTTGCTTATGGAGCCAACCGTGCCATCAATGACGGACCAGGTGACCGTCGCCGTAAGATCAGCGGTACTTAAGTCCGTAAAGATTCCCGTGGCGGTAAAGGCGGCACCTAAACCCGCGATAACGGTGGCTGAACTGGGGTTAATCTGAACGGCCAAAAGCGTCTTGTCCAAAACAGTCACCGACGTCGAGCCCACGATGCCCTCGAATGCGGCTTCAACGGTTGTTGTCCCATTGGACTTGGCGGTGAATTGGGCTGGATTGTTGGCGCCGGTCGTGATCTCACCGACGTTCGCATTCAGGATTTGCCAATCCGCTGACTCTGTAACGTCGAAGTAGGTGCTGTCGGAGAAAATGGAAACGCTGTTAAATATTTGCCGTAAGCCAGAGCGAAATGTTTGGTTCGCCGGAGTGATCGCAAGGGAAATCGGCACCGCCGTGTTGACCGTTATGGGAAAGCTCCCCTGAATAGAGCCAACCTCGGCAATGACCTCGGCGGCCCCGGCCCCCACACCCCGAACCCAGCTCCGATGGGTTTGCTGAGCGGGGACCACGATCGACGCGTCCGAACTTCTCCAGACCGATTTTAGGGTGATGTTTTCTCCATGCCCATCGGAGTAAATGCCTATCGCTTCGCAAGGCACAAATACATTCGCGGGCACCTGGTCCAACTCGCATGAAACCTGAACCTCACGCAGCTTGGGATCAGGACTAAGCAAGAGTATAGGACGGCCACAGGAGCAGAGGGCCCCCGTCACAATCACAACTGCCGTTGAGCGTGATAATCTAAACCGTCTCACAATGCATAAACGACCATATTTTATGAAAAAATAAGTAAAAATTTTTTTACAATTCGAAGTTCAGGGCCTTCGTAAAGACGCAATCCAGTTGTCAGTCCAGATTATATTTATAAACTATTATAATTTCCTAACTTATTAGTATGAACACCCTAGGCCGAACCATGTCCGGCGTGAATAGAGACTGTTTGCAAGTTCGAATGGAGTGCGGTCGGCAGCTGAAGTTCGATTTGGCGCCTAAGCTCCTGCACCAACCTGAACGGGTCGGCATCAACGGCGTGCGCGGCCCATTGGTTGTCCTTGGAGCGTACAAAGATCGTTCCGGAATACTCGACTTCTCTATTTGAAATATGGCCCAGAAGCACGCTTCCGCGGGGACACATCGCCAGAAGAGTGACCAACTCTCTCTGAACATACATTTTGGCAGTGGATTTGTTCTCGCCGCTGAACGATAATTGCATTTTCATCAGATCCTCCTTCATTCTTACTCCTTCAACTATATAGAAAGAATGTGTGGCCGCGATTAATGATCTGATAAATTTTATTTACAAAAACGTCACAAAATCTTGCGTCTCAATCCGAGAGCGGCACGGAGGAAAAGGAATAGCCAGCCTTGTAAATTGTTTTAATACTGCAACGCATACCTTTCATCTTTCGCCTCAGGCTGCTTATATACACGTCGACGCTCCGGTCGCCGAGATAGCGGCCCGTCCCCCAAACCGAATCAAGGATTCGGTCTCTGTGCAAAATGAGACCTTCATTTTGAACAAGGAAGGCGAGCAGCCTGAACTCAGTTGTTGTCAGGTCCATCTGAGTTTCGCGGTCCCCCTGGCAAACATAAGCTGCTTGTCGCTCAAAATCCAACCAAAGGTCCGCCACCCGCTTCCCCCGCCGCAAAGTCTCCGCATTGCGAAGCTTGGATTGAACCCGAGCCATAAGTTCGCGCGTGTCGAAGGGCTTGACTACATAGTCGTCCGCGCCCACCGCAAAACCGAGAATCTTATCTTCAACACTGGATTTGGCGGTGAGGAAGATGACCGGCATTCCGTGCCAATGGCCGTTGCTCTTGAGCTCGGCGCAAAGCTGGAATCCGTCTCCATCAGGTAACTGCACATCCAAGATAACGAGATCAAAACGCTCACATTCCAGGAGTTTCAGCGCGTCGCTTTTGGCGGCCGCTACCGTAACTGAATACAATTCGCCGAGCGCAAGCAAGACCAGATCCACGATGTCGACCGCATCTTCAATCAGGAGAACTTTTGGCACCCTGTCACTTCTCATGATGAAACGATCTTTCAGCACGTAGATTGTTTTAAGCTGTAAATACAATTAACCAATTATCTATTTATAAATAAAACATTATCTAATCAAATAAATAGTGGCGCGACCCGTAAGATTACTCATCTTGTTATGATTTGAGATAAAACGATCTTCTTGTATATTGGCGGCACGATTTTTTCACCAGGTCACACCATTGAAGGAGTTACCGATGGGTGGGCATGTTGCGCCTCTTGATGAGGAATGTGCGGGTTCACCCTGGGCGCAGCTTTCGAGGTCCCTGAATCATTTAAGTGGACTCTTAAGTCATCAGGGTATTCACAAGTCTCCTTTTGCCGAGGAGGACCGGCACCGGTTTCGTGAACTTCCGACGGAAGTTCAGCTGCAGATCTGGCGCCGGTTTGAGCGTTATAGTCGTGTTTATTTTGTTGCGGCCGCCAAGATGATCCCGTTCGCAGACTCCCGCCGCATGCTCAATTTATTTTTGTCGCTCAACCACCTGCGCTTCCCGGGTGAATTTGAGACCTACCTGAAGTCCGGCGCGGTTGAGGAGATTTATGATGCGGATCTCGTACAAGAATATGGCAATGTCGAGTTCCTGCAGCTTTGCAATTATCCTTTGCTGAAAATATTTTTAGTGCCCTTCCCAAATCTCTATCTTCGCGATCCCGCCATTACCCAGCAGATCGTAAGCCACTGTTTACACGTATTGAAGAATGGCGGAGGGTTTGAGCCGTTCTCCGTGCCGAAGCACATGATGCGTGAGATTTCCAGCGAGCGGAAGGTTTTCTTTGAAATAGAAAATATAGCCGCCTGTTCGCTTCTGGACGCGGAAGGCGAGCCCACACATTTCTTCAGCAACCAGTGGGCGCGCATCGAGCCCACACGTAAAGTCGAAATTATATACTAAGAGGGTCCGTTTAGCGGATGTCAAAACGAAGAAACGCCCTAGTCGACTTCAGCTGACTCTACCGTTACCGACTGATTTTCGAGTAAGAAGGCCTGGACTTGGGTGAGCCTCTCCATGAACTGATAATATGTCGTGCTCGCAAGGATAATACCGTTCTGTACGGCCAGACACTGGTCCGGATTCATCGAATCGATGACCCGAAAGGCTTTACCGATATGGTCCACATCTTCCGCGACGTGGACACGCAGAAAGGTGGTCGCTGTTTTCCCATATAGGGCTTGGCACCTGTCAAAGATTGCGGGAAGCCAGGTAAGACTGAGTGATTCCAGGTAAAGAATCGTTCCATACAATGCAGCTGGATTTTGATAATCGATCATGTAAAACGCGGTTTGATAAACCGTGGCGATTTCCGGAAACTCAGGAAAGTCATCGACCTTAAAGCCCATGCGCATCAGATCATTCACCAGGAGCTTTTCGTGGTGCTTCTCGCCCTGAATGTGATCGCCAAAAGCCCAGTGTAGGCTGTCGTTGCTCACGTCGAGGCGGGCCGCCGCTGCCGCGAGAAGCCGGGTGGCGTTTCGGATAAAGTAATACATCTGTCCGCACCACATGGCATAGGCGTACTTGACCTCCCAGGGATAGCCTTTAAATAGAGGACCTATCTTTTCAAGCTCTCGCGTGTATAGGGAATTTAGATCTGTTGTTTCTCTCAGTAAATTCATTGGGTTCTCCATTGCTGTCCAGTCTTGGTGATTTAAAGAATGCGGATGCTCCACGTAGGTCTTGTTTCTGCTTCCATAGATGGTCTATCGCCTGGGTAATCTTAGGATCCGGATGCGAACAGATTTTCGCCGGCTCAAATGTCATGAAATCAACTTCGACATTGTTCAGAGGGAGATCTGCAAGCAGCGAATAGGCACCAAATTGGGAGCACGTTTTATTTACAGAACGGTTATTGCGCGTGACTGTGACGATGGCGTCGATTGGCAGGCTTTCGGTAAGGAGACGGCAGGCCAATCCAATCATAAGCGTCCCCAGGGGAGCGCCAAAGACCTGCTTGAGTTCGCTATCCCTTGCGGCAATAAGGTACTCCATGGTCGCAATTCGGTGATACCCCTTGTGCCGCAGAGCCGTTATTGCCGCGGGGGGCAAGGCCAAAAAGTAGGGATGATTTCCAGTTTCCGTCAGATGCATGTTGTGAGTGGAGTAGGCCTGAAAGCAAACGGCCTCTCCCTCGTGGAAAACCCCCGCGATAAAGCGATGCCGTAACAGTTCATCGCCTCCCATGTTTTTTTGAACCCGGAGTTCTTCCCAAACCGCTTCCCAGGACTTGCGCCAGAACGCGGTCAGACCATTAAAGGAATCAATATGGCCTGCGGGGCAATCTGAGCTGTCGAACAACATGTATGCGATCATCATTCCCCCATTCTTTCATAACTAAATATTTATTTATTTAAAAATCTTGAAATCGTTGTCAAAATTCAAGATTTTTTTTGACCTCTTATACAATGAGTCATAAACTTTACCCGAGATGTGAGGTGTCGTATGTCGACTCCCGAAGTCGGAAAGTTTTTACGGGAAAAGCGCATTCTCGCGGGTTTAACCCAGAAGCAGGTCAGTGATCATCTGGGTTATTCATCTTCGCAGTTCGTTTCCAATTGGGAACGTGGCCAGTGCCTGCCGCCGCCGCAAAAACTGAAAAAATTGATTAAGCTCCTTGATATTTCCGGAGAGCAGCTTGCGAATATGATCTTTGACGAGAAGAAGCGCGCGTTACATCGGGTTATATTTCAAAAGCTCTAGGGCGTTTCCTCATTTTGACGTCCCGCTAATTCGTTTGAGTTTGAGGTGAGGTGAGGCGCGACGACGAAGGACCGCCTAAAGGCAATTCGAGGAGGAGCAACGAAGCCTCAGCTCAAAATCAAACGAATTAGCGGGACGTCAAAATGAGGAAACGCCCTAACCAGCATGGCAGTTTTGCTGGATCGCACGGATCAAATCCTTTCTACGGTAGGGCTTGCATAGGAAGCCGTCGCAACCGACCTGCAAACATCTGTCCAAATCATCTTTCATTGCATGCGCGGTCAGCGCGATGATGGGGACTCTGCAACCCATGCGACGCAACCGAGCCGTGGCCGTATAGCCATCCATCACCGGCATCTGCATATCCATGAGAATGACGTCATAGGTTCCGTGTTCCAATGCTTCAATAGCAGCCTGTCCATGCTCCACCATGGTTACCTTAGCGCCCTCCTTGTGCAGAAAGTGCTGAGCCAACAATTGATTGTCGACCGAGTCTTCAACCAGCAAGATCTTCCGGCCCCGCAAGGACAGACCCTCCCCGTCCATTGCTGAAGAGCGCGCGGGAGAGACGCGTTGTTCGACGCTTCCTTCGGTTATGGATATATCCACCACGAATACGCTCCCGCATCCGGGTGAGCTGCGCTCCAGCTTCACATCTCCGCCCAACAATTGTGCCAGGCGCCGCGAGAGGATGAGGCCAAGACCTGTCCCGCCGAAGCGCTTACGTATGGACAAATCTCCTTGTGAAAACGGCTGAAAAAGTTTCTCGATATTTTCTGCGGAGATTCCCACTCCGGTATCTTCAATCCGGCATCGCAGTTGGGATCCGCGATGCTCCCATGTGACTGTGACTTCGCCTTGATCCGTGAACTTGATCGCATTGCCGATAACGTTGAGTAGTATTTGCTTGTAGCGTGTCGGATCGGTAATGATGATGTCTGGCAGAGCGACACGGGAAATTCGCAAGCGAATCCCCTTTTCCTCACATCGTAGATCTAAAACCGCTTGAACATCGTTTAGAATTTGTTGCAGGGAACATACCGATTTTGTGATTTCAAGCTTTCCGGCCTCAACCTTTGAGATGTCCAGAATATCGTTGATTATTGTGGCAAGCCCATGGCCCGTCCGCTCAATTATCTCCACGAATCGAAGCCGATCACGACGAGACAGCGAATGCTCTTTAAGGAGCTCGACAAATCCCAGTATCGCGTTCAAGGGCGTTCGAATTTCATGGCTCATATTAGCCAAAAAGAGACTCTTGACCTGGTTGGCACCCTCCGCAATCTGCTTTTCACTCGTCAGCACCTTGAGGTCCGCGGCCATCACATTAAGCGCCTGGGCGAGCTTACCCAACTCATCGGCTGAACGCACTTGCACGGTTTTTGAGAAGTCGCCCCCACCCACCATAAGCGCGAACTCATGAAGCTCATTCAGGACTCTCACCAGTCCCCGACTAAAGGTGATAGTCAGAATCAGACCGGTACTTTCAACTGCGACAACGGCCAGGAACAGTAAAATTATCAAAGTCTGCTCAAGCCAGCGGGAACCCTCGCCTAGAGTCGACGAAAACTGGTTCTCTAATCGTGTGAGCTCTCGATCAATCGCAAAGATCTTCGTGAGGACCCGATTGATTTGCTGTTGCTGCTCTTCAACGTTTTTCCGATGGCCAATCACGGCTTTCAACTCTTCCGAAATCGCGATTAGTTTAAAGATCAAATCGTCAGCTTTCCCCCAGATCTCAATCGCACGTCCAATATACGGATTGTAGTGAAAGCGTCGGATCAAGTTGACCATGGGAACGATATCCTGAGGATGTACGCCGCCCTCCAAAAAGCCTTTTGTGACCACCGTCATATCCATGTCTGGCTTTTCCATTTCTTTCCTTGCCTGGTGATCTCCCAAAGGAATTTTGAGATACTCGCGAAAGGCGAGATAATGTCGCTCGTCATGAGTGCGGGCGTAGTTCTGAAGCTCGAGAACCGCCCCTTTTTGTGCCTTGGACCAGATCCCCTCACCGCCGACGAAAGCGCGCACAGAAGACAACGTACGCATTGCAAACAGCAAAGTGACGAGTTCCACGGCAATCAGTGTGGCCATGACACCCACCACGATATAAAGTTTATGGGAGACGGAGAGCCGTCTCCATGACGCCTTTAGATCCATCATTCAGTCAACACCGCGAAAACTTCCTGCGTCGGTCCGCAAACAGGTCCGTCAGACGGATGATTCCCGCCACAGCCACACCCCGTTATCACCGGCCGAGCGCTCCAAGGGCCTCGAGAACCCGAACGAGCAACTCGCGCTGAGTGATGGGCTTATGCCAATGTGCTAGGTGTTCAAAGTGTGCGTTCTCAAGCCATTTGATTTCGGACTGTTCTAAACTCGAATACGTGATGACTTTGGGCCGCAGTCCTTTGCGCCGTGATCCAACCCGTCCCCGCTTCGAAAAGGTGCGAGCGCACTGATTGACAACTTCACCTGCGTCGATATGACGGTCCAAAATCCAATCCAGAATGATAAGGTCGATTTTCGAGGCACACATTTTCTTTTTTGCCTCAATCCAACTCAGCGAGCAGGTCACCTCGCATCCCAGACGAGAGAATATGGACCGCACCTGCAGGGCGGAATCAATGTCGTCATCAACTATTAAGATATTGAGCGGTCGCTGTTGTCGCCTTTCAGGAGCGAGTGTCAGCGGCGTTCTGGTGTGAGCGCGCGGTGTGGCCGCTAGTGTATCCATTTTGGTCACGATCTTCATAGATTGAACTCCCTAAGAGCATCCATCTTGCCTAAATAATATTTAATTTGGCGCCGTATGAATCCTGAGATTTCTCGACGTTCTCGAAACGAAATGCACGGATCTCAGTATTGACCACGGAAAAGGTCTCAAACTGGTCCGAAGCTGGCCCTGCTCGCTAAGAGATGATAGAGTCATACACACGCATGATTAAAATTCTTCTGGTTGACGACGCTATAGACATGGGCGCGTTGGTGGAAAAGGGCCTCCAGTCCTATGCCATCCATCATGCCCATTCCATTTCCGAAGCTGAACTGGTCTTGAAAAAGACGGACTTCGATCTGCTGCTAATAGATGTTGGATTGCCCGACGGCAGTGGCTTCGATTTTTGCCTGCGCCTTGCCCAGGACGCGCGGCATGGGAAAGTCCCGAGAATCCTATTGACGGCCTTAGATCAGACCTCGGAAAAGGTATATGGCTTTAACTGCGGCGCAGATGACTATGTCACCAAGCCCTTCCATCTCATCGAGCTCAAAGCCCGGGTTGACCGTTACATACAGCGCCGCCTGGGAACTCAGAGTGAAGTTCAAGTCTACGGAAGCTTCGAATTCAATCTGGAATTTCAGAGATGTTCCCTGATAGAGAATGGTCAAAAGATCGACTTGGGCCTGACTCCTACGGAATTCCGTTTACTTTTGACATTGATTAAGAGTGAAGGCCGTGTCCTCTCGCGCAAGATGCTTCAGGAGGTGGGCTGGGAGGCCAATGGGACTGTCATCGAATTGCGCGGAGTCGATACGCATGTCGCCCATTTGCGCAAAAAACTCGGCGCCTTTCGAGACCGTATTGTATCCGTCTATGGGCAAGGATATTCCTTCTCGCCTGACCAGGCAATGAAGAAGGCCTCCTAGAGCTCAAAAAACGGAGGCGGGCCGATCACTTTGCCCGCCTCGTATACGTTTCGAGCCCTTGTTTTACGGTGTTGTATTCCTGCCGCAAGCTGGCTACCACAATCCCGATGTCGTCGAGATTCCCATAGGGATGTAGATTTTCAAGTCCACGACAAAGCAGTTCCATTTTGCGCAGGCCCAAGAGAGCTGAAGAGGATCTCAGCGAGTGGGCCACGCGTCGGACTGAGTCTGAATCCCGCTCCTCGAGGCTTTTGCACAAACTGTCCAAGCGGTCGGGCGTATTACGCAAATAAATGTCAATCAGTTGACTAATAAAATGCGGATCGAAATCCGAGGGATCTTCTCCCGTCAAGCGCACGAGCAGAGACTGAGCGATCGATGTCTGTGTACCGAGTTTACGCTCCATTTAGAACTCCAGCTTGGTGTTGGCGAAAACCAACACCGCCCAGATCACGAGACCCGCGAGAACGATCAGAACTTGACCCTCAAGATGGATTGAACGGGTCGGATGTAAAAGGCCAATCACTTTCTGACTCATATCCGCGGATCCAATCGGCTTGGGCGTAAACTCCACGGACTGTTTGGCAGCATTAATGGGGAGGAGTTGACCTGAAGTGAGCAAGAATGGCACGCCCACTCCCTCGGCCTGGCAAAGCTGCCATAGGTCATAGCCCGTCTTTTCACCCTCCAGAAAGTGATCGGCCACCACGAGATCATAGGTATTTTGGTGAAGAAGCCTGGACGCCTGGTCCACGTTAGTGACCATCGTGACCGAGCAAGATCCGAGTGCTCTCTCGACCTCCAGTCGGATCACCTCCTGCCAAAATGGATCGTCGTCGACGATCAGAACCGACTTCTCAATTGTCCTCTCGTCGGTCCAGATCAATGGCAAGCCTGCGTCACTAAAACCACTCATGTCCGGCCTCCTTTTCCTTCATTATGGAAAATGAAATGTGAACATGGGGTTGCAAGACTATTGGATTATCTTAGGGATTCGGAAATTGCGCCTGTCATCGCGCAATTACACGCAATTCTTTCTGACGATCTCAAGAAGAGCCGGTAAATCCGAGGTTTTCCTGAACAGGTCCTTAACACCGGCCTTAATACCGGCAGCCTTCAAGTCCGCGTGCGCGGTCATGATGACGACCGGAATGCCCGCCAGCCGAGGGTCGAGAAGCTGCTTGTCCCTGAATTCAAAACCGTCCATAACCGGCATCATAAGGTCCAGAAGGATCAAACCGGGAAGATCCGCATCAGAGTCAGACCTGAGTTTTTTGAGGGCCTCCTCACCGTTTGAGGCATAGACCACATGGTACCCCTCGGATTCGAAGAGCTGCTTCAGCAGATCCTGAAAATCAACAGAATCTTCCACCACCAACAATCGTTTACGGTTCTGGCTCATGCAAGTCCTTTGCGCTCATCATATGGCTTTATAGATCCGCGCATTTGGAACCGACACGGGAAGCTCAATAACAAATCGAGATCCAGTTTCGGCCTCGGGCGCCAGATAAATTCTGCCGTGGTGAGCCTCGACCAAGCTTTTGGCGATGAATAATCCCAACCCGAGCCCGCCGAAGTGGGCGAGGGCGACGCCTCGCTCAAAGCGTTGGAAAAGCCTCTTCCGGAGAGACTCCGGAATGCCCGGGCCATGATCTTTTATAGAGAGGACCGCGCCGTCGGCACCGTTACGTGAAAGTGTAATCTGGACTGGTTTACCGGCCGCGTGCTTAACCACGTTGGATAATAAGTGCGACAGGATCTGATCGATCCGCTCGGCATCCCATTCTCCATGAATATCCGGATCTATCTTTGTTTCCACGACGCAGCCGGCGCTTTGCAACTGCGTTCCGAGCTTCTCTACCGTGGCGGTAACCGCTTCAGACAGGTTCATTCTGGAGTACTGCAATTCAATTCTCTCCAGCTGAATGCGCGAAACATCCAGGAGCTGCTCCGTCAACGCGATTAAGCGCTCCACCTGGCGCATGGAGAGCTCCGAAGACTTCCTGAAAGATCCCAGAGTTTCTGTGACCTGCTTCCGCGCGAGACGCTCATTGAGCTCCAGCTGCATCTTAAGCGCCGCAAGGGGCGTCCTCAACTCGTGGGCCGCGATGGCAATGAATTCATCCTTCATCCGGAGCGAGTTTTGCAACGCCAAATTGACTTCTTGCAAGTTGGACAGCAGCCGCACATTCTCAAGCGCTATTGAGGTGCTGTCGGCAAGAGCCTCAAGCAATCGGAGCTGACCGGGTGTGGCCTTGTGATGGGCGGCCCAGTAATTGCCGATGGCACCAATCGGTTGTTCTACGCGGATGGGGACCATTACAAGACTCTTCACAAAGGTCGGGCGGTAGGCCTCAGCGGGGATACGCGGGTCCTGATAGATATCCTCAATCACCGCGGTTTGACGATTCAGCATGGCCCACCCGCTCACGCAGCTGCTCATGGGAAAGCGCTTGCCCTTCCATAGGGGACCGATCGCGTCCTCATCAGCGTAATAGCAAAGATCCCCCTCACGCAGGACAAACGTCGCCCCGTCGGCACCGGTTAGGTGGCGAGCCGCCTGACGGGTGACGGACGTCACATCCTCAAGATTTCGCGCAAGAGACAGTCGGAGTATGACCTCCACCAGCTCTGCCATGCCGTCACCGCTAGATTCATAATTACGCATCTTTTAGATTCTTCCGGACGAATAAGACCTCGTCCACAGAAATTTAGTCCGCGCTCCCGGTCCAGTGGTTGGCAAACAGGATCTGAGTCGGGTTCTACCCCGCCTGTAGAGCTCGATTGAAAACGCCGATCACCATCGCTGATGTCGGAGTATTGGACCATTTTTTTTCTTCATCTCTCAGGCGCCGTCGCCGGCTTCACCCTGGTCTTTCTACCTCGAGTAAGAGAACGGATTATGGTTCTGTATTGCCTGGTCTTCGGACTTGTTTTTGGCCTGACAAGTTTGTTGCCCGGCAAGCACGAACGGAACTATTCTTTTTTTGATCACCTTGCGACGTATCCAATTGGAGTTATAGCATTTGCGACAATAGTCGCGTTCGTAGCCTTTCGGGATGAAGTGTCTCTGCGCCTCCACGAGGGTGGTATTTTCCTGATGAATCTATCGCTGATTTATCTTCTGTCACCCTGGCACGGGATTCATAAAGTCGTGGCTCTGGTGGCCCTACTTCCAACTATTTTTGTGGCGATTTGCGCCTTTTTCACGTTTCACCTCAGTGACAGAGATCGCTTTGCACTCGGCCTCTGGGGAATGTTGATGTCAATCGTATTCTCAATCCAACAAGTCCTCAACGGGCTTCCCGGTCTTCGAGAACGTGTGTCCGTTCTTGGCGGCGACGTCCTGGCTTATCTCTCTTATTGGATACATGTTTCGCTCTTGGCTGGGAGCTTTGTTCTTATGATGACCAATCTAATGCCCATTATCGGCCTCCTTCGAGGCAAGAGCGAATCGCAGCAAGAGTACCTGAACCGTTTAAAACAAGAAAAACACTTTATCCGAAGCTGCATCCTTGAGACGCAGATCCCGACGCGTGTCACTTTATTTATCACTTTTGTGCACGGACTTCCGTTACTGGCAAACTGGCAAACTGGCAAACTGGCAAACTGGCAAACTGGCAAACTGGCATTATAAATTAGTTCAGTTTGAACTGGCAATTGCGTACTCATTGGTGATAAGCCCAAGCCTCACGTTTTATTTAGCGGAACGAATTTTCCTCACACGAGCGTCGTCCAGCGACGGCCCAGAGCTTTTTGATCATGCTTCTTGAAACAGTTCCATCCTCTGATAGAACTCGCCCGGCGGCCCGTCAGGAGTGAATCCCAATTTCTTGAATGTTGAAAAACGGCCGGAAAACTCGGCTTCATTTTCAGGGAAACGCGCCCGATTTGCTTCAGGAATAGGAAATGCCGAGATCCATCTCGCACCTTTAGCGCTGGCATATTTAATGGCCGCCTCAATCAATCGAACAGAAAACCCCCTTCTTCTGAATTCACCTTTGATGAAGATGCAGTGAATGGACCACTCTCCAGCCTTTCCCGTTGCCTGGCAATCGTGGCCGACAAGATCAAGCATTGGGTCTATCGCGATCCAACCAACGCATTCCTGGTTCCAATAAGCCAGTAGGCCGTGAGCCCTATTTTGCGAAACCAGCTCCTGCATTTTACTCTGAGCCCCGACGCCGGTTGGGCATCCGGACGGCACTCTGTGATTGAGACACCAGCATTCCGAACATTGAGCATCTGTCCGCATCAATGACACAAAGTCACCCCAGGTTTCCGGGGCTAAACTCTTGATTGTGATCACAGGAACTTCCCCATTGCGAAGCAGTCAAAATACTGACCATCCAGTTTGCGATACTTTCTAATAAGTCCCTCCCGCTCAAAACCAAACTTTTCATATAACGCAATGGCAGGAGTATTGGTCGTGTAAACATGAAGCTCAACCTTTTCGAGTCCAAATGCCTTTGCATGATTTAACACCGCCTCCAAAAGTTTACTTCCAATACCCTTCCCACGGAACTCAGGCAGCAAGCCCATCCCCAGCGCGCCGCGATGTGATTGCCGTGGGTTTTCCTCAGGAAAAACGTCGCACCAGCCGACAACACGTTCATCTTGAATCGCATAGTAAACGGGACCGTTTTTCGAGATCAGGTCTCTCTGGAAACCACTTACCTTTTCGAATGGAGGAGCTTCGATCATTTCAATATGGACACGTTCCCTCGCGACCACGGAGAGCGCGTTGTAAAAGCTGGCAAAGTACTTTTCAGATGGATAAACGACTTGAGCTGCCACTAGTACCGATCCAAGGCCAATTCGAAGAGCCGAACCACAGTGTCCACATCTTCTGAGTTTCTGAATCTGATTTCAATCCATTCCGAATTTGGAGATCCGGAGCCCCTTATCGCTGGCAACTTTTACCACCTTCTTGCCGAGGGCGGCCACAATCCGCGCGTGGGAACGATCAGCTCCCCGATTCTGTCGCAGAGCTTTGTTAGATCGCCCCTAATCCTCTAGTCCTGATTGTGGAAAAATGGACCGATAAGGTCAATTCGATTGGTCATCATTCCATCGATCACGGACGTGTATGGCAAAAGCGCCTTCGCCTGTTCCACAGTTTCCACAAACCCTCCCAGGTCCGTCCCGATTACGAGATGAGAGTTAACCTCGTGAAGGCGCTCACCCAGTTCTTGTAGATGTGGTCCCAGCGCCAAAGCGTCTTCCACCTGCAGGATCAATTCCAAGTTATGGCAGCTCACAGATAGATCCTGACCAGGAACAACAGACTTTTGACAGAGCCTGTTTCGCGCCGGATCGATTCTCGGGATCGCGATCTCGGGAAGCTCTCTCGCTATGGTCTCCTTGACCCATGGCTGTTCAACCGGCACAAAGAGCAAGGATTTTTCTACTGCTTGTGAATAGGGTTTGATCTTGCGAAGAATTGCTGCGAGCTCCTCGGCATCTTTGGGCCGAACAACAATCCAGTAAGCTCTGTCGGGATGCACGGCCATCAACTCATCTAGCGTCGTAATCTCAGTGTATCCCTGTTTGATAATGCGCGTTTCACGCCACGGATAAGCTCCGTCGAATTGATATCCCGCACCCATATTGAAGGTTTTAAGGTCCTTCAGATCATAATCCCGAATGAAGCCGGTGCGATCGGTCTTGCAATCCAGTTTTTTATCATGAAAGAGTACAACTTCTTCGTCGCCCGTCAGTTGCAAATTGATCGAAGCGCGATCCGCATGCATTTCGAACGCTTTGCTGATCGCAAGAAGCGTGTTCTCCAGGATATATCGAATTTCTGACGATCGAACTGAGGGATCATCGATATGCTCGGCTGTGCAATCTTGAGCTCCCGGCTTATAACCGGGCTCGAGAGGAGGATACATCCCTCGATGTGCACCGATTTCAAAGGCGCTGGCTTGCAAAGACCAAAATACCACCATTGAGTAAACAACTGAAAGCATCTTCATAATACAGGGATATTATCGAATCTCCATTTCAATGCTAGTGACGCTGCTTCCGAGCCCGCTTTGAGAGCTTCGCCGAACAACAATCGCGCGTATGCCCTCACGCTCGATCTGAACAGTGAGAACAATGAACTGATTGCCCAGTCCATCTTTAAAATCCGCTGATTCAAAGCGGGCCCTGTTGATTCGCAGGACCGCACAGCCAGGTTAAGCGGATTAATCCGGACAAAGCTAATCTTGTCTCGGGCTTGTTTCCAAATAGTAAATCGCGAACTGTTTCAAAACCGACTCGCACCCTTTTCATCTCCAAAAGAATCGAAAAAATCCATAAAGGAAAAGCCGAAAAATTATCGCAGGTGATCCACCTGTAGTTTTTGCAAAGCGGGTCAAGCGTTGCATCCCCGGCGTGACTAGCACAAGGTGGCGGAAATTATCCTGGGGAGGGAATTTCTTATGTGTCCTTCAGATGAAGACGGCAAGACGAAACAAAAGCTAATCTTGGCCACTGCGGCAGTGACCACGCTCCTGCAACAATCGGGGCATCTGGGCTTAACGCCGGAGATGATCGCAAAGGCGTGGAAAGACCCCGTCTATCGCGAATCGCTGACAAAAGAGCAACGCGAGCAACTTCCGCCACATCAAACTCAAAAGCTTCGAACGTGAACCCATCGGTTCCCCTCCTGCCCTGCAAACTGACCAGGGCGCCCGTCCCCGGATACGGAAAACATCACCGTTTGGAAAGGTGCAAGAGCCCGTGGATGCACTGGGCGATCTGCGCGCCGGTCTCCTCATCGCGCATGGAACCTTGAACCTCTTCTATCCTAATTTCCACCGTGGTGCCCGCGCGGACTTGGACCGCCGGCTCGTCGAATTGCTCGGAACAGCGGCCGCGAATCGTGTCGGTCGCGCTTCCATGCGCGATGCCCTCCGCCGTCTGAGCGAGCCTCTTTACGATGGTCACTGTTTCATTTTCGATCGCACTTATCGGATGATCCCCGAAGGCGCGGGCGTTATGCCTGTTCTTTTCGCGTACGCGAAGGGAGACATCGTGGTTGCCGCATCGGCGGCGCAAGGGGTGCTTACCGGCGACCGTTTGCTTGCCGTTGATGGAGTCAACATTGAAAACTGGCTGGCTCGGGAACTGGCGCACACTTCGGCGGCCACAGATGTTTATCGCATGGACCGAGCGCTCCGCGAATTGCAAATCCAGCGCAGCCATCGGCGATTGACACTGCTGAGCCCGCAAGGCACCGTTAAAGATGTCACGCTTTCGCCTTCGCCCCTCGACTCCCTGGTGCGACTGAAGCGGTCCGATTATACGCGTCCTTCGGGGTGGCTTAAGGGCGACCAGGTTTTTTACCTGAACGTCACGAGCCCCGTGCTTTCCGATCTCGCGGAATTCGAAAGATTATTGCGAGAAGCGCAAGCCGCCGAAACTCTGGTTCTCGATTTGCGCGCATCGCCTGGGGTGCACGCGATCGAAATGGCCCGACGGCTGATTCCCTACACCTTCAAGGGCCCGCAATACCTCACGCCGGTTTTTGCTGGTCCAGAACACAGGAGCCTCTATCTTGAGCCCCAGCGCACGCTTACACCGCTGGCCGGCGCTTACCGCGGAAAGATCTTACTGCTGACCGGCCCGTTAACCGTTTCCGCCGCGGAAAACTTCGCGACGTACCTAGTGGACGCCGGACGCGTAACCGTGATTGGCCAACCCTCGGCGGGCACCAACGGCACCATGACTGGTCTCCAACTTCCAGGAAATTTTCTTTTTACGTTTACAGGAATGCGGGTCCATCATGCAAACGGAAGTCCCTATCGCGGGATTCAACCGCAGTACACCGCCGTCTCAAATTACCTGGATTTCGCAAACGGCGAAGACGCCGTTCTCCGCGCGGCGCTCGGCCTCACCGCCAGAGCTCATAACGATACGAATCGCGAACATGCCCTTTGACTTCTTGGGCTCCCTTTATAAATCCAACTCTTTTCATGCCAAGCTTCTCCATTACCTTGTACGACGGCGCATTTCGCGTATCGCATGTGGCATAGATCACTGAAAGATTCAGCCTTTGAAAGCCGAATTCGATTAACGCCAGGGCGGCTTCCGTCGCATAACCCTTGCACTGGAACTCGGGATTGACCGCCCAGCCCAGGTTCGCAACCTGACTGAGTTCCGTTTCCCGGCGAACACCGCATCCTCCAATTAGAAGGCCGCTGTCTTTCAGACAAATCGCCAGGTCGAATTTATATCGAGGATGAGTTTCACTCTGTTGGGCCATGTCGGCAACGAACTTGTGGCTGTCTTCCAATGTGTTCGGCCCCCAAATTTCGTACCTAGAGAAGTCAGGATCAGCCGCGTAAATATGAACACGCGCCCCGTCTTCCGTTTTGTAGTTTCGAAGAACAAGTCTATTGGTTGTGAGATTCATGTTTCCCTCTATCGCCTCTATCGAGAGTATAGCGCAGCTGACTTAATACGGGCAGCCTTCATGGCGGCGGGTGCGCAATCCAATTCTGTCGTCCGGAAACCCGGACGGATGACCGAGCTGATCTTCCAAGTGCTTGAAATCACCCGGTTCCTTTTCCGGCATTGATGGCCGTGTGCAGACGCCGCTTGTATTTCTTTGCTTTGATTTCGACCGGAATTTTATCTCATTTGATAAGTCCCGCTCCTTTCTTCACGAGCTCGGACACGCGCTTGAACACTGTCTTTCTCTAAAGGGGATCAACGATCCTCACCTCAGACATCTGTGAGATCTCAAGCCTGTATATGGAATCTCTCATGACGCACCCATCGTTGACCCGCTGCTTCGACCAGGATGCGGGCGCCTTGATGCAAAGGCACGTCCAACAACGAACTATAGATCTCGCGCAGATATGCCTTCTGTCCAAAATTGATCTCGAACTGCACCGGGGACGTTTACATTCAGTTTCGGACTTGAAGAAATTGGTGATGGACGTGCGAGAACGCCTTGATCTTCCTCACCCGTTCGTGACGCCGGAATCGCTGACGACCTTCGATCATGCATTCGCAGACGAGGATTACGCCTGCACCTACTATTCCTACTTGCTGGGTTTTATATTCGCGCACGTGCTGAAGGACCTGGCCCATACGCAACAGTTTTGGAACTTCTGGCGCAAGGAGGGCCCTTTATTCGTAGATGGAATTCCTCTCGACCGCAATCCTTTTGAGAGAATTGTTGAGGAAAGGTCCTAACAAAAGATCGTTCACTTCTGCGTATGGAGGTCAACTTTTTCGCAATATCTGTAGGCTCCGAAAGCTTGGATGAGACTCGGAACCGTGCTAGATAGCCTCAATGGATTCGGCCCATAGGTATCAAAGGCTTTACCGGCATAAGATCAGGGCCTATCGGTGGCTCTACGAGTTCACGCAACGTCAGTGCATGGCCTGCGCAACCACGGGCTGCGCGTGCAAGGACTCGATCTGCGCCCACGTCGAAGAGCAGTTGAAAAAGCGAGGTGAAGCTCAAGCTCCTCCACGCACAGGCCATAGTTTGCGATTCATTGGCTGCAACGGCTGTGTCGTTCCACCTCACCAGCGCGAGACTTGCACCATTTATCTATGCGAATCCGCGAAAGAATCATCAACTTTTGACCGCCACCGTTATGAAAAGTTGGTCCGGCTATGTAGTAAAATCGATTGGCGCTTGATGGAGCTAGAGGAGGCGGCGGCAGCTTCTCGGGCGGTTTGTCCCTGATCGAGAGCCCAAGAGGCAGGACTGCGCCCCTGCCCAAGAAGAGCTTTGCGGACGCCTGCAAGATCTGAAAAGGTAGACTACTTCTGGCAGCGTTCACAGTAATGGCTCAGACGATCACCCTTACCGGTGGGGCGGCGGGTGACTTTGCCATTGCAGTTGGGGCAGATTTTTTTACGCATGATCAGCCAATGTTTTTTTAGTTCGTAAGCCATTTTCCATTCGTAAAATTTCCATGAATAGTCGTGAGCTTCTCGGACAAGCTGTGTAATCTTCCTGGCGGATAACGATTGAACACGCCGTTCTGGATGCAAGCGTAAGATAAATAAGACCTCATTTTTAATGATATTTCCAACTCCTGAGAAAATCTGCTGGTTCAGCAAAACATCGCACACCATTTCGTCTTTGAGAGCCTTTACTTTTCGAATTGCCGAATCTTCATCCCAACTCGGCGACATGACATCGGCGCTCCAGTCATAAATGACTTCGACGTCCGCATCCAGAAATTTGACCGAGCAGGCGTAAAAAAACAGCTTTTTGCGTGGGAATGTAAGTCCCAAACGAATCTTCCGATTTTTCTTTTCCGTATCGACACTATAAGAACCCCACATGAGAAAATGAATCTTCATGGTGACGTCAGAAAAGAAGAACAACAGGTGTTTACCCCAGGTCCCGACATCCAACAACGTCTGACCCTTCAGCCGTGCGATAGGTTCCCTGGTGTTTCCTGTTACAGCGAGGACCTTTTTCCCCACGGCATCCCTAAACTAGGGCCGACATCTAAATGTCTTCGGGAGCTTTCGAATTGAGATTTCGTTGAGGTGAGCTGCCTACCAAAGTTTGAGTGTCTCAGAATGAGAATTTATAGCAAAGCAAAGTTAAGCAGAAAAAAGACCGATTCTTGTCATATGCTTTGCTGTTTCAGGTCACGATCTTGCACGGATTCTTAGATTAAAGATGGGGTTCGCATGCCGTTGTCAAAAGTCCTAACAAGTATGAAACTGGCTTTATTGTGTTTAGTCCCCGTGCTCATGCTGGTCTTTTTCCAGAATTGTAGTTCATTTAAAACCGAGACCACTACCGGAGACCAGAGCACTCCTCCTGTCTCCAGCTCGAGCGTGGAGGAAACGTACCGTCAAACGGGAACTTGCATATCGAAGCCTTTCCCATCTGAGGACTCGGCCACCCCGTGCCCTTCAGGCGAAGTGCCTTCCTCCACATTGATATCGGGAGGCACCTCGACGTTCACTGGTACTTGTCTTTTGGAGGGTGATCTTACATTAAGCGGCAATCAGAAGCTGGTGTTTGTAAACGCGACCGTAACTCTAAAAGGCAATGTTAAGCTCTCTGGATCAGCAACGCTCGGAATTCGTGACAGCACCTTCAACCTGGCCAACGACTACATGTTTCATTATTCGATGAGCGCGGTCGGCAATTCGTTAATCGACATGCGAAAAGGGGAGCTCAAAACGAGCAGTGGAGTCACTGCGGGCCTTGCTGTAACAAGCAGTGTTTTTCTATCCGACAATGCGGTGCTAAGGCTTCATGACGTTCATTTCGACCTGACCAAGAACTGGATCCTGCTGACCTTGGATGGCAACTCGACACTAGAGAGCCAAGACACGTCGAATCTTCCGACGGAAGCTTATCCTCAAGGAAATGCCAACATACGGATCTGCGGGCCGAAATCCAGTGCGGGTATTTGGTTGAAGTTGGAGGATGGGATGAGGGCCGATCTGAGCGACCTGCCTTCCTCCGACATTCCCGGCTATTATCAATTCGGCAGGAACACTCCCAACAAAACCAACGTGGGCTATGAAATCTACATTCTCAATGCCAAGGCTGGATTTGGAGTCTCCACTCATCCCGGCAGTGAACTCAAGGTCAACAACAACAGCGTTCCCATCACCATAGGGTACTACATCGAAAACAACACCACCGCCATTGAACTTGCAAATTTGCCCAAGGGTCCAGAGCAGAGGCAGACGGTCCGCCTGACGGACCAAGGGCGCGAGGTTGATCTAACGGATACGCTTTTGACTCCGATGGCGTGGCAAATCTACGCTACAAATACGAAACAGCCGGTTACAATTAAGGATTCTTTTGTAAATGAGGTCGCGGCTTTTGCCAATGCAACGGTCAAAATGAATAACATCCAATTTTATTATGCCGTGATCGCAGCCCCGCAAGAAAAGGGGCTCCTGGAGATTGAAAATTCCAAGATTGAGTGCCAGTCAATTTATGCAGATGGGACGTCTCATGTTTCAATCCGAGACTCCAAGATCTACGGGTCAGTCGTCCAAGCTAATGGCAACGGTACGATTTTTCTAGCGAACAACGAGCTGCTAAAAAACATTTCGAATCCATTCGCCGGCATTGGCTCACCGGTCCGCTTCCAAACGGAAGGCAATGGAATGATCGTGGCCATTGGAGTAAATGAATTCACGTCGACTTTCGCCCGAGGCGCCACTATAGCGTTGAAGGGCGATGTGGTGGTTGAATCCAAAGTGGCCGCAAGCAAGCCCGCTTCATACACTGTGACCGTGCTCAACTCCTCGCAGACTCAGGTTTACTCCCAAATTCGCTCTACATTCGGCACCCAGGTCGCTTTGGGTACCTTGAATACATCCGGTTGGGCCGCGGGTACCTACGTCATAAAAGTATCCCTCACAGTGAGCGGCGAGACCTTATCCACAGGACGTGTATTTCAGTTAAATTAGAATCCGCGTAGACGGATCTCGTTTCTCGCCGCATTTCTCCTGAAAGTGCGGAGTCATCTGCGGGAAGGGACGGTGTTCGGAGACGTCACGAGGAATCTGAAAGTTCAGGCCTCCTAGCCAGCTTCCACGTTCTTATAGTAACGCTCGATCGTGTGCTGCCAAGCCGGACGCGCCAGACACCGATCGCGATAAATCCTGGTGTTGTTGTACGGTCGGAGCAAACTCTCATCCTTGATAACGGCGAGTACATGCGCCATCAAAATGTCAGCTACCGTGAAGCTATCGGTAGCAACGTACTGACGATCACCAAACCACCTGTCCAGATTGGAAAGATGACGGTTTGCCCAACCCACCAAAAATTCCCGGTACTTTCGATCCGGATGATCCTTGAACCAGTCAATCATCAAGATATTCATCAATGGAATTTCAATTGAATTCATAGCGGCAAAACACCATCGTACAACTTGCGCTTCACCATTGGTGCCGCTCGGGATCAGCCTCCCCGACTTCTTCGCAAGATAAATCAAAATGGCCGCAGATTCAGAAAGTACTATGCCATCATCATCAATCACTGGAATTTGTTCGAAAGGATTGAGCTTATGGAACGCTTCCGTGTTCAAGTCATGTGCGGGATGATCCATACCCACAAGCTCAAACGGAATTTGCATCTCCTCAAGCGCCCATAGAATCCGGAGATCACGTGTATGGCCCCGAGCTACCGCATTGACTTTCTTAAAACCATAAAGCTTCAGCATTATCATACCCTCTTAGAAAACGTTGTCTCTCCATGTTATGGACTCCCTGCCCCTCAATGACAAGGGGGACTATCACGGAACCCGATGACACCCGATCAGCGCGTTGTTAACTAAAGCCAAATCTCCATGACCTGCCGGTAGGTCAGCTTTAAGGAGCCATCTGGTCCAATCACGTTATCACAGGTCTAAATGGGACCGATTGTGACCTTGCACACAGTCGAACTTAGTCGGCGAATGGAATGAGTGGACAACGAAACCCGACCTGACCAAGATGGCAGTATGGTCCTCCGCCTATGCTGCCACAGCAACTTTCAAGCTCGCACGTTTGAGTTGAAAATGAATGCCCGTTAGATCTGTCGGTGTCATTCACCTGGATCTTACTCGCGTGAAGCCCATTGCACGTTGTCGCCACCAAGAGTCGAATACCTGACCTCGGCGATGTGGCAAAGAGATGCAGGGGCTCCATTGACGGTCATGGATGCCGTCGAATTTGTAACCCAAGAACCTCCAGGAGTCTTGTCGTGTGGATGGAGTACATCGGGGGGGCTGATAAGCAACGCAAATGAATTGAGGACGCAAGGTGAGGCGCAAAAGATCCTGTGACACTTGAATCATCGACCAGAGTCAATCCCATATCGCCAACAAAGCCGCCGGATGAGGTATTGGCCCTCACATCTCCGGTTGCCGTCACTTTCTTCATATAAACGGAATACGAGTCATCTGGAGAGGTCTGCTGTCGCTTAAAGATACTGCGCACGGCGATTCCTCGCGTAACACCCGCAACAGAAGCCGTGTAACTTTCGCCCTGAAATGTACCGTCTATGTTTACGTCTATCAAGCATCCAATGCCGACCTTGCCGGCAACACCGCCGATGAATCCTCCACCTCCGACTATCTTCGGTCCGTTCATTTTCACTTTGCTGAAGACCGCGCCTTGCGTACACGTTTCGGCAAGGATCACGTCTTCTCCCTGCGGATTGTTGAAGGTAATGTTCTTCATGTATCCGCCAAAATGACGGAATAATCCTTTTGTGACCGTCATGTTTGTAATCGTATGTCCGTTGCCGTCTAACACTCCCATAAAAGGCTGAATTCGAACGGGTAATGTCACATTGGAAAGATCTATATCGTTTTCAAGAATATATTCTGTGTAAGGGTCAGTAGCTGCCACAAAATCATCCGCAGAACGGATCTTGGACCGCTTTAAAACTGGAGGCTCCCCGCCGAAAAAGGCAACAATCGGACCCGTAGCTCCGCTGTAATCGTATGCGCGGAGGACCTTGGGCTGCGCTGGTCCTGTTAGAACGTTAGAAGCGAAAGTAAGATTGGTCTGAATAGTCCCATCTCCACTGCAAGTTAGCCCGTCTCTTGTCAGCGTGGCACTTGAGTCGGGATTGCACCTGCCCTGAATCGGAAGCGGGGAAGCCGTTATGACTTGCCGGGTATAGGGTTGGGTAACGTGGGCCAAGGCGCTCGTGTAGTAGGCGTTAAGAGCGGTATTGGGCCCGGCGCAAGTGCCAGCAACGAGAGAATCCCGAATCTGTTTGGCCTCGGCTAAGACACTCGTGTCCCCCGTGGAAGGCGAGGGAGCGGGTGCGGATGCGGGTGATGGTGACAGAGCTGGGGCCGGTTGAAGTGTGGAGTGTGGCTGTGGTGTCTGACTTAACTCTGACAGTGGACCCGATTGAGTTGACGACGTTTGAGCATGTAACATTGTGCCCCCGCACAGGTTCTCCACTGCAATAGAAATGCCGCGAGATTACGAGCTGACTTCGAGTTCCCTAATTTTTTTGGTGATTTAGGGTGCCTTAAAACGAGGCGCTTAGAATAGGTGCTCAACTTTCCTCAACCTGATCAAAATTAAGTCAACCAGAAAGCATAATGCCGTTTACTTAGGCCTCCCTTTTTCTTGGCACAGCTCATTATGAGACATTCCAGACGGTGTTATTGCGAGGATACGGACTTTCCGGCGATTTCAGTTCCCGCCGGTATTTTCGCGACTCGTG
>JBFWQY010000033.1:0-57137 GCA_050249195.1 Bdellovibrionales bacterium
GTGGCTTTTTCATGCCACGAATCGTGACACGTTTTTCGAACCCGCAAAACGCAATAAAACAACTGGAACAGCGCGTTTCCTGGCTTTCTACGCTATCCGCTTACCCACATTTTTCCACGAAGATCCAGAAGAATAAGCCGTGTCATGAGCGCCCGTCAGGCTACGGGCGAAGGTGCAAAAACTCCAAAGGGAATCGTCAGCTGAAAATAATTCAGGCAGGCCGGGCGCCTGACCGGCCTGTTCACAGGGCCTCTATCAACTCCAATATCTCTTTCGCTTTCGCGATTGCGGCCTCCGTATCGTTAGCCTTTAGCAAATCTTCGAGTTCTTTCATGGCGCCTGAAACCGACGAAATATCTTGGCCTTCCGCCTGTGCTCTGCTGACCGCATCCTGAAGGTTCTTGAGAGCGGTCTGTAGTCTTTCTGCTAGCGTGGTCATCGGTCCTTCGACCAACTGCTTTCCTTCCAGGAACTTACGGTAAGCTTCTTTTGCTTCTACGCTGCTTGAAGCTTTTGCAAACTCGTCGAACTCGGGATTTTGCGTATTCAACCCAAAAATATTTACGTACACGGCGCCATTATTGAATGCACCGGCCAGATAACTCTCCATGGGCGAGGTGCTTGTGGTCCCTCCCGTAAAAATATTCGCGAGACCGACAGCAGTGCCTTCTGAAATTCCCCAGCGCGGGCTGCCATGATCCGTCAGAACTTTCTTGAAATTCGACGGATAACTGTTTCCATAAAGACTAAAACCTGGATTTGAGTATTCGGTGAACGCCACTGAGGGCGGGGCATTTTGAGCGCTCGCCTCCTCAGCCGAGACGGCTGCGTTGTAAGCGATATGAGTAAAAATCTTGTTCTTGATAATACCAGCCTCAGAAAGGCTTCTGGTCCACAGTGTGATCCAATCCGAAACAACACCCGTGAGGACTTCGTTCATATCTGAAGGAATATTGTTCTGGCTGTAACCGAGGTTAGTGAGTGCACAGTAGCCATATTCGACATGTGGATCCTCTGAGTCATCTTGGAGTCGTGTCTCCCATCCCATGAGGACGCCAGCAAAAAGATGAGACTTGCCGATAGAATTGAGCCGATCTATCCCCTTTTTGATTTCGAGCCCAATCACATCGCGCGCCAGGCGTGTCGCTTCCGTGATGATGGCGGGGCTGTTGTAACACATCTGGGGAGCAAGGAAAGGCGTGCCACCTCCTGCCCAACCAATGATTCTATGGGGTTGAGTCGTACCGTTCCAATCTGTCCATTCGATATTGTTTCTGTCCGACCAGAGATCTTGGCGTCTGTTCCAAAACATGGAATCGTCAATATGGAAGGCAACCGCGACGCCAGTCTCTTCTGCAGCGGAAAAAAGATCCGAGATGAGCTCCCGGATCTGCGTGTCCGTGAAATCAAATGAAATGGGGCCAACCGCGACTCCGAGTTGAGTACTCTTATGATCCCCGACATTGTCGCCCACGAATGAAACGAGTTGATTCATTTCCTCCAGAATCTCAGTCTTTGTCATGATGGTTACGCTAGCTCCCGCGGTGCCCGCGACGGGGTTGGACCCGCCCTCCGTGTGAAACAGCAGGTATTTCAGGTCGGAGTTCGGCCGTTCGGTGGAGGTTGCGGCACGAATTCCCTGGCCTACGGGGACCTTGAAAGGTTGGCAACCCAGGAGCGCCATGAGTATGGCACACCCACTCAGTGGGCGTTGGATTTTGAGGTAGAGCCAAGGTTCCATAGAAACCTCCCTTCAGGCGCGATGTTCAATGTACCTAATCAAGTGTTCACAATTCCAAAATCTCCCACGTCCAGTAAACAGTGGAATGACATTATTGGATAAATAGGCTGGCGTTGGGCGACACCTCCCCCAGAGCTGTATCAAACCGAGACGCCACCTATCCGGATTCGTCAGTCTCCTCAATAGGAGAGAGGCTGTACGATTGAATGATTCCGTGGTGTGGAGATTGATTGTGAAACATGAGAACCTGATTCCGAATATGTTGGGGAAGAGCAAAAAAAAATTAGCCACGAGCCTGGCGCTCGCGGCGGCCTGTGTAGCGTCGCTGGCGACCTTCCAGAACTGCTCAGGCTCAAAAATCGCAGCGACAACTCGCGCATCGACGTTCTCGCAAGGCGTTCAAGTACAGGGTAATGGCGAGGGCTATGGGGGTAAATTGAGCTTTGTCAGATCTGGTGGGGAAGGACCTTGCGCTGACGGTCACCCCCAGTCACAAATACTGGTCGATAAGGATTTGTCGACCGCGGAAGTGGTGCGCGAAAACTGCAGCGACATCGCGCCAAAGGGTGTGGAGGTCGCAAGTCTCAGTTTGATGCCACATAATATGAACCATCTTGTGTATCATGGCACCCTTTATCAGCAGGATCGAGATCAGGGTCAGTCTAATCCTTCAAGTACGCTTTTGTGTCGTGGCCAGGATAATGCTATTGGCGAGAATAATAAGGTGGATGCAATCATTCAAACTGTTCCTGGCCTGAGCCCGCCCAAGTTTGTCGGACGGGTGATACTG
This sequence comes from Bdellovibrionales bacterium, assembly GCA_050249195.1. Taxonomy (GTDB): domain Bacteria; phylum Bdellovibrionota; class Bdellovibrionia; order Bdellovibrionales; family UBA1609; genus JALHOQ01. Next base: position 2,532 of record JBFWQY010000033.1, read on the forward strand.
GGGCTCTACGACTCCTTCTGGAATCTTGTGGATGTGAAGGATATGGGAGTGGTCGGAATCGAGCCTGATCTTAGTACCAGCAACGACGAACATACTTACTACCATAATGCCCAGGGCGAGGATCATTTCATGCTCGATGTTTTCAGGGAATCTATGACAGCCGAACTCTATTATTTCAAACCTGTGCGTTCAGCAGAAGGCGAAGTCCCCACGGAGTTCCGATTTGTGCGCGGCCTGAATTGTTTCACTCCCTAGGACTGAGAATTGGAGTGAGAGAAGACGATGCTTGAACTGCTGCAAAAATGCGAAGAGGATGTGCGCGCCGGCCGTGGGCAACACGCGGCCAAAGGTTTAGCGAGGCTAAACACGGCAAAAATCCCGCGTGAGCTGTTGTTGAGTTTCGCCAATGTGGCCCGTCGCGCGGGTCTTTACAACCTTGGATTGCGAATTCTCGCCTCTATTGTCTATCCCGATCGCAATAAATGGCATTTGTCTGCGACTGCAGCTGAATTGGCCGAGTACTCCGTGTTGCTGCAAAAAGTGGGTGCGGTGGGGGAGGCCTTACGCATTTTGGAACGAGTGGATACACAAGCGGTTCCCGAGGCCCATCTTTACAGAGCTTTTTGTTACTTCAGTAAATGGGACTACGAGCTTGCCATTCCGGAATTGGAGTCTTTCCTGCAAGACGATTTGAATCCGTATATGCGTTTGGTCGGCCAAGTGAATTTGGCAGCAGCCTTGGTGACGACGGAGCGAATGGATGAAGCTCAGGAAATTTTGCATCAAAGCATCAGGTTGGCGGAACAGGGTGAATTCCATCGTTTAAGAGCCAACGGACTCGAATTGCGCGCACAAACGCATATACACCAACACAATTTTATTAAAGCGGAAGATGACCTAAAGGTGGCGCAGGTATTGCTCGGTAACGAACGCACTTTGGATGAGCTTTTTGTACGCAAATGGAAAGCGATTCTCAAAGCGCTCATCAGTGGTGACGTATCCCCAGTCCGTCAGTTTAGGGCTGAGGCCCAGCGCCGTTCGCACTGGGAGAGCGTGCGCGAATGTGACCTGTATCTACTAAAGATGAGATTCGAAAACCGGCTTTTTCATCATTTACTTGTGGGGACGCCTTTTCCGGCTTATCGCGCTCGCATTTTGCGTGAGCTCAAGCAAGAAATCGATCCTGCGCCGTACATTTGGGGTGTCCCCGATTCGACTTGTCTCGATCTTTCCACTGGTCGAATGAGTGACGGTTCTGAGTTCAATCCTGGAAAGCACATCCACCGTCTGCTCTCGGCTTTACTCAAAGATTTGTACCGTCCTATGCGTCTTGCTGGAATTTTCGCCGAGCTTTTTCCTGGAGAACATTTCGACGTTCACTCTTCACCCGGTCGCGTACACCAAATCTTAAGGCGGGCCCGGCAGTATTTCGTAGGCGTCGGGATTCCCGCCAATATCCAGCAGACCGGAGGGAATTATCATTTTGAAATTACGGGTCGGTTTTCTGTTCGTCTCCCTTTCCAGTTCATTCAAATCAGTGGAAATGGTTTGGTGTTGGAGCGGCTCAAGAACTGGGCTCAGCCGCCGATCAAGAAGGAGTTTACTGCACTCGAGGCGCGCACGGCTCTTGGCCTGTCGCTTACGGGATTTCATCGATTCATGACTTGGGCCCTGAACGAGGGGCATCTCCGGCGGGTAGGCGCCGGGCCGCGAACGCGCTATTTTCTTGTGGGTGATAAACCGTTTCGACAAGCGGCAAGTGCCGCATGATTCGGGCCGATCATTTTACTACCATTCGACGCTACCCGCGCGCGCCGTGAGCCACGGGAAATCGACGGCCCCGACCGAAGGCATGGTCACTCACCTTCAAAATCGGAGGAGACTGCCAACGCTTGAACTCGCTCTTGAGCATCATATCAAACACACGGCGCTCAAGGTCGCTCTTAGGAGCGTGGAATCCCAAAACAAGTCGCTCGACAACGCGATCGAGATCTTCATACGGAGGAAGGCTGTCCTGATCCCTCTGGTTGGCGCGCAGTTCGGCGGAAGGGGGGCGCTCCAAGATGCCCTTAGGAATCAGTTCGGATTGAGAATTATAGTAGCGCGCAAGTTCAAAGACTTCCGTTTTCAGGAGATCCCCTATGGGCATTAGCCCGCCGATCATGTCTCCGTAAAGCGTACTGTAGCCAACAGCGAACTCACTCTTGTTCGATGTGCCGATCAAAAGGCTACCTTCACGATTGGAGAAGGACATTAACGTCAGTCCTCGCAGTCGCGCCTGCATGTTTTCATTGGTGAGGCCGAATTCACGCGGACCCAAGACTGTTTCAAAATCTTTAAGAACCTGTTCGTATGCGCCGGTGATCGGGATCTCGGCAAAGCGAATTCCCAGATGTTCTGCGAGCTGCTTTGACCATTCGCCACTTTCACGGGCGCTGAACGGACCCGGGAGATACAAGGCGGTCACATTCATAGGCCCAAGTGCGTCGGCGGCGATGCAGGCCACCAGTGCGGAGTCAATTCCACCACTGAGTCCCAAGTGCACAGTCCTGAAGCCGGTCTTGTGCACGAACTCCCTTAATCCAAGGACGAGCGCCGAGCGTAAGATCTCTTGTGGATTATCGGAGAGCTTGGAAACGACACCTTCGCGCTTTTCCAGATCCACAACGCCCAACTCCTCTTCAAAGCGGACACACTGGGCAAAGACGCGGCCTTTCTCATTGAGGGCAAAGGAGCCTCCGTCATAAATCAGTTCGTCCTGCGCACCCACCATGTTGACATAAATCAGCGGGCAACGCAGGTGGATCGCGGTGAGGCGGGTCACGATACGCCGGTTCGCCAGTTTGGACTGCGTAAATGGGGAGGCGCTCAGGTTGATCGCAAAATCAACAGATCCCGGACGGAGCGCTCGTATAGGATTGTGACTGTAGCGCGAATAGCCAGGGGTATTCCGACGTTCCCACCCCCAGATATCCTCACAAATCGTAATAAGGATGCGCTTGCCTTTGTGACGGAAAATATTCTTTGCCAACTGCCCGGGTTGAATATGACGGCTTTCGTCGAAGACATCATAGGAGGGGAGAAGTTCCTTAGCAAAGATGCGGGCCTTCTTTCCCTTTTCCAGTAAAACTGCGGCGTTCCAAAACGGCTTGCCGCGTTTACTAGTGTTGCGAACGAAAGCACCCACCAATACCGCCACGCCGTTGGGGATAGATCTGTGGATAACTCGAATCCATTTTTCTTGTTCGGCAACCAAACTCGGACGTTCGAGTAGGTCCATAGGATAGTACCCGAACAACGCCGCTTCTGGAAATACGACCAAGTCACAATGTCTGTTGTGCGCCTTGGAAATGTAACTGATGATTTTACCGGCGTTGGCCTCGAAGCCGCCAAGAAAAGAATTGATCTGTGCAAGCGCGACGCGCATGTGTCTTTACAAGCCCCTTTGAGAAATGGGTTTTCGACCCGAATACCCATTCTCATAGCTGTGCCAGTAGGAGATGTCATTCTCTGGATGCTTCCAGCAGAAAAACCCGTCTCCACTATTGAAATCCACCACCCACAGGCCTCGCGGATCCGCGCCCAGCTTACGAATTTTTTCATTCCAAGCTTGGATCAGCTCATTGATCTGCCGTTCAAGTGTGCAAATGGTTTCCGTTTGATTCAGCTGTAACGTTTCCAACCGAGCGATAAGGAATTCAACTTTGGCGCTAAATTCCTGCGTGATCCGGCGAACCACAGGCAGTATCTGTTGCGCTTCTTCTAGGCTAAATACCCCGCGGCGGTTGATCGTGATCATACCACGATCATCCATCTCCCCCCCTATGTACCGAAGGCTTAGCTCCCCTCTGTCATGCGCTCAGATATCTTCTACGAGCGACTATAAGTCTAGGAAAATCTTGAGTAACTCTTTGCTACTCCATTGACTTGCCGATCTGCAGGGCTTGGCCACCAAGGAACATAATTATGGCGATCAAGATGGCAGCAATAATCAAGAAGCGAAGGAAACTTCCAAACGTCATGGGTGTATCTTCGGCGATCGCGTTCTTCTTTATGTCCTTGCGAATAATTCGGATACGGGACTTGCGCCCATTCCCTTCGGTGTTGCTCTTGGTTTTGGATGCGACCTGACGTTTTTGCTTGGCTTCACGTTCACTGTCAAAAGCAAAGCGATCGTCAAGGCGACGCTTCACTCCCGTATTCAGTCTCCGATTGAGAGCGCCGTAGTTCCCGCCGTAATTGCTGACCGAGGTGTCTCCGGTGTATGTGCCTGACTTTTTCTCGGAGATACGAAAGCGTTGCCCGCCCAAGGGACGTGAGTTTCCGCGTCCCAACCGACCTCCGAACGCGCCACTTCCACGTCCACCTCCGGCGGAGGCTTGGCTGCCTGCCGCGCCGCCGGCGCCACTCTTGTTGTTTTCGCGCGCTCCGCTGCCGCTGCTCCCTCCGCCCGAACTATTGGTCCCGGCACTCGCCCCCGTTCTTAAGGGACGACCGTCAGCAAGCGAAAAGGGTTTGAACAGTTCGTTGCAAATTCCACTGTCACCGGGGCTGGCGGAGATGGTTGGCAATTCTCCAGTTTCCAGAAGGCAGGCAATATAGTCCCCGAAGTAGCTTTGAGCCCAGACCTTGAACGCGCTGTTGAGCTGATACAGGCCCCCCAATATGATCCCAACCACCACCACGAGAATGAGAACGTATTCGATAATGCCTTGGCCGCGTTCGGATCGCAGGCATGGTAGCGGGATGGATTTGTCTCGAATTGAGAACGCCACATCTCCTTATCGGCTGACAATAAACAAATCTGTTGTCTCAGGATGAGACACTCAGGCCGTCTGAGTTTCTAATCCTTCCGGCCTCTGTTACCCTTGGAATTATCTGTCCGTAATCTCCTCTCACATCAACAGCAGTCCTTATGTCGGTTGCCGAAAGCACCGATGTAAGCAATTAAGGGGGAACCCCATGAAAAAGTGCGCAGCACTGATGAAAAACCTTTGGAAAGACGAGTCCGGGCAGGGCGCAACCGAGTACATTCTCCTTTTGGTTGTGGTCGTAACCCTCGCCATCATCTTCAAGGACAGAATCAAAGGGACTCTGTCAGGCAAACTTGAGGAACTTGGTAATAGCATCGGTGGTTTTACTGTCGAATCGCAGTAATGCTGAAAGGGTGGCGTAAAGCCACCCGCTGAAACCGCGGGGTTAAAGATCGTGACGACGGAACTAGTGCTCATATTGGGCATATACGCATTTTTGCTGATTGGCGCCTTCCTAGGCGACCTCGGCCCCATTGAAACATTCAAGCGGTCGGCGCCGCGCTTGGGCGCGCGCATAGAGCGCAACTTATCCATTGGTGATGGATTTCGCGAGTCTCGAGATGGACTTGGCGTGAACTGGATCGAACCGCAAGGTCCGAACGGGGTGGAATAGATGATAGAGATGTGGACGGTCGCGACAGGCACTTTGATCGCCGGCATGGTGGATGATTTGCGGTCGCGCAAGATCCACAACGTTCTTGTCTTTTCTCTCCTCGGGGCCGTCGCGGCAGCCAGTCTTTATTTTCGCGGCTTCGAGGGCTCTTTGCCGGGAATCGCGGCCCTTTTATTGGCGCTGATCATTACAATTCCTTTATTTGCATTTAGAATCCTCGGGGGCGGAGATGTGAAGTTGTTCGCGGTCTTCGCGCTCGCACTTGACCCGACCAGTATGTTTTGGACCCTCGTGTACTCGCTCTTTTGGGGAGCGTTGTTCGGGGTGACGCGTACGGCGCTGCAACGCCAGCTTCTGGCCCTTGTGCGTACCACCTATAAAGTGGCGATGCGCCAACGCGTTCAAGCACAGGAGATTCATAAGATTCCTTATACATTCGCTCTTCTATTGGGCTGGTTCACTCAGCTGACCTTTCTGCGCGTGGGAGGCTGGCTATGAACCCTCCAGCGCGAATGCGGTCGTTTGGCTTCGGCGCTCAAGGCGGGCAGATGATCACTGAGGCCGTACTGATTCTGGTTCTTCTTTTTGGTTTCACCTTTATCGTGGCTACCTACTTTCGCAATGAAGAGGTTGTTCGGCGTCTCATCCAGGGGCCTTGGCAGAACCTCGCCGGGCTTTTGCAAAATGGTGTGTGGGCACCGCCTCAGGCGGGCGCTGTTCATCACCCCAGCGGACACTACAGACATATCGTGATTCAAGGGGAGTTGGCGCGATGAAACGACTTGGAAGTGAGGCGGGTCTGATCACAGTCGACTTCTTGTTCGCCCTCGTCTTGATTCTTGGATTTACATCCCTGATGTTCGTCCTGAGCTTTTCACTCTCCGTGGCTTCTTTAACCCAATATATAACCTTTGCGGCTGCGCGAAATTATGCGGTTGCTCATCTGGATCGCGCCGCACAGGAACAACGGGCGCAGTTGAAATATCGAGAGCTGATCGAGAATCCCGTCTTCACGGCCCTTTACAGCAACGGCTGGTATCAGATCGATGCGCAGCCTAACATCGGTGATCACACTCAGACCAATCCCGAGTTTCAAGACGCCACTTCAGGAGTGAACTTGTTTTGGGGCGTGGGAACCACGTTTGTCGCGCGTGTTCTGGATTTCCGAATCCCTTTTTTTGGCTCGACCGCTCCCGATAGTGACGGGAGCGGAAGCGGATTCAAGACCTACTTGGGATCCTATTTGGGGCGTGAACCCACCACACAGGAGTGTCTGGATTTTGTCGCCGCCCGTTGGGACGCCATTCGAAGACTGTCGGGCTCGGGCGCCAGTTACAGCTCGGGCACCGGTGGATCAAGATATTACGCGATGACGGACAACGGATGTTGATATGAAAGCCCACACGCTTGCTCCATTAAATAATCAAATAAACAACCAGAGAGGACTGGCCATCCTGGAGACGGTCCCGCTGCTGGTCATCTTTGTTGTCTTGATGAGCTTTGGGCTCGGACTTTTCGGAGCCGTGCACACGGCTATCTTGCATTCCATAGCGGCCCGAGCTTATTCGTTTGAGACATTCCGCCAGCGGACAAATCTGTCTTATTTCCGCGAAAACGAGTCCGGACTGGATGTGAGTCGATCGATTAACTTCACCACCAAAGGGTGGCGTTACCATGCGATTCAGCACCAGACCGATCCGCGTCAGCGCTTCGTGGCGACCACAAGGCCTATCGCGCTGGGACGCGCGGTGAAGGGGAGTCCGGGTGACAGCAACACACACAATATTGAGATCTTCAACATTCTCAGGCGCAATGAACGCGTCGCTGTGAATCCCATCTGGATTACCGTGGGATATGGAATCTGTTTGAGCGCGCCGTGCGGGAAGTGAGCAAGGAGAAGGACTGTGAACCAGAACGAAACTCGAACATTATGGATCAGCGTAGGTTCCGCGCTCTTTGCCGTGTTTTTGCTCTACAGTTACACGCAGGAAAAGAGCGCCGAGTTGACTAAAAAATTCGGCGCCAAGCAGCGCGTGGTGGTGGCCGTGCAAGACATCAATGAAATGGAAACCATTGATGAGACCATGCTACAGGTTGTGGAAATGCCCGTGGATTTTATCGAGCCCAAGGCGGTTAACGATCCGGAAGAAATCGTGGGAATGATCGCGCTCGCGCCTATTAGCAAAGAGGAGCAGATCCTCCGCAGCAAGGTCATCAAACCGGGTCCCGTGACGGGATTGTCACTTCAGGTGTCCCCGAGCAAAAGAGCCATAAGCCTTCCAGTAAACGAGCTGAATGGAGTGTCCAAGCTGATCAACCCGGGCGATCGTATTGACATCGTAGCGGCTCTCGATGTGGGCAAGGGCGTGAATCAGCGCCGTGAGGTGAAGACGCTTATGCAAGATGTCGTGGTTCTCGCCGCGGGAGCGCGCGTTGTGAATGAACTTCCCATTATGCATGAAAAGATCGGCAAGGATGACTTCCTCAAGAATCTACGTGGCGACCTGAGTTTCACAACCATCACAATTGAGGCTTCGCCAGAAGAGTCCCAGGATTTGATTTACCTGTTGTCGACATCTCCAGGATCGATTTTTCTGACTTTACGTCACCCGACGGATCACACCAAGAAGCGACTCACGGAGTCCACGATTGAAAGTCTCTTGGGTAAGGTGTCGCAGGAAATGCTGAATCTCCAGCAGAGGGCACCAGCCGCGCTGCCGCCACCGCCACCGCCAGAGCCGAAGAAACCAAAGAAACGGGGACCCTTTATCGACTTATAAAGAGTTGGACTAGGTATATATGAAGATTTGGAAGAACATTTTATCTTTGGCGCTCCCGGTCCTCCTTCTCACCTCTGCTCCCGCTTTGAGCGAGGACGGTGAGGAGGGTGGCGACAATTCGAAGAAGCAGTATTTGAATATGGCCGTGGGAGTTTATCACGATGAACAAATCGAAGAACTTCCACCCAATCTCGAGCTCGATGGAACCTTCCGCAAGCTGACCCGGGTTCAATGGAATCCCAATACCCGGACACTGCGCTTTAACCCGCGCTCGGTAGGAGTGGGAACTCTCATTATCAAGCAACCAGGAACCGGAAAGGTGCTCGCTGAGTTCACTCTTGACGTGCGCAAGACGGACCTGCAAAAGGTCGCGCGCGAGGTTCAGACGCTGCTCCAGGGAATCGAAGGCATTCAGGTGAAGATTCTGAACAATAAAGTGATTGTGGATGGGCAGATTCTGTTACCTTCCGACATGAAGCGCATTCATTCCGTCGTCAAACAATATGGCAGCCAGGCTACATCTCTCGTTGTGCTGAGCCCGATTGCCGCCAACAAAATTGCACAATTTATTGAACGCAAGATCGGCAATCCGGAAATCCGCGTGAATGCCGTCAATGGCAAGTTCATCCTTGAGGGTTTCGCCAACTCGCGCGAAGAGAAGGATAAAGCTGAGATCGTGGCCAAGATGTACGTACCGGATGTTGTGGTGGACGAGGCGGTCGCGGATAAAAAGGTTTTGGAGCGTAAGGTCGACGTCGTGATCAACCTGATCGCCGTACGTCCGCCTCCAGAGGGCGAGCCCAGCAAGATTGTGCAGATGGTGGTCCATTACGTGGAGCTACAGAAGGATTATAGCCGTTCCTTCCGTTTTCAATGGCTACCTGACATCGGCGATGGGTCGAGTCTGGAGTTCACGACCGGGGGACGCAATCCCGGCGGGCTCGCGGCCACCATCACGGGCACGGTTTCCAATCTGTTGCCTAAGTTGAACTGGGCGAAACAGCATGGATTCGCACGTGTTTTACAAAGCTCCAGCGTCACCGTGGAAGATGGAAAGCAAGGTGTGATCAATTCCATCACACGTCTGCCCTATCAGGTTGTGAACGGGCAGGGGCAACCCTCTACAAACTTCGAGGAAACGGGTATCCGCATGAACGTGACTCCACAAATCCTCGGCGCGCGTTCGGATTCCGTCAAGCTCGCTTTGAATTTTGCCGTCAAGAGCTTGCTCAGCTACTCCGACCAAGGTCCGCTGACCGCGAGTCGTGAGATCCAGACCATCCTGCACGTACGCAGTGGCCAGAGTGCCGCCGTTGGAGGTCTGATTACCAACGACAGCGGGACCAATTTTAATAAGCTCCCCGCGGGGGCCTCACGCAATCCGCTGATTTCCCTCTATGCGTCCAAGGACTTTCGTCGAAATCAGAGTCAGTTTGTCGTGTTCGTGACGCCTTTGATTAAGAGTTCTGCCAGCGCGGGCGCGGATAAGATCAAGCGCAAGTTTCGACTAGATCAAAACTAAGCTTTGCAAATCCGCCTTTGGGTTTGAGAGCGCCGTTATCTCTTCCGATAGGAAAAAGGGGGGTGTTCTCTATTGGCAATCCATGAGAGCTCATTTCTAATTGCTGTCATCGGCGGCAAGGGAGGCGTCGGCAAATCCGTGTTTGCCGCCAACCTGGCGCATGCCTTTGTGAAGGAAATGAAGCAACGCACACTTTTGATCGACTGTGACCCCAAAAGCTGCGGTGACCAGAACTTCATTACGGGGATCCGTCCGCAGAAGACTGTTATGGATCTGGCCCAGTTTGGCAGCGCGATCACGGCGCAGTCGGTGAATTCGCTCGTCACCAATCACCCGAGTGGCCTGAGCTTTATCGGAGCGGTCTTGGGACCGGACCAGATCTTCAATGTGCAGGTCGATCTGCTACGCAAGCAATTGCACGCCGTAAGCCAACATTTCAAATATATTGTTGTCGATCTTGGGAGTGAATTCGATGCTGTGCAAGCGGGGATCATTGAGGATGCCACCGCGATTGTGGTCGTGACCACGCCGGAAGTGTTGGTGGTCAATCAAACCCGTCGTTTAATGAATGACCTCTTGTCGGCGTCCGTGCCCGCGGATTTTATCCAAGTGGTTCTCAACAAAGTCGCGCGAGGAGGGCTGGACCAAAACGCCATCGCGCAAAGTCTCCGGCGGCCGATACTGGTCGGAATTCCCCAGGACGACATGGCCGCGACCACGGCGCTTCAGCGTTCCATGCCCTTTGTGCTGAGCGCGCCCAATAGCCCGGTGTCTTCGGCGTATCACGAGGTCGTACGTCGTCTGACCGGTGGCATCCTGCAAAAGCTGAAAGCGGCCACAAAGCCAAAGATTACAGCCTTAGACAGAGCGGGTGTTGGTGCCGGTGCCATTGGCGGTTCTGTGGGGGGAGCTGCCGGGGCGGGTTCATCCGGACTGCCCAGCATGCTGGATCCCAAAAGCAAGCGCAACCGAAAGCGAGACCTCAGCCCCCTTACACTGCTGAAGATGCAGGTGCATAGCGGGCTGATAAAGGAAATGGATCTCAAGAAAGACATTATGAACACCGAAGGCGACCCGGCGAAGGCGCGAGAGTTAAAGAACCGCACGCAGCGGACCATCTCTGAACTCACGGATCGCCTTTCGCCCGGCCTGAGCCGTGATGATCGCGCGCGCGTGATCAAAGAAACACTTGATGAGGCTCTTGGTCTCGGGCCGCTCGAAGAGCTCTTGAGCGATCCCACGGTCACTGAAATCATGGTTAACGGCTGCGATATGATCTATATTGAAAAGAGCGGTAAGCTCACACTTTCGAACGTGACCTTTACGAGCAATCTTCAGTTGCGTAATGTCATTGAACGGATCGTTTCACCGCTCGGCCGCCGCATTGATGAGCGCACCCCTTATGTGGACGCGCGCCTTCCCGACGGTAGTCGTGTGAATGCCATTATCGAGCCGTTGTCCATTGACGGCCCGGCGGTGACAATTCGTAAATTTCCGCAGGAGCGGATCACGGACAAAGACTACACGCAGCGGTTTGGTTCCATGACCCAGCCTATGATGGATTTTCTGCGAATCTGCGTCGAACAGGGTCTGAACATCATTATTTCCGGCGGAACCGGCTCTGGTAAAACGACGTTGCTCAATGTGATGTCCAGCTTCATCCCCGTCAACGAACGCATCGTCACCGTGGAAGACGCGGCCGAATTGCAGTTGAAACAAGACCATGTTGTGCGACTCGAGACCCGCCCCGCGAATCTGGAGGGCACGGGAGAAGTGAGCATTCGCGACCTGATCCGCAATTCTCTTCGTATGCGGCCTGATCGCATCGTGGTGGGTGAGTGCCGCGACGGCGCCGCACTCGATATGCTGGCGGCGATGAACACTGGCCACGATGGATCGATGACAACCGTTCACGCCAACACACCCCGTGAAGCCATTAGCCGTCTCGAAACATTGTGTCTTATGGCCGGCATGGATCTGCCGGCGAAAGCGATCCGAGAGCAGATCGCAGGCGCCGTCGATCTGATCATTCAAATTTCACGCTTGAGCGATGGCTCGCGCAAAGTGATGAGCATTACGGAAGTGGTCGGAATGCAGGGGGATACGGTGACATTGCAAGAGATCTTCCGTTTCAAGGAAGAAGGCTTCGACAAGAACAGAAAGATCGTCGGGCAGTTCCAGGCGCTCGGCCTGATCCCCACATTTATTGAAACCTTCGAACAAAAGGGCGTTGTGATCCCGAGAAATCTTTTTATTTCTTCGGAGCAGGCGGCACAAAAACCCACGCACCGTGCCCAGGGTCCGCGTCAGCCGGCGATTCCGCGCATCGCAACGCCTCCCAAGAAAACAGGAACCGGGGGTGAACGATGAGCTTTATTTTCGGCAACGAAGCCATATTCATACCCCTTTTCGGTATAACAGTTTTTATTTTCTCTTACTTCGCTTCCGATCGCATTCTCGCATTCCTGCACCGCAAAAGCTTGGGCGGACGCGAAGAGGTTCTCCAGCTTATGGATCGGATGTTTATCGATGCCGACCGCAAGAAGGTGACCTACGCCATGCTGGCGGGAAGTTTCGGAGTGGGGATCATTGTATTTCTACTGTGTTGGCCAAATCTCATTCTCGGGCTGATTGTAGGCAGTGTTTTTACCTATATCGGATGGACCGTTCCCAAGCTCATGATGAACACCTTGTGGGAGCGGCGGTGCAGTCGCCTGGTTGACCAGATGGTAGATGGAATGACAATCATGTCAAACGGTATCAAGGCTGGCCAGAGTTTGACTCAGTCCATGGAACGCGTGGTGGAGAACATTCAGGGACCTCTGGCGCAGGAATTCAGTCTTGTCCTCAACAAGGTTCGCCTCGGGATGTCGGTTGAAGACGCACTCAATGAATTCGGCGAAAGGATTCCCCGTCAGGACGTGCAGATGTTCGTTACGGCCGTCAACATACTTAAAGAAACGGGCGGAAACTTGGCCGAAACCTTTCAAACCATCGTGACCACCGTGCGCGAACGCCAGAAAGTGGAAAAAAAGATCGAGGCGTTAACCGCGCAAGGTACCATGCAGGCGATTATCATTACCTTGGTCCCGGTTCTATTGCTGGGAGTTTTTTTGGTTCTCGATCCCAACTTCGTGATGCCGTTGTTTACCCGGCCCTTAGGTTGGGTCGCCCTGGCCCTAGTGCTGACTCTGCAAGGAATCGGCTTAGTGGTCATGAAAAAAATTGTTACCATTAAAGTATGAGCAAATGGTCACTCCTCAGTCTATCTTTACTGGTGCCCGCTTCCGCATGGGCGATTGTCGATATGAAGAGCGCCAACTATTCCGAAAGTCGGAACGATATTGTTGTTCCCGGCGTCGGCTACGATCTGCGCGTGAATCTGACTTACCATAGTCGCTCCCTCTTCAATGGTTTGTTCGGTTTTGGTTGGTGCTCCGATTATGAAACTCGAATTGATGTGACCACCGAAAGCAACCTCCGCGCCACGGAATGCGGAGGAGGCATGGAAATTACCTATACTCCGAAGAACTTCAAGACAGACAAAATCGAGGCTACGGTGGATCAGATCATTGCGGAGGTGAAACGCCGCCGGCCTGATCTCAAGGGCGATTATATCACCGGCCTTAAGGAAGAATTAAAGACTAATGATTTCATGCGTGAGGAGTTCGGAAAACGCATGGATCTTAAAGGGAGGCCGAAGGACGGCATCACCTATTTGGCGAATGGCCGCGAGACAGAAAGTATCGTTGTTCAATCGGGCCATTATAAAAGAACTTTGTCTGATGGGACGTACCAGCTTTTTGATCTGGACACGGGCCGTTTGACGGCGATGTACGACAAGAATGGCAATCATTTGAAATTGAAGTGGCAAAAGGATCTTCTCGTGAGTGTTGCGGATAACTTAGGCCGCAAGTTGACGTTTAAGTACAACTCAGTGGCTAAAAAGGTATCGGAAGTCATAGGTCCAAATGGAATGGTCGCGACCTACACCGTCAAGGGCGAAGACCTTGTAAAGGTGGTGGATGCAAGAAAGCAAACCTACAAGTACAAATATGACGACGTCCATAATATCATCCGCATTGATCTCCCGGACGGCACGTATAAGGAGCTCACCTACAACAAGGATAAGGATTGGGTGATAGCGTTCCGCAATCCCAAGGGCTGCCTGGAGACGTACGATTACGAAGTGAGCAAGGAAGATCCCAAGAATCACTTTTGGTCTACCGTAATCAAGAAGTGTGGTCGTAAAGTGACCAATAGAAGCAAGTACGAGTTCTTCCACCGTCCCAGACCGGACGGCGTCGGCGTCTATCTTTATCGTGTTCGCAGTGAAGTGAATAACAATATCACGGACATCGTTTATCATGAACTGTTCGGACGTCCGATCTCAATTCTCCGGGATGGAATGAAGACGGAGTATTCGTACTACGACGACGGCCTGGTGAAGACAAAGAAGGAGCCGGGTCGCGCGATGTCCTTTGAGTACAAAAACAAGTGCCGGAAGGTATCGCACGTCACGATTCAATTCTTCCAGGAAATTGAAGAGCCCCGCTCTTCAAAACCGGATCCCCGCAAGCCCGCCAAAGCGGAAAAGCTGGTGAGGACCATAAAGACAGATTTTATTTATGAAGACAAGAAATGCAATCTCGTATTGGCAGACAATTCTGACGGTCAAAAGGTTAAGCTTCAATACGACGCGAAAGGGCGAATTTCCAAAATCGAGGATCAAGCCAAGAAACTCGTCACGATCCGCTATGAATCTCGTTTCGGAAAGCCTTGGATTGTCACGCGTCCAGGATTGGGTACAATCCAAGTCACGTATAAGGCGGATGGCGAAATTGCCAAAGTAGAAAGTAAACAAGGTCCCAGCGTCGCCGTCCAGGTCGCGAGCATTTTCAACAACCTGCTCGACATCATTGCCCCGGCCACCAGCGAAGCGCCGATTTAATCTAGATCTTGGCAGAGAGAATAGGAGCAAGGATGAAAAAGCAAGCCGTGGTTCTGGTGCTGATTCTGACGGGCCTGGTTCCGATTTGGGGTTGGGGGAAAACTGACATTCCTGCGGGGACGACGCAAGAGGAGGCGAGTACGGAAGCCAACTCCTTTGATGTGATCAATTGCACCAGACCTGAGTGCAACAGAACCAATCCAGAAGGCGACTTCGCGAATCCGAGAAGAGGTCGAGAAGACGTAATGAGAATGGCGGACACACATCTAGACCCGGAACGCTCGTCATCTCCCGTTCCCCCTAAGCCGGGCGACGGAAAGGCTGTGCCCGAGGGTAAGTAGCAAAGCGGCTAACTCGTTCCTCGGAGTGTACCACTTTGATACGGCCGTCATTTTTCGATCCGCTGATTTTCGCAGGCAGGTGTCTACGAGTTAGACATTTTGGGCGTCTCAGAATCAATCGGTGGGCTCCCGCGCGCGGCATGACTTTGGCTTTATAGTCAGGTGCACACTCAGGTTTGAGGGAGGAGCACTCTATGAAGCTTTTGAAGATCACAGTTATTGGCTTAGGATTGGGATTGCCCATGTCCTTCGCCTTTGCTTCCACGGGCCCTACGAAGAACTGTCAGGCCCAACAGACGAGTTTTAACGTGGATGACATCGAACCTAAAGAAGCAGCCAAAAGGGAGGTGCGCATGGTGTTTGCTTCCCAGGAGCAACCTGCGAAACGGCCGACGCAACAGGGTGGCAAAGCGGTAAAAGAGGGTTCCTAGTTAATCCGCTTGCGGTGAGGACGCTTTCTCTCTCTCAAAACTCCAACGGAAGGAAGAGGCGGATTTTTTAGCCTCGTCCTGCTCCTTTTTCTTTTTTCCCTTATCTATATTCTTGTTTACATGGCCGGAAACGGAATTAAGCGCGTCTTTGGCCATTTTGGCCGCGCCCTGAGCTACTCCATTAAGTGGCTGAACCACGAGCGAGCTTGTCAGCAGGCGGTGGGCATGGGTCTCCATGGTCTGATCGCCCACCCGGATCTGCATGACCAGGACGATCGCCAACGTTAGAAGAAGTGTTTTTGCGAAAAAAAGGAAATCCATCATGCTCCCGCCTCCTTGGAGTTCAGGCGAGCCGCGGCCCGCACCATGGTGAGGACCTCTTCGGCCTTGAATGGTTTTGTAATATAATTGCAGCAGCCGGCATCCAACGCCCTGAGAACCATACTGTTTTGATCGACAGTGGAGCAGGCGATGACGCGGATTTCGGGAAATTCCTTCACAATCTCAGCCGTGGCTTCAACACCGCTTTTTCGAGGCATTACAATGTCCATGAGGACGACGTGGGGACGCGTGTTTTGGACCACCTCCAGCGCTTCCTGTCCATCCTGAGCCTCTCCCACGACTTCAATTTCCGTATTTGTGAAAATGTGTCTGAGCACTTCTCGGATGAACGGGGCGTCATCCACTATAACTAGTCTTATTCCCATAATTCGTATTATAGTGGCCTAAACTTCACTCCCCAAAGGGTTTTCAATCGGTCCAGTATGTCCTCGATCAAAGAGACATTGATCCTTTACATTTCACAGCTTCAGGGCGTGCCGGCGTATGCGACCATTGTCGGATTACTCCTGATCTGTGGTCTGGGCGTTCCCCTGCCCGAAGACATCACTTTGATCGCGGCGGGAATGCTGGCGGCATTGGATTCCATATCGCTCTGGGGCGCTATCGTCGCCGGCCTATTCGGGGTGCTGGCAGGAGATGCCTTCCTATACACGGTGGGGCGAATCTACGGTCGTCGCGCTTTTAGCTTGCCCTTGATTCGTACGATCATGACGCCCAAACGGATTGCGATGGCGGAACGGAAGATCATTCGCAATTCCCACTTTATTTGTTTCACGGCGCGATTTCTCCCGGGCTTGCGTTCACCCATTTTCCTGATGGCCGGAATTATGGGGGTCCGTCCGTTGGTGTTCTATGGGCTGGATGGATTTGCCGCTCTGATCAGCGTTCCGGTCTGGGTTTATGTGGGCTATTGGCTGGGTCAAAACCTGGATGAAGCCTTCCGCTTGGCAGAGAAAATTCAGCTTTCCGTAGCCATTGCGGTCCTATTCTTAATCGCTGGTTACATTGGCTGGCGGCGCTGGCGCAAGAACCGGCGCGCTCAGCGGTTGATGTCCTTTATGAATTCCAAGCTCTGAGGGGTTTTTTAAGAACCCCACTTAAATCCGAAGTAAAAAATGACCATACTGTTGGTGACGCTCACGCCGTCGGGGGTCACATCGTTATGCGGATCCATGGTCGAAGCGGAACCTTCAAATAGATTGCGTTCGACACTGAATTGGTTTTTCCAAAACACCTGATTTCGCCGGTCCAGAGTCCATTGTCCGCCCAACGTCAAAGCGATGGCGTTGGTCTCACTCTTGGTTCCCGAGCTGACATCCACGCCCGTCGCGCGCTCGGAGTGTTTTAGCCGCGGCCGAATATCAATTTGAAACGTGTGCGCGTAGGTTTCACTGCCGGGGATCACGGCTTCCATGGAGAGGCTCAATCCGGAACTCTTGCGGCCAATGGCGGTGAAACTCTCGGCGGAAATCTTATTGTGGGCATCATGATAGTCGATCCCCCAGCTGAGATGTGCGGCCTTTAAGGAGTAGCCAAAGTGCTTTCGAAATCGAATTCCCGCCTCAAAGGTCTGGATCTCTGTAGGAACGACCCGGGTCCCGCCACTGCGCTGGCTGGCGGACACCGTCGAAAAGAAACGGGATTGAACTCCAAAAAACGGCGTGAGCCAGAGGTTCATCCCGAGCCCAAAGCCGGGCCCATTGGAATGGTAGCGTCGAAAGGAGTACCCGCTTTCAGAGGCGTTATAATAGTAGGCCGGTGCAAATGAGACATCGAGCACGTTGGCGCGTGGGTCTCTAGGATCGATTTGTTTGTGGTAATCGGAAAACTCCTCCTCGCTCCCTCCAAGTATAAGATGTTTAACTTGCACCGAAACGGGAGGGGCGGAGACTTCTTGGGCACTCTCGCTGGGACCCGATGCTTCCGGCGCGGACTTGGACGCGGGCTCGAGCTCCGTCGCGGGCTTAGGCACGGCGGTCGAGGTCAAATCGGATTCGGGCGCATCGGATGTGGACGGAGTGGTGGTGATCTTCGGCGCGGGAAGTTCAGGGTCTTGCGGGTCGCCTGGCGAAGGCTTTACGCGAGTGGGATGAGAAGGCACGGGAGAGGGGATGACCGTGCCTGGTTTCTCCTCAATACCGTCTTCATCGCGCTCCTCTGTTCGAGGCGGCGTTGGACGCGATTCCGGAGTGCGGACTTTGTATCTGGAACTATCGAGATTTTGCGGTCTGGTGGCGCGACCGCTCTTCCGCAATAAGACTGCAGAAGCCGAGTCCAGCTGCGCGTGCGCGGACAAGATCGACGCGAGCGCCATCAGTAATGCGAACACGGAGAGAGCACGATTCATGACTAAGGTATATTCGGCTTTTGACCGGCCGGACTTTATGCGAATTGACCTGTACGCGGGGCCGCATGCAGACTGAAATTCGGAGTACTCCATTGAACTGCAAACTTTCTGGACGATTCACTCAGCTCTTGCTCCCGTTGATGCTTTCCGTTTCGCACGGGTACAAGACCTTCGCCCAGGACGCTTCCGCGACGGTGGATCCCTCCGGTACAAATACAAATACAGATACAAATGTAAATACAGGTCGGAATACGGCTTCTTCCGCATTTCGTAGTGAAATGGATGACCTTCTCACCATTGAACGCATTTCCGTAATGCCGTTTACGGATAATCTTGAAGGGATATACGCTCGTCCACTTGAATCTTATTTCATTTCGTTGGTGGAGGGAATGCACCGCTGGAATTATGTTCCCGCGCGAGGTTCAGGTCCACTTATGTCTCCCGAGGAGTATGAGGCCTCTCCCGAAAAGGTCAGACAAGCTATTGAAGGATTAAACGCCGATGCGTTCTTTGTCGGACGTGCCGCCAAGGGACCTAACGGAATCACGATTCATCTCAGCTTGCTTCTCGCCAAAGATGGCAAGCTCTTGTCGCAGGCTATTCTCAAGGACTATAAACAGGTTAATTTGAGTGATCTTAAGGAGCAAACTCAGCGTCTCCTCACGGAAATGGTGGCGCGATTGCCCTACACGGGTCGGGTTTTGAGTCGCGAAGCCAATCGGGTCACCGTGAATTTGGGCGCCCGTGACGGGTTACAAAAAGGTCAAATGCTGAGTGTGATCCAAATTATAAAGGCGCAACGCCATCCCAAATTCAATTTTTTGGTCAACACGGAAAAGGAAATTTTTGGAAAAATCCGTGTGCTTAAGGTGGATGATACTTTGAGTTTCGGAGTGGTGGTGAGCGAGAAGGAGCGTGGCGCCATCCAGAAAAATTCAAAGATCGGCCCGCTCGACTTTGTGGTGTATGCGCCGACGGACAGCCTTTCACTCACGCCCACTCCTGAGGAGGCCCTTTCCAGTCGGGAGGATTCAGGTATTGCGTTCGGCAAAAATGCCCGTGCCTGGCAGCCCGTGAGCCCGGCGTCCTTTGGGCAATTGGGCGTCCGTCTGGGCTTGGGCCAGTTTGACGGGAACACGCAGGTAGAGGGTGTGGGAGGCCTAGGCCGTGGTGACAACTTCGCCGCTAGTATCACTATTGACGGCGAGATCTGGATTACGCCCGATTGGACATTTCACGGCCGACTCACGCAAGGGGTTTCGAAGGTGGATAACGCTCGCTCAGGTTCCACACCTGAAGAGCTCAATCAATCACTCAGCCATTATGAGGCGGGAATTGGTTATACGCTTCGCTTCGGCCCACATGCCTGGTCTGCCAGTGTGGGGCCATTTCTCGGCGCGTTTTATCATAAGCTTTTTGTGGACAACGCTTCACCGGAAGCCCATGTGACGGCAACATACAGCGGCCTTATGCTGGGGCTGCGGGGATCTGCTCCGCTTGAGGCGATGGGTGCCTATGGGATCGGAGGGCAATTTGCCATCGCGCTGAACCCAGGAGTGAGTGAAGCGCCCGTGCCGTCCGGCGATCAGGGGGATCACAATGTGATTCAGTTTGGGGTCTCGGGATTCAAGCGACTTCGAGAACGCCTTAAGGCCCAGGTGAACCTTGATTTTGAGATGTACACATCCAATTTTTCCGGAGCGGGTGGGCGCACCGAGCCCGCGAGCAGCACGAGCCAGCGGTTTACCACTCTTAGTGCCGGCATTTACTACCTGTTTTAGGACTCAATCGGCGTGTAGCGGCCACTTGGCTTCCGCGTATCCAATGCCGAACTTAGTTTCACACCCACAAGCTTTAAAATCACACGATGAGCAAGTTCCATCGCAATCATCGAGTCCCAGATACCACATTTTGACCACATTCTGCTCTAAGATCACCGACGGCGCGAACGTTCCGCAAGAATCAAACCGCCCCCGCCTTCCATCAGGTTTGAGAATCGGCTCCGGGCTGATCTCCCAGGTATCGAACGTGCTGCGACTCCGCGCGATCCCCGTGACGCGGGGTTCGTCGTCCCCTAGTCCCCCCGTAATAAAGAGATAAATGTAGCCATCAGGTCCGACGAGGACGCCTGGCTCGGCAGCGCCATGGCGCAGCCAAGGCGGGTTAGCGGTGGGCGAAATCACAGGTGACACTTGCTTGGACCAGGAGCCGTTAGTATTCCGTGTCGCACCCAACAGCTGGATGGCAGCGCCGTGATCGCATGTCAGACCGTCGTGGTTGGCGTAAGTCCCATCTATACACCATCCGACGTAAATCATCCGTAAGAGGCCACCAACGAAAAAGGCCACCGGACTAAACATATCATCGGCATCATAGCCCTGTGCCGTCGGGTTTATCACTGCTCCATTCGCCTTTGTGAACACGTCCCCATCGGATGAAGAGGCCATCCCCACGGCTGATGCCGGTCGCGTGTCGTTGGCGTCCGTTGGTGTTTTGTATCCACTGTAAAAGAGCCGGTAGGTCGATCCGTCCTTGATTATTGACGAAGTTTCCAAATGGGTATCCCATGCGTTCGCGTTCCCCTTGAGAACCACACCTTTGAAATTGGGATCGATGGAGACGCCGAAGGACCAATTCACTCCGTCGGCCGACTTGACCTGGCAAATGCCTGCACTAAATCCGCCGTTATCGGCCGGATCATCAGCGGTCGCCAAGCAGGTGTAGTACATTCGGAAGATAGATCCGTCGCGAATGACGCTCGGATCGGAGGCCAAATAACTCGTGCCAAATAGCTCACCCTTCCAATTTGGCTCGGCATTTTTTCGCCAGATCCTCCATCCTGAGGAGTCGAAGGATTGTACTTCTTCGGATCCGGAGGTACTGCCCGCGGATTTCTTCTCACATCCCGAGGATGCGATGGCGAGCGCCAGGCTGAATCCGAACAACAGAGCCGTTCTGATCGCGTGGCAATCGAACCACATGCCTTTGAGTGCTCCTGACTTCCCTGGGGACAGGCCGCCTATTTTCATCCGGGTGCTCATTCCATTTTTCGTTTGAAGATGGAGTCTTGCAGGACCTGACTTTTGAAGGCGCCAAGGACAGAAGCCTCTGGATTGATGGCAAGGTCTTCGTAGACTTGACTCAAGTTGCAGTTGTCCTCCATCTTAGCTTCGCGTACGCGGTAGAAGGTAAATGCCCGACGGGTAAAGCATCCGGGGAGTGTGTTGTCCTCGACCATTCTTTCGATCAGCTCGACTCCATCGCGCATGGAGTGGTTTTGTCCGTTCGTGGTAAAGGCGGTGGATACCGCCGTGTCGATAGGATGCTCCGTGAGGTAGGCTCCGGTGACGGAGTAGGCTTTTTCTATTGAGCGCGGTCGTCCCAGGTTGTCCAGGTTTTCAAAAGCAAAGCCCATGGGATTGATGGAGGCATGGCAGCCCATACAGGTGACATTGCCTGTGAGTTTTTCAGTGCGCACGCGGTTGGAGTAAACCCTTCGAGCCTCATCTGTTCCAAATTCAGGGTCATTCAGGAGAGCGCCGACAGGAAGTCCCAAAGTGTTACAGAGGAAGCGGGTGCGGAACTTCACTCCACGTAAGATGGGGTGGGTGGTATTGCCTTCGGTTGCAAGGACAGGAACCCTCATCAGCAGGCCCACCCGTTCTTCCGAGGTGAGCGCCGGTTGCGTGCCACTGACGGCTTGGTGGCCGTAGATGGCGGCGGCGGCGGGGGTGCGCGCGAAGGATTCGCGGCTCGTCATCAAGTCATAAAAGGAGCCCTTCTTTGTGAAGACGATGTACTGGATGTACTCCTTGAGTTCGCGTGCGAACTCGGTGTTGAGGGCGGTGACATTGGCTCCGGCCAGGAAGTCGGAGGTGAACGCTGTGGCCGGATACTCCTTGGGATCGAGCCAGAAGTTGAAAAACTCAGTGACTTTCTCGATGGCGGCATCGGTTTCAAAGAGACGATCGACGTGGGCGGAGAGCTGTTCGATTGTGCTAAGCTGCCGGGCTTTGGCCGCGGCCAGGAGCTCGGCATCAGGCGGAGAGTCCGTAATGAGATAGCTTAGCCTGGAGGCGACTTCATAAGGGGTGAGGTTGTACTTTGAGGAGCTGGGGTCAGTGCTCGAACCCAATTCGAGATGCATTAAGAAGGCGGGTGAGAGGACCATGGCGTAAAGCGTCCATCCCACGCTTTCGCGGCCATTGCTTCCCTGAGTAAAGACCTTGGTGGCGAAGTTTGATTTTTCGGCGGCCGTGAGGGGGCGCCGAAAGGCCTTTAACCCGGCTTGATCAATAAAGGCATCTCGACAGGCGGCTGTAACGGTCGTAGCTGAAATGCAGTTGCCGGCCAGGGCTACGGCCAGGTTTTGATCAGCCGCCACAGAGGAGTAGATTTTCTCAGCGACGCTTTGGTAGCCGGCTATTTGCGAGTCGTTAATCTCGTTTACGAAATCCTTTGGATCTTTAAGGATGACATCATCAAAGAGGGTGTTGATAAAGGGTTCCAGCTTCGTGTGCAGGGAGGTCCCGACCAGATTTAACAAAGTATTGGAGTACTGCTTTTTAGTGAGTCTCATTAGAGGGTCACGGCTCTGATCGGGGATTGAGCACGAGTACGGGTTACTTTTGCTTGTGCCGTTGGCATAAACGGAGAGTTTCTCGGTAGACGTGACGGTCTTAAATCCCGGACCGCAGTTCGTCAGGGCAAAGCTCAATCCAAGGCCAGTCAGTGCGATGAGAAATCGGTTCATTTTCATAATTACACCAATCCGCCAATAGGTAAGGTTGTATTTCGTAACGGCTTAAAGGGATCGTATTCCCCTTTGTAAAATTGGAGCTTACTGAGATTGTAGTGCCGAATCCTCCGCCGTCGCCGTATTGCATGAAATCCGAATCCGGCCTCCAGCTCCACGCAAAAAATGCCGTCTACTCAACTGTCTGTTTGCCATTTTTGGTCCCCCCGACTGTGAGTACGGTCCCCACTTTCCCCACAGCTCATCTATAACTTTAGATCATGAGTTCACATGACGCCACGATTACGTAAACTCCATTACACCAGTGTTTTAGATCGGGATTTGAGAAATTCCTGGCGATCAAATTTTGTCGAACGTTTATTCATTTTTCTTCTTATAAAACAGTTTTTATTTACTATAGACTAAATCGAGAGACCATAAGATCGCCGAGGCCAGCTGGAACAGATGATTCTAATTTCGCGAAAAACAATCACTTCTTGGCGCATGAGAAGGAGCTGACCAAGAACCAAAAACGACAAATCGATTTATGGCAAATAGAGTGCTGTCGAACTTTCAGTTGATCGTCAAAATCATAGACAGCCTCGGCCCGTGATTGAGACTAAATTTGGACTTCGTGCGCTCTCCTCTGGATTCGCTCTTGCAGCAAACTTTCCTCATACGTGGGGGGAAAAATGACTGGGAAGTCGGCTCGTTTCGATTTGAAACGGAATTTGAGGCAGGGTTTTTTAATCCTTGGGACACTAGTGATCATGGGCGCCTTTGAAAATTGCGCCGACACCAGGTTTTCATCAGAAGACACAGCAAACAAATCAACCGATATTAGTCCCGGAGATATTAATCCAGGAGACAATCCGGGAGATCATCCAGAGTCATGTGAAACGGTTATTAACCAGCTCGATGGTAAGGTCTACCTTCTGTTTGTGGTGGATACATCGGGATCTAACATTGGTATTCAGGTTCCTGAGCCGACTGATCCTGACAAGAGAGTTCGGTCCGGATCTATACAGGCCTTTTTCGATGATCATAAACACAAAGTTGGCTTCCACTGGGGATTCATCACGTTCGGAGGCAAACGTGAGGATGAAAGTATACCGGATATAAAGGCGCTCATTAACAGCGGATCCGATTCGGCCCCGAGCTTTACAAATAACTTATCCGTGGTTCAGAGCGCAATCGACCGGTTTAATAACATGGATGATTTCGGTGCCACTCCCTATTTGTCCGCCCTTGAAACGGCTTCGCGCGCTTTGAGAGGGATCGGTAGCGCCGATCCTAATGCCAAGTACATTGTGGTTTTTATGTCGGATGGACTTCCCACAGGGAACTATACGGATGACCATATTCTTGATGAAGTTAATAAAATTGTCGGACATTATCCCGGTCAGACCACATTTAACACGGTCTATTATGGAGGCATAAGCCGCAGTAGTGCCAATCGTTTGAAGAGGATGGCGGACACGGGCGCTGGCCGTTTTCTCGATACAAACGCAAACCCTTCCGGAAAGAACTTTCAGATCAGCAACGTGATCAATGTTCCTGGAGTGGTTTGCACCCATTAGACATCGCGTGCACCAAACCAATATTCAAACCGGGCACGAGGCTATCCGCCGATTGGCAACGTGGCGTTTCGTAAAGATTGGAATGGAGTGTATTGCCCTCGGTGGTAAGCGAGCTTCGCAAGGCTATAAGTGCCGAATCCTCCGCCGTCGCCATATTGCATGAACTCTGAATCCGGCAGACCAAGAGCGCGCATGATGGTGATCAAGAGCGAATTGTAGGTGCGGCTGCCCATGCCCGGAAAGATATCTGACCGCCCCGCGTAGTACGTGAGGGGTTTGATTCTGTAGTCCATGTAGTAGCCGGTTTTGAGAGCGCCTCCCGCACTGCCGAAAGTGATCGCGGGCATGCTGTAGCAGCTGTGGCCGCTGCCGTCGCCTTGTTCCATTCCCCACAATAGGACTGAGTTATCGAGCATGGTCTTTCCATTGGAGTCTTGAACGGAATCCATCTTGGTTGCGAATTCCTTCACGACTTTGACCAGCTTTTTCGCATTCGAAATGTACTTGAGTTGATTGGTGCGGTCCTTGAAGCTGCCATGTGAAAGTCCGTGATCATGTCCCCAAATGCGAGCGCTGAGCACACAGATACGGGTCAAGTCACAAGCCATTGCGGACACCATGACGTCAATGAAGTTGGACCATTCTTCTTCGTGGTTTTGTAGATCGTAATAGAAGGGCTGAGCGCGCAAAGTGGGTGTGGAACAGGACAGCGTCGTGGATGAATTTATTTTTTTATTGAGTGCTTGAAGATTATCAACGAAGTTGTTTACCAGAAGCTTATCTTCGGACGAGATACGCCTATTGTTAACAAGACTTTTATAATCCTCAAGGACCAGGTCACCGATGAGTACCTTCTTCGTCTTCAGCTGATCAGCCAGGGCTGGATCGGAAATCCGGTTTCCGAAGACCATCTGGAACATGTCTTTACTCAATTTCGTAAAGGGAAGTCGCACGGTCTTGCCGGACGTATCCTTATCGAAGGACGTACTGAAATTGTATGAATTCTCTTGTCCACGAAGCGCAAAAAAGGCCGGCTCCGTCGGATAAAACGTCTTGGATTTGCTCAGCACAACATCAATCGAGCGTGAATTGCCGATAGGATCTATGGGATTGGTGTCGCCAAACACCTCACGGGCCGCCGCGCACAGGGCATTGGCGGCCGAGTGCCCCACGCTCCCGACGATGTCGAGCCCTCGATATATATTCATCTTCGATCTGAGTCCGTCGAATTCCGCTCCAAATGTTTCCGAGAGCGGCCCACTAATGTCCGTAAGCCGTTTATAAAACGTTTGATTGTCAATTTTTACGTTGGCCTCGGCGCTCGGGTAATAAACAGTTTCATAGTAGCCGTCAAAATTGACGAATGCGACGAAGCGCTTCGGTGATCCCAGCGTTGCCGCCTCCGCGCAGCTCATCCACGGTGATAGCGAACGTAAAAAAGGCAGGGCGATGGTGAGCCCGCCAGCACCACGTAAGAAGTGACGCCGGCTCAATTGCCTATTTGCCATATTGAATTCCCCCCAAGCTGTGAGCACGGTCCCCACAGCTCATCTTTTAATTTAAACGATGAGCGCATATGAGGCCACGATTACGTAAACTCAAATGCCGTAGTGTTTTAGATCGGGACTTGAGATGAAGGGACACACAAGAAGTGTCGACGGATTCGACAGCGTCTTCCCAGCTGAGAGAGCCTTAACCGCCCCACTGCCAATAGACATAGGGTAAAATAGGTATCCAGATACCGTCACGTTCATCGGCGTCGGCGAAGTACGCCTGAATCGCAGTAAACTCAGCCCGTGAATTTCTGAAGAACGCATGTTTCGAGCGGAGAAAGGGCGCGATTCGAAAACCATAAGCAAGCTGATACTTTCTCGGAATATTGTCCCAATAAACAAATGTAGTCCCATATGATGCTGTCGCGTGAAGACTCAGACCAGGTGACACTCGGTAATCAAAACTGATCGAGGCGTCTGGTGAAATCTGGCCCTTACGATGTCGAATTTTCAACTGAGATCTATTCCTGTTGGTGACCAATATGTCATGCGCATACGTGACACCGCTTGAAAGATGAATATGGAAGTCTCGACGTAATTGAAAGCTTGCGTTGAGCCGGTTGTACCAGCTGGCACCTTTGCGGCGAATGAGGAGGTGGTCTGTATCCGCCTGCTCCTGCTCCGTATATAGGTATTGGACCATGGTTTCATACGCCAGAGCTGGACGCCCTCCAATTTCCCCATCCTGCAGTTTGAAACGGAAATTAAAGCTGGGAACGGGGAGGTAAGGCTCTTGAAGGAATCCCCCGACAAGAGGCAAAAGGTCTATTTCAGCGGTGATACTGTCGGTGATTCCCCACCACGCCCAACTCGGCAATGGTAGTGTGAGAGGCGATTGGTTGTAAATAAATTCATTTTTCTTCAAAGTATAGGCGGTAAAACCATCAAGTGGATGAAGCATGATTTCATCGGTGAGACCGGCGGGTTCCTGATCCAGTGCGGCCGAAACGGAGGATAGCCAAACACTTGCTATAAACAAAAATATTAGATTAAATCGCAGGTGCCTCGATGTCAATGTCACGTCCCGACATTCTAATGGCGGACGCCGTTTCCAGCAAGGGCGTCGCGTTTCATTCTGATCGACTGGATCCGTAAAATGATACGTCAAGAAGGCCCTCGACGGGTGTCAGGATCCTGGTCACTCGAGCTCGAATTGGTTCCCGTCTTGTTTTGATAATTGAGTAATTTCAATAATTTATGATCTGGTCGCGGGATTGCTCTTTAAACAGGCATATGGGCTATTTTATTCGTTATACCCATGCCATACTCTCCGCGACAGTCTTCTTGATGGCCTTCTTCGCATGCAATGAGATCCATACGGCCATGTTCACTGCAACCGCCGAAGAATTGCCTCACGTCGCACACGAGGCTCAGCTCGAGCATTCCGTAGAGCTTTTGAATGCGTCTCCCTATATCTTTGCGGGAAACACAGGCCGCCAAGAGGACATGCGCCAGTCGATCCTTGAAACGGTACAAAGACTAACACCTCCAAAGTATCGAAAGCATACGTTCGAGATTGCGTATGCCGTGATTGCGGAGGCGAATCACCATCGCATGGATCCGCTCTTTCTCTTAGCAGTCATTCAAACGGAAAGTGGATTTGATCCCAATGCACGCGGCCGCCATGGTGAAGTGGGGCTCATGCAGATTCGGCCTTCCACTGCAAAATGGCTGGCGGCGCAGGCGGGTATGGCCGGAGAAGAAATTCATCTTGAGAACCCCGCGGTGAATATTCGCATCGGGGCGACCTATTTCGCTTCTCTACGCCGAAGGTTCAATGGAATTGGAAGTCGGTACATGGCCGCTTACAATATGGGAGCTACGGCTGTCCGTCGCTTAGTTGCATCCGAGACTGAGCCCATGATCTACCCCAAGCGTGTGATGAAGCACTATAAGAGCATATACCATACGGTCGAGATAACCGCGTCCGACTCCTCGCGCCGAGAGATCGCCTCTCTTGAGTAGGAATAGGTAAATAGATTCCTTTAATACGTAAGAAACCCGAGCCATTCGGGCTCGGGTTTCCAAAGTGAGAGTTTCGATTTGAGCGAATTAGACTCTTGAAGTTCCTAGGACGGTTATCCTGGACGGTTACATCATGTCCATGCCGCCCATACCACCCATGCCGCCCATGCCTCCTCCTCCATGCATTCCAGCACCTTTCTCTTCCTTCTTCGGTGCTTCCGCAATCATGGTTTCGGTGGTGAGCATGAGCGAGGCCACGGATGCCGCATTTTCCAGAGCGGAGCGCACGACCTTCACAGGGTCAATCACACCGTCCTTAATTAAATCGGCGTACTCTTCGCTCAGAGCATTGAAGCCCCAAGCCGGATTCTTCTCACCCAGAACGCGATCCAGAACAATTGCACCGTCCAGACCGGCGTTGGCCGCAATCTGACGGAGAGGCTCTTCGCACGCGCGACGAATGATGCTCACGCCAGCGCGTTGCTCATCGCTCTCGACTTTGAGGTTTTCCAGGGTGCGGGACGCGCGCAGAATCGCAGTACCACCGCCGGCAACGATTCCTTCCTCCACCGCAGCGCGAGTGGCATTGAGAGCGTCCTCCACGCGAGCTTTCTTCTCCTTCATTTCCACTTCCGAAGGGGCGCCGACATGAATCACAGCCACACCACCGGCCAGCTTGGCGAGACGCTCCTTGAGCTTCTCCTTGTCATAGTCGCTGGTGGTCTCCTCAATTTGCGCTTTGATCTGAGTGACACGAGCCTGAATGGACTTCTTTTCTCCAGCGCCATCAATGATCGTGGTGTTGTCCTTATCCACAACGATGCGCTTAGCTGTACCGAGATCTTTGATCGTGGCTTGCTCAAGCTTCTGTCCAACCTCTTCGGAGATCAGATTTCCGCCAGTCAGAACCGCAATGTCCTCCAACATAGCCTTGCGGCGATCGCCAAATCCCGGAGCCTTCACGGCCACGACATGCAGAGTGCCGCGCAGCTTGTTCACCACGAGCGTAGCCAAGGCTTCACCTTCCACGTCTTCCGCGATGATCAGAAGCGGGCGACCCGACTTGGCCACACCTTCCAGGATGCCAATCATGTCTTTCATGGAACTGATCTTCTTGTCGTAGATGAGAACATACGCGTTCTCCTGAATGGCTTCCATGCGTTCGGCATTGGTCACAAAGTAGGGTGACAGATAGCCGCGATCGAACTGCATACCTTCCACGACTTCAAGTTCGGTTTGAGCGGTTTTACTTTCTTCCACGGTGATGACGCCTTCGCGGCCGACTTTCGCCATGGCTTGCGAGAGCATGTCGCCGATTTCTTTATCATTGTTAGCGGAGATAGATCCGACCTGGGCGATTTCTTTCTCGCCTTTGATCGGCTTGGCGATGGACTTGAGTTGTTCCACCACGGCGTGCACAGCTTTATCGATACCGCGTTTCACTTCCGTGGGATTGTGTCCAGCCGTTACGATCTTCGCGCCCTCGCGGAAGATGGCCTGCGCCAGAACGGTCGCGGTTGTGGTGCCGTCACCGGCATCATCGTTGGTCTTGGAAGCGACTTCCTTGACCATTTGCGCACCCATGTTTTCGAATTTGTTCTCGAGCTCAATTTCCTTAGCCACAGTCACACCGTCTTTCGTGATCAGTGGAGCGCCAAAGGATTTTTCAATCACCACGTTGCGGCCTTTGGGCCCGAGGGTGACTTTTACAGCATTGGCCAACGCGTTTACCCCACGCAGAATGGAATTGCGTGCATCTTCACTAAAACGAAGTTCTTTACTCATCGTACCAAACCTTTCCGATTATCCAATATTTAGTGGTTCATGATTCCAAGGATATCTTCTTCGCGCATCATCAGATACTCTTCGCCATTCAGCTTGAGTTCTGTGCCTGCGTACTTTCCGAAGAGGACGCGATCGCCAATTTTGACATCCAGCGGAGTCACTTTCCCATCTTCAGTTACGCGACCTTTGCCAGTGGCTACGATTTCGCCGCGCTGAGGCTTTTCCTTAGCGGTGTCGGGGATGATGATTCCGCCAGCCGTCTTCTGCTCCTCCGGCACGCGGCGGACAAGAACACGGTCGTGCAGAGGACGAACTCCGATCTCTGCCTTTGCCATAACAATTACCTCCTGTCGACAATAGGACAAATGGAAATTTTAGATTTATCTCAAAACCACTGCCAATATGGAGGGGGTCATTTTCCTGTCAAGGTGATCGAGTGAAAAAACCGGAAAATTTTAACGGGCTTGCGCCTGAGTACTTACATTAAGCTCATCCAGAAGACGGCTATTTTGCTTTGTGTCATTGCGCGTTTCTTTGAGCATTAGCCCTTTGAAGAGCTCGCCCAGTTCTTCTTTGGTCAACCGTTCTGTCAGGATCTGGACGGCGTCGGCGCGTCCGTGAAGGGTGGGGAGATAAACGTGAATGTAGTCTTCGATTTGTAAGTTATTTGCTGCGTCCATGGTCTCTTGGGCCCGCTTCAGGTCACCTTCGGCGAGCGAAATCAGGTCCGCTTCTGAAGCTTTCTTCAATTTCCCTTTGGGAAGGGACTCGGGACTCTTCACTTCAGAGGATGTGTTCTTCCCTGTGCGCAATTGCGAGATCCGAGCGGAAGTCCGCAAGACCAGATTCTGAGCTTCGAGGATTTGTTTGTCCTTCCACGCTTGGAACGTCAGGACCGGAGGCGAGGATGTCGCGGGGGTGTCTGCGGCCATCACCGCCGCCGGAAAACCCGTCCATGCGACAGCCATTAGGCCCGTGATGCCGGCTGCGGCCAAGAGGCCGGGAAGAACCAAAAAAGATTGAAGATTACGTTTGCAGATCCTCATAAATGTAGCTGACTCCTCTTCCGTGAACTTCAGCTGCTTGCAACTCAGATCAAGAGCCGTGCCATGCTTGTGCGCGCCGGAACTCACGTTGTTTGAACTTGGGAACGCCTGAGTGCCAAAAAATGTCGCTCCTTCCTTGCAAAATTTACCGCTAAAACCTACGTTCATAAAATGCTGTTCATTGCTCTTCTCAGTGGCCTTCTCATCGCGGCTGTGACCTTGGCGTTCTACCTTTGGCGTGCCCGTGAACAGACTCTAAGGGACCTGGTGATGGTGCAGGCGGAAGCCGCTGAGCTGAGGTCCAAAGCGCGCCTGCTTGAAGAAAGCCTGAGCGGGCAGCAACACGCCCGTGCTGAGCTTTCTGAGCTGTTCAAAGGTCTAGCGTCCAGCGCGCTGGAGTCCTCGATGGGCCAATTCCTCAACTTGGCCCAATCGACATTCGCGCGTGCCCAGGAGATCCAAAAAATAGATTCTGAGCAACGCCACAAGGACATGGATGCTCTGATCAAGCCCATGGCGGAAGCGCTGCAAGGTTACCGATCCCAATTGGATCTCCTAGAGAAGGACCGCCAGCGAGCATTCCATACGATTGATCATGAACTGAAGAGGGTTTCGGAAGCCCATTTGCGACTGGCGAGGGAAACCACGGCCCTTAAGGATGCACTCAAGCGACCGCATGTTCGCGGCCGCTGGGGCGAAGTTCAACTGCGCAATTGCATTGAGCTTGCCGGAATGTCTGAGTATGCGGATGTGAGTTTTCAGACGGTGGCTTCGGACGAGGGGGGTCGCCATATCCCGGACATGATTGTTCGGATGCCGGGAGGGAGAAGTGTCATTGTCGATGCCAAGACTCCCATTGAAGCTTTTATGAGCTCGCTGGAAGCCACGACGGAGGAGTTGCGCACGTCGGAAATGATTCGTCACGGGCGCCATGTGAAGGATCATGTGAAACGTCTTTCGACACGCGCTTATACTGACGTCATCAAAGAAAGCGCCGATTTCACGGTCTTATTTCTGCCTAACGAATCCTTTCTTTACGCCGCTTTGGAAGTCGAGCCGGACATCGTCGAGTATGCGCTTGAGAAGAAGGTGTTAATCGCCACTCCTCCGACCCTTGTTGGATTGTTAAAGGTCATTCGTTTTGGGTGGACGGAGCAACGCCTGGCGGAAAACGCGCAACGCATTTCGGAGATGGGTCAGGAGCTGCACAAGCGGCTTTGTGATTTTATCGAGACTTACGTGAATGTGGGGCGGCATCTGGATAAGGCGAAAGAGGAATATGAGAAAGGTCGGACGCGGCTGGAGAGCCGGGTCCTCGTGCAGGCGCGCCGCTTTGAGTCTCTGGGTGCGAAATCGAAGAAGAGTCTCCTCGAGTGTCCGGCGGATATCGGTATGGAGAGCGCGGAGAACTAGGAAACGCCCTAACTAGGGGCCGCTAAATTCCCCTGAATCTGAATCAGAGCCCGAGAATGAAGGATCATAATAAGGATCCGAACCATTTACACCGTGCTGACCCTCGCCCTCAAACGAAGTCGGATAGGCTGAGTCTTGCGATGGACCCGGGCGCCGATTCCGGCCATTGTCGGGATCGAACGGAACACCAGGGGCGGACGCGGGATTCAGATACATTCCACTCAGAAACAATCCACACCAGGCGACGGGCTCGCCGTTCCAGTGGTACTGACGGACGCCGTCTTCGGATTGAGCGCCCCACATGAACGTGGACACCAGAATTAAAGAAGCAAAACAAGAAATCTTTTTTAAGTCGATCATAGATGTTCTCATAAAGGCCGCTGGTGGCGCCCGTCAATTACCGGGTGGTCCTCTGTGCGCTTATTTGACACCTTTGAAAATATTTTTCTGCTGGTGACAAATTTCGTTATGAGAACCAAAATATCGCGCCTCGGTCGGCCCGCGAATTGCGATCTTGGCTGGCAGTTGGAGGCCAGCAATGGGTGTGACCCTGAAGTTTACAATGATCATGCTTGTCTTTGTGACGTTGGCTTTTGCCGCTGGCACATTGCTCGCTTCGCTCCCCTGAATACGGACTGAAAAGAGCGGTCTCTTTCGGTTCGCGTCCTTATCATCAAGCCTCTTGTTCATAGAGTAGTTCGGTCAATAGCTTGTTCTTACTCCATAAGCTTGCTTTGAAACGCTCCGCGCGCTCTTAGACCTCTGGCCGCGGTCTTGCTATATCAAGGTCATGGGAAAGGAAGCGGACGACGATGCATTTGATTACGGGAAACAGGCGCATTTTTGTCACTTTTGTACTCGCTCTGATCACTCTCGCTGGACTCGGTTGTGAGAAGAAGGTCGATCAAGCGACCCCGAACGCGAACTCGACGGCGGAACTCGTACGTCAAGGCGACCAGAAGATGCGGGAGGCTAACGCTATCCGTATGGAACTTGAGGCGCGATATCATCTCTCCCTTCACAGGTTGGACTTAAAATCTCCGCGGCACATTTCGCGAGAGTTCGACTGGCATCGGCTGACGCTCTCGGAACGCAATCTGGTCAAAGTTAAACTCACAGAGTATGTCGAATTGGTGAGCGGGGTCCTAAAGATTGAGGCCCAAGACGGAATTGTTGTGGATCGTAAAGACATGGTCTTTCGCTGGTGGGACAATGCCATTCAACATCTCCATGCCTTGAGACGGTTTGAGCGCGTATTCGGAGAGCGTTATCAACCCAAGCGTCCCAATTCAGGGCCGGCACCGGTCTATAACCGCTCATGAGGTTATCAGGAATGACCGGTAGGATATCCTGATCTTAAGAAGGGTTTAGAAGGGTTTGTTGATCGCCAGATAGGCTGCAAATCCTCCAAAAGTCAGCCAGAGCAAAATCAAGGAAATGCCCCAATGGGACTTACGTTTGGCCAGAACCATGCTTCCACCAAGCAAGAGCCAAATTCCCATTTTCACCCAGGCCCACGTGGGAATACTTCCGAACACGCCTAGGCGTGCGAGCAGACCGAAACCGCTCACGAGCACGACGACCATTCCAATTCCGTGCAGCAATCCCAGTGACACGCGGATGTGCCGGGTGATCGTACCCCCGAGTCTGGTCACACCCCATAAAGCCGCGAGACCACAGAACAGCATTAGAATTCCCACGATGTGCGTGACCTTATAAAATTCGTATGACATCTGAATTTAACTCCTGTTGGGCAGGTGGCGATTACGGTTCTTGCATAACGGATTTTGCGTCAGATTCCACTTCATTTTGTGCTTGGACTTCTGCGCCATGGGGTCTAATTATAACAGGATGACGACGCTGGATGAGGGATCTCCGGAGCCGACGCGTATGTCCGTCATTTGCTCCGTCGATGATCAAAAAACCGAAGGGTATGTGCTCCGCCGAGATTTGTCTCGCCACGAGCGCCTGTTACGCGCGGGCAAAATGTTGGGTTTGCTTTGGCTTGTGATGTTCTTCACGGTCTTTGTGCCAATTCTGCACTTTGTTCTCGTGCCTCTTTTCTTTGTCTTGGGTTTAGTCTTTGCGTTCACATCTTGGATGGAAACGGGCGAGGTGATCTCAGGCGAGATCACATGCCCCAACTGTCAGAAGCTGATGGAACTCAGTCGTGAGTCCGAGCAGTGGCCGAAGACGCAGCGTTGCACTGGATGCTCATTCACTTTGCAAGTGACGCCTCGGTCTCCTCCTGTGCAGGATGAGTGAAGACATCACTATGAATCACCATGAATATGGAGGCTACAATGAAAGCAGCACTCAGTCTTTTTTGCGTCCTAGCTCTTTCCGCGGGTTCGAGCGTCGTTTTTGCTGGCCCTAAAGGCGGCAAACCAGGCAAGGGTCCTATGGCGGCCGAGCCCACGCCCGAGGCCCGCAAGAAAATGGCGGAGGTTCACGAGGCGATGGCGGCCTGTCTGAAAGACACGACGAAGCCAATGGCCGAGTGCAAGAAGGATATGCGGTCCAAGTGCGAGGGCATGGGACCTGAGAATTGTCCGATGCACGCTATGAAACCGATGGGACCCCATCATGACCACGGTCATGGCCCCGCGGGTAAAAAGGACTGTGGCTGCAAAGACGAAGAGTGAGTGACGCCAGAATTTCAGTTTACCTAACTAGGTAAAGATGCCGGTGGCCATCGCAGAACCACCGGCACAACAAAGAGCCGGAATTAGAACTCGAGCTGATTCGTCGGAGCAGGATCCTGGTGACGGCTGAACATGTAGAGCTGCTGACGGTCACCTATTGTTTCAATCACACGGCCGGCGTCTCCACTTGCGCGCCATTCAAACTTGGAGATGACGGTTCCCTTCGCGTCTTTGACTTCCATAAACACGCGGTCTTCCACGCAGATGGCATTAATAATCTGTTCTTCTTTGGTTTTCTTGTCCTGGTGCTTTTGATCTTTTCCGTTGACGTTCACAACGCCGGCGAGCTGATGGGTGTTCCAATGTAATTCCCCGTTACCCTTACGCTCGAAGCTGAAATACTCAATTTGACCAATGCTCTCTTTGCCTGCGTCAGCCGCAAACTTCCATTGGCCTTCCAGATTGGAGCAGCCAACCTTAGGTTCCGTCTTGCCATCGGCCTTTACCGGAGCGGGGGCGGGAGCGGGAGAGTGTTTCTTTTTCTTTTTCGAGCAGGCAGCTCCGCCTACCAAAAGAACAGCCGAAATAGCTGTGATCATCAGATTACGTGCTTGCATACTTTCCTCCTTGAAAAGTGTTCGTTTATGCACAGGTCTCCCTTAAGAAAGATGTATGCCAGGTATAAACAGCGCTATATGGCCGGAGAGGGCCGGGGGGCGAGTATTCCTTTTAGGGAGGGCCGCAAAACGGCGGCAGCTGAATTCAGGTGGTCATTAAAGGAAGTGGCAAGGGAGTGCCGGTGGTCATTGTGGGACCACCGGCACAGGGGAGTGGAGAATTAGAACTTAGAGACCAAGATCACTTTGGTTGACCGGGTCACGATCCGTGCGCTCACCACCACCAGGCGGATTGTTTTCTTCGGCCGGAGGGGGAGTGAGCTCTTTAACAAAGATGTAGATCTTAAATTGTTTCGGGTTGGGGCCGGCAGGTCTGACAGTGAGGTTACCCTCAGTCGGAGAAATCGTCTTCCACTCGAGGATCTGTTCCTCGCCGTCTGCCTTGTTGTTCATAACAATGACATCGTCGACGCATTTTCCATTAATGATGTATTCTTTCTTCCTCGAATTCTTACCGTCGTCTAACTTTTGATCCTTCCCGTCGAGAAGCACAGAACCTTCAATCTGGTCCTTAGCGGTGAAGTGCAGTTGGCCATCGCCCGCGCGGTGAAAACCAAATGTTGAAAGGCCTTCCCACGACTGGTTAAAGAAAACCCATTCGCCTTCCAAGCCCGCGCACGGAACCTTAGTTTCCGTCTTGCCATCGGCCTTTACCGGAGCGGGGGCGGGAGCGGGAGAGTGTTTCTTTTTCTTTTTCGAGCAGGCAGCTCCGCCTACCAAAAGAACAGCCGAAATGGCTGTGATCATCAGATTACGTGCTTGCATATACTTTCCTCCTTGAAAAGTGTTCGTTTATGCACGAGGTGTCCCTTAAGAAAGATGTATGCCAGGTATAAACAGCGCTATATGGCCGTAGAGGGCGGGAGTACGGGTATTCCTTTTAGAGCCGGCCGCAAAAAGGCGTCGCCGTCTCGGAAAAGAAGACCTGATAAAAATTACCGGTGGGATTTGCCCCAGGCCCACGGAGGGCGTGTCATAAATGGTCTCGCTGTGGCACCAGACGACTTCTTACCGTCTGCATGCCTTTTGCAGATTTAAGGAGGCTGTTCGCGGTTTATTGTGCACTGCAATTGATTCGATTCATCAAGGAGGCATCGATGACAGGGCTTGGAGGCCGCCATACGGATTCTCAGGGACAGTCGAGTTCTTTGGAGACGGAGGCGGGTCGAAAGTTTGATACGGCGCTATTCGCCGCATTGGATGCGCTCGAAGAGAGCCAGGTGTCCTATGCCCTTATCGGGGGTATTGCGGCCACCAGCTTGGGCCGTCCCCGGGGCACACAAGATATAGATGTGTTTGTTCGACCGGAGGACGCCGAGGCGATATTGGGGCTTCTGGAGAACAAAGGGTTCCGGACCGAACAAACTCATCCCACCTGGCTTTACAAGGCATTTAAGGAGGGAGTGCTGATCGACATTATCTTCCGGTCGGAAGGTGGCTTTTATTATGATGATGAGATGCGCGAGCGCACCCTTTTGGTCCCCTATCATGGACGTCAGGTGCGCGTGATCAGTCCGGAGGATTTTGTGCTCATCAAGTGCGCTGTTCATTCTGAAGAATGTCCCCACCATTGGCATGACGCTCTGGCCGTGCTTTCACATGCGAAGGTGGATTGGGAGTACCTCCTCCACCGCTCACGTAAGGCGCAACGAAGGCTGGCGGCGCTTCTTGTTTATGCTCAATCTGACGACATCTGGGTCCCGAACTGGGTGATCCAGCGGCTGCATGACGTGATCTTTGGGGCGCCGGCACCACAGCAGCATCGGCGTCCCGCCCAAGGTGAAGTCATCCGGAGTTCAACGGCGTCGCAACATCATGCCCCCGGGCAGGCGTCGCCCGAACCTTACATGGCGGCGCGTGTGCGTGAGGCTTTGATTCAGGATGAACATACGGGAGCCATGGGAACAGATGTGTTTGTACAGGGAAAACAAATTTTGGTGCGCGGCCAAATTCAAACCCAAGCCCAACATGAATCGGTCCTATCGATCGTAAGGGAAATGGCGCCAGGATACGAGATCAATGATCAACTCCAGGTGGCGGACTATGATGCGCCCCATGACGTAAAGGAGATCGTATGATCCGGGTCGCGGCGGCGGGCGACGTCCATTTCGACCGCAATTCGCGTGGGCGATTGAGTCGTCATTGGACGGAGATGGAGGGGAAGGCAGACATTCTGCTGATTGCGGGTGACCTCACGTGTGTCGGGCATGAAGAGGAAGCCAAGGTCTTGGCCGAAGATCTCGCGGAGTGTCCCATTCCGGTGGTGTGCGTACTCGGGAACCATGATTTCAATTCCGACCGCGAGGAGCGAATTGTCGAGACTATGGAGCAGGCGGGTGTGCACGTGTTGGAACAGGAATCGGTTGAAATGAACATCAATGGCACCAGCATCGGGATCTATGGCATGAAGGGCTTTGGCGGTGGATTTGTGGGGGCTTGTTGCAGTGACTTCGGTGAACCGGAGACGAAGGCGTTTATCCGTCACACCAAAATGCTAGCCGCCCATTTAAGGGAGGGATTGGCGGCTCTCGAAACGGATTATCGGATCGTGCTGCTGCATTACTCTCCCACGTCACAGACTTTGCTCGGTGAGCGCAAAGAAATTTATCCGTTCCTTGGAAGTTATTTGCTGGCTGAGGCCGTGGACAGCGTCGGCGCCAACGTTGTTTTCCACGGGCATGCTCATAAAGGCATCGAGTTTGGAGAAACTCCGGGAGGCGTTCCTGTACGCAATGTGGCCCAACCCGTGATCCGGCATGCATTTAATATATATTGTTTGCATGAGCTGAGTAATGACGTTGCGTGCTCCGCTGCTGCTTCTAATTAGCTCGTTCTATCCTAACTAGCGCGGTCGGTACTGCAGCGGGCGTGCGGACCGCCGTTGGTTTTGACGCTGGCGTTGATACTGTTCGCGCCCCCGTTGCTTGCGCATCCACGCAAAGGCCAACACGGCGACGATGGCGAGCGCAATTAGAATTACGAAGCCAGTGAGCATAAACCCTGCCAGTCCTAGTCCGAGCGCCACTTCGCCCGCTGCACCGGATTCTGGCGGTGGAGGTAGCGTTTGATTGAACTGGCTTAACGGACCTAAGGGGCCTGATAATAACGCTGATAAAAGAAGGTGGGGAATCGATAGAAGGTTTGAAAGCACGAAATCTCCTCTCCAGCGCGCCCTCGCGCGACTCGCGGGATAACGAAGCAAAAAACCGTCCAGGACCTACAAATGCGGTGGCTAGGCATCGTAATAAAGGGGCCGCCGCGCCCCGTGCCGGTAAGTTCCAACCGCGCTTTGAGTGGAGGTGGAACACGAGGAGGACCCGGTCGCCGCGGGATATCCAGTCGCGTCGGCGGCAACTGGGTCAGCGCTGATTAACGTTAGTGCCGAGAGGATTGTAACCAAACTCTTTTGACACCTTGATCTTGATTGTCGAGATGATTCCATCTCTATCCCCCTTCTTGATCCCTCACGGCTCAATCTTCACAAATAAAAACAAGAAGGTGCAAAGTGTCTGCCAGGCATCAGACAACCGTTTAAGATCCAAAAGTCAGCCGCGCCTCAGGGGCGGGGCGGAGAATCCATACGCTTCAAGGATTGTTTCGGCAATCGTCATTGATGAAGACCCACTAATTACAGTTTCTGACACACTTATAACCTCCCCCGGTGGCTTTAAGCACATCTTGAACTGATAGATGGTTATGGTGGTCGCGCGGCAAAATGGGCACGGTAAACTGGGTTCCGTGATCATCTTTCTTTTCAAAGACTCTATATCTGTTGAATGCCATTTGGTCCGTTTCTCCGGTCATGGTTGCAGTAGGGATCCTCTGCGCATTCATTACCCCACGTTCCATAGCGATGGCACGAGCAATCCTACGTATCTCTTTGCAGGACTCTTCTGACCTTTCTCCACAACGCTTCTCACAAGCAGATTCAGCTGTCGTACAGAGTTTTTCTGCGGCCTCTCCGCGGGGATCGGCGGCGACTGACAGTGCCGCGCCTTGGGCTACCCCGGAACCGCGGGCACCGTCCGTATTGGCTATTTGGCCAGCCTGTACACTCAGGGCGTCCAGCTCTCTTAGAGAGTTCACGGCTCGTGCGCAGTCTGCAAAAGATTCCTTGACCTGCAAATCACATTGGTCGTCCGCAAAAGCCGTGGAAGCTGCAACTAAATAAAGTAATAATATAGCCACGAAAGTTGCTTTTAATAAATTAAGACACTGCATATGTTTCCCCCAGTGCTAAGAATTGACCTGCATTCCATATGCCGGAGAATGGTGCTGCGAAGACATGGGAAATTAATAATATAGCGGATGCCGGCATGCAGTTACATGTCGAATAGAGCGATGATGTGGGCTCCGTTGACGTTTGAAGATGAGACATGCCAGAGACACGTGGTTTAGACTTTTGACAGTTTCCCCATCAAACGTTTGTCGTCCGAGTAATTTTGTCGCGTCCATAGAATGTTCATGGACTAAGGAGTCCGAAGTCGGACTAGGCCGAAAGTCCTGCGCCCAGATGATCCAGATTGAGACAACTCACCACTGGTGTATCACAGCTGGGCGGTGAGCTGTGTTAGATTGGTACTATCATGGTACGGGGTATTCGCGTTTTGTTTTGCGTGGGCGTAATGTTGCCAATCGCGGTTCACGCCGAAGTCCTTTCAAACATACGATTACTGAGACGGTGTTATCTCCAACTCACAGGTTCACCCTTACCCGACGGCGACCCCTTGCTTGCGCGCGCCCGGCAGGGTGAGACGGCAGGCACTCTTTGCGGTAAGCTGTTGGATGATGTCGCGTTTGGGAGCGATGGGGTTTTGACTACTCGATCCAAGGTTAATGAAAACATAGTCGAACGATTCCATAAGATCCACCGCGATTGGATTGGTAAAAAGTGGATCGGACAGGCTGACTATATTAATGATGTCTTTTTCGGAACCATGGACATTTACGACGGGTCCGAGCCATCGTACTATCTGACGCGGGCTTTGTTCGGTGGCGTGAGCTACACGACGGTTCTGTCAGGTACCGGTAGTTTGCGGGCTTATCGGGACCTTTCGAGTGTCGCCGCCTATTATCAGACGGGTGGAATCGGGCGGATTTCAAGAGCTCTAGTCAGCGGCTCAACATACTATGACTCACATACCATTGACACCGTGGCCAAGGATTTTCCGTCGTCCGATCAGGATTACACGCGTGTTTCCACGCTTCTCGTGCCGGTTGGGAAATTGTTAGGCGTTCAGGTAGACGGAGATACGGGAGCGTCCTCGTTTGTGTGGACCGGAGGCTCAACGGCAAATGCGACTTTGAATCCAGATGGAATAATTGTTCCGCAGGCCATTCATGCCCATTATGGAGGCGGAGCGATCGGCTCGATTCCTTATCTTCTGATGAATTTTGGGCACCCCACCAGTGACTTCAAGACCAACGGGACGACTAAACTTCCACGACGGTGGGTGCAATCCATATTTGAGGATTTCCTCTGCCGGTCATTGCCGGCCGTGCGCGATTCCGATGTTGGCTCTTATCTGAGGACAGATTCCACAGCCGGATTTCGCCGGCAGACCTCGTGCTTGCGCTGTCATACCGTTATGGATCAGGCCGCGTTGGCGGCGCGCAACCTGCAACCGGCGACCTTTGCGTCGCGGACAGCTGTTCCCACCATGCGCTCCGCCGCCACTATTGCCCGCTACCGGGCCGACCAGGGTCCTGCCGGCGACCAAGAGTTTTGGCCCTCAAAAGATGTGAGTAACTTTCACCGGCAAAGTCCGGCTGGGCGTCTCTACTTTCGCTCCATCACCGGACAGCTCATCTCGCGTGACGTAAATGGAGTGGAAGAATTGGGGCAAGCGTTGGCGGCTACGGATGACTTTTACGCCTGCGCGGCCAAAAAGTACTTTCAGTATTTTACCGGGATTTCGATCAAGCTCTACGATCCTCTGGATCCTGCAAATGCCGGTCTCGTGAATTCCATGACGTCGTCGGAACGCGAAGCACGCCAGTTTGTTATTGATCTGGGTCGGGAACTCAAACAGACGGGCAGTTTGAAAAAGCTCGTGAAACGCATCTTGAGCTCGCAGATCTACCGCAAGGCGGATTTTGGTCGGTTGACAGGTGGTGAATTATGAGACGCCGTCAATTTTTAAAGGCGGGCGCGGCAGGGCTGGCATGCGGAGCCGCAACCCAATCTACTGCCGTAAGCGACTTTCTGAGGATCATCTATCAGAACCTGGAACGTCGAGTTTATGCCAGCGCGAATACGGAAACTCTCAATTACGTGAATTGCGTTTTCCCGGGAGCGCCGCCGCGTTGGATCTTCGACCATATGCTCAAGACGTCCACACAGGACCCCGACGTGACGTCTAACCCCATGGTTGTCACGCGCTACAACTCAGGCGGCACCGCGGGAGATTATTCGCTCTATGATTACAACGGCGT
Organism: Bdellovibrionales bacterium; assembly: GCA_050249195.1. Lineage (GTDB taxonomy): Bacteria > Bdellovibrionota > Bdellovibrionia > Bdellovibrionales > UBA1609 > JALHOQ01. Next base: position 44,507 of record JBFWQY010000033.1, read on the forward strand.
CCTCGTGCCCAGCATTTGGTCTACGAATGTGACGACCGGTGGTGGCGGGCAAGCGAAATTGGAAGAATTGTTGCGGCATATGATCGTGATCCGCGGTTACGGTTCAGGCGTCGACAGTCACACCTCCAATTGCGCCATGCAGACGGCTCCGGTGCCGTCATTGGGCAGTGTTCACGGCTATGTGGCCGATCATTCGCATACTCCCCTCAAGGTTGTTCAATATCCTATCGCGGATTTCGGCGCCCTGGGTGCATTCAGCGGGTACCGGTCGATCACGGGAACGGGCGCGTCGGGTGTCATCGGTGGGCCAGCGGGTACGAATCTCGTGGAACGGTTGTTGTTTCCCTTCGGAAATCATTATCCCACTTCGGTCAGCCTAAAGCGCCAATATCGAAGCATGGCATCGACTGTTCATAAACTATTTGCGGAAGATTTGAAGGCCCGTGTTGCGGACTCAGAAGCGATACTCAATGACTTCGAAGCGTCGCAGAAGGTGATTCAAGACGGTGTAGATGAACTCATCGCCGCATGGACGCCCCTCTATAATAGGTACCTGAGTGTCATTGAGACGTCCGCCCGCGCTTTGGGAGTGCCGGGATTCACGGACGTTCCCATCATCGCTCCCACTGTGAGTGCGAATACGATCAACGGAGGGTTAGAGAACAGCTACGCTCTCTTCACGGATCAACTCTACTATCCGGTGGCAGGAACGGATCTGAGGACTTGGATCAATGCTCTTCAGCTCCACAAATTCGCACAAAACTTCGCCCTGGCTGAATTTTGTTTACAGTATGGTTACGCCGACTCACTTGAACTTTCATTCTTAGGGGTCATTCCCAATGTTCAGGGTCAATTTATTAAACAGGCTACGTCTTCGGCCAGCGATTACACTCTCAATGCCACTTTTGACCAGCACGCGACGGGAAGCATGGCCGCCATTATGCTGAACTCCGCCCTTTACCGCGGCTACGGTGCGGGCCTTCTCGAATTTGTAAGTCAACTGAAGCAAAAAGATCTTTTTAAGAAAACTGTGATTCACACGGCTTCCGATTTTGGCCGTACGCCCCGGGTGAGCGGCGGGGGATGTGATCATGGTTTTGATGCTATGATCACCACATTGATCACAGGCCTCCATGAGGGCGCTCCGATGATCCTCGGCAATGTTGCAAAGGATGCGATGGGGCTTGGATCATTTGGTCAAAAGACAACGACCTCCCTGCAGACTGCGGCTGGGACGGAATCCGTCACTCTATCTCCCATCCACGTCGGGTCAACTCTCGCCGTCCTTCTCAATTTGCCAGACAATCCCTGGAAGAACTTGGCGTCACCATTAGTCGAAGTCCGCGATGGGAAAGTCTATGCTCTCGCTTCGGGGAGGATGATTGCATGAGGATGATCCAGCGGCATGGACTTCAGGCCCTCGTTTTTACCGGCGCGTTCGCGCTGGGTTTTGGTGTGTTCCAGAATTGTTCGCCCCGACTTCTGCAAGGTGTGAATTTCCAGAGCGGCCTGCCTGATAATCACCCGAGGATCGATATGGGTGTGTTCAGCAAAAACTACGATGTGACCCGCGTTCCCCTCATGGATATGGCGCAACTCGAAGAGAAGCTGGTTTACGCCTTCGTGGGTGAGGATGCGTCCACTGGTGCGACCGCGCGTCAGCTGGTGCAAACCGAGTTCGCACCCATCCAGCAGGCCTTGGGAGGAAGCTGTGACATCGCGCGGACCGGGTCGTTTGCGGACTGCAATTACAATGTGAGCCATGTCGGCAATAACCTGAATGCCTTTCCGTCAACAATTCGGGAGGCTGCACGAACGCAGGCCTGCATGAGCCTCACTTCAAGTGCCGCGGTCATGGGTGTACTCGTGGGTCTCGTCAAGGGTCAGTCGCCCACTCCCGAAGAGCACAGCGTCGGCAAGCTCGTCGCGCGGTTTTACCCGGATATGGATTCAACGGAGCTCGTTACGGAACTGATGGAAATCGATCGCACGCTGGCGAGGGCGAGTGAGTCCGTCACTAACCGGTGGAGTTTACTGGCTCAGCTGGTTTGTGAGTCGCCGGGTTGGCAGGTCTTTTAGCGTCTGGATAGGGCGGGAGTGTGGTGACATGAAAAGTTTAAAACAATATGTCGGAATTGCGATTGTCGTGATCTCATCGGTTGTGATTATGAGCTTTCAGAACTGCAGCATGTCTGAACATACAGTGGATGAGTCCGCGCTCTCCAGGAAGTTTGTACTCCAGGATCTGGCGGATCTCAGCTGGACCATGAGCGGTTCCCTCAAAACGAATGGCGAGAATTTGGTGGAGCGATGGATGGATTCGGATGGTTTGGGAATCGCATTATTTCCTCCACTCAGAACCAATTCCACTTCCCTCAACATGGATCGGGCTCCTACCTTTACGTCTGTGCAGGGTGGAAAAAGTTGGCTCAGTTTTGCACCGAGCACGCATTTGATGCCAGCGGTTGGAGATTTGGGAGAGACTGTAGCGGACAGCTACACTGTGTTAACTGTCGTGCGAAAAGTGAAACTCTTACCGGATCCCACAGGCGCCTACACCGTACTGCGGCTGTTTGATCTCAGGCCCACAAACGGAGACCAAACTGGACAACTCGGTCTGGATGTCTACTCCCATGCGAAAGGTCTCTCTTTTCTCGCGTACTTCTGGTTCGACGGGAATAACAATAAATCAAAGACATTTGTGGTGGAGGATAAAACCTCAGGTGAAGGTCCGTTCGCGATTGCCGTTCGCTATGATAAATCCGGCGATGATCTCCAAATTTTTGTCAATGGAAATAAAGGCTCTGAGGCCATAGTTAAAACCGGGAGCCCCTCCGAACTCGGATATGGTTCCCGACATATCTATATTCATGGCGGCGTCGACGAGTATGGCTCCCACAGCAGCTTTGATCAGGCGGACTTCGGCGTATGGCGCTCGCCAGTTCCGGACGGCCAATTGCAGAGTTATACAAGAGCCGCATACGAGGTTTGGTCTGGCACAGGATCTGGCCAGATTGGTGGCGGAGGCGGGGGTGACGGCGGGGCTCAAGTCCCCTTTTCAACGATCTCGTCATTGATGGATCGATGCGTGGGCTGTCATTCCTCGGCCGGGACGAGATCAGGACTTATGTCTCTTACGAGCAATTCTCGTGCGTGGGTGACTCCCTTCAACGGTGATGGTTCGCTTATGGTTCAGGCTTTGCGCCATCAATCGGGTGTAAGAGCGATGCCCGACGGCGGGAACGCATGGCCTGCGTCCGATATCGACAAAATTGTACAGTGGATCAATGCGGGGGCGCGGTAGATCGCCTGACAGCCGCCGATTGGGCGGTGACGAACGTCGCACGGCTTTATAATCACGGTATCCTTGTCTAGCGCGGCACCAATCTTGAATTGCAGGAGGGGAGCGGAAGGAGATACGTGATGGAGGAGAGTTTACGTTCCCGAAACGGTATAGGTTTGTTTCAACTTTCGGGAATTCGCGTGCGACTGGATTGGACGTGGCTGTTCCTCGCGGCTCTTGTCATCTGGTCACTCACGACAGGTTACTTTCCCATGCTTTATCCTCATCAACCGGCGGTGACCTATTGGGCTCTTGCTCTATTCAGTGCCGTGGGATTGTTCGCGTCCATCATCGCGCATGAATTCGGACACGCTTGGGTGGGACGCCAATACGGCCTGCCCATTCGGAGCATTCGACTCTTTATTTTTGGCGGGGTGGCAGAAATGGATGAGGAACCTCCCAGTGCGAAGTCTGAATTCCTGATGGCGGCTGCGGGCCCGGCGGCGAGTATTGGAATAGGCGTTTTTCTTGGCATGCTGGGCGCTATTGGTTGGCAATTGGAGTGGTCCTTTTTGATTAATGCCATTCTGACTTATCTGGGAGCCGTCAATTTGCTGTTGGCGCTGTTTAATCTTGTACCGGCTTTCCCGCTGGACGGAGGTCGTATATTGCGTGCGGCGCTGTGGGCTTGGACGCGGGACCTGCGTTGGGCCACTCGGATCGCCTCGCGTGTGGGGCGCATCTTTGGATGGATGTTGGTGGCACTGGGTCTACTGGACATCCTGGCCGGTGCCTTCGTGGGCGGGCTGTGGCTCGTTCTTATCGGCTTGTTTGTTCAGGGAATGGCGAGCCTCTCCTATCGAGGCACGGTTCTGCGACAAACCTTGAGGGGATTGCCTATGGCTCGTTTTGTGCGCTCCCAGCCGGTCACGATCCCTCCAGATCTGACAGTGGAACAGGCAGTGAGCGCATACTTCACAACGACCTACCACGAGCTCTATCCTGTTATGGATGGTGAGCGTGTTATCGGATGCTTGACCGTAGAGCGTATCTCCCAACTGCCGCGAGAGCGATGGGGAACCCTTCGTGTGCGCGATGTGATGATGTCTTTGCCCGAAGAAAATACCGTGGCGGCGGAGGCGGATGTCACGGAAGTTTTGAAACGCGGGTCCCTTAGCCGGGGAGCGCGTTTTCTGGTGATCGACCGCGCGCAATCCCGGCTGGTGGGAATCGTTTCGGTTGCGGACTTGCTCAAAGCTCTTCGTATTCGTGAGCGATTGGCCTAAGCTTAGTAGGCGTGGACGGGAGAATCAGCGCGTTCCTTCACGGACCTGGAATGAGGCGATCTTGGACCAAGCACTTTGACCTTGAGGTAAATTGGCGCGCACCCGCCAGTAGATCCAGCCTTTGAACTCAGCGCCTTTGAGAATCCAATGGGGACTGTCGCAATCATTCTTTTCAATGATGTTTTTAAATGCGGGATCTGAAGCCACCTCGATGATGTAGCCCGAGGCCCGGGGCAGTGCGGTCCAAGAAAAGACAACGGACAGGCGTCCTGTGGCGGGACGCGGGACACTCATTTTGTTGGGTGGAGTCTTGATATCGGGTCCGGGGATCTCCGAGAGCGCGATTGGCACCGGCCGCGGTGTTGAGGTGGCTGTTGGCATTGGGGTGGGCGTTGATGCTGATCGAGATGTTGATGTCGAAGTTGAAGTTGATATCGAATCTGAATCCCGAGCTGAGTCCGGATTCAAGTTTAGGGTTGGTTCCTTCTCCTGGGCGCGTTCTTTTGCGGGGGTTGGAGTGGGCGTGACCTCGGGTGCGGGAGTTGGAGACTCTTCCCTATGGCGGTCCTTGGTAAACGCGCTCAGCTCCCGCCGAACTGTCCGCCCTGGGACTCGTTTGCGCGTGGTGGGCTTTGTTGCTCGACGTTTGCTCTCCGAAGGGCGCCGCACCGGTCGTGGCTCGTTTGATGTGGGTGCCTTTTTGACACGGCTCTTTTGAGTTAGATGCTGCGGCTGCGGCTGCGGTTGCAGCGATGGGGGTGTTTGCGTCTGAAGCTGAGGTTCGGGTCGCGGTTGAGGCTGGGCCGGAGGTTGGGGCGGAGAGTGAATTCGGAAGGGATACACCACGCTCCAGGGTTGATGTTGACTATGAGGCTCGTCCACGCGGACACGCCAGTAATAGCTCCCCGGCTCTATCGGGACATCCTTCCATTCGCAGCTTTCGCCGACGCTTTCATGGAGCACTTTCGCGAAATTCGGGTCCGGGCTGATCTGAACGAGATAGGCTGTGGCTGCCGGCTTGCAAGTCCAGGCGAAATCAAGGTTTAACCGTTCCTCTTCCTTCTTGAGCGTGAAGGACGCGCTCGGTGCTGGCGCGTTGAGTTCGAGAGGTGAGAAGTAGGAGATCGTGAAGTCCGCGGCGTTGGTCGCGGCGATTTGTTCGCGGCGGTGAACGAGGCGCCAATAGTAATGGCCCTCGGCGATCACCCGGTTAGGACGGTAGATGCGTCCCGACGCCGGTTCTCGTATGACGATGTTTTGAAATTCGGGATCGCTGGCTATTTGGATCTCGTAGTCATGTGTGGTCACGGGCTTCGACCATGTCAGTGTAGGAATCTGATCCGCCGTAAGCCAGAGAGGTTCTCCCTTTACTGGGCTAAGAGCTTGCAGATCCGATCCCGTAGGACTGACGGCTTGGGGATCCGAGTCCGTCACAATCCCATTCTCGCCGCCCAATTGACGGCCAATTCCGCTCTCATCGGGAGCTACGATCCAGTAGACGAGCAAGGCTATGATCCCGATCACGGCGGCGCCTGTGAGCATCTTTTGAGGCCGCAATGATATGGGAAGACGGTACGAGATCGCGGGGCCGCTGGGAGGTGGTGGGCTCACGGGTTTAATCGCATTGAGTGCGGTCAGCGGAATCCGGCTCTTGCCCCCATGTTCATCCGTCGAGCTGAGATTTTCGATTTTTTTCGAAAGGGACAAAAACACGTCCGAAGAAAGGGGCGGGCGATGACTTTGGAAGGACCTGAGATCCGCAATGACCTGCGCGCACGTGGCATAGCGGTCTTCCAAACGCCGCGCGCAAAGACGTTCCACGATCGCCCGCATTTCTTGAGGAATCGATGACTCCTTGGGAAATTGGAGGATCTGATTTTCGGAACGTCGGGATCCTTGCACAAAATCCGGTTGCATCTTAATCAGCGGTTCACCGACCAGGCATTCATAAAGCATGGCCCCCACGCTCCAGAGCTCGGACTGAGGCGTGGCGGCGGCGCCGTTACGAACCTCGGGAGGCATATAAGGGACTGAGCCGATGACGGCTCCCACGTGCGTGAGGTTGTCCTCGACACGATTCATTCTCTTGGCGATTCCGAAGTCGAGAAGCTTGATCTGACCATTCGCTCGTAACACAAGGTTATGCGGCTTCAGGTCGCGATGAACAATCATGTCGTTGTGGAGAGTTTCCAGGCCTTCAAGCAGCTGAATAAAAAGGCACGCGGCCTCGTCGGCGGAAAGTACAAAGCGTTTGAGGAGATCCTTTAGAGAAATGCCGTCCACGAGCTCCATCGCGATAAACTGGATTTGATCAACGCGATCAATGGAGTACACGGTGACGACATTGGGATGATTCACACGTGCAAGAGTGCGTGCCTCCTGAAAGAACCTTCGGATGAGTTCATCGGCATCATGATCCTGGGCGCGCTCGGGCGCAATGATCTTCAGAGCGACCTTCCGGTGAAGGCGCTCTTCGTAGGCTTCGTACACTTCGCCCATGCCGCCGCGGCCGATAAGCCGAACAATCTTGTAGGCTCCCAGCTGAGTGCCCTCTGCAAGGCTTGGTCTTTTGGCCATTCTCTCCCGTCAACTCCCTTGGTTTTTTTCGGATATATAGATGGGCCTCTCAACGGACAAAGGCCGAGTTGACGGGCTTAGGAGCGGGCGCACCGAGGTCCTTGGTCCGAATGTCTGGTCTAGGGTTCAGCGATCCGCCAGTTATACACCAAATCACGATCGCGTTGACGGCGCGTGCGATGTTGGACAACCGCCGCGGCTGTTTGGAAGAGGGTTGCGTTGCCTATTCTACGAAGCTATTGGACATACGACATGACGATCGATACGACGATGCGCTATTTTTAAGCGCGAATTTCACGCTCGCCCAAGGGGGATAAACGAGATATGAAAGTTCGGCGTCAGCGAGTCAGCATCATTGTTATCCATGAGGGCAAAATACTCGGGTTTCATGCGGAAGACCCCTTCAGCAAGAAAAGGTACTTCTTTCTTCCAGGGGGGGAAATTGAACAGGGCGAAGGATTGATTGCGGCCGCGCTTCGGGAAGCGTTTGAGGAAACCGGATATCAGGTTGACGTGATCAGGGGGCTCCATCTTCGTCGCCATTACGATTTTGAATGGAATGGTATCGTCCACGACTGTGTCACTGATTTTCTGGCCGGGCGCCTGAAGTCTATCACCTCACAGCCGGTCGAGGATGCTTCTTATCATCGAGGAGTGGACTGGGTTTCAGTCGACGATATCGACACCGTGTTTGGATACAATGCGGATATCGCCGATGCAGTAAGGCAGTTGACACATGAGCTGACGGCGATCAAGAAATCCGTTGGCCCGCATGAAGCTTAGTGTTACACGTGGAGCATGTCGATCACCCGCTTGATCTTCCCTAGTCTTGTGTCGATCGCGTCCATCCTTTCCGTTGCTATCACCGGCTGTAAGAACATACCTAAAAACCGTGTGGCCGGGGATCCACCTTTGCCCATGGAGTGCAATACGGAGAATGACCCCAGCTGCATGGGCATGGCCACGGTCGGAGCGCAAATTCCCATTCCCGGATCAACGAATCCCACGACCGGCGAGACGGAAACATTGTCGAGCATCTTCGGTCGCTGCGAGCTTTTTGTGGAAGGTGATTTATCGCCGCGGCCCTGCGCAGGGGTACGCCTTGTAGTGACGGGAACGCGTGAAGGGGAAAGCCGAACGGCCACAATTGACAAATTCAACTTTCATTTTACGGACTTGGAGAGAGACACCTATCGCCTCCAAGCCGAAGGCGAGGGCTATGAAATCCTCACCGACAAAAAGGAACTTCTTATGCCGGGCCAGCAAGTCAACATCCGTCTAAAAGCAAAACCAAAGGATTGAGTCCAGTCGCGTCAAGCTGATGGACACGCCGACCCGGGGCCGTTGGAAGGCTGGCGGACCCGACATCAACGCCGGGAGCCCACTCAGAAGGCCTATACGGGACGAAGAGGTTGACTCGGGTATGCCCGTGCCTCATACGTAAGAGTTCGAAGCGATTACACGACTTCAGCATTCCCAATTGGAGAGGTGTCCGAGTGGCTGAAGGAGCTCGATTCGAAATCGAGTATACGCTAATCCCGTATCGTGGGTTCGAATCCCACCCTCTCCGCCAATCAACACACCAAAAAAATCACCAATTCAGAATTTTCTAAGCGCATCAACTACTTGAAACCCCGATAAGGGCTCTGCGCAAAATGCACGAGTATTTCAGAGTATTTCTCTGCATTTCAAAGTCTTGCTACAAATTACTACAACTTTTGCTACACGCAATTTCAGAGGGCGAACCAAACAAACTCAATGGAGGTTTGCCCAATGGAACTTGTCCGCTTTTACGCATTTGTTGTCAAAGTAGCAATCGCTCTTGCCCTTGTCGGCCAGTTGAAATCCTGCACGCTTCAGCTTCTTGGCTTGGCCGCCGCGAAGTCTGACCAGGGCATGATTTCCTATTCCAAATACACCCGGCTCCTGACCAACCGGAAGGAGTCAAAACCATGAACGCCAAACTCTTGCCCAAGCACCAGTCGGTGCTTGGATTTATTTCGGAGAAACTTATGGAAGCCCAAATTCAAACCCAAGACCGTCAACCCCAATACTCCAGCCGGAAGCTCTCAATGCAGATGCGTGCCGTTCTCCTTATATTTAACGCCGATCCCTATCTCATGGAGGCCGTTGCTCCCCATATCAATCTCGAAACCGAGTCGATCCAGTGGGAGAAGATTTTCAAGCTCCCTTTTAGCTCTGGGCACAAAGCAGCCGCTCAGTGGGCTTTTGGCGTATGGCGAGACGAAGCACTTCCACGCGCCAATTTCTTTGATTCAGCTTTGAGCATGAGCCCTCATCTCAAGGTGGCGGTCCTTGAAGCCCTCTGCCTGCGTTGGGGACTACGTGGCTAAGCGGTTCGAGATAGTTTTAGCTGCAACGGCGATTCTCAACCTTCTGAGATTCGATTGAGCGCCAGCGCCTAACCCAACCCCAGTATTCATTTCAACTTCTTACAGACGGCCCGAGGGATTGCTCTCGGGCCGTCGCATTTTTTCCTCCGGAGAAACCATATGGAAGCACAAAATCAATCAAAACGTCGCACAGCCTGCTATGCGCGCGTAAGTACGGCGGATCAAAAAAACGGACTCGATGCACAGATAAGAGCGCTCAGAATTTTCTGCGAGCAAAACAAGATTACCGAATGGGAACTTTTCGCCGATGAGAATCAAAGCGGCACGAAAGCCTCACGTCCAAGCCTTGATCGGATGATGGCAGCCGTTGAGAACGGCGAAATTGAAAACGTGATAGTTTTCGCGTTTTCTCGCTACGCCCGCTCGGTAAGCCATATGCTCAAAGGCTTAGAAATCATGCGTAAGCATAAGACGAATTTCATCTCACTGACCGAAAAATTGGACCTCAATACAAGTCTAGGCCACGTCGTATTCGTGATAATTTCCGCGATTGCGCAACTAGAAAGAGACCTCATCGCAGAGCGTGTAAAGAACGGACTGGCGGCGGCGAAGGCGCGAGGCAAGCAAATTGGTCGCGTTCGAAAGAGAAATTCAGCGCTGATTGAGTCGCTGCTTGATGCCGGCCTCTCGTTTAGAGAGATTTCCAGAATCGCGAAATGCTCCCATGGTTCGGTCAGCGCCCAAAAGAAAGAGTACCTGGCAAAAAAGGCAAAGCAAAAGGCTGATGAAGCAAAAGTGTTCGAGAGCAAAAATCAAGAGGCGGTGCAGGCATCGCGCGAAGTGTTCGAGATCACAGAGCCCAAGCTGTTGCCTACAGCCCAAACGGCGACGCCGCCCGATGAGGCGAAGTCATCGTAAGCCACACGAGGATGAGTTTTTCCCTGGAGGAGAGCTCATCCTCTTTTTTTGCCTGCGGTGGCCAAAACACTCGGGCAAATGACCGCTATGAGAAACGTCCCCTCTTGTTGTGGACCTGAGTTCCAGGACCTTTTCCGGCCCCCGTACCCTGGGGACGTTTAGGGGGCCGGCGACCCTAGATGCTCGCTCGGAACGAGATCCGATGATTGCACACCTTCTTAAAATCAAGTGTTAATGGTAACGCAGTTGCTAAACAAAATAAGTTAACTACCCAAGTTGGCGGATAAACCGCGTTAATTGACCCTTTTTCAGTTTCTGCAGACATTTTTAGAAGCCGACTTTCTTCGCGGGCCTCGATCCTACGCGAGATTTCGGATCACCGTCCTTTTGTGCGGTGGAATTACGTTTGCGAGCCGCACGTCGGGGCAAACGAGTGCATTTGAAAGCGCACCACTGCCTTTATCGGAGAGATAGCATTTTTGAGTAGCAAAAAATCGTGAGTTCAAATCCCTGACCCCAAACTTCCAATCTGCATTTCTCACCTCCTGCTGATCAGTTATTCGGTTTTCAGAGACCTGCATATGTCTCCTCAGCCAGGGGCTGAGGCCTGAGCAGCCATTGTTTCCGGGAACTGCCAACCCTCTACTAGATTTTTTAACCTCCCTTCATAAACGGACTTCATCACACGAAGCGTGATTGTCTTTGCGTGCGACACAACTCGTCCGGCGATAAATACGTACTTGTTCCTGATCTTTTTCGAATAATGCGGCCGCTCTGGCCTGTCCATCATGGCAATCCAGCGGATCATGTTATGCGCCACTTGTGCGAGAAGGATCCAGGCATGATTTGCCAATAGTTTTTGGCATGGGAAATTCTTGAGTTTAAAATTGTATTTTTCCTCTTTCACAAAGTTCTCGCTATTTCCACGTTTGGCGTGGTGCTCTAAGACCTCTTGCAATGACCACTGAGCTAAATTGAGGTTTGTCACCACTGCGTAATAATCCCACTCGCCAAGCTCTTTGATCGTATCTGGTGCAAATAGATCGCCTTGATGCTTTTCCTCTCGGATGGGCTTCCAGGTACGCTTGACTACAATTGGGAACAACAGGGTTTGCTTGGACCATGAGGGTCGCCAGAAAAAACGACCCACTTCCACAACGGGCAGCTCCTCTTCACGCTCTTTAGCCTTTTTGATATCCTCCTCGCTGTAAACCCAGGGCTTCCAATCAATGCCCTCGTGCTCAAGCTGGTCCTTCCAACCAGTGGTTCTATCATGTGCTGTAAGCGTGAACTGCCAACCCTTTTTTAGACAAACTTTAATAACATCCTGGTTGCAATAAGCTGAGTCGGCACGGAAAAAATAAAGACCTGAGTGGCGGCGCTCCGCCGCTCTCAGCGTGTCGTTAAGTAGGTGCTCCATTTGCTCTGCTGCATCTGTTCCAGACTTAGTGTTGCCAGGTCTCAGCAAAACGCTATGGCAAAATCCAAGAGAGTTAAAGGCAACTTGGGTCTCAAGTGACCACTCCTTCTTATAGTTCCAGGTTACCCCTTCAATTTTTTCGCCAAAGTGTTCGTGATAAGTTGAGTCCATGTCGACAATCAGATTCTTAGGCTTAAATGGCTCCTCCAAGTTCATTTGGAGAGAGGAGAAAAGTGTGCGGGACATGCGGTCCAAAAATAAATTGAGCTTAAAAATGTGCTCAGGTTCAAAATCTCTCAAGAAGTCACCAATGGTTCTCACCGCCGCAACTTCATCTTTAAATAGTTCCTGGATGTAGGGGTCATCTTTGATCTCAGCTAAGTCCGCCAATGCCTCTACACCGTGGATGTGGCCAGCCATAACCATCAAGGCCAACAGATAGCTACCGACTGAGCGGTGGGAAACACGCTCGGGGAGACACTTGCGGAATTCTTTGGCTAGTGGCGACTGGTCAAAGATCTCAAGCACCGTGCCTAAGCCTGACGCAGTCGTCAGCTTGAAGTCAGTCGGGACAATTTTAATTTTTCTCAGCGACTTTTCTAGTCTACGGCGATGGGCTCGGGCTGCGCTCATGGTCTTACCTCGTGAAGTTGACCACGGTATACAGTAACCACTGCCTAATTCGCGTCTAACCAGTGGGTGTGGTGGCAGGTACCCTGATGTGTTGCGCATATTCCAGCGGCGTCATGACCGAATTTCCCGCTGCGATGCGCTTGAGGCTCATCAGTATGAA
>JBFWQY010000034.1:0-54824 GCA_050249195.1 Bdellovibrionales bacterium
CGCGACCGCAGCATGTCAAACATCCTTTGTTTAGTTTTTAAGTTCCGAACAAACTACAAATTAAATCCGGGAAGTTGACTGGTCGTCAACCCTCATTTTTCCATTTTCATTAAGTAAACGGCATTAGTTGCATTCGTAAGCAATTCGTAAGCAACCTCTGGCCGGAGGCGACCTCGGGAAAGGTCGCGGCCAGCCAATACGCGCGCTTACTTCAGGAATAGCTACCGTACGGACTGCAAAGTGATATCGAATTCACCGATCAGTGACCCCGGTTCCATATCCGCCGGTGCGGGCTGGAAATTAACGATCACAGCGTCTCTTTCCGCGGCCGGAATTCCCTGGAGGATGAGATCTTCCTCATTCAGCGCATTCCCTCTGAAGTACATCTGCGTTACCAGCTCGCGAAATCCAAGGCGCGTGACCTTGAAGTGAATATGAGGGGGCCGGGTCCAGCCGGTGTCCGCGGGATAAGCACCCGGAATAATGGTTTTAAAGCCATATTCGCCGTTCGCATCGGTGTAGGTCTCCGCCCAGTACTTGAAGTGGGGATCGAGAGGTGCGGGATTGGGATCCCGAGGGTTATTGTACTTGCCTGTAGCGCAGGCTTGCCAGATTTCCACGTTTGCGTTCACGATCGGGTTGCAGTCGGCATCCACCACCTTGCCTTTGATATAGACCACCTGGCCTTCGGCGCGCACCGCGTGTCCAGGAACACGGGTCAGGTCCGTATCCGTGTGGAACCGATCTTCACCCGGATAAAATGGGCCCGAGGTTTGCGGCGGCGTAGTTCCGCACGCGGCCGCAACTGCCTTTGCAACCGGACTCAAGAGGAATGCCGCGGTTGCGGCGCCCGTCCCGATCTTCAGAAAGTTTCTGCGATTCGATTCCGTTCCCATGGTGTCTCCCTTCAAACTTCATCAGGTTCCAACGCTAGTTGAGGATAACTATAAATTATAATATAAAGACCGGATTCCTATGATAGGAGCTGTCTATGATTCCCTCGCCTACAGATTTGAATTACTTCCTTGAAGTGGCCAGTGCCCTCAATGTGTCACGCGCGGCGGAGCGATTGGGGATTAGCCAACCCGCCCTAACGGTGTCGATGCAGAGATTGGAACATACAATTGGAACCGCTCTCCTCATACGTGGTAAGAAGGGAGTCGCGCTCACTCAGGCGGGTAAGCAGCTTTTGGCGCACGCACGCGACTTGTCGCAGCGTTGGGAGGCCGTTAAAACCCGGGCCCTGGCTTCTATGCACGAAATCCAGGGAAGCTACACGCTCGGCTGCCACGTTTCTGTGGCATTGTACTCACTGCCGGGTTTTATGGCGGACTTACTGGAACAGCAATCCGAACTCGAATTGAGATTGACTCACGATTTGTCGCGAAAAATCACTGAACGGGTGATTCAGATGGAAGTTGATATCGGGATCGTCGTCAATCCGGTCAGACATCCCGATCTCGTTATTCGGAAGCTTTGTGATGATGAGGTGACTCTATGGGTGGGAAAGGGGAAGCGGAAGATTCAGGATATTCGGAGCGGCGAGGCGGTTCTTATCTGTGACCCCGAGCTGATCCAGACTCAGCATCTTGTGAGAAATTTAAAGAAAGGCGGGATTCGGTACCGGAGAATTTTGGCTTCATCCAATCTCGAGGTCGTAACAGAGCTGGCGGCAAGTGGCGCCGGAGTGGCCATTTTGCCGGGAAGAGTGGCCTCCCGTGCCGCCGCCCAAGGATTACAAAGACTTTCCAGAGCGCCGATCTTCCACGATGAAATCTGCGTCCTCTACAGAGTCGAGAACAAATCTGTGCGGAGCATTCGAGCCCTGGCGGATCGGATCGCGTCCACGTTTGAAAGGGACTCGCGCAGCAAATAATCGCCCGATAAAGGCGTGTGCGGTTTAGTCCTAGCGCCAGTGGCAGTGTCCTCCCGTTCTCGGTCCGGTGTGTTTCTCGGTCAGCTGCCAACTCGAGGAAACGAAATCCTCGTACCAAGTCAGATAGACCGGAGGGAGAGGCTCGAGGGCAAATGAACCCAGAACCTCTCCGTCGGTCGATATTTCGTCAACATCGACGGGGAGCGTGGTGATGCGCGCGGCATATGGTGACAGGATAGCTCCGCCTTGAAGTCCCGGTGCCGGCTCCGTGAGACAGTCGAGAACGGAACGTGGGTGGAACGTGAATTCGACGGCGAATTCGCCCGAAGGCGGGACTTCCACGGTAAAATGGGATGAATCTTCATGAACGGTTTCGGCTCCGGGAGTTTCGATCCTTACGCCAAGAATTTGGGTTTCTCCAAACGTGGACCACCCCGAAGCCGCGGGTCCATACACATTGATGCCGAATCCTGAGATGCGGGTCGGGGCCAGTGCTTTTGCGAAGCGAAACCGTCGCGGCACGGCCTCGGGATTTTTGACTTGGATGCGACCGAGCTTGTAGGGCTTTTGATTTGCGAAAAGGCCGGCGAAGATGGCTTTGGATTTCGGAACATCGGCGGGGTGGAGTTGCGCGAACTCGGCCTCCGAGGAGATGGTGATAGCGGGTTTGCGCGGAAAATTAATTCTAAATAAAGGACTCAAGGCCACCTTGCGGCCTTCTGCCGCGATGACGGCGCGACAAAGCTGGAGCGGATTTTGAGTCACAGCGATGGCGTCGTGCCCCGGCAGAAGGGTGAAGCTTTTAAAATCAAAGAGGGAGAGGTCCAGGACTTGATTGAATGGCAAGGCGCGGACTGTGATATCGCTGCACACTACATAGGCTTGCCCACCGGTGCTGCGGTGACGAAGACGAATGCCTTCAAGTTGCGAGAAACGTAGCCTGAACCGACTTTCCGATTCTTGGCCATGCGGTCCAATCCGGGCCTCAGGGGAGCGGGTGTCGACAATGGAAACCGTTGCGAGATTGGATACGTGTTTGGATCCGGCAGCATTGATCAGGGTCCACTCGAACGCGCATAAAGCGGGGACCGCTTTCAAATCGGCGGCCAGAAGGTCATCTGGGAGAACCTCGAAGACTTGAATACGGCTCGGGGAGGCGAATTCAAATCGCGCCATTCGATCCGCGTCCCCGAGCCGGCACTTGGATTGAACTTCCAGCCGGCGGGCCTGGGCTGGCGTGAAATCAATGGTGTCGTGTACATCCAGGTTCTTATGGGCTCGGAGCTCCCACTCGCCGAAGTCCGTTTGGGTTTGCTCCTGCTCAATCCGTGGCGGTGGCGCCTTGTAAACATCTTTTTTTGGTTGGTCCTTCGGATCCACACTGCAGGAAAGGAGTCCGGTCAGCAGGACCAGCGCGGCCACCGGACATATTAGATAGTCGTTATTCATTTTAGCCATGAGTCCTCCAATTGATGAGGGAGGAATTCGCAAGGACCATGCCGGTTATTCTGCGTTCGATTCTACCAGTAGGTGGCGTCGATCCGAATGTCGCCCAGGACATCTGTTTGACAGGAGATGCGCACGTCGCGCGGCATGCGATGTCGCTCGCGCAGAATCTCTTCGAGGGGACCGACCCGGGAAAGATTTTCTAGGCCCTCAAGCACCCGAATCCGACACTTTCCGCATACGCCATCGCCATGGCAGGAACTGGCTACGGGCAGTCCGGCCGTGAGAAGGACTTCCATAAGGCGCGCGCCCTTGTCCACCTCGATTGCGGGTAGATTTTTGACGAAACGGATTGTCGGCATAGCTCAGGTTAACAGGTCTCAGCGACGCGGGCAGTGTAAAAAAATATCGCGGTGCCGGAAGGACAAGAACCTGGTAGCTAAGACCGCATGGATCGAGCTGTTATTTTTGGCGCAAGCCGAGGTCTAGGAGCTGAACTCACCAAATATGCCTGCCATGTGGACTATCCCGTGGTCGGATGGGGCCGCAAGGAGGGTCCCCTCTCCCTGCTGAGGGATCGGTATCCCCTCTTTGAGTACCGTCTCGCAGACCTGGCGAGTTCAGAAGGGCAGGATCAGGCTCTGAACTACCTGTTGACCGAGACCTACAACAAAGTTTTTCTCGTGGCGGGTGGAGGCCCCTACGGCCCCTTTCAGGATCACGACTTCAAAGATCATCTGTGGGCGTGGGACTTGACGTTCCTCTTTCCAGCCCGGGTGATCCACGCCTTGATGGGAGCCAAGCGCCTGGAACAGTTGATCCTGGTGGGAAGCTCCGTCGCCGAGAGTGAGCCCGACCCTGGCGCTGCCAGCTACTGTGCCGCGAAACACGCTCTGCGCGGACTCTTTACTTCCATCCATCGCGAATGTCCCCAGTGGGATTTGCGACTGTTTTCTCCCGGATATATGGACACGGAGCTTTTGCCAAAGAATGCGGCTGTGCGCAAGAAAGGCGTGTACAGCACTGCCCTGTTGGCGCGTGAGCTGTGGACCTGGAGTTTGACGGCTGACAAAGGCGGTCATAGAGTGTACCCGAAGCACCCCAACTGATACACTTGTCCTCTCGTTTTCTGTGGCCGTAGGTTTGTAGCCTTAAATTTAAGGAGAAGCCGTGAGTTCCGAAATTTCAGATAAGTCAGATAAATCAGGTCAGACTGAGAATCTGGTGATTATTGGCTCGGGGCCGGCAGGTCTCACCGCGGCCATCTACAGCGCGCGCGCGAACCTTCAGCCTTTGATGATCGAGGGTTACGAGACCGGCGGTCAGCTTATGACCACGACGGACGTGGAGAACTATCCCGGGTTCGCGCATGGGATACAAGGTCCCGAACTGATGACGGTCATGCGTCAGCAAGCGGAACGCTTTGGCACCCGGTTCATTACAAAGAATGTCACGAAGGTGGATTTCAGCCAACGTCCGTTCAAGATATGGATAGAAAAAGAGATGTACCTGGCCCGCGCCGTGGTGATCTCCACCGGCGCAAGCGCCAAGTACTTGGGCTTGGAAAATGAGAGACGTCTCCTGGGTCGCGGTGTTTCCGCGTGTGCAACCTGTGATGGCGCTTTCTTTAAAAATCAGAAAGTGGCTGTGGTGGGCGGTGGCGATACCGCTATGGAAGAGGCCACCTTTCTCACGCGTTTTGCTTCCAAAGTGTATGTGATTCATCGGCGTGAGGAATTTCGCGCCTCAAAGATAATGGCGGAGCGGGTTCTCAATAATCCCAAGATTGAAGTCTTTTGGAACACGCAAGTGGTGGACGTTCTGGGAGACAAAGGTGTCACCGGAATGCGCCTGAAGAACACGGCCAATCACGAGGAAAGCGAGCTCGAGGTTGAAGGTGTCTTTATCGCCATAGGGCACAAGCCAAATACGGACCTGTTCGCTGGCCAGCTCGAGATGAACGAAGTCGGCTATCTGCGCACTCAGCCGCGAAGCACCTACACTTCCGTCGAAGGTGTGTTTGCTGCGGGAGATGTGCAGGATCCCATCTACCGTCAGGCGATCACGGCGGCGGGTACGGGATGTATGGCGGCCATTGATGCGGAACGCTGGCTGGAGAGTCAGGAGCACAAGTGAGTCGGAAGATAAACACCAAGGATCTGGTGCAAAAAATCGAGCGTCTTACCAAGGAGCGCATGTCCAAGAGCGACGTTATTCCCATGGACGACTTGCGGCGCATGAAAACACGCACGGTGACTCGTACACTTCTCGTGATTGAAGATGACGAGACCATTCGAGGAGCGCTCAAGCGGGTATTTGAAAGCGAGGGATACCGTGTCCTTGCGGCCGCTGACGGAACCCAGCTATCCTCGGTCTTAGACGACGCTCCTGTGGACCTGATTATCTTGGATATTGGTTTGCCGTGGATCAACGGCTTTGAACTCGCGGAGATGATGAAGGCCCATCCCGATCTTAAGGACATTCCTTTGATCTTTCTATCCGCGCGAACCAGTGATCAGGACGTAAAACGGGGTTTTGACGTCGGTGCGGACGATTACATCACCAAGCCGTTTGATATCGAAAAAGTGAAAAGGACGGTGAACACTTTGGTCCATTTAACTCAGGATTAAACGACCCGTTCAGCGAACACGCAAGTGGGCCATTCCATTAGTTCTAACTTTTTACAATGTCTCATCTTGAGACGTAAATTCCCCTTAGATTCAGGGTTTTGTTTAGCGCGGGCGTGTTCATGCCGTATTATATCTGAATGAGACGGACTTATATCTTTCAAATAGCCCATCATATCCTCACCCGGATCACAGAGCGGCGCGCCCGCGTGCCTCTCCTGATTTCGATCTTGCTCGGAGCGATGTTCACCGTGTTCATCAGTTGCCAGCCATTCAAATCGAGAACCATTGAAAATCTGAAGGTCAACAACGCGGGTTCGCTACGCAAGGGTCTGCAGTATCTTCTTTTCCAAACCGGAGGAGGGTCCTTTCCAACCGATGTAGCCGGTGGAACAGCCCGGGTCTCGACCCGAGCACAGGCCGAAAAGGAGATTGATGATCTGATCGCCGCCCTGGGCGGGAATCGGGGAAATCATGTGAATACCCAGTTGGGCTTTACGACCGGTCCTTATTCATTCGATATGACGGATGACCAGGTACGAACACTTATTAAAGATTCTTTCGACCTTGCGGAAACGAAAAATATCGCCGTCGCGTTCCATATCGACGACTCGATGTTCTGGAACCGGCGCGAGGATCTTTGGTCGAAAAAGGAAAATATCGAGTGGACCGATTGGGAAGGAACAACAAAACCTCGCCGTGTTATCGGCTGGGCCAAAAATGCGGAAGGAGAGTCCTTCCTGGCTCCGCAGATGTGTTACAACAGCACAGAAATTGTGAACGAAGCCAAACGTGTCGCGAAGGACGTGATTGGCGCTGAGATTAAGAAGGGAATGGATCGGTTGCGCGCTATTGGCAAGCCACATCTCTTTGCGGGCGTTATGGCCGGGTGGGAAACACGCTTGCAAGATGACTCGCAGAATCCGCACAACGAATATGGTTATTGCGCTTTGACCAACCTGGGATTCACCAGAGACAACCCGCCGGCCGATAAGAACAAAGAGTTTGAAGGCGTGGTGTTGACATGGGTCACACTGTGGACAAAGAGCCTTTATGACGCTGGAATTCCCAGGGACAAAATTTTCACGCACATTGCGTACGACTCCAATGCCGATGCGCAGGAGGTGAATGCTGTGAATGCTCCGGTGTCGGTCGCCTTCACTCCCTACTCGAACCCGGGATACAGCATGTACGGAAACAGCTACCCGGATACGGTCGCGAAGGCGCTGGCGGAGAATGGCAATCCGCCCTGGGGCATCTCGGAAGGTACGGCACTCTCTCTTACGGACGCGTTTAACGGCGGGACTTCCGATAAGACCGTCATGGAAGGGTATCTCGCCGGCGCCTTTAATCACGGCGCCGCCTATGTGAATGTCTTCGGCGTGAACTTTGCGAACCCGGAATTGGATGAATTTGCGAAGTCGTCCACGGGTGTGGAAGCGATAGCCGCCTACAAGAAGTTCCTCAATCAGGAACCCTTGAAGGAGGTACCGTACGTATCTGAAAACGTTGACATCGGCAAGCAGTTGCAAGACGTGCTCAAGCAAATGCAGGACGCGATTAAGGCCGCGCAAGCCGAAGGTAAGAACCTCAGTTTCCTCGACGACGCCTCGAAGGAGTTGACGGAGCTTCTTGAGGGCGGAAAGGCCAAGGAAGCCATCGATAAAGCCAAAGAGATCATCGCGCAGATCGAAGCCGCCTAGGATTGACTCCCGGACGAAATAGCCGCAGGGTGTCCGGGTGACACTCCTGAACGCCCATGAAATCGAGAAGTCGTACGCCCACCGGGTTTTATTTGAAAAGGTGAGTCTCGGGATCCAAGCCAAAGATCGCATTGGCCTGGTCGGCCCGAATGGCGCCGGAAAGTCCACCTTACTCAAAATTCTGTCGGGTGAAATCGAGGCGGATCGCGGCCAGGTCTCGCGGAAAAAGGGCCTGCGGGTGGGCGTGCTGGAGCAGGCCCCGGCGTTCGCGCCGGAGGCAACAGTGCTTGAGTCCGTGCTGGAGAGATGCGGCGACCGTGAAGAGTCAACGCCTCGGGCCTTAGAGCTCTTGGCACGTCTCGAACTCTCCCGCTTCGGCATCGATTTTCCGGTCGCCCAGCTTTCGGGTGGTTGGCGCAAGCGGGTGGCGCTGGCACGTGAGCTGGCGTTCGAACCTGAACTCTTGATTCTGGATGAACCAACCAACCATCTGGACATCTCGGGTATTCTTTGGCTGGAGGAGTTTCTGCAGTCGGCGCCTTTCGCGGTACTAATGGTCACGCATGATCGTCTCTTCCTTCAGCGGGTGTCGACACGGATCTGGGATCTGGATCCACGCAATCCCGGCTACCTGCTGACCGTGGATGACGATTATGTCCGCTATCTGGAAATCAAGGAGCAGGAATTGTCCGCGCTGCGGCGGCACGAGGCCGTTCAGTCTAATCGGCTGCGCCGGGAAACAGAGTGGCTGAGGCGGGGCGCCTTAGCTCGCCAGACCAAACAAAAAGCAAGAAGTGAGGCGGCCGGAGAGCTCAAGGATTCCGTTTCCGAGCTGAAAAGCAAGAACAAGACGGCGCGGGTTGAGATGAATTTTGGGGAGACAAAGCACTCTCCGCGGAAGCTGATTGAGGTTCAAGGCATTAGCAAATCGTTCGGCTCCTCCACACTCTTCGCGAACTTGGATCTCTTGATCACGCCACAGACACGATTGGGTCTGCTCGGTGACAATGGCAGCGGAAAATCCACTTTGATCCGAGTCTTGTTGGGCCTGGAACCGCCAACGTGCGGTCAGATCAAACGTGCGGATGGACTTGATGTGGCTTATTTTGAGCAGTCGAGTGAGACGCTTCAGCCGGATCTGAGCGTGCTTAAAAATGTCTGTAGCGAAGGCGATTATGTGTTTTATCAGGGTCAATCGATCCATGTGCGCAGTTATTTGGATCGCTTTCTATTCTCCGGTTCCAAGGTGGATTTGCCGGTCCGAAACCTTTCGGGTGGAGAGCGGGCCCGTCTTCGCTTGGCGAAGCTGATGCTGAAAAGCTGCCAGGTTCTGGTCCTGGACGAGCCGACCAACGATTTGGATACGGATATGCTGGACAGCTTAGAAGCGTCGCTCAGAGATTTTAACGGTGCGGTGATTCTGGTTACGCACGATCGTTACTTCCTGGACGCGGTATCAAATCGGATTCTCGCCTTCCCGTCGTCTTCGCAGACATCAGAAGGACAGCTTCAGCTGTTTGCGAGCTATTTTCAATGGGAGAGCTGGTATCGGGAGCAGAACTTGCGCTCGGTCGTGCCTGCCAAGAATCCGGAAAACGAGCGGGAAGTTCCTATATCCAAGAAGGTACGGCTCTCTTTTAAGGAAAAATACGAATTGGATCATATTGAGGGGAGCATTGTCGCTCTCGAACAGGAGTTGGCCGAGCTTCAGCGCGAGAGTGAGAGTCCGATCGTTCTTGCGGACCATAAGCGACTAAATGAGCTACACACGAGAATAGCCGAGCTCCACCTGCAAATCGACGAAAAGTATAAGCGCTGGAGCGAGCTTGAGAGCAAAAAGTAACGGGCATGATCGGGATTCCGCGATCTTAAATGTAAAAAGGTGAGCGGCTCCGCTCACCTTTTGAGACCGGTCTTTATTGATGGTCACTGAACTTCTGCATCCATGATCGGCTTATGGACCTTGCAGGTCCCCATGGGGCCACGCTCGGCGACGACCAGCCATGTGGAATGAGAGGGAAGCGCGCTCAAGCTATCAGCTTTGACCCTGTAAACCACGTGGTTTTCAAAAGCGCGTTCCGAAGTTACAATCTCCATTTGTGCCACTTGTTCATTCTGTTTGTTGGCCTCAATCAACTGCTGGCGAACGGCGATTTCAATCTGAGTTTCACAACCAATCTGGCTGGCTAAAGAAGGTTGGCTGATAATGGCGGCGGCGAGAGCCAGTAAAGACTTTGAAATAGGAGCGTGCATAGGATGTCCTTTCTTCTGAAAGAGAACAGAGTTTGAAGATGGACTGTTCCTAACCCCGCGCCGCAGGCGGTGACACGGATGTGCTGCCGAATGAAGAATTTGCGGTCTGTTTTGCCCCTGCCGACCGGAACTGCATATAGAGTCTACAGAGACGTAAAAGCCTTTGGCCGCTTCGGTCGTCTTTTCTGGTAGGAAAAAAAGACCTTTACGGCCCTGCCGCCGTTTGGAATTGTCACCCCACGGGTATCACATGCACATGGCCCTGCCGCTAAGACTGATAGCAAGCGTCTTTAACTCTTCTGCAAGGTCCGCGTGACCATTGTCATGAAGGACACGCATTAACTTTCGACTGTTCAGGACGCCACCTGACCACCTATCGAAGCCCGGTCTTGCCAGACGAGCCGCAATGACCCCAAAGAGCTCTCGGACAGTTTGAGGATCGGATTTTTTGACAATGATCTCATAAGCTGTGCGAGCGAAAAGCATTGTCTCCTCGTCAAACTCTCCTTGCACCTGTGCCGAGCCCACGAGCGCACGGATTCGTTTCATGTCCTTGCTGCCAATGGCAATCAGAATCCGATCTGCCAGAATCGTTGGATGGTCCAAGTTGTTCGAGTAATAACTCTCGAGCTTTCTACCCGCGCTGCTGTACCTTCCGTCGAGGATATCCAATGCAACGCCTGTTTGGCAGCTGGGAGTCCCGCTCGAACAGGCCTCTGCGAACAGCTGTGCCGCCGTCGCATGATCTTCCAGAAAGACCATCGTGGAGGTCATGAGATCGATATTATGTGAGTAGTGCCAGTCTTCACTGGGTAAGATACCCTCGGATTTCATTTCTCTGACGTGTAAATCATGAGATTTTTTGAACTGGAGGAGAGCTTCTTTCCACTTTCCTGCTTGCGGCAGGATATGACCATACATGTGTTGGGCATGAGCTGATTCAGGTGCTGCCTCAGCGTAGATTCGGGCATGCTGGATGGCCAAGTTGCCCTGTGTGTTTTCATAGAGGTGAACCAAGAAGTGATTGGCAGCTGGATTTAGAGGCTCGCGCTCGATTACTTTTTTGAGAGCGTCAATATTGAACGCATTATAGCCGAGCTGAGCCAGGTAATCCATTTTTGTAAATGGCACGATGGCGATAAATCGGTCCGCCATCGGCGCGACGACTTCTGCAATCTCTCTCCACGTACTCAAACCTTTTCGACGTGGGATATTCCATTTAGAAAAGAGATATCGGATAAAGGCCGAATCTTCTCGGTCCAGAGGAAAAGACCGGTTGGTTAGAGCGAGACGAAAAAGCTCTTGGATATCAGATGCGTCCGCGTTGATCTCCGAATACGATGAGGCTTTCAAGGCCAACGCCACTGGATTTGAGGGTTCAAGCTTTAGCGCCATATTAAAATGGCGAATGGCACTGTGCCAATGAAATCCAATATACCGGAGCATTCCTTCCTGCATATATCGTTGCAGCTGCTCTCTCGCGGAACCCGTAAGCTGAGTCGAGACGACAAGATTTGACGTCCCGTAGCCGTTTTTGAGCTCAACGGGTTTCTCCAGGATCACCCTTCGCACATCGCCGATCTTCGCTTCTTGGGCACGTACGGCCATACTGCCGAAGGCGGTATATATGGCTAAGACTATAAAACCGAGAAGTTTAAAACCTTTTTTCATAACTGTCCTCACAATGGATATGTAACCCATCTGCATAGATCAAAGAATTACGGTGGATTATTACAGCGCGCAAACCTGCCAAGAGTATGCCAATTCGGCGCGAACCAGGTGGCTCGCTCGATAGCCTTTGGTCGTGAAATGGATGCGGGCCTAAGAGCTCTACGGCGTAGACATTGGCGAAGACCATTATCGGCCTTAAAATTGGGATATGATTTTTCAGCTTTTGTTATTGATCTTGTATGGGCTGTTCACGGCACCGCGTTCTGGGGCCTTACCTCAGGTACGCCGTCACAGCGCTGTCAACTCGTGCCTATTGAGGGCGGATTTTATTCCGGCTGAGCAAGCCCTGGCGGACCTCCGCCTTCCTCTGAACATCATGGCCGCAACTCCCAGCATCGCTATGATAACTTCGGAAAGAGGGTTTTTGGGAACCCAAAAAATGCTTTCGTCTCACTGCTCCTCCTCGATTACCTCGGATTCGGGATTTCGTTTGGCTTCCGCACATTGCTTCGAACGTTGTATTCACGCCGCCGGTGGATACAAAGTGCTGAATGGAATTCATGTCATTGATAAGGAAAAGCTCAATAAGATCACCTGTAAGATTTCGGTTAACGGTAAAACGGGTCAGGCGCGTCTGTGGGCTGTGAGTGATTGCGATGCCGCGGATTTGGAAGCATCCGACAAGGCGCCTAAGTGCCGCGGACTGGACTATGCTCTATTCACCGTGGACGGGGACTCGATTCCGGCCTCACCGTGCTTACCGTCGCGAGACGGCCCGATAAAGGTGGATGAGGATGTCTTAAATGTAGGGTTTCCGGCCGCCACCAGTCGTCGTCAACATACGCCCTCGGCCAGGGATTCATTTGGAGATGGTCAGTACATTTCCACTGGCAAGGTGGTGGACCAGAGCACGTGCCTCCTTAAGCCCATCGGGGATCCGGAACTATATAAGACGTTGCAAGATACGGGCTTGGTTAATGGCCTGGTGGTGGATATTAGTAAGGTGAAGCAGGCGAGAAAGGATTTTGTCCAGACCACGACAGATGGCACCCACCGTAGCAGTGGAAGTGCTCTTGTTGATCGATCGGGCCAACAGGTCGGAGTTTTGTCGAGCATGGTGGGTATATTGGACATTGTCGAATGTCGGGGAGCAACCTTCTACTCCTCAATCCAAAAGATCAAGGACGCGATCAAGTCTGATTATCCCGCTGTGGATCTATCCGATGCGTTCCGTTGCGCCCGCAACTCCGCGCTCAAGTAATTTGGGAAAGAAAGATCAGATTGACTCCAGAAGCGCGAGGCTGCGCGCGCGGTAGGACTCCCCGAAGAGAATCCAGTGATTGAGGAGATGGTAGAGATTGTAGATCTCGCGTCGACGCTCATATCCGTCCGAGAGCGGAAAAGCTTCTCGATAGGCGATGTAAAACTCGTCCGCGAATCCACCAAAGAGTTCGCTCATGGCCAGATCCACCTCGCGATGGCCCCAATAGGGAGCGGCGTCGATCAAAACCGGGGTCTGGCCTGGACTACAGAGGACATTGCCACTCCAGAGATCCCCGTGCACAAGGGACGGAGGCTCGGTCATGGCGTCAAGACAGGCACGAATGAGGCCGCGCTTCTCACGTAGAAGGTTTTGCGCGCGCGCCTCTGTTTGGGTGGCAAGAGCTTCCAGACGGTACTTTATAAAGTACTCGCCCCAGCTCATTTGATTCCATTTATGACGCATGTTGCGTTGGAGGGTTGAACCAAGATGATTATCGAACGCAAATCCCCACTCCTCGCGAGGCCTTTTGTGGAGATTTGCGAGTTCCTGCCCCAATCTTCGCCAAAATGCGGCCTGAGGAGGCTCGGATTCAATCCATTCCGTCACGAGCAGCTGAGAGTTCGCGTGCAGGACTTCGGGCACTTTCAACCCTTCGCTGGCCAGCGCCCGGAGTCCGGCCGCTTCTTCCTGAAATGTGGAATTCGAATCCTCGGAGAACTTGGCGAAGAAAATCCCGTCTGGGGTTTCAACCCTTAGAGCGTGGGACACGCATCCTCCCGACACCGGAGTGACGTCGAGGATCTCGGTCTTGAGGACGGCGCCCAGGCGACGCCGATGGAGTGACTCCATTCCGACTCAGACCCTAAGTGAGTAGGTGTTTAGGCATGCCTTTGGGGATCGCGCTCAAGAGTTTCTTTGTGTAATCGTGTTGCGGGTTTTCATAAATTCCCACGGCATCGTTCATCTCGACAACTTTGCCATTGTACATCACGGCGACCTCATCCGAGATAAACTTCACAACCGCCAAATCATGGGAAATAAACACATAAGTCAGATGCATTTCTTCCTGCAAGTCGAGAAGGAGATTCAGAATTTGAGCCTGAATGGAGACGTCCAGCGCGGACACGGATTCGTCACAAATGATAAACTCAGGCTTCACGGCCAGGGCACGGGCGATACAAATGCGCTGGCGCTGGCCACCGGAAAATTCATGTGGATAACGGTTGAGCATGGCGCGCGCCAGACCCACCTTTTCCATCAGATTGCCGGCCATTTCCAAGCGCTCGGCGCGACTGCCGCCGAGATTGTGAATAATCATCGGTTCCATCAGCGCTGCGCCAATCGTCATCCGCGGATTCAAGGAGGCGTAAGGATCCTGGAAAATAATTTGCATTTTTCGTCGCATGGCGCGCATCTGTTCGCGATCCAGCGTGGTGATATCCGTACCGTTGTAGATGATCTTTCCAGATGTGGGCTCTATCAGACGTAAGATCGTGCGTCCCAATGTGGTTTTGCCGCATCCGGATTCTCCCACCAGTCCCAGCGTCCGCCCTTTGCGCACAACCAGGGAAACATCGTCCACGGCTTTGACCCAATCCTTGACGCCTCCAAAGAAGCCCTTCTTCAGCGGAAAGTGTTTTTTTACATTCTGGATCTGTAGGAGAACGGATTGGTCGCCCGAAACGGCTCGGGTTTGCTTTTGCTGCTTCAGGACCTCCACGTTAAACGTCTTCTCTTTGCCTTCCGACGTCATGAAATCGCTCACCACCGGCAAACGACGGGGATTGCGCTCCAGGGACGGGCGGCAGGCGAGCAGCCCCTTGGTGTAGGGGTGCTGGGGCTTGGTAAACAGACTGGCTGTATCTCCCTTTTCGACAATATCCCCCCGATACATGACCACCACATCATCCGCGATATCCGCGATCACGCCGAGGTCATGCGTGATGAACAGAATCGACATGTGATACTTCTTCTGTAAGTCCGCCAGGAGGTCGAGAATCTGTTTCTGAATCGTGACGTCCAGAGCGGTTGTGGGCTCGTCGGCAATTAGCAGATCGGGGTCGCACGCGATGGCCATGGCGATCATCACGCGCTGGCGTTGACCGCCTGACATCTCGTGCGGATAGCTCTTCACGCGTTCAGCGGGGTTGGGAATTCCCACTTGGCTGAGGAGGTCGATGGCTTTTTCCATGGCCTTTTGTTTGTTCAAGCCCTGATGCAACACCAGAGTCTCCGCGATCTGATCTCCCACGGTGAACACCGGGTTCAGGCTGGTCATCGGTTCTTGAAAGATCATGGAAATCTTGTTGCCGCGAATGTCGCGCATCTGGGATTCTGAGAGTTTCAACAGGTCCTTGCCGTTGAACAGGATCTCCCCACTGGTCACACGTCCCGGCGGATCCGGAATCAAGCGCATCACGGCGAGCGAAGTGACACTTTTTCCAGAGCCCGATTCACCGACCAAACCCACCGTCTGCCCGCGCGGGATATCAAAGGAAATATTTTTTACGGCTTTGACGGTACCCTCATCGGTACGAAATTCCACCGATAGATTGCGTATCTGAATAATCGACTCGGCCATTGACGAAAGCTCCTTCTATTAGCTAGCGGCTCTTCAATTTAGGATCCAAAGCGTCCCGCAAGGCATCATTAAAGAGAGTAAACGCTAGCACTAAGAAAAACATAAAGAAAGTCGCCGCTGCTAGGCCCCACCAAACTTCGCGGGCCAATTCAAGCTTGGCATCGCTGATCATCATTCCCCAGCTCGGAGTTCCCGGGCGGACCCCCAATCCCAAGTAACTGAGAATCACCTCACTCTTTACAGCGGTAACAAATCCTAAACTGAAATTAATCAATACAAGATGGAACACGTTGGGAAGAATATGAAGAAAGATGCGGCGGAAATGCCCAGCGCCCAATGCGGTTGCGCCCTGGACGTACTCGCGATCCCGGTGTTTCATAAACTCCGAGCGGACGATCCGACAGTGGCTGATCCAGCTGGTCAATCCGATCGCCAGACAGAGCGTACTCAAGCCGGGCCCGACAACGAACGAGAACGCCACGATCAAGAGAATATAGGGGATGGTATCCACAGTTGTATAGAGCCAGACAATGAGCTCGTCCACGTACCCACCGAAGTAGCCGGCGAGAGCACCGAAAACGGTCCCAATTGCGACGGCCAAAGCCGCACCGAAAAAGCCCACAATCAGAGACGTAATTGTGCCATGGGCCGCGCGGGCGAGAACATCGCGACCGAAAAGATCAGTTCCAAAAAGGTGTTCAATGTTGGGAGCCTGATACGCCTGCGCGTTGTTTGTGACCTCATAGCTGGTGAAAATCACATCCGTCGCGCATAGCCCGGCAAGCACCAGGTAGGCGATAATCACAATAAAGCTAACGACGGCCACCGGATCGCGGCGCAAGCGGCGAATGGCATCCCCCCAGAGACTACGACCCTTCACCGCGGGAGGCTGACGGGTTGAGGTTAAGTCCTGTGTCACCACCTGTTCCATGTCACCTCACCCCAACCTGATCTTCGGATCGACCAGCGCGTATAGCAAATCGCTCACCACCTGGAAGAACATGTAAAGAACCGCGCCGATGATCGTCATCGCCTTGATCACCGGAAAATCCGCTTCCTGGATCGCCTGATAAATCAGACCTCCGAGGCCAGGGATGGCAAAAAAGGATTCAATCAGAAGGGAGCCGACAATAAGGAAAGGGATTTGCAAGACCACAAGTGTGATGATCGGAATCAAAGCATTGCGTAAAATATGTTTCAGCAAGATCTTGCGGTTGGAAAGTCCTTTGGAGCGGGCTGTGCGTACATAGTCCTGGTACATTTCATCCAAGAAAACGGTGCGGAAGAACAAAATATAGCTCCCCAGCGAAATCGTGACCATGATCAGAATGGGAAGAAGGGCGTACTGCCAACGTCCGTCCCAGCTTGGGTCCCAGCCCGAGATCGGAAACATATCCGCCTTGTAACTCAGCAAGTACTGCCCCGCCATGACATACACCACGGAGCTGATGGAATTCAGTGCCAGGCAAATCACCAATGCGGAGCGGTCGAGAAAGCTCTTCCTGTAAAAGGCGAGAACCAGTGCGAGAGGAATCGTGATCAAAAGTGAGAGTGTGAATCCGGGCAGGGTTACGCTTAGCGATGGCCCAATTCCATTCCAGATCAGCGTGGAAATCTCTTGTTTTGACGACCACGATCGTCCGAAGTCCAGAGTAAATAGCTGTCTGACCAGATCCAAATATTGAAAGGCGAGCGGTTTATCCAGGCCCATTTGGGTACGCATCATTGCAATCTGTTCCGGGGTCGCGTAACGGCCGGCCGCCTGCGCGGCGGGATCTCCTCCCGCCACGTTAAAAAGTATGAATGTGAGAAGCGTGACACCAAACATAATGGGTATCATGTAGAGGACGCGGCGGGCGATATAGCGCAACATCAAAGTTTCTCTTTCAAGCGGGCCTTCTCAGCTGTATCCACGCGCACGTACTTGTAAAAACCATCTATGATTTCGTGAGGTTTGAGATTCTTCATCCAGCCATGAACGGTCATATAACCCAGTCTGTGCACGGTCGGAATCCAGGGCATTTCCTGCACAAAGATATCGCGCATCTTCTTGTAAAGTTCCGTTCGTTTAGGACCGGGAGGTGTGCGCGCGGCCTCTTCATAAAGCGCGTCGAATTCCTTGTTTTTAAAATTGGAACTATTGGACCCTGGGCTCGCGTTGGGCCCGTAGAGGAGTTGGAGCATATTCTCCGCATCCGGATAGTCGGCCCCCCAGGCGATGCCAAACATCTGCGATTTTTTATTGCGCAAACGGTCCTGAAACTGCGGCCAGGAGTTGGTCACAATGTTGAGTTTCACGCCGATTTTTTCAAACTGTTGAGCCAGATACTCGGCCATCTGCCGGCTGGTCGTGGAGGAGGGCACTGAATATTCAATCGGGGGAAGGCCTTTCCCTCCTGGATAGCCGGCCTTCTTCAGGTATTCTTTCGCTTTCTCGATGTTATATTCTTTGTAGGGATTCTTGAATCCGGGATCATACCCGTCCATATCTGGAGCTATGGGTGAGTGCGCGACAATGACCCGGTTGTTGTAGAACTTTTCATTGGCAGTGGCGGAGTCATAGGCCAGCGAAAGCGCTCGTCGTAGATTGACGTTCTTGCCGAGAATCGGGTCCTCCATATTGAAGCCCATGTAAACGACGTCAGGCCAGGGATAAATAATCAGGCGCATTCCCTTTTTCGTGAGCTCCGGACTCAGATCCTTGCCTTTCACTGCTGAATCAAAGTTATCTTTGGGAATTCCCGCAAAATCGACCGTTCCTTTCATTAAGTTCAGCCATCGGGGTTGATCCTCGATGATTTCTAGAAAGACAAGTTTGTCCACAAACGGCAAAGGTTTGCCAGCGTCCTCTAGCAGTCCGGCTTCCTTATCTCCGGGTTCTCCTTCCGTGGGATAGGTGCCGCCATGCCAATTTGGATTTCGGTTCAGGGTCACTTTGTTGCCGCGAACCCAATTTTCAAAGACAAAGGGTCCTGTGCCGACCGGGTTGTTCATGAATTCGGGTCCGTATTTTTCAACAGCCTCGCGTGGAACCACCGCCGTGTAGGCCATTGTGAGAATGTAGTGCAACTGGTAAAAAGGCTTCTTGAGCTGAACGACAAGCGTATGGTCGTCTGGCGCCTGCAGGCCTTCGACGGGCGTTGAGTAGTCGGCCTCGCCCTTTATAAGTTTCTCACGCCATTCGTTGAGGCCTTTGATCCGGTTATCAAAAATCCACCAGCCTTCGGACTTCGTTTTGGGATCCGCCAGGCGCTTCCAAGAGTAGATAAAATCCTGAGCCTTAACCTCTCGCCCTTTGCCGTCCGGGAAGACGGATGAATCGTGAAAGCGCACCCCCTTTTTGATCTTGAAGGTGTGGGTGAGTCCGTCCTTAGAGACCTCAGGCATGACCGCGGCCAGCGAGGGTTCAACTTGCAAAGGCCGTTTGAGATAGTGATATTGCAGGAGGGTCTCATAGATATTAAGAGACACTTCATTGGTAGCTTCGTTGGAGCTTTGGGCGGGATCCAAACTGCTTAAATTGATTCGCAGGGGGTAAGTGATGGCGTTTTCGGGAACCTGAGATTTTTTGGTGCAGTTCATTAAGCTCAGGGAAACGCCCAAGATCACAAACAGCCTGCCTCGCATTTAAGCCTCCTCGGAAGAGATTGTTGTGTAGCGTTATAAGGGTGGTGAAGTCAAATCGATGAGCATGCAGATGCACTATGTTAGGGTTCGAATAAGGGGTAAAAGCTCGTAAAAAGACTCAATTCGGTGGGTCGCACCGAGGTCCATCAGCTCGCCGACGGGATGGTATCCAAAAGCCACCGCTACACACCGGCTTCCGATATTTAATGCACCCTGCACATCCGGAATTCCGTCGCCCACAATTAAAGTTTCCTCGGGCGTAACGCCAGCGGCCTGGATCGCACCGAGGAAGGGCTCGGGATGCGGCTTCATGGTGGGATACGTATCGCCCCCGACAATTTGGGCCCAGCTCAGGTGATCGACCTGGAGTTTTTTTAAGATCGGATGAATAAATCGCGCGCGCTTATTGCTGACGATCGCAATCTGCCCTTCCCACTCGTGCAGGAACTCGCGTGCGCCTTCAAAGAGCTCAGATGCTTTTAAATACTCTTGTTCATAGGCTTCCGTGAATTCTTTTTCCACTTGCAGGCGAAACTCCTCGGAATGAGGACCGTTGGGGTAGAGGTCCAGAATCATGCGTCTTAAGCCCATTCCGATTTCGCTGCGGATAAGGGCTTCAGGAAGCGGCGCGAACCCTTTGGCTTCGAGGTATCGGTTCGTGGCACGAACCAGATCCGGGGCGGTATCGACGAGAGTGCCGTCGAAATCAAAGCAGACGAGTTGAATTTGCGCCATGACTTGAACACCTTACCATAATCCTGCTAATTGCAAACCCATGCGGGTGGAATCTCCTCAAGAAAAGTATGTCGGCGAGGTCTTTGGGCTCGACGATCCTGAATTGTCCCGGGCGCGCGAAGAGCTGCGGCGGGCGCAGCTGGAATTTATGGCGATTTCGCCGCACGAGGCGCGCATTTTACAGTTCCTGATTCGAGGATTTCAGATCCGGCGGATTGTGGAGATCGGCACGTTGTTCGGCTATTCGGCAATCGCCATGGCAAAGGCGTTGCCGGCGGACGGAGAACTGATCACTCTCGAGAAAAACCCGACGAATCACGCCGTGGCTCAGAACATGTTGACCGGAACGTCCGTGCAGTCCCGCATTACCGCTTTGTGTGGAGATGCAGTCGAGTTGTTGGGCACGATCGAAAACCGGGGGCCCTTTGACATGGTCTTTATCGATGCCAACAAAGGCGGGTATGTCGATTATCTGAATTGGGCCGAACGCCATGTTCGGCCGGGCGGGTTGATTGTGGGTGACAACACGTTTTTGTTCGGAGCCCTGTGGGGGGCCTCACGCGATCCCGATATGGGCCCGAGTCAGATTCGGGTGATGCGCGAGTTTAATGAACGGCTTGCGGATCCGGGTCGGTACAACTCGATTCTGATTCCCACGGGCGAGGGGATGACGGTCGCGCAAAGATTAACGGAATAGCCTTATGGCGTTTGGGATCGCCTTCTGATGGGCCGCGTTTGCGTGGAAAGAAGCCGACGTATCGCCGGGATCTCCGCGCTTAAGGCGTCACTTGAACGGCTGATACAGGCTGACGACGACCGCGATCACGATCAGACCAAATGCGAGGACATCGTTTAATGTGGGGATCTGGCGAAGATACAATACGCTGAATCCGGAAAACACGGTGAATGTGATGACTTCCTGAAGAACTTTGAGTTGCGAGGCGGATGCGACTTCGGATCCAATGCGATTGGCAGGCACCTGGAAACAATATTCGAAGAACGCGATTCCCCAGGACACCAGAATCACAATCCAGAGCGCGACGGACCTGAATTTGAGGTGTCCATACCACGCGAACGTCATAAAGATGTTACTGATCAGTAGCAAAAGGATAGCTGTCCAGAATTGGCGGTAGTGAAGCAACATCTGAAATATATAACGCACTTCCAACTTGCACGTCATCGAGAATGAAAGAGAACTGGCCACCCGGCACTGAGGCATGGGGTGGCCGGATGACGGAGACTGGTCTATTGAAAGGCGACTGTGCCGCTACACTTCGCGGTATAGGAGAGTGGCTCAAGTTTGCCAAACAGCTGAACACGAATGTCCGCCTCCGCATCTTCGATGGTTGAATTGTTCTGGAACGCAGTGGTCAGATCCGCACCCGAGATAATGACATTGAAGTAATTGTTATCCACGACTTGAACTGCCGGATCGGAACCTTCCGTTGCGGCGATCATCGGACCCGAGAGACTGAACATCTGATCCCCAATATGGAGGGCGGCACCGTGAGGGCTGGAATACACCCTAACCTGGGGATATCCGTCTGCCGTGCATTTGAGGTCCAGAGTCGCCACTTTGAACATGTCGGCATATGCCGCTCCGGTGGCGAAGAAGATTGCGGCCAGGGTTAATTTGCTAATCATAAGTTCCTCCCGTAAGTGATGTTTGGTTGAGGCGTTGATCTGGTGGGCAGGTAGTATGAATCAGGTCTGAGAACAATGTTTGATTGCGAAAACCGTGTTTGAGGAAACTTTTCAAGGATAGCGAAGCGAGTGGGTTGGGAGTTGCGGCGCGTTAAGTGACCTTGCGGAAGCAGCAAGGGTGTCCCCAGCCGAGAAGTGCCTGAGCTGTCAATGATCGCGCGCTGACTTTGAACCTATACTAAAATGGGCGACTTGCCCTCTGTTGACAAGACATTTTTTCATTAGAACACTGAAGCAGCGGAGGGACGAGTTATGAAGATTAAATCGTTCTTGGTGTCGTCAATATGGCTGATTCCTTTTCATATGAGCCTATTTGCAAATGCACAGACTTGCACAAGTTCACACGACCCGAATCGAATGGTGATCTTGGGTGATTCGCACTTTACCGACTCAACAAAAACCGGGATGGTGGGACATTACTTTGTGGCCAATCTTGGAGAAGTGAAGGCTCGTTTCCAGGCAACCAATGTGGATCGATTTGCTGTTTGGGGAGCAACGGCCTGCGATTGGGCCGACACGACCCGAATGGGCAATAACGACGGAACGGTGGACCATAACTTTTATAGCTGCGGAGAACAAGGAGAGGTGGATCGTCCTGGCATGCCCGTACAGGTGCCGGTACCATCGCTGAACGCGATTTTGTCTTCTCCCCCTAAAGTCATGATCATTCAGCTGGGAACCAATGATGTTCGACGACTGTGTCTACCTAAAAATCCCGACACGGGCTTTGGGTGTACGACCAAACTGGTCAAAGCCATTCATAAATCCACGAGAAATTGTATATGGATTAGTCCTCCAGGGTACAAGAAACTGGAGGGTTGTTCGCAGGGTGAGTATGATAGGCACGTCAACGATATGCTAGAGGCGGCAAGAAATGCGGGGTGCCAAATCGTTGATATCCGATCTTCTTGCCCAGCGCCGAAGCGGGGATTTCATTACAGTCGGAGTGAACAACAGGCCGAGGCAAAGGCGGCCGGAAAATGCATCGCCGACGCCGTTTCGAGGCTGGTGAACAATAGAGCTGACGATCAACGTTCTAAAGGCGAGACGGAAACATCTATCTGATTCCGTTATCCTTCGGCATCTTAGACCACTCACGGTGTGAGAGCTAAAGATAGGGATTATCATTCCATCGGAAAATCATCGTGGTGCTTGGACAGGGAACCCGTGAGTTTTGGGCTCGTTTCTTCTTGACGTCATTGTAGTTCATATCAAAGACGAACGGACGCGGATCATACGAAACGCCGTTGAGGGTGAGCTTTGGGATTTCGATCCGAATGGAAGAGTTCTTCAGCGCCTGGCCCTCGGGCCATATGTTCTTTGACGCCAGAACGTAAATCTCTTTGTAGCGTTTCCGGTCCAAAGAGACGCGGACCGGATCCGTGGAGACAGGCTGGATTTTGGATGCCGGCAGTACGAGTTCCTTGGGATCTTCTTTCAAGAAGTAAAGCCAGGGATTTACCTTGGTTACGCTCCATCTATTGGTCGCGGCATCAATTAACCTGGTCTCATACTTCGGATAGGGATAGAGCTCCGCCGCGGACTTCGCCTCTTGTCTCACCACAAAATCGAGCTTCACGTTTCTCTTGGTAGAATCGTCGATCTGGACGTTCAGATAGCGGTCAGGAATGTGAAGAGAGATGTCTTTCCTCGTCCGGACCGCAAAATGGAAGGTCAGGGCGTGTTCAGGATCGGTTTCAAGCACAGAATGCATGTGAAGAAATACGGCCAAAAGGGGTTCGGGATCTTCGAGATTTCTCTTCCAAAACGCTTTGCTTTCTCGAGGTCCGAGCGGAACCATGTAGCCCCAAAGCTCGCCGCCACAGTATTCAATCGCGCTTTCGGAAGAGGCACCTTTAGGAATCGAGTGAGTGCTTGTGCAGCCACAAAGGCCTAATAAGAATGCGAGTACCAGAGTCACGGAGATATGGGCTCTCCTGACCGTGAGAATAAGCTCCCCGTGGTCCTCATAACTTTCCTGTCCCAGCGAAGGTCCTCGCCTGTCCGACGTTCGGTAAGGAAGTTAGCGGAATCCATGATCGTAGTAAAGGCCCATGTCTATTGGACAAGGTCCAGGCGGCCCGCTAGGGTTGGGTATGGAAGAAATTCAGCTCAGCCAAGAGTGGACCCTTAGAAAGAAATATATCTTCCGAGTGGCCGAAAGGCTTGAAGAGCCGCGATGTTCAGAGCTGGTCCGAAAGTATTTAGGCCATTCCGAGTGGGAAGCACTCCTGTTGTCGGAGGAGGAGCGTGCTTTCAAGCTCAAGTTGAAGCCGACGAAAGGGCCGGCGCTCAGCCTTCGCCTTGGAATTTACCATGAGTCAAAGCTCATCGGCTTCACGTACGGATGGCAACTGGATGAGTACAGCTATTATATGGCGGCGTCGCTTATTTTACCGGAATATCAGCGCCAAGGGCTTTACAGTGAACTTCTCAAATATACAATTGAGTTTACCCGTGCGAAGGGCTTTCAAACAATCACCTCAAAGCACAAGGCGACAAACAATGCCGTCATCATACCGAAGCTTAAAGCCGGATTTCTCATCACGGGTCTCGAGCTGTCAGATATTATGGGGACGATGATTGGACTCACCTATTTGCACAACTCTCATCGTCGGGACCTTCTGAATGCGAGGGCCGGTTTTAAGCCGCCTACGGAGCGTGTGCGTCCCTTGCTTGGGTAAACCACGCCGAGCAAGTGCAGGTGAATACGAGTCCATACCATTGCCTAGGTCGAGTGACTCGCGGCCCAATTTGGTGGTTGCGTCAGAGCGCGCCATCTTGGAAATCGATTCCGAACATGAGGCCAAGCATGAGAGAATTTTTAGAATTCAACGAGGTGATTTGTGGCAGCTTGGGTTTTTTTGGCGGTCGTGGCAATTGTGGGTTTGTGGGCTATCGGGATTTACAACGGCCTTGTCCGCTTACGGAACGGATTTAAAAATTCCTTTTCACAGATCGATGTCCAACTCAAACGACGTTATGATTTAATTCCGAATCTTGTCGAGACGGCCAAAGCCTATATGAAGCATGAGAAGGAGACCCTTGAGAATGTGATCCGCGCGCGCAATACGGCATTTCAAGCCGAGCAGAAGGCGGCGGGTAATCCGGCCGATGCGCAGGCGATGCGGGCTTTTGCGCAAGCGGAAGCGGCACTGACGTCAAATGTTGGACGATTTATGGCTGTGCTTGAGTCGTATCCGGATCTGAAGGCGAATACCACGATGAACCAGTTGATGGAGGAGTTGAGTTCGACGGAGAATAAGGTCTCCTTCGCGCGCCAGGCTTACAACGACAGTGTGATGGCTTACAACAATGCGCGTGAGGTATTCCCAAGTGTTCTCTTTGCCGCCAGCTTTGGCTTCCAACCGGCGCAGCCGCTTGAGATCGAAAAACCGGAGGAACGCGAGCCCGTACGCGTTTCATTTGGTTGAATCCTCAATGAATTTTTTCGAATATCAACGACAGGCCCGCCGCAACACTCAGCTCCTTGTGGTTCTCTTTGTCTTGGCGGTCCTCGCGATTGTCGCAGCCGTTAGTTTCTTGGTTCTGATAGTATGGACCGCGCAGCTCAGTCATCAGGGATTGCAGAGCCAGTGGATGTTCCAGAAAGTCTTTATGTATACGGCTCCCCTGGTTGCGGGGGTGATTGGACTTGTGAGTCTCACTCGCATTTCCAATTTGGGTGGGAGTGGCCGCAAGGTCGCCGAGTTCCTCGGAGCGGAACGCTTGGAACTGGATGCCAACGACCCCAAGGACCGTGTCTTACGTCACGTCGTGGAAGAGATGGCGATTGCCTCCGGCATGCCTGTCCCGGAGATTTACGTCCTGCGCGAGGAGGGTGGAATCAACGCCTTTGCGGCGGGTTCGGAGCCGGGCGATGCCGTGATCGGGGTCACTCAAGGGACTATTGATCACCTTTCGCGCGATGAGATGCAAGGGGTGGTTGCGCATGAGTTCAGTCATATTTTCAACGGCGATATGAAGCTCAATGTGCGTCTTATGGGCACGCTCGCCGGCATTCTCTTTCTCAGCACCATCGGCCGCGGGTTGGTTCGTGGTCTCCCCCGTTCCCGTTTCCGTTCCCGATCTCGTAAAGGTGATGGTACCGCCGCGCTTTTGTTTTTAGGTTTGGGTCTTATGATTATCGGGTGGATCGGGGTGTTCTTTGGCCGTTGGATTAAAGCCGCTGTTTCCCGACAGCGAGAATTTCTTGCCGATGCTTCGGCGGTCCAGTTCACACGGAACCCTGCTGGACTGGCGGGCGCCTTGGCTAAGATCAGCCAGAATGGCTCTTCCGTCGAAGAGGCACGGGCAGAGGAGGCGAGCCATTTCTTCTTTTCGTCTATCAAAACCTTTTTTCTCTTTTCCACTCACCCGCCGCTTGAGGAGCGCCTGCAACGCTTGGGAGTTGTTCGGGTTTCAGAGCCAAGGTTTGCACGGAAGGACCCTGAACCGGATATCGTGAAGCGAGTGGGACGTCCGGAAGCGCGAGACCTCTTGGTGGCCACAACCGTCATACAGGGCCTATCGGCGGCCGTCCGCGTGAGCGCCCATAAACCTAGAGCCGCAATGGAAATGGTCCTGGGAGTGCTTGCCGAAGAGGCCCAACGTCCAGATGTCATGCAACGTTTGGATCCGGCGATTCGTGAGGCGATCCGAGCTGTGCCGTCGGAACACCGCCTCGCGCTTGTGGACCTGGCGCTGCCGGCATTGCGGCGGCTTGATCCCATGCATGCGGCGAATCTCATCCAGACCATCGAGGTTCTTGTTAAAGAGGATAACAAGATGAGCTCCTTTGAGATTGCGGTTTTATGTATTCTGAGACGCCAACTGATGGGGTCGCGTCGGCGCGGCCGAAGAGCGGAATCGTTGCGGACTCTTATGCCTGAGGCTTTGGTTGTTCTGAAGGCCTTGGCTTTGGAAACCATCGGTGCGGACGACCCGGCATCGAGTTTCGGCCCGTTCGCGGCGGGAGCGTCACGACTGGGGATGAAGGGGCAAGGCATGGAACAGGCTTGGAAAACGGAAATATCCGACGGTCTCGCGATTGATCGAGCTCTCGCTCGCCTCTGC
This sequence comes from Bdellovibrionales bacterium, assembly GCA_050249195.1. Lineage (GTDB taxonomy): Bacteria > Bdellovibrionota > Bdellovibrionia > Bdellovibrionales > UBA1609 > JALHOQ01. Next base: position 26,564 of record JBFWQY010000034.1, read on the forward strand.
TGGCTCCCGCCAATGGAAAAACAAATGTTGTTTGAGTCTCTGTGCCTCGTCGCCAACAGCGATAAGAAATTAACTCCGGCAGAGACCCAGTATCTCAGAGCCTTCTCGGAAGCTCTGGAGATTCCGCTTCCCCGCGCGGGAGTGACCGACAGTGGAGCGGGGGAAACCCAGGCCGAACCGGTGTCCGGGGCCCATTAGGGAATGCGGCATTTTGGTCTTTACGGGAAGCCTTCTGGTCTCTTATTTACCCAGGCGCTCAGTTGAATTTGCTTGAAGGGAACATGCAAGTTTGGCAGATGTGTTCACGTGAACAGTGGCGAGAAAGTTTGAGGTGGAGCGCCGTGAAACATTGGATATTTGATCTTGACGGGACACTTGTCGACACGATTGAGACTTACTTTGAGAAGATTCGACGAGTGTTCGCCCACTTTGATGTGTCCTATACGCAGGCGGACCTGCAGAAATCGTGCGACTATTTTGACGGTCGGGAATATTTTGCACTTTATTTGGAGGAACCGCATGTCAGTGAAGCCTGTTCCATGCTGGCGGCTCTGAGCCTCGAGTTGGCTCCTCTCGCGCAACCATTCAATGGAGTCCGTGAACTTCTGGAGTGGCTTCAAGAGCGAGGTATACATATGAGTGTGTGGACCGGCAGAGATCTCGCCTCCGCGCAAAGAATATTGGAACATACGGGCTTGAGATCATTTTTTTCCTCGATCGTCAGTGGAACGTGCGTCATGCGGAAGAAGCCTGATCCCGAGGGAATTAAGAAACTTGTGAGTCACTCCAAGTTCGGCGCGGACGTTTCTCTTATGATTGGCGATCACCTCTACGATATCCAGGGCGCAAGAGCTGCGGGTGTCGCCGCGGTAAGTGTGAGCTGGCTTGTTTCCGGCGCACACCCGCTAGAAACCGTTTCCGATTTTCATTTCTACACTGTGAACGACCTTCATCGATGGGCACGGACGCGCTTGGAATCCGGCGGCTTGCCTTGAGTCGCGCCGGAATACCAGGTAAATAGCGCCGAATTCACACAAAACATAAGAAGGCATTCTTTCCATCCGAGTCCGACGCCAAAGAGTCCGACAATAAAAAAACCTTCAACTGTGCTCTGGTCCATCTTCACCAGCCAAAGCCCCACCATAGGGATAAGAATGGAAATAGAAAAGCTGAGAGTAAGAGCCTTCATCAGGATCCGACGACCGCTTAAGGCCAGGAGCGACAAGGACATGAGGCCGATGGCCGCGAAGGCGAAGGGCGGCCAAAGGGACTGAAGATTATGAAAAGAAAGGAGAACCCAGCCCAGCAAGAGATTTGTGCCGATGACGAGGGCGGCGCGATGTCTTTTCGAATTCAACATGGGTGCGTGACATACCAGAGAGAGGCGTTATGAGTCCATTGGGAAATGGATTCTGATATCACATCCTCCCGACGCAGGTCCGGCTTGCCGAGGATGCCAATGACCGCGGCCGCATCCTCTCTTACCCTAAGGACGTGGGATCTGTGAGAGTTTTTCTTTTATTCTGTGGGATTACGTTCCTCATTTTTTATTCTGCCTGGGGTGGGGAGTTTATAATGGATGACTGGGGGTACATCACCCAGAACCCTCTTGTGCGCGATACCCATTCTCCTTGGCATTTTTGGACCACGCTCCACCAGACGGATTACTGGCCGCTCACCTACACGCTGTATTGGCTCTTTTATAAAATGTTTGGAGAGAATCCCTCGCCATATCATGCCATTAATTTTGTTCTGCATGCGTTCAATGCGACCCTGGTGTTCGCAATTGCCCAGCAGCGAGGTGTGCGGTGGTCGTTGGTGGCGGCTTTGCTGTTTCTTGTTCACCCGCTTCATGTGCAGGCGGTGGCGTGGATGGTGCAGTTAAAGACACTCTTGTCGACGGCGCTGGCCCTGATTTGCTTATGGTCGTATTCGCGTTGCTTAGCAACCGCACACCGATCCTGGTGGGCCATTGGACTGGCAAGTTTTGTACTCGCCATACTGGCCAAGACATCGGTAGTCTTTCTTCCGGTTGTTTTGTTGGCCTTGCACGGGGAGCAATGGTGGACCAGCCGGGACGGCCGTAAGCCCATCTGGAACCGGTGGCTTGCCACGACAACAGCGTTTTTAACACCTTTCTTTATGGTGAGTCTGGTTGGAGGTTGGATTACGATGCGGGTGAATGCGATCAATTTCATTGACCGCAGCGCCTACGTCTTTCAGATGCCGGGCTATGAGCGGCCCTTTCTGATGGCGCAGAACCTGCTTTTTTATCTCAAATCATTTTTGGTTCCCTATCCCTTAGCCTATCTTTATCCGCTTCGCGTCCCGCGGATTGACGAGGCGGCATCCTGGTTCATTCTGGCGGGAGCGTTGCTTCTTGTATTCACCCTCTTCCGAACTCTGCCGGAACGCCGCGGTCGCGTTCACTTTGCCTCCTATCTGGTGCTCTTGTTCCCAGGACTAGGTTTGATTTCGATTCCCAATATGAAACTTTCTCTAGTGGCGGATCACTGGGCTTACCTTCCCGACGTGTTTATGGTTCTGGCATTAGCTCCAGTACTGAACACGGCTGCCGCCGGGGCGCCACGCGTGGCGCGCGGATGTGTCGGCGTGTGCGTGACTTTCTTCGCGGCACTCAGCTTTCTTCATGCGCGGACATTCACCTCGGAACGGACGTTTTGGCTGCAAGCCGAGGCCGTCAATCCGGAAAGCGCCGTGCCCGCGTACAACTTGGGCGCGGTGGCGGACAAGGCCCGTGATCATGCGGAATCCTTACGCCAGTATGACCGGGCTGTGCGTTTGGATCCCGGCCATGATCGGGCTTGGTACAATCTGGGGCGAATTCACTTGTTGAACGGAAACCTCGGCGTCGGGCGTGAATGCCTCGAAAAAGCAATTCGTCTGAATCCGCGCCTCACAATCGCTTATGTGGGGTTGGCCAAGATGTACGCTTCACTCCGCCAACATGAGCGCGCGCTTGAGATTCTGCGCGCGGGATTGGCGGAAATGCCGCTGAACCGTGAGTTGCGGGCGCATTGGGAGGCGATGGCTTCCGCCTCTGGAAAATGAATCACTCTGAGCCTACAAACTTCAATCGGGGCCAGTTTTCGGGAAAAAGTTCGCATCATCGTCACTTTTGCATAAAATTAATAAATAGGAAAATGGACAGGAGTTAGCGGGGACTGAAACGGTGAACGAAAGGAAACTTGTGCTGGTGGTGGAGGACGATCCGGAGATTCGGTTCGTTGTGCGCCAGGTTCTTGAGAGCGAAGGCTACTCAGTGGTTGAGGCCGAGAACGGTCAGCAGGCGGTCAGCCGTATCGATCAGGGCTTAAGCCCGCACTTGATTTTACTGGATCTCAATATGCCGGTGATGGATGGAAAAGAGTTTCTTTCCGTGCGCAAATCACGACCCGATATGCATTCGATTCCCGTCATTGTGATCACGGCGTCAATGAACGAGAAGGCGGCCGATGGCGCCACAGCCTTTCTCAGAAAGCCCCCGGACTTGGAACGCCTGATCGCACTTGTCCAGGAACACTGTCTTGGCTAAACCGTCAGTCGACGAGATGACGGAGATCCAGCTCATCGATCGAGAATGTGTACTCACGCTCACGTCTAGTCAGATTCATCGGCCCGCCAGCGGGCGATGGCGTGTCCCTCGGCGTTGAAAAGCTGTCGCGCGGGAATGGAGAGACTTTTCAGCTTCTTCACGCGCTTGGTGATATCCGGACGATCTTCCATCGTTTCGACTCCCACCAAAATCTCTTCCTTGCGTTCCTTTTTCCGGTTCAGAAAAACCACGTACGCGCCGGTATCCCCATTTTGAACAAATACCGGGCGGTCAAGTTTAAGAATGGAAATGGGAGTCTCTTTATTATGTCCTTCCAGGTTGATCCAGGCGGGCTGTGGAAAGGGATTGCGCGGAAGGAGGACCCAGGATTTCCGACGTGCGAGGACGGTGTGGTAAACACCCGTCCGGTCCTGATAAGGATTGGGAACGTCCGGAGTGAACGGAAGGCGCTCGCCTTTGGCGTTAACAAAATTCATCTTTATGGTGGGTTCGGGTCCTGAATCCGATTCTGGTTCGGGGCTGTCGTAGGGTAAGGGCGAGACCTCAATGATGAGCTGCCCGAGCTTTTCCGCTGCCGAACTGGCCTCGGAATGGACGTCCAGCTTATATATGAGATTCTCTAGGCGGCCATGCTTTCGTCGGCATTCATCATGTTTCTGAAGAGCCGCTGCAGCGACGTCCGCGGCGTTAACGTAAGCCTCGCCACTGACTCCGGCCTCGGCGAGAGAACTGGCCTTCTCCTGGGCTTCCCAGGCGACGGCCGCTTCAGTCGTGCAAGACGAGCTGGCTGTATTCAAATTCTGTTTCTGAATCTCGTCGAGTTTCGCGTTCACATTCGAAGGAAGGAGAGAGATCCAGTGGGGAATCGTAAACTCCACAACCGCTTTTTTAGCCACCTCGTTCGCTTTGATCAGCGGCGAACAAACAACGAGGCCCGCGATGATCCACCTTTTCACCATTTGATTTGTCCTCCATGGGTTGATCGTAGGAACGGCACGTCTGTCCTGTCAAAAATTCTCTCCCGCCAAAATGCTTTTGTCGGTCTAGCGCCGCTCCAAGTGCTTGTTTCGGTGTGAATTCCCGGACCGAGAGCTTGTCAAAGTCCGCCGTTTTCAATCCAACGTCGTGTTGGCACCGCCATTGCTCTCTCTGGAAGTGGGAAATCAGTCCGATTGGGGAGGGATATTCGTGGCCGAACAGAACGCAGCACCTCAAGCTCCAGCGCCTGAGAGTTCAAGCTCTTCGTCCGGCGGCAAACCCACCCTCTTCATTCTTCTTGCTGTGATCAATATGGCGGTCGTGCTCGGTGTCGGCGTGATGCTTTATCTTGCGCAAAAAAAGAAGGAGCACGAACCCGGCATCGACGACGTGATCAAGGGCGAGAGTGAAAAGCTCGCGGAAGAGGAAGCCAGCAAGGACTTTATCGGCAAGCTTGTTCCGCTTGAGACGTTTCTTGTGAACGTTTCCGGAAGTCGCGGTCGTAAGCTGGTGAAGATCAATATGGAACTTGAAGTCAGCAACGCCGAGGTCCAGGAAGAGGTCGAGAAGATTAAACCCAAGATTCGCGATTACATTATCATTATCGCCAGCAGCAAGACGTTCGCGGAGATCTCCACCAAGGAAGGCAAGGACGGTTTACGGGAAGAGATTAAAAACCAGATCAATTTATTCCTAACGAAGGGACAGATTGTGAAGGTCTATTTCACGGAATTTATCTTGAACTAAGACGGGTCAAAGGAAAGATCAGAATGAGCCAGGTCCTTTCACAATCCGAAGTCGACGCCCTGCTGGCCGCCGTTTCCGAGGGCGAAATCGGGTCCGGCGATGCCACGACCACTGGTCCTGACGGCGACGAACGCGTGGTTGTCGTCTATGACTTGACGTCACAGGATCGGATTATCCGCGGCCGCCTTCCCCAGCTTGACGTGATCTATGAGAAATTCATGCGGTCATTCCGGGTCTCGCTCTCCTCAGCCCTACGCAAGATCGCGACTTTGACTCATGCCTCCACGGATTTTCTGAAGTTCGGCGAGTTCATCAATACCTTGCCGATGCCCACTTGTATGAGCGTGTTGCGCTTCAACGCGCTCCGGGGGTCCGCCCTGTTTGTGATCGAGAGCAAGCTTGCCTATGCTCTTGTCGATAATTTCTTTGGTGGAGCGGATCGTCCCTACACGAAGATTGAAGGGAAGGATTTCACTCCGATCGAGCTCTCGATCGTGCGCAAGGTGGTTGATCTCGCGATCGATGACCTGGAAAGTGCCTGGGCCTCCGTGGAAAAGATCGACGCCAGCTTCGTGCGAACCGAGATCAATCCACAGTTTGTGGGGATCGTGCCGCCGACGGACATCGTGATCGCCTCCACGTTCGACGTGGAGCTGGAGAACGCCAACGGCACCATCACTCTTGTGATTCCTTATGCCACGATTGAACCCATAAAACAAAAACTCGCGACGGGCTTTCAAGTGGAGTCCGACCAGACTGACAAAAAGATGTGGACCGCGATCATTCGCAGTCAGCTCCTTGAGACCAGTGTGAATATGAACGTCAATCTGGGTGAGAGCGAGATCACACTCAATGACCTGATGGGGCTCAAGGTTGGAGACGTGATCCCGTTGGACCAGGACACCACCGGTGAATTCGATGTCCTCATCGAAGGCGTGCCGAAGTTTAAAGCTTACTACGGGATTCACCATGGTTCGGTGGCTGTGCAAGTCACCCGACCCATCGAGAAATGATTAGGGAGAAGTGAGGGACTCTATGGCAGAGGATAAATCGAATTTAGCCGCGGTGCCTGACGAAACCGAGGCTCCGGCCGATGAGGGGCTTTCGGCAAGTGAAAAGGAGAAGATGAGCGGAATTCCGGACACCAGTCACAGGAATCTTTCGTTGATCCTCGACATACCTCTTCGCGTCGCTGTCGAGCTGGGGCGGACCAAAATGGTGGTCAATGACCTTTTGAATCTCGGACAAGGCAGTGTGATTGAACTCAATAAACTCGCGGGTGAACCGATGGAAGTTTTGGTCAATGACAAGCTTGTGGCCCGTGGAGAAGCCGTTGTGGTGAACGAAAAGTTCGGCGTGCGGCTCACAGATATCATTTCACCCGCTGAACGGGTGGAGCAGCTGAAGTGAGGAAACTGCGGATGCGAGTCGGGATATTCGTACTGAGCATAGGGTTTGGACTTCTGGTCGGAATGCCGTCGATGGCTGAGGACGACGTCGCGGACAAGGCTCTGATTGAAGCCGCGGAAAAGCTGGTCTCCGAAGCGGCGCGGACAGAGGCGGCTCGAGCGGGCGAAGATTCCGCCAAGGATCCGGCGAAGGCCACCGAAACCAAGTCGGAAGAGATGAAGCCCGGAGATGTTCCCCTTGTGCTTTCGGAGAAGAAAGCCGCTAAAGTTGAAGGCGGAGCGATCTGGCGGCTTGTGGCCAGCCTCGCCTTTGTGGCTGTGGTCGCGGGCTTAGTGCTCTACGCCACTAGACGCTGGCGGACGCGCAAAGATGCCGGCGGCCAGAAGGCGCGCATTGAGATCGTGCACCAATTCCACCTTGGGCCCAAGCGCAGCCTGGCCCTGGTGCGGGTCGCCGGTGAGGTCATGCTGATTGGAATCACCGACCACAACATTTCGATGCTCAAGTCCGTCGCATTGATTGATGACGAGATGGAAGCGATGTTCAAGGGTGATTTTAACGGTTTCCTCGAAGACGAATTCTCGGTTGAAGACGTGCGCACGGCACTGAGATCGTGATGGCGGTGACGTGAGAACGGGGTTGGGGATGAAGTATTCACACGGAATCTGGTTGGTCGCGGGCGTTCTACTGGCCTGCGGAGTGCAGGCGCAGGCTCAGGTCACGCTTCCGTCCGTGAATTTGGGCTTTAAGTCCACCGACAATCCCCAGGAGATCGTCAGCGCGGTCAAAATATTGATGATTTTAACTGTTCTGACGTTAGCTCCGGCCATTCTGATTCTGATGACGGCCTTCACGCGCATTATCATTGTCCTCTCCTTTGTGCGACAAGCTCTCGGAACTCAGCAAATGCCGCCCAACCAGCTCCTTGTCGGACTGGCTCTCTTTCTGACGTTCTTCATTATGTCACCATTCTTTAACAAGATTAATGAAACGGCCCTGCAACCCTTCTTGAACAATCAGATTTCCCAAGAGGTGGCGGTTGAAAACGCGCTCGCACCCATTCGGGTGTTTATGTTCAATCAGACCCGAGCGCAGGATCTCGAGTTGTTCTTACGCCTGGCCAAGGTTGAGTCCCCGCGCACGCGCGGAGATGTACCGAGTATGGTATTGATACCGGCCTTCATACTGTCCGAGCTCAAGACGGCGTTTCAGATTGGATTTATAATTTATCTCCCTTTTTTAGTGATTGATATGGTCGCGGCCAGTGTTTTGATGGCGATGGGGATGATGATGCTTCCGCCGGTCGTGATCTCACTTCCGTTTAAGATTATGCTTTTTGTTTTGGTTGATGGCTGGACTTTGCTCGTGGGTTCTCTGGTCAAGAGTTTCGGGTGAGGTGATCGATGTCGGAAGAACTGATTTTGAAACTGGGACGCGACACGATGCAGGTCACCGCCATGTTGGCCGGTCCGCTCCTCCTTGCGACTTTGGTGGTCGGGCTCGTGGTGTCGGTATTCCAGGCCGTAACTCAGATCAACGAGGCGACGCTGACATTTATTCCCAAGATGATCGTGGTCGGAATAGTCATGATCCTGGCCGCCCCTTGGATGTTGGATACGATGAGCCAGTTCACGGTGCAGCTCTTTGAGAACCTGGCGGAAATGGTGCGTATCCGATGACGGAAGTCTATCGCTTTTCCGAAGTCGAGATTCTGTTCTTTTTTCTCGTTCTGGTGAGAATATCGGCTTTTGTCGTCAGCTGGCCCGTGTTTAGCGCGGCCAATCTCAGCGCTCCGATTAAAATTCTGTTCGCGGTCGTGCTTTGTCTTATGATTTTTCCCACTTTGAGGATCACTGAGGCTCAAGCCGCTCAGCTCCGCGCGGATCTTATCCTTCTGGTGGCGCGTGAGGCTGTGATCGGGCTTTCGCTGGGATACCTGTCTACGTTCTTTTTTTTCGCGTTTCGAATGGCCGGCGAACTGATGAGTCAAGCCATGGGCCTGAGCGCGGCGCAGGTGTTTAATCCCGCGTTGGGCGGCCAGGTGACCGCGGTGGAACAGCTGTATGCGATATTGGCGTCCTTGTTCTATCTCGCGCTCAACGGCCATCATTTTCTTCTGTCCGGAATGGTGAGTACATTTGATTTCGTGCCCGCGGCTCAGCTGACGTTCAACACGTCCCAATTCACCGGAGTTGGGGAAATGGTTCAACATGTGGTCGAGCTGGGTCTCAAGTTTAGCGCGCCCGTGATGATCAGCGTGTTGATGGTGAATCTAATTCTGGGAGTTGTGGGGAAAACCGTGCCCCAGCTGAATGTTTTGGTCACGAGCTTCCCTATCAACATCATGGTGGGATTTGTTTTGATCCTTCTGACTTTACCGCTGCTGGTGGATCAGATGGGGGATTTCCTGCAGCTGAGCACGGAGCAGGTATTTCAGTTTGTGAAGGCATTTTAAGGAGTGTAGCCGAAGATGGCTTCGGAAAGCGATCAGGGCGAACGAACAGAAGAGGCGACCCAGCAGCGGCGGGAGGACTTCCGCAAGCGGGGCCAAGTCGCGCAAACACGGGAGCTGTCGGCCGTGTTGATGCTTTTTGCCGGCGTGCTTTTGATTTGGCTGATGAGCCGGTTTTTCTTTCAACAGATATTTGAAGTCTTCCAGTTCTCGTTCGGTGAGAATCTAGCGGCCGCGGTTCGGGGCGGAGATTTTCTTCATGCTGCCAGCCTGGCGTTTAACAAAATGGTTTTGTTGGTCCTTCCTATTCTCAGTGTATTTTTTCTTATGAGTTTGGCGGCGTCGCTCGTCCAGGTGGGCTTTATGTACAATGAAGAGGCCCTGCAAATCCGTTGGGAGCGCTTGGATCCCGTCAGTGGATTCAAAAAGATCTTCAGTTTAAGAGCGGTTGTGGAAGGCGCAAAGGCCGTGCTTAAGGTGGTCCTGATCTTGGGCATTTGCTATCTCCTTCTGCGCGATCAGATCGACGTGCTGCCACGTTTGATGAGCTATTCCATTAGTCAGATTTTCGTATTTCTAGGTGAGTTGACCACGCGTCTTCTTGGTGGCGTGGGCTTCTTTATGCTCTGCCTGGCGGGCACGGATTATCTTTACCAGCGTTGGGAGCTGGAAAAAGAGATGCGGATGACCAAGCAAGAGATCAAGGAAGAAGTGAAGTCACGAGAGGGTGATCCCCTGATTCGCGCGCGGATCAAACGTGTGCAACGCGACATCGCGACTCGAAGGATGATGGATGATGTTCCCAAAGCCGATGTGATCGTCACGAATCCGACTCATATCGCGGTGGCTCTGAAGTATGATGACACCATGGTGGCTCCGACCATCGTAGCCAAGGGCGCGGAACTGTTGGCCGCGAAGATTCGTGAGGTGGCGCGTGAGCACGGAATCCCGATAGTCGAGAACAAGCCCTTGGCCCGCACCATGTTTAAGACCCTGAAAATTGGCCAGTCCATTCCGCGAGAGCTCTACACCGCCGTCGCCGAGGTGCTCTCCTACGTTTATCGTTTGCGCGGGAAAAAGGCGGGGAGATAAATGGAACAGCTGTTTGAGTTTTTAAAGCCCCTGGAACGCTATACAAAAAACGCGGATCTCCTTGTGGCGGTCGCGCTGATCGCGATTCTCATGGTCATGATCATTCCGCTGCCTCCGTTTGTTCTGGATCTGGCCCTGACCATTTCCCTCACGCTGTCCCTACTGATTCTTTTAGTTTCCATTTACACGGATCGGTCCCTCGATTTCAGCGTGTTTCCAAGCCTTTTGTTGATGACAACTCTGTTTCGTCTGGCGCTCAACGTGGCCACAACGCGCTTGATCCTCACCTCCGGTCATCAAGGTGAGGCCGCCGTCGGAGATGTGATCCGGGCCTTCGGTCACTTCGTCGTGGGCGACTCTTATGTGATTGGATTCGTGGTCTTCGTGATTCTCGTCGCGATCAACTTTATCGTGATCACGAAAGGTTCGGGGCGTGTCGCCGAGGTCGCGGCTCGCTTCACCTTGGATGCCATGCCTGGAAAACAGATGTCCATTGATGCGGACCTAAACGCCGGCCTTATAACAGAGGCTGAGGCCCGTCAGCGCCGACGTGAAATTGAAAAGGAAGCGGATTTTTACGGATCCATGGACGGTGCCAGCAAGTTCGTCCGTGGCGATGCGATCGCGGGTATTATCATCACGATCATCAATGTCGTGGGCGGACTCTTGATTGGCGTGTTTCAGCAGGGTATGCCTTTGGCGGCGGCGGTTAAAACATACACCATGCTGACGATTGGTGATGGTCTGGTTTCGCAGATTCCAGCGCTGATCATTTCAACAGCCGCCGGTATTGTGGTGACCCGAAACTCGGGGTCACAAAATATGGGCCGTGAAATGGCGGGCCAGCTGTTCTTAAAACCCCGAGCTGTGGGCGTCGTGGCGGCGATCGTGGCTCTTCTCGGTCTGGTGCCGGGCCTGCCTACCCTTCCGTTCTTCGTCGTAGCGGCAGGGTTGGGCGGAGTCGCCTGGCTTGTCCACCGCTTCAACGAGGATAAAGCCCTGCGCGAGCGGGCCGCGAAGGACGAACACGAGCGCAAACCACGCAAAGAAAATATCGAATCGATGCTTCCCCTCGATATGGTGGAACTCGAGGTCGGTTATGGCTTGATCTCAATCGTGGAATCCGAGCAATCCGGGGATCTCCTTGAACGTATTGTTTCAATCCGCAAGCAGTTCGCCTTGGATATGGGAATCGTGGTTCCTTCTGTTCATATTCGGGACAACTTGCAACTTCAACCGGGTGAATACCGTGTTCTGATCAAAGGGAACAAAGTCGGAGGCGGCGTCCTGCGGCCGGAAAATCTGCTGGCAATGGATCCCGGAAACGTGGTCAGCATGGTGCCCGGCGTTCCCACCAAAGAACCGGCGTTCGGGCTGGATGCGCTCTGGATCAGTAAAGCGCAAAAAGAAGAGGCCGAGATCGCGGGTTACACCGTCGTGGATTTGCCCACGGTTATGGCCACCCATCTGACAGAGATCATTCGCACCCATGCGCACGAGCTCTTCGGCCGCCAGGAGGCCGACAACCTCGTCGAGAACTTCAAGAAGAACTACCCCAAGGTGGTGCAGGAACTTATACCCGACGTGCTTTCTTTGGGAACGGTGGTCAAGGTCCTGCAGAATTTGCTGCGTGAGCAGGTCTCGATCCGTGATCTCCTTACGATCTTCGAAACGCTAGCGGATGAAGGACATAAGCATAAGGATCCCGAAGTGCTCACCGAGGCCGTGCGCAAGGCTCTGGCTCGCGCGATCACTCATAAGTACGTGAACGAGCAGGGAGAGATCGCGGTCATGACACTTGCGCCGCGGGTGGAGGAGCTGATTGCAAACTCCCTTCTACAGACCGAAGCCGGTGTGCAGCTGGTGATGGATCCGCGTCAGGCGCAGGATATCTTGTCACAGATTTCAAATACGATCGAACACCATCCCGAGATCGCGGGGCAACCCATTTTGCTCACAAGCCCGACGTCGCGCCGGCATATCTTCAAATTGACCAACCGGTTCCTGCCCCAGGTGATCGTCCTTTCCCATAATGAAATTTCCCCCGATGCGCGAATTTCCGCGGTCGGGCTCGTGGAGATGAGCCATGCAGGTTAAGAAATTTGAAGCCAAGACCATGAAAGAGGCGCTGGAACTGGTAAAAGCCCACCTTGGACCCGAAGCCATCATTCTCTCCGCGCGGGACACTCACCGGGGGTTCGGGCTCATGGGCGAAAAAAGCGTCGAAGTCACGGCCGCCGTAAGTGAGGAGACCTTACGCAAAAAGAAGCTGGCCGAGGCCAAGCTGCGCGAGGAGCTGCGCGAGCGCTTTCATCAAATTCCGGCCAGTAAGCAGAAGGAGTTTATCAACCGTGTTTTTCAAGAGCGCCAGCGTGAACTCGTTGGCGCCGGCGGTGAAGCGGCGTCGAAAACAACGGCGATCTCCAACGAAGTGCGCGCCCAACTAAAAAATCTGCGTTACGTCGATATTCCCGATGAGGCCGCAGTCGAGCGGGCCCAAGCCTCTCGTCTGGCATCGCGACCGTCATCACCAGCACCATTACAGTCTTCGAGCCCATCATCAGGGCGGGTTTCCGCCTCCAGCTCGACAGCGACGTCCCGAGTTCGCCGTGCCGCTGAGCGCGCGCGCCGGGCGAGTCGAGAGATCTTGCAGGAGGCCGTGCCATCTCCTCCCATGCCCGTGTCGCAAAATCCGGGGGCGCCGCAATCAGAGGACGTACGCGCCCTTGAATCACAGGTTCGAGAGTTGAAAGCGCTCGTCGAGCGTTTTCAAAGTATGCCACAGATCCCAACGACGCTGCACCCGGGTGCGGAGCAGGGGCTCCCGTATGAACTGAGTGCCGCCTACCAGCGCCTCACAAACCAGGGAGTTTCGCCCACGCTCGTCAGCTCTCTCCTTCACAAAGCTCATAAAGAACTCGATCCGGAAACGTTGAAGCGTCCACCCCTTGTCGACGCCTGGATCGTGGGACATCTGTTGGCGTCGGTTCAGGTGGTCAATGCGCCCACGCAGGGGCGATACCATGTGTTTGTGGGTTCCACAGGGCAGGGGAAGACCACAACACTGGTGAAGTTCGCGTCTCATCTCTTGATGAAAGAAAAGAAGAAGCTGGCCATTGTCTCGCTCGACACTTTGAAGCTGGGAGCGACGGATCAGCTGCGCATTTACGCCCAGGTCTTGAACGTGCCTTTTGCGGTTGTGCGCCATCCCGAGGAGTGGCCGGTGGCCGAGAAGAAGCTCGCGCAGGTTCAACATATTCTCGTGGATGCGCCCGGGTCTTCCTTGCGGTCCATGGCGGAGGCGGAATGGCTCAAGCGCATGATACCTCCTGCCGACTTTGATCGGACTTTACACTTTGTTCAGTCCATTCTGGCGCGTGATGAGGAGACGATCGATATCGCGAGTCGTTATCAAATGCTGGGATTTCATGACGTGATCTTCACGCGGCTCGATGAATCCACGCGCCAAGGATTGCTGTTAAATTTTCAGGAACGTTTTAAAGTTCCGTTTCATTCGTTCGCATCGGGAACCCGAGTGCCCGAGGATTATGAATTCGCAAGTTCGCAACGGGTTGTCGACTTTCTATTTAAACTCACCAAGTCCGCAAAAAGAGAGGAAACTGTATGAGCTGTTACACAGCAAGCCCCACCGACGGCACACGCACCCTCAGCGTGGCCTCAGGAAAAGGTGGCGTAGGTAAGACCACATTGGTGTGCAATATGGCGTTCGAACTCGCCCGAGCTGGCTATCAGGTCTTGATACTCGATGGGGATCTGGGAATGGCGAACGTGGACATCATGTTCGGACGAAGCGCGCGTCTAAATATTAGCCATGTCTTAAAAGGTCACGCTCAGCTTGAAGATATCCTTGTTGAAGTGGCCCCTAACGTGCAATTGATTCCCGGTGGTTCGGGTGTTTATGGCTTGAGTCGTCTGGAGCCCTTGGAGAAGCACATTCTGCTGGACCAAATTGGAGCTCTAAACCGCGGTTTTGACTATATGTTAGTGGACACCGCTCCCGGCATCGACGATGGTGTCCTGTATCTCAGCTCCGCGGCGCAGGAGATTTTCGTCGTGGTCACTCCCGACCCCAGCAGCCTCACGGACGCGTATGCCCTGATTAAGGTCCTGAACCAGCGTCATCATGAAAAGCATTTTTCGATCGTCGCCAATATGGTCCGCGATGAAATCGAGGGACGAATGGTCTTTCAGAAGTTAAGCGATGTGGCGGCGCGCTTCTTATGCGTGAGCCTGGACTATCGTGGATCTATCCCGCTGGATCCCAATCTGAGACAGTCCATACGCAATCAGCAGCTTGTGGTGCAGAGCCAGAGCCGGAGTCCGGCCAGTCTGGCCATTCGTCAGCTCAGTGAAAACCTCAAGCAATCCAAGCGGTTCCCCGGGATGAAAGGCGGACTCCAGTTTTTCTGGAACCAGCTTTCAGGCGTGGCCTAGACGTCACGGATTTTGATTCAGATGGTGATTTTGGTACACTGTTATTAGAGGGGCGGAAATAGCGATGGCAAATAACAATAATGTGAATTCATTATTGAAGAAATACAAAGAAGAACCGAGCAAGCTTACTCCGCAGCAAAAAGACAAGCTTATCATGGAGTATGCTCCGCTCATCAAGTTCATCGCGCAGAAGATTGCCGTGCGTCTGCCGTCCAATATTGAACTCGATGATCTGATCTCGAGCGGTGTGATTGGCTTGATGGACGCGATTGAAAAATACGATCCCACTCGCGACAACAAGTTTAAAACTTACGCTGAATTCCGTATTCGCGGCGCGATTCTCGATGAGTTACGCGCTCAGGACTGGGTGCCGCGCTCCGTGCGCGATAAAGCAAAGATGTTGGACCGTGCGACCCTGGAGCTGGAAAGTCAGTTGGGCCGCTCCGCCAATGAGGAAGAGGTGGCCGAGAAGTTGGGTGTGACCATGGAGGAATATTTCGACCTCCTGAATCAGGTGCGTCCGATTTCGGTGTTATCCATCGACGATGCCGCCACATTCAGCAACGTGGATAAAAAATCGATCTTAAATATCCTGGAAGGATGCAAACTCAACAACCCTTTGACTCAGCTGAACCTGAAGTCGGTGAAGGAAGTTGTCGCCAAAGCCATCGAGGATCTGCCCGAGCGCCAGCGTCTGGTACTTTCCCTGTACTACTATGAAGATTTGAACCTGAAAGAGATCGGAAAAATCCTACGCGTCACGGAGAGCCGCGTCTCACAGCTCCATGCCCAGGCGATCTCACGCCTGCGCGCCAAACTCGCGCAGTTTTTCGAGGATCAGGAGCTTGAGTCCGCTTAAAGGCGCTGTTGCGACCGGAGTGTGAACCGGAGCAGCGATTCTCCCGGGCCGTGGAATCGGCGAATAGTTGCGGACTTGAGACTTACTGTTTTTTTTTGACCTGTATTCCCATCGACTCCAGCATCACTTCCAATTGGAAGATGAGTGCGTCGAGAAGCTTTCGTTTGGTTTCATCACGTTCGGCTAAATCTGCGTACCACTCGCGAAGCGACTGCAATGTCACTTCACAGACGGTGAGAAGGTCCTCCTCTTTTTGAGTCGCCGCGCGGTGCGGTTTGCCCTTGAGGCCGCAGTTGTCGTTGCCCATCACACGTTCCTCCACTCTCCAGGCCGTCTGTAAGCTTATTCTACGTGTAACACGTATAAGTCAATACCATTCAACGTGCAAAGCGTAAGGATGGGTTATTTCATTACGTGTACGGTGTAGTTATTGGGAAGAAAAGCCAAGAGGGACAAACCCACTTTTGTTAAAAATCTCGTGGCTCGGCGAAAGGCGCTGGGGTGGTCCGCGGAAAGATTGGCCGAAGTGGCCAAAATTTCATATCCGGCGCTTAGGGATATTGAAGCGGGAATTAATAAAGGACGAGAAGAAACCAAATCCGCGCTTGCCAGAGCCCTCGGCTGTTCGCTTTCGGATCTTTACGCGGATGCGGCTGAAAAGGCGAGTTCCGCTAAACCTTCTCCTGCTGACTTGAAACTACTAATAGAAAGCGAGGCCGAGACCCTTCCGCTCCGGCTCCTCGAGCCCCTCCTGGCAGCATTTTTAGGTTCGGACCCTCCTGGTCGGGCAACGGCTCTTGCGGCTCTCCTTGATGATAAAACAATTGCGGAGCCGTACTTGAAGAGGCCTTCTGCATCCGTAAAAGCCGCAAAAGTTCGTTGAGTGTTTCTATGCGACGATCAATCCCATCCATATCGCTTATCTGGAGCAATTCAATATGCCCGCCAGCTCGTCAGCATTCTTGAACACGGGAACTAAACTGTGCGGCAATCGGACGATGTGCTTCAGGGGCCGAAGGAAATCCATTTTCGTATCCGACATTTTCTCAATACATTTTCCCGCGGCGTTGAACTCCGCAGTACCCGCTTTGAGGAGTTCACCCCAAGACTTCTCTCTTTTCCAGGAAGAAGCCGGATGTGGCTATGGATCTCCAGACAAAACCAATTTTTTGATTTTCGCGATCAGCCGGTTTTCCATCTGGCGAACGGCTTCGCGTGTGGTTCCGTAACGATCACCGATTTCCTGAAGGGTTAGCGGATCATCGGCCAGCAACCGGTGGTCGAGGAGAAACTGCTCCCGTTCATTCAGCGAAGGGCGGAGCTCGGCGATCTTTTCGCTGAGCAGAGTCAATTCCTCCCGTGTGCCTAAGACCTCTTCCAGGCGTAAGGGATCGGCTTCACTTTGGAGATCCAGCAGGCGCGCGGAGCCTTCATCGTTCACCGGTTGATCCAGGCTCACATCGCGCCCGGTGAGACGGGAGTGCATCTCATGGGCCTCGTCCGCGGACACGCCGAGGCGACCGCTTAACTGGGCCAGACCTTGTTCCAGTCCCACACGTTCGAGTTGCTCACGCTCCTTTTGCAATTGGTAAAAGAGCTTCCGCTGCGTTGCCGTTGTGCCAATGCGCACCATCGAGTACTGACGCATGAGATACTCTTGAATGTAACCTCGGATCCACCATACGGCATAGGTAATCAGGCGGACGCCCTTATAAGGATTGAACTCCTTCACCGCGTGCATCAGGCCCACGTTCCCTTCCTGAATCAAGTCGATCAGTTTGGCACCAAACTTGGTATATTCCGCAGCGATTTTGACCACGAAGCGAAGATTCGCGGTAACCAGCCGTTCCGCGGCCGCGGCATCGCCGGTTTCCCGGTAACGGATGGCCAGCTCACGTTCCTGTTCTCGGGTCAGGAGTTTGTAGCGTCCAATTTCGGCCAGATAACGGGCGATGGGATCGGCGGGTGCTAAGGCCTTGCTTTCCGCGGCGTCCTCGGTCGGCGTTGTCCACTCCACCTCTGGCTCGATTTGCCCCTCGACCTCTGCGTCGAGCTCGGCATCCAGAGGCGGACCTGGAGTGGGTTCCACCTTGTCTTCACGAGTATCGACGATCTCCGCAAGAACAGGCTTAAAGCCCTCGAGTTCCGTATCAGGCCGAGGTCGACGGAGCTTGGGAGGTGTGGCGGATTTCGCGGATTTTCGGGGCGTTGTGGACCGGGAAGATTTCGACGAGGTTCTCCCGGGTCGCGGGGCAGCGGCCTTCCTGGATTTTGGTTTTGATGGCTCTTGGCTCCCTGATTTTGCAGTCCCCGGTTTCTCAGTCCCCGGTTTTTCCGTCGCCATGGCGTGCGTCTCCCGCTTCCGGCCGGGCGCCTCCGGCGTCCCGGGCCTCTGGTTTCAGGCTAAAACCTGTTCCAGCTTTGTCCGCAGGGTCTTTTCCACCATTCCTTTGACAAGGCTGAGATGGAAGGGGAGGTCGACCACGATCTCCACTTTGGAACCGCCCGCGGCGTCTTTCACGTTCATCCTGGCTTTGAACATGGAGCCGTCGGCGCTGCCACTCAGGGTTTCGGGACTGAATTCCGCCTTGTACTTGGGATCCAGTTTACGCAAGTCTTTGTCGTTTGAGAGGAGATCCGAGATGCGCTTGAAACTGTCGCCAGGGCTCAACGATGTTTGCTTTTCGACTTTTATAGATGGCATAAGGGCTCAAAGATAGTGCACGGACCGAACTCTGTCTATATATTGCTAAATATTTGATCTCGACCGGGCTCCTGCGCGACTAATTTAATAAATAAGTTAATAAATAAGTTAATAAATAAGGAATTGAATATGGCTTTTTTAAAGACGTTAAAACGATCACACGCCTGCGGAAGTCTGCGCGAGGAGCATGCGGGTCAGACCGTCGTGCTGATGGGCTGGGTGGACTCGCGCCGAGATCACGGCGGATTGGTGTTTGTGGATATGCGCGATCGTGAGGGCGTGGTGCAAGTCGTGCTCAACCCGGCTGACGCCTCTACGGGCGCAGCAAAAGATCTGCGGGGCGAGTATGTGGTGGCGGTGCAAGGCACCGTGCGCCTGCGTCCCGAAGGTATGCGCAATAAAAAAATCAAAACCGGTGCGGTGGAGGTGGAGGCGGTCCGCTGTGAGATTCTCTCGGAAGCCAATACGCCTCCCTTTATGGTGGACGATCCCAAGGTATCGGAAACCTTGCGCTTAAAATACCGCTATTTGGATCTCCGTAGCCCCCGCCTTCAGAATCACTTGATCACGCGACATCATGTGGTGCTGCTCGTGCGCAATTTCTTATCCCGCCAAGGCTTTATGGAGGTGGAGACGCCTATCCTCTACAAGAGCACTCCCGAAGGGGCGCGTGATTATTTGGTGCCCTCACGGGTGAATCAGGGGCAGTTCTATGCGCTTCCGCAAAGTCCGCAGACGCTTAAACAGCTGCTGATGATCGGGGGTATGGACCGGTATTTTCAAATCGCGCGCTGTTTTCGTGATGAGGATTTGCGCGCGGACCGCCAGCCCGAGTTCAGTCAGATCGACATCGAAATGAGCTTTGTGGACCAAGACGACGTTATGGCTCTCAATGAAGCACTGGTGAAACTCATCTGGAAGGAGATCAAGGGAGTGGAGATCTCTGAGATCCCGCGCATGACCTACTTTGAGGTGATGAACACCTATGGCTCTGACAAACCCGATCTGCGCAATCCTTTAAAACTGCGGGATGTCGCGGCGGTCGCGTGTGGACATGGCTTTAAAGTCTTTGATGATGCAGCGGCCCGCGGAGGCGCGATCAAGGCTCTCGCTGTACCCAAGGGATCTGGGTTCTCGCGCTCCTACATCGACAAACTCACGGGGTCAGCCAAGCAGATGGGAGCTAAGGGGTTGGTATGGATCAAGGAAGAAAATGGAAGTCTCACGTCTTCGGTGGCCAAGTTCTTTTCACCCGAGGTCCTGCGTCGCATTTACACCGAAGCTGGAGGAGAGGAAGCCGGTGCCGTTTTTATCGTGGCCGACACCTTTGATGTGACCTGTGCGGCGTTGGCCCTGCTCCGCTCGGAGCTTGGCCGTGAGTTAAAGCTTATCGACGAAACGGAATTTCGTTTTCTATGGGTCGTGGATTTTCCTCTCCTGGAGTACGATTCGGAAGGTAAACGCTGGGTCGCCCGTCATCATCCGTTCACCATGTCCAAGGACGAACAGCTTTCCGCTCTGCTCGAGCGCCGGGAGAAGGAGTACCCCACGTTGCTCGCGAAGGCCTACGATCTGGTCTGCAATGGCTATGAACTGGCCGGCGGGAGTATTCGGATTCATCGCCAGGCGGTCCAACGCGCGATGTTTGAGGCTCTGGGCTTGAGCGAAGAAGAGACGCGGATCAAGTTCGGATTTTTTATCGAGGCCCTCAGTTATGGGACTCCCCCGCACGGAGGTATCGCGTGGGGTGTTGACCGGCTGGTCATGTTGTTATGTGGAACTGATGCCATTCGCGACGTGATGGCATTCCCAAAGACCGCTCGTGCGACAGACTTAATGGCGGAAGCGCCAAGCCCAGTCGCGCGCGAGCAGTTGCTGGAACTGGGAATTCGTTTGGCTCCCCATCTTGAGGTCGGACCAAAGTCCTAAGCACCTTTCTGGGGATCCCGATGTCTCGATTTTAGACGTTGGACCGATCGCCTTTTGATGGCGGTTGGCCGAAGAGTGTGTGGGGGAAAAGGAGTTCCTTCAAGAGTCTCCGCAAACACATGGAGGTGAGTGATGGAGAAAATCAGCGGTATCGTCCGTGGCAATGCGCGCACGGCCTCGGTCGATCTGAAAAGTATGGCGCCGGTCAGACCGGGTGCACCCAGCTTCGGCGGACCTGTTGGTACGTCCACGGCAGGAAATTCCGAAAGTCTCAGCACGGCACGGAAGGCTTTGGCCCTGCACAGCCAGATGGAAGAGGCCAAAAAAGTCCGTGGTGAGGATCAAACAGTCCAGATCTTGGCCGACCAATTTTTTATGAGCCGTATCCGTCGTCCGCCGGACGAGGAGATCACCGCACCCGGCAATCAGCCGTCACCCCTTCAGGATCCTGTCACGGCTCCAATCGTGGACACAGGAAGCGGTGCCGTTCCGTCCGAGGAACCGATTCAGAACCAGAGCCAGACCTCGGGCTACACCCCGCGCGGCTCATACGTCGATGTACGGGCTTAAGTCATCGGTTCAAGGAGAAAACCAAAAGATTCCAGCGCGGCCACCTTAAAGATCCCCTCCAGGGAGCGGTGGCCTTCTTTAAGGCCGCAGACCACGAGTGCGTCCACACTCAGCTGCAGCAATTGACGGATAGCCTGCACATTCCATTGCGGGGCTCCCAGCTGCACCAACATTTCCAACCGGAGCAAGGCCTGTCGCGCGTCGGAGGCGTGAAGCGTTCCCAAGCTTCCTGAGTGTCCCGTCGCCAGGGCTAGAAGCAAGTCTTTGGCTTCAGCCCCTCTCACCTCGCCCATGACCAGGCGAAAGGGCCGCATGCGCAGGCTCTGTTTCACCAGATCGGCCAGACTGATATCGGGCAGGGAGGCCGCTGCCTGCGAGCGCGTGAGAAGTTTGGTGCTGGCGGAATTGGGGCGCGGCAATTCATCCGTGTCTTCAATGACGATCACGCGTTCGTGTCCGGGAAGCTCCTTTAAGCAGGCGCCGAGGACCGAGGTCTTTCCACAGCCGGTGGGCCCGACAAAGATCACATTTCGCCGCTCATGGATCAGCTGACGGAGCGTTTGCATTTGACCGGGGTCGGCCCATTTCAGAGATTCGAGACGGTCGAGCGTCCACGGTTGGTTCGGGCGACGGCGGAGGGTGACGTGAAACTCGCAGTGGGTGAGAGGAGCGCATCCAACATGAATCCGGAACGATTCCCAGGAACCATCCACAAACGGCTGAGCCAGATCGATGCGAATGGCGGCCGCGGAACAGAGCCGATCGACAAAGTTTTTAAACGTGAGCGGAGTTAGGAAACGATCGGCGAGCTGTGCAAACGCACCCTGTCTCTCAATCCAAATTTCGTCGGCACCATTGATCACAATCTCTTGCACTTCGTTATCGTTAAACTGAGCTGTCAACGGACCCCAGCCGAAGAACTCCTCCTTTAGCCGCTCTTGGAGTGATCCGGGGCTCTGTTGAATCAGATTGCGCATCACCTGTTCGCCGGAAGGCTTGGTCAGGTCGTCGATATCAAGGGTCCACGTTCCCGCGAAGGCCTCAAGGATACGATGCGCTTCACGCTGAAGATCAGTGCTCATTTGGAATCCATCCTTCGGGCATTTTCACCGGCTCATCGGTTTCAGGGCTGTGGATTTCAGGCGTGACAAAGACAACCAATTCACTTCGGTGATTGAGGTACTTTTGGCTTGAGAACAGAGCCCCCAGAATTGGAATGCGGGTGAGGAAGGGGAGTCCTTCGCGATTTTCCCCAAGCTCCTGGCGAAGCAATCCAGACAACGCAATTGTGCGACGGCCCGGCAAGTCAAAGTGACTGCGTACCGTGTTCTTCTTTATCGCGGGAACGCCATCAACGGCGCCCGCCATATCAAGTAAAGAAACTTCCGTCTCGATTTCCAGGCTGATGGTTCCTTGGAAATCCGCCTTTGGTTTGACACTAAGAAGAACACCGTGCGGTTTCCAGATCACGCCATGGGATTGACGCGAGATCATTCGGATCGGGAATTCGCCACCGGCGTGAAAGCGCGCCTCACCGCCACTGCGACAAAGAAGAGTGGGGGAGGCTAAGATTTGAGCTTGGCCCCGAGCTTCGAGCGCGCGCAAGGCCAACATCATGCCGCCTGCATCCTTAGCCTGAGGCAGAACTTGCGCTTGATACTCGGCCGGCCAGCGCACGCCGAGCTCCTGAGAAATTTGTTTGGAGACCTCGGCGAGGACCACGCGTGTGCGCACGAGAGGTTGCACAGCCAGATCGGCCGCGCTGGTTTCCACATGAATTCCAAAGGGTGCGAAGCTGCGCTCCACCGCAGGCCTCAGGCTCTTTGCGGCGTGCGGAAGATGGGCCGTAAATCCGGGTTGGGCGGTAAAGCGCAATATGGGATATCCCTGCGTGCGCGCGAGCTCTTGTAGGTGAGACAGAGCCTCCTCGGCGACATCGGGCAGCGCCTGGGCGCGAAAACGATACTGACCCTGATGGGTGCGTGCGATTTCCGTCAAGTGCAGCCAGTCGGAAAAGCGAAGGAGCGTGCCTCCAATCTCCACTTCCTTACTATCGATTGACACGTTCAATCCCATCATTTCACGGACCGCCGCTCTTAGCGCCTCCGCGAATCGTTTCTGTTGGGAGAGGCTCACGCGGACGAGGTGGGTGCGCCCGTCAAGCACAAGCGTTGTGCTACCGGCCTTCAATCCGATCACCTGAATGGCTTCACCGGCGTCCACCACCTTGATCACGCCGCGCGAGCCGACTCGTACCATCGTCTCAGGTGAGGCCGTGAGTCGGCGGACCTCTCCCACTTGAAGCCAAAGCTCACTGGCCGAACTTTGGAGGTAGAAGAACATCAGTATGCAACGGAATACGAAAGGGGCCGAAAAATTCATGACCTGATGCGAATTGCAAGCCGGAGGCTGGATCTATCTCCTCGGAAAATCCAGATCAGCGTCCGGAACGGGGTTAGTTGGCCGGAAGGCGGAAAGAGGCCTCGAATCGGCCTTGGGCGGATTGAATTTCTAATCGTGAACCAAGACGGTGTAACAGCGCCTGGACGACGGACAATCCCAATCCGGTGCCCTTGCTATGGTTCAGAATGTCCTCATCGAGGGCGAAGGGTTTCAAAATTTTGGCGAGAACATCCGGTTTTACCGCCTTACCTTCATTGGCCAAAAGAACACGCACGAGTCCGTCGTCTTCCTTATACGAGGAGAATTCTATGGTGCTGCCAGGCTTTCCAAACTTGATGGCGTTGTCGAGCAGGCGGCTCAATACGGAGCGCAGAGCCTTGGCATCGGCCCGGATCGTCTCATCTTCTATGCGCACATCGAGACTCATGCTCTTGCCTTCGAAGCGTGCCGAGTTGCTTTTCTGAATTTCGGCCATGAGCTTATTCAGGTTCACGCCCGTAATTTTCACTGGAAGCGTTCCGGTTTCCGCGGAAATCAGTTCAAGCGAGTCGTTGATCAGAGCCTGCAGGCGGTCCGCACTCTGTGAGATGCGGCTTAAATATTTTGCCTGATCCTCGTGCAAGCCGGTCTCGCGAAGGAGTTCGACAAAGCTCAAGATCACGGTGAGTGGGGTTTTGAGCTCGTGATTGATCAGGATCATGAAGTTGGATTTGGCCTCGTCCAGTGTCCGCAGTTCCTTGAGCGCAAGTTCCAACGCGCGGTTTTTCGTTTTGAGTTCCGCGGAAAGCTCGAATCGTTCGATGGCCTTATCCACGGTGTTGGAAAGATCCACAGGGTCCCATGGCTTGGTGACATAACGGTAAATCTGGCCCGAGTTGACAGCTTCGATCACGGATTCAATATCGGTGTATCCGGTGAGGAGAATGCGAATGGCTTCTGGCCGGTGCTTCATGCTGGCGGCGAGAAATTCAACCCCGGTCATGCTTGGCATCCTCTGATCCGTGACAATCAAGGAAATTTCATGTTCACGGACAAGTTCTAGAGCCTGGGATCCCGAGGTCGCCTTAAGCACATTGTATTTGCGCCGGAAGAGGCGCTCGAGGGCATCGACATTGTCGACCTCGTCGTCGACACATAAGATAGAATGTTTCATTCTGATACAAGTTTAAAGTCATGAGAGAGAGCCGGCAATGCCCAACCTCCTCGGCCAACGTCCGGTTTCTCCCCCCAAAGGGCCGCTGGCAGGCAAGTCCAGTCAAGTTCTGGCGCCGCTCGCACGAAAAGGTAATTGAAGGAGTTCTTGCTATTATGCGAATCGCGCTCTCCATCCTGATGATCATGACCGCTCCGGCCCATGCCATGGGTTGGGGCTATGGCGGGTATGGAGGATCCTATTGTCCTGGCGGAATGCAGCCGGCTTCCGCGGCCTACAACGGCAATGATGAGCGCATGAATCTGCGCGGGCAATTGACGAGGATCAATTCCGAGATCTCCCGGAAGAAGCAGGAACTGAGTCGGATACGCTCCAAACTCACAACAGCTCGAGGACAAGTCAGCACCGTTGTCAGAGGCAGCGCCTTCACCGCTATCGAGCAGCATTTCACGCATCAGGCCGGTCGCGCGAACTACCAGCCCACCTGTCCCGCACCCCCGCCTAAGGCCCCCAGCGGCGGAACGCCCGAGGCGAATGTAAGACTCTACGGTGGCGGCGGGCAGGTCAATCCGAATGGAACTGTGGACACGAATTTTTCCCCTCCTCCGCCAGAGTTTTGCCACCACGGGAACAATCAGTGGCAGTATGTCGTGGAAGAAAATGGGCGCGTGAGCGAACGCGTATGTGATAATAACGTTCCCTTCACCGTCGGAGCTCCGCCCCCAGCCAACGTGACCAAGTGTCGTGCCGGCCTGCGCACCTATTATGAGTACAAAGAGAAAGAGCGTCACCTCGAGACTGAAATTGCAAAGCTGGATGAGCGCAAGGGCCATTACGAAGAGCGGCTGGAAGTGATCAACGAACAGATCGCCGAAGGCACCTATGTTCCGTGCGCCACCTGCCACCGACAGCGGCAGGCCGGTTTTGCGCCGGCCACTTCAACAAATCTGCTGGGACTGGTGGTTCCTCTCCTCGGGCTGGGCCTGAATTTCTACGGTCAGCAGCAACAGCGCAAAATGTACGAACGTCTCGAGCGTCAGCGGATGGAATATAACGTCCGTTCCGGTTGGGGTGCTAATGGCCCGCCCACAGGTCCTCCGATCATGCCCGCCATGTTTCAGCAAAGACCGTATGTGAGTGCGCCCATAGGCGGCTATCCCAATGTATATCAGGGGGTTTACGGGGGCGCGCCCGGGGCGATGGGTCCCGGAGCCTTTGCGTGTCAGAATACGAATCCGCACACCATGGGCAGTCCCACTTTCTCGGGATCGGACCCGTTGTATGGCAGTCCCATCATGGCGAATTATACGAATCCGCAGAGGATCAACGGGCTCTTAAATCCGGGATTTGGCCCCGGGTTTGGACCTGGTATTCCCGGCTTTGACCCGATCCTGGCGCAGCTTGCTGGCGGATTTGCGGGTGGTGGATTCCCGGGGGGGCCGAATGCCCCCGCTACGCTGCCTTTGTATGCGCAGAACACGGCCGGGCCGTGGGGACAACATCCCTATTTCAATACTCCCTATCAGTACAATCCGAACTACGGGCCCGGAGGTTATCCGAACTACGGACCAGGGGGCTATCCAAACTATGGGCCCGGAGGTTACCCCTATTACGGACCCGGAGGTTATCCGTACTATGGGGCTGGAGGATATCCAGGATACGGATATCCGGGTTACGGATACCCGAACTACGGACCCGGAGGTTATCCCTACTATGGCCCGGGCGGACCTCAATACGGGAGCCCAGGGTATGGCTATCCCTATAGCGGCAACTATCCGTCGCTGGCCAACGCCAACTACCCCGGGGCATATGGCTCGCCCATCAGCAATTTCTATGTCCAGATCGAGCGGTTGAAACAGCAAATTCAGGTGATTCAGGCGGGTCACGGGGGGCCTCCTGTGACGTTGCCTTATCCGGCCCCCGCCTATGGTGGAACCCCGTATGCAACTCCCGCGATCTACAACACGCCCGGCGGGCCGCTGAATCCTCTTCCCAAGCTGCAACAGCCCAATATCATCCGTAGCCGGTAAATACAGGCTGTTGGGTCTATCTGCGATGGAATCTCTTCATTGTCCGCACGTACCCAGTAGACGTTGAGTCGTGGGCCGCGCATAGAGTATGGGAATCCCCTCCGTCGAAGTCCGGCCCGTAAGGCTTACAAAATCGCTCCAGCTGCGGTAAGCGCAATGTCCGATGCCATTGGAATAGTAGATCCCCTCGCCCACGATAAAGAGCCCCGCGGGCATTCCGCAGACCCCTTCTTGAATCAGGTTGGCTGGCAGCACGGAGAGTTCGGGAAGGTTCAGTGCGCTCGAGAGTCCGGTCGCCACTTTGAAGTGATCAAAGGAACTATAAGAACAGACGGCGGCGCCACTCGAGTAGAAAATGCTGTCGAGTCCCACGCGGAACAGTCCCACCACAGCGGCAGCGGCAGCCGCAGACTCAGATCGAGCCGCTGATGAGTTTGAGGCCGTGGAGCCGGAACTCACGATCCTTGTGGCGGAAGGGGGGCTATCCCCGTCAGACCAGCTTGACGGGACCCGGGGACCCGCATTTTTGGCGATATCGTCGGGACGGTCGCGTAGGATTTTCGGACTTCCGGCGTTTATCGGGCTGAGCGTATTTTTATTTAGAAGCTCATTCCATGCCGCGCTGTCTGCAGCCGTGGTGAGCCACGTGTTTTGAAAGGGGTGCTCCACCTGAGGAAAGTAGTTCCAGGCCACGACGTTGCCATGAGATTGATGGCCGTTAAGGGGCTGTAGGAATATCCCGTACGTGACATTCTCAAGGAGGTTATAGTTCACCTCCACCTCTGAAGTGGTGTCATCCAGGTAAATACCCATTTGCAATCCCGCTCTCATATCTCCACTGGGCGCGGGGAGGCTGCGGGCGACGATGTCCGAGATATGGTTCCCCTGGATCTTGAGTCGCGGGTTTTTCTCTAGGGATCATTTACTTCGTCGGATCGACGAGAAGATTGATTTTGAGTTTGTCCGCGAGATGACTGCGCCGCTTTACTGCCAGGAGAACGGCCGCCCATCAATTGATCCTGTCTTATTCGTTCGCATTTGCTTAATCACTTATCTATGCGGCCGCAGGCAGAGTACCCCGGCTTTAGCCGGGGGTGAATGAGCCCGCCGATGTCATTTGCAGACCCATGGTATATAGCTTTGATGGAATACATCAAATCGGCCCATGGAGTTTATTGTTTACAGTACCACGTTGTGTGGGTCTGCAAATATCGTCGGCGGATCCTGAATCCTGGCGTCTGCGAATATCTGCGTAAAATGTTGCCGGCGCTCTCTCGAAATATCCCCGGCGTAAAGATTGAGACGATTGGCTTTGATCAAGATCATCTGCACATGGTTATGGTAGTGCCACCCAAATTTAGCATTGCCGCTGTCATGGGTAGAATGAAAAGCCAATCGTCGTCGTACATGAGGAAAGCTTTTAAGTTTCTCGAAAAAATGTACTGGAAAGAGAACATCGTATGGTCGCCGGGATATTTCGTGAGCAGCGTCGGCGTGGACGACAAAGTTATAAAACGCTACGTAGAATACCAGGGTCGTCAGGATTCAGGTCAACTTCGAATGAAGTTGTAAGGGCGCGCAGCGCCCATAGGACCCCGGGCATGCCCGGGGGAATCTATATAATATTCCATCTGACCGGCAGGTCTGCGAGGAGATTCAATATAACCTTGCCTACCGTTGGTTTTGCAGGCTTGCGATTGAAGATTCGGTTCCGGATCATTCAAGTCTCACGCGCATACGCGATCGTCTCGGCGAGGCGACGTTCAAAAATATTTTGGTTCTTCCGACTTTCTTGTGCCTATAGGGGGTAGAGTTCCAGCTTTCCGCAGTAGAACAGGATAGCAATGCGGTAATTGGCGAAGTTCCGATATCCCCGTGCGTTGGCTTTGATCGTCTGGATTT
>JBFWQY010000035.1:0-53737 GCA_050249195.1 Bdellovibrionales bacterium
ATTGCGCCTTGATCTGGCGGATTTCCTCGATCAGTGTTGCCGCTCTGTCTGTCATGATGCACCTCCTCCGAGGGACTATGACAGAAGGGCAAACGGAAATTTAGATGCGATTTACGCAGTGGTTACCTTGAGTCTTCCTGGCAGTCGGGTGCAATGCCGATAATTAGTGTAGGACGTTCATTCGGCGCCAACTAAAACTCCGTCTTGAAAGCCCATTGAACAAAAGGCGCGCCTTGTTGATATCGAAATATAAAAGAGAATTTATTTGATCAATTTCGCTAGCCATTTGAGATACATCTCTGGGCAAGACCGCGACTCACCCTCAACGACCGGTAAAACGAAATCTCTGAGATCTTAAGCTTCTCCTGAGACCTCACTAATGGCAGGCCTTGCACAAAAGCACGCAAGATCTCCTCAACTTCAGCCTCGCTTCTGACTTTGGTTAAGCAACGATTTTTTTACATCCGAAATTATCGCCACCAGCCGGGTGGGTCACTCGCTGGAAATGAGTCTCTCGAGGCTTGATCCACCTCATCAAGTTCGCCGTTCACGGGCGCTCTTGGCCTGTCTTTGTTAGTTTCGAGAGCCTCATCTCGTTTCTGATTTCTTCGGAGGACCTTGCTCAATGCTTTTTCCTTTTGAACGTCCGTTATCATAGTGATGCGTTTGGCCTTTCGCATTGCGGAGGTTTACTGCTTCGTGGTGCTTCTGAAAATTTATCCACCCAGGTTGAAAACGCCTGGAGGAATTTCACCGCAAAATCTCGCGTTGAATCGACTACCAGATCACCTTTTTCATCAAAAAGCTTCGCCGCACCCCCAACGTAGGCCTCTGGTTGCTGCAAGATCGGCATATTCAAGAACACAAGGGACTGACGGAGATGGTGGTTCGCGCCGAAGCCGCCGATGGAACCAGGTGAAACGCTCATAATGGCCGCAGGCTTTCCTTCCCAGGCGCTTTGGCCGTAAGGTCGTGAGCCTATATCGATTGCATTCTTAAGAGCAGCCGGTACTGAGCGGTTGTATTCCGGGGTGACAAAAATCACTCCGTCGAATTGTTTAAGCGCTTCACGGAATGCCAGCCATTCACCCGGCGGGGCCTTGTCATCGTCTTGATTGTACATTTGGAGCTGGCCGATCTCGAGGATCTCTAACTTTATTGATTCTGGTGCGAGCCTAATAAGGTTCGTTGCCATTTTGCGATTGAAGGACTCTTTTCTAAGACTTCCAACAATGACGGCGATTCTTTTCGTTGTCATAGTAACTCTCCTTCTCGTTCATTAACTCAACAGCGATTGAGATTTTTGGGATTGCTTAGATTTTTGTTCTTCTATTAAGCGCGACTCTATTTTTGCTCCCCGCTCCAGGAAGTTATGAATCGGACATTTTTCGGCGATTGCAAACAGCGTTTGCTTTTGCTCTTCCGTTAAGGCACCGATCAATTTAATTTCTCGGGAAATACGATTCTCGGACCCTTCTTTAGTAATGTGAATCTTAACGTCAGCCGATTCCAGCGGAATTCCTTTCCGGTTGGCGTACATCTGCATTGTGATTGTCGTGCAGCCGGCAAGAGCTGTCACGAGGTAGTCATGGGGATCCGGTCCTTTATCGCTGCCTCCAAGTTTTTCAGTGACGTCGACGGTCAATACATGACCGCTGACGACTACTTCGAAATCAAGATTTCCGGTTCTGATTGTTGATTCCACAGCCATGGCTGACCTCCATAATTCGGTTTAACTCTGTCACTGACAAATTTTATGTTCTTTCAGGTTAATAATCGCGATGTTGGCACCATCTCGAGCATGCCTCAATACGATTGCTCGTCCTACCTCTTGTGTTGTGAACCGGCTACTCGAAAATTGCGTGACTCCCCCTGTCCAGCCTATCGATTCAGCGTGAACGTGCTTTTGTTGAGTTTGAATCGGTTTCACTGCCATCGCTCCTCGAGAGTAATTGCAGGTACCTGGATGCAATTCTTACGCCCCGAAAATCGAGTCGAATCGAACGACCTGAGCCGATATTTAGCCAGAAAATTGCAAGAGGTGGACGATGCGCGGGATCAGGGGGCAAGAGCGGAACCGTCCTTCGTGTATTTACGTCGCGTGAGTAAAATGACAAGGTGGATTATATTATGCGGTGGTTCGCTGAGTTGTTAATGCGCAAAGAACGACCAGAAGATCCGCACATACATTTGCCATGTTTGGAGAGCAGATCCACTACCTCTTCATTAGCATCAGACTGAGCTAAATATCTATGTGGAAACCTGCTCGTTGGGATCACGCGCTCTTCCGTCGCGCTGGAGTTCGCGAATCTTCTTCCTGTGCCCAAAGACCCAAACCAAGTCGCCTGGTCGGAGGACGACAGAGCTTTCTGGATTTAGAAGCCGTTTGCCCCCGCTTTCCACGCCAACAATCAGCGCGTTGAATTGATCACCTAATCCAGCTTCCCGAATCGAGTGATTGGCAAAGGGTGAATCGTCACGAACGACGAACGACTCAAGATTGAATAGCTCATCGTGAGAACGTTCGCTACGATCTTCCTCAGGAGAAATTAAATCCTGAGCTGCCGAGATTTGCTCGTCTGTTCCGATCAAGAATAATTCGTCATTTGGCAAAAGTCTTTCCGCTCTGCTCGGAGCGAAAATCCGTCGGCGTCCACGGTCGATCATAGCAATAGTCGCACCAGTTGCTGAGCGGAATTTAC
The DNA here is from genome assembly GCA_050249195.1 of Bdellovibrionales bacterium. Taxonomy (GTDB): domain Bacteria; phylum Bdellovibrionota; class Bdellovibrionia; order Bdellovibrionales; family UBA1609; genus JALHOQ01. The sequence continues at coordinate 2,703 of JBFWQY010000035.1, forward strand.
ACTCCTCAAGCGTTTTCCCCGCGACGGGAGAATCCGAAGAGAGTTCGACCTGAACCAGCGTTGCATTCCAGGGCGCTAGCTGCGGCATTTGTGCCAAAGACTCGACTTCGGCAAGTTCCTTCGCGTTTAAGTTTTCAAGGAAACGATTTTCGACCGCAGCATATAATCGTTCAATCAAACGTCTAAAGGCAAAAATGAACGCGGGTGTTGCAATGAGCAGTACCAAGGGCAAGGTTTGAGTAGTAGCAAACTGGTTAACAATGACAGCAACAAGTACCAGGCCTAAGAATGATCGGAAAAACACCATTCCTGGTTGAAGTCTGCGCAAGCGTAATAGGGTCGGTGCTTCCTCATTGAAGATCTTCTTCGGTGCCTTAAGTACAATTGCAAATAGGAACGGCGAACAAGCGAGCAGGGTCGCAACGCAAGCGGCTATTCGCACAAGGGGAGACTCACCCATCGTGGAAAGCATCATGGGCAAGGCGAACCGAGCGGCAGCAAGGCCTATTGCGAGGACAACAACGGAATTCAGGAGAACATGTAAGCCATAGGTTCTCCAGATCAGAGTGAGGGCGTTCTCTTTGCCATTCGAAGCCATAGCTCGTTCATATTGTGCGAGTCTACCTAAGAACCTTTGAGGCAGGCGGGCCTCAAGCCAATTATACATGGGTTCGGAATAGCGAATCATATAAGGCGTCGTAAAGGTGGTGACCGCGGAGACTGCAATGACGATGGGATAGAGGAAGTCACTGACTACCTTCAGACTCAGCCCGAGGCTCGCAATGATGAACGAGAATTCGCCAATCTGTGCCAAGCTCATTCCGGCTTGAGTGGATTGCTTAAGGCTGCGCCCTGAGAGAACAGCACCGAAGCCGGAACCAATAAGTTTTCCAACTACAGTTATAATCGTGATCATTACGACCACCCCGAAATGTTCTTGGAGAATTTTCGGGTCAATCAGCATTCCGACTGAAACGAAGAACACGGCGGCAAATAAATCCTTTACGGAGGCCAGAAGATGTTCGATGCGTTCGCCCTCTTCGGTTTCCGCAAGAATGGAGCCCATAATAAACGCTCCAATAGCCGCCGAAAAACTCGCCTGAGTCGCGAGCACGACCATCAGAAAGCAGAGGGCAATTGACACGATGAGCATGATCTCATTGCTCAAATGCTCTCGAACTCGCTTCAATAAGGACGGTACAAGATAAATGCCCACCACGAACCAAAGCACCAGAAAGAATACGAGGCGTGCAGACAAGAAGGCGAGGTTTGTGCCCGAAAACGAGCCTGGAAGGCTGATGGCCGACAAGATGACCATCAAAAGGATGGCCATCAAATCTTCAACTATTAAAATCCCGAAGACCAGTTTTGCAAAAGAGCGACCCTTCGCACGTGCTTCGTCGAAAGCCCGGATGATGATTGTTGTTGATGACATTGATAGGATCGCGCCGAGATAGATGCTGTCCATGGCTGACCAGCCAATCGACCTGCCAAACAGATATCCCACGGCACTCATCGTGATAATTTCAAATAGCGCCGCTATGAAAGCGCTTTTCCCCACCTTGGCGAGTTTTTTGAAGCTGAACTCAAGGCCCAGTCCGAACAAGAGGAAAATGACACCGATCTCGGCCCAAACCTGAACTCCATGCGTGTCGACAACAGTTGGCCAAAGCGGGAAGTGAGGTCCTGCCGCAAATCCGGCAATCAAATAGCCAAGCACCACGGGCTGACGTAATCGGCTGAAGATAATAGTGCTCACTCCTGCAGCCGCAAGAATCATCGCAAGATCGGTTATGATTGGAGGCAAATGATTCACAAAACGTCTCCGACAAATGTGTGACCGTGATCCGCTCTCATCGCACTTGAGCACTGGTGGATTCGGACTCCGGCTTCATAGTTTGACAAAATGAACAGAATTGTTTACAAATGTCGAGAGTAAAGGAGGAGCGCGACGTGCAAAATCAATCGAAGTCATTCGTAAGCTTCTTCCTTTTATGTGCGGATTTATTCGGCACGAAAATCTTTATTCAATAAGCGGCGAGGTTCTCGTGTGAACCTTTGCCGCAATATTCTTTTCACAATTCGCTAGTTTCATCTTGATTCTATTGCGTTGGCATTAATACCGGAGGTGTACCTTGAAGGCCAATAAAGCTCAGCTGTTATTTTCTAACCGTGATTTTCAACGTCTAAGCGCGCTCGTCGATACAGTGCGCAACGGCGTCTCCATTTTACTCGAGGAGGAACTCGCGCGTGCGACCGTGGTTCCGGACGGGAGTCTACCAGCTGACGTGGTGGCGATGAACTCGCTCGTGAAATTCAAAGACTTGGAGTCAGACCAAGAAACTGAGGTTCAGCTTGTGTACCCACACGAAGCTGATGCGCGCCAGGGAAAGATCTCGGTGTTGGCACCTGTAGGAGCCGCTTTGATCGGGTTGCGTATAGGTCAGTCTATCGAGTGGCCCGTCCCAAATGGCCGCAAGCGAAGAATTGAGGTGGTGTCCGTGTTCAAAGAAGTTCGTGACGAGGCGTCCTAGGAGGGGCGTTCAGTTCTTGCTGTTGAGCTTCGGTCACGAGCTTCTTAAGATCAAGTCCGGCTTGAACTTCGCCGCGACCATACAAGCATCGCGGCCATTGCTTACGATTGAAAGGTCGACTTTGTGTTCCGTCAAGAATACAGCGGATATGCGGGAATCTACTGAAAATAGGTCCGTACACATCCGTGGCAACGTCAAAGAAAGGTGCGTTTAGCTCTGCATGCATTCTTCAAGGTTGGGGTTGGGCATTTGAACAGGTTGTCCTTGGATCGACGCACCCAAAGGAAGCCCTATCGTAAAAGTAGAGCCCTTTCCTTCTTCGCTCTGCACGGAAATGTGACCTCGATGGGCCTCAACAATCATCTTTGAAATGTAAAGCCCGAGCCCTAGACCGCTGACTGAATTGGCAGACACCGCACGCTCGAACTGACCAAAAATTCGCCCGAGGTCTTCCGTTTTAATCCCAATACCGCGGTCACTCACACTGAGAGTCGCGTGCGGGCTCTCGTCCGAGACCCTAATCTCAATTGGGCTGCCGTTACCGTATTTCAACGCATTCGTGAGGAGATTAACGAAGACCTGTTCAATCCTGAACCGGTCCCAGCGTCCTCGAGCAGGACCGCCTTCGGCGAAGCTGACTTTAGACCGGCTAGCTTCGATTTGTGGTGAAAAGCGCGAGAGCGTTTCCTTCACCATATCATTAAGGTCAAAATCCTCAGGCGATAGCGACAACTTGCCGCTCTGAATACGGCTGATATCAAGCATGTCATCCACTAGTCGCGTTAGCCGGTTGATCTGTCTCTCATCATCAGCAATTAACTGCGGCAGTCGCTCTGCAGAGAACCTGGCCATATTTCCTTTCTTGATTTCGCGAAGTCGGATCTGGGTCTGGAGCTTCAGTGAAGTAAGTGGCGTCTTTAGCTCATGCGAAGCTATGGACATGAAGACATCGCGGGTCTGAATAGCCTCGGTGAGCTTCTCGCGCATCTGTACCTGATCCGTCACCTCAACACCGAGGACCATCACGCCATTGATGTGGCCAGACTCATCCCTTCTGGCTGCATACGTAAGATTAAAGTACCGGAGTCTTCCGGCCACAGTTACCGGAATTTCATGCAAATATGCAGTCTTGCCCGTCCGGTACACCTCGTCCAGAATGCCGTGCACCTCCACGGACTCGGGCTGGGCCTTATGCACGGCCATTCCAGTGGCGTCGAAACCGAGTGCGCGGATATGCGCCTCATTCACGAATTCAAAGACGTGGTCTGGGCCCTCCAGAATGCAGACCATCTCAGGAGTGTGCTTGAAGAGGTTTCGGAAGTTCTGTCGCTCCGTCTCAATCGCCGTACGAGCCAGCACTTTTTCAGTCACGTCATATCCGTGCGCGACGATCGCGGATACGTGTCCGTCGGCACCGAAGATGGGCTGGTAAACGAAGTCGAATACGTAATTCTTCTTTCTTCCCTTGCCGGTCGTAACTGTAGCCGGAATCTCGTTGCCGTAAAAAGCCTCTCCGGTTCGGTACGCTTCCTCAAGAAGTACCACGAAACCTTGTTTCTCGAGGTCAGGGAGGACATCTGCCACCTTCCTGCCGAGAAGCAGGCCTTCGTCCATCTCGGTAAGCTCGTAATACTTGCGATTGGCTTTCGTGTAGATGAACTCGGGGCCAGACAGCACCGCCATGAAGCTGGGCGCCTGCTGGAAGATCTGATCTAGCGTCTTCTCACTCTGCATAATCTGCTCGATGATCACTGCCCGGCGCTGTTCCTCGAGCCTTTCCTTCTCAAGACGCTTCGCTTCCGTCACGTCTCGTGCGGTTCCGGAGACCGCCTGAACTCTATGTCCCTCATCAAAGACAGGAACAAAGATGTATTCGTAATACCCGATTTTGCCTTCGGGATTCGTGTATTCGTTTTCTCCGTGAACGACCTTCCCTTTCAACGCTTCCTTGATCTGGGACTCGTGAAGCTTCACGAGTCCCGTCGGATAACCCAGCTCCTCAAAGGTCTTGCCGACCACTTGGTCCAGCGCCAACCCCCAGAGCTTCAGCAAGGACCGATTGACGTATGTAAAGCGGTGATTCGTATCGAGAATATAATGGAAGCCAGGGCTCGAAGACAGCGCCGTGTCGAAAGTTCGGGCCTGCTTTTCGAAGCGCTCGCGGGCCCGACGAAGCTCGTCCTCGGCGTGTTTGCATTCCGTTAGGTCGCGCGTGACTTTCGAGAATCCGACTAGCCTTCCGTTTTCATCCCGCATTGCGGTAATGACAACGTTGGCCCAGAAGCGGGAACCGTCTTTCCTGATTCGCCAGCCTTCCTCCCCATGTGACCACTTTCCCTTCAGGATCCAACATGAAAATGGCATAGTCTTTGATTCCTTCAACGAGAAGACGAAATTTTTCTTCCTGCTTACGGGCTTCCAGCTCTCGCACCGTTTCCTGAGATTTAACCTGATCAGTGATGTCATGTGAGACGCAAAGGACGCGGACAACCTTGCCCTGAGGGTCCAGTATCGGCGAAAGCGTGATACTCCACCACTTCGAAATCTTTGTCTTGGTCGTTGGTGCAAACGCGGTGAATTCACGTACCTCGCCCGCCCGGGCCGCGTTGAATGCGCCAACCGCCTGCGCTCGAACATCTGCCTGCCAGAAGTCGAGCCAACAGGAATCCTGAACGGCGGTCAGATCGCAAATCTCAGTGATCTCCAATCCTCCCCTGTTCATGAAAATAATTCGGCCATCTAGATCCAGAACCTTGATGCAGTCCCGGGTATTGTCGATGATGAGACGATTTAGAAGCTCGGATTCCCGGAGCGAGGCCTCAGCTTCGACCTGCTTGGTGACATCGCGGGCGAAGCACCGAGTATGGACGAATTTGCCATTCTCAAAGTAAACGTTGGAATCAATCAGGACGTGCTTGATCGAGCCATCTTTACACTTGAGGCGCGCGGGATAGCTTTGAATCGGCTGCCCTTGAGCAAGACGCGCCAGGATGCTTTTGATCGTGTTTGAATCAGCATGAAACTCGCCGATATGGCGCCCGATGTATTCATCCTGGGAATAACCTAAAAGATCAAGTTCCGCGCGGTTCGCACGCAATATAGTTCCATCTGGCCCAACCCAGTGGAGAGGAACTATCGAATTTTCAAAGAAGTCCTCCAGCTCGGCTTCCGCTCTTTTTCGGCGCTTGAGTTCTGCAGAGAGCGAAAGGGCCTGCTGCTGCAGCAGAGCTATAGCTCGGAGTTGCTCATCTTGATTCTCTAAATCGGGAAAGCTCTCGGAAGGGAGCACATGCGTATGGGCGTTACAGACTTCAGCGAAGGCGCTGGCATCCTCACCCGCCTCGAATCCATGAAGATCGTAGCCGCAGAACAGTATGAGCGAATGGGTCCGACAGAGATTGCTCCAAAGCTGTTCAAGCGCGATAGTGCCGGTCGTATGACCATCTTTCCAAAGAAGCCCCACCATCTCACCGTAGGCGTAAATCTTGGGAAACTGAGAACTGAGGCTTTGAATAAGGCCGCCTATGACTTGGTTAAAGAGATCTCGATCGGGCCTTCCTCCTTTTGAGAATGCCGCGAGTGTCTTCACGGCATCTAAAAACAGAAGTTGGCCGGTCGCCTTAGCTCCCTGCACGTCCGTTTCACGGTCAAGGAGAATCTCTTCTATAGCTTCTATGTGCTCTGAGGTTGCAATGACTAAGACGCCGCCGTTGTCCCCGAGCCCGGTCGCGACAAAGCGCGCTACTGCCTCTGAGAGAGCCGTGTCGGTCTCAAAGAACTGAACAATATGGCTCCGTTCGAGCGGAAATCGGTTAGAATTTATAATGGTTTTCAACCGCGAAGGTCCTCTGGCCTTTGTGTAGCACAGGATTGCTCAAATACAAATCATTGCGGTCCTGGCACTTCTTCTTTAATGCGGGCTCGTCGTTTTCTGCCTTGCGGACTAGCTTCAGGCCTTTACTCATTCGCGGATGGAAGTCGCCTGGAGTCTCAGCTTTTCATGTATTTGGCTATCGGAGCAGGCCCTGTCTTTGAAACTCTTCGGACCTTATGCATGGGGGCTTCCAATTGGCGTGTCCACCTGAAAAATGAGAGGCGTCGTAGGGAAGATGCGGACTGTGAATGTGGCTTTTCGAATCGCTTTCGGCTTTGATTTGACCACCGTGGGTTTCCGGGAACTGAGGAATCGCTCAAAAAACCTGTGTCCGTATAAAAGCATTACTTGAGGCGATTTTTAGGTATACTCAATCCATTCAAACTCGATCTCAGCCTGGAGAATCGTAGGAGTTGTGCCATGAAGACATTGATGCGAAAGCCAAAGATTCTTGCCGTTGATGACCAGCCAGCGAACCTCATAGCATTAGAGGCCGTTTTGTCGCGTGAGTATGAGCTTGTCCTCGCACATTCCGGAGCCGAAGCCGTTTCCATAGCAAAGGTTCGAAAAGACATTGCCGTTATCCTGATGGACCTACAAATGCCTGAGATGGATGGATTTGAAGCGGCTCAAAAGATTAAGCAAATTGAGGGATGCGAGGAAATCCCAATCATTTTCATCACCGCGATTTACAAAGAGGAGCCTTTTGTTCGGCGGGGATACCAGGTGGGAGGAGTGGATTACTTCAGTAAACCGTTCGACCCTGAGATCTTACGGATGAAAGTGGGCATCTACGCCGCATTTCGTGAACGTTCAGAAGTGCTGAAAGAACGAGAACGACAGCTCAGGGAGACCGAAGAGCTTCTCAGAGCGGGGAGAAAATTGGCTTCTGTACTCGAGGATCTGCCTGTCGGAGTACTGATTGCAGATATCGACGGCCGAATCTGCCAAACCAACCAGGTCATGTCGCGAATCTGCCGCGCAATCGAACCAAGTAGCGTGGACTCATACGGAGAAGTGCTCGGGTGGTGGGATTCTAAAGGGCGTCTGATTAGAGACGAGAACACACCTCTTGCCCAGGCACTTCATCTTGGCAAGGTCTCGCACAACCAGATTATGCAAATTCATTGTTCAGACGGAGACCCGACGACGGTGCTATGTTCCGCTTCACCTCTGCACGGGATGGATGGGAATATCGTTGGAGCCGTAGTTGTCATTCAAGATGTTACGGAGTCGAAGAAAATTGAGAACGATCTGGAAGAGAAGATTACGCGCTTCGTGTCTCTCGGCATTGAGTTAGAGCAGTCAGCGCACTAGGAAAAAAACGCTGGTGTTCACAACAAATTACGGGTCCGCCGATGAGACGGCCATTAATGGTCGATCGCCGGTCTGGTCGCCTCCAGTCGGAGTTTCAGGTTGCGTTTATCTGGACGGAGTTGAAATTTTGCGCGAGGGGTACGGAAAGGGGAAGGTCAATCTCAACTTCACGCACGTATGGAATCGTGGGATTCTCGCGGTATCTCGATTGCATTTTGAATAGCTTGAAATTTGAGTCTAACTAGGGACGATCTAAGGGAGTTCCGAGTGTCCAGGATTTTGGCGGGCGTGACCATTATCGGCCTATTCGTCGTGGTAACCTCATGGGCGGACGCGTCTTCGCTTCAGGTGCGGTTTAGGGACTTTGTTAACGGGAAGCTCGAGGCGACCCACGCGCCTCAAATCGTCAGCGAACTCGGGCAGCTCAGTGAGGAGGAGGTCACCAAAGCCATCCTGACGGAATTTCCCGTTTCCGAAATGTCCAAACCAGAAAAAAGGCTCGTTGCGGTTAGTTTTGGGCTAGCGGTTCAACAGTACGGAAATTCCAATTTTGTTGGATACATTATCACGGCATTATCCCAGCTCCAAAATGGTCCCAGCGATCTTAAGCCTCTATTGCTTTATGGATTTATGAAAGCGGGACTATCCAACAAAAAGCGAGTGGAAGCGTTCCTGACATCTTACAAGACGACACAGTCGGATCCGGACACCCTTTATGCAATAGGAGTTTTAGAAGAGGCCCTGCCCAGTGTTTTGCAAGCGGCCGCGCTGGGCAATCCAACTCAGATTGACGTCCAACAGAGAATATCGGAACTCGCTCGAATGGTAAATACGGTTTGGTACCAATGTCCGGCCAGCGTTTGGCGTCCGAAAATTTCAAAAGAACCTCAGGCTTTACTTATGGACCGCGAGACTCGTCAGACATGGATTATAAATAAAGATGGCCTGAGCGAGACGGGTTCCCTTCCAGCTCACCTTGATTATGAATACACGTTTGAAATGTCATATCTGGGCGACCGCCCCACGATCGCAATCGGTTTGCGAAACACATTTGGGAAAGATCTCCTCTACAAGGGTTCGTACAGCCTGTACTTGGTGTTTCATGAAGGCTTTCATCACATGTTCCAGTCGGGCGGATGGAAGAAAGAAAGCAGTGCCCAGAGAGGGAATCGTTTTCCCGGGGATTTCCGGCCCCGCTATTACAGACGGATGGCTTACGAACACCTCAAAAGGGCTGTACTTGAAAACGGGCGGTTGATTCATCTTCGGAAAGCGGCTTTCTGGTATCGGCGATGGAAAGCGGAGTTTGCCGGCGAAACGTTGCAGGTTGTGGATCGCCACGAGGGCACCGCGACGTATTACGACGTGATGGCGGTCGCAAGGGCGCACCTGGGCTGCGGAGCCAGCAAACCGGATGTTATGAGATTCATTCAGGCCAACTATGATATGTTTTTTGAGACGCCTACGGGCATGGATAACGAAGGGTACAATATTGGTGGTTTAGCTGGCGTCCTTCTTTGGTTTCAGAATCGTTCGCAATGGCAGGAGAAAGTTGTAAGAGGGGCATCACCAGTGGATCTTTTGATCGGAAAATCTGCGATAACGTCGGATACTGAAAACCGCGATGTGCTGGACGAGGTGAAAAAACAGCTCTCTGAGAAGAACGGTCAGATCGCCTCCCAGCTACACGGCGACTTGGAGGATTTCAAGTCTGACCAATATGTTCGAGTGACGATTCCTCGAGCTTACGAGAACAAGAGAATGCCAGTTGCCAATATCGTTATTCCAAAGAATATTCCGACGTCGACGATTTATATCGTCGATGAAGGATTTCGATCTGAAACCGCCGATGGCCGGCATGTTAGAGCGTTAGGTTTGCTTCCCTTATATGTTGGCCTTTCAAGTCCTTGCTCGAGATTTGGAGAGACGTTTTTGATCCACCATTCTCAGCTTCAACAGAGTGGTGATGAGTACTCCGGTCAAAATAGTTATGTGAGTTTTCGCGTTCGCGGTCAAATCCGGGTCGCCAACGGAAAGAAGTGGTTGTGCAGCCAATGAGATCCCTGCCGAAACAGAGATCTCACTTCTTAGGACTTTCTTTTGCCATATTTGTCACGTGTTTCTCGAAGTTTGTCTGGTTCTCAAAATACAGTACGGCGCCAGAGTCGCTGGCGGCGATAGTGGCTGTGGCTTTGTCCACGGTCTTCTTTGAGACGGGATCCTCAGCTGTCCGTGAAGAGGCCTCTTTCTGAAGGGTGGTCTTGCAATTCTGGCAGCATCCGTAATAGATTTTTCCGCCCTGTTCTACAGGGATCTGCGGTTTTGCGAAGTGCATGTCGGTCACCATGCAGACCTCCTTATTGGGAACCACTTTCCACCCTGTGGAGCTGTGAGAGGGGTTGGCAATAGCCACGGATGTGAACAGCAGAGCAAGGAGCGGTAGCAAGATTTTAGCCATAGAAACTCTCCCTTCGTTGAGGTTTAGGTTCAAAACCGCAGTTGAGCTTCGATTCCAACTCCAGTTTCAACTCCAACATTTTTCTCTGTGAACATCAATCCCGCGCGATGGTCAATGGATTTAGTGGCAGAGGAGGCATCCGCCTGTAGGATTTGACCGTAAGAGGTAAGAGGGGTAGGTTTTGTTAAATGGCCAAGTTTTTAGTCTTGCTTCTACTGACTTGCACCCACCTTGCGGCATCTGCGACCGGTTCACATAGCGTCGACTTCTGTCAGGACGTTCTGGGATGTGATGACGAACGCGTGGCAGAAGCGCAGATTCTGTTATCCGACTTACCCCCATTACACGCGCCGTCTGCGGACCTGCCGCATGACTGTTCTTGTCCTTCCCATCATCATAGCTGTTCACACCATCCCTTGTATGATGGGCGCACTCAGGTCAGCTTCCATATGCCATTGGCCAGCAATTCAAAGTATTTATCCGCACCGTTCCTGGTGTGGCCTTCGCCTCCTCTGGAGGAGCCGTTTCAGCCGCCGAAGGCCTAAGAATCCGATTTCTTTTGTGACCCTTGAATCTGCTTTTGGAGGCCAACTGTGCTCAATCTTATCATTCGGGCCGCACTGCGGAACCGGCTCATTGTCCTCGGTCTAGCCGCGGTCGTGGTTATTTTCGGTTTGGTTACGGTCAATCATTTACCCATAGACGTGTTTCCCGATCTGACCAAACCAACGGTTACTATCATGACGGAGGGACATGGCCGCGCTCCGGAAGAGGTTGAGACGCTGATTACCCTGCCGATCGAAAATGCAGTTAACGGCTTGCCGGGATTAGAACGCGTTCGGTCCACCTCGGGTATCGGACTTTCCATCGTATACCTCGAGTTCGACTGGGGCACGGATCTGTACCGCAGCCGGCAGCTGGTGGCGGAAAAACTCCAGCTGGCGCGTGAGCGAATGCCCGCGGACATCCAACCCGTGCTCGCGCCCATCGCCAGTCTGATGGGGCAAATTCAGCAAATCGCGCTTTCGGCCAAAGAGGAATCCCTTTCACCCGTCGAGCTGCGAACAATGGCCGAATGGACGATCCGACCCCGGTTGATGGCGATTCCCGGAGTCGCCCAGGTGATCTCAATCGGGGGCGGGTTAAAGCAATATCAGATCCTGATCTCCGCGGATAAAATGAATCAAAAGATGATCGCACTGGAACAGGTGGATTCGGCCCTGGCTAAGATCAGCCACAACACCACGGGAGGATTCCTTGAAAACGGGACGCAAGAAATCCTTGTTCGAAATATGGGTGCCGTTTCCTCCTTGGAGGACATCGGGCATACAGTCGTGGGACTGCATTTCGGTCGTCCCGTGCTGGTCAGGGATATTGCCGAAGTCCGGGAGGGGGCGCGGGTCAAACGGGGTGATGGGAGTTACATGGGGAAACCCGCTGTGATCATGGTCATCCAGAAACAGCCCGGTGCTGACACAGTTTCGCTGACCGCGGCGATCGACGAAGCCATGGGTCAGCTGCAGAAGACACTGCCGAAGAGCCTGGTTGTCAACACGGACGTCTTCAAGCAAGCCACATTTATTGAGGCTGCCATCTCCGGAGTTCTTGGAAAGCTGCGCTGGGGGACGATTCTGATCCTGATTGTCCTTCTTGTGTTCTTGGCTAATCTCCGGTTGAGCCTAATTACACTGACTGCGATTCCGCTTTCGTTTTTCGTCACATTTATCGTGTTCCGTTACTTTGGTCTATCGGTGAACACGATGACCCTGGGTGGGCTGGCCATTGCTATTGGTGAACTTGTTGATGACTCGATCGTGGATGTCGAGAATATCTTTCGCCGTCTACGCGAGAATCGGGGCTCGAGCCGGCCCAAGCATCCGTTGGTCGTCGTTTATGAGGCGTCGTCTGAAGTTCGGAACTCCATTGTCCTGGCCACGGTGATCATTGCTCTGGTGTTCTTGCCCTTGTTTAACTTAACGGGTCTCGAAGGGAGGCTCTTTGTTCCGCTGGCGATTGCTTACCTTTCGGCTCTGGGGGCTTCGCTGGTTGTTTCCCTTACTGTTACGCCCGTGCTGGCTTCGTTCCTTTTAGGACGCAAGGTGACCCGTGAGACCAACGAGGCGCATGAGGCACACAATCCGAATGAAGCCTTGAGACGACGTGAAACCATCTTAGTCAGGACCTTGAAACGTTTGGACCGGACGATTCTCGAACGGGCCTTGCATCGACCGAAGCTGGTGATCCTTTCAACCCTTGCGCTGTTCATTGCAGCTTTGTGCCTCCTGCCGTTTATGGGCCGGGACTTTCTTCCACAGTTCAATGAGGGAACGGCAATGATCGCCGTATTTGCTCCGCCCGGGGTTTCGCTTCAAGAATCCAACAGACTGGGTCTAGAAGCGGAAAAGAAGATCCTCGAAGTTCCGGAAGTGAAATCCGTATCGCGACGTACGGGGCGGGCCGAGCAGGACGAGCATGCCATGGGCGTCAATGTCAGTGAGATTGACGTCGATTTCAAATCGGGAGCCAGGCGCTCACGTGAGGTCATTTTGGATGATATCCGCTCGCGTGTGAGTTCGATTGCGGGGGTGGGAATCAATGTGGGCCAGCCCATCTCGCACCTGATCGATCATATGCTCTCTGGGGTCAGCGCTCAGATCGCGATTAAGATTTTCGGTCAGGATCTGGCGATACTGCGAACAAAGGCGATTGAAATTCGCTCCGCTCTCGAAACGGCTCCGGGTCTGGTTGATCTGCGAGTTGAACAACAGGGTTTGATTCCCCAGTTGAAGATCCATGTCTTGCGCGACCGGGCGGCAAGGTTTGGCATCAGCGCGGGCGAGATCACCAAACTCGCCGAATCCGCGTTCAACGGACACATTGTGGCCCAGGTATTGGATGAACAGCGGTTCTTCGATCTTTTCTATCGCTTCGATGATGCGTCCAGAGCGTCTCCGGAAAAGATGGGAAATACGGTGATCAAAATCATGCCAACGGGTCAGCAGGTGCGGCTGGGGGATGTGGCCGATATTTACGAAGCCGAGGGCCCGAATGAAATCAGCCGCGAAGACGGACAGAGGCGCATCATTGTTTCTGCCAATGCATCCGGTCGGGATCTCGGGAGCCTCGTCGAAGACGTGCAAGCCCGAGTCTCCCGGAGCGTGGACATCCCTCAAGGCTATTACATCACCTATGGCGGACAGTTTCAGGCCCAAGAGGAGGCCTCCCGACGCATCTTGATTTTTGGTCTGCTGGCGATTGGCGCCATTGCCTTGGTTCTTTTCGTGCACTTCCGGTCCCTCCGAATTGTTTTCCAAGTCATGCTCACGATTCCTTTTGCGTTTATAGGCGGCATTCTCCTTCTGTTCTTAACGGACCGGAGCCTCACGGTGGCCAGCCTGATCGGCTTCATTACGTTGTGCGGAATCGCCTCAAGAAACGGGATTATGATGATTTCCCACTATCTTCATTTGATGAAGTATGAGGGCGAGTCCTTTTCGAAAGACATGATCATTCGTGGATCGTTGGAGCGGCTTGTGCCCGTTCTCATGACGGCCACGGTGGCGGCTCTGGCTCTGTTGCCCCTTGTTTTCGCCAAAGGAGAGGCCGGGGCTGAGATCTTGCATCCGGTCGCCGTTGTGATTGTGGGGGGGCTTATCAGCTCCACTCTACTTGATGTCATTGTGACACCCACGATTTTCTATAATTTTGGTCAAAAAGCGGCCGAAAAGGCCAATCGAGAACGCCTCGATCCTCTCAACCAAGGAGACGCACATGGGTAAAACCGTTTTATCGCTTTTTCTAGTTCTGTCATTTTCCGCACGGGCGCACGAAGGGCATGATTATGGCTCTGGAAGTGTGCCCCTGCAAAAGGGGGGTGTTATGCGCTCCCTTGAGACCGTTCATCTGGAGCTCGTCTATAAAGATAAGAGTATTTGGATTTATCCTTTTGAAGTGAAGTCAGATCCCAAGAATCCTGGAAAGTTAAAGCCGGCCGAGCCCGGTAAATTCCCGGTTTCGGCCACGGTCGAGCTTCCCAAAGCGAAGCCCCAACTCGTGGAGCTCAAGCCCGCTGGAGACCATTGGATCGCCTCCCTTGATCCCAAAGGGGCGCATAGATTCACGGTGATACTGAAGATCACACAAGGTGGTCACGATGATCAGGTCAAATGGACCGTCGAGCCCAAGAAGTGAGGCCGGTATGGGAAGAATTTTTTGTCTCTTCATGCTTTTCTCTGGCCCAGGTCTGTTGGCGAAAGAGGTCCGTATCAAATTCGACGACCTGCGGAAACTCGTGGAAACGCAAAACGAACGGATTTTGGCAGCCACTCATGAGAGCGGGGCTGCAAAAGGGCGAGAGGGGCATTTGGGCCGCTCGTTTTTACCCCGAATTGAAGCCCATGTCGCTCAAGAGTCATTTCAAACGGGAACTCGGGACACCAAGACCCAGCCGGATTACGGCGCCCGGGCCAGCTTCAACTTGTACAATGGTGGGCGAGATCGGCTTCGTGAAGCCCGCCTTCAGGTTCAAACCCAGCGCAAGGAGTTGGAGGCTCGGGCGTGGGTTACCGAAGAGCTTGGGAAGGCGCGAGAGCTTTATTGGACGGTTGTTTATCGAAAGAATCTGCTGGCCTTGATCAAAGAGATGGCCAATGTGAATTCAATGAACCTCAAGGCGGCTCAGCGTCGCGTGCGGAGCGGAGTGGCAACCACGAGTGACCGGTTGGAGTTTGAGATGAATGCCATCGAACTAAAGCGGAAGCTGGGTGAGGCGGAACTCGGGACCCGTGCGGCCTCGCGGAACCTTCTCATTCTGCTGGGATTTCCTCCCGATGACGCGCTACTGACGGAGACGGAGATCACACACCTTGGCGAATGGGAGAGTGAAATCCAGCACTCTCATCAGGATCACGATTATCTCGTTAAGCCTTATGAGTTACGTTCGGTGGAGACCGATCTCGCCGCGAAAGAGGTCGCCAGAACTTGGATTCCGCGCATTGACGCGTATGCCGGCTGGAATCAGTACAATCAACGTGAGGAAGATCCGCCTTCGGCGCGTGAGCGTCAGGAACATGTTATTGGCGTGCGTTTGGAGATGAGCCTCTTTGATGGCTTCTCCGCGCAGCGAGAAGCTGAGGCGCTCCATAAGGAGGCTCTCGCGGCAAAATTGGCCGCGCTGTATTACCGAAAGGAAAACGAGGCGCATGTGGAGACGGAGTTTGATGAGCTTAGATTCTTACATGATCGTGTCCACGAGGCTGATGAGAACATTAAGAGTGCCCAGAAATACTACCGCATCACGCAGTCCGAATACGCGCGGGGAGTGAAGAATTCGCCAGACGTTCTCGGAGCGAGTGAAAAGCTGTTTGATATGAAACTGAAGCGGCTCGAGATGGTGCGGGATTTTCAGATCGCGCGCTCCCACGTGTTGTCCAAAATCGGCAAATAGCCGGTTTTTCGGTGAAATCGTCAAAGGCCGTGTGCTACATTCGGCACCGATGAAGACGAGTTTTCCGCAATGGAAAGGTTTTGAGCTCACTCCGCACGGATGTTTGCTGGAGCAGGTGATCGATCTGGACAGTGAGATGGGGTTTGCTTACGAGCGTTGCTGTGGGTTCTATAAGGACTTTCACACTCATGACCGTCTGATGCTGATCTTTCCGCGTGGATCCGCAGCGATGGAAGTGCGCACGACCTATCCACGGGGTGTCCATCAGGTGGATGCGTCGTCTGTTTTGCTTGTGCCTCCGCGACTCAATCATGATGATCAGGGAACAACCGTGATCTACGACACGATGGCGCTTTTTCCATCCCCTCGTCTTGTCGTTGCCGTAGGCCAGAAGCTCGGGCTCTCGCCACAGCAGTTGGATCGGTTGAATTCCGAATGCATCAAAATTCGCAGACCGTATCGACTGGAAGAATATGTGCGGGAGTATTTCTTCGAGCGGGTGGTCTCGAGACGTCCGGGCGATGATGAAGATGTGTCCTATCTGGCTCGGCGTGTTCTGGATTTGTCTCTCCGTCAGATCTTTATGTCACCAGATGTACGCCCGCCCTGGTCCGAACCGGAGAGAGCGGAGGTTTCGATCGTGACCCGGGCTTTGATGTACATTGAATCCAATCTCTTCGACGAGCTCCGGCTTGAGGATATCGCGCGTGCCTCTGGGGCCAGTGTATCCACCCTTTTACGTCGATTCAATGAAGAGCTAAACCGGACGCCTTATGCCTATATTAAGGACCGCCGCCTTGAAGAGGCGCATGGCTTGCTCGCGAAGAAAGACCGCGCTGTTGGGGAAGTCGCCATCCTGGTCGGATATGGGAACTTTGGTGCCTTTTCCGACGCCTTCAAAGCCAAATTCGGAGTTCGCCCCTCAGCTCTTCAGCGCGCGTAAACTTGAAACAGTCGGTCCAGATCTTCGCGGCTCAGCCCTTCTTGCGTGGGCTCGATGGCGGTGTTTGTGAGCGTCCGCAAAGTGATGTCTCCTCGGCGCTTCGCAAACGAGGTTTCCGCGTACATCATGACGGAGCGGTAATCAAACGGTCGACGGCGAACCGCTGACGCCCAAGAATCAGGAATGATTTCGAATTGCGTCCATTTGTCCTCCTGGATCTTCTCCCACTCGACGGCAATGTATTGATCGCGATCGGGACGGGAGTGCTCGTGCATAAATCCCAGAGCGTGAAGGATCTCGTGCAGGATCTCTCGCTCGCGGCACCCGGCCGACAGGTAAATGGGTTGATGCCCACCAATCTGGCCGAGGTAGGAAAGGCAATGTTCAGAGGTGGGTGTGAAGTGAATCCCCTCACTTTGACCCGTAAACGGCACGAAGCGAATCGGGGTGTAGGTGTTGAAATACTCCAGTGCCTGAAGGACCCGATCGGGATTGGGCAGCGCGGGATCAATGCTGAATGCGATTTCCGATGATTGCCAGGGCGAGACCACCGGCGCTTGCATAAATCCCGAGCGAGGAAGATCCGGCGACTTCGGCCGGCCAAGGATCACATCACCATACGCCACAGCCAAACCGTTCTTCAATTCGTAAGGAACGGCTCCGGCGGGAGGCTGGCTAGGCCGTCTCGGAGACGCTTGCGGAGGCAATCTGTTGTGATGCCGACGGTGCGATGGCGAGCTGGGTTTTTTCACAGGCGGAGGTGTCGGACGGGCCGCGCCTTCAGTGGGTTCAGATGTCGGGCGTGTAGCCAAGAGCGCGGAGGGGTGCTCTTGGCCCGAGTCCTCTTTCTCGGGATGGAGCGCCACCGGCGTCGGCTTCGGAGCCGGCGGCAACGGATTTTTCCACCAGAACACGGCCCAAATCAAACCTGCAATAACGAGAAGTATACCGGGGCGTTTCACGATCCCCTCAAACTCGATGAGTTTCGAGCGTCTGTCAATCAGCGCCTAACGCCCAGTAAGTTGCGGGACCAAGTGTTTGAAAAATCAGTTGCCGAAAAGACGTGGCTCCCGTTGCTGAAGATACCCGCACCGCCCCAAACGCGATCTCTCTCACGCTTCAGGTTGAATGCCTTCAAGCTGGTCAGTGCCGCCGTTGGCGCCATCATCTGCTTGCCGGCCATGATACCGGCATATGGCGCTTGCGTGGAGACCGAAACTGGAGGCCTAGGCTCGCAACGGGTATCACGGCATAAAAGATTTATTTAGACGCGGAGTTTTGGACTCACGCATTGAATTCTTTTCGATTACTCTAGGGTCTTTCGTATTGTGGGGGAGCGGCTTCGTGGCGCACGTACTTATCGTCGAAGATGATTACGAGTATCGCCTTTTGCTGAGTCACTTTTTCAGACTTCGTGGGCTCGGCGTGCACACCGCTACATCCGGTGGAGAGGCGTTCCGAGATCTCCGCTCGGGTCTGCAGGTGGACGTGATTGTCTCCGATATTATGATGGAAGATGGAGATGGATTTGAGTTCCTGCGCGCGCTGCGGTCCCTGAACATACCTATACCTCTGATATTTATTTCGGCGTTGGGCTCTGAAATTGAGGCCCACGTCCGCCGTGCCGGTGCTCAAGCATGCCTTCGTAAGCCCATCGATTTCAAACGCCTGATGTGCCTGGTCAGTGAGCTCACGACGCTCCGTCCGTAAGTCCCGCGAGGGCCGCGGGCGACCCTTGGGGGGAAAGCAAACAGATCTGGTCAAGTGCCAGGGCACCACGTATTCTAAGGATAAAAGGAACCCAAGGTTGGATCCGAGTGAATGCAGAAAGGAAATCGCATGAACTATTTGAAAGCTATCTTAATTTCCCCGGTCGTGCGGGACGTCACATCGACGCGCGTATCGAGCGGGCTTTTTGTTCTTCGCTTGGTGGCCGGAGCGGCGTTTGTTACCCATGGATCGGGGAAAATCACAAGTCCGATGGGATGGATGGGACCTGAGGCGCCTGTTCCTGGTGTTTTCCAGGCGCTGGCAGCGGTCGCCGAGTTTGGCGGCGGCCTCGCATGGATTCTGGGTCTCTTTACACCTCTGGCGTCCCTGGGACTGATCATCACAATGTCCGTGGCGGCGTTCTTTCATATCTCGCGGGGAGATGGATTTGTGAACGGTTATGAATTGGCTTCCGTCTACCTGGCCATTTCGCTTCTTCTCTTCCTGGCCGGTCCGGGACGATTCTCGTTGGACGCTTTGATTTCGGATCGTACGGCGGTTCGCAAGCGGTGACGACGGGGAAACGATTGCTTTCCTTCATACTCCTTCTTGCGCCGTTGCACCTTGGCGCTTCGACTCCACGGGGATGTTGGGAGACGCGGGTCGAAGCGGTCCAAGGAGAAAGTCCTTCCGCGCGCGCTGCCGAAGGCCTCCTCCGCATTGTCTTTTATAACGACAAACGCGCCGCAGATAGTCTTCGCCTGATCCTTGCTCATGGCGAGGAGTTTTCAACCGAAGTCCACTGCGAGAAGACCGCCTGCCAGCTTTTGGATGATGGCGGCCGGTTTGAAATCGACGCGGCAGCGGACCGCCTCGCCCTGCGTGTGGCTGGTCAATGGGCGGCCATTGAGCGGGACAAGATGGTCCGACTTTTATGGAAGGAGCGGCATAAGCTCCAGCGCCTCGAGCTGAAACCCTCATCCACACGGATTTGCTCGCAGTTACAAAAGGAAATGGCGGACACTTTGAAGTAGTTCGTTTCGAACTGTTTAAACATCCTCAGGCGAGGCGGAAGGCCTGAGGGCCCTGATCCGCTTCGCCCGTTCGTATGATCCTGATTTAGAATACATTGCCTTCAGGCGTGGACGCGGGAGAGGTCCCGAAAGCATCGGGAATGGGGCGCTCATATCCTCTGGCGAAATCCCTTCGGTCGCGACGGCGGCTTCGGCGCGTTTGGAGGAGGCCAATCAGCGCGACTCCGAGCGCGATTGCGCCTGCGGTCATGACAAAAGGACGTGGATTGCGGCGAACGCGTTCCACGTACGGCATGATCGGTTGTACCGCATCTTTAGCCTTTTCTGTCAGGCGTGCGAGTTCCGCCTTTTGTCGGTTGGCTAAGTCCATCACATGTTGCATCCGATGACTTGTCTCCTCGACCTTTTGCGCGAGCTCCTCCATAGCATGCTCGAAGCTGGCCACGCTGTGAGTTACCTTTTCTTCCGCCCGCTCCAGAGTGGATGAGCTTGGATTGCTATCGGATCCTGTCGGATTCATACCGGCCTCCCTTTGGCTGCATCTTTAACATCTTCAACTTTTTCCTGAACCACGTAGGCTTCCTTTTCCAAGGTGGCCTTGGTGTGGGGAAGTTGAAGATCATCGTCTTTAATTTTGCGGAATGCGCGATAGGCCATTGGCCCGCCCACGACCGCGCACACCAGGGCCACAATCAAGGAGCTCAGCCAGTATCGATCGCCGAGCAATTTGCCCAGGCCGATGACGACAAACGCCATAAACGGCAAGATGCTCAACGCCAACAATCCTCCGAATGCGGCGGCCTGCGCCGAGTGTCGTCCCACATTGCGAGCCGCCTCCGCTACTTCTGTTTTGATCAGGTTCAATTCATCCCGGACCAAATTTGTAGCGCTAGTTCCCAAGTCCCGAAGCACGGCGGCATACGACGGGTTCGCGGCTGGGGACGACGGAAATGTATCTGCTTGCATGGGGCCTCCCTCCTGCAGTGGCATGTTACTTATGGGAAACCCAGCAAGTCATGTACCAGTGCCGGCGGGCAGAGAAAACGCGTTGGTGGCGTGCACTTCGATTTTCGAACTCACCAATGGGGAATTTTTGAGCGTTCCAGCAGTTTGCTGATCATTCAAGGGCATGGAACGAGTTTTGCGTAAGACTCGTATCTGTCTCCTGTGGTCGGTTTGACCAGCGGTCGGCGTCGATGTGTGTCTGAGGTGGAGGTGAGAAGGTTGATACAAGCTCCAAGCGCTCTGATTCGTCCCCTGAGTGAGTCTTTGCACATCAGTCAGGGACATACGTCCCTGATCACGGATCTTGGGGGGCAAATCCGTCCGAATTCGAGGAATGGCTTCTTTACGTTCGAGACACGCCTTCTTTCGAGGTACGAAATGGCGCTCAATGGGGAACCGCTCATTCCTGTGGTCCTGAGCAGCGTCAATCAGCACAGCTGGATTGGCTATTACACCACCAATGCTTTGGGCTTTTTCAAACATCTCGAGCCGGACACTGGAAGCGGACATGTTCCTGATGAATCGGAACACACGTTGGAGCTGAAACTGTCGCGCTTTGTGGGGGGAGGGTTGCATGAGGACTGGGACTTCACCAACTACACGGGACGGGATGTGGAATTTGATTTCACATTGAGTGTGGATTGTGATTTTGCGGATTATGCCGAGCTTTTTGGGAAACGGTTGCAACACGGCCATATGGCTGTGATCCACCGCCGCGAAGATGTGGATCACATCTTGGACTTTCGCTATCAGGCGGAACACGCCTATCGGAAGCAGGGAAACGACGGTGTGGCTCGGATCGACAGGGGATTGTGCTTGCGCCTTCACAATTTTCATAACTCAAGTGTGAACCCGGCTTACAAGGAAGAGAAGAGAACCTTTCACTTTCACATACAGTTGCGTCCCTTCGAGACCTGTCATTTCTGTATCAGTATGACGGCGCGGATTGAAGACACTTTACTTGCGCCTCAGTACGGCTGTTCTTCCTTTGAGCCCGCCGACGAGGTTCGAGATCAATCCCGTATTCGGTATCTGCGCGAAGCTACCAATCTCTATGATCTCTATGATCCGAATAAGGCTTCCTTTCTTTCGCCGACGGTATTTGCGACGGTGGAGCAGGCCCGTCGTGATCTCGCGTCCCTGCGCCTGGACGATGAAGATAACAACGATGATGTGTGGACTGTGGCGGCGGGATGGCCGATGTACACGGCGGTTTATGGACGCGATGTTTTGACGACCGGTTGGCAGGCGGCGCTCCTTGGTCCTGAAATGATGAAAGGAGCGGCGAAAATCCTGGCGCAAACCCAGGGGCGTGAAATCAACGATTGGTATGACGAGGAGCCCGGTCGAATGATTCATGAAATGCATTCGGGTCCTTTGGCCGCCCTGAAATACACGCCGCAAGCCCGAAACTACGGTGCCGTGACCACGAGCCACTGTTATCCTCTTCTCCTCAGTCAGCTTTGGCATTGGACAGGTCAGCGCGAGTCTGTCGAGCCTTACCTGGAAGCGGCTCTCAAAGCTCTTAAGTGGACCGATACCTATGGTGATCGGGATGGCGACGGGTTTTATAGCTACAAGACTCATTCCGAACAGGGCACGGTTCATCAAGGATGGAAAGATTCCGAGTACGCCATCGTGGATGAAAATGGGGACTATGTTCGTCCGCCCATTGCCATCTGTGAGGAGCAAGGATTTGTTTACGCGTCCAAATACATGTTTTCGGAGCTCCTATGGTCGCTCGGCCGTAAGGAGGAAGCACGGGCTCTCATCAAACAGGCGCGAGAACTCAAAGCGCGTTTCAATGAAACCTTCTGGGACGAGGACCTAGGGTACTTCGCCATGGGCCTTGGGCCCAAGGGCGAGCGCATCCGTGCCATTGCGTCCAACCCCGGACACTGCCTTACAACCGGAATTGTTGAGGATGCGCTGGTGTCGCGGGTGGTGAATCGCCTGTTCGCGGACGACCTCTTCTCCGGGTGGGGCGTGCGCACTTTGTCGAGCGCCAATCCCGCCTACAATCCTTACAGTTACCATAGAGGTTCCGTATGGCCCGTAGAAACGGGGACGTTTGTATTCGGTCTGATTCGCTTCGGTCTGCATGAATACGCGCATAAGCTGGCGCGCGCCTTTTTTGAAGCTGCGGGTCTCTTTGAGCATTGCCGCCTGCCGGAGGTTATTTCGGGGCACCCGCGCGATCGTGAACATCCGATTCCCGCGATTTATTCGCAAGCCAACTCGCCTCAAGCGTGGTCAGCTTCGGCCGTGTTCCTTGTATTGCAGGCTCTATTGGGAATCTATCCCTATGCGCCGCTCAAAGTCCTCTTTGTGGACCCGCAACTCCCAGACTGGCTCCCGAAGATCGAACTCAACGGCTTGAGAGTAGGGGACTCGGTTTTGCATCTCCAGTTCTTTCGCCGTGAAGACGGCCGCAGTGATTATCGGCTGATGGACCAGATCGGGGATGTTCATGTGGTGCGACAACCCAATCCGTGGTCTCTGACCGCGACATGGAGTGAGCGCCTGCGCGATGGAGTGCAGACATTGCTGAGGTGAGTGATTGATAATGAATTCAGGCCGCGATCGAACAGGAGGTAAAAATGGCGTTGCGAAGTGGGGAGATTGAGCCTCATGTCCCGAAAGGGTTAGTCTTTGCCGCTGGGGTAATGGGAGGACTGTTGATGACTGTCACGGTAGCCGTGGCGCAGGCAGCCGACCTGACCGCGATGAACTTGGGACGATTGGTCGGGACGCTCTTTACGGGCGCCCCCAGCCTGGGAACATGGTGGCTGGGCGCGGGCGTTCATCTTTTTATCAGTGGACTTGTCGCGTTGGTTTACGAAGCGGCGTTTCGGGCGTTGGGGCATTCGGGAATCTGGATGGGTGCGCTTTTGGGTGTTGTCCATTGGATTTTAAGTGGCCTCTTCTTGGGCGTGCTTCCTTCCATTCATCCCGCAGTCCCCGAGATCGTGCCCGCACCAGGGATGTTCGCGATCCAACTGAACTTGTTTTCCATGCTGTTGTTCTTCCTGCTTCATGTGGTCTACGGCGCGGTGGTGGGTGGCATCTACCACATGGCCGCTGTAGAAAGTCAGGCTCAAATCCGAAGGGTGGTTATGACATGAATACGCCGAGGGTTGTGGTGGTCACCGGCGCTTCAGCGGGGCTGGGGCGCTCCATTGCGCATGAGTTTGCGCGTGAGGGGGCCAAGCTGTCCTTGATCGCGCGAAATGAAGAGGGGCTGCGCGGCGCCCAAAAAGAAGTGGCGGCGGCGGGAGGAGAGGCCATTTTCTTTCCCGTCGATGTGGTCGACGCCGGCGCTGTGGAGCTCGTGGCCGAAGAAACAGAGCAGCGTCTCGGTCCGATTGATGTCTGGGTGAACAATGCGATGGTATCCGTGTTCTCACCGGTGCATGAAATGACGCCGCCGGAATACCGCCGCGTGACCGAGGTGAACTACTTGGGTTACGTGCATGGCACGCTTGCGGCCCTGACCCGGATGCGGCCTCGCAATCAGGGCCTTATCATTCAGGTCGGATCCGCGCTTGCCTATCGCAGTATTCCTCTGCAGTCGGCGTACTGCGCATCTAAACATGCGATCAACGGATTTACGGAAAGTCTGCGCACGGAGCTCTTGCACGATAGGAGCCGAGTACAAGTCGTTTCGGTGCATATGCCGGCGTTGAACACAACGCAATTTGAATTTGTGAAATCGCGCCTCCCGCGAAAACCCCAACCTGTTCCCCCTATTTTTCAACCCGAAGTGGGCGCCCGCGCGGTGGTCTGGGCCTCTCACCACCCACAGCGGGAGTATTGGGTGGGTCGTTCCACGGTGAAGGCGATCGTGGGTGATATGCTGGCTCCCGGCTACGCTGACCGCTATTTGGCCCGGCATGGTTATGACTGGCAGCAGACCTCAGAACCGGCCGATCCCAGCCGCAAACATAATTTATGGAATCCTATCCCGGGCGATCACGGATCGCATGGCCGTTTTGACTCGCGTGCAGTTTCCTGGAGCCCCCAGTTTTGGCTGCGCACGCATGGCTGGAAGTGGCTGGGGTTCGCTCTGGTCGGAGGCGCAGGGCTTGCGGCGTGGACATTCGGGCGCGCACGGAGCGGAGACGCGCGGAGCGGAGAGAGGATAGACGTCGCGGGCAAGTCCGGTGCTTTCTGGTCGGGTGGGCCGTCTCGCGACTTCGAAGTCGAAAGAGGGTTAAGAGCGTGAGGCGCGGAACAGCCTAATGGCGAGTTTCGGCGCCTTATCGCAGCGCGCGTCTGAAATTAAATCAACACGATAAAGTCCGTTTGCGGAGCGTTCGGTTCCATATTAAGTGACCCAATTCATATTCATACTGAGTTCACAATATCAGACAAGGAGATGAGGATGGGACCTGGATCAAAAATGGCAGCTGGCGTGGGCGCGTTGGTGGCGCTTCTCACGTCATTTCCGTCAATGGCTTATACTCCGAGCGCGGATATAGCGGCGCGATTTCCGGTTACGGTGCAAACGCGCCCGAATCAGACAGAACTTGCATTCCGGGAGCAGATTGGCACAAATCGAGAGCTGGCTAAAGAGTATCTGGCAAGTCGGGATTGGGTGAAGACCACAGGTTGGAACGAAGGTAGCTCGGACCTGTGCTTCGATATGGCGGGATCGACCGTGGAGATCAATATGTGCGGAAGCCGCCACATATCTTATGTGCAGGGAACAGTCGTGGACTATTACCAGACACTTAAGGCGAGCGTGCGTTCGAGCAAGTATTTCTATACACATGGGGATGAGATTCTTCTGGTGAAATACCTCCAGAACGCCGTGATGGCGCGCTCGAAAATCACTGAAGATCTTTGTGAAGCTGACACCATCGGTTGGTGGGGAGGCACGGGCCGCACGTCCGCTATTTTAGGATGCTGGTCAAAATCCACATCTGATATTTCGGATTTCAAATTGCTTGGTAACTTGGCACTGATGACCGACGAGGCATTGAAAATCGCTCCCGACGATGAACAGCTGTTTGATCCAAGCACGCCCGCAGCGACGGTTGCCAAGAAGCGCTTGAACCTGATCGCCAAATCTCAGGAACAAGACGGCGGCGATTTCGAAGAGACTCTTCTTCGCGAGGCGGACCAAAGACTGAACGAGCAGTACCAAAAGACAAGAAAGCGATACGAGGAAAGCTACGATGAAGAATGGGAAGGTAAGAAACTTTCCGAGTACGCGATAAAAGTCCTCACAAGCCAAGAGCGCGCCTGGATCAGGTATCGCGATGCCTTCTGCCAGGCTTATTCGGTATTCCTCTTTCCGAATGAGGCCGAGCATCAGCAATACGGTTCTCTGGCCCGCGTGGAATGTCTGGCTGCACGGACCGAGGAGCAGACCCGGGTCCTTGCGGCATTGGATGCGGAGTAACCTGCCGGCACTAGGTTCTCTATCGAGGATCTGGAGCTCGGATCTCACCTAGAGATCCGAGCTTTATATGGCGATCGCAATTGTAAGTTGAAAGGAGCCCCTCGCGGAGGGAGCGAGGAGCCCTGCCGGTGATGGGATAGGATACATACTGCTGGTCATATGGATAGATTACCGCATAAAACCTGTCTATAGGGTTGGAAAGGGGTTGAGATAGCTCAACATTTGCCTAGCGCGAAATAGAAGGTGGCTCCTTTGTTGATTTCGCTTTCGGCGCAGATGGTTCCGCCGTGTCGATGTACGATGCGTTGAACGGTTGCGAGCCCCACTCCTGTCCCGGGAAATTCGTCTGCCCGATGGAGTCGCTGAAAAGCTTCAAAAAGCCTTTGTGAATAGGTCATGTCAAATCCGGCCCCGTTGTCCCTAATATAGATCATACTTTGATTATTACGAACGGCGGTTCCGATTTCAATCGTGGTCGTGGGCTTTTTTGAACTGTATTTCCAGGCATTGCCGATCAGGTTTTCCAGCATAATGTGCATAAGGTCCGCATCCGCCGTGACTTTGATGACATCCCTTACGAGAAGTTCAGCATCCCGCTGCGGTTCGTTTCGCTTCAACTCAGAAAAAATCTCCCGGACCATCGTGCTTAAGTCGACCTGTCCCAATGTTAGCTCTTTGCGCGACAATTTCGAGAGACCCAGCATATCGTCAATTAGCCGCCCCATGCGTTGCACCCCAGCCCGGATGCGTTCCAGATACTTCCGATCTTCATCCTCGAGTTGGGGCCCCAAGTCCTCGATTAACGCCTGGCTAAATCCATCAATGCCGCGTAGAGGCGCCCGCAGGTCATGGGAAACGGAATAGCTGAAGGCCTCGAGCTCTCTGTTTGCAGCGGCCAAATCCAAGTTGCGGGCTCTGAGATCATTCTCGGCCTTCTTTCGTTCGCTGATGTCATGGATCACACAGACCAGATCCTGCTTGTGGCCGGATAATTCCGAGACATTGATCGAGACAGGCACGGATTTGCCGGATTTTGAGGTGCACTCTGTTTCAAAGTTGTGAATGGCAGGAGAGAGTCGAAAGCCGTCTCCGAACAAAATATCGCAACGCCGGCCTTTGAGTTCTTCTATCGTGTAATCAAAAAGCTTTGTTGTTTCTCTATTCACTTGCAGAATGCGCCCCTGACTATCTACAAGAACTAAAGAATCCGTCATGGACTCGATGATATTCTCGAACATCTGCTTGGAGACGGTGCTGTCCCGAAGGTTCGCGATCATCTGATTGAACGCGTTTGTAAGCTGGCCCATCTCGTCGGGACGTATGATACAGGCCTGAAAATCAAGGTTTCCGCGGGCGACCTGAGCGGTTGCGCCAAGCAATTCACCAATGGCCAGGTTGAAGCGTCTGATCAGGCCGACTCCCATGATCAGTGACAAAAACATAAAAATCAAAGTCAGGCCGACCGCCGTGATAAGTGGATAAAAACGTCTTTTATATATTTCGTCAAAGTACCGGTCCGACTGAGTTTTTAGCAGAATCTGAACTTTATTGAGAGGTTCTTTGGTCTCAAGTTCGAATTGTTTGGCGATTAAAATTTCAGTTCTGAAGTCACTACCGCCCATCAGAATGCCTTTCAACACCTCTCTATACCTCTCCGCCGCATTTTGAGCCTGAGAGAACAATGCATGCGCCTGGGGAACGGTTGCGCTGAGCGCAGTGCCTTTTAAAAAAAGTTGCCGCTCTTGCATCTCCGCAGCTCTGAGAATGGATTGGTTCCGGGCCTGATCGGATCCGGGCGAGAAATTCCGGAACAGTTCACTATAGGTTTCCTGCACCTGGAGAATTTGCCGGGTGAGATCATACATTTGATTCACAAGGTAAAGCTGACCAAGATCGCTGAGTACGACTCGACTCGAAAAATAGAAGCCACCTAAGATTAAGCCAAAAAACAAAATCACGCCACAAACCATGATGTTAAGGCGACGGGTTATTGATTCTGTTCTTTTGAAATCCAACTCGTCCTCCCTTCTTTATTGATCGCTTAAGACTTCGATGATTTTCACGCTCTTGCTTCTGAGTGGGGTCTTGGAAGAGATGTAGCCGATAGCTCCCTTGAAGGTGGAGACAAACTGAATCGACATACTGTCCGAGGCGCTTTGAACGGGTGCGCTGTCGCCCGTATACAATTTTTGACCAATCCAAAACTCATCCAATTCACCGGTAGATTTGTTGAGGATCGATGAGAGGAACACTTTGCGTTCGGAGGATTCGGTTCGATCAATAAATCTCACTGGAGTTCGGTCCGGCCAAACCTTCTCGCGTTTGAGGAAGTAATCGTTAAGCCGCTTTTCCGTGATGTTGACCGCGGGATTTTCGATGTTGACGATAAATACAATTGAGTCGGCGGCGGCCGATGAAATATTCAGAATACTGAGAAAAAGTGTGCTGCTAAACAAGATCTTCATTCTCTGCCTTCCTCCTAAAAGGCCACGCCGATCGAGAGGTCCAGGCTGTTAACATCCCGATCTTGCCCATTCTTCACGGAGTCCGCACCGACGTAGTTGTGATTCAAGTAGCCGAATCGAATTCGTACATTGGAAAACGGGAGCCAGTTCACACCTCCGCCAATGGACCAGACTTTATACGGATCGGGGAGCGAGACTGTAACCCGATTGGGATTGTCCACATATTCCGCGGTCGCATAGAGGATCACGGTATCTTTAACAAGCTGATAGTAAGGCGTGGCGTAATATGCCTCCGGACCCTTTTTTCCGTGCGAGACCGAGCTGCGCCCATATTCAAGCGTGACGCCGCACTCTTCGATTTTCATGTCCAAGTCGGCTCCGTAGGATTGATAGGTGCTGTTATCCGTTTCGCCTATCTGGTGCGACAAACCCAACGTCAAGAACTCCTCATATCGGTACCACAGACGGCTTCCAGCCCCGACACTCGATGGTTGCGTGGTCGGAGAGAACGTGTAGGCGTTGTAGCCGATTTGATTTCCGTTAAGAGGTGCTGAGCCGTGCACGTGCACGCCGGTCCACAAGGGGAAGGCGATGCCGACATTACCCTGGCCGCTAGCCCTTAAGAATTCAGGTCCGCTACGACGCTTGAAAAGGACGCTTTCCCTTTGTTGAAAGGCGACCCCGAACGGCGTGTAGCCGAGGCCCGTTTGCACATTGAACAAGGGAGTGAACCTGTGTTCAAAGAATCCTTGGGTCAGGAGAGTGATTACGGCGACGGAGCTGTATTCCCGTTGGCTAGGTGTTGCTGCCGGATCATTGTGTGGATTTGCGAGAGTGTAGCCCACGCCGCTCTGCAATTGCATGACGAAACGATCCTGTGGCGTGAAGTCGGCGCTGAGATTAATGCCCAAGATGTGGGCACTCGATGAATATTGCGCGCTCGTATTGGGCCCGTTGAGGTGGGTAAATCCTGTTTCAAAATAACCGCCCAAAAGAATACCATCTTTCAGGTAAGGGCGAACGAATGCTTTGCTGGCATGGAATTCCTCAAAAGCTTCCTGTTGTCGTCGTTCGAGCTCCTGCACCCGTTCCCGCAGGTCGTCAATCTCCGTCGCGCTTCCAATCGAGACGTTAAAGACCACAAGTGGAATGATTGGAAAGCCTCTCATTGGATACCTCCTTGGCGCTGGACCGGGGCCACCTCATTAAGTAACAGCCAGTACAGCCCCAACTGGCGAACGGCCTCAGTAAAGGCGACAAAATCCACGGGCTTTCGTATGTAGCTGTTGACGCCGAGATTGTAGCCCTCGATTAAATCGCGGTCCTCTTTGGATGAGGTGAGGATTACAATGGGAAGAGCGCGAGTATGTGCCGTCGCGCGCACTTCCTTGAGAACTGTAAGGCCGTCTACTTTTGGCAGCTTGAGATCGAGAAGAACAACCTGCGGGAGCTGAAACCTGTCCCGGTTTGCAAAGCGGCCTCGTGCGAATAGATAGTCCAATGCCTCGGCGCCGTCCCGGGCCACAGCGACATCGTTTTGAATATTATTTTTCCGCAATGCCCGCAATGTCAGATCTTCATCATCGGGATTGTCTTCAACTAAAAGGATGGTTTTGGAGATATGACTCATTGCTGGACGCCTCCTTTCGTTCGGAACTTTGAAATGCATTTGATCAGGTCCGGTTTTTTAATCGGCTTGGTGAGGAAGTCGGTAAAACCACCATTCAGGCACCGGTTCTTCTCGGCTTCGTAGGCATGTGCCGTAAAGGCGATAATGGGCGTTCGGCACCCCTCGCGCCTCAGGCGCGACGTCGCGCTGTAGCCATCGAGGACTGGCATTTGGACATCCATGATAATCAGGTCGTAAGAGCCGGCGAGGACTTTTTCGACACCTTCCTTACCGTTGGAAGCGACATCAACGATGATGTTTTCGGATTCCAAAAAATGGCGGATTAAGAACTGATTGTCGATCGAATCTTCAACTAAAAGTATAGAGAGATTCGACAGGTCCGAAGGCGGGCCGAGGACTTCGGGTTCAGGGTCGTTGTGTACAAGCATGGAATCCAAAGTTCGAACCGTTTGTTCATGATGGACATCACCTGGATTGATGTTTAGCGAGAAGGTACTTCCTTTACCCACCGTGCTTTCGACCAAATCAACATCTCCACCGAGAGCCCGCGCGAAACTACGGGCAATGGTGAGTCCAAGGCCGGTCCCGCCAAAACGTCGAGTCATGGATGTGTCTGCTTGCATAAATGGCTTAAAAAGATCTTTGGCATGTTCAGGAGCAATGCCGTTGCCTTGGTCTTTGACTAAAATGGTCAGCCCTTGCGCGGGTTCCCAGCGAATCTGAGTGACAATGGAGCCGGTGCGGCTGAACTTAACGGCGTTGCCAATGACGTTAAGTAAAATGTGACGGAGTTTTTCGCGATCCGAGTTTACACATTTGGGAATGCTTCCGTAGAGTTCGAATACAAGCTTCAGGTTCTTCTCTTGTGCGAGGGGATTGAGCGTGGACTTGACTTCGGCAATCGTTTCCAGAATGGGAAAACGTGTGATCTTAATTTGTAACTTTCCGGATTCCACTTTCGACAAGTCAAGGATTTCATCGATCACGTGCTTGAGATGAACACAATTTCGGGAGATCTTTTCAATCCAAATGGCGCGCTCGTCGATATCACGATAATCCGTCTGCAGAAGTTCGGCTAAACCCTGGATCACGTTCAACGGCGTGCGCATTTCATGGCTCATGTTAGCCAGAAACTGCGACTTGGCGTTGTTAGCGGCGTCCGCCTCTTCTTTGGCTGTTTTTAAATCGTTCTCGTAGCGCTTTGAAACCGTAATGTCTGTGATTAAGCAGACGAAGCCCTTCACAATGGAGCCTGAGTCAAGATCGGGAACCAAGGAGATGTTTACAAATTGGGGGGCTTCTGGGGTTACAAACTGAGTTTCGAAGCTGAGCTTTCCGCCCTGCAACAGGTGCGGGATCCCCTCCCGGATCTTCGCGTATGCCTCCCGGCCTAAGACTTCCGCAATAGACTTTTCCAAGATATCGACACCGAACCAATCTTCACTGGCCTTGTTGCAAAACACAAATTTGAGCTCCTTTGAAATGTAAGTCAGCGACGCGGGAAGAACATCGGTAATGACTTTGAGCTGTTTCTCACTTTGTTGAAGACGCTTCTCCGCCTCTTGTTTTTCGCGCTCAGATCGGCTGTGCTCAAGGGCGCGTTTAATGGCGGAAGTGAGGCGCACGATCTTATCTTTGATGATATAATCGACCGCCCCTTTTTTGAGGCAATCTACGGCCATCTCGTCGGTCAGCGTGCCCGTCACGATGATTAGAGGTGTCGTGCTTTGCTGCTCTTTGAGAACTTCAAGCGCTTTTAGGGCGCCGAATTGAGGAAGCGAAAAATCACATAGGATCACTTCGGGCTTGAATTCGTTGAGCTGATGCAGAAAGGAGGATTCCTCTTCGGCCCATCGGGTTTCAAAAGGTGTATCGAGCTTTTTGAGCTCTCGTAGGAGCAGGGTCCGGTCAAAGTCGTTATCTTCAATAGCGAGGATGCGTAAGCAATCCTGTGGCACGGCGTCGAGCTTCTGAAAATCCATCCGTGCGTTTTCCAAAGTTCTCACCTTTCCTTTATTTTGTGTTCCACAGGTTCTATCGGCATTGGCCTGTGAGAAAAGGTGCACTGTTGAGAAATCTCAACAGACACTTTGCAGAACGTTTAAGAAGGGTTCTCAGAACGAGACGGTGGCAAAATTAACGTTATTTATGAGCGAGGCGCCGGTGGAGCGGGTGGTGCATGGCGTGGCCATGCGGGCGGTCGGCATGGGCCGGATGTTTTGCTGTTGACTGGGGATTTTTGAGGCCCATTTTTCCGATTCCGGTTTCAGAAGTAGAAACCGGAATCGCCAATAGATAATCGGTAATCGAATACGCGACGTGCCTATATTAATGGATTAATGGGCGACGCGAATGTCCCATTTCGTTCCATTCAGCATGATGCCGACACCGGAGCCAGCGGTGATTTGACCGGTGAAGCTCAATCCGTTTTGCTGGCCGACAAAGCCCAGAGCGGCGCCAACAGCAGGTCCAGCACCGATGTTTGTTTGAACGACACCGTAGGTGCCATTGATTTCGGAGGGGTTCAGGATGCCCAGGTTAAAAGCGTAACCCTGCAGACTGAACGAGCCCAGGCCTGGTCCGATCCCCTCAATTTCAATCGTCACCGGGGTTTCGGCGTAGACCCTGTTATCGGCACCGACGCAATCCACAAAGCCTGTGCCATAACCACGGCTCGCAACCAAAAGACTATCAATGCGAATGCCGAAACGCATGTAACAGCTGGCGGGCTGAGTGTATGCCTCTGTTTGGTACGTCTGCGCGCCAGCGGACCAGCCGGCGAAGGCGAGGACGGCGGATAAAAGAAGCTTCTTCATAAGTGACCCCTTCTTCTTTGCGCTAGGAATGTTTTCATAGCGGAAAAATTAATTTCGGCTTGCCCCGAACGCCGGGTAAACCGAAAGTCGAAACCTGCCGAATTATGCTCCTTCGCAACTACAGTGTAAATTGGTGCTTGCGATATGCAATTTTTATAGAGGGCGCCGCATCAAGCCCGGCCGCATGGACTCGAGACACCCGTCTTTCTTTCGTGTCACTTTATATTCAGTACGACGGGACAATGATCTGATCCCATCACTTGAGTTTGATGCACGACGGACTTTAACCGGTCTGCAGAATCCCTATCACAGAGAAAATAATCAAGGCGCCATCCAATATTCCGCGCGCGAACTCCCGGGCGGTAACTCCACCATGTGTAGTGACCTGGATCTGAATTGAAGTGGCGGAACGTGTCCACGTAGCCGCGGTCTAAGAAGTGCGTCATCCAGGCGCGCTCCTCCGGGAGAAAACCTGCGTTCTTTATGTTGGATTTTGGATTCTTAAGGTCAATCTCCCTATGCGCGATATTAAAGTCACCGCATATCAATAGGGTCTTGCCCTTGCGGCGTTGCGCGTGGACAAACTGAGTGAACCGGTCACAAAAACGCAGTTTGAAATCCAGCCGTGCATGGTCGCGCTGGCTGTTTGGAAAATAGGCGTTGATGACGATCATATCGGCGAATTCCGCGACGAGAACGCGTCCTTCGCGGTCGACTTCAGAATCTCCGATTCCTGAGCGCACATCCTCGGGTTCCTGCCGGGCAAAGATGGCGACCCCGCTGTAGCCAGGCTTTGCAGCCGGATTCCAATAGGCGTGGTATCGTTCGGGCTGCGCCACATGCGCCTCCAACTGTTCCGGACAGGCTTTGATCTCCTGCACACACACGACGTCGGCTGCCTGGTCTTTAAACCAGGCGGAAAAGCCGCCGCGCTCACAGGCGCGCAGACCATTTACGTTCCAGGTTATGATCTTAGAAATCTTTTGCCGCGGCATTTGAGATCTAGACCTTAACAGATTTCTCCGCTCCTGGGGTGAATCGGGATCTTTTTTGCACTGTTCCATCAGTGCCGCTGTGGTTACAATTTACGACGGGGGAGGGCGAGATGCGAACGTTACAGTCCTTGTGCCGGGGAATCGGCGTAATTGCGATTTGTGCTTTGGTGAACTGCGCGCGCGGTCCGCTGAAGGACTCTGAAAATGCCATGCGCCTATCGGCGTCTCCTCCCGCACATCTTCATGACGATCTTGATTTTGAGGGATTGGTCGTCGCGCTCGAAACCAACGTCACGCATTTGCGCGAGAGTGCCCATCCGGATACGTTTTTATCGTTTGGTCCTCGCAAGGTGAGTCTGCGCGAGTATTTGCAGGCGCTTGAACTCCTCCTGAATGAGGCCAAACAAGATCCCAGCGGAGAACGCTTTCGCAAGCTCCTGCGCCAAGAGTTTGAACCCTATGAAGTGTATGGCGACGAGGATTGGGGCCAGGTGTTTATCACGTCCTATTTTGAACCCGTGATCGAAGGCGCGCGCCATCCCACCGGCCGTTTTCGTCAACCGCTCTACGGCGTTCCCAAAGATATGGTCTTAGTCGATATGAGTTCGTTTGCTTCGATGCGATCGAACGTCAGTCCGGGGCGTGGCGTGTTGCGTGGACGCCTGGTCGCGCCGACGGGTGGGGAAATGGGACGGATCGTGGCTTATCCGTCGCGCGCGGAGATCGATTCGTCAGGTCTGCAGGGACAAGCCCAGGTGCTTGCGTATGTGGATCCCGTGGATGCTTTTTTTCTCGAGATTCAGGGATCGGGTGTGGTGCACTTCTCTGACGGTCGAGAGCTTAAGCTGGGATACGCGGCTCAAAACGGACATGCCTACGTGCCAGTCGGGAAATTCCTGTTGGATCGCATTCCCAAGGAACGCATGAGTTTGCAAATGATCGAATCTCACCTGCGCTCACTGCCGACGGAAGAGGCACGCCGGCTGATGTGGCAAAATCCCAGCTACGTTTTTTTCCAACGTCTTCCCAACGCCGGCCGAACCTTTTTGGGAACCGAGGTCGTTGCGGGGCGGACCATCGCAACAGATCGGAGCCTGTTTCCCAAAGGAACACTTGCATTCCTCGAGTTCGAAAAACCCATATTTCGCTCCTCCGAAGATACAGAGCCCGCATCCTGGCAAAAGACCTCGCGTTTTGTTTTGGATCAGGACACCGGAGGCGCGATCCGCGGCCCTCATCGCGTGGATCTGTTCTGGGGTCGAGGCCCGCTCGCCAAGCAAGCTGCCGGGGTGATGAAAGGACGGGGTCGGCTTATCTATTTTGTTCCGCGCACATCGGAAACGCCATTGCGGCTGGGATCGGTGCAGGGACGACCTTGATCGTGAGAGGGTTTTACAAGGACATAACCGATGGATCGACCTTTGCCAACCACCTGGCACTGGCGTGCCGCGATCGCCTGACGTAGCATCCGAGTCGCTGTGCTGACCGAACACCCCCAAAGGGCCGCGGCTTGTTTTGTGGTGAATCTATGGGATTTGAAAGTGTAAGATAACTCCTCGATATGGGGCGGCCTCGAGGGATCGGATGAAGCCTCCGACCACTTCCGCAACACTCCGAAGCCCTGATCCGAGGTCAATCTCACGCAATTCCTTTCAATCATGACCTGGATGGGAATTCGATGGTCGGTAAAGGCTCTTCGCAAACGAGAACAAGCTTTTTGAATTCGCATGGGTGTGCTGAACGGATTGAAATATTCACCTGGAAACAGCCTTTCATTGAGATCCGCGATCCTTTGCGGCCTGTAGAAATCTCGGCACAAGACTTGAAAGAGCCTGTGTGTCCCCTGACCCACCTCGAAGACTTGAGCATTCCGACCCGTCTTGCCGTTGCAACTCTCGATATATCCCTGCACGATTGACGAACGTCCGAGGTGCCATACATAAAAATCGGGGACCTGAAAGTAATTTGAAAATTTTGAATGAAGTTTCTCACGATACTCTCCATACGGAGTTCCAAACATAAGATGCGAAATGAGCTCGCCCTTGGCGCTATTTTCCGCGAGATGAAAATCGCAGTCACGTGCGGTTTCCCATTCGCCCTGGGTCCATGCCTTTTGTCGGACCTCCTTCAGCTTTTGAAGAGTCTCTCTATTGGGGTCTTGACGGACATTTAGGATCGCGTTCCACTTTTCAACGTAGCGCGAGTCTGGAGTGCTGATGGTTTTGAATATCGCGAGCGAGCGGTCGAGATAATTGCGCGCTTGATCGTACTTGTGACAGAGTATTGCTCGCTGCGCGGCGAGTTCAAACAGATTTCCATGAAGCCGCAAATAGCCCTTCTTCGCGGAAAAAGGGAGACCACGCACCAGGAGTTCTTCGGCTTCGTCTGCAGCATCGGTAAATATAAGTGCGGCAATCAAGTTCACTTCCGCAACCATTTTCAGGTACTCATTGTTTGCTGTCGTGAGATACTTCCGCAACAGAGGGATCGTTTCACGATAGCGCCATTCAGGAGTCAGACTGAATGTCGTATAGAGAATCGCTTCCGGATACTTTTGTGAATCGATGGTTCTGAGAATCTGGCGAGATTCTGTCATAGCACCGGCTTGAGCGAGTAGAACGGCGTACTCAATCTTCTCTTCCGGTGTGGCCTCTTCGAGCAGCGGACGATCGGTCAAAATGATAGGATTAAGAAGGCGCAAACCAAAATCAATCAGGCCGGAGCGACGAGCGAGATTCGCGACTCGGAGAAGATCAGCCCTCTGCAGTTCTCGCGCGAGCATTGATTTGAGGGCGGCGCGAACGGGGGCAATGTCGCCGGCTCTAAGACTTTGTTCGAGAGCATTCAGATCGGCGCGCAATTTTTCTCCTCAAACTCAAGTTTATCCAGATCGACCGTTTCGGGCAAATTTTCATTCATTCAGAATCGATCCGCTCGGATCTTGAATGAAGACCGTCGCGGGGCTGTGGGAACTTGGGCGTCCCCTCGACTGTATCAATCTAGATCATAGACGCGAAGCAGTGTTGCTCGCCGGGAAACCCTATGTTTAAACGCTGTTTGCCGCATCTATGCAGGCAACAAAGGAGGTCATATGAAAACGAGTCTGATAATTGCTGGATTATTGTTTGGTGTAAACAGTTTTGCTGCTGTTTCGCCGTATTACGATTCGCTAGAAAAAATCCAGGCAGTTTTGGCGGTGTACCCGCTTTCTCAGGCGACGGCAGGTCCAATTACAAGCATCAAACATGTTGAGGGCCTAATCTATGAGGTTACCGCTGGGAACTGCGTCGCTTCGGTGACGCTTAAGGCGGAGGCTCCGAATGGACCAGGGAAAACCACTTACTCCGTCGAGGCGATAACACAGCCAGCATGTCACTAGAGTTTTGCGTAGAGATGAACCCAGGGGAGAGTTGTAAGGGGAGACTCTCCTCTTTAGTGCGTGCACCAGTTTTGAGGTAGAATCAGTCGGTTGATTTCGGACACGGTAACGCCCATAAACTGCTTCCCGATGCGAAGGATCAGGCGTTCGTTCCGATAGGAGTGATCACTGACCACCGTGACCCGTCCGTAACCATTGGCATCTGTGGAGGTGCCGCCGCTGACCCGGCCCAATTTGAAGTTGACCTGGGAGGAGGCAACAGGAAAAACGTCCGGCACATCCTGGATGGTTCCTTCAGACTCCCGGCAAAGAAGCTGGAAATGGATCACGCTGATGTATTGGTCTTTGCATCCCTCCGCCGGGGTCAAATTGTAATCACATGTATTAAAACGCTGCTCGACGAACCCGAGATCTTCGAGAGGACGGTCCAGTCCAAGGCGTGATCTCAGTCCTTCATAGACATTCGTGTCCGACGTCTCGGGCATTTCGGGCCAATCCTTTTGGGTGCGGGGAGGACTCGCACAGGCCGTAAGGAGACCAAGAAGCACAAACGGGGTCAGCATCAGGCGGGGAAGAAAAGGGCTCATTCTGGAATTTTCAAACGATTGTACGGAATAGGAAAGAGCAAAATTCCGGACCCGACTTAATGACGGTCGGGTTTGAGGACGACACGTGGGTCCTCACAACCATTCGCGGATCCGGCGCGCGAAATCGTCTGGATTCTCGACATTCCAGCAGTGACCCGCATCGTGCAGAAGCTCAAGCCGCGACCGGGAATGCAAATCGTGCAACTGGCGAGAGTCGTCGAGAGGAATCACGCGATCATGAACGCCATGCAGAATTAATGTGGGTGTTTGGACCTGCTGAATCTCGGACCGTAGGTCCACGGATTTCAGGATCTCCAAGACCGCCTTTCCTATTCCACGTACAGCTTTATAGGCATCGCCTGCAATGTGATCCACAAAATCCTGTGACAGTGTCTCCGCACCGCGAATTGTGCCAAGAATCACCGCTCGCGTGAGATCGGGGCTCTCCGCCATCCTCCGAAACGCCTCGTACATTTGAGCGTCGAACACCACACCTCGAACGCCCACGGGATCTAGCAAAACGGCCTTCGCAATGCGCTCAGGCGCCAGAATCATCATTTGGAGGCAAACCAGTCCGCCCAGAGAATGTCCAACCAAAGCGACGTCTCGCACGTGGAGATGATCGAGGAGTTCCAAATAATCAAGCGCGAGCTGCTCCAGCGTGAAGGGCTCGAGGGCCGACCACTCCGGATTTCGCCCCGATCCTCTTCCATCCGCTAAAATAAACCGTCCGTGGCCCAATCCTCCCATCTCCCGCCACTGGTCCAGTGTGGGACGCCACCAGATAGAGGAGGCGAGATTGCCGTGGACAAAGAGTGTGTCCTGCTTGGTGAGGTTGGGATGGATTTCATAATGGTGAAGATTCAGGGTCATTCCCTTTCGTCCTGTCCACGGGCAGGAGGAGATTGCGACATTCCGCTCTGCCTTTGCGGGGGTAGCCTATAAATGTCAATCCTCGGCTCAATTCTTCGCGCCCCGAGGCGATAAGACCTAGCCAGTGCGCGAGAAACCGAGGTTCCGTTTCGGGTATTTTGTGTCGGGAGCCTTGCACGATGAGATAGCTCTGCCGCGCGGATGGCGAGAGGCTGCTCCAGAACAGGTTCATGCGATCGAGCCGGACATGCTCGTCCTGTTCCGCGGCAATCACGTGCAACTTTTCAGCCGGAAGAGATCTTGCAATCTCAATCGCATTCCAATCTTTAGCGCCTTTGACCATACGGAAGATGGCCTCGGCCTTGAACCGGTTTTCCAAAATGATGGGTTCCTTCAGCGGAAAGGTGGTGTAAACCAGGATGCGCAGGTAAAAATCATAAAGTTCGTCCTCATTGCGCGGATCTAGCGGATACCACAGCTGGTGTTGGCGAACGGCACTCTGGATCCAGGCATCCTGTTCAGGCAGACGCTCCAGAAAGGGCGCGATCACAACCGCTTTCTGAACCGCATCCGGATAAAGGTGCATCAGCTGCAACGCAACCGCCCCTCCGTAGGAGAGTCCCACTAAGACGCTTCGCCCTTGCAAATCCAAAGCTTGCAAGAGGTCGTTCAAATCGCGGGTCTGATTTCCGAGGGGGATATCAAAGCGGACAGGCGCCTTATCGAGAAGAGTCTGGCCCATGCCTTCCATATCATACAGGACGAGTCCGAGATCGGGGTTCACCGCATCCAGAGCCTGCACCAGTGGAGTCCATTCACGTGTGCTGTAGGTCAGACCGTTTATCAGCACGAGTGTGGGGCTTCCGTTCTGAGCCGGGCGCTGCTCCACGTACAGCCGCTGATCCGCACGAATTTCAACAAAGCCTCTCGTGAATGCGGCGGCGTTAACGGTTTCGATCCCAGCTCCGGCCAACCCGACAAAGCCCGCAAGAATGCATATGAAGTTCAAGCGTCGCATGGTTAAAGGACCAATCCGCCATCGACACTCAAGATGGTGCCATTCACATAGCTGGCCGCATCGCTGGCCAAAAACAAGCAGGCGTTGGCAATGTCCGCGGTTTCTCCCAACCGACCAACGGGGACGCGGGCCGCGACTCCTTCCAAGACTTCTGCGGGCATCGCCTCCGTCATTGGCGTCCGGATGAATCCCGGGGCAATCGCATTGGCCGTAAAACCCTTACGTGCCAGTTCTTTGCCCCAGGTCTTTGTCATTCCAACGATGCCCGCCTTTGCGGCGGCGTAATTGGTCTGGCCGAAGTTCCCGTACAAGGCGACCACGCTGGCCATGTTGACAATGCGTTTGGGTGCGGCGGGATCGAAGCAGGGTAAAAGAGCTTTGGTGACATTATATACGCCGGTGAGATTCGTTTGAATCACCTGGTCGAAATCGAAGGCCTCCATTTTCGCCAGGCTTTTGTCACGGGTGATTCCCGCATTGTTTACGAGCACATGGATCTTAGGTAAAACCGAAGCCAGTGCCGCACAGCTCTCGCGATCGGTAACATCAAGGACGGCGGTTTTCAATCGGGAGAAGCGCTGAAGTTCCCTGGCCGCTGTATCAAGCGCGGACTCAGAGAGGTCCGCAATCAGAACATGTGCTTCGGCTTCCAAAAACTGTTTGGCAATTTCAAATCCAATCCCCCGCGCACCTCCAGTGATCACAACCTGGCGGTCATCGAAGCGAAACTTCACTTGACTCATTTGTCCCCCCTGAACCGAACAGAATTTCTCTTACTCCAGTTTTGAGTTTTGAAACAACACTTCTCTTTTTTTTAAATTCGAACTACGAATACGCTCTCCGAACGGGGAAGGGGAGCTAGACGCAATGGGACGAGAGAGAATGCGCCGAGCCGTTATTCGTGGCACGGGAATGTATGCGCCTGAGAGAGTGATCACAAATGCCGAGTTCAATGAGATGTATGGGAGAGACGTGGAGACTTTTTTGCGCGAGAAGCGCGGGATTCGCGAGCGGCGGCATATGTCCGCGGATCAAGCGACTTCGGATCTGATACTTCCAGCAGCCGAGGAAGCTCTTCGCCGAGCCGGTCTGCAGGCGCGTGATCTCGATCTTATCATTGTGGCTACGGACACACCCGATTACATCTCACCATCCACCGCGGCTGTGGTGCAATTTCGTTTGGGAGCGAAGAATTCA
Organism: Bdellovibrionales bacterium; assembly: GCA_050249195.1. GTDB lineage: Bacteria > Bdellovibrionota > Bdellovibrionia > Bdellovibrionales > UBA1609 > JALHOQ01. The sequence goes on from JBFWQY010000035.1 coordinate 43,391, forward strand.
GGTGCGTTCGACATCAATTCGGCCTGTGCGGGATTCACCACAGCTCTTGATATGGCTTCGAAGTATATTGTCGCCGATTCCGGCTACCGCCACATTCTGGTGGTGGGCGCGTACGCCATGAGTAAATACTTAAATTACGATGATTACAAGATCGCGACTCTTTTCGCCGACGGCGCCGGTGCGGTCGTGGTGGAAGCTCGTGAAGACGACACAGGAGGAGTACTCGCGTCCACCCTGTATGCCGATGGCCAGTATCACGACTACATGGGCATCTATGGCGGCGGAACGCGCCATCCGATGACACCAGTGGATTTCGAGCGGCGGCGGCATTTGCTGGACTTCGCAAAGAAAATTCCCATAGAAACCAATGGCACGCATTGGCCGCGGCTCACATCAATCCTCCTGGATCGGTTGAAGCGGCGGCCAGAGCACATCGATCATTTCTTCCTCACCCAGATCAATATTCAGAGCATTCATGAAGCGTTGGACGCTCTTGGATTACCGCGAACGAAGTCACACAATATTATGGACCGCTACGGTTATACTGGAAGCGCCTGTCTGCCTATGGCGTTACACGATGCGGTTCTCCACAGCCGCCTCAGGCGGGGGGATCTCGTGTTCATGTTAGGTTCGGGAGGTGGATTGTCCATGGCGGCGGTGGCTCTTGAGTGGGCATATGACACCTGATTTCCCGATGGAGTTGGTGGAACGGGACTGGTTGGCGCGCTGGTCGCTCTATGCTCCGGAACGCGTTGCCTTGCAGTGCGGAGACGTCAAGCCGGGAACGGGGCGACGGGAGCTCACCTACCGCGAGTTTTACATCCAGAGCTTGGCTCTCGCCCAGGCCTTGCGCGAGCGTTTTGACGTCCGCCATGGTGATCGCGTGGCCTGTTTGGCAAGAAATGAACTGGAATACATCAGCTTATTTTTCGCAGTTCAGAGGCTAGGCGCCATCTTGGTCCCGATCAACTTTCGGTTCACTTCGGCCGAGGTGGAACACATTATCGCGGATTGTGATCCACGCGTCGTGGTCGCTCAATCCGCGTTCTGGACTGTCGTGGAGGCCTTAAAAGATCGCGTCCCTTTGTGGAGGTTTGACGGGCCTGAATCGCTCACCTGGGTGGCGGGTTTGCCCGTGACGGAGTGGTCGAGCTTCGCGGCTAGTGTGTGGGAGGAGGCTGTACAGGCGAGTGGTGCGGAGGATCCGTGCATGATCCTGTACACTTCGGGAACCACGGGATTTCCAAAGGGCGCCATGATTTCCCATCGCATGATTTTTTGGAACTCCATTAACACGGGCTTGCGCTTAAACCTCACACAGAGTGACTGTGTTCTCACCTTTTTGCCTCTCTTTCACACGGGCGGGTGGAATGTGCTGACAACACCCTGTCTACATCGAGGCGCGCGCGTGATCCTCCTCCGTCAATTTGACTCCCAGCGGATTCTTGAGCTGGTCGAGACGGAGCGCGTGACCATTCTTTTTGGCGTACCCACAACCATGGACCTCTTGCGCCGAAGTCCAGGGTTTGATCGGCGTGACCTCAGCTCTGTTCGGTATGCTATCGTGGGGGGCGAGCCCATGCCACTGGAGTGGATTCAAACTTGGGAGGAACGTGGAGTGCCCATACGGCAAGGCTATGGACTCACAGAATTCGGACCCAATGTATTTTCCCTAAATGAAGAACATAGTCGTGCGAAAATGGGGTCCATTGGATTTCCTAACTTTTATTGTGAGGCGCGTGTGGTGGATGAAGCGGGCCAGGTGCTTCCGGCTGACGCCGTTGGGGAGCTGGAGTTGCGCGGGCCTATGGCCATGTCCGGATACTGGCGTAATCCCGAGGCCACGGCTGAGGTTTTCCGGGACGGGTGGCTGCGCACCGGCGATCTTGTGCGCCGGGATTCCGAGGGCTTTTATTTCGTCGTCGGTCGTAGAAAAGAGATGTTTATTAGTGGTGGAGAGAACGTTTATCCAGCCGAAGTGGAAAAGGTATTGCGGCTGATGGAAGGCGTAAGGGAGGCGGCCGTGATTGGAGTGCCGGACCCGCGTTGGGGCGAAACCGGAGTGGCGTTTCTGGTGATGGAATCAGGCTCAGAACAGGACGGCGAACGGCAAATGGTGCCGATGGACGATATTGACCAGATCAGAGCCCTTTGTCGCAAACATCTGGCGAAATTCAAGATCCCGACGGAGTTTGTGATTTGTTCCGAGTTGCCAAAAACTGAAAGCGGAAAAGTCGCTAAGAAAGCTCTGCACGAACAGTGGAACCGAGCGCGGAGGGCTGCACATGAATGTGCACCACCCGTCACGCAAAGTGAATTTCATCGTCTCTGTTCCAATGGTGTCGAAACGCAGCCGGCTTCTTCCTGAGTAGTTCGGTTGCGGCAAACACCGTGGAGCTCGGAGCGATAAGACTGGTGGACACGATACTTTGCCCGGAGGTGCCCTCGTAAAGCACTACCGAGCGGAAAGAACAACGCGTGCGACTACCCCAGGAGTTGTCGACTTTCCGGCAATATAGAAACCGCGAATACAGCGCGAGCCGCCCGCTAAGTCCTTCCACGCCGACGACGTGTTGGTACTCTCTTCCCGACGGTAAGCTAGTCGGCCAGACACTTCTGAATCACGCGATGGCGGAGAAATGTCGGCGAATTGCAGCCACCTGGAACGCCCGTTCCCCACTCATACTCATTGACCTGATTCTCAACGTAGCAGGCACCACTCACTTGTCGGCCTACAGGCGCCTCACTCATATACTGACACCTGATCGCAGTATCTGAGACGGTAACCCAGTGGAAGGTTTTTTTTGAGCTACCGCTCTTAGGTTGAAGTTGCTTACATCGCTGGACAACCTTTTCCCGAACTAGGGTTCCTGAAGCACATTTGCCTTGCTCTCGCGCCCATTCGTAAGTGTTGGTCGCATCCTCGTCTTCGCAGGAGCCACTGAGCTGTTTGCCTGAAGGATATTCACTCTGATATTGGCAGCGGATGTCGAGTTTCGAATCTGTTACCCAGCCACAGGTACCCGAACAGCTCCCCTTACCTGCGGTTATAACAGGATCCGTCGAAGGCGGGGTCGGCTTGATCTCATCTGAAGGAATGGAGTCATTTTTGGCAGGAGTCGCTGAGTCCGACGATCCTGATGGCGGGCTTGGGTCGGCTGCGCTCGCCACCGTTCGTTCTAAGACCGCGGCAACAAAGTTGTCTCCTGTTTCCGGGTAACCGATGAACGATCCCATATAGTGCCCCGCAATGGCCACCGGCGAAGTAATTGGTGTCTGCGGGACGACAGCGGCTCTGTAGGTATTGTTCACAGCCGCGGCCAGACCATAGCTGATCTGCCCAGGCTGATGATTTTCTATCACGTACTCCGTACTCAACAAGACGTGGGATAGACCTTGTGAAGGAGCAAAGCCATCGGACACCTGGCCGACATTCTGCCCTTGATAGGTCATCCAGGCATAGGCAATTTCGGTGCGGTTGTTACATGCGTTGAACGTTGAAGATGGCGTGATTTCCGTCTGGCCCAAAAGCGTGAGGCGGCCAGAAACGGGCACGGTAAAGCCGGTCGAGAGCACAGGAGTCACCGAAGTTAAGATCCCTAGAGGAATATCGCCGATCGCCCGCCGATAGCTATAGACATGTATGTCCTTCTCCTGACACTCGGAGGCTGCATCTTCAACCCAAACTTCAACGGTGGAGCCAGCCCCGATCGTGACACTGCCGTTATCGCAGTCATTGCTCCGATAGGATTTCATCATGATCGAAATGGTTGAGTTGATTGACGAGAACGTGCCGTATCCAAACATCTGTCTAATGAGCGATTCTCCGTTGCAGATATCCTCACCTGTTTGAAAGGCATTGATGGCATTTCCCACCATCGTATAACCGCTCCAGCCGTGAACCTTACTCGCGATCGCGCCGGTACCTTTGATAATCAACTTACTTCTTACAAGCGCGCGTCCGGTGTCACTTACGCTTTGTTGAAACACTTGAACGAAACCCGCCTCACCGCACGTGAGGGACACGTCGCTTGGGACCGTATAGGAGTATTTGCGAACGGGCCGGCAGCTGTTCGCCGAAGTCAGAGTCTGAGAACGCATTTTGCCATCTGAACGGCTGGCGCGCGAGGCCCGCGCGACTTCCTCAGGTTGCGCGGCGGTCATTTGATCGTAGAATGTGTTGTCTCCGGCGCGCTTTAATTCTTCATCGGAGATGGAGGTATTGATGTGAGCTTTTGGGGCAACCGAAAGCGCAGAGAATCCTCCGCCGCAGTTCTGGAACAATAGAGCCGACGAAAGAGCGCCGCCCACAAACATAATTCTTAACCAGGATGTCTTCACGATTCCCCCCCCCCCCCTGTCCAATAAGGAACCACTGCAAGCGCGATACCGGTTCGGCCGGCGAATGCGGGATTGATCGTAAAAGGAATCAGTCAGTCGTTGAAACATTGATCACCCGGTAATGCTTCATTCTGAGACGTGAGTTGCGTCCGGAAGTCCCCGCGCCCCGCCGAAAAGGGATGGTCACGAGCCCGGTGTTGGAGTCTCACGCGCGGGCAGGCGCCTCTTTTCCGTGTTTCCGGCCCCTGGATGTTCCGAAACTTCTAACAAATTCTCCAGTGCGCTGGAGAGAGCCATCATAGCATTCACCTGCGCCCCGGATCGGGTTCTGTTGCGAAGGGAGGGCAGGGCTTTCGAGTGAGCCAGAATATGTTCAATCAGAATCTCAGGATTTTCGAAACGGGGGTCGCGCGAAACCAGGAGTGCTGCGACTCCGGAAACAAACGCCGCCGCTTGGGAGGTTCCGGTCATGTAACCGTATTGTCCGAGCGGCAGAGTGGAGTAAATGTTTTTTCCGGGCGCACCCAGATCCACCGTCGCTAAACCGTAATTGCTGATATCAAGAAGACGCTCCTTGCGATCGGTGGCGGCGACGCTCAGGATGTTGGGCAGCTCATAGTCAGCGGGATAAAACGGGAAGAAATCGGAATTTAAACCCTCGTTTCCAGCGGCCGCGACGACCAAGACGTTTTGTCGTGCGGCCCATTCCAAAGCGGCCGCCTCCTCGGCGCTCCGTAGGATTCCGCCGCCAGAGTAGTTAATAATCCGCGCTCCCATGCGGACGGCGTAGCGGATCGCATGCACGGAGTTTCTGAGGTTGGCTTCGCCATCGCTTTCTGTATCATAATACTTTAGAAACATTAAACTCACACCTGGGGCTAACCCGCTTCGACCTCCTATGATTCCCGCGATATGAGTTCCATGACCGTGTTCATCCATAATCGCAGGGGAGTTGGACACAAAGTCCCATCCGTGGGCATCGTCAACAAATCCATTGTCGTCGTCATCAATTCCATTTGTCGCCCGGCTCATCCCATTCTCGTCGAGTCCGTGTTCGCCGGGATTGCGCCAGAGGCTCTGTCGGAGCTCCGGATGATGAATGTCGCAGCCGGTATCGATAATAGCCACGGTCACCTCTTTGCGACCGCGCTCCATGCTCCAAGCTTCTGAGGCACTAATGGCGTCAAGACCCCAGGTGAAGCGCAGTTCCGCATCGTCGGCGCGTCCCTGCAGGGGAACGGGCTCCGAAATGAGATAAGGACGCTCCTTACGTCCCAGGCTCGAGATGATTTTGTGGAGAACCAGCAAACTGGCTAATCCGACTAAAAAGGCGACGAGTATTTCACGAATAGCTTTCATGCTGAAACTCCGTTGAGCAAGTGCGGGGCCAGCTCTAATGCGATTTGAGTGTATGAGTTCCTGACACTGTCTAGGCGTTTGACTGTCAAACCGGCGTCTATGTGCGGGACCTTACAAAGTGTGAGGCTAGAGGCGGCTGTCGATTTCCCTCACGCGCGGAAATCTCCGGTGACGGATGTTACGATCGCAACACCCGTCCCGATCTGAGACGTCATCAGGCCACGCGCGTGAGCGGCACGGGCGCCAGAGTGGCCCGATTGCGGCCATTGTTCTTGGAATAATAAAGAGCTTCATCGGCCCGACGGATCCAGGCGGAAACGTCTTTGTCCGTCTCCGCGAGCTGCGCCACTCCGATTGAGACCGTGAACCGGAGTTGGTGATTCTCATGCACATACACCTCACGGTGAACACGAGCCAAAAGTTCTTCCGCCTTTTTCATGGCCTGGTCCCCTTTGAAGTCGGGAAGGAGGACCGCGAATTCCTCGCCTCCGACGCGGGCCACGAGGTCGGACTCGCGTGTGAACATTCCTTTGAGAGTGGCGACCATTTCCTTAAGAACAAAGTCCCCTATGGGATGTCCATAGGTATCATTGATGCGCTTGAAGTGATCAATATCGATCAAGAGCAGGGCAGCCGGTTGTTGAGCGACATGAAAGAGCTTCCAGTGTTGCTCGCAGTACTCGTCGAACGTCTTTCGGTTAAAGGCCTGAGTCAAGTGGTCGGTGCGAAGAGAGCTCTGCGCCTCCCCCAGCTGCTTTTTGACCACATTGAGGTTCTTACGAATACTCTTCATCTTTGAGCTGCGCCGCTTATCCTTCTTAAACTGTTTTTCAACATAGAAGTCGATGAATTTGCGCGACTGATTTTTTAAAGCGTCAATCGAGTTGGACTCGACTGCTTCTTTCAGCTGTTCCAAACTCTGATGAATCTCGGAGTCTTCCTTTTGTTCCTGGCCGATGTCTTCGGCCAATTGGTCCACAAAATCCCAGATGATGGTCCGAAAGTCCTCGAACGTCTTTTGAAAATAGGCATATTCATCGATGCGGTAGGCGGAGAAGAATTGGCGCAAACGAAAGAGAACGCGTTCCAGGTTTTTGCCTCGTGAGTTCAGGATCTCGCGGGCAAATTCGTCCAGGCTCTCCCGCGTTTTGCGCACAGGATGACCCTCGAACTCGATCAGGTGTTTATTGAATGTGTCGATGAGAAACAGGATTGTGGCACGTTCCTCGTCGATCGCGGGGCCTTGTGCGCCGGTCACTGTGTTGCCGCCTTCGTTCCACTCGAAATCGAACTGTTGGATGAGTTTCTCGACCCACTTCTTCACGCGCGAACCTCCACCCCAGGTTCATCGGCACAACCCAACGGCGAACTCACGGCCTGAAGTCGAGCAAACGTCCAGGACAAATATTTGGGAATTCAGGCCCAGGCCGGGCCTGCCGAAACAAAATGTGATGGCCATCTGGAGACGGTACGACAGGTACAAACATACGTTTTCTGTGCACAGGGCGATTTGGAAGCGGGTCGTAATGGCCGTGATTTTGTTTTTCCCACTGGCGGGGCTGACAAACCGTGGAGAGCCTGTTCGGAAGAGGCGCTCTGCGGAGCCTGTTCGATCGATTCAAGCGATTCAAGCTGTTAAACCCGCTCCTGCGGTGTCTATAAAGTCCGCCGAGTTGGTGAATGGCCAGCCTTTGGCCGCAGATTCATTCCTCGACGACCGTTGTTTCTGGATCCAGACCCCATCCCCTTAAGATCTCGCGTTCGTCACTTTGTGAGACGGCCTTCTTGAATTTGGCCGCGGACCGGCCTTTGACCCTTCGTTCGCACTCGGCCCAGGTTTTGTGTCGCATCACGGTTCCTCCGACCCAACTCAGATAGGAGTGCGCCGGGGCTTTCTTTTCCTGTGGCCGAAGGGGTGGCAGTTCCTGGTCTTCAGGAAGATCGTGAATGGCCACGGGATACTTGAGCAAAGAGCCGTCAAAGAGGCGAACAGGTTTACCCGTGGCGAAGCCGACTGCGATCTCGTCACAGCGTTCATTACCCGGAACGCCGCTGTGACCACGAACGTATTTCCAATCGATGTGGAGCGGTTTTAGTCGCATCACCTCACGCAACAGCTCTTCCCAAATATCCCGATTGGATACGTCGGCCCCTTCAGCGTTTTTCCACCCTCGCGACCGCCATCCCCAGATCCATTGCGTGATTCCACGAATCAAATAAGTGGAATCCGTGTACAGCCTCGCCGTGGCCGGGGTGGGCAACTCCAGGCTCTTGAGCGCGCGAAGAGCGGCGACCATCTCCATTCGGTTGTTCGTGGTCTCCGGGCTTCCACCCCCGAGTTCGCGCACGTGACCGTTGGGGGTCACGACAACAGCGGCCCAACCCCCGGGCCCCGGATTTCCGGTACAGGCTCCGTCGGTGAAGATCAAAACCGAATTCAGCGCTTCTGCGATTTTGGAGTCCGTGCGCATGGAAGCCAGAGTAAAAACCTTTTGCCGCAAGGGTCAACTAAAGCCACACTGAAGTTCTATGTGGCGCCATGTGTCCTTCTTCGCCTTGCTTTACTTCATTCAGGGGGCAGCTTTCGCCTACATTGTGAACTTCCAAAAGCCTTTTCTGGCGGAAAACGGGGTCTCCAAGCAGACGCTGGGCCTATTTACGAGTCTGCTTTTGATCCCATTTATCGCCAAGGTCTTCCTCGGCATGCTCAGTGACCGTCTGCCCTGGGGACGATGGGGCGCCCGCAAACCCTACATGGTACTTGGACTCGCCGGTTTCGCCCTCTGTTACGCCACATTAAGCCGGGTCTCTCCGGCGACCGATTTTCCTCTCTTCGCCGGTCTTACGTGGCTGGCCTCCTTAGGTTTGGCTCTTTTCGACACCTGTGCTGATGGCTGGGCAATTGATGTCGCCGGCACCAGCGAGCAAAGCGTGATCCAGGCCGCAATGATTTCAGGAAAATCCCTCGGCCTGATTTTGATGTCATGGGGATTTGGTTTTCTGGCGCAAATGGGAGGGTTTCAGACCATCTTTATGGCCTTGGCGATACTCTCGATGGTTGTATTGGGAGTGGTGATGATCACGCCCCACACAGGGCGAGTGGAGCCGTGCGCGGCTCCGCTTTCGGAATGGCGGGATCTCCTACGGAGCTCTTATCTTTATTTTGCGGGGTTTGGCATTGTGTACTCGATCGCCTCATTCGGCACCGATGGATTGTTGACCCTCTATTTGGCAGACGCGCGTCTGGCGAATGTGTATGAGCTCGGTGTTTTCGGCGTCGCGCGTGGCTTGGGTGCTTTTTTAGGAGCCATTCTGTTTGTGCGCGTTATGGGCCGAGGAGAACTCAAACGTTCACTTTTTATCTCAGTGGCGGTACTCGGGGTAGGATGTCTTTCCCCTCTTCTCAATCCTCCTTTGCTAAGCCTTGGTGTATTCTGGGGGGCCTGTTGGGGATTTCAGGAAACCGCATACGTAACCGCCGCGATGCGGTTTTCACAGGGAAGCTGGGCGGCCAGCTTTTTTGCGCTGAGCATGATTTTTTCCAATATAGGAACAGCCGTCGGAGAAGCTTTAGGCGCGCCTTTAGTTCCGCAGCTCGGATATTCCGTCGTATTTGGCGGATTTGCGGCATTGTCCTGGCTGTCCCTGCTTTTCCTGCCGAGAATGACCCGCCCTCAGCTTATGTCCACGGTGAACAGGGCCGTCGACTAAAGTTGGGCGTCGAGAAGACGTTCTTCCGCCACTTCCACCTTGTACTCAAGGGCGGAAACCTGGCGTTCGAGCACAGTATTCTGTTGGGACAACCGGCGCTGTTTTTTGCGCAGATTTCGAATGGCCTGGTTGGCTCTATCCAGCCTCTGTTGGGCGGCTTTACGTCGTCGCTCCAGAGTGCGTTTCTCGCGATCTTGAGAGGCAATATCTTTATTGAGATTGCGTTGAAGATCATTGGCGCTGTCGAGGCGGCTTTGAGTCTGCTGCGTTCGTGAGCGCAAAGAATCCAATTGGGCGGCCAGTTTGTCGCGCTGAGCGCGCAGCTTCGCGGCCTTCGCTTCAGCGGACCGGGCCTGTTTGGAAACGGCGGCATAGCGGTCACTTTGCTTGTCAATTCGTTTTGACAGACGTTTGCTTTCGCTGGTCAGGCTCTGAATTTCCTTTTCCAAAGACTTGGCCTGACGTTCGAGGTCGGCGGCTTCTTTCCGCGCCGTCTCTTCCATTTTCTTTTGATCGAAAACTTCCAGCTCTTCCGCTTCGACTTCGGCTTTAAGATCTTCCACCTTGTCCATGGCAAAGACGCCAGGTGCCGCAGCCATCGCGCTTAACGCGATTGCGGAAGTGATAACCCATACCCAATTCTTCTTCGACTTCATGGACGACTCCCTTCGTACCAATTCAAGCCCCTGATTGAGCAAGGGAGGTGCCAGCATTCCCGCGCCATCTTCTCGATTCTGCTGACTTTCGAGTGGGCGCAAAGGTGATTTCAGATCGAAAATCGTCACTCCGAGCGCAGATTTGTCACTTTTTGCGATTCTCTATGACAACGAGTGGGATCGAGGAATTTCGCAAGTTTAGTGCAGATTCTATTGAAATTCCGCGGATTTTGTAGTTAGCGAAATTTGTTGGATGAAAAAGACTCCAGCCATTGATGCT
>JBFWQY010000036.1:0-47328 GCA_050249195.1 Bdellovibrionales bacterium
AAGCATCAATGGCTGGAGTCTTTTTCATCCAACAAATTTCGCTAACTACAAAATCCGCGGAATTTCAATAGAATCTGCACTAAACTTGCGAAATTCCTCGATCCCACTCGTTGTCATAGAGAATCGCCGGCGGCGCCCTAAAACGGCTCCGTCAGTAACAATTTCGGGCACATTCAATTCCTAAAACCTCGTTCAATTTTCAAACACCTGTTAAAAGCGTTGGCATGGATCCTGATGTAGCAGACGTGCGGATAGAAGGTTTCCGTACCTGGATACATGGAGATGGAAAATGAGGAACGGATCGATACATATTCTGCTGATCAGCCTCCTTATGACTGCGGCGGCCCTCGCGGGCTGCGGAAAGAAAAAAGGAGGAGGTGGAGAACCTCCACCGGCGGCGCCTCCGGGTGCGGTGGGCGTTTATGAAAACTGCGCGGGGACGGCCGTCAACACCCAGCTTTTTGCGGGCGCATGGAAGGGCCAAGTTGTGGCTCTCAATATAAACTCGTCTCAATTTCAAAACTTTCTTTATGAGTCACGCCTTTGTTATGGATACCAATGCCAAAACATATCCCCATACTTGGATATTCAGATTGATTTGATACGGGGAGGTTTCACCTACGGACCCGGTGAGTTTTCATTGTGGACCTACCAACAGGGCTATTATCCGGGCGGAGGAAAAAAGTATCGTGGCGACGCGTGCGTGAACACCGCCAATAACGGATTCAACGTTGATTACAGATTAAGCGGTGGGGGAGTTCCCTTTCCAGGTGGCGGCGGCCACCCTGGCTACCCAAGTTATCCGGGCTATCCTTACGGTTCACCTTATGGCGGCGGATACGGAGTTCCTTACACCACTCCAACGACGTCCACCACCAACAACTCCATCCGAGTTCAAGTTCAGTGGGCGGACACGACACGAAGCCGAGTCACCATCCAGCTCTATCATCGCGGCGTCCATATTGCCTCAGGTACGGGTACAGCCATGTTCTATAACACTATGGGACCCGGCGGCGGCGGATTCAGCGGATACCCGAACGGCCAGCCTTACTCCGGGTTTTAATTTACCTTTCTCCCCCCGTTAACTCTTTGCTAAGTGGAACAGTTGCTTGCTGTTCCACTGGAAGTGGAACCGTTCGTTCGCTGTTCCACTGGAAGTGGAACAGTGCACTTGCCAGGCCCACGAAAATCCCGTATCGGGTGAAGCATGACCGTGAAATGCCCCTGCTGCTCCAAACCGACTGACTTTGATGCAAATAATCCGTTCCGCCCGTTCTGCTCCGAACGCTGCTCCCTGCTGGATCTTGGCGCATGGGCAGACGAAAAGTACAAAGTCCATGCGAGCGACGAAGAATCCGACTCTGTCAACGAAAATTCCGAACCGGAATCCGGCGACCACGAAATATCACCGCCCAAGCACCGCCTCAATTAGCTTTTCTATTGACGGCTCAAAGTATCTGAAGCTTGAATGATGTGTATCCAAGCACATCAACACGTTTTTCCATATGGGGGAATACATGAATAAGGCTGAACTCATCGAAAAAGTCGCCGCTGAAGTCGGCATCACCAAAGCTCAAACTGAGAAGTGGCTCGACTGCACGCTCGACACCATCAAGAAAGCCGTCAAGAAAGGCGATGAAGTCAAGCTTGTTGGATTCGGCACTTTCGTAAAGGCAAAGCGAAAGGCCCGCACCGGTCGCAATCCTCAGACTGGCAAGGCCATCAAGATTCCGGCTACGTCTTTCCCGAAATTCCGTCCCGGCGCTGAATTCAAGAATCTGGTTCGTTAATCAGGTCGTGAAATTTTGAGCGAAAGGGCCAGTCTTTTCTGACTGGCCCTTTTGAGCGGAAGCTTGATCCCTGAGAGTCCGCTTGATATCGTCCCGCCCTATGACCACCTCAAATCTGAAAAAAATAGCGGTTTTGACCAGCGGGGGAGATGCACCCGGCATGAACGCTGCGGTTCGCTCCGTGGTGCGTACGGCGTTGACCTCTGGAATGGAAGTTATAGGAATCTCCCAGGGATACCTTGGACTCATACAAAAAAAAATGGAGCCCCTTGGACTGAGTTCGGTCGCCAATATCATTCAGCGGGGTGGCACGGTTCTCAAATCGGGCCGCTGCATGGAATTCCATAAGGCAGAGATGCGAAGTCAGGCCGCCAAGAACCTAAGCGAGGCCGCCGTTGAGGGTCTAGTCGTGATCGGTGGTGACGGTACATTTCAAGGTGGTCATCTCCTGGCTACTGAACATCAGATTCGGGTTGTCGGAATTCCAGGCACAATTGACAACGATATTTATGGAACCGAAGAGACCGTGGGATTCGATACCGCCTTGAACACGGCCCTCGAAGCCATCGACCGTATTCGTGACACGGCCGCCAGCCACGATCGTCTTTTCATCGTTGAAGTGATGGGGCGGGATTCGGGCTTTATCGCCATCGATGTGGGCCTTGCCGGTGGGGCCGAGGAAGTCTTCATTCCGGAAAATCTCGCCAATGTCGATCATGCGATCCAATCCATCAAGCGCGGCATGGCCCGCGGCAAGAGTTCGAGCATTCTGGTCGCGGCTGAGGGACGCAATCCCGGACGCGCCTATGATCTGGCCGAACAAATTCGGCGCAAAGCGGGATTTGAAGCCAAGGTGGCGGTGCTCGGCCACATTCAACGTGGTGGACCGCCCACGGCGCGCGACCGGATTCTGGCAAGTCGATTAGGGTTCGCCGCGGTTCGCGCGCTTCAGCAAGGGTTGACGGATATAATGGTGGGAGTTCAAGCCGGCAAAGTGGTCTCGGTCAGCCTGAAGGACTGCACGACGAAAAAGCGTGCAGTCCCCAATGAGCTCATCGAATTAGCTCAACTCCTCGCCCACTAATCGCGAATTACCTCTTGAGGTTAATCACCTCGCCAAGGAGTTCATCGGTCGTGGTGATGGTTTTCGCGTTGGCCTGGAAACCTCTTTGGTTCTGAATGAGGTTCACAAATTCCAAAGCAAGATCGACAGTGGAGCGCTCCAAGGATTTAGCAAAAATCTTTCCGCGACCGGCTCGGCCCGGAGCGCCGACAGCGGGAGCGCCGGAATCCCGTGCCTCTTTTAGGCGGTTGTTTCCGACCTTGAACATCGATTCCGGATTTTCAAATTTGGCTAGGCCGATCTGCGCGATATCCTGAGTTTCACCATTGGAATATAGCGCGGTGAGGACGCCCTCGTCGTTGAACGAGAGATTATTGATCGTTCCCGCCGCTGAGCCATCCTGGCTCCAGGAAATCAGATCCGACTCCTTACCGTATTGCTTGGAACCGTTCATCCCATCGCCTTTATCCGTCGTGATGGAATCCCCGAAATCGAGCTTGATTTGCTGATTCTGCAAAGCGCCGCCTTTGAAGTTAAAGGCAGCCGTGGTTTGTTGTTCCGTATCCAGTTTCCCGTCCACGGTAAAGGTGACGGTACCGCCGACCACCTGAGACAGTTCCCCTTCTTTTCCGCCCGTGACTTCCTTGCCGTCGACCATTCCATAATAGTTCCATGTCCGATCAGCTGTTTTGACGAAGAACATGTTCACCAGATGCTTGTTGCCCTGGGAGTCGTACACCTCAATCCCCGTGGAGTAATTGGAGGTGTCATAGGGTTCTTTGGGATTCCACTGCTTGAGCTCCTGAACTCGGGAATCCAGGTTCAGATCCATGGTGATCTTTGTGGTCGGACGTGCCGGAACCAGCGCGCGCGGGAACCTGATATCACCCAGTTTATTGATGATCGCACCCTTGTCGTCCGTCTGGAATCCCTGCACCCGCTGAAAATCGTTGGTGACCAGGTATCCCTCTTTGTCGAATTTAAACGAGCCATCGCGAGTGAACGACTCGCCATCCGAACCGCGCAATACGAAGTAGCCATCGCCCGCGATTGCAAGATCGGTGGCCTTTTCCGTGGCGTCCACGTTCCCCTGGATCAGAATGGGGTTAACCGCGCCGATTTTCACCCCGCGACCAATTTGGTTTCCACCCAGGATACCCTTTAAGCTCTTCGCCACGATGTCTTGGAATTCAGCCCGTGAGGCCTTAAAACCCGTGGTGTTGGCATTGGCGATGTTATCGCCGATCACACCCAGCGCCTCGCCCTGCGCGGCCAGACCGGATACACCGGTATAGAGAGAAGAGAGAACTCCCATGTAAGACCTCCATGTCTTAACCGCCCGTCGTCCATGACAGGCAAAAACTTTAGATTTAAACTCGTAATTTTAGCCTTTTCGCTTTTTCGCTTTTAACTCCCCGACATTCCCGCTTTGGCGCCTTCTTTGTTGAGTTTATTAATCAGACCTTGCGCCATTGCCAAATCATTCAAATTTCCACCGGAAGGTTTGGCAATCTGACCTGAATTCGGTTTTGATTCTGGCTTCACCACGCCCGCGGTCGGACTCGGAGTCGGACTCGCAGTTGCACTCGTGGGAGCGCCCATGAGCAAGGGTGATACCGCCTGTGGTTCTGGCTCAGAAAGTCCCGGCTCGCTGATGGACTTCACATCCGACATATTGATCACCTGTTTGCCGATCATCAGCTGTGGGCCGCGGGCCGTAAAGTTCACGCCTGTGATGACCCCTTCAGTTCGCGTTTCCACGAAAAGCTTACGTCCGTTCGAAGCCGTCGCTTCCAGAGACACGTTGTAATCACCTGCGGGTGCCGGAGTTCCCTCTTCAGTCAGGCCATTCCACTCCAGCTCGTTCTTTCCGGCTTTAAGACCTTTGAAGTCGAGCGTGCGCACCACGTTCCCAGCCGCATCCTTGATCTGCATAGTCACCTTGCCCGCATCGGCCGGAATATGGAAGCGCACATCATGGCGCGCATCCGTCTCTGTACGGGCGATCTTACCATTGTCAGTGGTGACCGTTTTGCCAATAAAAGAAAGCGCCTGAAAGTTATGATTAGGTTGCTGCTCTTTGCGCAGCCCCTCGATGCCCTCGTTGATGTTGTGAAGTTTTTCGAGCGAGGTGAACTGCGCCAACTGGGCCGCCATTTCATGGCTTTTTAGCGGATTGGTCGGATCCTGGTTTTTCATTTGCGTGAGCAATAAGGTCATAAAGGCATCTTTACCAAGCTCATTGTTGCCGGCCGTGCGCATTTTTTTGCCCGGATCCACCCAGTTTGGATCCGCCACTTTGTTCAGCAGATCTCCCACCGGTTCATCTTGCAGGAACTTTTCACGGTCCGTCGCGCTCACGTTCTGTAGCCCGTCGGATTTGAAATCCGTGCGTTGTTGCGCATTCGACCAGGTTTGAGTTCCGCCTTTAACGCTAATCATTCGCTCTCCCCATTGCGCCTCACGCCACCAGATTCAAGCGGCGCGCGCCGGTTCTGCGCGGCTGTGAAGGCGCCTGCACGTCACGAGTCGCGTCGGCCTGCCCTCGATACTGGCGCGCACTTGGAATATCGAAGAAACTGCGTCGCCACCCTTGATGGTCCTGGCGGAATTGGGCCAGGTCCTGTTGCGCCATTTGGCGCTGGGCATCCCGATACTGTTGCTCCAACTGCGTGCTCAGCTGAGAGGCGGTGTCGACTTTGATCGATTCGACATGCAGGTGATTGGATGCGAGGTGCGAGCGCAAATCCACCAATTCGCGTTCGATCAGCCTCTTCGCTTCGTCGCTTTCAGTGATCATTTGCACATTTACTTTACCATGTTCGACACTCACCTTCATGGCCACCTCACCCAGGCCCTCGGGATTGAGCGTGACTTTCATATCACCACCGCCGTCGCGCACAAGCACTTGAGCCTGGCCCACAAGATCGGGAATGGTGACGGGAGTCGAGTTTTCCACCGGATGAGCCTGGAGGGTCGGCGTTGATCCCGCATGCATCTTCATCCCGGCCGAGGTCTCGCTCAGCAAAGGTGCCGCCACAGGCGTAAACTCTGAAGAAATCTCCTCATTCTCATCCGCTCCACTCAGGAAGTCCTCACGCGTGTGTTTTACGGCTTGAGAGGCGGGGGCAACGGTAAACATTTGCGACTGGATATCCAATGACGGCGCAGGAGCGATCATGGACGCAAGACCCCCGTCGGCCTCGACAGCGGATGTGTCAACCATCATTCCGAAGGGAGTGGTTGATTCAGCAGAACCTTGAGAAGGCAGCGGTTCCGAGGAATCTCCGGCTCGCCCCAGGACCGCGGCCGGTGCAGGAGCTGAGATAGCGACAGGGGTCATGCCGACCATGGCGGCGCCTTCAGAAGTCGCAGTCGCGGGTGTAGCCGGAAGTCCCGCCGTCGGTTGATTTAAGAATTTCGCGATCAACTGATCGACAGTCCGTTTATCCTCTCCACGTTCGGCGGTGGCGGTGGGCTGCATTTTCCGCATGAGCGTGTTCATCTCGGAAGGGATCTCCAGGAGTTGCGGGGAGAGCGAATTTTGTATGTTTACGTTCGGTGATGATAGCTCCGCCGGCTGCGCCTGATGACGAGGCCCTGCCCCTGAGGCGTCCGCAACGTTCATAAAGAAGCTACGGTTCATCTGATCCAGAGAGGATTGCAAAGCCTTACGCTGCAGCTCGCGCTGGGACATCAGAGTCAAACTGATTTGCTTGCGCGAAAGCGCCAGTTCTTCGCCCATCGACTTGGATTGGGTCTTTTGAATAAGCTCCTGAAAGTGCCGTTTGGCCTGAGCCGCGTCGTGGCCCGTCAGACCCAGTGCCACTACAATCTGATCGACCGATTGTTGCGGGGGTTTGGCCAGATCTTCTTCGGATAAAGCGGAGAAGGCCATAAGCACATCTTCCGCGGAGATATCAAACTCATCTTTCATCTTGCGGAGAAAGTCGTTCCAAACCGCTCGCCGTGTGAGGGAGTTGGCGGTGTCCATCTCAGGTCGAAGATCGACAACCTGTGGTGAGACGGCCGCAAGCGGAACAGCGGAGGCGGTTGGCGGCAGCGGAGGACCTGACACCGGAGCTTCCAGGACCGGGCTCATCGACTGACCCGGGAGCATTTGCGCGCCGGTGGGGGCCTCTCCCATCATCTTGGCAAAGGGAGAGGGCGTGCCGGAGGTCGGCGCTCCTTTGGCCGATGTCATCGGCGCAGATGGAGAGAACAAATTGTTCAGTCCCGCGATATTCACTCGTTTATCCCTTTGGCTCCGGACGCCCACGACGGTAGCCGGTGTATTTTTCTGAAAGCACGCGTGCCTTCTCGGGAGGAAGCAGGTTCATGATTTCAGCGGCGTTCTTCTTCTTCATCTTGGCCAAAACCTCAACCGCCAGATCCTCATTAATGGAACCAATCACGTCAGCGGCCTGTTTGGGTTTCATATTCGAGTACAAGTCCACCAATTTGTTCACCTTCTCCTGGTCCACTTCCACCCGAGTCTGAAGGGTCTGTGCGATTTGACTGCGCATCTCTTCCAATTGCTGGATCCTTCTGTCGAGCTCGACTTTCTGTCTTTGCAATTCCTCTTCCAACTGCGTGAGCTCCTTCTCGCGCATATCCAGTTCTTCTTTCCTCTGCTTCAACTTTTGAAAATGACTGAGATCTTCCGAAACCGCGCCGTCCGCGTCCGGCCCTTTGGCGGATCCAGAGCTCTTGTCGTGAGCGGCATCTTTTTCCGCCTTCTCGCCGCCGGCTCCGGCTTTTTCTGCCGCCGGACCATCAGCCGCTCCCGCTTGGCCGATGGCGCTGATCTCCACACGTTCGGCGAGACTCTCAAAGAACTCCGGAGCTAGGAGATAGGAGCCGGCCAGTCCGAGACTGGCAACCAGGCCGGCCACGGCTCGCCAAGGGAAGGGCGGCGGCGGCCGCTTCGCTTTCACAGCCGTACGCAAACGGGATTCAGGGTCCGCCGTGGTTCTTTGGCGTTGGTTCTCGCGCGCCCGACTAAAGAACTGGTCATATCCGTTCTTCTTCATCTTCGCCTCCGCGCTTCCCTGACCATGGTCAGATCATCAAGAGTCTTCGCCTCAACGCGAGCGATCCACTCGCGGTGCTCATTCAGCCGCTTTTCTTTCAACTTGACCAACACTTTCTTTTCCCGGACCGCCGCGGTCAATGCCTCTTGTTTTTCTTCTGCCACAGCCATCAGTTCGCGGGCTTTCAGACGCTGGCGTTCCACGCGGATCTTCTGCCCCTCCAGAAACTGCTCCATCGCGCGAATCTCCTCCAGCTTTTGAGCCGTCCCGATCTCAGCCGCGCGCCGGATCTCCTCGCGCACTTCATCCATGCGCTGGTACATACTTTCAATCTCGCGTAAGCACGCTCCCGCGGCCGCCTGGGCCTCAGCAAAATCCTTCTGCGCGATTTCTTCCAGCCTCTTGCGATACTTAAGAACGGCTTCAAGGCCGAATCGAAACGCCATACCTTAGCCCCTCACCCCAGCCCCAGCAGCATTTGCTCCGAATCCTCAAAGCTGGTGTTCTCGCCCACATCCTGTTTGAGGAGATCTTCAATTGCGTCGCGGGAGCGAATGGCTTGATCGATCTTGGGGTTGGATCCCATTTTGTAAGCACCAATATTGATCAAGTCCTCGGCCTCTCTGTAAACCGCGAGCATCTCGCGCACGCGCAAGGCCTGCCGATAGTGGCCTTCATTCACCACCGAGCGCATCACGCGCGAGGTGCTTTGAAGCACATCGACCGCCGGGAAATGACCACGGTGAGCCAAGCTTCGGCTCAGAACAATATGCCCGTCCACAATCGAGCGGACGGCATCTCCGATGGGATCATTCATGTCATCGCCTTCCACGAGCACAGTGTAAAGACCTGTGATACTGCCTTTCCCTTCGAACGATCCCGCCCGCTCGAGCAGCTTCGGTAAAAGGGCGAACGTGCTGGGTGTGTATCCTTTGGTCGCGGGTGGCTCTCCCACGTTGAGTCCGATTTCCCTCTGCGCCATCGCGAAGCGGGTCACGGAATCCATAACCAGCAGCACGTGTTTCCCGGTCTGACAAAAAAACTCGGCAACCGTGGTGGCGACGAAGGCGGCGCGCGCACGCACGAGCGCGCTTTGATCGCTGGTGGCAACGACTAAAATGGATTTCTTCAATCCCTCCTCGCCGAGAGTGTGCTCGATAAACTCACGCACTTCGCGGCCGCGCTCGCCCACCATGGCGATAACATTCACATCCGCACTCGAGTTTCGCGCCATCATACCAATCAAGACCGATTTGCCCACACCCGAGCCCGCCATGATACCCACGCGCTGGCCCTTGCCGAATGTGACCATCGTGTCGATCGCGCGCACACCCAGGCCTAGGGGCTCTGAAATGGGCGGGCGCTTAAGCGGATTTCCCGAGTCGGTATATAATGGCGCCTCTTCAGTGAGGAATAAAGGGCCCTTTTCATCTATGGGATCGCCCAATCCGTTCACCACGCGACCGAGGAGAGACTCACCGACAGCCACCGTGGCTCGATGCCGTCGCACGAGAATGGTAGAGCCCAGCCCGAGACCCCGCATTTCCCCGAGCGGCATCAGGAGCACCTCGCGGTCGCGAAACCCCACCACTTCAGTTAGAAAGCTGGGCTCCCCTGAGTTTGGAAAAATCTCACACACGCTTCCCACGGACACCTCGGGGATGTAGCCACTGATCAGAAATCCGGTCACATGCGTGACCTTGCCGATATCGCGGGTCAGTTGCGCGTTTTCCAGAGCGCGGGAATACTTCGTGAGGTTCAGCGCCGCCATGCTTTACGTCCCCTCGCTCCCGCCCTCATCGCCGTTCCCGCCCGCATCCTTGGGAGTCTTGGCGTTTTGGACCTTCTGTGGCATTCGCGAGAGCAGCGTCTGCCAAACGCGTTCAATCCGCTCTTCCACAGTGGCGTTCACGGTTCCGTACTCGGTTTCGATCAGGCATCCTCCGGGAAGAATGGAATCATCGCTCACAAATTTCACCCGCTGCAGGGACTCAATACGCTCACCGCTCTTGTCCTGCAGGGTTTCAAGAAAATAAAGATCTTCGTTCGAAAGCTTCACCACAACACGCTCATCGGCTTGAATATCGCCAACCGTGCCCTTAAGAATTTCCCACACCGCCTCGCGGTGTTCTTCGAGATCGCGCATGGCGATCTTTTTCGCGATCAAGTACACGAGTTTGATTAGACCCGATTCGTTTTCAATCAAGAGATCGCCCTTGAGTTCCTCGATGCGCTTGAGGAGGTCTTCCATAACCTCCAACTTGTGCATGAGATCCTGCCGCGTCTCCTGAAACGCTTTCTCCGTGCCGTCGATAAGGCCGAGTTCGTAGCCTTCTTGATAGGCCTTCTCTTCGATCTCCTTTAACCGCTCAAGCACCTGGGAGTTGATCTTGTCCTGATGCGCATCACTCTCGAGCTGCGAAATGCCCGCCTGCTGCGCCACCAGTTCGGAAATCTTAAAATCGGGCGAGCGAAAAGCATCTTCGTCCACAAAGGATCGGGCCACATCGGAGATTGTATTCACAAGCTCCTTGGGTCTATACTCAAAAGTCGTCTCGGCGGCGACTTGGGCTTTGATAATGGATTTCTCAAGCCGCATACACGCTCCTTATCCTACACAAGGGCATCTTCGGATCCGCCGCGCGCGATCAGGATCTTTCCTTCCTGCTCGAGACGGCGAGCCACGTTGACGATTTCAACCTGTGCGGATTCGACGTCAGACAGGCGCGCCGGACCCATGTTCTGCAGGTCTTCCTGCAGGAGCTTGGCCGCGCGTTGCGAGATGTTCTTGAAGATCTTGGACCGAATCTCCTCGTTTGCAGTCTTGAGGGCCAGTAACAGCTTGTCGTTGGGAACTTCTTTGAGAAGGGTTTGGATGCCCTTGTCGTCGATTTTAATAATATCTTCGAAGACGAACATCAGCTTGCGAATCTCTTCCGCCAGAATCGGATCCTTTTCTTCGATCCGCGACATGATCGCCGTCTCGGTATTCTTATCCATAACGTTGAGCATTTCCGCCACCGGCTGAACTCCGCCGAGCGAGGCCTGTTCGACCGTACCAAGGGTTGAGAGCTCCTGTTTCAAAACGCGGTCCACTTCCGCAATCAGCTCGGGTGCAACATGGTCCAGGTTGCTCAGGCGCAAAACGACTTCCGCTTGCAGGGACTCCGGAAGACGTTTAAGAACCTCGCCTTTTTTCTCGGGCTCGAGGTGAGCCAAGATCACGGCAATGGTTTGTGGATGCTCGTTGATCAAAAAGTTGGAGAGAGACTTCGCGTCGACAAGCTCCAGGCTTTCCAGTTGGCGAGCGGCGGGGGAGGCAGCGGAAAGGTGACCTAGAATTCCGCGCGCGCGCTCTTCACCCACGGCCTCGACCACGGTGTCTTTGTTTGTTGTGGCTTCGGAAAAAATATATTCGGCCGATTCGCTCACCATTTCGTAATACTCTTCGAGGACCCTCTTGGTGACCTCGACCGGCACAATCCGGTATTTCTGCATGACTCCGAGGAGCTTGCGGATATCCCCGTCATCGACGAATTTGAAGAGCCTCTTGGCGGCATCCGGTCCCAAGTAGTTGACCAGGATCGCGGCTTTTTCAAAACCGCGCAGATCCTCGTACTTAATATTCTCCAATTTCACCAGACGAACGGGCGTCATTGATCCCTCCTGGAGAGCCACAGACTAAAGGCTCCGGCCGCCTTTTCCGTGTCGAGTTCCATTAGGTTCATAATACGTTCTTTCAGGAGTTCACTTTCCGCCTTATCGGGGTCCAGGGACTCTTCCAGCACAGGCAACGCATTGCTCATTCCCGGCAGAGAGCTATCCACCGATTGCAATTCCTCGAGTTCTTCGATCGTTTTGGGCAGCATATCTTCCACAGTGTCTTGGAAGCTGTCCGTGATCCAACGCATGAAGGGCCGCACAACAACGAAGAAGAACAATCCCAGGCTCAAGCTGAGAATGAACCACTTCATCAGGGAATGGAGAAGCTTCTTGCGCTCCAAAGTGGTCAGCAACTTCTCGGCCTCGGAGAAGTCTTCTTTCTGGAACGGAATGTTTTCGACGGTGACGCTATCTCCGCGCGCGGCCGAGAAGCCGATCGCACCCTTGATCACCTGCTCCAACTTTTTCATTTCTTCGCGTGAGCGAGGCTCCCACGACTCAGCGCTTTTGCCATCCTCGCCCGTGGTCACTTTCGTCACGCCGTCCACGAGGACGGCCACGGAAAGACGTTCGATGCCGCCCGCCGATTCGCGCACGTTGCGCACCGTTTTGGGCACTTCAAAATTCGATGTCTTGAGTTCCTTGCGGACATTCTGGCGGAACCCGACCGAGCCGTTATCCTCCGCGCCCGGAAGATTGGCGCGCGTCCCTGGAACGCCTGTGGGGTTGGTCCGGGCGCCATCGAGAAGTTCCTCTTCGGTTTGCTGCGACTTCAAAGCGGTGCCGTCGGCGTTCACCTCTTCCTCAGTCATGACCAAGGAGCGCGGGTTAAGCGACGCATCCACGCGGGCAATCACCTTGCCGTTGCCGACCACCTTGGACAGCACGCCTTCAATGCGCTCTTCGATTCCTTCCTCGACCTTGCGTTTCATATCGAGAAGTTCACCCGATATCGACGCATCCGCGGAATAGTGTTTGGACAACACCTTGCCCCGTGAGTCCACCACGGTGACTTTTTCCGCTTCCAGATTCTCCACGGCACTGGCGACGAGAAATGTGATTCCTCGCACCTGTTCCGTCGAGAGCGTCTTTCCCGGATGGAGTTCCACGACGACAGACGCCGTGGGCTGGCCACCCTCTTCC
This sequence comes from Bdellovibrionales bacterium, assembly GCA_050249195.1. Taxonomy (GTDB): domain Bacteria; phylum Bdellovibrionota; class Bdellovibrionia; order Bdellovibrionales; family UBA1609; genus JALHOQ01. The sequence continues at coordinate 12,693 of JBFWQY010000036.1, forward strand.
AGAAACGTCTTCTTGGCCGGTAACGCCAAGATGACTTTGGATTGTTTGACAGCGCTTAAGGTGTTGATCGAGCGCATCAGTTCGCCTTGAAGGGCGCGCTGATAGTTGATCTTCTGCGCATAAGACGTGGTTCCAAAATCCTGTTTATCGAAAAGCTCGAGCCCGACTTGGCCAACCTTGGCACCGCCGAGCTCGGTCATGATCGCCATCTGCGTGGAGTGCAAAAGGTCTTTGGAGATTAAGATCGTGCGGCCCTCGTCGGCCAGGCGAAACGGGACTCCCCGCCTGTTGAGTTGCTCCACGATCTGTGGCAGCTGTTCCGGAGAAACATGGGTAAAGAGCGGGACATGATTTGTTCCCGTCACCAGCGCGAGCAGAAAGAAAAGTCCGATCGCCGCGATTAATGTCGCCGTGACAATCGAGACTCGCTTCACCGGCGTGAGATTCTTATAGAACTGCCGGAACTGCGCGATAAGGTGGGTGAACAGCTTATTCATTCGACATTAAACCTGCATCTTCATGACTTCTTGGTAGGCCTCGATGATCTTGTTGCGAACCTGGACCATAAGTTTCAATGCGACATCCGCTTTCTCGGCCGTGATCATCACGTCCGCGATGTCGCGGTTTTTGCCCACGGCCATCTCTTGAATTTTCTTGTCCGAAGCCTTTTGCATCTCATTGACACTTTGGACGGCGTCCTTGAGCGTATCGGCGAATGTCTTTTCTCCCGGTTGCACCGTGGCGGAGGGATTGGGAAGATTCATCCGAGAATTGCGGATCTCGCGAAGGGTTTGCCCCTGCTCGATCAGCGCGTCTGAATTTGAGATCGTCAAACCGTCCATGGCTCGTCCTCTCGCTCACGGCAGCGTCCTGCTCCGTGTTTTAAGTTTAACACAAACCTTTTTGCCGACAGGGAGAAAAATTCCTCATGGTCCTGGCGGATTACCGACCGATTTCCAATGCCCCGAGCGCCATATCCTTTGAAGCCTGAATGGCCGAGACGTTGGCCTCGTACGAACGGGTCGCCTGAATCATATTGGCCATTTCTTCCATAAGATTAATTTTCGGGTAGGCCACGTAACCGTCTTCATTCGCGTCCACATGGTCGGGTTCATAGCGCAAATCCACTCCGTCCTGATCGACGTACACGTCGGTTACTTGTACACGCTGGAGATTGTCGTTGGGAGGCATGGTCACCAGCTCACCAAAGTTGCGCGCGTCCGGCATGGCTTCGAACACCACGTCCTTGCGGCGGTAAGGGCCGCCTTCCGGCGTGCGTGTGGTGTTGATGTTGGCGATATTGCTGGAAATGGTATTCATGCGCATCCGCTGCGCCGACAACCCACTCGCGGAGATTCTAAGGCCAGTCGAAAAGTCCATTAACGGCCTCCTTCAGTCGCGGCGTAGCGAATGGCGCCGAGCTTTTTATTGATCAATTGCAAGGCCGCTTTGTAGAGGATGGAATTCTCCTGCAACGTGGCCATTTCGCGTTCCAGGTCCACAGTGTTCTGGTCATTGGTCACACTGCCTTCAGGATTGTCATACACATCGGCGCGCGCGCGCGAAATCGCGCCGGTCCCCATGGCAAAATGATCCGGAGACGTCGCCATCTGCGCGCCCACACCCTCAAGATCAATCGCGCGCGCCAGTGCATCTTCAAAGTCCACCTTTTTAGCTTTGTAACCGGGGGTCTCGGCGTTGGCGATGTTGGCCGAAGCCACGTTGTGACGGAGAGAGCGAAAGTTCAAAGAGGCCGCCAGCGAATCCGTGGTTTTATCGAAGATCTGCTTCATACGATCCTCCTTTGTACTCATTCAACTTGTTACGTAATGTCCGCACGCTGATACCGAGCAATTCGGCCGCGCGCGTGCGGTTCTGGCCAGTGAACTCGAGTGTCTTCATGATCAGCAGCCGTTCGGCCTCACCGACTGTCATTCCCGGCTTCAGCGGATCAGCTCCGGGCGCGATCGACCCCTCCGTCTCGGGCAAAAGAATTTGATCCGATTCAATACTCTGGCCCGCGCACAACAGTACGCTGCGCTCAATCACATTTTGTAGTTCCCGAATGTTTCCAGGCCAGGGATAAGATGTAAGTTTCATCACGGCCGGGGCGCTCAGAATCTTCGGCACAAGGCCGTTCTCCGCACACGACAGTTCCACGAAGTGCCGCGAGAGGAGTTCGATATCCAAGGGGCGGGTTCTCAGCGGCGGAATGAGAAGCGGAATCACATTCAGGCGGTAATACAAATCCTCCCGAAACTCACCGGAACGGACCATTTTATCGAGCGCGCGGTTGGAGGTGGCAATGATGCGAACATTTACTTTTACCGGTGCTTGGCCTCCGAGGCGCTCCACTTCACCCTCTTGCAAAACCCGTAAAATCTTGGCTTGAAGCGGCAGCGGCATTTCACTGATCTCATCGAGCAGGAATGTGCTTTCGTGGGCTGTTTCAAACTTCCCGAGCTTGCGCTGTTCCGCCCCGGTGAAGGCCCCTTTTTCGTAGCCGAAGAGTTCGCTCTCGAGGAGTCCTTCAGGCACGGCGGCGCAATTCACCGCCACAAACCGGCGCGCGGCGCGCGGACTCTGAGCGTGAATGAATCGGGCGAGAAGTTCTTTGCCGGTGCCGCTTTCACCCGTGATGAGAATGGAAGCTCGACTCACCGCCACGCTTTCCGCGATCTCATAGATCTTCTTCATCTTGGGATCCGAGCTGGGGATCAATTTGGGGTTGATACGACTCACGGCTTTTTCTCCTTTTCCGTCCGATTGGCCATTGCCGGAATTCGGTCCACGTACTTGCGGTAAGAATCACGCCATTTCGTGTCCTCTATTTTCTCATTTCCGACTTTCCAGAGGAATTCGTTGGGAGTTCCCTGTAAGCGGCTCCAGACATCGGAAGCACCTTTGAGGTCACCCCGATCAAAGAGAATCTGGCCGACTTTGTAGCGCACACTTGCCAAAGGCATTTTATCTTCGAAGCGCTCCAAAAGGTTTTGATAGGCCTCCACGGCGGACAGTGATTTCTTTTGTGCCAGAAGGGCGTCGCCCTTAACCAGCAAAGCCCCGGCTAACACGGAATCCTTGATTTTCGCCTTCCCGCCCTCGCTTCCCAGAGCCTGATCCGCGTGGGACTCAGCGGCCTTGCTGTCCCCTGTCTTCAAGTATGTTTGCGCGAGTTGCAGATGCACGGGCGCAAGCAGCGCCGTATCGCCCTTCCATTTGTTCGCAAGTTCCAAGAGAGCGGCCCGGGCGCGCTCATGATCATTGCGGTGCTCGGCGATCTGCGCGCTCAGACGCACGCGCTCGACCGTCTCGGCTTCGGAAAGATCCCGCCCCTCACCAATGTCTTTTAAGTGCCGGTAAGCCTCAATGTACTTCCGGTCCTGAACGAGCACAGAGGCCAAGCGCAGGTGAAGGCTATTCACGGAGGGAAGATGCTCTTGCACCTTCTTTTCCTTTTCCTCCTCCGAGCCCGCGATGGCTTTGCGGCGATCGAGGGCGCTCGAGTAGATTTTGCGCGCCTCAGGGTAAGCGCCCGCGCTCTCAAAAGCACCCGCAACGAAAAAGGGGACATCGATGCGATCGGCGTTCTTCAGCCAAGTATTGGCATATTGCGAGTGGAACGAAAGAGCCGTCATAAAATCTCCTCGGTCCACGGCATCTTTAAGCTCGTTCGAGATGTTGCGCAAAATCCGGGAACGGAAACTCTCCAGCTTTTCGGCAGTTGGATTTTTCTGGTAATGAGAGATCAGCTTATCAATCGCTTTGCGATACTCGCCGCGATGCGAAAGCCCCTCGGCCACCATCAACGTGGTGAATTCTTCAATGCCACGAAGGTCGAGTTTCTTTTTGATACCTTCGATTTCCTCCAAGGCTTTACTGACCTCTTTTTCTTTCATGCCTCGCATCTGTTGGCTGAGCATCCGGATCCGAGCCACCTGCGCGCCTGGGTGGTCGGGAAAACGGAAATAACTCTCGAGAAAGGCACCGATCACGCGCCTCTGATCCGCGCCCAAAACCCCGAGCAGTTCGCCAATACGGGTGAGAGCGTAGCCACCATATTCGTGGGTGGGATAAAGATTCACAAACTGAACGTAGTTACCTAGCGATTTTTTAAAATCCTTCTGCCAGAAGCGGGCTTCCGCCATATTGAACATGGCATTGGGATAGACTTTCTCACCGGCAGGAAGGTCCGCCAGCGCGGCCTCGTAAGAACGAATGGCAGCGCTATAATCCCCTTTGGCGAAGTCCACATCACCCAATCGGTAGCGCGCCTCATGCGCATGCGCGGTCCCCGGAAAATCCTTGATAATACTGCGATACTCGTTCACGGCATCATCATACTTACGAAGAATCAGGAGTGACTCGGCGATGGCTTTACGAACCTGCGGCACATCCGGCGAGTTGGGGTACCCCTTGAGGAATCGCTGAAGAACTTGTAGGGTCGCTAGCGCTTCACCGTGTTCCATTTGGGCGAATCCAAGAATCAGCGAATTGTGCTCGCGCAAAGGGCTCTCAGGATACCTTTGAATGAGTTCCGTGTACAGCGTACGAGCCGCATCAAATTCAGCGGCCTTGCCCGTCTCGCGCCAACGCTTAAGATGCACATGCGCGGCCAGGTTCTTAATAATCTCCAGATACTCTGACTCCGGGTACCTCTTAACAAAGTAGTTGTAAGTGCGCAGGAACAGCCCCTGGCGGTTCCGTTGGAAGAGCGTGAGAAGCAGGCGCGCTTCTTTGTTCTCACGCGTGTTCTTGGGGTGGATCACATACTCGGGCTGCTCCGACATCAGCCGATCCAAAAGACTCACGTTCATCTTGAGCATGGGAAACGGAAGATAGGTGTTGTCTCGCGAAGATATGATCGCCTCTTCGCGGATTTCATGATCCTTGATTCGGAAGCGGTCGTAGTTCTCGTCACCACCATCGAAAAGGCCAAAGCGCAAATGCACGTCTTGGTCCTTTTCCACAGCCAGAAATTCGTCGCCAGCAGGCTTGCGCTCCGGCTTCGGCACATCCGTATATCCATCCTCGCTTCGTCGCGCGGGTTCTTTCTTCCGGGCCTTGGTTTTGCGAGACTTGGCCGGCCCACCGCTGGCGACCTGAGGGGGCTTCGCTTCGGTTTCAACTTTCCGATAGAAGTCGATAATCAGGCGGGAGGGTTCATCCGTGAGGTAATCAAAAAACTCAACATCCTTTTGCGCCAACGTGATAATGGCACGGAAGTTTCCGTCAGGCCCGTTCTTATCCACCTCGATCTCCGTCACTAACGGATCGTTAAAGGACTGGAGCCGGGCCACGCTGGCCTCATCCATTGGAGGGAGCACCAGAGTTACCTTCTGATCCCCGTCGCGGCGGATCTCGTAGTTCCAGGTCTTAAGTCCACGAAGTTCAAGGTGTGCCGTGTCGGCCTGACGGGAGATCTCTGCCTCGACCGAAACTGAGGCTGAGGCTGAGGCCAAACCCTGGCTCCATTTGTCCTGCGCGCGCGCGGACTGAGGTGTCTGGGCGCAGAGAAATAGCAGGACGAGCACGGCTTTCGTCGTGCGGAGGTCCGGGTCAGCCCATGCGAATCGACATCCTGTCAAATGCCTTCCTCCCTGGCACAGCAATCCACTAAAGATAGGAAGCAGATTTGATGCCAGCTGGACTTCCACCGGTTTTACTATTATTTACCTGAGAAGCTTGTTCCAAAGTCCAGGTTTCTCACGTCAGATTCTCCCGAGGCCAGGACAAATCAATGACACGACCTTGAGGATGGTTCCGCATATTCCGAAAGAGGTATTAGCCAAAGGGCCGACGACGATGATTGCAACTTTGTTTTCAGCCGTGATACGAAACCATCCTCGATTTTTTGTGGGGCTTCCCGTGAAGCTTCTATTGGGAACGGCCGTTTTCGCGTCTGGCTGCGTGACAGTGAACCTCGGATCGAAAGAAAGTAAGCGGGCCTCCGGTGTTGAGGTGCGCGTTCCCGCACTCCCTTTTGAGAAGGAAGCACGCGACGATGTCGACGCGGCCTGGAAGAACCCGCGCACGGGAAATGTGATTTCTTATCTTTCCGATTGCAAAGACCCCAGCGATCCGCCGTTGGATCAGATCGTGCACGGTGTTCTCGCCGGACTCTCTGACCTTAAATATGAAAGTTCGAAGACCGAATCGATCCTGGGACGCGAAGGACGTCGCGTGCACGCGCTCGGCAAAGTGGATGGCGTCCCAACCGGTGTGGACCTCTTGGTGTTCAAGCGCAACAACTGCATCTATGTCCTGAGTTACGTGGGCGTGCAATCCGCGTTCGCGAAAGACCAAGAGGAATTCAATCGTTTTATTGAGGGATTTCAAGCGCCATGAAGAAGAATCTTGTCGAAATCCTCCGTTTGTTCGGAGGCACGACTCTTCTCGCCAAACAGGTGGTGAGTGAAATCCTCCGGCCGCCGCTTTATCCCCGTCTGGTAATGGAGCAGATCTACCAGATCGGTATTGTCTCTTTCCCTCTCATCGCCGTCACCGCTGGCAGCACCGGAATGGTCATGGCCCTCCAGTTCGGTCTCGGCCTGGAAAAATTCGGCGGCAAACTCTACATCCCTAAAATTGTTTCTTTGTCGATTGTACGTGAGATGGGCCCCGTCTTTACCTGCCTGATGATGGCGGCCCGGGTGGGAGCCGGGATCACTTCGGAGATCGGATCGATGACCGTCACCCAGCAAATTGACGCGATTCGAGCGTTGGGCACATCTCCCATTAAGAAGATCGTCATCCCACGCGTGCTGGGATGCGTGGTCGGTATTCCGATTCTCGCTGTGTTTGCCAATTTTATCGGGGTAATTGGCGGCCTGTTGGTGGGTGCCAATGACCTTGGTCTCGATCCGGTTTTTTACGTACAAAAGGTCCTGACGACGATATGGGTGCCCGACTTCATGTCGGGCTTTATGAAGACGCCGGTCTTCGCTCTTATTATCGCGTTGGTGGCCTGCCATTTTGGACTCAACGTCAAAGGGGGCACTCAGGGTGTTGGCAACGCCACGACGAGGTCGGTGGTGACTTCGTCTATCTTCATCCTAGTTGGCGATTACTTCCTGACTAAATTCTACTGGATGTTCGAACAATGGCTATGATTGAAGTCAAAAACTTCGCGAAGTCGTTCGACGGCCGGTTTGTCCACCGTGATGTGAGCTTCACAGTGGAAAAGGGCGAGTGCGTGGGCCTTGTGGGCGGTTCCGGAATTGGGAAGTCCGTGATCTTGCGAAGTCTCATCGGCCTGGAAAAGGCGGACGGCGGTGAAATCTGGATCGAGGGCGAGGAGATTTCCAACTACAAAGAACGCCAGCTGGTCGAGGTCCGCAAGAAAGTGGCCTATGTTTTTCAGAACGGGGCCTTGTTTGACTCCATGTCCGTATATGACAATCTTGCCTACCCTTTGCGTGAGCACACCGAGTTTACCGAGGACATCATCAAAAAAAGAATTCATGCGCAGCTGGAGGAGTTTGGATTGCTGGAGGCTGAGGACAAACTTCCAGCCGAGCTGTCCGGTGGAATGCAGAAGCGCGTGGGCCTGATGCGCTCCATGATGATCGGCCCTAAGATCATGTTGTACGACGAACCGACCGCAGGGCTTGATCCCTACAACACATTGAAGATCCGAGAGATCGTGTTGCGTCTCAAAAACAAAGGGGTGACCGCACTATTCGTAACGCACGATATGCCCACTGCGATCGCGGTTTGCGACCGCTTCTTTCTGCTCGGCGATGGCCGCGTGAAAGACGAACGTCGGCGTGAAGATTTGAGCGAAAGTGGTGACGGACCGCTGGAGAAGTTCATTCTCGGTGAGTATGGAGGATAGGAGAGATGGAAGCTTCGCTGAAACATGAAATCAAAGTGGGCCTCTTTACGATGGCGGGCGTGATCCTCTTCGCCGTCTCCGTCATCCTGCTCGGCGGAGACAAATGGTTTTTCACCAGCCGCTATGAACTCAAGGTCCGCCTCCCCGAAGTGCAGGGCCTCGGCCGCGGGAGCGTGGTCACTCTGGCGGGTGTGCCCGTGGGAAATGTCGGAGAGATCAAATTCATCGCCGGATCCACGGATGTCGAAGTCAGCCTGGGTCTAAATGCGGATATCCAACACCGGATCACGGAAGGCTCCCTGGCCTCAATCAAGACCCAGGGCGCGCTGGGAGATAAGTATATCTATATCGAACCCGGTCCAGTGGATGCCCCCGCGCTCAAAGATGGCGCTATCTTGCAGGTGGATCCCAAGCCCGATCTGATCGATATGATTGCTTCCAAGGGCGCGGAACTGGGCGAAATCGTCAATGTGATCAAAGAAGTGCGCGTCTTATTCGAGAACATCAACCGCGACGGTCGCAGCGCCAAATTGATGGCGAATCTCACGGAAAGCACCGGCCAAATGAGCCAGCTTGTGAGGGAAACCCGTGAGACCATGCGCCTGCTGCGCCAAGACGCCATTCAGCCTATGGCGAGTGTGATGAAAAAGCTCGACAAGGGTCAGGGCACCTTAGGCGCTTTGATTAACGATCCCAGCTTGCACAATCGCCTCACCGGCTTTTTCGGCGAGGCCCCGCGCAACCGTTTCCTTAAGCCGTTGATCCGCGATTCGATTCAGACTCACGAAAAGAAGAAGTGAGGGAAACAGAAAGACAAGAACGTTCAAGCCCCTTGTCAGGCACCAGGACGACGCTCGCGGGCTTCCTTTTGATTGGCCACGGAATTTTCAACGAACAGAACGTATTCACAAAATTTCCGGTTCGATTCAATCGAACAGTGTTCGGCGCGCTCGGTAGGGGTCCGATTTGCAAACTTGCGAAGATCGTCAGTTGAGAACTGAGAATGGTGGGGAATGACATAGCGTTGAATTCCTCTTGCCGAATCGACGGCTTGAACCCACTCCGGCCACAATGAAGCCAAGAAGAAGGACTCACCTGCAAGTACCCTTAAGTGTCCATTGGGGACGGCCAGCATCTGCTTTCGCAGGCGATTAAGAAAGCCAGTCGCGTTGGGCATTTTGATGCTACCAGCCTCGATTACAATCGAGCGGTTGGCAAACAGCTCAGAAAGCGTCTTGCCAACGTTAGCCCAAGGAGAGCGGGTTGGACGGGTTGACAGCGAGCTATTGGTAATGTTTGAGATCTCTCTCGCCAAAGCCGGGACAGGGGAATCTGTACCGCAGAGGTCTGACCACAGTTCGTCCGGATAACTGAGCCGGTCATCATTGGCAAGGGCATGAAGTTTGTCGATCCGGCAGGCGTAGTCTTCCCGGCCAGTCGGGGACTCGTATAAGGCACCGACTCCCGGGCAATCTCGAGAATCAGTGCCGGCGAAATTTTTTCAGATAGAAAAATCAAATCTATCTTCTTCTGGAAAAGACTCTCAAGCTCGGACACAAGGTCCAAAAGAGCCGGACTATTCACGTGAACAGGTGGCACCACTAAATCGATGTCCCGAGCCTTTTCGTAGGACTTAAGGCTGCTTCCAAACACTCGGACAAACGAGAAGCCGTAACTTTCCGCGATCTTCTTTATGCCGAGTTTGTGAACCAAAACGTCCATTTATTTGGGAGAATACCCCTGGTCAGGAGATTTGACGTAGATAAATTCGGATAGCGGCGCAAAATCTGACGGAAAAGGCCGGCAAACCATCTCGGCATCTGGAATCGCATGAGTCTTCCGAAAGCACTACTCGTTTATCTCCTCCGGCCTTTTCACTTCGAGAAACCTCTTAAACTCCTCGGACACCTCGGATTCCTGCGGAATTCCGCGGCGGTCCACCGTGAATCGCACCGCCACCACCCAGTTGCGGCCCACGTACTCATTCACCTTCTCTTTCAGAGTGTCTTCAAAAAACCGAATTTCTTGCATGCGAGCCGAGCTCTTCACCCATATCCAAAGGCGACCACGGTCGTAGCCCACGGGTTCGCAAAATCCCCCCAGGGTTTGTCCCACAATGCGGGGCCAAAACCGCCAGATTTTCCAGCGCAGAAACTGATCTGACAATGCCGACTTGCCATTTCCGAGAACTGTCTGTAGGACATCTGACGCAGGCAGCAATTCCGCTTTTCGAATTCGTTTCTTCGGACGATGTTCGCTCATTGAAGGAGCCTAACATGGCAAAAATTCACCCGCAAATCACTGTCGTCGGCGGAGGCCTGGCTGGGAGCGAGTGCGCCTATCAACTCGCTCAACTGGGCCACAGTGTGGTCTTGTATGAGATGCGTGGCGGAAAGATGACGCCTGCCCATAAGACCGACCGCCTCGCCGAACTCGTATGTTCGAACTCCTTAGGTAGCATGACGGACTATTCCGCGCCGGGCCAGCTGAAATGGGAGGCCGAACAGTTGGGCTGCTTTGTTCTTCGTGCGGCAAAAAACGCCGCGGTTCCCGCCGGTATGGCATTGGGTGTGGATCGAGAGGTATTCGCAACGGAAGTGACGGAAACGCTCGCGCGTCACCCTCGAATCGAGATCCGCCGTGAGCTTGTCACGTCTTTGGATCAGATTCCCCGCCCCGCGGTGATCTGCACGGGCCCCCTCACGGAAGACCACCTGGCGCAGAGCCTGCGCGATCACTTCGATGGTGAGTTTCTGTATTTCTTTGATGCCATCGCCCCTATCGTTGATGCCGAAAGCATTAATAAATTTATCGCTTACAAAGCAGATCGCTATGACAAGGGCACACGAGATTACTATAACTGTCCCCTAAATAAGGAGCAGTACTACGCCTTGATTCAAGAGATCAAGAACGCGCGTAAGATTGAAGCCAAAGAGTTTGAAAAGGACACTCCTTATTTTAAGGGCTGCATGCCGATCGAGGCGATAATCGAGTCGGGCGATGAAACTCTGCGTTTCGGCCCACTCTCTCCCAAAGGCCTTCGTAACCCGTGGAACGGTCAAGGCGCCTATGCCATTGTGCAACTTCGTCAGGATAATAAACAAGGCACGGCTTACAACATGGTGGGATTCCAAACCAAGATGGCTTATGGCGAACAAACGCGTGTCTTCCGCATGATTCCGGGCCTCGAGAGTGCCGAGTTTTTAAAACTGGGAAGCATCCATCGCAATTTGTACATCCAGACACCAAAGAAGCTCACTCCGACCCTATCCAGTCACAAAGACGAGTGGTTGTTCTTCGCGGGCCAGATTACGGGCGTGGAAGGATACTTCGACTCCACATGCATGGGTCTCCTCGTCGCCCATTTCCTAAACGATAAGCTCGCTGGACGGGCGATAAGCGTACCGCCGCGCGCCTCCGCCTTAGGCTCTCTGCTCAACGGGATCACGGAAGACAACGACTACTTCCAGCCGACCAACATCCACTTTGGCTTATTCCCGCGAGTTGAAGAGTGGAACGGGCGTAAGAAGGGGCAGAAGAGGGAAAAACGTGAGTTGCAACTGGAGCGAGCGAAGGCCGCGCTGCTCGGATGGTTGGAATCCAAAGGCTTAAGAGAAATGACTCCTGTCTGCAGTCTCGCAAATCCGCAGGTCGCCAGCCCACAGCCTCCAGATCTGCCACCCCCTCAGCACCCACCTCCACCCTCCACCCATCCCTTCACTCAACCCTCATGCCCTCAGCCCCATCCCCATGAGGTGACGAATCTCGTCCCGCCCTCCTGAACATTTTATACGCCCAATCTTATCCCTAAGTTAAATTTATCGAAAGGGTACCCTCGCGAGCGGGTGCGTGGTCCCCATAGCTCCCATAACACCCAATAAAGAAAACGGTCGGCATTAAATCTGGCACCCCGATTGCGAGAGAGAACGCGGTCATCGGAATCGAAATCAACCGTGAGGAGTTCTTGTGAGTACGAGGAGAGCACACGTCGCGTTTGTGAGTTTGACCGCGCTTTTCGCCATGACATCGCTAGTGAACGCCGCGGACAAAAGCGGCGGTGCTCATAGTGATGCTGATTTCCCGCTGGCATCCCGCTCGCAGGCACACGATGCCAACAGCGGCTGTCCACCTTTACTTTACCCGGTATTTGAGACCTCACCTCCGGCGTTCGAGAATCTTTCCGATTCCGAACGACAGACCCTTTACAGATACATCGTGTGGCAAATGCATGGAGACCTTTTCTGGACCGACGATCCGGACTATGCAAGACAAGCCGCACCACGGGATCTACACCCCCGGTCCAGAGTCGCCCGGGCGCTCCGTTCCAGAATTGCCAGTCTGGATCCGGAATCACGGAGGCGACTACTTAACGAGGACGGCACCCCCCAGTACAGGAAGAATGAACACTGGAAGGTGATTTTGGGAGAGCTTCGGCGCCCTACCGACAGCTTCCTAGCGAAACTGGTTGCCACCCGAACCAGAGAACAACTCTTAAATCTTCTCCTCCGCAGTGGATGGAGCGAAGTGGACCAAGATCAGTTCTCGTCTCTATACTGGAAGCTGCCAAGAGATCTCGGATTGCGATCCTTTAATCGTACAGGGATGACAATCACACTGGCCATGACGGCGCCCATTGTTCAGCGGGACTTACTCGAGTTGGGGATCGCGATTGAAAAAGGCCAGAGCTCCTTTGTGGAAAGATCCGCCCTGCCCGCCCATATTGCCTCACACAGATGGCCGACCGAAATCGCCAACGCTTTGAGAGAAAATCTGGGGCGCCTGGTTGATTCCCATGTGATTGAAACGAAAACGAACATTGAATTGTCGAGCACCTCCGCAGTGCTGGGTGAAATCGTAAGATTTATTGTGGACACCGACCAAATCGCGCTTGTGATCGCAATAGACTTTCCCCGTGGGAGTTTATCGGGCGGCTACAGGCCGTACCAGCCCAGCGATGAACAAATGCGAAAGCTTCTTCAAGTCCTTATAGACCGGCAGGGGCTGGCGGAGATTTCCAATGGCCCTGGCGCTTGATCGTCGAATGCCCTGGCCATTGACGCACCACCTTCACCCCCGCTACGTTCGGCTTTCGTTACGAGCTCAAGGAACACAAGGGGCGCGAAAATTGGGATCTACCTTACTGAGGCTTTTTATACCCGGGCTCATTTTGTTAGCCGGGGCAACACCGGGACAAGTCCTGTCCGCCGCAGCGGATCCTTCCAAGCTGGAGCTGCATCAGCTTTTGGAACAGTTCGAGGATCATATGGAAGGGGCCACGGAGGAGGATTATCGTCATCAGGTGAGGATCTCCGTGCAGGCCGCCACCCCGATTGCGCCGGGGCTCTTGCTCATAGGAAACAACAGTGAAGAAGAGGTGAATTCCGCACGCCGGTTTGCAGAATACCTGTTTCCTCGATTCGGTCTCACAGTGGTGCTGATTACCGCTTACAATCGCTTTAACATTCCCGGTTTTGATGGACTGATCGTGAACGCGGACAGGGATGCAGTGGCCAATTTCTCATTGAAAACCATCCACGGACATCCCGGGGCATTTTTAGTCGACAGATTTGCGGAAGCCGATCGTCAGATGAGGCGTTTTTCGGTTCCTCAAGGCTGGCTCGAATATCTTTTCCTCGTAGCCACTCGAGATAAGGAAACACTTCGCGCGGGCTTTATGAATGAAGTCAATACGCTTCCCCCACTCTTCACCATGCCGCGAGTTCGGACCCTCGGTCAATCGATGCGGACATTGGCCTTCTCTTCGGCGTGGGTTCAAGGCGTCCGGGTTGGATCCTTGTCGACGTAACAGACCAGGCGAGACTGGAACTGCCGGAGGCGTACGTCGCCGCGCGCTTCACCTGGCGAAATCCCATGCGGCGCGCTCTGATTCGAAGGTGCGATCAGATCATCACGGCGGAGCCCGGAGGAAAGGTCGCGCTCGATTCTATAGAGCCCTGCCCGGCTTATCTGACCGGAACCCTACTCGACTGTCACTGACTTCGCGAGATTGCGGGGTTGATCCACGTCGTGCCCCAGGCTGGACGCCACATGGTAGGCCAACAATTGCACCGGCACCACCTCTAGCAGCGGCAGGGTGAACCAGTCCACCTCAGGCAAAGCCAAATAATCGCGTGAAATCTGCGCCAACCGCTGGTTGGGGCCGGTTCCGATGGAAATGATCTGTCCTCCCCGCGCCTTGGCTTCCTCTAAGTTACTTAGCGTTTTCTCGAAAAGATCATCGTGTGGGACCAACGTCACCACCGCCATCTTGTTGTCGATCAGCGCGAGCGGGCCATGCTTCATTTCTCCCGCGGCGTAGCCCTCCGCGTGCATATAGGCGAGCTCTTTGAGTTTCAGCGCGCCCTCAAGCGCAATTGGGTAGTGCACGCCGCGACCGAGGTAGAGAAAACCTTTGTACGCCTTCAAGTGTTCGGCGGCCTGTTGAAAGAACTTATCCAGGTTAAGAACGGTTTCAATTTGCGAAGGGACCGCCTGCAGCTGGCGCACGTACTTGGATTCGTCTTCACGCGAGAGCCGCCGCTTGGCTTTGGCCATGGCTAAGGCCAACACATTCAAAACAGAGAGCGTGGCTGAGAACGCCTTCGTGGAGGCGACGCCCACTTCCGTGCCCGCATTCATATACAAATGACCATCCGCCTCCCGATCGATAGAGGAGGAGCGCACATTGCAGATGCTCAACACCTTCACACCCGATTTTTTCGCCAGCCGGACCGCCGCCAAGGTGTCGGCCGTCTCTCCACTCTGAGAGATTGAAATGAAAAGGGAATTTTTTGGAAGAACGGGATGGCGATACCGAAACTCGCTGGCGATATCGCACTCGACCGGAAGTCGCGCCAAGCGCTCAATCATGTATTCACCAACAAGAGCTGTGTAGTAGGAACTTCCGCAGGCGACAATAAAGACACGCTCGACTTCACCAAATACCATAGACCCATCGAATCCCAACCCCGCGAGCTCCACGGAGGCGTCGGCGAGATTGATGTGCGGCTGGATGGCCTGAGCCACCGCTCGCGGCTGCTCGAAAATTTCCTTGAGCATGAAATGCGGAAAGCCCGCCTTGCTCGCCACCTCAGCGGTCCAGTTGATCTCGGTCGCGGTCTTTTCAATCGGCTGCCCGAAGCGGGAATAGACTTCGTAGGTCGCTCCCTTCACCAAGACGACTTCGTCGTCGTCGAGATAAACCACGCGTTTGGTGTGGGCGACCAGAGCCTGCACGTCGCTCGCCACATACATCGCGTCGTTCCCGACTCCGAGAATCAGAGGCGGCCCATTCTTAAAGGCGACCATCGTGTCCGTTTGCTTCTCATGGACCACCAACACCGCGTAAGCGCCCTCGAGTCTCGGAAGCACCGCCAGCACCGACTGCAGGAGATCCGGAGTTTGTCGAAGCTGGCGCTCAATAAGATGGGCGACAAGCTCCGAATCCGTCTCGGATTCCAAGACCGCGCCGTCGTTGACCAGTTCCTCGCGAAGCTGCATGTAATTTTCTATAATGCCGTTGTGAACTAGGCTCACGCCACCCACGCAATGGGGGTGAGCGTTGTTTTCACTGGGACGCCCGTGCGTGGCCCAACGGGTATGACCGATACCGAGATGACCGCTGAAGTTTTCTTGCGTCAGTCGCTGATCGAGATTCGTTAGCTTGCCTTCGGCACGCACGCGTTTAAAACGTCCCTCATGCAGTATGGCCACACCGGCGCTATCGTAGCCACGATACTCAAGGGCCTTCAGCCCGCTCAAGATCACGTCCTTTGGATTCTTAGGCCCGTAGTAACCAACGATCCCGCACATCTTTGATTCTTCCTTCACTTACTAATTTATTTATTTTTTATCCTTGGCCATCGACGCGCCCTTATCCGTCCCCTCCGGCGCCTTTGGCTGATAATTTTCCTTGATCGTCTGGCGCACCCGGCTCACGGCCAGAGCTCCCGGAGGGACATCCTTCGTGATCGTAGAACCCGAGCCGATAAAGGCGCCATCGCCCACGTTGACCGGCGCGATAAATTGCGTGTCACTGCCAACAAAAACATCCTTGCCGATGGTGGTGACATATTTCTTGCGATCCACGGCATAGTTGCAAGTGATGGTCCCGCATCCGATGTTGGTGTTTTCTCCGATCACTGCATCACCCAAATAAGTCAGATGACCAGCTTTGGCGCCCTTGCCGAACTTTACTTTTTTCATTTCGACGAAGTTTCCGACCTTGCAATTCTCACCCACGTCGGTGCCGGGACGCAGATGCGCGTAGGGTCCGAGCTCCACACCGGCACCGACCGCTGAGCGGTCGATATAACAGCCCGATTTAATATGAACGTTGCTGGCCACTTTGGCGTCCGACAGCACACACCCGCTTTCGATCACACTGAAAGCCCCCACTCGGGTTTTCCCTTTCAGGAAAACATTCGGATACAACATGGCGGCGGGTTCGATTTCAACCGTATCCTCGATGAACGCCGTCTCCGGCTGCATCATCATCACGCCTGACGCCATTAAACGCTCGGCCTTGCGCGTGAACGCCATACGTGTCGCCGCCGCCAGTTCCTTTTGGGTGTTCACTCCCATCGCAACGCGCGGATCCGCCGAGATCGCCTGAACGTTCAATTGCCCTTCGACCGCCAGACTCACCAGATCCGTTAGGTAAAACTCACCCTGGGCGTTGTGATTTCGAATGCGAGGCAAAAGCATCTTCAATGTTTCGGACTTCAGGATGTAAATCCCGGTGTTGACCTCCCGTATCTTCAAAGTCTCGTGCGCGGCATCCTTCACTTCGACAATGGCGCGTAACCGACCCTGCTGGCGAACAATACGACCGAACTGAGCGGGATCCTCCAATTCACATGTAACGACGGACATGGCCGCCCGCGAGTCCTTAAACTCGCGCCTGATCTTCTCGATATCACCGACCTCCATCAGTGGATGATCTCCATTCAGGATCAGCACGTCTCCGGTTAAGGAGTCCGGTTGCGCGGAACGAACGGCATCGGCGGTCCCGAGCTGTTGTTCCTGCTTGTAGCAGGCCGCGCCCATCGGCTCGACAATTCCGCGAACCAGGGACTCGCCAAAACCCACCACCACTCGCACTTCGCGCGCCTGCGCCGCCATCACCGCGCGCACAACCCGCTCGATCATGGGTCGTCCCGCGACGGGGTGAACCACCTTGGGAAGAGGCGTGTGCATGCGCGAGCCTTTACCCGCCGCCAAGATAATTGCGGAAAATGAGGATGTGTCAGACATGCCGATCAAATTATCAGGCTTCCCTGGGCTTTGGCACTCTGGACAGACCTCTAACGCATTGCTACGCTTGGGCATGATCTGCACACGTGAGTGGACTTTTTCCGACCTAGGGACACCAATTGAGTTGCACGCCTCACACAGCTGGGACGACCTCCGGTCTCTTCGACCGATTTTAATGATTGGAGGCGTGCACGGGGACGAACCGCTTGGCGTGCATTTGGCCAAAAGCACTCTTCAGTATCTCCAGGATGAGGCGGGAAAAGCACACTCACAGGTGAAAGTTCCCTGGGCTTTGATCCCTGTTTTGAACGTGGATGGATTTGTGCGCAACACCCGTGTCAATGGCCGGGGCGTGGACCTCAACCGGAATTATCCGGCGCGCTCCTGGCGCCCGGAGTTCGAGAAAGACCGTTATAATCCTGGCCCGAGCCCGGGCAGTGAAAAGGAAATTCAGGCGGTGGTTCAATTCATCACGCAGGCTCACCCGCGCTTGATTATTCACTATCATTCTTGGAAGCCGATGATCGTTTGCGCGGGTGAATCTGGCATGAAGGATGCTGAACGTTTGTCGCGGGCCAGTGGTTATCAGGTGGTACCGGAGATCGGTTATCCAACTCCCGGTTCGCTCAGTCAGTTCGGATGGGTTGATCGGCAAATCCCGGTCATATGTATTGAAGAAGATGACGATGCCCTTCCTCAGGAGGTCTGGCCGCGCTTTCAGAATGGTATGCGCGAGATTTTCCTGGACGCCTCGCCACGCTGATTCTCAATTACAATCAGCGCATGGCCTCACAGACCTCGGGTGTCCTGGTGATTGGGACCACCCGCTCCGAACACCTGGATTTCGGCGCCGACTTTCTTGAAAGCTTCACTGAGGCCAAGGAATACCTGCGCGCGAAGAAACCTTCCGTGATCGTATTCCGCAACATCCTTCACGCCGAAGAGCTGGATGATTTCTGCGCGCACGCAATGGATACCAGCCCCGAAAGTCTATGGATTCTTTCGTGCGAGCAGCTGTCCTCGGCGCAAATATTGAAATGGACCAGCTTTGGTCGGCTGCATGATCTGATCGAAAATTTCGCTGATCCCGAGCTGGAAGTGAAATTGCAATCCGCGCTGGAGGCCAGCGGCGAACTGGCTCAGCGCCGTAATCTCGCCGAGATGATTGAAGATCAATCTTTACAACTGAAGCGACTCACAGCGGAGCTTGAGGCCCGCGTACAACGACGACATCGCACGCTCCGCACGTCACTCGACACGCTCGAACAAACCAAGGCCCGTTTGCACGCCTTTCATAACGCCCTACTCGGCATCCATCGGGCGTCCACGATTTTGCAGATGGAACGAACGTTGAATGAGGCGCTACATGAAACCATTGATCTGAGTTGGGTGCGTTTGCGCTTTGAAAACCAAAGTTCATTGGCGCGACAGACAGGCCAAAACATCCTCGCCGTTGAACTCCCGTTGCAACCGAATCTCACGCCCCAGGGCGAGGTCCTTTTCGCCAAGCCTGAAGGGAAAAGCTTCGCGCAGGCCGAAGTGGATTTTCTTTATGAAATCTCTGAGGCACTGGCCCTCGCCCTTTCCCGGCTCCACAAGCTGGAGCAGGCGGAAACACTCAAAGCACAGTGGCAGGCGACATTCGATTCCATTCCGCATCCCCTATGCTTAACGAACTCGGACTTCGATATTCTTAAACTCAACCGTGCGTTTCAACAGGCCTGCGTCGGCCGGAGCTTCCGTGATCTCGTTGGGAAGAATTGTTTTCAAACATTTTTCGGTGACGAGTTTCGTCCTTCAACCCCTTTGGAAGTTCCATTCACATTCCGCAACGCGCGCACCGGACAGACCGAAACCGAGCACTTTGAAGTCAGTGGCGAACGCATGGGAGTCGATGCTGAAGGCCATGATGTCCGACTGGTTCTTATGCGTTCCATCACGGATGAGGTTCGTTTCGAGCGACGGATTCTGGAAGCCTCGAAACTGGCAGAACTCGGCACCATCGGCAGCAGCATCGCGCATGAGCTCAACAATCCGCTCGGAGGAATGCTGTCTTTTCTCCAGCTGATTCTGATGGAAATCAAAGACTCCGATCCCATCTTCACGGATGTAAAACGCATGGAGCAGGCCGTATTCCGCTGCCGGGACATTATTCAAAATCTCCTCTCGTTCGCCCGCAAGCAGGATCTGGGCGACTTTAGTGAAATCAATTTGGGCGAAGTCGTCACGAGATCGGTGAAGCTGATCGAGCTGCAGTCCAAGTCCATGGGCATCAACATCGAAATGATTTCGGCGACTCCCGCACCTGTGGCCGTTAGTGGGAGCATCAATGCTCTCTCGCAGGCGATGTGCAATCTCTTGCAGAACGCGATCGATGCCATTCACGATCGCCTGAAAGCGGATCCGTTGTTCCCGGGCAAGATCCGCATCGAGATCGACTCCGACCGCGAAAAATGTTACCTGCGTGTTTGCGACAATGGTACGGGTATCCGGCCGGAAGTTCAGAGTCAGATATTCAATCCCCTATTCACGACTCGTGATCCTGGACGATTCGGGGGGATGGGTCTGACAACCGCGTTCACAATTATTGCGGAACACCACGGAAGCCTGGAAATTCTCTCCCAGACTGGATCCGGGACGACCGCGATCATCTCTCTTCCACGGCTGGATTTACCTCCAGAAAGACGGCTTTTTGACGGCGAAATTTGACACCGCCAAAAGCGAACCCGTAATCTGAAATAAACACTTCTTACCCATTCGGAGCCAATCCAATGCAGGGTCAAAGAATTCTGATCGTGGACGACGAAGCCCTCCTGAGAAACGCGCTGTTCAGGGGTTTCGATCGCAAGGGATACCAGGTCATCACGTCCGCGACGGCCGCGGAAGCGGAGACGATCAGCCAGTCGGAGAAGCCACTGGATCTGGCCCTTGTGGATCTACGTCTACCTGACGGCGATGGCATTGAATTGATGAGCAAACTGCGTGCCCTTCATCCCAACATCCAGGTCATCATTCTGACAGGACACGCTTCGATCGAATCGGCGGTCGAGGCCACACGCAAAGGCGCGTTTCACTTTGTAACCAAGCCCTGCAATTTTGACGAGATTCTGACATTGGTCGACCGCGCGCTTTCGCACGGACAGCTCGCGCGTGAAAATCAGCATCTGCGCAACGCTCTTCACAAGAAGTATCGGTTCGATAATATCATCGGCCAGTCTGAAGCGATCTCCCAAGTTCTGGATCTTATCGAACGAGTCGCGCAGAGTGATTCCACTGTTCTGATCACGGGGGAAAGCGGCACCGGGAAAGAGCTGATCGCCAAGGCTCTCCATTTCAATTCGGATCGCGGCAAAGAACCTTTTATTCCCATCAACTGCGGCGCCATCCCCGCCGAATTGCTCGAAAGTGAATTGTTTGGTCATGTGAAAGGCGCCTTTACGGGTGCCATCGCCAATCGCACGGGGCGGTTCGAAATGGCGGACGAGGGCACTTTGTTTCTTGATGAAATCGGCGATATGAGCCCGAACCTGCAAGTCAAAATCCTGCGTGTGCTCCAAGAGCGGCGCTTCGAACCCGTCGGCGGCACCAAGACCATCAACGCGAATGTGCGGGTCATCGCCGCGACCAATGTGGATCTTGAAGATGCCGTGCAGGACGGCCGCTTTCGCGAGGACTTGTTTTACCGCTTGAACGTGATTCCCATACGCATTCCGCCGTTGCGTGAACGCAAAACCGATATTCCGCTCCTGCTCCATCACTTTATTGAACACTTTAATCGCACGCGCAGCCGCCGGCTTTCCGGGGTGAGCCCCGCGGCATCGGAGCTTCTATCGGAGTATTCCTGGCCGGGCAATATCCGCGAATTGGAAAACCTTGTGGAACGGCTCTCGATTCTTAAGGGCTCCGGAATGATTGATGTGTCCGATCTTCCCGACAGGTATCGAAAAATCCAAGCTCCATCGGATCCCACGAAGCTGGAGATTCCGGAAAATGGTGTTGATTTCAACTCCGCCGTGGACGCCTACGAAAACGCACTGATCATGCGTGCACTTGAAAAAACCGGCTGGAACCGCAACCAGGCCGCCCTGTTGCTGAAGCTCAACCGCACCACTCTTGTTGAGAAAATTAAAAAGAAAGGTTTACGTCCACCGGACATCAACCTTTAAGTGACTTTCGGCCAATATCCTTTCGGACTTGCATCCCGCGCCAGGTTACCTTCTTGACCTGTTCATAAGCCACGTGGACAGCCTCTTCCCGACTGGAACCAATGCCGATCGCATTGAGGACGCGACCACCCGCTGTGACCCATTCGCCACTCGCGGATTTGGCGGTGCCCGCATGCAAAAAGTAACTCGATGCTGTTTGAAGTCCCAGATCTCCTTCGATGACCACACCTTGCTCCGGATTATCAGGGTAACCTGGTGCCGCCAAAACCACGCCAGCGAGGTGCATGGTTTTCCACTTCAGCGGCATCAATTCGCCCTTGGCGAGTTTCGCGAATGTAAACCCCCAGTCGCCGTCCAGCAGAGGCAAGATCACCTGAGCTTCGGGATCACCAAAGCGGACATTGTACTCCAATACGGTAGGCCCTTGCGGAGTCACCATCACCCCGATATAAAGAACGCCCCGGTACAGCAATCCACTGCCCTCCAGGTGGCGCAGTGTCGGGCGCACAATCCGCTGATCGATTTGCGCCCGCAACTCGTCTGGAACCCTCAAAGGCGCCACCACACCCATCCCGCCGGTATTAGGCCCGTCATCCCCATCCCGCAGCCGTTTATGATCTTGCGCCAATGGCAAGGGTTCAAACTGGCTTCCATTCGTCAGTATGAGATGGGACAATTCGTATCCCTCTTGATATTGCTCGAGTAGTGCCCGTCGTCCCGCGGCCCCGAGCGTCTGAGCTTCAAAGAGAGATTCAGCCGCCGCTTTCAATTCAGCCAGGGTCGCGCACAGAAACACTCCTTTCCCTGCAGCCAAACCGTCAGCTTTAAGCACGTAAGGAGGACGGAACTTTGCGGCGGACTTCAGAGTGTCGGCCACCGTGTCCACAGTCGCGTAGTCCGCCGTAGGCACTCCGGCGTTCATCATAAATTCTTTAGAAAAGATCTTGCTGCCTTCCAACTGCGCCGCCGTTTGGCTGGGCCCGACGACGGGAATGCCCAAGGCACGCAATTGATCCGACAGGCCTTGCACGAGGTAAGACTCGGGGCCGATGACCACGCAATCAAACTGATACCTTTTTACGAATTGATCAACCGCCTTGGAATCGTTCAAATCGATCTTGTGGCAGAGAGCATCTTGTGAGATGCCGTCACTTCCGGGCGCCGCATGGATCTCAGTCACCGAAGGAGAGTATTTCAGCGCCCTCACCAGGGCATGCTCACGCCCGCCTTGTCCAAGTACTAAAAAACGCATGCGTAGGTCTTAAGCCATGCCGCGCCCTCAGTCAATTGACCTCTGATGGCGGAGTCGGTAGGTTAAGCCGGTGAGAGATTCTGCACTTCGGCTCAATGATAAAACAATTCTCCTTGTCG
This sequence comes from Bdellovibrionales bacterium, assembly GCA_050249195.1. Taxonomy (GTDB): domain Bacteria; phylum Bdellovibrionota; class Bdellovibrionia; order Bdellovibrionales; family UBA1609; genus JALHOQ01. Next base: position 35,322 of record JBFWQY010000036.1, read on the forward strand.
GCCCCTTCAACGGCACCACTCAAGCCATTTTGCGTACAATGACCGAATTCGGATCGGATGTGGCCTTCGTCTGTTCGGGGACAAGCTACGCCGGAAAGTACGTTGACGGCGTGAACGAAGCCCGCGAGGCGAATCCTCATTACGGACGGGCCGCGCACTTTGATTTGCCCGTGAATGCGCCAGAGGAAATCAAAGAGGCTTTAAGCCGCGTGGCTGAAACCTTTGGGCGCATGGATGTCTTGATGGACGCCTATCCTCTTACCTGGGATGAGAAGACCGATACGACGTCTGCCTTACGCAGTTGTCGGGAGCGGGCGCAGGCTCTTGTTCCCTTCTTTCAGGCCAAACAGCGTGGGCGCGTGATCCACTTTATGGGCGACACGTGCTTAACTAAACTCGGTTTGCCGCTGTTGCCAGAGTCCGTCCGTCTCGCGCTCGAGGAGCACGTCCGCACCTTGGCCCTGGAGTACCGCCAATGGGCCGTAACCGTGAATGCTCTCGCCTTGGGTGTGACCGAGGATTTTATCTTGCGCCACTTTCCCCAAAGCGGCTCCATCCGGAAAAGCCTGACCGAATTGCAGAAGGTTCATCCCGAGATCAAATTGGTGGAATCGACGGAGGTCGCTCTGGGTGCCGCCTATCTCGCGAGTGCGCTCAGCGCCAGCTTGACTGGTCAAACCCTACGTCTCACTCACGGTTTCCATTTGTAGAAGATATGGCGCTGTGAAGATGAAAGCCCTGGCACCCGAGCGCCCTGGCGACGCCGACCGGCAAAAGCCTCAGATTCTTTTATTGATCATGATCTTTTCCGCGGCTTCATAATTCTCGGGTGCCACATAGAGACGGTCGATCCGGCGGATATCCTCGTAACGCTGAAAAATCTCGGTCGTTTGTTCAATCGGATAAGGCTCAGCCTTGAAATCATATTTATCCACCACAAAAATCTGCAGGGATTTATCCGCATCATTCCCGCTATGGTACTTGCTCAGGCGGGCTTGAGAACTCGCGTGAATGACTTCGATTCCGGACGCCTCCAAGGCTTCACAGATCCGATGTGGCCGATCCGTCGTGGTGTTGGAGTGAAGTTCAAAGAGCATCCGGAACGGGCGGCGCTCCGCCATCCGGCGGGCCCAGGGATTGTTCACAGTATTTAAATGCTGATACAAAGCATAATCCGTGCAGTAAACATACTCTTCCACACTCGAAGGCACCTTAAACGAACAGTCAGGCGAAGTCAGATACCGGTAAAGCAATTCTTCATAAATGATGCTCTTATGATGGAAATACACCATCAGATGCATATGATGCCGGGCCAGGAGAAAATCATCAAAGGTGTAGAGCGCGCGCCGGTTCAGAGCCAAATGCAGCACATCTTGGACCGGATGATAGGTCAAATTTGAGAGGAGCCAGTTCAGCTCCACTTTTCCGTAGCTCGTGCCGCAGAAGTAGGCATCTCGTTCGAGATAGTCCATGCGGTCGACGTCCATTTCGCTGCTCACGATCTGGCCTAAAATGGTGCGGAAATCCAATCCTCCATCTTTGAAAAAGTCGTCCTCCAGAAGGAGCGTTTTATCCACCAAAGCCGCGATATGGAAGGGATCCATATCTGGAAACTGATCGCGCAAAACGTCCGTCAGACTTGAATCGGTGATAAATTTAATTGTGTAGTCCTCATGGTTGGCTTGCTGATCCGGATCGGGAGGCCGGGAACGGCGCCGATACGCGGTCACCTCGAGATCTCTTAGTGGAGGCATCACCTCTTCGCTCGCGTGTGACAAAGGCCCGTGACCAATATCATGGAGGAGCGCCGCAAGACGCACGCTTTGGCGCAGACGGTTGCGTGTGTCCGCCGATGAGAACTGGAATTTAGCAAAAATATTATCGAAAGCCTGGCCTGCGAGATGGCAAACACCCAAGGAATGCAGATATCTGTTATGGGTGGCCCCTGGAAAGCTGTACTCGGAAAACCCAAGTTGCTTGATCGCACGCAGACGCTGATACACCTTGCAATCCAAAACCGCCACTTCCGCATCGTTCAAATTGATATTGCCGTGAATCGGGTCGCGCACTTCCATACCCTGGTGGTACCTCTGGAAAGGGGGCGGGTCAACGTCCCGCGTTTCAGCCCGAGGCAGAGCTCCCGGCCACCGCCTTATTCCGGCACAGTCGACTCATAACTAGCTCAAGGTCCATGGAAATGCGCCGAAGAGTTAAATGCGGTGTAATCTCGGGACATAAAATCGAGGTTTCGAAACTGGACGTTAAAATTGAGGTAGAGAAATGAAGGCCGGAGCAGCCAAGCCCAGCATCCTGGTGATCGACGACGACGAATCCATGCGTTTCATGTTGCAGACAAAGCTATTTCAGTCCGGTTACAATGTGACTCTCGCCGCCAGCGGCTCCCATGCCATGCAGATCTTCCAAAGTGGCAAGCAGTTTGACCTTATCCTCTGCGATTTAAAAATGCCGCTCAAATCAGGAATCGATGTCATCCGTTTTATGAAAGAGCGTGAAATCTCCACTCCCACCATCATCGTAACTGGCTTTCCGGAACGCGAAAAGATTATCGCGGCCGCACAAATGGGCATTCAAGACGTGCTCGTGAAACCTGTCCGTCATCAAGAACTCATGAAAATGATTAAGACCAAACTGGGAGACGGCGATGAAATCCAAAGCGAAGCGTCCTAAGTTTTCGATTCTCCACGATGACCTTCCGGACCATATCAAAGAGCTTCTGCAACTCACGCGACTTGCGGAAATGGGACGCCTCTCCGCCTCGGTGGCCCACGAAATCAATAATCCCTTGATGGTCGTGCAAGGATTTGCCGAAAACATTGAACTTCTTTTGGACAAGGAAGCCATCAGCCGGGATGAAATTCGCGTGCAGATTCTTGAAATCATAAAAGCCTGCCAGCGAATGAGTCGGATCGTGAACAAGATGAATCGCATGTCACGCAATCAAAAACTGCGCTTACATGTGGTGGATCTGGCCGAAGTCGCCCTGAATGCCGTGGATTTCATGAAGGCTCAACTGAGCGGGACAGAAGTTCAGATCAAGTTCGACTTTGATCGGCCCCTGCCGATCAAGTGCGATGCCTTGCAGGTGGAGCAGATCATATTGAATATTCTCAGCAATGCTTTGTTCGCGCTTGAAGGCCTCGAGAGTGACCGCCAAATCTCCATCTCCTTCCACCAGGTCGGGCGGTGGCATCAAATCAAAATCTGGAACAACGGTCCCACGATCCCGCCGCACGTCCAAAAGCAGCTGATGACCCCCTTCTTCACAACCAAGGAACCCGATAAGGGAACAGGTCTGGGCCTCGCCGTTTCACGCGCGATTATGAATGTGCACGGCGGGGGACTGACCTTTACCAGTGATCCTGAAAATGGCACGGAATTCGTACTGTCGTTTCCACGGCCCAAGGAAAATCCTTGGCAACGCCGAGCGCGGCAAAACAAGGGCCGCGTGGTGATCATTGACCGCCAGGCCAATTACCGGCGCACCCTTCAGGAAAAATTTGCTCTCCTTGGCTTTCGCGTGGAGGCCTTCCCCGATTACGAATCCGGGCAAAAGGCGGTCAGTGGGGCACATGACGTGGCGGGCGTTTTCGTGGACCTGATTCCCGGGCTTCCGGAAGGAATGCAGTGCGTGCGTCAACTCCGCGCCAACCTCGGCCCCGAAGGCCTAATCTTCACGATGTCCAACTTCCCCTCCGCTCGCGACTTCCGTTCGGAACTCAAAGCCGAGGGTGCGACGGAGTATTTTGAAAAGCCCATCCACGCCGACAATTTCAGCTTTATCCTGAAGCAGCTGGACGCCGGCCAATTGGATGCGCCGAACAAAGTCGCGGCCTAGGCCTTTCTCGCCTTCCGCTTTCGCGCTACTGTGGGGGAATGAAACCCTACCAGGCCCTCCTCCGACATGTTCTTGAAAATGGCATCGATAAGAATGATCGTACGGGCACAGGAACCCGTTCCCTCTTCGGTTATCAGATGCGCTTTGATCTCCAACAAGGGTTTCCTCTGGTCACGACCAAAAAGGTTCACCTGCGGTCCATCATTCACGAACTCCTATGGTTCCTCAAAGGTGAAACCAATATCCAGTATTTGAAGGAAAACAAGGTCACGATTTGGGATGAATGGGCCACCGAGTCGGGAGACCTCGGCCCCGTGTACGGAAAGCAGTGGCGCACGTGGGCCGCACCAAATGGCGAAACAATCGACCAAATCGCAGAGCTGCTCCACATGATCCGCCACAAACCCGACAGCCGGCGCCTGATTGTGAGTGCCTGGAATCCCGCCGATCTTCCCGACGAAACGCTCTCTCCTCAAGAAAATGTAACGGCTGGCCGAATGGCGCTCGCTCCATGTCACACCTTCATGCAGTTTTACGGCGGCCGAGGACGTCTTTCCTGCCAGCTCTACCAGCGCAGCGCCGACCTGTTCCTGGGAGTTCCGTTCAATCTGGCAAGCTACGCAATCTTCGTGCATATGATTGCGCAGCAGTGTGACCTGCTGCCCGGTGATTTCATATGGACCGGAGGCGACTGCCATATATACAAAAACCATTTTGAGCAAGTGCAACTCCAACTCAGCCGCGAGCCCCGCGCACTTCCCCAGTTAGTGATCAAACGTAAACCCGAATCGATCTTCGAGTATGCCTACGATGATTTTACGGTCGAAGGCTACGATCCCCACCCGGCCATCAAAGCGCCGATCAGTGTATAAGACGCGAGCCAAACTCTAAAAGCTCGAACGAACTTACGCACGGCTTAGCCGTGAAGACGCACGACCTGTGATGTCCGGACCTGGGGCCCGCTGGTTGACTCAACCGCACTCCCGCGCCACCACGATCGACTCCTCCCGAGAAAAGCGACGCGTATCCACTTTTCTTCGCGGCTTCACTTTATTCCACTTCCCTTTCCTAATCCACTCCACCCCACTCCACTCCACTTCATTTCATGCCTGAAGCAGGCCAGCATATCCTATTTTTGTTTGACAGGGGGAAAGCACAGAAATATCCGAATCCTCACGGCTTCCAAGACATCTCACAGAAGAGCTCGTAGCCCTCCTCATGTCTCTATAACGAGCCGTTCCCTTCAACTCCGCCATCCTTTGTGCACCGAACCCAAACACCCCTTCAATGAGGCGTATACGAGGTCAAATCCGCCTCCCAAAACCAGTGTTAATGTACACACAATCAAGTGGAGGTAAAGAAAGCATGTTCCAACCCCATATGACCGACTACGAAGTGGAGTCCAATCTTGAGCAAGCCGTGCGCAAAGAGCACCGCATCGCCAAAGACATTCTGCTCCTCATCCGAATGGCAGAAGATCGAAAGATCTTTGCCAAGCGCGGATTCAGCTCCATGTTCGCGTACCTTACTAAGCACCACAAATACTCCGAAGGCGCCGCCAATCGCCGTATCCATGCCGCACGCCTTCTCACCCAAGTTCCACAAGCCCAAGAGAAACTGGAATCGGGAGAGCTGAACTTAAGCACTCTCAACCAGGCTCAACGCATATTCACAGCCCAAGAGAAAGCCTCTGACCAAAAACTTACCACAGAACAGAAAGCCGAAGCGCTTTCCAAGATCGAATCTCAATCCACCACTCAAGTGGAACAAACACTGCTGGCTCTCTTCCCCGCCGCGGCCTCTCACGTCAGCCAGGAGCGCATCAGCACGCTCAGCGAAGACACCTCACGCCTCAACACCACGCTTTCCAATGAGGTGCGGGAGCGTTTCGAGAAGGTACGGGATCTCCTCTCACACATCCTTCCTAACGCAAAGTTCATCGATGTGGCCGATTACCTCATGAAGCGCTTTCTTGAGGAGCATGAGCGGCAAATGCAGAAAGCCGTCGCGCGAGAGGCGCGGATGAGAGATGCTCCGGTTCAAGAGAACAGAACAAAGACTCCAAAGAAAAAGACTCGGGTTCAGAATAAAGAATCCGCAGATACCAAGGCCACATCTCGCTCCACCCCCGCGAGTGAAGCCACGGAGACCACCGCCGCTCCGACTAAGCAGCGCAGCAATAAAAGCCGCGTGTCCGCATCCGTTCGTCGCGTCGTCATCCAACGCGCCGGGGGAAGGTGCGAGTACCAGGATCCTGTGGCCGGCCGCAGATGTGAGAGTTCGCACCAGCTCGAAGCGGATCAGATCGTGCCACGAGCGCTCGAAGGTGGAAATGAACTTTCAAATCTCCGATGTCTCTGCGGCGTGCATAATCGCATGATGGCCGAGATCGAGCTTGGAAAGGCATGGGCGGAGAAGTGGCGAAATCACGGGCCAACCTAACATTTTCCGTTGTTCTGGCATCGAGACAACTTCGATTGAATGGCTCTCGGCCTTTCTCCAACTTGCGCCAGTTCAGACCCGTCGCTCGTTATCGGGCCGTATCCGGCGCTTTTGTCTTTGGCTCGGCACCCGTCTCTAGCTCGCCACTCGTTTCCGGGCTCGGTTCCGTCGCTGGTCTTGAACCCGGCTTGGGTCTCAACTCCGGTTCCCGCCTCGCCCCCGTTTCCGATCCCGACGCCGGCCCGGGTGCTGGGCTTGGGTCCGCTTCGCACCTTTTATCCTCCAGCCATGTCCGAATTCCGTCAATTTGCTCTTTGAGTAACAGCGCCTCCGCCTTGGCCCTTTCGTCGAAGCTCAGCTTTATTCCAGGAGGCATATTCTTATGGATCTCTATCTCCGTAATCCAGGCTGGCAAGCGCGATAGAGGATTCAGGCTGTTCATCGCCGCAAGTAAGGGATTGCGCTCTCCTCCAAAATCGGAATGGCAGTGGGAACAGCGCACACTGTCTGAACCGGCAACCCCGACCCGACCCTCGTTGCTTATGGGGAAATTTCCCATCGCCGGCTTGGGATGTAGCCGTCGATCCAAAACCCTCTCCTGATTTGGCATGGTCGAGTCTGCAAGCAGGTCGTGATTCATGGTCTCAAGCTCGTAATCACCGCAAAACTTGGGCGTAAAGGAATAGTCGGGTTTTATTCGAATAGGTCCCGTCATATGACAGCCGGCACAGTCCCCGAGCTCACCGTGCTCTAGGGTTTCGCCTTCTTTCTGGTAGATGCGGTAATTCATTCTCGCGCCCTTGTCATACCCTTCGTCGAAGCGACCGTCATACTCGTGCTCGGTGGAAATGATCTGAAACGTGGAGGGCGTTTCGTCGGGCTTCTCGGTCTTTGAAGTGACAAGGAGTCTTTGCATAACCCGCTTTCCATTCAACTCTTTCGGTATAAGAATGACCGTCCGGAACATGGAAAGCTCATCACCCTTGGAAGAAGGCGTTGGAAGTTTGGACCTGAAAGTGACGCACTTCCAATCCTTCTTCCGCACAATGTCCTGCCAATTGGCCGGAAGGCCGTTCTTAAATTCCTCCGGCATATCGACCAACCCTTTTGGTTGGGATTTATAGTATTCCTCGTCCGATTTCCACGCGTGAATTCGGGCCGACAGCGGCTTCGTGACGAGTCTCGCGACGTATTCCATCCGCTCCAAGCACTCCGTCATTTTCGTGAAATTCGAAAACGAGCCTTTGCACTTCTCATATATCTTTGCAAACTCCCCCAGTGGACGCGCCATCTTTTCCTCATCGGGATAGTTGGTCATAAGGTGATCTTTATAAAGATCCCAATCTCTGGCGCCCCACTCTTTACAGTGATTGAAAGTGGGATTGGAAATTTGTGTGGTTGAAAACCTGGCCCTAGAGCTGGACGCGAAAACAAGCAGAGTGAACGCTACCGCTGTTTTCCAGATTTTCGTCATACCGCTCTATCTCCCAAAAGCCCAACAGATCATCATGTTTTTATCGGAGATCCGCGTTCTATTCTTTATTAAGCTGGACGGTCCGTCCCCAACGCTGATGCTGTCCTGTCCATAAACCGCCGCCGCAACCGGTCCTCTGAAGTGGGACCCGCCCCCAAAGGAGCAGGTCTCCCATCCGCGCTTTTTGCCTTACCGATGCTTTGCCATCATACGACATACGAGCGAGCTTTCGCTTCACTCCTCAGAATCGCCGAGTCCACTCGGGCACGACCTTCTCCGCAAGCTCACGGAATACGGGTGCGGCGGTATTGGAGCCTGCCGGGCTCGGGATTTTAGGATCGAAGAGAGCCACGTAAATCACAAGCTTCGGATCACCAGCGGGGGCGTAGCCAATAAACCCACCGACGCGTTGATTGCCATTCACGATAATCGTGCTGGTCTTGCCCGCCAATTCCAGCGTCGAATCTCGGATTGTTCGAGCCGTGCCTTCTTGCACGACTCGACGTAACACCTCTCGCATCTGGCTGGCGACCTCTGGAGAGAGAACATCGCGCACCATCTCTGGATCGTGCGTCCCGCGCGCTGATAGAGCCCGCATCAAACGGCCGCCATTCGCCATGGCTCCATAAGCCTGAACCAATTCCAGCGGCGTGACATGAAATCCGGTCCGATTGGATATCCCTTGAGACACCAAAGCAATGAACTTCTCCTCTTCAATCACCCCCGCATTGGGGACGTGTCCACCACGTGCAGCGGGAAACTCCTTGACCGTCTCGCCGCCGACGCCAAATTCGCGTAAGGCGCGTACGATCCCCTCAGCGCCCAGCCTTTCGCCAATCTTGATTGTGCCGATATTGCTTGAGTGCATGATCGTCTCGGCCGTGCTCAACCGTCCCATAGGCCGAACGTCATGGTTGAGCATACCGCCGAAGAGATACTCCCCATTGCCGCAGTCATAAACGTCGTCAATCGTGGTCGCCTTGTGCTGCAAGGCCGAAGCCACAATCAAAGGTTTCAACGCGGATCCCGGCTCCAACGGATACGACAAGGCCCAGTCGCCCTTGAGTTTGGGATCAAAGCCGCGATTGATACTCACGGCGGCGATCACGGTCCCACGTCTCACGTCGGAAATAATGGCAAAGCCCGCCGAGGCTTTCAGATTTGTCAGCCCATTATTGAGAACGTCGCTCGTGATTTGTTGAATGGCCGTATCAAAGAGGGGTTTTCCCGAATTGACGTTCTGTTTCGAACGTCCAAGCGTCTGCCCGGCATACACTGCGACGGCAAAGCTGAGAGATAAAATGGTACCGATTGCGATCGCCAGCCCCCGTCGGGGCAAATGGCGCTCGTGTTGCGCAAACATGTTGATTCTCCTTTTTAAAAAGGAGTGGCTACTGGACCTGAAAATCGGAATCATACTCGCGGTACCAGCGAAGTACACAGACCGTTTTCCAAGCGCCATCTCCGCCACTCGAAGAAGACAGCTTCCATAGTCCTGCACTGAGATCCCCATCCGGCTGATGAGGGCCTCATCACAAGCCAATTCTTGCAACTCTAAAATCGTTTTCCTCCAGGCATAAATCGCCGGGTTGAAAAAGAACACACACACCAAACCTTCCAGAACCTGCACCCACAGCGTGTCACGCCGACGATGGTGTTCCACTTCGTGCCGAAGAGCCACTTTGAAGTCACGCGGGTGGAGGATTAACTTGGAGGGCAACACCACATAGGCGTGACGCCAGGTCAAAAAGGAAAATGGAATATCAAAATGATCTGTGATTGCGACTCGGACGCGGCCGAGGTTATGAAGAATGGTCGCTTCGCCGAGGAGTTGCTTTAATCGCATCCGGTCTCGGATTCGATAAACGCACATAAGGAATATTCCAAGCAACAGGCCGAGCGTCCAACCCGCGGACGTTAAGCCCAAGTTCGGTTTGGGCGAACCGAGAGAACGGGAGACCGTCGCTCTCAGCTGCGCGAGCGTTTGCCCGACTGGCCGGGCCGAGACATCTCCGCCGTCCCAACTGCGGCTCGCCACGCGTTCAGTGGTTGTCGCTAGGCTCGGAAAGTAGGAATCGGGAAGCCGAGACACGAACACGGGCAGCGTCACGCTGACACTAAGAACCGAGTACGCAATTATTTTGCGTCCATGAAATGAAGTCCGTCCAAACGGTACAAGTTTAAACAGGATCCAGGCCGTCCCGATCCAAAGAGAAATTTGAATGTAGGCCGCGATCATGAGCGCAGCCTTTCTGCCAATAGACGACGGATTTCGCGCAGCTCATCGGGTGAGAGATCCCCTTCATCCAGCAGGCGCGTGACCATGGAAGCGGCGTTCCCCTGAAACACACTCTGGCTCAAGTGCTTGAGACTGGTGATTTCATAATCAGTGCGCGTGATGCGCGGCTTGATGGTGATGGCCCGGTCCTTCTTTTGACTCGATATAGCTCCCTTTTGCTCAAGGATTTTTACCATCGTTGCGACCGACGTGTAGGCGAGCTCGCGCTCCTCGGGCAACGCCTCATGAATCTCTCGGATCGTACATTCCCCTAACTGCCAGATCAGCTGCATGAGCTCCAACTCGACTTCAGTTAGCGGGCGTGCCAGCGTCTTTGCCATCGATTTCCCCCTTGATTAAGCTCAATCTACTAAAGAATTAGTAAATGTCTACTAAAATTTTAGTAATACTCGAAAAGGTACGGAAAGCTCACTGCCGTTAAGCCCGGCCCTTCCAGGAAGGCTGTTCGGCCCTTCCGGAGTGTTCTCTGCGACGGTTCCCAATGGTGTACAGACTTTTGCCGGGAGGAGCCAAAATGCGGCTTATCCTCCTTGAAACCGCTATCGCGTGACCCCAACCCCCAGCCATCCACAGAATCGCCATCTCTTCCTGGCAGCGGGAATGCATGGAAATCAGCTGTACAGGAGAAAACTGAGATGGTGAAAACGTGGACCTTCATCCTCGCGTTCGCGGCCGTGAGTGCCTTCGGACTCGGCCGGTATGCGGCGGGAGAGCCCCTTTCCGACTCCGCACGCCTGAGAAAGCTCAGTCTTCAGATCCGCGGAATCTTGCCGAGCGCGGTTGAATACGCGCAACTGGAAGCTCAATCCTCAAGCCAACGAGAGGCTTTTTTTCAAGCCATGGCGCAGGAGTATCTTCGCTCCGGTTGGGGTGCGCAAAAGATTTCGGAACGGATCCTCGAAGACTTGCGCCTCAGCATAAGTGAAGGCCTCGCTCTTGTTCGAAATGACCGGCGCACTTCGGAAGATTTGAATCTCACAGGATTGACTGGAGGTGGAACTTACGAGGCGATGTGGGACCTCGTAAAGGATCAAAATTCATGGAATACGATTTACCTGACCTCCGAAATCATCGACCTCGCGGCCCAAAACGGCGTCACTCGTTATCTTCAAACCGATCAGGACAAGGTCGACCAATTCAGCACGGCCGCTAGGGAAGCTGGCTACGACCCCACAACCAGCGCAGGGGTTCGAGCCGTTCTCGAAGCCGCAAAGACCGATCCGGAGCGATTCGGATTAAAATTTAAGAAAATGAAGACCGAGGCCCTACTTCTTTTTATTGCTGGAGAATTGGAACGTGTTTACAACGTCCGGGGCATCACAGGCTTTGTGCAATCCCGCTTAAAAGAATTCCAGAAGATCGTCACAGAACGCCATTCCCGCATGGACGCGAACGCAGGCCAATTGAAGGCAGACGAATGGCGCCATGTTTTGGACCCGCTTATACCCCTCGACACACAGTTTCGTGTCCCTCTTGATGATCCCAAGGGCCTTGAGGTTTACCTGGATAGCCGGGAAATAGACGGCGTCGGATACCTCCCTCGAAAATGGGTGAAATCCACGGATCTGAGAGATCTCGGCTGCGCCTACGATGAGGCTATCATTCGACTCGTGGACGGTCGGTCTTTTCTCGGGATAAAAGTTTGCCCTTCGGCCCGGCTGCCAAAGATCTCAGGGATTCGCGCTGAGCGCGAGGATGTGATCGTCGATGTGACCGCCATTCTCAGCATAGCGGATCCTGGCAAAAGACAAGCGAAACTGGCAAAATATGTGCGCTCCCATCTCAAGGGGCCACAGTCGCAAAATCCTTTTAGCAGGCCGGTGAAAAACCTGGCCTACGGCCGGTTTTTTTGACCGGTCGTCCCCCACCGCCTTCGGTGTGCGGAAATTTTTCGATTTATTTTGGATTTTTTTATCGCGAACTCGGTCGATCTGGC
>JBFWQY010000037.1:0-42766 GCA_050249195.1 Bdellovibrionales bacterium
GTCAACGTGGACATTACAGGGATAACGCTGAGCTGAATTGACTGCAAAATTTTGATCTTCGAAAATGCGGCTAACGCCGCAAATGGATTGGTTCGCGTTTTTTACGCTATTGGCTTATTGAGCAACCGCTTGAGCAGGAAGCGCCGGTCGAATATTGGTCCCATCACTCAAAGGAAGGGGCCGCCATAGAACCGTAGAGCGGCCAAGGGTTCGGGATATTGAGGTCGCCAGGTCTCCGGATTAACCTGACAACGAGTTATAGGGGAGCTGTATATCATCTACGTCTTCGAACGATAACTGGTAGCGGGAGAGGGAATTGAACCCCCGACACGCGGATTATGATTCCGCTGCTCTAACCAACTGAGCTATCCCGCCAATTTGAATTTAAAGACCGCTTATGCGGCGATGATAAGCGGCGTCACGGTACCCTAGCGCTGGGCGGGCTGTCAACATCTTGACCTTTGCTGTTAGCGTGACTTCAATAACTTAAGGGACTATAATAATGTTGGTCGGAGGAAGCTTCGTAGGGGGAAATTGAGGATGCGCTCCTGGTTTATGCTCGCGCTACTCATAGCGTCGATATCTTGTGCGGAGAGCCAATCTTCGTGGAATCAGATTGTTGAAGACCAGAATCAGTCGCTTGCGGAAGGAAGTCTTCAGCTCGTAGGCGAGGAGCGCTTCTGGGTTGTTGACGAGCATCAAAAACCGGTCCCAGGCGCTCAAATTCTTGTGGGCTACGATCGTGATAATCCGTTCGCAGGGAATCTCCTGGAAACAGACGCTTCGGGTGTGGCTTTTATTCCGGCGGAATGGAGCTCTCCCCTGCCCGTTACGGTGCAGGCACCCGGTTATATCACCCTCACGTTTCCCTCTTGCTTGCCGGGAACGCGTGTTTTGAATTTGAGCCGCCAAGAGCCGCCGGACCAGAAAGAGATCAAGGGAACAACGACCGAATACGGGCGTTTAATTCAAGATGGGAAGGTTGACTTCAGTCTTGTGTTCCCTGCGTTGAATCGTGAACAAATGCTTTTCTTTGACCTGGCGACGGTGATCAGTCCCCACTCTGACCGTATTCCCATTCTCGGCAACTCGACGGAAATTCCCAGCAATTTGGCGTTGCCTCAGCAACTGGAAAGTTACTTTGGATTTCGGATTCCGCTCAACAAGCCGGACTACCGCTCCTTTGTTCGCACACCGGGCCAGTACACGATCAGTGCGATTCACGGTGAGTTTCCGCTCCAGCGGGTTATCAGTGATATCCGGGCTGGCAAATCGTTTTTTGAAATGATCAATCATTTCACATTCAAGCAAGCGGGACAGCGCACGGTGAGCGTGGAAACCGACACGGCGAATGTTGATCTCCCAGTGAATCAAATTCCCTTTCCATCCACCATCAATGTCCGCGCACCCAAGTTTGGTGAAAATCGAGAAATGATCAGCCTGGCCCTGCTTGAACGAGGAGGTGTTTTCACACCGACCGACTTAAAACGATTAACTTCGGGTCAAAACCTGGACCTGAAAACAAATCCGAACATGGGAACACCTGCTGTTCTTTCGTTGATGCTCCAGACCTCTATCGCTTCGAATGAGAACTTACCTCGGGAATTCCTCCGCCTTCTAGCGCCATGGATGATCTTGGCTCAGGCGGAGGCCGGCGCCAGCCCTCTGATGCGCGCGCCATTGGAACCCGATTTCGGACGTCTCAGCTTTGTTTTGGTCTCTGCCCAAGAAGATGTTGCGCCCCAGTTCCTGCCTTTGATTGAAAGGCCCGTGCTGAACCCCAACACAAACACGATGACGTTTTCCGTACCCCAGCTCCCAGAAGGCGTAGTCGCGGCGGCGATGGGGCTGATTCTTTCCGAAATTGAAACCGTGGATACGGGAATAGTTAAGAACGAACGCCGGACACGCCTATGGGAGGTTTGGTCTTCATCCTGGCTCGAGCAGGTTCAACTCCCAACTCTTCCGCTGGAGCGAAAGGCGGATCGCTCCTACCGGTGGGAAGTCCTGTTTTTGGCGCGACCCGCAAACTTTACGGGTGTATCAGGGACACCTTCCAAGGTAGACTTGAATACGATTACTCATGTCACGCGGAATATCCTGGATATTTAGATTCACAGTTTCCCTTTTCTTCATGCAGCTGGCAGCATGCGCACTCTTTGTGGAGCGCCGTGGGCCGGAGACGTTTTACGGACCGCGAGAGCAGGTGTTTCTGGCAAACTTTGAAGAAGTCTGGCGCGCCGTCAACCTCGTTGTCCAGCCTTATCCCCTTCGCGTGAGCAATATGGATCAGGGGGTACTTGAAACAGATATGATCCGGGGCTACCGAATCTGGTCGCCTCCCCATGGCGACGACGTTGCGCCTTCGGGAGAGACCTATCGACTCGTCATAAGAGTGATTAAAGGTATACGAGATGAACGCTCGGCCACAAAGGTGACCGTCGTCAAGGACACCCAGCTACAGGTCGACTTTTTCTCGGATCCCAAGTCGCTGCCCAGTGATGGATTGGAAGAGAGATCCATTTTGTACCGGGTTGGACGCGAAATTCAGATCGACCGGGCCTTGGCTCGGGCCCAAAAGAAACAAAATCAACAGCAAAACAATAATAGTAGTAATTAAGACGGGCCGCCTGCGCTCAAATCTCTTGCTCTCCGAGACGGGCAAGCCATTTTTGGCGGCGGATTTCAACCGGTTCCTTGCGATCACTCATACGGAGTCCCGTGACATTTTCAAGACCCAGAATAGCCCACTTGTGCAAACGTGTATCAGAATCCCTCAGGAGGCGTTCAAAATTCCGCGCGCGTCCCGCCATTGCAAACCGCGCGACAGCTTCCGCCAGATGACGGCGAATCCACAGACTCTCCCCTTTGCGGAAGTTGCGTTTATCATAGAGCTGCTGCCAGAGAATGGGCTCGGCCTCACGCGCATCCAAATCAATTAGATTTCGCACGGCTTGAGTTCGCACCAGCAGTGCGGGATCGCGCAGGAGACGAGTCGACCATGTCAAGGCACGCTCCCGGTCACCGTGCTTCAACGCAATCAAAGCGGCGTTGCGCATAAACCATTCCGGACTTGTCAACGCCGCATCGAGCGGGCCACGAAACCCTTCAGGGTCCAACTTCCCCATGGTCGTGACCGCGCGCCACCGCAATTTGAGCGGAGCCTTTGAATCAGCGGCCTTGCGGATGAGAAAGGTTCGTCCTTCGGCTCCCGCATGACGGAATTCGCGCACCCGATCCCCCACGGGAAGGCTCAAGTGATCTTCCAAAGACGCGAAGACCTGCCGGGAAACCGACGAACCCACACCCACCGAAGCCATAATTATAAGTATCCGTGTCATGAAGACTTGCCGAGCGAACTGGCTTCCGCCGCCATTTTATTCGTGTCGATGGATTCATCAAGAGCATTGTCGGAAGTCGGTTCCACGCCGACAAGCGCCGCCATTTCGGCCATCATCTTATCTGTGTCCAAAGTCACACTGGAGGCATCGTCCGCAATCTCGGTCTGTGCTTGGGCAAACTCGGCGAAGAGGTCATCCGCCTCCGGCGCAGATGCAGATGAAGACGCCTGTGCCGATTCCTTTACGGACGCAGGTGCGGACGTCAGGGTGAAGACCGGGGCTGGGGACTCGGGCGCGGGCGCGGGCGCGGGTGCAGGTGTGACGGCGGTCTGAGCATCTGCCTGGGAGAGCATGTCCGCGATTTTCGCGAGATCAGGGTCCGCGGCCGAACCCAGGTTCGAAGGCAAAGGCGCGGGCGAAGGCGCAGTGGGGGCCGGGGTGGGGATCGGGGTCGAAGCGGGACCGGGGTCCACACCTAGTGACACAGGCTCTTGCGGTGCCTTTTCCATCTGCAGCGCCGCCTCAAAGGCCTCCATAGGATTATCAGATTGACGCGCATCAAAAGGCACCTCAGAAGCTGGATCACTAGCAGTTTCCTGGCTCACGGCCTCGGCAAATTCGGCCACAATGTCCTCGCCGGAACGCGCCCCACTGCCGGATTCCGGCGGAACTTCGGCCTGTGACTCAAAATCGGCTTCGGACTCCGGAGCGGGCTCCGCCCCAAGTTCAGCCGCCAGGGCGTCGGCACTCACCTCGGAATCAGTCGCCTCCACCGCAGCCGCTGGCGCAGGAGCTGAAGGCGCGGCACCCCCGCCTTTGTACTTCTCGAGCTCTGTGCGCAGGCGCGTATTCTCTTCCTTGTATAAGGAAAGATCCGCGATATCATCTTCGAGTATCTCATACTCGGCGAGCTTGCCCTCAAGCTCCTTGATGCGCCCTTGGAGTTCATCCACTTGCGCGCCTGCGGCCGAACCGCCATCCTGTTTAAACACTGCGAGTTCCTGCTCCCGGGCTGCCAAATTCTTCTTCAGCGTTTGCACCTGAGCATCGACATCGGCGACCATTTGGGGCGTGGCTTCAGCCAGATTCACGGACTCCAGTTTAGCTGTTTGCTCGAGAATCTTGTGAAGGACACCCTGAATTTCCCCATGCAGGCTGGCCGCTTCCACATCCAAACTTTTTGAGCTTGGCTCCTCATCTGATTTTCCAAATAGGCCGCGAGCGATCAATCCCCCTGAGAGCAGCAGAATTGCGAAGAATAACCATTGAATGAGCGATTCGCTATGGTGGGTGACATAATGAAGAAAGCTCTCAAATTTCACTCTATTATCTTCGAAGCGATTGAGGAACGGGTCAACAGGACCGGCCTATGGGCTAGTCCCCGCCAGCTGGGCTGCGATTCCTGCGCACTGAGACGCATCAACAGGAATATTGGAGACAACCTTCTGCTCCCGATAGCAAACCTGACTGCAGGGACTGGTTGCCTCCTCAGCACCCAAAGCATACTCGAGGGCACAGCTGGTCCCGTAAGGGCTGCCCGCCGGTGATTGTACCGGTTGCGAAGCCAACGGCTGGCAGCGCTTCACCACATAAGTGAATGTGGACTCTCCCCACGAGGCCTCCACGGTCACGAGGTGCTCGACCCCGCACACGATCTGATCCAAATCCTGGAGAGACAGCGAGAATCCGCCCGCCCGACACATGCCCGTGCCCCCCATGGTCCCCGCCGTCCAAACGAAAAGTTTCCCGGAATGTTCACGATTGCAGACTCCGGTCAATTCCGCGCTCACGGCCTCATCGTGTAACTCGATGGTGGGAAAGACAAACTGGATTCCCACCTTATTCCACTCATCCACAATGCGCACCTGCGATCCGGAGGTTGCGTTTGACGGAATGGAATTGGCCGGCGCGCAGTTCTGAAATTGAATCAAAAGCAGAAAGCCCAGAGAGAGAATTGTGGGAATAAGGACGTACCGACGTGACACCATCTTCTTGATGGTACCCGCAGCCATCACACGTTCGCGAAAACTTTCTTACTCTCGTCTCACATCAGGAAAGGCGGCGCAGACGCGCGAGGAAAAAACCATCGGGTCCGTCTTTCACTGGCCACAGGGTTTCTTGCATTTCCACCTCCCAGCGTGATCCATTTCGGGACAGGAAATCGGCCAGCTGGCGCTCATTTTCATCGGGCAGGATGGAGCAGGTGGCGTAAACCATAAACCCACCCATTTTACATATCGAGGAATACGACTGAAGAATCTCGCCTTGAAGCGTCCGAGTTCGTTGGACCTCCGCGAGAGTCAAGCGCCACTTGCTATCCGGATTCCGGCGCAGTACGCCGAGGCCCGAGCACGGCACGTCCAACAGGAGGCGATCACCCGAATCACGCAGGCGCTTTACAATCTTCGAAGAGTCAATCACGCGCGTCTCAATACAGGTAGCTCCAGCTCGTGTGGAGCGCTCACGCAGCTGATCCAATTTTTTACCTGAGGTATCCAGCGCAATGATTTTGCCTTTGTTCTTCATCAGTGCGGCCAGATGCAGGCTTTTTCCTCCGGCCCCGGCGCATGCGTCCACAATCCTCTGGCCGGGTTCAACCCTCAATGCCGGGGCCACGCGCTGGGAATGCAGGTCCTGAACCTCGAACAGGCCGGCCCGAAATGCTTTCGTTAAAAACACGTTCACCCGGCGCTCAAGACGAATCGTGTCGCCTTCGACATGTTCCGCGCTCACATTTTCATCATCTAACGTGCGAACCAACTCCTCCGGAGTGATTTTAAGCTGGTTTGCCCTGAGATAAACAGGGGCTACCGTGTTGAGCACCGGCGCCACCTGATTCCAGCGCTCGCCCAACTGTTCAAATGCCCAGGCATCCAGCCAATCCGGCAAGGACTCGCGGACGGCGCGCGGGAGAGCCCGGTCATGCCAACGCGAAAGGGCACCTTGGGACGATACTAAGATCTGAGTGAAAGAAGGTGGCTTTCCGGGATCAATCTCATTCAACCAACACCAACACTGAATCACTTCTTGCACGGCCGTCAGAAAAACCTCCGGCCCCGCGCCGTCCGCAAGCGGCCACGTTCTATCGCAAGCGAAAAGAAGACGCCTCCACCAGCGAACAATGTCGTACACGCCCTCCGCAAAGAGACGCCGATCCGAGCTGCCCCATTTTCTATGAGATTTCAGATGCCGCTGCACCACTTTGTCCGCGGGCCATCCACCCACAAAGATATCCTGTAGGGCTTGGCTCAGGCCTTCCCGTAGCGGAGCAAAAAGCACGCGCATTAAAAAGCAAACACAGTCCCGACGTTGATAAAAACGCCGTTGAACTGCCCCTCGCTTAACAAGAGCACATGATTCTTAAGTCCCATTTCCACCAGAAATCCAACACTCCCGATCACGTCCAACAGGCGCACGCCGCCGAATATGGAATAATCGAGCGCCAACGGCGATTCGTCCTCGATTTGTTTGAGGAAGAATCCCATTCCCAAACCCCCACCGAAATAAAGGGGAAAGCGGCTGTTGGCATCAGGGAAGGTAATGATCGCACCCAAAGACAGTTTGCGCGCGTCATCGTTGTTCAGCTCGAAACTCGTGTAATCAATGCGCATGGCCAGATCCATGGAGTTAACCCACTCGCCCATGCGGTAGGTCACGCCGGCGTTGAGCTTTCCCACATCCTCGCCTTCGCCGGTCCCCCAACGGTAGGCTTTATCTGAAAAAAAAGTACCCGCATGTATGGCCAAATAGCGGGGCGTGGCCCCTCCCTCGGACGCTGGTGAGCGCGTCGCCCGCGGCGGCGGTTCTGTGGGAGATTGACGTTCCTGAAAGTACTCTCGGGCCCGATCTCGGCCGGATTCCGCTTCCTTTTGGATGCGCTGATCATCAGGCCCCGGCTTTGCGGTAGTTTCCTCCTCACCTTCAGGTGGGACCTCAACCATTTGGGCCTGCGCCGGTCCCGGCGCGGTGACGGAAACAAGAGTCAGCAGGAGCGCCGACGCGAGTGTAAATAGGAATCTCATGATGGCGGTTGGCCGAAATTGCACAGGATACCTCCCCAACAAAGGCAAACAAGGCATAAGCTATGGGTCCCCCGTAAAAATGTCCATAGTTTGCGGGCGAGAGGAACTGGTTTTGCGTCGTGACATCAACCTCGAGGTCGCTTAGGATCATGACCCCATGAAATGCCCCCAATGTGGCCATCAAGAGCATCGAGTTCTTGAAACTCGCGTCCATCGTGACGAAGAAATCCGGCGCCGGCGCGAATGCCTGAGCTGCCGCTTGCGTTTCTCCACAGTCGAAAGTTTACTGGTCCACTTTCCACAGGTGATCAAAAAGGATGGGCGACGCGAGCCCTTTTCAAAGGAAAAGTTGCGACGAGGGATTCAGATTGCGTGCAAGAAACGTCCGGTAAGTGTTCAGCAGATTGAAAACATTGTGAACCGCATCTCCCGCTGGGTGCAAAGTTCTCCGGATAAGGAACTTGCGGCCAACAAAATTGGGCAAGCGGTGGTCAAGGAACTCAAGACGTTGGATGATGTCGCGTACGTTCGATTTGCGAGTGTGTACAAATCCTTTCGCGATGTGAATGAGTTTATGCAGAGCCTGGAGGCGGAACAGAACAAGTCCAATAGCGAGGCCGAGATATGAGTGTGAGCACGAGGCGCTTGAGCCGAGAGGTGGCTCTGCAGGTGCTTTTTCAACAGGAATTTTCCAATCAGCAAACTGTGGAAGCGGGGCTTGAGGCCTTCCGGCGCAGTTTTGATGCGGCCCCGGAAGTTTGGGAATATGCCCATTATCTCCTTAAAGGAGTAGAACAAAACCGCCCGGAGATTGACTCTTTGATTCAGCGAAGCAGTGCGCACTGGACATTGAAGCGAATGGCTCTGGTGGATCTGAACATCATGCGCGTAGCCACTTTCGAGTTGAAATTTTCGCAAGGTCCGGCGTCCTCTGTTCCGCCTGCGGTTGCGATCAATGAGGCCATCGAAATCAGCAAGAAATACGGGACCGTGGATTCGGCCGCATTTGTGAATGGAATCCTCGACCAAGTCATGAAACAATAGATCGCATGCTGGAAACCGCGCCGCTCTCATCGTCGACTTACGATTTTTTAAGCACGCAGTTTGATCTCTGGGTTTTCCCTCCCCCGCGGCAAAGCAAATGGTTTGCTCGTATGGATTGGTATCTGAACTGGCAGATGTGCCGTGGGTTGGATTACAGGGGCCTGCACCTTCCTGCCGAAGTTTACCGTGTGGCTCAAGAATACGGCGTGAACGTACCGGCACATCCGCGCTCCCCTGAGTCCGTGCTGTTGGTGCGGGGTGAAGGCTTGGTACCCGCTCAAGCCTGCATGGTGGTCGAATGCTCGAACGGCATGCGCGAGTGGCTTAACAAAGTGCAGTATATAGCCACGGACCTTCAGGCAAAGAAGATTCTTGTCTTTCTCCCGCTAAACACGAATCCTGAAGAAGCCAGATCCTACTGGGATCAGCTGTCTTCATCCGATATCGCAGCTGATTTTGTTCCCGATGTGGAGGAGACATAAATTCATGAAAGACCAGCTGCGTGAGATCGTCGGCCGGTGGAGCCTGGATCGTGTTCAATTTCTTCTTTCTCATATAGAAGATTTTATTGATGATGACTTTAAGGAATTGCGTCAACGCGCGCGTGCATTCGTGCCAGCGACGGGTCTCGATAAGATCGAACGGCTTGTTGAAAATGGCCCGGCGGATCCGGAATTACCCGTGCGCGTCCTGGACCGACTTTCCGCCTTTTTCGATGCCGGACTTTTGGTCCAAAGGGGCAGCTCCGAAGACAGTGGAAACTGGTGGATCACTGATCTGTTCTGGCGTGGCCATGTCTTTCACCTCGAATTAAGCGACCAAATCCGCGCCAATGGTTTGATCCCCGAAATGACGCCGCTCCAAGTGCGCCGCGCGCCCGCGGACAAGATCCTGAGCTCGGTGAAGATGGAGCCCCTAATGGGCGCGTCCGACGGTGACGGCTATTTGCTCAAACCGACGCCCACGGTTTCCTACGTCCTCTTGAGTCGCATGCCCGCCCCGTGGGCCATGGATCATATGTCCGCCGCGCACAAACTTGTAAACAAGTGCTTCCTCTATTAACCCCCAGTCTATGGATACACCTTCCAGCCAATTGGCGACCATCTTCATTCTCTCCGATGGCACCGGCGAAACCGCAAGCACTATGATTCGCGCGGCGCTTGTGCAGTACTCGGACCTCAATATCAATATTGTCCGGTGCAAGAACGTCCGCACGGAAGAACAAATCGAAGCGCTGATGGGTGATGTCTCCGCACGCCAAGGTCTGATCGTCTTCACCATGGTCGGCACTCATATGAGCCGCAAAGTGATGGAGTGCGCCGCCCAACGCGGGCTCGTGGCGGTGGACTTAATGGGTCCCCTTCTGACAGCTCTCGACAAGTACTTCGGCCGCAATTCGGAAAGCCACACGGCGGGCTTGCTTCGCGCCGTCGATGAACGTTATTTCAAACGCATCGAAGCCATTGAGTACACAGTGAAACACGACGACGGTAAAACCATGTCGGATTTGGATCAAGCCGACATCGTTCTGGTGGGTATCAGTCGAACCAGCAAGACACCCCTGTCAATCTTTTTAAGCCACAAGGGTTGGAAGGTGGCGAACGTGCCCGTTGTCCTCAACACGGCTCTTCCCGAAGAGCTGTTTAAGGTGGATCAGCGCCGAGTCGTGGGTCTGACCATTGATCCAGCCGCGCTCACGCGCATCCGCAAGAAGCGTCTCGAAAAGTTTGGCCAAGATCCGGGTGGAGAATACGCCAATATGGCCCATATCCAGCAGGAATTGGAATACGCACGAACGATTTTTAAGCAGAACCGACGCTGGCCGGTTTTTGACGTCACCGATCGGGCCTTGGAGGAGACAGCGGCGGAAATCATCCGCGTGGTCGCCTCCCGGCTGGATATCCCTTACACATCGATTTTGTAGGCCAAGAGCCGCCCATTCTCACCAGGGAGCTGGCGCAGCGAAGCACGTGCCGCGATGGGGGGGCGTTCCGCAAACCTCAAATCCAGCACCAAAAGGAAACACTCGGATCACTCGAGAAACAAAGAAACTTTGTACTCAGACGAAGAGTTGTAAGAATCCTATTCGATTAGATTTTTCCACATGTAATCACCCACTTACGCCCAGGCGATGATTCGAATGTAGAGAACTTTAACGATCATCAATATTCCCACTCATGTGAAAAGCAAATTAACACGCAACCGATGTCTCAAAACGAAAGTTAAATTTGGACCCCTAATTGCAGCCATTAACTGAAAGTCAAATTCGCACACTTCTCATTGGGGGACATTTTTTGGGAATGAGATCTGAGCAGCTCATAAGACGCCACGGGCCGCTGGACATCTGTTCAAGAACTTTCATTTCAACAATTTATTTAACCTTTGCGCTTGTCCTTGGCGGCTGTGACAGCGGATTTAGTTCGCGCACACTTCCGTCCACAACTTTGGAACAGACGTCGACTCCGACACCCGGACCTACACCAGCGCCAACTGCGGTCCCAGCTCCTCCGCCAGCAACCCCCATTCCGACTCCCTCGCCAGCTCCACCACCAGCGCCAGCCCCCACTCCGAATCCTACTCCTACTCAGCAACCTCAGCCGCCTCCAACCCCCGCTCCGACTCCCCCACCCGTTCCTCCCCCTTCGCCAACCTCTTCGCACGCTGACGTCAACGTAAACCTTAAAATCGTGGTTGATCCGACGCCTCCAACGGCACCGCAATCGCTGACAGCGGCGCCGGGAAATGGGCAAGTCTCGCTCTCGTGGCTGCCCTCCACGGACGCGCTCTCCGGCGTTGTGTCCTACTCGATCTATCAAGATGGGATTCCGCTGGGAGGAGCTGCCACAACGTCTTACACGGTCCCACGTCTTACGAATGGCAAGACCTATACGTACACTGTGCGTGCGAAGGATCGTTCTGGAAACGAATCAGGACCAAGCAACAGTGTGAACGCGACTCCGCGACCATAGTCGCCGAGAGGGTTTATGGGGGTAGAAATGTATCTGAGACGGTTTTTTTTGTACTCGATCCTCGCGGCGCTCACTCTAATGGGAATCGGTCCCCACCAAGCTCTTGGCGCCAGTGAACTTGAAATCAAAGGCAAACTCGAGATCTCGGTCATTGACAATTTTCAAGAAGGAACCAGTGAGACACATTACTATGTTCACGACGAAATCACAGGACGTGTCACAAGGCTACTAAATATAAGTCCGGAGGAGGCATCAAGATTGAGCTCAGGCGATAAAGTCATAGTCAAGGGTCGTACGTCCAAAGACAATGCCGATCGCACTGTTACCGTTGAGTCCATTTCCAAAGTCACGGACGGTTCCGCCCTAATTCAGCTAAACAAGTTATCTACGGAGCTGACGGACTCTCGGACAGTGGGGATCATTATGGTCACCTTGAATGATGGCGTTCCGTGTGATTCAGCGGCGCGAGTGTCATCCCTGATTTTTGGCGCCACAAAGTCGGTTAAGGACCTGTATGAGAAAAACACTCACGGGCGTATATCATTTGATGGCGATTTGAATGGCGATGGCAGCCCAGATGTTTATCACGCCACAGTGAATATGAGCGGCCGAGGAACCTGCGATCACCACGGATGGGCAAGTGCCGCGGACGATGCGGTCGAGGCCCAGGGGCACGACCTGTCGGAATATCGACACCTTATTTATATTTTGCCGGCGAACACCGGGTGCAGCTGGGGTGGCGTCGCGCATGGCTCGCGCGCTTCGGTTCGTCAATCGCAATTGATCGTGTACGCTCATGAAATTGGCCATCTTCTCGGGATGGGTCATGCGGGAACGGATGTTAACAACGACGGCGTTCACGAGTCGGAATATGGTGACTGGTCCAGTATGATGGGCAATGGGCCAGCCGTGCATATGAACGGCCCCAATTACGTGGGAATGGGTCTGATTGGCGCCAATGTGCAGGACGGGGTTGTCGGCAATTTCACGCTCGCTCCACTTGCTTCTGCGATGGACACCTTGTTCCCTCAGGTCATCAGGATTCCCAAGCCCAACACTGGCGAATACTATTTTCTTTCTTACCGCCGGCCGGAGGGCTATGATTCCGTCTTGGCCACTAAATACACCCGCGGCGTGAGCGTCCACACGGCCATGTACAATGGGCGTGGCTTTACCAAGTTCGTGAAGGCATTGGCGGTGGGGGAAACCTTTTCGGATCCCGGTACCGGCATGGATTTCCACGTCACAGCACAAGCGTCTGATGCTTCATCCATTTCGTTTAGTGTCTCCGGGTCGTGCAGCAGAGTAGCACCCACAATCAGAGCCTCCCCTGACACACGATATACAGGTGCAGCGGGTCGGGGTGCCTACTACGTCACCATCAAAAACAATGACGGAACCCTTTGTCCAGCCACGCGGTTTCATCTATCCGCTACATTTCCAGGTGGTGTGACAGGATCCTTTGGTCAGACTGAATTTACGGTTAGTCCTGGGAATTCGGTCTCCACCTCGCTCAGCGTGGTTTCGACCGTTGTGGGTACACAAACGTTTTCCTTGAAACTCAGGGATATCGGCGGTGGGTAAGATTTCGGTGTTCCGGCACGGCGCAACTTCCGCTTTTGAATTGTTAAACAGAAAAAACAATGTCTTCTCTGATTCAGAAAGTTGCGTGGAAATCGGGCCCCATTTCAGCTCCCGGTGTGCGCGAGTCGACCAAGGGTTCTGACTCAAACTCGTCGCTACGACGAATGTTCTCCACGCCGTCTCGATCTGCCTCTACGCCCACTAACTTCCTAAAGACTGCTGTTGAAGTGCCTTATAGAAGATATCGTGAAGTTCCGCATTGCGAGGATCTTTCCTGAAGTACAGGTTCACGTTCGTCATGTACTTAAGATCTTCAACTTGAATCGCAACCATACGGCCGGCGCGGACTTGTTTTCGAATCGCATGAGAGGGGAGAAAGCCCCAACCCAAGCCCGATTCGATCACGCGTTTTAAGGTCCCCACGTTGTCCGTTTCGAAGACCGGCTGATACTCGATCTTAAGTTCTTGGATTCGGCGATCGAGAGTCGCGCGGAAGCCCGGATATCGATCCGTAAAGGCGATTATCGGTTTGGAGGTAAAGTACTTCATTTCCGTGGACGCCGGCAGGGTCGTGTCACGACCCGAACCGACAAGCCAGATCTCGTCGCGAAATAAGAAGCGCTTTTCGAAGTCCTGAAACTCAATTCCATATTCAGTTTTAAGATCTGGCAGAATAACGACGTCGACCAGATTGTTACGCATATCACTTATGATTTTCTCGCCCGTTCCATAAACAAGTTTAATCCGGAGCTTGGAGTTATGTTTCAGGAACATGCCGATGATCGGAGAAACGAGATGCAACCCGATACTGTTCAGCGTTCCAATACGTAGATGTCCGGAGACCTCCTGTGACATGGTCTGAATCGCGACTTGGGCCTGCTGCGTGAGATGTAAGATGCGCTTGGCGTAGTCGTATAGAATTTGTCCCTGGAGCGTGGGCTTAACCTGGCGCACACCACGCACAAGGAGTTCCACTCCCATTTCCTCTTCTAAATTTCGGATTTGCTGACTCACCGCCGGCTGGGTGAGGAAAAGTTTTTCGGCGGCAGCCGTCATACTGCCTTCTGACAAGACTGTACAGAACGTGGTGAGTTGCTGAAGGTTCACTGATTTTCTCCTTGATCCAAAGTCTTACCAGATACACGCGAAAAACTCATCCCTTCGATAACAGTCCATAATCTTTACTTATGCGGCTTTCGTTGAAATATTTACACGATGTAATGAAATCTATACTCGACCATTTTGAGGCATAACCAATTGAAATATCTAGTGTATTTCCACGTTAATAATCTTTACTTATGTAGATTGTCAAAACTCCTTGTTTGTTTCTCGAGGCCTCACAGGGGATGCCTGGTCGCGGGACGAGGGGGTCAAAAATGGGGATACAGACGGCGTTATCGCGGGCACGAGTGGGAACATACCTATCGGGGATCGTCGCAACAGCGCTCGCAATGGGTCTTGGCGCCTGTGCGCCGAAGGGATTCAACAGTGCGCAGATACGGCATTCCGCTCCTCGCGGACCACAGGACGTGGGCGTTCTCGTGGAAAACGCGGCAGCGGAAAAGGTCATGGCGTTTCTCGAACAACACCCGGAAGCCCGAGTGCGCGTGCTGGGCGACGGGTTTTATGAGATCTTCGGCTCCCACCGCGATCTCGTGGCCAAGGAAATCTCCGCTCACGCCCAGGACAATTCTTATTTTCGCCTGCGCACGGAGCCCCACAGCGCTTCGGCTTCGCCCTTCGCCTTAGCATGGACCATGGCATTGAGATCCGCCCGTATTCCGGGACCCGCCGGAATGCGCGTGGGAAATCTAAATCCCTGTCGCGAGAGTCCTGAGTTTCCCACCGCTAAGATTACAGTCGCCGAGCCCCAAAGCGATCTCAATGAATCCACCGTAGAGCTCGGTCAGAAAATCCGACTTTCCACAACAGACAGCGTGGCGGATCCTCAATTTCCCTCATCCCTTCGCAAAATTCTGGTTCTCGCCGGACCCGGCGCCACGGAGGAGAGCGCGTTAATGATCACGGAGGAAAACTATGAATTCACTCCCGATCGTTTAGGTCTGTATCGCGCGATCCTTGTTGTTCAGGACAGCCGCAATGTGTGTGGCTTGGAAGGACTTCAGTTTATCGTAACCGCGAATCGTCCTTATGTAGGACCGAACTTCAAGCCCATTCCCACGCTCGACCTTGATGGACTTCATCACCTGGCTCTCGTCTCCGCCCCGCAATCTTGGGACATCAGCGAAGGTGAGGGTAAGCTCTTGGCGGTTGTGGACACCGGCGCCAACTACAATCATCCGTCGGTCGCGCCCAGCATTGAGCTCAATCAAAAGGAGATCGCGGGGAACAACAAGGATGATGATGAGAATGGCCTTACTGATGATGTGATTGGGTATGACTTTGTCAATAATGACGCGTTTCCTTATGATGATGACGCTCACGGTACCCACGTCTCGGGATTGGCCGTGGGACGACCATTTGGTCTTGCACGCCGGGCGCGACTCTTGGTTGTGAAAGCGTTGACCTCGCTCGGTGGGGACATCGGCTCAATATCCGCCGCGATCCGATATGCCGCTGACCGCGGCGCTCATATCATCAATCTCTCGGTCGGATCTCCCGCGCCTTTTCCTCACCCGTCTTTGATACGCGCGATCAAATATGCCGAGCAAAAGGGCGCCCTTATCGTGGCCGCGGCCGGAAACGGCGATCCGCAAACAGGGCTGGGCTTCAATATTGATGATATTCCGGTGTATCCCGCAAGTCTTCCCAATGAAAACATCATCGCCGTGGGAGCGTACGACACGGAGAATGAACTTTCACCCTATTCCAACTTTGGTCCGAAGGGAGTTGATGTGCTGGCACCCGGTGGCTTCTTGCCTGGCGACCCCATGCTCTCGGCGGCCTTCGAAAATCCTGAAAATCAGCTTTTGGTGGGAATGATGGGAACGAGCATGGCCACACCCATCGTCGCAGGTATCGCGGCCCAGGTTTGGAGCTACAGTCCAAACCTGAGTGCCAAGGAAGTTCGGGCTATTCTTATGTCGGCAGGAGAAGCCCTAAGAGACCCCACGCCCGTGTGCGTGTCGGGTCGGCATATCAATGCCCTAAGCGCCCTCGAACTGACGGCCAAACAAAGTGTCCTATTTTGAAACGTGCTGGACGCAAGTCCGGCGCGGGTACCGGGATTTTCGCTGCATTCACCAGTGAAAGTGGTTTTCGCTTCCCCTATTTCCAATCTTCTCGCTTATAATGGACGTTGAATAAAAAAACCTGTTATTCCCGGAGTTTAAGATGCTCTTTCGCAGCCTGCTGATGTTCGCCTTGCTCATCTGCGGGTCCGCGCACGCCAAGCGTTTCCGCAATGCTTACGTCAGCTTCGAATTGCCACCCAACTGGAATTGCAAACTGGAAGGCTCAGAATGGGTGTGCGAAAGTGATTTTTCCCGGAAAACCAAGGAAGCCATTATTATTTTGACGGCCAAAGAGGTAGGACCCACGGATACCCTACCTGCCTATCTGGCTCACCTGCAGACGCCCCGCATGCTCTCAGGCCGCGCGGGCGCCCCCACAAAGTCTCAGATTATCCATGTTAAGGAACGCATGATCGGGAACCATATGTGGATTGATGGCATGCATTTGGGGAGTGAGGTGGGACCCTATTTCACCCGCTACTTGGCCACGATCAAGGACCGCATCGCGATTCTGGTCACATTCAGTGCGCACAAGCAGCACTACACGAAGTACAGCGGTGACTTTATAAAAGCCGTGGAAAGTCTGCGGGTTGTTGCGACTAAAGACACTCTGGGTGGACGCGCGGGTCTGGATCCGCGTCGCGGATCAGAAACGATCGGAGCCCCGATCGGACAAAACATTGCGATGTATGATCCGCAGGGTCTGCCAGCTGAAGGCGCGGGACGAGAGGGCTTCGATTTTTTCACCTGGTTCCTCGTCGCCGTGCTCTGTGGAGCCATCGGAGGTTACTTCTACTTGCGCTCCCGCGGAAAGGGTAAGAAGAAATGATCCGCACCTCCTTGTTGCCGCTCCTTGCTCTTGTCTCGATATCGCTGGGCCCGCGGCTGGCGCACGGCAAAGCCTTTCAGAACTCCTATGTCTCCTTTGAGGTTCCGGATGATTGGACCTGTATGCAAGAGGGCGTGGCATGGACTTGCACTCCGAGTTCTCCCCTGCATTCCAAAGAAGCCGTGATCGTGCTGGCCGCGAAGGTCGCGGGTCCAGAAGACAACCTCGCCAACTTTCTCACCTATCTCAAGCGCCCGAAGACCCTAACCACACGTGTGGGCACACCCATGCCTTCGCAGGTCATGTATGCCCAGCAGCGCGTGCTGGCGGGTCACAACTGGATCCAAGCCCAACACCTGGGAAGCGAAATTCAGGAGTATTACACCCTTTACCTGGCGACGGTGAAAGATCAGCTGGCGATTCTGGTCAGCTTCTCCAGTGAGCGGAATCGTTACAAGACTTATAATCCAATCTTCGACCGCGCCATGAAGACACTCAAGCTTGTGGCCACACAGAAGCTCGTCGTCGCTCGCGACAAATCCAATTCCCATTCAGACGTCATCGGGATCCAACCGCTAACGGAGTCCTTGGCAAGTGAAGATCTGATGCCACCGCCGGAGCCGGGCAATAAGTCGAGCCGCCGATTCATAATCCTCCTTCTCGCTGGAGTAACAGTGGCCGCAGCGGGAATTGCGGCGGTGTCGATCACCCGCCGAAAAAACAAAAAATCCAGTTCAAAATCCAAGAAACCTCGGACAAAATAAATTATGAATTTCACCTCAATCTTATCTGGAATTCAGGATGTCCGTACCCAGCTGGATAGCTGGGGCGTGTCCACCAACCATCTGATTCTCATTGCTGGCGTCGCCCTGATTTTTATGGTGTTTTCGCTCCGCGAAGTCCTCACCTGGTACCTCCGAGTTCATCACCTCCGCGCAGAAGTTCGGGAAATGCGCTCGCAACTGGAGGAGCTGCACCGTCTCGTCAGTCAAAATCAGGAACTGTTAAAAAAAAGTCCGCCGGAACAGCGCGCTCGGGCCGTGGAGCCGGTTGACGCGCCAGAACTGGACGTCTCCCGCCCAGCTTTGTTTCGTCTCGACCACTAATCCCGTTCATAACGGCCAGATAGCTTGAGGTGGCCACCAGCGGTGGCTGGCCTGGCTGTGCGGAGGGAAACGACACTTCCTCCATTACGACCCTTCGCGAATTTTTGAGCCAGATCAAGATATTGCATTCTAATCTGACGACTTTGGACGAAACCCTCTCACGCTCGAGTCGTGTCAAGGCGGCCCTCGGTGAGCCCGAGGTCGTAACGCCATTTGCAAGTCTCACTTCTCCAGCGAGTGCATCGCCAACCTACACTTGGAGCCTGAATCAGGCCTACTCAAGGTTGGACATTCTGGCAAGGCAGTTGAGCTTTCCTCCAACTGGGACGCTGATCACAGTGCGGGAGATTCGAGGTTCGGAAAAAATCATCGCTTTCCTTGATTATTTAGATACGGTTCAGGCTGAACTCTCAAGAAACGTAGAAAGGGAACTTAAGAACCGCGGATATGATATTGACTGCCAGGTTGACAACGCACTTCGTGCGAACCGCTCCTTCGGTCTATTGACAGTTTGTAGTGCAACAGCATTCGTTCCTGTAGGGCTGTTGGGCGCAGCCAATGATCAAATAGGAGCGGCCATTCTTTTGGAGATCTTTGCAGGTGCCTTCTACGTACTGGGATTGCCGGATTTCGCTCGAACTCTTGCGAATTGGATGGGAGGAAGTTTCCGTGAAAGAGCTCGCGCCAGAATCGATAACGGCTTGTATTACCGGGCCACGAACTTCGTGAAGCTACTGAATGAGATTCGGAGACGGGCGGAAGGACCGTCAGTGCCCGGCGATTTTGTGTATGTGGCGGACACGATACCACTGACTCATCAATTACATGTCCATTTGGCAGGACTTTTCGGCGGGCACAGCGTTCACCCTCCTTTGATAGCCTCTACTGAGATGCAATATCTTAGCTATCCCCCACCTTTCAATTTGAGCTCTGGACCTGAAATAGCCGGACCGGAACTGGCCACGGACTTCATTTATCACATTGACCATGGTGAACCGGTGTTGCTTATGGTCGGTCGCCTTGCCTCAGAACCGCTCCCGCGCCGACGTGACCACGGTAATGTGAGAAGACGGAATCTGGAATCTTCCAAAGCTGCATTGCCGGGTCTCGTTCCGGGAGCAACACGGTAAGCACGCGAGAGGAATCGACGACCAAATTTGCTCTCGAACAGGGCGGCAGCTATTATGCCGAAAGGCAGAATTATGACCAAACTTGTCCATAACTCGAGCGGCGTCACAAAACGGTGCAGTTCAGAAAAGCTAGACTGGCGACCAGACTCAAAAGTGGCTCAATCAAAGTCAATGCCTCAACCTGCGCGTCCCATATTAGGAAATTAGGTATATTTCTAAATAATTCGTTAAACTTAAGATGGAGCATGAGTCTTGTCTCTCATGAGGTGTACGTATGCGGAAAAGACCTCATAGTTCGGATGTCACGGGTTTGCGAAGTGACCGCGGGTTTGCACTGGCGGAAGCCCTCGCGGTTATTGCCCTTGCGGGCTTGGTGATTGCCGCATCAATGGATCTTGGTAGTCAGAGCTCCGCTTTGACAGGCAAACAAAAGCTCGCGCGAAAATCTTATTTCGTCATGCAAAACGTTTCCGAAAGCTTGATGCTGGCTTATAGCTCGGATTCGAGCGTCACCGCCGGCGATCACTCAGCCGATTACGACATCTCGGGGCATCCGACTCCGGGTGGACCGATTAAGGTTATGTACACGGTTACGCCCGATACGCCCATGCCGGGAGTGACACAAATCCAAATGAACACAATATGGGTGGCCACTGGGCAAAACACGGGGTCCTACCGGTTTTTCCGCCCAGCCTTACAAGAGGATCCCAACAACGGGTCGTCGCCTCCGATCACGCTTCCTGGTGCTCCGCCGCCAGCCCCGGTTCCCACACCGGTTCCTAGGCCACGGCCCGGCCCAGGTCCAGCGCCCGCTCCGCGACCAGTGCCAGTGCCCGTACCCGCACCGATCGGGCCGCCGCCGCCGCCCCCGAGTTATTGAGGCTATATGCGAACCCAGTCTGGAGCCACACTCATCGAACTTCTCATCTCGCAAGGCATCGCTATGGTGGTGGTCACCGCACTGCTCGCCGTTTCGGCGATACACGTTAACCTGGCCAGTGTGAGCAGCTCGCGCGCTCAGCTCAGTGTTGATGCCATGGCCTTGAATGACTATTTCTCGCGCCAACTGCCGAGCGCCGGAGGAGAAGCACTCCCCATTTGGTCGGCCATCCTGGTGGAAGACAATAATTGCCCCGCGCGGGGCTCCCTTCCCGCCTGCAACAATTCGGACCGAGTCACCACGATATCAGCTGCCCGTATAGACGGATGTTCAGTCGAGAGTTCGGCACCTGGTTTGATTCGTTTCGACCAGACCAGTGGGTGTTGCCTCGATACGATACGGTTGAATTTGTCGCACGTGGTGCTAGTCAAGGTGGGCAGCGTGGGCCAGCGATACGTGACGTCTGTCAATCGCGAATTTTGTTCAGTTTCAGTCGTAAATGGACCGGCCGCTTTTAATGATAATGTGGTTGAGCCATATGATTGGAGTAGAGCCATACTTGTTCCCGTTACGATTAGATCGTATTACCTCGACCGTGATACAGGAGAACTTATCCGTTACACCTATAGATCTGGGGGTCCTGACCAAAACACGGGCATCCTCAGTCCGCTCACGGACCGCATCCTTGATTTTCAAGTCGCACTCGGATTTGACTTTGATCCCGCTGACGGTGCGGTTCGCGATACGCGCGACTTCACGGATGAATTCCTGTACAATGCGATTGACAGCACAAATGGCGGATCGCTCGAATCATTCGGCCAGGGGCAGTTCCTCAATACCGCTTTAAACTCATTGCGTATGGTGCAGCTGGGTTTAATTGTCGGTTTGCCGACCGCGAATCCTGAGGCCTCAGCACCGATGCAGATTTTGGATGGACCTCTGATCGCCCAACCAACCTGGTTGCTTGAAAGTCAGCTCTCAAACTTTATGATCCGCAGCACGAGAAACTACGAATGAGACGTGAGGACTTTAGCCTGGAAAAAATAAAGGACCCGCGTGGGGTGTATGTGGGAATGAGAATACAAAAAGAAGCCGGAAATGCGCTGATGCTGACTCTGATCTTAATCGCTGTAATCGGTTTAGCGAGCGCCTCGTTCTTCGCTAACATTGGGGCTACGCTAGCCACCGGCGGAGGTCTATTCGCGAAAAAGCGGGCCCAGTATGCGGCCGAAGGCACACTGATGATGGCCTCAAAGCTGTCCCAGGTGTATCTTAATGCCACGAGAACTCCCACGGACGCCGAGCTAAATGCGGTTCTTGACGACCAACTGCCACCGCTTGTCGCACCCGAATATTTGATTCAAGACCGCACGGGAGCCAGCGGCGTCGATGTGGATATTGATGATGAAGCCGTAGTGGGACCGATCCAAACCGGGGCGTTCAAGGGGATCACGGCCCCTCAAACGAAACTCAGGTTATCTTACCAACTCCGCAGCGCCGCTGACTCTTCCCACTCCCCCGCAGTGCGTTTGCAGGCGACGATGTCCGTGGCACAAGTCACAATGTTTCAGTTCCTCTACTTTATTGATTTGCTATTTGTTGACTTTAGTCCAGCGCGGGACATGTTTATCCGTGGACGAATGCACGCGAACGGGGACATCTGCCTATCGGGACTGAGCACAAGTGCGGGAATAAACGGTGGTTTGCAGATTCAGCAGGTCACGTCCGCGGGGCGAATTATGGCTGGTAGCGACCCCCGTTGTCGGTACGTCATGCCTGGGAACCATGTTTACATCGCGAGTGACGCCGATTTGGCCAATCCGGTTCAGCTCCAACCGAACAACGACAATGGCTGCGTGAATTGTGCGGGTTCAGGCAGTCCATGGGGGGATTACGCACTGACGGCTTGGAATGGCAATGTGCTGGACGGGTCACACGGGGTAAGTCCTGTTCGCCTTCCCACTCCCTCGGCCATCCAAGCTCAACCTGGAGCGGACGGCAATTTATGGTATCAAGGTCGGAGAAATAACAACAACCTGCGCACGCTTCTTGATCCGGTCAGAACCGCGGATTCGGACGATGTCGCGAAATTCAAATTTGCTTACAAGGCCGATATTCGGATCATTTCCGGCGTTTGGTATCTTCGGGACGTTACGAATCCGCGCCGTTGGCCCGGAATTCCAATTTGGTCCGATCATCCCGGAAGTGCCCAGGACGCCTACGGCAACAACGTCGGCCAGGACGATCTGCGCGCGATGGGAAGATGGCCTGTCGGTCTGCTTCCGCACCGTTATTCGTATTATGAATACGACGTCACTCAGTCCAGCATTGATAACACCGATCGCGAGGGTGTGATCTCTTACGGCAATCTTTATCTCGACGACGTCACCGGACCAAAGCCCACCTGGTCACCCGGTCATTGGCTTGGAACCAATGCCAATCGAGTCTGTCGGAGAGTGGTTGGACAAGGAAACTCGGTTCCTCACGGTCCCCTGCGATCGCCCGGACCTGGATTTTGGTCGGCATTTAAGGCAAGTGATGCATTGGTCTGCAACTCAGGCGTGAATCCCGGGGTCGCAACTGCGCTGCTCAACGGGACCCGTGGCGGGATTGTCGACCTACACGCGGTCACTTTGTATCCGGATGCAAACTATGCCATCCGCATTCAACAGTCGCGAATTCTGCCAATGAATTTTGACATCGCGGCCTTTCAACGCGCTTTATCGGATACCACTTCCGGTGAACTCGGCTCTTACTTTGCCCCCGGTGGGCTAATCGGCTCCCCGTTCAACGGAATCCTATGGATCAGTACGGAATGGCCGGGCTCAAACAATGGCTACAACCCATTGGACAGACCCACGCCCCCACCTACTCTGAGTACAGCCCAGCTGGTAACCGTTGAGGACCCCTTGCAACCTAATAATAACAACTTCTCACCCGGCTCGCCGGCATTTACCCAGCAACCGCTCCCTTACACGCTCTGCTCAGACACCCGCCATGGACAAGCCTTTGACCGGTATGAACAAGGAGGCACTGAGGGCTTTGCTTTTGCGATTCCTCAGTGCAGTTGGTATGGAACGACCCTTTATCCGCCCTATGTCCCCTCAAAAGTGCGCTTGATTAACGGATGGGCCCTCAATCCGGCCCGGTTTCAGCAGGGAATCAGCATTATCACAAACGTGGGCATGCACATCCTGGGTGAATTCAACACCCAATCTGACACCTCGTCCGACACCGCGACCCCATGGATTCCGGTTATGATAGGCGCTGACCAGATCATTGTTCTCTCCAATGCGTGGAGTGATGCGAACAGCAGCTGGAACGATTGGAGTGGAACTCGGCCGCGAGTTGCGAGTGCCACGACCTACAACTTTGCGGCCCTCACGGGGTGGATGCGCTCGACCTACGGCAGGTCATTGAGTCTCTTCCCCAGCATGATGGAGGACTGGACGGGTGCGCCCATCAATTTCAATGGTTCCATTGTGATCGGCTTTTATCCCGTCTATGAACGCTATGGCCGGTATTATGCGCCGACGGGATCGTATACATATCGTGCCGGAACCCGCAATATCAACTATGATAAACATTATCATCATATTTCAAATCAGCCTCCGGGAGTCCCGTTGTTTTCTGTTTCGGCGCTCCTGGATTTCAAGGCGGAGTGAGGAGTGAGAGTGAGACGCATACTCTTGGTCAACTGGAAAGTACAAATGCGGATCGTACTCTATGGAATTTTTGTGGCGGTGGTCGCAGGAGCCTATACATTAGGTGTTTACTCGGCCTTGCAAAGATGGTGGCTCGGCGGCAGTGCAATCCTGGTTATGGTTTGGATTGGAGCTGGAATTATTCTTTTTGGACTGATCGTCGTTTTAGGCCTCGTCATCTCTGGACAAATTGCCGGACCTCTTATGCGTCTGCATCGCAACCTGAAGACAATGCGGAATGGACAAATACCGGAATTGATCCGCATTCGTCCCGGCGATGCTTACGTCGATCTTTTTGCGGATTACAATGAAATGGTGGAGAAATTTGCACAGACCAAACATTCGCGGCCGTAACGGCCACACCCTTTTTGAGATTCTGATCGTTCTGGCTATTATCGCGATCCTCGCCGGCATTGGCGGCTACCATCTTCGCTTTGCGGATGCGAATCACCTCAAGGTGGAGGCGTCCAACATATTTGATGCTCTAACCAATGCCCGTAACATGGCAGCCCTCCGGTCTGAATGTGTCAGAG
Organism: Bdellovibrionales bacterium; assembly: GCA_050249195.1. Taxonomy (GTDB): domain Bacteria; phylum Bdellovibrionota; class Bdellovibrionia; order Bdellovibrionales; family UBA1609; genus JALHOQ01. Next base: position 24,337 of record JBFWQY010000037.1, read on the forward strand.
TCACTAACGACCGCGGCACATTTGTGACCGAAGCTTTCACTCCGGATATCGGGACAACCTGCGCGGGACCGTTCCTTGGTGCTCCCACACGCAGGTTGGCGCATGTGCACCTGGAGGCGGCCGGGATCACCGTCGGACCATTCAGCACCGGCCAAAACTACATCGTATTTAACACAATCGGCGGGCTAGCGGCTGATGTTTTGATTACTTTTAGCGTCAGCGACGACAAAGGGAATCGTATGAACTTTCGGATTTATCCCGCCATCGGCCAGATTCGCGTGCAATAGAGCGACATTCGCTGTGCACGTGAACAGTTCCCAGCACCACACCGGCCATTTCCCCGTCATCGAGCGGCGCTTCCGAATTTTGCGCAAGAAAAGGAAAGGGAAAAATCAACTTTTATATCTCGCGGCGGGAACTCTCCCCTTGTCACTGTCACGTTCGACAGCGCATTCCAAACACATTGTTCGAAGTCCGCGAGGTTTAATGGATTTTTTAGCCTTAAATTCGACAGCGTTCCCCTGAGGCGCGGGCTCAACTCCGCAGATACCATTACAGATAACCTCTTGGGCGCTTGCTTCTCGTAACAACGTCTGAGTCTGCGTGAAATCCAAAATTTATCGGCAAAAGAGGTTTGAAACGTTTCTTTTAATGGCTCCTGAAGCTGAGTTTTTAGATTGAAGATAACACTTGGGACACAATAAGGCGGTATTTCCTCGAGCTTTTGGGTGCGCCCCTCTGAGTTATGATTAGCAAAAAGCCATTGCCACTCGTCATAAAAGACATTTTTAAGAGGCTTTGATGGTGAGCAGAGAGATACAAAGTGCGGCCACTTTTTGGCCTGGCTCGACAGAACCAAATAGCGCTCACCTTCGTGAAATTTAAATCCACAGGTATCTCCGGTTGTAACCACAACTGCATTCTTGCCGACAGCTCCCTTCCAAACGTGAGAGGTTTCGATATCAACTTCCAGCACCCTGCCTACACGTATCTTTTTGACCTGGCCTTCGAAAATCGCACTGGCGGGAGACGATTCAATGTTGATTGTAGCTGGGTCGCAAGTGCACGCCTGAGCAGTCTGGACGCCTGAGATTAGCGTAAGAAGGAGCAACCCTACCGTGGACATTTAGATTAAAGATATCAAGCAACCGGACCAGGCGCAAATCGCACTTTTCATTCCACTCGTTCCGATTGCCGGTGAATCAAGTGATACATGTGAGTACGAACTCACAGATAGATGCCTAATAGGTTAGAAACTCCTTGTAAGGCTTCACGTTTAGCTTGCCGATTGGCCGTAGCGCTGGCGCTGCTTTGGACTTTGGCGCGTAGACAAGGATACGCAGATTCTCCGGCGTGAAGTACTTGCGTATGGCCGCATTGATGCTTTCTCTCGTCATATTCCCCACAAGCTGGTCATAGTGGGTCAGGTAATCCGTTGAGATATCGTAGCGCTTAAGAAGAAGAATCTGGCGCGCCAAAGCTTCGGGTGTCTCGAACATTCGCGGGAACTGGCCCCGTATCACAGCTTTGACTTCACTCACTTCCTGATCCGTCACACCCTCCTTCACAAATCGGCGGTAGGTGTTTAGGGTTTCTTTCACGGTCTCTTCAATTTTATCCGTACGCGTGAACGTGGAAATTCCCATCGGTCCAGCCTTGGCTCGCGGATCAAACCAAGCGTAAATGCCGTAGGTAAGCCCGCGCTTCTCACGGATTTCATCAAATAAACGGCTCCCAAAAGATTCTCCTAGGATCTTGAGCGCAGCTCGCACCTCCATGTACTCCGGCACATTACGAGGGACGCCTTCAAATCCGATCTTGATTTGCGCCTGATTCAGGTCTTCACGATCCACAAGCAGAATTTCTGTGCCTTTCCATCGAGGAAAGTCCGGAACTTCCTTTCCCGAAGCCGCCTCTTGTTTCCAATCCGAAAAGGTCTTAACGACCTTCTCCTTCCACGCTTCATCATACTGTCCGACGACCGCGACGATCGCACCGCTAGGGGCAAAATGTCGCATATAGAAGTTCCTCACGTCCGCCCTCTTCAGACCGCGGATCGAGCGCAACGTGCCGGCGGCATCGTGCCCGTAGGGATGCTCCCCATAGAGAAACCGCGCAAAAAGATAATCGGAGAATTCCCCCGGGCGGTCCGCAAGCTTTCGCAGTCCCGCCGCCACGATCCCGCGATGGCGATTGAGCTCCCTTTCCGGAAACGTGGGTGTTTCCAAAATTTCTTCGAACGTGCCTAATGCCGTGTCTTTATGGAAAGATAACGCGGATATGGAGACCATGGTGTAGTCGGGCTGAACGTCCACGCCGAATTCACTTCCGATTTGCTCGAGGTTCTCCGAGATTTGGACCGCCGAGTGCTTGCTCGTACCCTTTTCGAGGAGACTGCCTGTGAATCCGGCAAGCCCCTCCTTGCCGGCAGGGTCCTGACTGCTTCCACTCGGAATCATCATCTGCAGGGAGACATAGGGTAAACTTTGATCCTCAATCCAAAGAATCGTCAGGCCATTGGGCAGGACCTGGCTTTGAAACCCGCGCACCTTAAACGCCGACGCGGACGCACTGGAACCCGATGCGCTCGTGCCCGGCGTCGTTTTGCATGCGCTCAGCGAAAGGATCAACACAAAGGATGACAGGAACATGAACGAGCGTTTCATGCGGGACCTCCGGGTCGGCGCGGATTAACGATCACGATATTGCGCTGGCGCGACTGCAAGTAGGTCCGCGCGACACGACGGATGTCCTCGGGCGTGACCTTTTGGTATTCCTTCAGGTCGGAAAACACACGCCTGTAATCTCCAAGCAAAACCTCATAGCTGGCCAATAACCGGGCCCGTCCACTCACCCGCTTCAGACCATCCACGTAGTCCTTCATCACGATGTTGCGCGCCTTATCCAGCTCCTTTTGCGAAATCAGACCCTCACGCAGCTGGCGCACCTCACCCTCCATTAAAGTCAGTGCTCGATCCGCGCTCATACGCGGTTTCAGTCCCGCGTAAACGAGGAACTCACCCGCGAGGGTCTGCCCGACCGAATAGGCATAGGTATTGACTGCCATTTCCTTTTCATAAACCATTTTTTTATACAAGCGGCTGGATTGTCCCTGGCCCAGAACAATGGCGAGAAGATCCATCGCATAGTGGTCCGGGTTCATCACATCCGGGAGACGGTAACCGACGGCTACAGTTGGAGCCTGGGCTTCGCGCGTAATGGTCGTACGACGCTCTTTCGCCTGCTCGGGCTCAGGAGTGATCGCCGGGCGTTGAATCTCCTCACGTGGAAGATCACCGTAGAGTTCTTCAATGAGATCCTTGGCCCCCGCAGGATCAAAAGCGCCGGCCAATACCAACACGGCATTGTTGGGACTGTAGAATTGTTTGTAGAACGCCTTCAGATCCGCCATGGACGCGGAGTTCAAATCCTTCATGGAGCCAATCGGAAGATTGCGGTACGGCAGCTTTGTGAAGATCAAGCCGGCCATGGCTTCGCGGATGCCGCCCTCGATGTTATCGTCGTAGCGCATGCGCCGCTCCTCCTTGACGACCTCGCGCTCGCTTCGCACCTCTTTCTCGTCCATGGTGAGATGCCGCATGCGATCGGACTCAATATCAAGAAGAAGCTTTAAATGTTCAGCCGGCGCGTTGATGTAGTACCCGGTGTAATCGGAAGACGTAAACGCGTTGAGATCCGCGCCTTTGCTATTAAGAAAGCGCCCCCAAGTTTCTTTCGGATACTTCTTCGTTCCCTTGAACATCATATGTTCGAAGAAATGCGCCAGTCCCGTCAATCCGACCTGCTCGTCTTTGGACCCCACTCGAAACCAGGTCTGCAAGCTGACAGCGGGAATCGTAGTGTCGCGATGAAGCAACACGGTGAGCCCGTTTTTCAACTGGTACTTTTCAACTGGAAACTGGATCGCTTTCTCAAGATCGACAGGAGTCGCCGCCGATAAGACCACCGTGGCAAAAAGGCCAAGCCACACCTTTAATATCCATTTTACTCGCATCAATTGGACCTCCGCCTTTCCTATTCTTGCGGCGGAAACGCGCAAAGGTCAATTAACGCACTTTCATTTGCCGGCATTTACGGCGATTACTGAACGACGAGCTCAGAAAAATACACGTTCTTGATGACGCCTTTTTTGAGAGCGGAATTCAATTCGGCCACAATTTGATTCTTCAGGTGGAGTTTGCCCTGAACCGTCTCCACGTCGCTGAAGGTTTTCCCGTTCAGGATTCGCACGATGGAGTCACGTGCTTGCGGTGTGATCGTGATGATTTCCTCGTACCCCTCTTCGTCCATCATTTCGAGACTCAGCTCCACACGCACCAGCCGGCGCGGCACGCCTTCCAAGTTCGTATTGAACGGAGCTAATGTATAAAGGACAGGGTCCCCGCGTAACGACTCCTCAAACGCCGCCAGCTCCCGCTCCGCCATCTCATTGCTGATCGATTTTGACTCCACGCCCAGAGTGGCGCTGTAGACCAGATAGGCTCCCAGGCCGAGACCTGCCAAGTTGACCCCCATAAACGCAAAAGTTAGGATTTTCTTAAAATCCCGGGGCGGTTTGTTAGAAGCTTCATCGGCCATGGACTAGATCCTCTACTAAAAACTTATCGGACAATTGACCATGGCCTAAAGTCTCGTGATAGCATGAATGGACATTATGAAAATCTCTGATCTGACCCGTAACCTAGCTTTCGGCATTGGGTTTTTACTGCCTCAATTTGCGACGCCTTTTCACTGCTTCGCGGCGGAAGTTCATCAGACTGTGTCTCCCGTAGTCACAACAGCGGAGCCCGCCGCCGTGGATTTGTCCGACGAAAGCGCCAATGACGGTAAGCCTGATCCCATCGCGCAAACCCCGCCTGAGGGGAAGCTTCCTCATGCCCTGCTCTCTCTGACCTCGGAAACCGGCGCCTTCTCGCAGTATGCGTTTCTGGTGGATAAGAGTGCGCGCACAGTGACGGTTTGGCAAAACACCGGCGACAGCGTCAAGCTCGTTGGCGCCTGGCCCACGGACATTGGCCGCCGCGGCGGCGATAAGCTGGTCCAAGGGGACCACCGCACTCCTGAGGGCATTTACTTTATGCAGACCATGATGGATGGGCGTAAGGTGGATTTCAGCCAGTACGGTGTGCGCATTTTCACGCTGGATTATCCGAACTATTTCGACCGACTGGAAAAAAAGACGGGAAACGGAATCTGGTTTCATGCCATTCCCGACACCAAGAGCCTGCTTCGAGGGTCTCGCGGCTGCGTGGTTGTACGCAATAAAGTGATTGAGGAGCTGAGTCGGTACATCGACCTGAAGCGCACACCCATGGTGATTGTGGATCATGTGAACTATCTCCCACCGGATGAGTGGAAGAATTCAAAGACTCAGTTGGCCAACTGGCTGGAAAGCTGGCGCAAGAGCTGGAGCAATAAGGATCTTGAAGCTTACATGGCCCAGTACTCGGATCGCTTTCGAGGCAATGGCATGAACAAGAAACAGTGGCGCCGCTATAAGGAAACCTTAAATGCGCGCTATGATTTCATTGAGGTTCAGCTGAAGGATATACAGATCTACAGCCAAGGCACCAAAACGGTCTTCCGCTTCCTTCAGGCCTACAAATCCGATCGCAAGGAAGATTACGGAGCCAAAACGCTCTACACACTCCACAACGGAACCTCCTACGAGATCGTCGGTGAGTCCTGGGAGCCCTATCGGCAAACCACCTCCGTGGCAAACTGACGGCAAATCCGCGCCCCGAGGCCCGTATACAGGAGTCAGATCTGGACTTGGCTGGACTTGGGCCGCCTGACGCTGGGTGATAGCCTGAGTTTATGAATGCCTACATTTTAATCAGCACCCTGGCGATGCTCATTGTGAACGCCTCTGGCTCATCTGTCGCAGAGGCCACCACCTGGAAAACTCCCGCGCAGGCCCTTCACGAAGGTCTTCGCCCCAGACCTCGACCTGTGATCGAAGTCCGCCTCGCGTTCAATGGGCGATCTCGGCCAACGCTGGCGATCAAGGGCGCGCAGCGAACTCAAGGGTATGCGCCCCCATCGCCCGTGGGCCAGATCGGAGAGTATCAATTAATCCTCCTAGGACCGGTCGGAGAAACGCTTTCCGCTGTTCCCGTAAGTGTGCCGATCGGAATGTCCAGCCCCCCACCACTCCCCGGTGAGAGCGGCCACGAAGACATGATTGTCCGCGAACAGTTCGAATTTGTTGTCCCAATCGACGCATCCCCAGGCGCGGAGACCGTGATCCTTGCGGATTCCAAGGGCGAAGTCTCCTCGGCACCGATCAAGGAAAATTTGGAGATGCATATGCCCGTGCAGTCGGCCTCGATTCGGGGTGACCAAATTGTGCGACCTCAGGAACACTCCTGGACGGACCGCCAAACTTGGGAGCAGCTCCTCTTCGGGGGTATTTCGCCGACGCCGTTCGCGCAACCGCAGACGCGAGGACTGCTGGATATCGTATTTATCGGTGATCGCTTCACCAATATGTCTTCATTTCACCACCTCGTGAATATTTATGCCTCTGTGCTCTTCGAATACGAACCCTTCCGCAGCCGCGCCGCGCAGATCGCTCTTCACTACGTCGACAACTTCACTGATCTCGGATGCCGGTATCACGAAACGGTGTCGCGAGTGATTATCTGCAACGATGCCGAGGTGGTCCGTCAGGTCAGCCGTTCTGGAGCCCCTTACGACCAAGTTATCGTCGTGTTGAACAGCCCCAACTATGGTGGCGCCGCATCGGGCGGCAACGGCCTGGGTCAGGGTCTCATCTCGACGACCTACTCCGGCCTCGACAATACAAATTTGTATGTGCACGAACTGGGTCACTCGTTGGGAAACTTGTACGATGAGTACAATCTTTACACGACGAGCGGAGGGACATCGAACCAGACGCAAGGCAATTGCTACCCCGGAACTCCGCCGGCGTGGGAATGGTCGGGAATCGTGGGAAGTTCCGATTACACGCTGGGATGCCTGTATCCGAACTGGTATCGCTCCTCGCCAAACAGCCTGATGCTGCATCTCTCGCACAAGAGATTCAATACGGTTTCTCAGCGTCTGCTGAATTCCTATATGAATCGGTACACGAGCGCCCTCTAGGGAGTTTCCTCATTTTGACATCCCGCTAATTCGTTTGATTTGAGCTGAAGCTTCGTTGCTCCTCCTCGAATTGCCTTTGGGTGGTCCTTCGTCGTCTGGAGGGTGATTATAGGGATCCCTTCTATTTTCAAGTCGGGCGACGCCCGGCAGGCGAACCACCTGATTTCGACTTAAGTTTGCAATTGAAAATGTAAATTAGACCTTGGCTCGAGCGCCCTGAACTCGGGCGCCCTGACGACCCAACCCAATAAGGGCTTTACGTGTCGACATTTTAGACAGATTCGGAGACACAAGTCTTAAATGAACCGGGTGAACCTGGTCCAACTCTTGATACACCATCCGTTAACGATTAGACCTCTTACGACCGGTGCTACGGCATTTCTGGTACAGCGGCGCACGCGTCCAAAATTACAAGAATAGGAGCTTTTATGAAGTCGATGTCCAAGTGGAATTTGATAGTCCTGTTTACCTGGACCAGCCAACGGACGCCCCTGCCGTCTAATCGCCGAAATCGCCTTTATCTTCTAGCGTAACGGCTTCGCACTGCTCGGAGAGGTCCGGCAGGGACTCAATCTGCGCTTTAACTTCGTCTTTGGACGTCAGGCCCTGATTGAGATTCCAATCACGCATGCGCACGTCGCGCTTGAGATTCTCCAAAGCTTTTCCTAGATCCATCTTTACCCTCCAAAGTTTTGCGCTAACTGTGCAATCCCAGACTCCGCACCAGATCAATTCCAATATCTCGGTCCGTCCTGCGGCGGTTTGCGCTCGTTATTTACCACCAGTTTCAATTTGCGTCCACGCTTGGGCCCGCCACCCGCCCGGCTTTTGCGGGCCCGAATCCGCGCGGCTGTCATCAGGAACACGAACCCAACTCCAATCCCACCGAGATGGGCGAGATTGGCAACCTGGGACCCCATTCCGGAATCCAGCATGGTCACCAGTTCGACGAGTCCGATGATCATAACAAAGTACTTGGCCTTCATCGGAAACAGCATCATGAAATAAATCAGTCGTTCGCCAAACAAGATCCCATATGCCAAAAGCAGTCCGTACACGGCGCCCGAAGCGCCCACTAAGGGAGCGGCCATGCTCATCATCTTTCCCGTAACCAGATAATAAATGACTGTACCAGTAAGATAAATGATGCCGGCTCCAACGCCGCAGGTGAGGTAATAAGACAAAAAGAACTTCTGTCCCCAACGTGACTCCAGCTCAGAACCAAACCACCATAATATGAGCATATTGAACAGCACATGAAACACGCCGGAGGAGTGCAGGAACATATACGTGAAGACCTGCCAAATCCAGAATTCCGTCACCACACGATAAGGAACAAGAGCGAGAAGGTCGAAAACGGAAGTTCCGCCCATGATCAGGCCCTGAAGAATCAGAACCAGGGCCACCCAAATCGTCACATTGCCAATGATCAACCACTTCACGGTTTTGGTCATGGGGACAGCCATTTGAAACTGGGGCTGGTTCATCGAACCGCCTCTTCTTGTGGCTGACTGAGCTCAATAAGGACTCCGCCCGTGGACTTGGGGTGAATGAAAGCGACCAAACAGTCGTGAGCTCCCGGACGCGGCTCCTCGTTGATCAATCGGATTCCCTGTTCCTTCAAAGCTCGCATGACCGAGCGGATATCCTTTACCTTGAGACAAATATGATGAATCCCGGGTCCACGCTGGTCTAAAAATCGCGCGATGGGACTCTCCGGACCAGTGGCTTCGAGAAGCTCGATACGCGCACCGTTGTCGAGATCAAAAAAACCAACGTGCACCTTCTCACTCTCAACCCGTTCGGTTCGCATCGGTCCTAGTCCCAGCGTCTCGTAAACGGATTTCCCGCTTTCTAAACTCTCGACGGCAACCCCAATATGGTCCAATTCAAATCCCAATTTCATTCCTTCACCTGTTTCACCTTCGCCTTTTTTTTCGTACTGGCGAATAACGGCTGAAGTCTATTGTAGGTCTGAGTAAGCGTTTCCGGAAGAGCCTTTGTTTCCGCAATCAGAGGAAAGAAATTGGTATCGCCACCCCAGCGCGGGACGACATGCCAGTGTAAATGGTCTGGGATCCCCGCTCCCGCCACGGCTCCGTGGTTCAGTCCAAAGTTAAACCCGTGGCATTTGAGCTCATCTTTGAGAATATGGGCGCTGCGCTTGATCCAGACCGTCATCGAGGACAGGACCTTGTCGTCCACATCCCAGATGTCACCCAGATGTTCACGCGGCAGAATAAGAAGATGTCCGGTATTGTAGGGGTACTTATTCATAAGGACCTGGACATCATCTGTTTGGATGAGAACTAGGGACTCCGGTCCAGGCTTGGAACGAGCGGCATCGCAAAATACGCAACCACTGACGGGAATAAGTTTGCGAACGTAGCGATACCGCTCCGGGCGCTCAAAGAAATCACGTTCCTGAGGCCAGACCGCCTGGACAATTTTCTGAGCCCATTCTTTTTTCTTGGGACGCGATTTTTTCTTGCTCAATAGCGCACAGCCCCCGGCAGCAGGAAGAGCGGCTTGGCGCTCAGACCGATTTGGAGCACCTCTTCCGCCAGACCTTTGAACTTGGACTCCGCAGACGCCTCTTCCAGCATCCCCCAGAAGCTGTGGCGCTTTTGTGGCTTGAATACCTCGGCGTCTTCGCCCAATCCCGTCATCTCGCCGAGTTGGCGGCGAGCGGAATCCCATGTTCCAATTTCATCTGCAAAGCCGAGCTCCACCGCGCGGGCCCCGGTAAACACGCGCCCGTCGGCGTACTTGTCCAGATGCTCAGGCCGCATCTCGCGACCTTCTAAAATGGCCGCCTTAAATTGGGTTAAAACATCTTGAAGAAGTTCCTGAAAGAGTTCCCGCTCCTCGGGCTTAAGAGGCTTGTACTCAGCGCCAGCATCCTTAAACTCGCCCGTCGTCAATGAATAACGGTGGATCTTGGCCCAGTCATATAGCTTTTCCAAGTTCACAAATTCCATCAGCGCACCGATGGAGCCGATCATACAGCCCGGCGTCGTGATGATCTTATCCGCCGCCACAGCCGCGTAGTAAGCGCCTGAAGCCGCAACAGCACTGCAGAACACAATGACGGGTTTCTTGTACACCTCACGCGTGCGCCGAATCTCTGCATTCAGCTCTTGGCTTGGGCCAACCACGCCACCGGGGGAGTTGATCCGGATGAGGATTCCCTTGATCTCCTCTTTCTTACGATATTTACGTAGATCTGAAAGAATGTCCTTGCCGTCGAGGATCACACCTTCCAAATCCAGGCCCAATAAAGAGGCTTTGGTGACCTTCTCTTCCGGCGGACTAAATACGCTCAAGAGACCGCCAATTCCGAGGAAGATACTGCCAACAAAAATCGCCAGTGTCAGAATGAACAGGACCTGTACGACACGCTTCATATAACACCCTCTAAGCTTGTGTTTACCGTGAGCGCTTTCTTTATACACGACCAGCCAAGTCGAACCTGAGGTTTCCGGGATAGAAGGGCCTGGACTGGCTTTTGAGAGAGCTTCTACAAGGCCGCGCCGTCGCCAGCGCGGCTAGAAATTTATTAAATAGGGAGCTGAGCGCTTGCGCCCGCCCTTAACTCTTTTTGTCGCTTTCGCCGAGCGACGCCTTCAGAGTGTCGCCAAAGAGATCGCCCAAGCTAGTCTTGGACGTGGCTGTCGCCTTTTTGACGTAATCTTCAACATCGGCCTTCTGCTCACGCAGCTTCACGAGCTTGGCACTCAAGCCAATCTTGCGCGAGTCCTTGTCAATGGTGATGATTTCCGCCTTGATGGTGTCGCCAACTTGAACCACATCTTCCGGCTTTTCCACGCGTTTAGTGGAAAGTTCCGAGATGTGAATCAAACCTTCGATATCGCTCTCTAGCTCCACGAATACACCGAAGTCCGCAATCTTCACCACCTTCACATCATACTGATTGCCGATGTGGTACTTCTCTTCGATGGCGGACCACGGATCCGCTTCCAGCTGCTTTAAGCCCAAGCTGAATCGTTCGTTCTCGATATCCACTCCCAAGACGACGGCACGAACCTTATCGCCCTTCTTGAACATTTCCGAAGGATGATTGATGCGCTTGGTCCACGAGAAGTCCGAAATATGGATCATGCCATCGATGCCTTCTTCCACACCGATAAACACGCCAAAGTCAGTGATCGATTTGACTTCACCCTCGATAATTGTCCCCGGAGGATAGCTATCTTTGAGCTCCACCCAGGGATTGGCTTCCAGCTGCTTCATGCCTAAGCTGATACGGCGGTTCGCGCTGTCAATCTCCAGCACCTGAACGTCAACCTCATCCCCCACCTTCAACATCTGTGAGGGATGCTTCACACGTTTCGTCCAGCTCATTTCGCTGACATGGATCAAGCCTTCAATACCTTCAGCAAGTTCCACAAATGCGCCGTAATCCGTCAGGCTGACGACTTTGCCGCGCACTTTCTTACCCACGGCAAAGTCGCTCGCGACATTTTCCCATGGATCAGGTCTCAGCTGCTTGAGACCGAGACTCACACGCTCCTTTTCATTATCGAACTTGAGCACCTTCACATCGATCTCATCGCCGACATTCAGGATTTCAGACGGATGCTTCACACGACCCCACGACATATCTGTGATATGGAGGAGACCGTCCATTCCACCCAAGTCAATAAAGGCTCCATAATCGGTGATGTTTTTCACCACGCCATTTACAACTGAGCCTTCTTTCATCGCATCCAGAGTCTGGCTGCGCAGCGACTCCCGCTCCTCTTCCAAGAGGGCGCGACGGCTCAACACGATATTGCCACGTTTCTTGTTGAACTTGATGACCTTAAATTTGTAGCGCTTGCCAATGTAAGCATCGATATTGCGCACGGGGCGGAGGTCAATCTGACTTCCCGGAAGAAATGCTTTAACCCCGATGTCCACAGACAATCCGCCTTTAACTTTGGCGATAATTGTGCCCTCGATCACCTCTTCGTTTTCAGCGGCGCGAGAGATGTCATTCCAAGCTCGCAGCATGTCGGCTTTGTCCTTGCTCAAGACGACCATGCCGTTTTCGTTTTCGATACGGTCAATGTAGACCTCGACTTCCGAGCCCACCTCAATATCCCGCGCGCCATCAACGACTCGGAATTCGGAGATCGGAATCAGGCCTTCACTTTTGTAATTGATGTCGACTAGCACGTAGTCTTCTTGAACTTCGACCACGCGGCCAGTGACAATGTCACCGACTTTGAAATCACGCTCGTTCAGTGATTTCTCGAACATGTCGGCGAAAGATTCTCCCGCCTTGGTGATGGAATTGAATAACCCCGGATTTTGCGGGACCTCTTGGTCGGCGGCATCGAGTTGAGCGAGAATTTTCTCCCTTTCGATCTGCGCTCGACTCTTTCCTTTTGGACCGCCGGACGTGTTGACCATACGCAATTATACCTCCTCTTGGGTAAGGGCCTCCGTCAACGAGAGCTCTTCCCGAATTTTATTTCTCAAGGACAATGGACAATGAAGGAATTCCTCTGACTCATGAGATAAAGACCTGTTATAGAGGGTAAAGCCTCAAAGTCAAAGGGATTTTATACCGCGAGCTAGGGCCTCTTCGGCCCACATATGAACCTGATCGATGACCTGCTCTAAGCTCATGCCATTGGAATCCACGATACGCGCCTGCGGCGGGATCTGCAAGGGGGCTGTGCGCCGGCTGGAGTCTTGAAAGTCTCTTTCCTCCTGTTGGCTCTGGGTTTTTTCAAGATTCAGCCCTTGCTCACGCGCGCGCCGGGCCGCTCTCTCCTCTTGACTTGCGGTGAGATAGATTTTCAGGAGAGCTTGGGGGAACACCACAGTACCGCAATCACGGCCTTCAGCGACAAGACCGGGCACCCCGTCGGCACAGCGGCGCTGGCTACCCAACAGCGCCGCACGAACTTCGGGAATACGGCTCACGACTGAGGCCCGCGACCCATTGTCCTCACTCATGGCTGGATCCGTGACATCCGAGCCGCGCCAAAAGACGCGGGTGCGATCCGAATCCATACGAATCCACCAGACCGAATCCGCCTGACTGAGAGAAACCAGGCTTGCGACCTCATTGAGAACGATGCCCTCCTGTACAGCCACATAAGCCAGGCCACGGTAAAAGGCGCCCGTGGAGACCCATTTCCATCCTAAGCGCCGCCCCAGTTCGCGGCTGACTGAGGACTTACCGGAGGCGGAAGGGCCGTCGATCGTAATGAGGTTTGGAGTCATCCTCGTTAATTCATGAATTCCTGGCGCATTCGTCAAGGTCCGAATGTCGGTGGAGCGGCGCTCACAGGACTTGGCGGTTGCTATGCAATCGTTTAGGGCAGGTCGAGATGGCGCGCAAAGTCCCGGTGGGCGAGATACCAGTCCAGGGTCCGCTGAAGCCCCTCTTCGACTCCGACCTCCGCACTCCAGCCCAGCACCGACTCCGCTTTGCTGACTTCAGCCTGGGTCTCCGCAATGTCGGCGCGCACCGCGGGCCTATGAACACACTGAGCCTTCTTTCCCAGCCCCGCTTCAATTTGGCGAATCACTTGATTGAGCGTTACCGGTTTACGACCTCCGCCGAGATTGATGATTTCAAAGCCCAGGGGTTTGGCGGCTAAAATCGTGCCACGGGCAATATCTTCGATGAAGGTGAAATCGCGGGATTGCTCGCCATCACCAAAAATCTCGACGGGCTTTCCCTCATCGATCCAGCGGATAAAGCGAAAGATGCTCATATCCGGACGACCAGCCGGGCCATAAACCGTGAAGTAGCGCACCACCGTGCAATCGACTCCGTAGTGATAATGAAAGGTGTAACACGTAAGCTCGGCCGCTTTTTTCGAGGCGGCGTAGGGCGAAATCGGATGATTCACGGGCGCCGACTCGACAAAGGGAAGCGGCTCGCCTGCGTAAAGGGATGAGGTCGAGGCCAGGACGAACTTTCCAACATGGTGATCGCGCGCCAACTCAAGCAGGTTCAGCGTCCCCATCATATTCGTGGTGTAATATACATGAGGATTCTCCAGGCTGTAGCGCACTCCAGCGCGGGCGGCGAGATTGAAGATGACGTCAAACTCGCACTTTTGGAACAGGCGGCTCAGCGCGGATTTATCCTCAATATCCAGCTCAACGAACTCGAATCCCGGCTTCTGAAGGATCTCCACGCGGTGCTGCTTGAGGCGCACATCGTAATAGTCGTTCATATTGTCAATGCCGACAACCTCCACACCTTGAGCCATCAACTGGGCCGCCACACGTGAACCGATAAATCCCGCGACTCCCGTTACTAGAACTGATTTCATTCCGTTCTCCCTCCCCCTCATCCGCGCCTGAATCCGGGCCCAACCCAACCCCGTAGGGCTACAGTCTCGCGTCCACTTGGTTGGTCTTGAATATACCTTTGATATCGAACAGGATTGTGTTTGGGAAGTCCTTCTTGTCAATGGACAGTTCATAGAAGGGCTTGTGCGCCACCGCGAAAATCACCGCCTGATAGCGATCCATATTCGCGACCGCGGCCGGATCGACGAGCTTGACTCCGTACTCTTCAAGCACCTCTTCATTGTTTGCTATGGGATCATACACGTCGACCTCGCAGCCGAACTGTTTCAGTTCATCATAGATGTCAAACACGCGGCTGTTGCGCACGTCCACACAGTTTTCCTTGAACGTGGCCCCCATAATCAGCACGCGCGGACGCTCAATGCGCTTGAGACGTTGAATCATCAGCTTCATCACGCGTCCGGCGATATAGACTCCCATATTGTCGTTGATCCGGCGCCCGGCAAGAATCACCTCCGGATGGTAACCGACGCTCTCGGCCTTGTGCGCGAGGTAAAAGGGATCCACGCCTATACAGTGGCCACCGACAAGTCCCGGCTTGAAGGGAAGAAAATTCCACTTTGTCGCCGCCGCTTGCAGCACATCCAAGGTGTCAATTCCCAGGCGATTAAAGATCAAGGCCAGCTCGTTGACGAATGCGATGTTGATATCACGTTGAGCATTTTCAATGACCTTAGCGGCTTCCGCCACTCGGAGCGATGGCGCGCGATGAACTCCGGCGGTGATAATACGCCCGTAGAGTGCCGCCACCCGCTCGAGGGCTTCAGGAGTTGAGCCACTGACAACCTTAACGATTTTGTTGACCGTTCGGTCCTTGTCTCCCGGGTTCATGCGCTCAGGCGAGAAGCCGCAGGAGAAGTCGGAATTGAACTTGAGGCCACTTTCGGCTTCAAGAAGGGGAACGCAGTCCTCTTCCGTACAGCCTGGGTAAACCGTGGACTCATACACCACAACATCGTTCCTTTTGAGAACTTTACCAACGGTCACCGTCGCCGCTTTGAGCGCGTCCAGATCCGGCTGATTGTTCGCGTCGATAGGGGTGGGAACTGTGATGATGTAAACATTGCATGTTTGTAATGTGGTCGGATCATCAGACAAAACCATGCGAGTGGCCCTCAAAGCTTCCGCTTCCACTTCGCCCGTGCGGTCGTATCCGGCCTTGAGTTCTTGGATACGCTGGCGCTTGATATCAAACCCGACAACGTCAAAATGTTTGGCAAATTCAACCGCCAATGGCAGGCCGACATATCCTAATCCAAGGACCCCGATCTTTTCCTTTTTATCGCTCGACATGACATTCCTCCTTAGGCCGCCGACTTCGGGGCGTTTGCGTACAATTCAATTCCCATCTGAACGACTCTTTGTTTTTCAAAGCGCTCCACCGCCAGGTCCCGCGCGCGCGTGCCCATGCGATCTCGCAGCTCGGAATCCAGCAACAGTTGGCGGAGTCCCTCGGCAAGGGCAGCGGCATTCCGAACGGGCACGAGAATCCCGTTTTCTCCCGCGCGCACCACGTCCCGGCATCCCGGGACATCCGTGGCCACCAAGGGCTTGCCGCAGGCGGAGGCCTCGATCAGGGTCAGGGGCAAACCTTCTCGGTACGACGGGAGACAAACAATATCAGCATCTGGGTAAACATGATCCATATCTGTTCGAAATCCGAGGTCCGTGACAAACGGTTGACGGCGGATTTCGCCCATTTCGGATTCGGTGAACGAATTGGGATTGCCGGGATCGAGGCGACCGCAGAGGAGCAATTGGAACTGGAGGCCCTCGGACCATAGCTGTGAGCAAGCCGACACGAGTTCGCCGAGTCCTTTGTCCTTGAGATAACGGCCGGCAAACAGGATGCGGGTGCGCGCGTGTGTGTCGGTGTGGGCGGTGGTGTCGAGGTGGGTGCGTGTCTGATTGTGCGTGTGCACATGGGGATGGATATCCATGTGGACAAAGGTTTTCGCGTGGGGACGGAAGCGCTCGGTATCCACTCCCGTTCCAGGAATTAAGGAGCACAGGCTGGAGTCGGCCCATCCCCTTCGCCGGAAGAATTCGAGATCGTCGCCGTTCTGAAATGTCATCCACACGCGCGAGCTACGGAAAACCATGGGATAAAGAAGAGTGAGAAGAGCACGCAGGATCCGGGCGCGCGGATTCTGGTCGATGAAGACGTATCCGAGGCCAGTCACCGTGTTAATAATTCGTGCGACACCGAGGGCGCGCCCCGCCAATGTCCCGTAAAGATCCGGCTTGATCGTGAAATTATGAAGGACATCCGGTTTCAGCTGACGAAGGACGCGATACACGCGCAGAAGTGCCAGCCCTTCACCCAGTGGGGACGCCGATTTGCGTCCCAACGGAACTGTGGCACAAGCGTAGCCGAGACGAACGACCTCGGCTACGGCCGGCCCGGGCGGACAAAGAACCGTCACCTGATACCCTGCGGCCTCGGCGCCCCGAGCTAGGTGTTGCCGGTGCGAGAGAAACAAATCCGCCGAGTTTAGAAATAAAACCAGATGCTTGGCCATACCGTCTTTTCGGAAGAGATTCGCTTCCATATTACGGGCGAGTGAGGATGGCGGTCGACGGAACCACAAGTTCCTGGCCCACGAACTGGACCATGGGCCGGATCACAATGAAGCGAGAGAGACGACACGTGAATCACAATCGGCGGATCGGTTCTGACTGCGTTTTTCGTGATTACCAGTTCGTCAATTCCTTGAGGAAAACGTCCCAAGCTTTCTTGGGCTGACCATCGCTATATCTACGCAGTCCTGCATTATTCATCAGGTCACAGATCGCATCGGCCGAGACCCCTTGTTGAGCCGCATAAGGTCCACAGAGATCAGGAGCGTAGTCATAGAGCAGTTGGTAAATCAAAAAGGCGACTTGTCCCTGAGTTCGATACGGTTTCAACACGCGGAACACCTCGGAAACAAACTGAGCCTGCACGTCCTCGGAGGATCCATAGGAACCCGCGGAGGAGCAGCCAATCTCCGTGAAAGCGAATGGCTTTTTCCCCGCATTTTGAGCGAGGAACTCCAGATCATTAACAATTTCGGACATCGGTTTCATTTTTAAAGTGGAGTTCCCTTTAATGTCGCCGGTATCCGGATAGTAGGTGTAGTCAATGAAGTCCGTGTTTTTGTTCAGAGAAGCGAAGAGGGAAGGGTCTTGCTTGGCTCCGTTCGCGGTTATGATCGTGCCGACTTTTACATTTGGCATTTTTTGATGAATGCGCTTAATCCCCAAATTGAGGAGGGTCAAAAACGCAGGCACCTCGGCCGAATGTTGGCCCAGATAACCGTCGACCTCGTTGCCAAGAAGAATATGCGTAAGACGTGCCGAATTCGGATCCGCAGCTATAGCCTCAATTAGGGCTTCAAAGCGCGCCAGTACGGTCGGATCGTCAAATGGCAGGCCTTGCAGGTCGCTAGGCATCACCCGGACATTTGAATCGATCATTTTCAGGACATAGACGATCCCCTCAAGCTTCGTAAATTTCGATAGCACCGTTAAGGGGCCGGACAAGCCCGATTGAAGCTGGATGCGGCCAGGTGTTGCTTCGAGGTCCTGCCAGTTTGCTGATAGAAGAAAAACGTTGCCACCGGCTGACGTGATCAAACGGGTCGCATCCTCGAAACCTTGATTCCCGGAGGCGGAGACGGCGCTCACACTCACAGCCGGCGCGATCAGGACAGAGCTTCCTGTAGTCGCAGGAGCGGCGGCGGCGGCGGGGCCGGATGTGTCAGCTGCGGGTCTGGGGTGGCTACAGTTCTGTATTGACCCGATCAATAGGATTGTGAAGACGAAAGAGATTCCGAGATTAAAAATTTTTGGATCTTCGTGGAAAAATGTGGGTAAGCGGATAGCGTAGAAAGCCAGGAAACGCGCTGTTCCAGTTGTTTTATTGCGTTTTGCGGGTTCGAAAAACGTGTCACGATTCGTGGCATGAAAAAGCCAC
>JBFWQY010000038.1:0-39957 GCA_050249195.1 Bdellovibrionales bacterium
TGCGCCTTGATCTGGCGGATTTCCTCGATCAGTGTTGCCGCTCTGTCTGTCATGATGCACCTCCTCCGAGGGACTATGACAGAAGGGCAAACGGAAATTTAGATGCGATTTACGCAGTGGTTACGGTATACAACGGAAAATTCCTTCGAGAAATGTCAAAAAATGAGCACCACCCAACGGGTGGCAAATCAAATCATTTAACCTCGACAGGAATCACAGAACCAAAGCGGGTTCGGCGGAACGGAGAAAAAATTTATCCGCCGATCTAGGTTAACTATAAAGAAATTAAACGCATTTCCAGGTTCGAAAAAGTCCGCGACTTCGAGAAAATTCCGCCTATGGCGGTCAATGCCTGAAATATTTGGTGCAAAAAATTTCAGGAACTCGCGCACCAACCGTACATCAGAATTTCTGTCAAGCTTGAGTGCCGTAGCACGCGAGCCGAAGCCATCCAATCCACGCGAGCACAGAGGACTTGCCGACGCCAGTGGCACTCTTCAGCACTAGTCGGCGACGGGGGTTTCCGTATCCTGCTACTGCATTCAGCGCTTCCGCTTGCCAGTCATCCGGTTGAACGCCGAAGTTTTCCTGCACGAATGCGACGGGATTATCCCTCCAGCGCTTCAGTTTGACTAGCGCGGTTTGGTCGCCGTGTTTCACAGAGCCACGCTTGGTTCGACAAAGCTTACATAATTCCTGAATCAAGAAATTTCGGAACTGCGTTCCCTTGGCGGTCTTCGGTTGTGCTCACGCCTTTGCAACCGAGGGCCATATAGCCGCTGCCTCGGAACTTTTAACTGAAGCGTCCAAAATCCACCGAACTAAGGCAAAATTGGAGTAACTCCCGGAACCGGGATTCCTTCCGGCATGGTCCCCATTTCGAAGTGTTATTAGAACACTAAACAAAATGTGTAGCTAACAATTCCGTAATCAATTTAAACACATTACGGCACTTCGATGGCTCCGCACCATTCCATTAATTTCCCGATTTCCGAGCTAAATCTGGCGCTATGTGAAGCATAAAAAATCATCAACACTCGGAATAACCGTGCAATGAAAGCACAAAAAAATGCTCCAGATCTCTTGCAAAATGAGAGTCCAAAACCTCAGGACAAAAGACCACCCCGACGGGATTTCATTTCCGTCTGACGATCAAACTTTGATGGCGGCATATTTCCTTTACTCGATGATCGTGATCAGGTAACCGAGAATTAGCGGACCGTGAAATATTGCATCGAGTACTCGCTCGAAGGAGAGACGACGCGCGCCGGGGCTCATCGGTAGATTTTAAGGAAGAGACGGATATCGTACGCAACGGCCACTCCATACACGAAGGCCAGAAGGGTGGAGCGGAACGCCGCGATTTGTGAGGTGAGGCTTACAACGATAGAGCTGCGCAAAAGTGGTAAGTCCCGCAGTCAATAAGTCGGGCAAAAGTAGCGCAGTGGATTCCGGCGGCAAAAATCGAACGCTTTGGTTCGCACCTGGCTTCCAGGAATGGCGACACTTTGTCGTCGCACGGGAACGCATGCTCATCAGAGCGTGCGTTCCCGTGCGAACTTGTTTAGCTATCAAAATCAGCGCACCAGCGCGAAACGGTACACCGTTTTAGAGGATGACAAGTAGTTGCTGATCGCCACTCTACTTTCGACTTCAAGACGAGGATTGCAGCCTACGAGATTGGCTTGTTTACACATAATACGTCTATGCGAATGTCACGGGTTGCGTTGAAATATTCTGTGGCTGTATAGTTTTGCGCTTTGCCTTTCATCAATTCACGCAATGCTTCTAATCTCGACCCTAAAGAAAACCAATACGCGCGCTGATATCTATCCCTCTCGCCAATTTTTGGCATTCCAGGTTCATGGAGAGGGCGGATTTAAACCGTAGGTCAAGCGCGACGCCTCACTCAGCGAAGCGTTGGTCAATTGGCGGATTTACCGAGAGTCTGAATCACTTCGGCACCTTCGCATGCTGCATCGGTACTGAAAAGGTAATCCACGAAGGATCCATACTTTACTCTGCAATTGAACACCGTAGTGCTTGTGCTTTTGGTGTCAAGGAATCCTATCTGACGTCCTCCGCTGCAATCCGCAGTGGAGAGCGTGTAATTGCCTTGTGCCTGCCCCGTGGGGCAGTTGTATAGAGGTGTTGATCCAGTATCCAACGAAACGAAAAATGATGGCCACGCCCCTGGGATGTTATTTGGAAGGTTGTTATATCCCAATGTGACAATGTCATGGAACGTGCCATTCCAGCTCCGTCGTACCTCCATAATATTTCCGCTTCTGGTGGCATATTGTGTGCTGCCATCAAAGCTCCACGGGCCAAGCCAGTGGGAGGCGTTTTCGCCGTAGTTCTGTTTACCAACGGACGATAGATCAAAGCGGTTGTCTAAGAACTTGATATTCGTAATATGCCAGAATTGAGGTATTGCTCCGTCTGGCAAGTAGGTCTTGAAGTGCATGAGCCCCGAGTTCAGGAACGTTGAGTGAGCATTTACATTTGAGCCAACATGATTTCTCGAGACCAGAAGATTGTCGACCCCTGGCCCCTCCATGAAATTGACGGCATCCTCGCCAGAAAGAAGAGCTTCTGCCGTGATGTTGAAGATTTCATTCGAATCAATCCAAATGTACTGCCCTTTCGCGAGAATCCCACGTGAGAAGCTGTTGCTGATTTTGTTTTTGCGAATCACGATGCGCGTAGGTTGATAATTGTATGCGCCCACAAAACTCGTGTTGCTTGGCGGAGGCGAGGAAAAACCCATGGTTGCGCCATTTTCTGAGACTGATTCAATGAGCCCGTCGCCTAGGTAATTCAAATGACTGTCCAAGAACTTTACATAGACGCCGACACGATTGATCTCGTTCATGATCCATGAAAACGGCGCTCTGGTCTGGTCGAATTTCAGAGAGTTGCCTTGTACAAAGACCGGCGGCTGGTATGAGTAAATATTTATGAAATCATCTCCCGCGTAGCTACTGACAGAGTTTTCAACCACCACATCCTGCATGCTTCCAATCATAAAGCCACCCGTCATTGAGAGCAGCTGGCCCGGCGCCGGCGTAACGTTCATTCCATTTACGTGCAGACCATGGCCACGAAGTCCAACGAGACCATTACCTGGGATCGTGTGAAGGGAGATATTCTGAAGTGTCGTGTTCGTAGAGTCCATGACTAAGATTCCGACCTTCTCATAGTACTTGTGTCGAACCAGAACGCGCTCTCCATTCGTGAACCGGCTGAATTGCTGATCTTGGATGCAATTGCTGCTACCACTGAACCAGGTACCACCAAAAGACCCCGCCTGGTGGTACCCCGGGTGCGCCCAACCCCAGAGATCAATATGACTCTCGTCTGTCGTCGTTACCGTATACATCAGTCGCGATTGGCCGCTGTCGAGCAGAACATAATGACCTCCGTTAACGCAGCTGTATATGCGTCCGCGAGAGGCGAGCGGAAATGCTGAATCCCATTGTACGGTGAGATTATGAACATAAACTCGATCAGAATTGATAATCGAAAAGCCAGCTATATTGCTAAACGTATCGGAACTGAACTCGAAAGTCGAACCCTGACCATCGATTTCAGTGTTGTTGGCGCTCAAAATCACTCCGTTGGAGAGCTTGTATGTTCGCGGAGGGAGGTAAACCCTTTTTCCAGCTGATTCTTTGAGAACATTCGCAATAAACGTGTCGTCAGAGCCGCTATAAATAGGACGGTAGTCGGTAAGTCCAGCTGGCTTATGGATGGAAGCCGTTTGGCTTGTGCCGTCAGGTGCCGTCCAGCTAACTTCGTAAGGCACCGATCGTTCATGAGTGGGAGCTGGAGTTGCCGTGGGTGTGGCCGTGGGTTCTTTAGAAGTAGACGGCGAAATTGCTGGTGAACTGGAATCTGGCGACTTAGGTATGTCAAGTTGATCACTTGGATCAGGCTGCCTCTCGTCAAGGGGGGTAGAAACATCACGAGGCGCGTTCCCATCAAGCGAAGTGTAATCACCCGATGGCAATGCTGTCTGAAATCCGGGACTGCACGCTGCTGACATCAAAGCTAGCCAGATCGGCACTGCCAAACTTGTAATCGATCGCCAGTTATTAGACGTGTCCATTTCTCCCCCCACATACTCTGCAGAGCAATGAAGAAGCCACTGTTCAACTCGAGGCGCTTGTTTCTAAGCATTATCTGGGGATCCTGGCGTATCATTCCGAGATCAAGGAAGAAATAGCTGTCAGCAGATCTGCAGTTGTCGAAGAGATACTCACGGATGTAACCGGGGGTGCATACATCCGAAAGCGCTTCGGGAATGGGGACCACCAGAGCGGAAATGGCATCACATGGTACCCGACCTACCGGCCCGTTGAGGTTTTGCGTGCGTCCGGATAAGTCTCGCCCCCGGTTTCACAGCCCTTTGCTTTCGGGACAAAACGACGCCCGCGAAAGACCTGATCTTGAATGAGCTCTAGCTTACTCTCCAGGCGCCGGCCGTAGGGTTTACCTGTGAATCGTTTCAATACGAGACATTGATTGGCGCCCTGAGAACTCCTGGGTCCTTACCGCTACTTCTGCCCATGCAGGGACTTATCTTATCACTTTTGCGGAGCCATATGGTCGCGTGCTCATCTCGCGAAATGTGGCGTTCGGCTCGGGCGTTCTGGTCTTCCTAAATCCCGAGTACCCGTAGCAATTCTCATGCAGGACCATTCATCCATTGAGTGTCTTGACCCCGGGTCCTGTCCTCTCGCTTCTGACTGAGCTGTCACTGGTGTATTTCACCGTCGACCTCATGATCCTATACCGAAATTTTGCCGATCTCGAGCTACACTGGAGTCCGCGCGACGAGAAAATTCCGCTGGATTTCAGCTGCTTGAGGCGACAAGCGGCGTTTGTCTTCCATTGCCATAATCGCTGGAAATCCAATCAAATCCGTGGGGGTCTTTCACTTTGACAACGCACATTTCCCGTGCGACCGACTAGCCGCGAGAGTAGTGGTTATGGAAACGCCCGTTAATGAGGAAGTATTCGGTGTAAACCCTCTTTGATGCTGTCGAGTGATCTGGCCCGGGAAGAACCAAAAGACTCAGAAGACGAGCTCTCAACGATGGCCTCTCGCTTAATCCTTGAGTTGTTCTCCATTGAGAAACTTTCTATATGCGGCCACTGATTGTGATGCCCAGATGTCTCGTCCGACGGCCTGTCCTCCGGGACTTTCATCAGCGGAATTAATAACCATAACTACAGCGCCGCGATTAAAATGCCAGGCGAGGTATTTTTCTGCGCCGATCGAACTGCTGGTTAAATTGGTAGGGCTCGTTTCGGTTGCCGCCCATCGGCTGAGGCCTTCGGTCTTTAAAGCATCATAGAGTGGCTGGAAGCCATTGGTGCTTACAAGAGGATCAATAAGATAAGTCGTCCAACCTGCGGTTGAATATTCATTGAATGCCGTTTCGATAGGAGCATTGGTGTACCGCAGATAAAGTTCATCTATTGCAGGTGCTACGTGCGTATAAAGTTTGTCTTTGGAAAGTCCCGCTTGCACGAGTTGTTTTCCCCAGTAGGCGGAGTACTGTTGATTGATCCGTGCCAACGCCGCCGGATAATCGGCGGGGGGATTGGACTGGGAGTAACCAAGATTGGTGAGCGCGCAATATCCAAGGCGTGTCTTAAGCGCGCCATCTTGGGTCATCATTTCGCCTAGTTTTGGATTTAGCTGATCAATGACGGAATAATCGTCGAGCGAGAGTTCCTCCGAAAGCGTAATGCCGGCAAAAAGGTCTTCTTTGCAGACGTTCTTTAAATCATTGATGCCATCCATAAGCGCTGGTCCTATGATCTTGGATGTTATGCGGGAGACTTCGGACAATATCTTGGGACTGTTGTAGCACATCACGGGAGGCTGGCGCGTCTCGCCTTCTTGCAGTGAATACCTCGCCTTCGTCGGCGTTCCGCTCCAATCGGTCCACTCAACATTATTTTTGTTGTCGGGATCATACCCTGCCTGCGAGGGATCAAACCAATTCCATAAGTCGGGCATGTAGTGAACCGCGCTGTATAACGTAAAGTAGGCCGCTACGTTTCGCTTCTTTGCCACGGTAAAAGCCTCGCCAATGATTTTTTTGATTTGATTTTCATTCTCGGCGCTACCGGAACTGGCCGCCCATACTGGAAGTATGATCATAAATCCTAGCCTGGTTTTTTCTCCGTTCACCGGGCCGATCTTGTCGATGAGTTCGGAAACCCGTTTATCGATTTCACCGTAAATATCGCCGCCGGGTTGGTACACCTCGGTGGCATCCACAGGAATAGCGAAGACAAGGTACTTTGTGTCTGTTGATCGACTCACCAGCTGGCCTGAAGCAGTTGACGGCTCCTGAGAACAAGGGCGGTCTTCTCCGGCCGCTGAAGGATGAGCTGGAGTATCGTTGGACTTACCGGATTTAAACGAACTGCAGTTTTGAAACGTAAAAATTAAGAGTAGAGCTATTGAGGTGAATGTGGCTGTCTCAACGACATTCGTGATTCTCGATGTTTTCACGAGCTCTCCTTATGAAATCAGCACTCAGCGTAATGAATCGGGCCTTCGCGCTAATAGTGTCTTAACCTAAGGCTTTATATGACCTATCGATGGCGGGAGATGGCGGCGTATCAACTTGAGATACAATGGATTGGCGACAGCCCATGGGAAACCGTGGCTGGCCTATTTTCCGGCGATCGTCAGCGACTCAGTCCTTAGCGTCCTCTGCGCCGCGCTGGGGCGAATTGTGGCTCTTCACCAGCTCCTTCGCTAGCTCCTCCCATTGCCGCCTCTCGAAGGCTGACGGCGCCGACTGGTGGGAACCCGTACCCGATGATGGAACGCTGAGAGCTTTTTTGCGCATCAACTCTTCATCATGGGCCCGTTGTTTCCGAATGCGCTCGCCTCTCGCACGAATTTCCTCATATTGTTGCCGTAATTGAACCATCTCCGCCGGCGTGGGATTCCGGGCGGATTTAGCCGTAGCCCACTGTGTATCCTTGGCCACTTTAAAGCGTAGAATCAAAAAACCACCGGCAATCACGCATATAAAAATCCCGATTTGCTTCTTAGAAAATGGCATGGATTTGCACTACTCCGTTCGAGAGTTCTCAGTAGTCCCAGGCGGCTCCCACGTTCCACTTGCCTAAGGGTACACCCCCAGCATGAGGAGCATACCACGGAACTCGCCATATCATATCGTCACCGAACACGTCTTGGCCGTCCCCGAATCCCACGCTGGAAATGATGCGGTCGGCTCCAATGCAAAACAGAGTGTCGTGTCGCGCGTCGCCCGGGCCCCCCTCATTTTCATTTTCTTCCATGTAGTATTGATTACCCCAGGGATCGAGAGGCACCGTATCATAACCAATTCTGTTCCAGGAGATCGCTGAATTGCCAAGGCACCAAGCGGTGCACCCACTTCCGGTGATGTCCAGTAAGAACTTTTCCTCGGTGACCCGATGCCCTTCGATCATCGTGCTTATACCGGATAGGTCCGCCAGCGCCCGCTTATACTTTGCTCGTGTAGCCAACCTTGAAAAATCCGCAATGGAAATCACAGCTAAGATTCCAAGGATAGCCACGACCACCATCATTTCGACGGCCGAAAAACCCAATTGTGCTGACAATGCGGAAGACGTCATTTTGGGCTTTGCTTGATCCATGTTTTAATCATTGAATGACCCCACAAGAGGGTCAAGCAGAAGCTAGAATGTGTGTTATTTAGGCCGCTTAAGTGGGCACAGGCAGAACCACAATTGGTACCTTATTTTGGTTCGGCCAGCATTTTCTTAAGTTCGTTTTTGGCCACCTTTTTAAATTGGGGGAACTTTATTCTCACGACTTGAGAGACTGATAATGTACGTGCCAGGCGTTGGGCTAGTTTGTAGCCAATGTAATATCCAATTCGAGGAGGAAACGGTGTCGAATCTTTTGGATTTCCGGAAAAGTAACGCCGGCTAGCGCTCCAACCTGATTTATCGAAATCTTTTAGTAGCGAGACAAGGGCTTCTTTTTCTGATCGTTGGAATTCTCTGAATTGAGAATCATCCTTCAGCCAATAGGAGACGTATTTATAGTCTGGTGATCCGGGGACTACGAGTGAGGAAACATATGTGGCCCAACCTTCCGACATCAGGTTCAGTCCAACGCTTTCTTCGTTAGCAGTGCCAATGAGGGTTACTTGTACCACATGAAAAAACTCGTGAGAGGTAAGTATTTCGAGTTCAGTTTTGGAGCTCTCGGCGAGCATACGAAAGTTAAGGGAAAACCCGGCCGTATTATTAATGTCTGTGCTTTTACCGTCCGTATTCTCAAGGGCAACCCACAAGTATACGGGGAAGTTAAGTTCGATGTTCAGGGACGATTTGAATCGTTCTTCCATGGCGACAATGATTTCGCGTACCTCCACAAGCTTTTGGTCATAGACCGGAATAAGCGTAGGCAGAGCTCGGGCAAAAGGGCTCAAATTGGTTTGGAGCAGCTCTCGTTTTTCCGATTCATTTAGGCGATTGTAATATGTACTGCCCAGTTCGCGCGATAACAGAAACTCGTTCTGAAGAATAAGGCTCTCAAATGTCGCGGCGCTGGGCCTCTCAACGGTTCTAAACGCCTGTATGAAAGGGGTGATGTAATCATGGATCTGGATCTCTGCAGACAAGGCCGTTGGCCACATCAGCATAGCCAACATCGGGAGAAGGAGAACGGTCGCTGAGCTCATTCCACGATTTTGTCTCAGTGGTTGGCACATGCAATCAAAATTAAGAACGGTGCGCCTGCGTTCTTGACTGGCCGCAGCCGCTCATCTTAGATCTCAGCAATTTTTCATTCCGGAGAAAGTATAAAGATGATGCTATTCGCATTAGGGGCAATGCTTTTACTTCTTACAGGTCCAGGTTTCGCGGCAGCGGGAGGAGATCAAAGGGGATCGCCTTTTGTTGCGGCTCATGCCGCAGGCCAAAACGTTATTACCAGTCAGGCCATGCAACATGAAATTGAGCAGTTTAGATACCTATCTGAGCTGAAAACGGCCCAGGCACGGAATGCTCGAGCTCAGCTGCATCTTCAACAGGCGCATCGTGATTACGTCCGAGCGGAAGCGCTTTTTCGAATGGGTGCAATTTCCCAGGTTCAGTTCGCGACGGCATACTTCAAGTATAGAACGTTTGAGACTGATGTGATCCGATCGGCCATGGAGATCAATAAGGCAAGAATGAGTGCTCAGTTCTATAAGCTGAGAGTTCTTGAAGAAGGGAATCCTGGTATTGATTATAGAGCTCAAATCGCCGAGGCCACCATTGAAGAATTGAAGTCCGAGATCGAAAGCATTTTGAGCTCGTTGAACCTTGTGAAGACGGGCCGGCAGCTCGCCCAACAGTACCTGAACCACGGGCAGGAACTTCTGAACAAGCAAGCTCTCTCACCTCAGGCATGGGAATATCGGGACGTGGCCTTCAAAGATGTTCTGATTGAGCAGCAAGACCTTCAGGAGCAACTGAAGCTTGCGCGTGAAACTTTGGCCAGCTTTGAGCTGGTCAAAGGTCGACTCGCAAGATAAAGAAGCGAAGCCCTACCGACAGGTTCTGTACAAGATCGGTGAGTACTACACGTGCTATAGTGATTGTGCCGTTCAAATCAACGAGACTCGGCAGAGCTAGTCCCGGCTCTTATCATCTCAAACCAGTTGGCCAAGGCGCGTCCTCCTCGACCCAATAAACTATCTGGACCTAGTGTGAGAATAGCTGAGGTCGGGTTTACTTGGCCTGGCGCCACCGTAAAATGTAAGTGTGATATTACATTCGATTATCCCAATTTTGATGGTGTTGCCGTTTAGTTTCGCGTTCGCGAAAACAAACAAGGATCCTTATAGTGTCCCCATGCCAACGGCGATTGAGAACAAGCTGTACGAACCATCGCGCGAGTTGAATTTTCAGGCCGGCATTCTGCCTCTGGACGCCTTTTACAAAGCTCTTCTGCTCAATCTCGGTTACACGCATTACTACGCGTCTTATTCGGGATGGGAAATTTTCAACGCATCCGTGGCGTTTAGTACGGAGACCAGTTTGCGTGACGACCTGAGGAACAATTTTTCGGTGCGCGAATCACGATATCTCGATTATGTGAAATACACGGTCAGCACCAACTATGTGTATACCCCCATCTATAACAAGAATCTTTGGTTCAACGAAAAAGTCGTCCATGGAGAAATATCGTTCGTGGGTGGAGGCGGCATGGCCGCGTTTAAATCCGGGAAGACTGCGCCCATGGCCGGTGGAGGAGTGATTCTGAGATTCTTTTCCTCAGACCGGTGGTCTTACAAGTTTGATAACCGGATTTACTATCATGCGGAATCGGGGATGAATACGAACTTCATACTCTCATTGAGTGTTGGGCTATCGTATGACTTTGATCCGGGTGGCAAAGAACGCCGGCGAATGAAATAGATGAAAGCAAAGGCGCTATCCTTAATTTTACCTCTACTTGCGGTCATGAGTGCAAGCGAGGCGCAGACACTTCGGCCGCTTGCCGGGTGGCGATATATTGCCTACGATGCCGACTTCTGGCAGCCATTCACAAAAGATATCGAAGCGCGGGCGTTTAAGTCCGCGTTTGAAAGCGCACATTCCCGGCAGGACTCTGCTGATCCTGCAAAGAATGAGTCCCGCCTTGCCATGGCGAAGGCCTTGCGTGGACTCGAATATTTTCAGCTCGCCTTTGATCTCTTGGCTGAGATTCTTGAGACCTCACCGGGTAGTTATGCGGCGAACGAGGCCCTCGTTGAGCTCTCGACCCTTCTGCCGTCGGGGACCTTCGATGAAGAACGTCTGAAAAAGGCAATTAACAGAAAATCGTTCGCCGAAGTTCCTCACGCGGCATTGCCCCTACTGGGCTATTTCCTCGTCATTGGCCACCTTGAGCAAAAGCAAACCCGGTGGATGAAAGGCTATAAGAAGTTTATAGAACCGGAATCGTACTGGATGGCGCGACTTCAGTATTTTAAAGCCTTGAATCTGACCAAAGAGAACAAGATTCAAGATGCGATCGCCGCGCTTATTGAAGTCGAAAACCATAAAGGCGCGAACGCACAGCTCAAATTCGACGCGCGTCTACAACAGGCACGTTTGCATTTTGAACTCGCGGATTATCCCGCGGCGGAGAAGATTTACGCGGATCTCCAGTCCGGTGATCGCAACACGGGTCGCATTCTGTACGAAAGAGCTTGGAACCAGTATTATTTGAAAGACTATGCTCTGGCACTCGGGATGCTCGAATCCTTAAAAGCACCGTATTTCAGTCCGGCCATCGATCCCGAACAGTACATTCTCGGCTCGGTGATCCTGCGCGATCTTTGTCACTATCAAGAAGTGAAGCAAATCAGTAAAACGTTCTTTACGTCATTTAATGAAACCCTCAACCATATTCGTAAGAGCCGTCCGCTCGAACAAAGTCCGATATTGATGTCTATGACTCTCGTTCGGCAGCCGTTTCGTCATCTTGCCGACGTGGTCGACCTGATGCAAAAGGAATCTGAGCGGTTTACCCGCGAGTTTAAGGGTTCCAAATACAAGAAATTGGCTGAACAATATGCCAAACATATTGGCGAAATCAAAGGGCGTCTGAGTCGCCGTCTTGATCAACCTCTGCGTTCGGAGGCGCGACGTCTGTTGATAGCCGCCGACCAGATTAAGTTGCTCGATTACGTGTCGGAACTTGATAAAAACCGTATCCAGAGCGTCTTTGAGAGCCGCGGGTACAAGCCGGAAACGGCTGATACTTTGCGCTTTGAGAAGCTCTATTGGCCGATGAGAACGCCGGCCACGGAGGATTCCTCTCGAAAGACCAAAAAAGAATTCTGGTTTCATGAGATGCCGAACCTGCGAGTTCTTGTCTCAGACCGATGCAAGGCGGTCGAATAATGATCATGACCAGGGCGTTGGTTTTTCCTCTTGTCGTATCTTTCCTGTTGCCGCCGGCAATGGCGGAGGAAAAAACACAGACAAATGTTCAGATCGTCACCGAACTCACTGAGAACGTTGGAAAGGTCGAGAAATCGATCGAAGCGACGCGCACTCGTATCCGGACCGCCAAGGACATTCAGTTCTTGCCTGAGCTTTATCTTTCGCTTGCCGAGCTACTTGTGGAAAAGTCGCGCCTGAAATATTCGTTGAAGGTCGAATCGAATCCCGGTAAGGACCCGTCCACCCTTGATTTCACGGCTGAAAAGCAGATCAAAGTACAGGCTATTGAAGCCCTCACTGAGATTGAGAATCGATATCCGAATTACGAAGCCCTTGACCGCGTGATCTTCGCGATCGCTTATGAATATCGTGAAATGGGAGAAGATGATCAAGCGCTTAAAGCCTTTAAACGTCTTATCGACAAGTTTCCCAAGAGTGAGCTTTGGGCCGAAGCGTACTATGGGATCGGGAATATCTATTTCGATAAAAAAGACTTCGAATTCGCGCTGCAACAGTATCACCAAATTTTGAAGCGTCCCGAAGCGCGGCTGATGGTCATGCTTGCGCATTATAAGGCGGGCCTTTGCTATATCCACATGGATAAGAGCCTTGCCGCCCTAAGATCATTCGAGAAGGTTCTGAAGGTTGATATTGAGGTGGATATCGAAAAGCTTCCTCAGGAATTCAAAAAGAAAGATGTGAGAGAGGAAGCCCTCGTCGCGAGCGTTAAGCCTTTCAGTGATCTGACTCCGGAGGAACTCCAGGCGAATCCGAAGTACCAGTATATGCTTGAGTATTACCGCGGGCTTGCTCCCGGCCGATCCGCCTATCGGGCCGTGCTCGACCGATTGGGTAAACGGATGACTTTGAAGCATCGAGATTACGAGGCCGCGCAGGCGTGGTACGCGCTCCTTGAAATCGCGGGAGATCTCCAGCAGGGCAAGGAGGCTTTGGAAAAGTTTTATTTTGCGATGAAGAAGGCGCGACGGACAGATTATCCGGAAAACGCCGCAAAAGTGATCAGCGAGTTCTTGTGGGAGCTTCGTCACAACGGGAAACCCAAGGAGTACTTGCGCTACGAGCCGGTTCTTCGTGACGTGACCACTCAGCACAACAAATCCGCATTGGCGACAAAGCGGCCGGAGGATCTTGAGCGCTCAATTGATGGGTATAAAGGCTATCTTTGGATCTACGAGAGATCGAAATACCGAAACGCGATCGCGCTCAATATGGCCGAGGCCGCGTTCCACGCCGGTCATAATGTGGAAGCGGGTTTGAATTATGCACGACTTCTTCAACGCACGAGGGACGGGAAGAAGCGCCGCGAGTATTTTGCATCTGCTTTTGAGTCTTTGAACCGCGCGTTCAGTGATCAGCAGAATCTTGACATTTTGGACAAAGTACAAGGTCGATCGGCCTACATTGGAATGGCGGGTGCGTTCACGAAACTTTATCCGACAGACAAGGCGCTCCCGATGGTCCTCTATAACCTTTCCAAGGCGTTATATGACAGTCAGGATTACGCTCTGGCGGCGCAGAGGTTGGCGGCCTTCCTGAAGCGGTTTCCCCGTGATCAGAATGCCTCCGCGGCGTCTGTCCTGCTTCTCGACTGCTACTATATTCGGGACGACTTGAAGGGACTCGTCAAGAGGGGGCAACAGTTGCTTGCCCTGCCTCTCGAATCCCAAGTCAAAAGCAAAGTTCAGGAGGTGATTCAAGCTTCCCAATTGAAGCGTGTGCGCTCGCTTGCGGGTGAGTTCGCCACGCGCACTTATGCCAAAGAATTCCTGAAGTTTGCCAACCAGTCGGGGCGCTCCGAACTTGGCGAATCTGCATTGCTTGAGGCATTTGTGTCCTTGAAGGCGGGGCAGGATCCAGCCGCCTTAAAGATCGGTTCGCAGTTTATCAATCAATACGGCGATAGCGACAAAGCCAAAACAGTCTTAAGTCATATGATCCAGTTGGCCTTGGCAATGGCTGATTTCGACAAAGCGGCGACCTATCTGGCGGCGTATTCGCAAAAATACCCCAACGATGAGTCGAGCAGCAAATTCGCGCTGACGGCGGCGCAATTCTTTGAAGCCACCGGAGATGTTGATAGGGCCGCGCAAGTTTACGCGGCAACGGGGGACTCGGTTCGAGCGGCCGATATCTACTTTAAGTCTCAAAAATGGACGGAGCTGCAAAAGATCTCGCCGAAGGTTCCCGGCAAAAAAGGACTTTATTATCAAGGACTTGCCCTCTATCGCAGTGGGGATAAAGCGGGTGGGTTAAAGCTCCTGGAGCGCGCCTTCACAGCCGAAGGCTCGGACGAAGAAAAAGAGTACACGGCGCATGCCGGATACCTTCTGGCTCTTAATATGTATGGAAAATTCCTGCAGACGGCTTCAAGGGGCCTGTCAGCCATCACCGACATCAAAGCGAAAGCGGCAGCGCTTGCCGAGACCGACAAGATTCTGTGGCGTACCATTGAGCTCGGCGTGGGACCGTGGGTAATAGCTGCGTTGCAAATGCAGGCCGTGATGTCTTACCAGTTCGCGAACTTCTTGCGCAAGGGGCCCGCCCCAAAGCCACTCACCGCCGAACAGTACAATCAGCTGGTCAAGGCTCAAATCGAAACGTATGTGAAGAACGCGCAGACCGCGTTTGGCCGATGCGTGAGCGTCGCCGAAGAGGCGAATGTATTTTCAGAGTTTATCGAAAGCTGTCGCGGGAAGAAACTAGCCTTGGTAAATGAATCCGGGGGTGGCGCCGGAGCCATGCGGAGACCAGCCTCCAAAGCTTCCGTGGCGCCGCAGCTACACGCCAAGCTCCTTAAGGATTCGCAGAACATCTCCTTGCTCAACGAGCTGGCGCAAAGCTATTTGCGTGCTGGTGATTACCCGCAGGCTAACGCCATTTATCGTCGAATTCTTGAAGTTAAACCCGACGACGCCGAGGCACTGGCCAGCATCGGGGTTGTGCACCTCTACATGGGATCGTGGGAGAATGCCTACGATTACTTTGAGCAGGCGCAAAAGCACGAACCTAAGAATGCGACGGCTCAGTATGGAAAAGCCGCCCTTTTTAAACGATTCGGATACAAGGACAAGTTCGAAGAAGCAGCAAGACTGGCACGGCAGTATGGTCGACCTTCAGGGGCCATGCACCCGATCATGAAGTTTTAGGGGATTAGCATGCGTTTGCATGTCGAAGTGAGCGAAAATGGCAAGGTCCTTTTCACGGGAGAGTTCTCGGAATTCCCGATCGTTTTCGGACGCGCAAGTCATTGCAATGTGAGCCTGCCGCAAGTTCGGTATCTGGCGAGCATGCATTTTGTGATCATTCAAGAGAGTGGCGCGTTTGCGATAACGGACCTCAATTCGCCGACAGGCCTTTTGGCTGAAAACGGGCAAACATTCGTTCGGGCGCAGTTTACCGAGAGCGGAACGATTCTGATTCCGGGGGGACTGGAGATCCGGGTCAAAAGGCTCGAGAGTCCTGCCGGAGAGTCTGACCCCGACTCGGACTTAGAAGAGAATTATGACAGCACGGATGCCTACACATACACGGTGACGGAAACGGCGCTCGACCGCACTGTGCCTTCGTTCACGGCTCCGCCGATCTTTCAGGCGCCCCCTGAAATGGACGTGCGATCCGTAAGCACCCCGGGTTCCACTGCAGCTTCCGTTGCCGCATCCGCCGTCGCCGCCGAGTCCGTTGCCGAGGTCGTTGCGCCCGCGATTCCGGTGCCGCAGCCGCTGCCGCCGCCCCCACAGCCTCCGCCACAGGCGCAACCCCTTCCTCCGCCTCCGCCGCGTCCACAGCTGAAGGTTGTGCCACCGGTTCCTCAATCTCCCAATATCCGCAACCGACTGGCGCGGATCGCGCATAAGTTAAAGATTGAGCGCCGCCCTTATGAAGGAGTCGACCGTCGAAAGGCGACGCTCGAGGGCGTGCTCGTGTGGGGCGAGGATATTCTTGATGTCCGCCAGTTTCGCACGGGCGATACGATCTACATCGCGGGCGATATCGATGCGCCTATCTATCTCCCAGGAATCAAAAAGCCAATTGTGCTGGGTCATGTTGATAAAACAGCGGGTCACATTGGGATCGCTCAAAATGTGGATTGGCATCTGCAACGCAATGGCGTGGACTTTACCGCCAAGGATGCTGTCGACCAGCAGGTTGTCGCGAACTCGGGTGCGCATCAGAAATTCAAACTGCAGCTCGGCGATCTTTTCACCGCGGACCTGGGTAACAATGTTGCTCTCCATTTACGCTATGTCGAACGGTCACGGTTCTTTATT
This sequence comes from Bdellovibrionales bacterium, assembly GCA_050249195.1. Taxonomy (GTDB): domain Bacteria; phylum Bdellovibrionota; class Bdellovibrionia; order Bdellovibrionales; family UBA1609; genus JALHOQ01. The sequence goes on from JBFWQY010000038.1 coordinate 16,263, forward strand.
CGCCGAACCTGGATCGAAAACCGCGAAGAATTTGTAAAGGCCTTCCAGGCCTCGGCCCTGGTCCATTTTGCACTCTTGCTCATTCTGGCGTTCTCAGCCAGCCCGGTGAACGCGCCCAAAGTGGAAGATGTACCGCCACGCTTTGCAAAGCTGCTTGTGGAACCGCCAAAGATGCCGCTTGCACCCCCACCGCCTCTGCCGCCACCCCCGCCGCCCGAACCTGTGGTTGAAAAGCCACCAGAGCCGAAGCCGGAGCCAAAACCAAAACCGCTCCCCAAGAAAAAGCCGATAGTCGCAAAGAAGCGACCTAAAACGGCTCCACGTAAAGAGGCCAAAGCACGCCCGCCGCGAGAGCCCGTGCGCGAGGTGGTGGAAGCGCCCCCTCAGCCGACGGAAGCCGAAATCGCCGCGGCGAAATTACAAGAGGCCTTATCGGATATCGCCGCGCCACCATCGGCGGGTTCAAATCAGGCCATCAAGATTGCCAAGAACACCTCGCCGGGTATCTCGGGTGACCCCAGTTTAACAACGATGGGCGTATCGGGTGCGCTGAAGTCCAAAGGCGGGAAACTCAAAACCGGATTTGGACAACCAGGGGCTGGAGGAACATCGACCAAGGTCGGGCAGCTTGGTTATTCTAATACTCCGGGAGGATCAAAAGCTGGTAAACGTGGAGTAGGAGGTGTCGTCGTAGGCACGCCCGCTTTGAAGAACTACGAAGGCACGAGTAACGGTTTAACGGATAAACAAATAATGAGTGTTGTCAATAAGTACCTCACACAGATCCATCGTTGTTATGAAAGAGCGCTGCTGAACGATGCAAGTCTCGCTGGTCGGGTGGAGTACGAGTGGGAGATCACACCGTCAGGAAAAGTTTCCGCGACGCGGGTGAAGCGTTCCGAAGTGAGCAATGGCGATATGTTAAACTCGTGCGTGATGGGTGTTTTTAAAAGCATGAAGTTTCCTGCAGCAAAGAACAAGCAACCGACGACGGCGAGCATCGGCTTCCCGTTTGGTAAGGAGAGTTAGTATGCTTGGTGGATTTGGACGAGTCCTTCTTGAGCACTGGTACATTATGTTCCCGATTGCGGCCTCTTCCGCCATTGGGGTGGCCATCGTGATCGAGCGGGCGCTGACCTTGAGCGCGGCTTCCGCGGTCAATAAGGACGACCTGCTTAAGGTCATCCAAACTCTTTGTATGCAGGGACGATTGCAGCAAGCGATTAGCGTCGTTTCGCAATCAAAGGGACCCCTCCCGAATATTGTCCGCGCTGGGCTTGTATCCGTTTCCAACCAAAAGACGCCGGAAGAAATCCAAACGGCCATGGACGCCGTGGCTTTGCGCGAGATTCCCCGCCTGGGCCGCCGGATTGAGCTCTTGTCGGCGCTCGCCAACATTGCCGTCCTACTCGGACTTCTGGGCACCGTTTCCGGTATGATCGCAGCCTTCGGCGCGGTGGCAAATCTGCCCCCGGCCGAAAAAGCCCAGGTTCTTGCAAGCTCCATTGCAGAGGCTTTGAATGCGACGGGATTCGGACTTTTGGTTTCGATTGTGCTATTCGCGGCCTGGGGATGGCTGAGTTCGTATTCATCGAAGATCATTGATGATGTACATGAGGCCAGTGTCACGACTTTGAACTTTATCTTGGCTAATAAAGACAAGATCATGAAAGCACCGTAAGGGGAGACTTGTGGCCGCTGGCGGTGGTAATGAACCCAATCTAACTCCATTTATCGACCTCTTTTCGGTCCTGATCTGCTTTCTTCTAATGACGGCGGCTTGGATCCAGCTTGAGGTCATGCCCACAAATATCGAGAAGGCGACAAGCTCGGATGTTCCCACGGAAGCTCCACCGCCGGATCCCAACAAGATCAACTTGTTTGTCGACATGGCTCCGCAAGCCATTACCCTGCGTGAAAACGACAAAGCCTTACAGGTGCCGCACGCGGCGACAGGGATCGATTCCGGCCGGATCATTAGGGTGCTTGAGGACTGGAAGGCACGTTTTCCGGATAGGAGCGATGTCATTTTGAATACGGAGGCCGACGTTCGTTACGGCGATTTGATTCGCATGTACGACATTCTGGTCAGTAACAACTTTGCCGACGTTGGCATCAATCCGAGGTAGAGATGTCCGAACGACTGCGAGGTTCAAGCGACCGAGTCATCACGACCCCGGGCTACCACATCCGCCCGCAGTACGACCTCGTGCACACACGACACATACTGGATGAAAAGAAAAACAAGAAGAAGACCTTTCAGCTCATGCTTGCGCCAATGGTCGACATGTTCTCGATCCTGGTTATCTATCTCATTATGAATTTTTCAACCGACGGCGATATCTTCTTTGTCTCCAAAGGTGTAAAGATTCCGAAGTCATCGACGGGCCAGGTCATGGAAACACATCCTATTATATCCGTGGTCAGGGATGCGATCGTCTTTGATTCCGTCGGGAGCAAAGGCACGATTACCGAGCCGAATGACGAACGGGTGCCTCGTCTACGTGAGGCCTTGCGCAAGATCAAGCAGATTGAGACGTCCTTAAAGGGCGACGATGGATTCAAGGGCCAGGTCAATCTGCAAGCCGACGAAGCCACCAGGGCCGAGGAAATCAAGAAAGTCATGCGAGTTCTTATCGACGAAGGATGGACGGGCATCAACTTCATCGTTGTACCTGATAAAAAGTAATCCGTAGCAGACGCAGGTCGCAAAGCAGGCTTTATTTGCAGGGCTTCGTTTTCAAACCTCCTACTGTTAAGCCCGCTGTCTCGGGGTCGATCACAATCGCGCCACGGGTGGAGTCGCTCGGGCCGCGGGTAATGCCAAAGAAATCAAATGTCGGTTTGTCATAAGTCGCGGTCGCCGCGCCGCCGGTGACAAGCGGTCCTGTGCTGCTCGGAGTGAATATGTAGGGAGCCGTGGTCGGCTGACTTGCGAAACAATCCGTGCCACAAGTGACATTGTCGAAGATTTGACCCAGGGAGGTGGCGGGTTGGATCGCCGGAGTGCCGCCCAGGGGTAATATGGCATTCAGCGCGATGAGGTTACCCACCCCATTTTGCCAGGCCTGGGTGACAATCCCTGCGATTTTATTATTGATCAGGGTGTTGTTGACGATGTTTATGTCCTTTTGCCAGTTTCGCCCGCCGTAGTTCTGGGCGTAGATTCCCCCATAGGCATTGCCCACAAGAATGTTGTTGTAAACCCGGGCTGGGCCGCCTCCGACATTGATTCCGGCATCATTGCGCGAGCCTTCGACATAATTGCCCCTGATAATGTTGGCCGGCACTCCTTTGTTACTTCCAAACACCATGATTCCAGGGCCTTGAGTGAAATAAACCGCATTGTCCTGGATAATGCCATAACTGTTCGGCTTGAACTCCATTCCGTAGCCCACGATACCGGGATCATTGATGTCACGCCCGTCTATGAAGTTTCGCTGGACCACGAAATTGGTTGCGGTGCAGTCCGTACCATTGCTGCAGCCAAGGTAGACGGGCGCGGCCTTCAGCCGAGTGAAGGTGTTTTCCTGTAGGATGATGCGATCAAAAGGTTCAGGATTGATCCTATTCGCTGTGATTGTGTTGGAACCCATGGAGTCAAACAGACACTGTTGAACAGTGATATCATGTCCCTTGTTAATGCGTAGAGTGACGACCCCGGCCGCGGTATTTTTAAAAGCTAACTGATGAAAGATGGTGTAAACGGAGTAGATATCGAAAAGATTGGAGGCGGTGCCGCCGTAATTGAAGACGGCCTTGTTGCTCGGATCCTGAGAGCGAAGGACAATGGGAGCGGCGGCCGTCCCGTTGGTTTCGATGCGGCATGCGCGAGAGTAGAAGCCCGGAGCAAACACAACATGATCTCCCGGTTGCGCGGCTTTAACAATCGCGCACCAGTCGTCGGTCGAACTGACATTCACGGTTCGCCGCGCGGCGGGGATGCTGGAATCCGTGCAACTGGAAGAACCGGGCAGAGGCGGGGACTCTTCCTCATTTTCTCCCGGGGAGCCCGGCAGCTGAGGTTCGGGATCAATGTGATGTTCCAACGAGTTCGCAATCGTTTTTTCAAAGCTGTGCGGAGTAAATCCGTCGCAGCCTTGGCCGAGAGATGTGATCACTCCTGCAAGCAAGATAACCACGACTCTCGTTTTCAATCTCATCATGGACTTTCCCTCTCTTTACGATCTTCCTGGTTTACAACGAATCATAGAGTTGCTTCACCGTGACCGGACATGACGAGCTTGCGGCGTATTTGATGGCTCCGAGATTGGGCGCGCCCGTGTAAGAGTCGCCACAGAAATCTTTGGAATAACCGGGAATGGTCACTCCTGGAGATAGCAGAGCGCCAGCGCCCGAAGTGAACTCAAGGTTTCCGGCGCCGGGGTTCACAAAAATATCTGACACGGCGGCTCCGCTCGTACGGATGAGATTATTCGAAGCGGTATGGGTACCGCCATCACGGTTCGCAATGGCGCTGCCGTCCTTCGACTGGATAATGTTATTGCGGACCGAAGCGGTGGTGGTGCTAAAGCGCGCGTCAATCCCGGCCGTGTTCAAAATCGTATTGTTATAAATTTGAGTGTTTTGAGACTTGTTCAGGTACACCCCGACATCACTGCAATTCATGATGATATTGTTACGGAGGGTGCCATTACGATGCTCCGTCGCGCAGCCGCCATCTTGGCAATACTGTTCTCCCGTGCCCCCGCCTCCGAACGAGAGACCGATGCGGGCATCCCCGTTGTGGGGCAAGTTCTTTGAGCACACGACGAGATTGTTCTCAAACAAGCCATTCGTTCCATTGCCTTTCAAGAAGGCGCCGTAGCTGACGTAGTTGCCTCCATCCTTATGAAAGTCGGCGATATAATTGCCGCGGATGATGTAGCGGTCTCCTCCCACCACATCGATAAAGGTCAACACGCCCACATTGCGGCCGCGCGTGTTGTAGAACTGATTGCTCTCGATCAAGACGTCGGAGGGGTAAGTTCCGGCCTGACCATTCACTTTAATCATAGCGTTAAAATCCCGCATCACACTGTTGCGCAGGGTCCAGAAATGAGCTCCTTGGACGACATGAAAGGCATGTTCGCAGAGAGCATCGCTGCCGCAAATTCCTTGGACCGCAAGATTCTCAAAGGTCCAATGGGCCCCGGCGATTTTAAACATTTCCATCGTGTTGCTGCGAAGAGTGACGGTCCCGAATGTCTCGGCTCGCAAACAGATGGGTTGACTCGCGGTCCCGTTGGCCGAGACGCCGATGGAGCTATTGATGGTATAGGTACCCGGTGCGAGCGTGATCACGTGGCCAGGTTGAGCTGCGGCCAGAGCGGCGGTCATTTCGCCAACCGTACTTACATTCACCACAGTGCCCGAGCAGGTGGACGCCGCGCGGTTGGGCGGTTCCGGGAACTCCTCACCTTCCCCAGGAGTATCAGTGAACTCAGGTTCGGGATCAATGTGTGGGCCCAGTGAACTCGAGATTCTGCCCTCGATTCCCGCCGGCGCGAAGCCGTCACAGCCCTGGCCCAGAGCTGTGATCGCTCCGCCAATGAGGACGAGTGAGACTTTGATTTTCCATTTCATGGATTCTCCCCGGTCTTGTCAGGATCTTTCTGCGATACGTCCAGGAGTTGATCCTCATAAAATGCAGGCAAATCTTCATTTATGCGATCGCGGAAATCTTTGCGGATCAGGATGCGGCCGTCCAAGTTGTTGCGAGCGCGGGAGGTGAGTCGCCCATTAAACCGGTTGGCCTCGCCTTTGATGTCGATATCTTCAAGTTCAACTTTGTTGCCGGCACCAGAGCCCTTGGCCCACCCGCACACGGGAGTCGACAAAGTGCAAATCAAAGCTATACAAAAGAGTGTTCTCATAGTCGCCTCATGTAGAACCTGGCCCACCCGGCGTTCCCGCGCCTGGACACGTGAGGGGGCACATAGGAATTGTGACTCCGCATTGCAGCTCCTGAGCGGTGGGGATGCAGGTATCGAGCGTGGGAGGTTCACGATAGTGCTCGATGGCCATGACTCCTTTCGGATCAGAAGGAGGTTGCGAAGTGGTTAGATTATAGAATTTTTGGTGCGGACACCCTTCCCAAATACATTTGGTTTCGGTTCCGACTTTGCGAAAAAGTAAACGATTATAGATTTTCTTGTCATGTTGACGGGCGATACGGCAAAGACGGTTCGAGGATTTGCAGCAAACCGGCTTGCAGGGCATGCTCGTCACATAATTCATCGGACGTCTTTCGACCTCGAAGTACAGGCACTGGCGTGGCGGAATATTCTTCATCTTCTGCTCGATTAAGTTCGGGCAGGTGCGCGTGAGATGTTGACCTTCGAGGCGGAGAGAAATGTTATCCATATCGCTGCCAAACCCCCGTCGGGGACGGTTGTGAACAGCCACTCCATGATCGTAGTCACGAACCCCGTGCGCCTCCAGGCAAAGCAGCAAAAGCAACATCGATACAAACCTCATGGGATTTCCTCCACCGCCGCGGTTGAGCCGGATGTCACTTCGTCATAAATATAGGAAAAGGGAGCCTCATCTTTCATAACTTTGATGTACCGGTACAAAACTCGGCGTCCCACGTCAGGATCGCTGGGTAAGGTTTTGTGAGCCAGCTGAACCATGATCAGATAGGTATTATCGGCGGTGCCATGAGAGAGCTTTTCGTATTCAACGCTCGTGTATGGCACAAGTTCCGTTAATGGTCCCTGAGTGAGGGTGGCTTCATAGTAATCGCCAGCGCAGGGCTGGTCTGCCGGAGCCGTCTTTTGATTCAATTCAGAGCGGATGCGCTCCATTGGACTGGAGGAGTCTGTATGGTTAGGATCCCTAAACGCTCCCACCTCCATGCTCGTCGGCATGCCGTCGCTATCCGCATCGTCGAGTTCGTTGGCAACGAGAGCGTTGCTCGAAGTCAGAATTTCAATGAAATCGGGGATCGCATCAAAGTCGGTGTCCCATCCTGTCATACGGCTGTCGACAATGGGGTTTTGCGGCGAGGACAGCGCCTTCAAGTCGCAGCGACTGAGACCCATGTACTTTTCCGCATGTTCAGCGGCCGTGCAGCCGGTCTTGCAAAGTGCGGGATCAGCACCATAGGCACTCAAACAAACGGAATCGAGAATAGGACCGAGCGAACGGCGACGAAACGGATCCATACCGAAGGTGGTCTCGACATGATCCGCGAGCCCGTCGGCATCGTTATCGGGATAAAGCCGTCCGCCGTAATTGGCTAAGTTGATGTTGCGATAGTAGTATGAAATCGGTCGATAATCCTTAAGGCAAAGCGAAACCTTACCCGACGCCGGAAAGATGGGGACGTCGACGGTTAGGGGGGTCTTGGCGCAGTTATTAAAAGGCAAAATGAGCAGCAAGGTTATTGACGAGAGAGTGATTGAGGCGCGGGAAGCTCGGGTCATCATCAGCGCTCCCCTATTTCGATAAAGTCCTCGACGGGACCGATTTCCTCAAATCCGCCGTTAGGCAGATACTTCACACGTACGAATCGGGCGAAGTAACGGGCGGGCAGGCTCCCGGTGGTCGGCGCTGAGGTGGCCACGAGACGATAGCCGACGTAAATGATTCCCTCGTTCTCGCCGTGCTGTAAATAAGAGGGCAGGTTTGTACTCACGGCTTGCGTGGACGCATTCTGAAGGTGGTCTAGTTTTAGCGTGTAGGCCTTCTTATCCGTCGGCAAACAGACCTGCGCTGGCGGCGCCGACTTCACTGTGAATGAGTTTAAATAAAAGGATTGCAGGCCTGCATCAGGGACAAAGGGATCCGAACCCTGCAAAATTTCTTTCAGATTCAAGACCGAATCATGATCCGTGTCTTGAGACATCTCGCTCACGCGCGGGTTCATATGCTTTAAGACTTCGACAAGATCAATTACGCCATCACCATCGGAATCCAGGCCGGGAGTCAGTGCGGTGATGGCCGACCCGATGTGAAGGGCTTTAACATCGCAGTCGGTGAGGCCCGTGTAGTTCGATGGCTTAAGAGCTCGCTCGGCTGCTGAGCAAGTCAAGGAATTCAGTAATCCCTTCTCAACGAGGAGATTGTAAATGCCATCCAGAGTTCCTTCCGGGTTCGAGCGCGGGTTCCGCGCGTTTGCCGGTGAGGTTTCGTCGATGTCCGCCACGCCGTCCATATCCGAATCCGCCAGGACCTCCTCGCCGCGCAAGATGGTGGTGAGGGGCACCGCTTGAATATTGAAAGGTTCGTAGATCGTGGCATTTTGAATAATGGACTTAAAAAATCCTTTCCCTAACTCCGCCGTGATACTTTCGAGAGTGAGCATCTTTCCGGTTTTCGCCTCGCTCACCATTTCATCAAGGAACTCGGCCCCGGTCGTGGGTCCACCCGGATAGGTATAATACAAACCATAGAGGAACATGTTGCGGCTGAGGCCTTGCAAATTTAATCGGAGTCCGCGCAAGAGGGCAAAAATCTTATCGCGTTGGCAGTCGAGACGATCCTCCGCAGTGGCCTGGTCACATCGTCCGGCGTAGTCGGGTGCGTTCGTATTCAAGTCATCGGTGGGAAGGCCATCACTCAGCATAAAAACATAGTAATTTTTTGTAGGGGTTGCCGTCGAGTCGGTTGTAATGAACTCTTGTGCCAGCTGGAGAGCTTTCATATATGAGGTTTCATGCATTTGGGCGTCACACTCGCTGAATGCGCCACAGGTCTTTAGGCTGTAACCGCGTGCGGGGCAGCTGACAGATGTCGAGAGAGGATTCTGGTACGACTGCGTCTCAAAACATTGATAGAGTTGGGCGGCTCCCGGAGTCATGAGGGTGCCTAAGGCGTCGAAGACACCGTTTTGCTTATCTAGGAGGCGGTCAATTTGTGTCAATGCATTGGGTGCGCTCACGAATCCAGTTGTGCTATTGGACCGGGTTACGGCCAGATTATCCCAGCTAAACCCGATGACCGCGAAGTCGTTACCTGCGGGTGTGGTCTCGTTATGCGCGGGCATCGGACACATGGGATCGGACCCGCAAATTCCATCAATGAGAAAGTTTCGGATTAACTTCAGTCGTTTACCTTCGGGGTCCGTCGCCTTGGTCGAGTCCCAGAAATTCTCGGCGCCTACGAGCTTCCAGTCGCCAAGATTGGAACCTGACATGTCGACAATGAAGATGAATTTTGACGCGGAATCATCCACTTCCGTTTGGCTGCATATGGGCGGAATATCATTGAATCCGGACACGGAAGGCAGATCTTCTGGAATCGGAATCAGGGGCGCGCGCGAGCAATTTTGAAAGGGAAACAGCAGGGCCAGGGCTCCTACAGCCACCGAGAACTTTCGAAAAGTGATTCTCATCGACCGTGTCGTCACTTTAAATCCTGTGGGTCAAGCGCCATAACAATTTGATTAAGGTTCGAGAGCCGGATGAGGTCGGGTAAGGTGCGCGTATGCAAATTGAAACTACCATTGTGAAGATACCACCACACATTGCGTGGATTCGTGGAATCGATAACCTTTGCGAGAACGATGAATTTATTGAGGTCGCCGCTGGTTGAATAGGTCGGCAGAATCAGATTGCTCGGAATCGGGTTACCGGATTCGTCCGTGAAACCGTAGCCGGACACCTCTCCGCCGGAGAGCGGGAGCAGGAACGCGGTCGGCAAGTGTGAGATGTGAATCTCTCGAATGGTCGCCCACCGTCCATTGTCGACCCGGTAGGGGATCTCGTTGGACGTGTACGTTGATTTCACGGCCTCAGGGATAGATTTATAATCCATATTGGGTCCCAGTCCGGCCTTGAAATTCATAAGGTCCGAAATCCCATCTCCATTGCTGTCTGTGTTGCGAAGAGAAGATGTCGGAGAGAAACCATATAGCCACGCGAGATAGTCCGGAATCTCGTCATCGTCAGAATCAAAATCGAAATTTGACGTGCCGATCAGAGACTCTTCGCATGAATTCAAACTATCACCGTCGAAATCCATATTGGGATCGCACAGTCGCTGGGCGGCCATTGCATCGCAGCTGTCGGTGAACCGCGTGTAGATGCTGTCCATGCAGAAGCCGTTCGTGCGCAGCTCGGTAGGGCTTGTGCCGGCGGCGGATTCTTCACTGTCGCATAGGCCGTCGGCATCGGAATCAACGCACTTGGAACCATCGCCTTTGGCGCGGACATTCAGGTTGAGAACGTAGACTTGGCGGACTTCAAGGACGGTGGGATCTTTCGGGACCGATCCCGCCCTATAGTTCGTTTCTTCCTTTGAGTCGCCGAGAAGTCTCCAGACCGCGAAGCCGGGGAGAGTGAGCTCTTGAAAGAACGGCGATTTTTCCGGGTCCGCTTCCCATTCCGGCGGAAACAGCTTCGTGTCCTGGGCGTATGCATTGAGATCAATAATATCGAATTTGACCATTCCTTCGTTTTCAAACTTGCGGGCGGGTAGGCTAAGGAAGTCTTCAACCGTGGATTTGAGTTCCTCTTTCGTGTTGAGGTCAGCATCACCCCAGAATTGGCTAAACACGGAATTATAGGGACAGCTCGTTGCGGATGGGCATCCCAGCAACTCACGGGCGTTCTCGATATCCTTTGGACTGGGAGTCACCCGTCCATCCGTCAGCATCAACACACTGAAAGTGGCGCGGGGTAACTTCTTCTGGCGCCGCAAGATGATCATTTCATTTTCGATCATTTGATAGATTGACGGGCGTCGCATCCACCCACTATCTCCGAGGTCATCATATTCATTGTAGTAATACATGTTCTTGTCGGGATCATGGTAACCACGGAGGACATCATTGGGGGCTGTGGTGCCCATCGTGCGCTTCTCATATCTCCATTCATCGCCGGCCCGTTGGCCTTCTGTTGCATTTCGGAGTTGCTCTTCTTTGAGAGCTTGCACTCTCCCGATGGCCACGTCGATGGACACGAACTGAGGAGCGACGACGCCAAAAAGTTTAGACTGAGCGACCCCGCCTGAAATTGGCACAATCATGACCTGCGTGTTCGGACTTCCGCCCTTCATATCTTCTAGAATCTTGGTCGCGAGATCGAAGCGCTTTCCGAGTGCATCGAGACCGCTATAAGCGCGATAGACATTGCGTACGGCTGGAGACTTGGTTTTGCTCACGGAGTTATAACCCAAATCGTAATCAAAGAACGGAAAGTTGAAGGACGCGATACTCGTTGCACCGGCGCTGGAAGCATAAGGTGCGGCATTGAATGGCGCCGACGCCCACATTCCACCGATGCGTGACGGAACCGCGAATCCCGGCAGCACGTAATTCGTTCCGGCGGTGATACCGGCAGGAAAGCGTTGCGGTGCCGCGGTGGAAAACGCCGCATAGTTTTGGGCTATGGTGCTGTCGATAACACAATCCGTACCTGACGCGATGTTATCGTATTCGTTGTTTGAAAACGGTCCGGAGACCGCCCAGCTCTTGCCCGCGAAAGAAAGCGTTCCAGGAAACCCATCGCTGCGGACGTTGTTTTCGTCAGCCGTGCTGGTCGTGTCCGCGTCGTCGAAATAGATCCCGTTGGGCATTTCGGCGTAATACTTGCCGCCCGCGAAATTCGGATCATAAGCCTCGCGCGCTTTGAGCGCTGAGTTATTGTAAACCTCCACTTCACTGAGATCCTGAGGACAGGGACCTGAAATCATCGACCAGCTCATATCGATCGCAATCACCAGACGCTGGTACGAGACCATATCGACGGGGTTCTTGATTAAGTTGGGATCTAAACTGGAAGAGTAATTGAACTCATCGACGACCTCCAAAGGCGTGCGAGAACATTGCTGACCAAAGACGATCAGCCCGATCCAGACCGGAACTAATTGGAAATACGCTTTTGATTTCCGAGTGACAAAGCGCCGCACCGGCAGTCCCTCCATAAAACTTTTCGGTGCGCGTCGAGGATTTATGTAGGTGGAAGTACCGATTTTTTTGTAGACAGAACGGCCGAAATTTCGAGAGACCGAGCGTCGATCGATGTCGAACTTTTTAGCAGTCCGCGCGCGGATGCTGGAAACTGTCCCGATTTGAAATTCTCATTTCAGACATGGCTTTTTGCAGAGGACCGACCCCCGTGGTGCGGCTTTTCATTATGAAACACCCCCTCTCGATCCTCCTAGAAAACTTACAGCTGCGCTCGACATTGACTTCTCCCTTGGAGCTGGAGCTGATACCTTCCTTTTATGAATTCAAATACTGTCATTCTCGCAAAACTTAAGACATTGCCGTTTGGGCTCGGACTTTGGATTTTTAGCCGAGTTCTTTGCATCAAGGCGCCTTATTTTTCATCGATCCATCCCACATTCACCGAATTGAGTCCGGGCCGGGGCGAAGCCGCCTTCAAAAACCGTCGGAAAGTTCGCAATCATTTGGGAGGAGTTCACGCCATCGCGATGGCGAACCTGTGTGAGTTTGTCGCCGGCGTCACGTTGGAGGTGACCTTGCCGAGTTCTCATCGCTGGATTCCGAAGAGCATGAAAATCAATTATCTCGCGCAAGCCACTACGGATGTCCGCGCCAGAGCTTCCATCGACCTGGGTGATCTCCCGGACAAAGGCATTCAAAATGTTTGTGTTGAAGTCACGGATGCGGCCGGGAAGCTTGTTGTGACGGCTGAAATTGAAATGTACATTTCCAGGCGAAAAGGGACCTCATGAGCGGTCTGTTTACGGCGTTGACCCTTCGTGAAACCGAATTTAAGAACCGCATCTTCCTTTCGCCCATGTGCCAGTACTCGAGCGTCGACGGAGTCCCCAACGATTGGCATTTTGTCCACCTCGGTAGTCGGGCCGTAGGAGGAGTCGCCTTGGTTATGGTGGAGGCGACAAGTGTCTGCCCCGAGGGACGCATCACCCGCGGCGATACAGGAATTTGGAATGAGGAGCAGGCACAGGCGTTTGCGCGGATCACAGGCTTTGTAAAGGCTGTCGGGGCCCGGGTGGGCATTCAACTCGCGCACGCTGGTCGCAAAGCTTCGACGGCGGTTCCTTGGGAGGGCGGTGGTCCGCTCAGCGCTGCCGCGGGCGGCTGGATGTCACTTGGTCCCAGCAATCTTCCCTTTCATCCCTCGTGGCCCCAGCCTCGGGAGATGACCGAAATGGATATTTCCAAGGTGATCGGCAATTTTGCAGAGGCTGCAAAACGCAGTTTGGCAGCGGGATTCGAAGTTGTCGAAATTCACATGGCCCATGGCTACCTGTTGCATGAATTCCTCTCGCCATTGAGCAATCTCCGCCAGGACAGGTACGGCGGTGATCTTGAAGGGCGGATGCGGCTTCCGCTGGAGGTCGCGCACGCGGTTCGTAGCGTATGGCCGTCACATCTACCTGTTTTTGTCAGAATATCAGCCACAGACTGGATGGAAGGAGGATGGACCCTGGAACACAGCCTTGAGTTGTGTGCCCGATTGCGGGATGCCGGTGTCGATCTGATCGACTGTTCCAGCGGTGGCGCGGTCCCGGAGGCTCGGATTCCGCTCAAGCCGGGTTATCAAGTTCCATTCGCTGAGCGCATTCGCAAAGAAGTGGGTGTTGCCACAGGGGCGGTTGGCATGATCGAAAAAGCGCAACAAGCGGAAGAGATACTCACGGCGGGCAAAGCCGATGCGATTTTTCTCGCGCGCGAGCTTTTACGTCGACCCTATTGGCCCTTGCACGCGGCACATACCTTGGGCGCTCCCATACCATGGCCGAAGCCCTATGAACGCGGCAAGATCTGAACAATGACCTCCTCTTTGGAAGAGGTCGGCGGCATCGAAAAAGGCCAAGTCCATAACCGGCTTCTTATTTGCCGGTGATAGCTTTGCCAATACGCTTATTCTCGTCGATCACGTTGGGCGGTAGATCACGAATGTCTCTGTGCTCCGGAGAATCCAGACCGCCGGTCCAGACATAGCCAATGATTCCTAAAACATCAGGATCCGACACGGCCAGGTCATAATAGCGGCGGTTGACTTCAGCCATTGCCGATTGTGGATACCCGGCCTCTCCATAAAGTGGTAACCATTGGGCATCCATGACCAACAGCATTTTCTGCTGTTGGGCCGTCCGCTTGTTCTTTATGACTTGGTAATCCGCAAGCCAGTCGGCGTCTTTTGTCACGTCAGGAGAACCGTAGCGGTCCATCCCCAACCAATCCACCCCCACCGGTACCTTCAATGAAGCAATTGCGGCGTAAGCCTCCACAAGCGCAACAGGGATGGATGGAAGATCTGCCTTCAGGAGATTGACAATAGGATTGAGCTCCTCAAAGAAGATCCCGATCCAGGTGGGCTCATCACAGGGATAGATAGCTGCCACATATTCGGGCGTGAGGACATTTTGATTGATATCGAGAAACTCTTTCCAGCGCGCCGAGTAGTTGGGATACAAGTCGTAATTCTGACCGCTCCCACCCGCCGTGCCGGAACTCTTTTGCTGATAAATGATAAAAGAGGGGCTGGAGATCAAGTACGCCGCGCAAACCTTGAGCTCGAAGCGCCTCTAAGCGTGCGCGTAAGTCCTCGCCCGGGCCGGAGAGGCAAATATGTGTATCCGGAAGACGTTGTGTCGACCATCAGAGGATTAATCATGCCGTAAACGCCTTGGGTCCCACTTCGAGTTAATCTCTGAATTCCGTAGAAGCGACCAGCGTGACCCAAGAAGGAAGCGTTTAAAAAACTGTTTACAAAAGACTGCTGACCCCGGTTCACCAGTGGTAAAGAGGTCACTGTTGATTCTTCGGACGCCAGAAGAAAAACCAAAACAGGTTGCCCTGATTTCAAGCTCCCGATGACTGCGGGGGAATATCTCCAATCAAAAGGCGAAGGTTTTCCCGCCGGGTCGGGGTAAAGGGGAATGACATTGGTCAATTCCACGGGTCCCACCGCGGCAACGGATTCATCGTGAGCCCGATCGAGCCGGGCATGAGCTTCACCTCTGCTTATGTATTGAAGTGTAAATGCGGCTTTCTCCCAGATCTCAATGGACGTGTGATCAAGTATATTGGCCGCGCGCGGGCCGACTTCGTAAGATGGGATCTGCGCGTATGTGATATGGGAAAACGAGCTCAAGTTCTGAGCACGGAGAATACTTCGGACGCCGACAGGTCCCAGCTGTGGGGCCACGGCCCTCAGGTCTTTCCGGAAGGGAACGGCCTCATTGAGGCTGGACCTCCTGAGCACAACCTCGAGGGTTTGACTGATTTGGGCGAACAATAGATTGGGTCGCCCGGCTAATGTGAGCGCGCTGTTCAAATACTGTATGCAAACTCGCCATTGGGATTCAGTACCTGCCTGTGCCGGAAAGCTTAGAACGAAGAGGTTAAGGACGAGAAGGGCGGTGCTCAATTGAACGGTTTGGGGCCATGCGCGTGGCGCCCCTTTTCACCCTTGTTTCTGAGTTTTTTGGGACCAACCACAACCTGCCTCATCCGTTACCTTTACTATGTACCTTAGGAGCGATCTTCGCGTTTCTGTTGCAAGACATGCCAAGGGACCAGCAGCCACAATTCCTAATTCGTGCCGAACTTTCGCAAAATCCCTCCGCCCTTCGCTTCCGCAGGAGGGCTCATAAGGCGGCTCAGAGAGGCGTTTGCCCTCTCTTCCAAGAAGATATTCAGATAAGCATCCCCCCTTAAGAACCCGGCGACTGTGTCCTCGAGTTGCTCAGGCGTTGCTTCGGGACCAACTGCCGACTTGGCGTGAATCAACGCCTTTAACCAGAGGGTTGTAAACGCAATCTCCTTTCGGCGCAGACGTTCTCCATCTCGGGCGTAAGCGGGAAGGCCCAAGAATTCATCGCGATTGCGGCTCAATCCGTCAACGGCCGCTGCCAATCCAGCAAGCTCTTCCGGGTTTAAGAGTTGAACCAACCCTGCCAACAATTCCGCTCCGCGATTGCCTTCTGTAGCATTCGTCACGCTGACCCGTTTAGGGGATATTCCAGCCACTTGCCGCGAAAGAACTGAAAGTAAAATCTCGCTGAGGAGGACATCCTGAGCATAGAGAGACTGCGCCGTTTTCAGAATCACCTGTTGAGTTTCGTTGAGAGTGCCCGGTTCCTTACCGGAGTGAATCTGAATCGCTTTTTTCGCCCAGCCTCTGCGCTTAAGGCGGCTGATTAACTCCTCTACGGGAAAGTAATTAAATTCGATCCATGAGATCTCGGCCGAGGGCTTCGCATCCTTTTCGCCAAGGATTTCCACCATGGCCACACTCATTTCCTTTTTCAACAAGGACTTATTCTCCGCATTGAGCGCGGAAAGCAACTGCGAGGCACCCTCGAGAATGCTGGATCCGATTTCCCCTGTGAGTACCGAAAATACGTCCTGGCCGGGAAGGATGATTTGGAGCGCGAGCCGAGCCACTCCGCTCAACCGTGTCGCCTCTTTCACCTTCTCACGATTCTCACGATATTTAACGTAGGAGTCGTGGACAATGCTCTTAGGCAGTTTCTCCGCCACCAGTTCCTGAACGTTTTTATCAGAGACGCCTAAAAGCTCTTCCAGGTACCCGTTGGGATCCGAGTCCGCCGCTTTCAAAACGGAAAGCACCACAACAGCGGCATCGTCCAAGGGAAGACCCTGTTCTTTTTGCTCGAGAGTACCCAAAGCTTGTAAAACCACCGGATTGGCTTTCGTTGGATCCAAAGCCAATGACGGAGATCCACCAAATATCCTGTAGGGTTGGCTGTATCCGGCCGGCGAAGATTGGAGGGGAGCGATTAGGTCAAGGCTCACAGGTCCCTGAGCGAAGACAGGCAACGGGAACATCAAGGCCAAAAGGCACAAGACAAACGGACTTCTCATGAAGTTCTCCTAAAATTCAGCGAGACAGTTTGGAAGAAAACAAGAGCAATTTTCATGCCGTGGACATTGAGTGCGAGTGGACGATTGATACGGATACAGAACGTGATTCTGAATCCTAGATTAGCCGAGTCTCAGAAAGCCGGGAGTCCTTAGGATTTACCGGCGGATGCGACTGGGATCCCCTGAGAGCGTCTACAGGAGCGTACAGGGTCACAGATCGCCCGTTCCGTCTCCATTTCCGTCCTTGAGCCACCTAAGGCTGCTATCGCCCTTTCCACGGCTGTCGAATGTACGTTCAGCTATTTTTCACCGACCTATAAATTTTCTTAGTCTAACGATTGGCGATGATGGCGGATGATCTGAGCGCCATCCCTCGTTCTCCGTGACAGATCCTTTGTACCTTGCCTTTCGCTCCAATGGGGGTGGAATCGCAGGAACTCCCAACGGACCAAAAGTCGCGGTCATACGCGGCAAGGTCCTGACGTTGCAACTCAATTGGTGACAGAATTGACCTGTTCGATTTCATCCCGAAGAATCAGAACAGATAGAGCTGTGACAGCAGCAGATTTTTAAACTGTTCAACAGGTTCTTTTAGGTGATTCCAATGATCATGAAATTCCTAAGTCCCTTTGGTTCCGCTCAAAGGCACGTCCGTAGGTGAACTCCAATGCACTAAGTCCGCTGAGACCCGAATCTGAGTTCGGTACCGGGACTGAGCATCAACATACTGTTCCACACCAATAAATATTTTCCGAGTCTGGTCATAACCGACCGCGAAACGCACGCTATTGAGTGTGCTACCTAATCCACCCTCCGCCGTTGATAGCCTTTCCGAAGCAAACAGAGATGGAACATGTGAGCTCAAGCGTCGTGGTTTGAAGTCCCTTTCGATGACCAAAGGGTTGTCATGCAGGGTTTTAATGAATGTGGTCCGGCGGCTCTTTTTAATAGCTTCGCACTGAGTACAAATCCTCACCTTCAGGCTGCACTAGCAGCCTTACCTGGCGCCACCTTGCCGGACAAGTACTCTCACTTTCTGCGCACCATCGCTCTTAAGACCTCTCGTATCAAAAATGCACCGTTAGTGGACTTCGCGACTGCGGAGGGACCGCAAGATGTTACCCAGTGCGGTGCTGCCGGAAGCGGATGCTTTTCAAACAGATATCCCGGCAACCTCGTGTGCACGACTGTCACTTGCAGTGAGTAGATCCAGAGTCTGTTGTCGAACAGAAATGACAAGCCCGGAACCGTTTCAGCGTCCGACCGACCAGCGAACGAGAACTTCGCCCGTCAATCCTATTGGCGCCAAATAGTTGGGCCTCACATTGCAATGAGATGTTGCGTGTTCTCCAGAATCACAAAATTTTTTATTTGGTCCTTTTTGGCGATGCCAATTTTCGGCTACGCTGTCGATTTTCGCCCCGATTTAGTCGAATATTCCTTTAAGAAGGCTTGCAAGCTGTATCTTTCATCCGGTGCCGAGGTTAGAGCCGGGGCACCTATTCAACCAGGTTTTTGGATTTGGCAAGATCGAAAACTTAAAAGAGAAATTCGCGATTACCGAAAGCTCTTGCCTTCTGAAATTGAGATCGTTCGACCGGCGATTTATGGCGGCGACAAAGATCTATTGCTTACAGCCGAACTTAATTACTCCGAATTTGGATATGTCTTTATTACTCTCAAAGATGGAACGGTCAAATTTCAGCCCATTATCGGAAAAGTAGGAAAGCCCGCGATTACGCGTGGTGAATTTGTGGATGCTATTGCAAGCTTACTCCTTGAAATAGGGAGCGTTGATAACGTAAGAATGGTCGTGGTCACTCACACTCACCCCCATGTGAATTTCACTACTGACTTAGGAATGAACGTTGTTCCAGCTGAATTCAGCGATGAAGATCTAGAAGGGGCTAGTTATTTGAAGTATTACTTTGAAGTACAGGGGATTTTCTTTCCGCTTCAATTTGAAATTGTATATTCCAAGATTACCGAAACCGACAAATTTACCGACTCTGGACAGGTTGCTAAGAAGGCCCTCCTGTTTCCTCACAAGATGAGCACTGACATTCGAGACGTTCCAAACTTTGACGATCAAATGAAGTCGTTCTTGTCCTCCGGTTGGGAGGCAACACGAAACAAACCGCTCACCGATCGACTCAAGAGAATTTTATCTGTTGGCCGGTAGAATCGTAGAAACCCAAAGCCCTTACCATTCATTTTAGGCTCTTTTTTACGACTCGAAGCAGGGAACGATATTTGAACTGGCGGATTCGGCGTGACCTGAATGATCTTGACGGTTGTAATAGCCAAGAGACTGGAGGTAAATTTATCTCGTCATACGGACTTACGGTAAGTCATAGAACAATTGACGAACATACAAGAAGCCCACAGTTGGAACGTTTGAGTATTGGCCGCACGGTCTGGAAGATAAGGTAAGCCATGGGTTACGGTTGGTTTCGGAATGCTTTCGAATTGGTTTAGGCAGTGGTTCCGCCGGAAGGATAGCTAAACGATAGCACCGGGGTACGAAGAACATCGGAGAGCGCCACGCTATTCAAGCGCGAATTTACACCACGCTATACGCATGTCCACAAAGAGCTTATTGACCGTGCGGAGGGGTGTGATTTGCGTGGAACACTTGCGGTGTCAAACTGTCGACACAAGTGCCGCGAGATGAGCGTAGGATTCCCTCGATGGTGTGCCAATGCTCCATACCCATCTTGTAGCTAAGAGCCAAAACCTTCGCGCCAAATGCCTCTGTTAAAAGCAAAAGTTCTTCGTGGCTGCGATGGTTGCCTTTGCCTTCGGTTCGTAATTCTGCAGAAAGGGATATGGCGTTTTTCAGTCTGGATCTAAGATTATCCAGATAGTCCTTAGGGGTTTGCTGGGCGCGATCTAAAGATACGTTCCATAGACGCTTCAAATTCGAACTCAACTCGTCGAAACTTTTTGATCCTCTGGCATAACTCAGGAGGATGGTCGAAAATTGGGTCACTGTCCAAGCTGGATGGGAATGATCGGAAATTCGCTCGATTCCACGCTCTCTCAAGTTGCGCATGGCTTTTTCATATTCAACAGAAAAGGCTTTGAATTCGTCTGAAAGAGTCGAATAGACCGCCGAATTTTGGTCAAGCGACGTCGCCCAAGCTTGACGAATGAAAGCAGCCGTGGGCTTTGGCGGCTCATTTGGGACAGCGGGATGATCTTGGAGTAAGTCCGGTTCCTCTACATTCATAAGTCCCAATCTCTGCAGTAATGTGACAGCGCCGAGCAAGGCTGTCTGAGAAAAGGAGCGCAAACTTGATCTCCAATCAAAGGGACGTTTCGATCTCTCAATCAATTGTGCAATCGTCGACGAGGCTGGACGGCTCACACTATATAGAGGTCCTATCCGGGGAGTGCCATCTAGCCAGGCGGTGCGTCCAGCCCTGTCTCGTAAAAATAAATTGGCATGAAGGGGTTCATTCTCGCCAAAAGATCCTACACTCATGAGCAGAACAGTTCGGGCTCGCAGATATAAACTTTTTGTATTTGCGGTGGATTGGAAAACACTGTCAAGAAACTGATGTGACGGTAGACAGTTTCCTACAAAATAGTTATCTAACGTCACAAGTTCAGAAAAGTCCTTGGGTTTATCGCCCGCCAGGGAGATGCCTCGAACAGTCGATTTTGCGTAGAAAGAGCTTCTGCCGAACAAACTGACAATATCCTCTATGGTTTGCAGCGCGTGGCTCTCGATTCCATTCGCCACCACGTCGGCCCGAGCAGCCCTAAAATTATTGACGATGTTTGAAAGTTCAGCTGCGTTCAATTGAACATTCGGTAGATTTGCTGCGATCGGTTCTCTTCTGTAGTAGCTGTGATAACGAACAGACTTAGGTGGTTTATCGGACTTAAATTGGATCACATAACCGCCATCCCACGGACTGCGCAGTAATGTGTAATCACTGGCTGGAATAACATTATTCTTTTCGTCATAGACATTTAGAAGAACCAACACGCAATGCGCAGGAGACAAGAGGGGCAGGATATTTCCTTCTGCAACCGGCTGATTTTTGAGCAAAGTGACGCGTATTTTGTGGAGCGGATTGTATGTGCCCTGTGCCAGTTCCGTTGGTGTCGTATCATCCAGCCTTTGCGGGCCAAACAGGATCACGGGAGTGAAATTCCAAGAGTCCAATCGCACAACCAATTTGCCCTTTATGTGATCAAGCTTATTCTCAGGAACATGAAATACCTTAGTTTGCCGGATCCCATCTGTCTCTCCACTCAAATTCTGGGTTAAGGGGAGATTCCTCGCAATGGCCTGAGCCACCTTGCCTAAGAACCGACTTGTACGACCTTGAGGTTGAGTTTGACCATTTGAACTCTGACTCTTTTTCGGAGGGGACGCTTTACCTCCATTCTGCGCCCTTTCAAGGTTGCTTCTCCAAAAAGTTTCGTCGACTCCATATCTGTCCTGGACCGCTTCGAAATGAGCTGAAATTCTGGGGCGCCTGCGATGGCGAGCTTCCATGTCGCGGATTTCAAAATAATCCGGTTCTCGAAGAACATGCCAGGCGCCCAGCAAACGCATAAGCTCGAAGCCAGTAAAAGCAGATTTGTGTTCAGACCTAAGTGGGTGATGTCGCATAAACAAGGGACTGAACCAAGCGTCATAAACGCCATTTCCAAATTCGGTCAGCGACTTCCGAGTTTCCTTTAGCTCTTCAATAGCGCTTTGCACGGAGTCTCGATCACCTGCAGCCCTGGCTTCTTCGTAAGTCTTCAGATTTGAGGATAAGTTCACGAGAAGGGATAGCAACACTTTATAAGCTTGTAAGCGAAAGTGGAAACCTTGAAACAGAAAATCCGAATAGCGGGCGTAAGTATAATCCAAAAACCCATAATTGCCGTAGTAACCTAGACAAAGGAAGGTTGTGAGATCATGCCTTCTTCTGAGATCAGGAATATAGACCGGTCGCGCGCCCGCTTTCGGATTTCCTCCAGCGCCTGTTCCACCTGTTTTCATAGTAGTCTGCTCGATATGTAGGGTGCGCAAATAGCTTTCTGGGAAATAGAGAGTACGAAGAATTTTCTTTGGCTGATCCGGATCGACCAATCGAAGATTTAATTCGCCCGGGTACCTATTGATGTTCAGCCATAAAAGATGATCGATGTTGACCTGCTGGGGGTCAAAGGCGAGCTCAAAACGATCCTGCCGCGGCTGTGAATCGCGTATTTCAGCATAGATCTGCCATTTGCTTCGATCTAAAGAATTAAAAAAGGCCTCAATAAGATCGCGACCTAGAATCTCAGGTTGTGAGGAATAATCGACGATCACTTCTTCTCCACCCATCGGACGTTCGGTGCGATTCCGACGATTATCGGGCGGCGATAATTCAGCCTCTACCCGGGCTTTTGCCCAGAGGTCGTTGTAGAGGTCATGGAGAAACTGATACCTTTTGTTCCCCCAGTTGAGAAGCACATCGTTGGGTGGGTTCAAAGGATCGATTTTATAAATTCTTTGAAATATAGCTTCCGCGCTCGCGCGTGGATGACGCGCAGATGGTCGATGCCGTGATGCGATTCGGGCTTCAAGCGCGCTCACGCGACGCTCAAGAATCATGAAACCAATTGTGCGTAAAACCGCTTCCGAGGGGTTTCTCTCACGTGGATCTATGCCATAAGTTTCTATGAAAGAAGGGAAAACCGCACGGGTGGCCTGAATATCTAATTCTGTTTCTTTGGGTTTTGCAGGTGAACGATTGAACTGCGGAGGGTTTAGAACTGAGTCCAGTATCTCTAAGGCACGAGACTTTGTTTTTTCCAAAATGGAGTCTTGGACGAGGAGCCTAGACAGTTTTTCGTCGAAGCGGTCATGCAATCCCACTAAAGCTTCTAAGATCCTTTGAGAGGTCGGACCGCTTACGGCGCCAAGTGCCAGTTGTTCTCTACTCCAGGTGCGAAACTGATGAGGATTTAAATTTTCAAACTCAGGTGAATGGATGGGTAGAGTAGTCTCGTCGTTCAAATAATATTTTGAGAAGTATCCTTCAATCTCTCGCTCTTGGTTAAGATAGTTCCAGCCACCACGTTCATTGGGTACAGCATGTGGTTGGTGGAACTGATATTTACTGAATCCCTCGATCAAAAAGCGCTCGACTCCAGAGTGAGCGGGCAGTTCCTCGGAGAGGGCGCCAAAACCGTCCAGAACATGAATGAAATTGTCTCTCTTTTTTACAGGGCGTGCAAAAGCCGTCACTGCTACGGTCAGTAGAAATAGGATGAGGACAGATTTACCCATACCTGAACTATTTGCAATAAAGGGACCCAACTTATTGAATACTGGGCATAACCTTTCCTCGTGCCGATATGCTGGGGCAGCAGGCGACGGGCCCCAGCTGACGATCACATTTATGCATACACATCCCGTAGACCCAGAGATTTTTGAAACGAATCATTTGGGTCCTAGTGTTCCTGATCTGATTTTCACGTTAGAATGGAATCGCAACTCGTAGGTTCTTACAAGTTTGTCCTTCCTGAGACATAGGTAACATTTAATTCCGGACACATGGGTTACACTTTTCAGGCATAGGAGGGATTATTATGCCATGGAAGGAGTGCAGCATGATGGACGAAAAGATTAAATTTATCGCCATGTTGTTAGACGGAGAGAAGCTCGCTCCTCTGTGCCGTGAATTTAATATTTCAAGAAAAACTGGATACCAAATCTGGAAGAAATACCTGCAATTTGGCCAGCAGGCATTCATTGAACAAAAAAGGACTCCGTACCGTTATGCTAATAAACTGCCTGTTGTGCTGTCCGGGCTCGATCGTCACAAGCCATGGGATAGTTTAAGTCAAAAAAGTGTGCGGATTTTAAGCTAAGTAGCTGAATCCATGAAGGTGGCCCCTGTTCTCGAAGGAGAACAACCATGA
>JBFWQY010000039.1:0-39250 GCA_050249195.1 Bdellovibrionales bacterium
CCAGATCGACCGAGTTCGCGATAAAAAAATCCAAAATAAATCGAAAAATTTCCGCACACCGAAGGCGGTGGGGGACGACCGGTCAAAAAAACCGGCCGTAGGCCAGGTTTTTCACCGGCCTGCTAATTCCAGGGCCAACGTAATCATTGGGGCCGTACCAGCCAGGATTGCTAACTTCAGAGCGGCATGAAGCGTGCCAGTACTCAGGCTGACCCGTCTTATAAAACTTTTCCACGTCGCTACGTGAGGGATACACGTACAGGGCCACTCCGCCGCCTTCTGAGTCGCCAGAAAGGTCCGTCATTTGAAATTCCGGAAGGTCTTTAGGCAGTGTGAAACAGCCTTGGGAATGCTGGAACCAATTTACGCTCCCTTTGGCGGGCTTACCATTGTGAAGAATATCCTGGTGGAGACCAACACGCCTTGCCCGACTGTTGTCATTGTCCCCAATATCTAAACCTTCAAGTTCCACAAAGGGTCTCTGGGAACTGTTATCCTGAGTCACTTCTTGAGTCACGAATCGGCCCCCTGTAGGTAAACAATAGCCAGGGCGATTGCCAAAAAAGCGAGCGCACTGATTATTACGAAAGATGTGCGAAATGCAGCCCGCCCCAAGTCCCTTCGCAAAATGAGATTTCATTGTCCTGATGGAAAACAAAGGGGTCGTGCAAATAAGCCAAAGGGTTGCCTGACCTTTTGAGGTTAAGTCGCCGGCCATGAAGCAACCGCGCCTGGTCTTGCCAGTCTTCCAGTTTTCTTCCCAGTTTGCTAGGGCTCGGTCCAAAATGAGCTCGGGTACACCCTGAGCCGTAGCATAGCTTTTTAGCTCCGATTTTGCTTCCTCCGATATTCTGTTTGGCATTGAGGACCCAATGCTAGCGTTATTAGAAATGTTACGGATTGCAGATGGCATTAATGATTGGCGACCTCTTGGTTTAACACGTGAGTCGGAATCTGATACACATTCAATTCCTACAACGTTAGTCCCATTATAACTTAGGCCCTTTGAAACATGAAGAACGCCAGTCCTGCAGCGATAGATGGTATTGGGATCACAATGGCTAGGAAGACGAATGCTCCTCATGTAAGGAGGAACCTTTCCCTCATCAAAGGCTATTGGTTTTGGGCAGTCAGCACCATGAGTTGCGGCACCGTAGGCTATTAAGAACACCTTTGAAATAAATCTCATCATGACTTTAATCTTAGGTTACCCTAAAAGGTCATCAAAGAACTCCACTCATGGATTCTCAAACTGAGACGTTTTTCTTCAGTTATTCAGTCCTTCTTTTCAAAGACCTTTGAAGAAAGTGCGCCCAGTAGTGCAGCAACTGGTCGATGTAATCCCAACCTCAGCCCCGAAGAGAAATTTTAGAAAGCTGTGGATGGAGCTAAAGATTGCGGCATAACCTTGTTGGTGACGAAACCAAAACATGGAGATGCCACTATGGTTACTAAGGTGTAAATGGCCGCGCCATCATCAAACAACCAAATGGGATTTCGGATCTTGTTGTGTGAGATCTCCTGGTCCGCGTGGTCCACAATCGGCGAGTGAGGATGTATCCACCACCCCATGGAGATGCCGCTGTAGGCTATCGTGTCGAGTTCATTGTTCTTGATTTCCGTATTTTGAGTGAACCCCATTAAAATTCCGACACCGGCATAGCTCTCACCGATATAATGGAATCGGTTATCGCGGATAACGGTACCCTCGATCTTGTGACTGGCGTCGCCCTCATAAACGGGCTGAGCGGAAACCGCATTTCCCGCAATATCGCCAAACAGGTTTTTCTCAATGGTAACTTGTGAGGTCGAGGGTCCGATCTCAATTCCCGAGGTGCCGAATTGCGAAAACCGGCAGCCCGCTAGCGCAATGTTCGACGCCTGATAAATCTCAATAGCGGCGGGCACGCCTTTGTGGGCACGTTCCGCTCCGGGCCCGACAGTCGCACGCGCGGCTTGACGACTGAAGAACCCTTCATTTAGCGGCCGCTTCCAATCGGAGTGTCGGAACTCGATATTTTCAACCGAGATGTCTTGGATGTGATCGGTGGACGTAGATCCATTTATTCTAAGCAAAGTGGTCAGCCGCGGCGCGATCACTCCACCGGCTTCCGCCCTATCCTCAGTCCGCGTGTAAAGGTAAACCGTTCCCGAGCCGCGATCCAGAAACCATTCGCCTGGCTGATTGACAAAGGCAAGCGCGTTTTCAAAATAAACGCGCATGCCTCCGCTCGCAAGTTGCGGATCGGCGCCATCGGAATACGCGGAATTGTGAATATTCCGCGCTTCGTTGTTGATCTGCTTGGAGTCGAAAGTAAATCGGGAGTATTGACTCTCATGCACGGCGCTTTTGACCTTCATTCGGGAGATGGCGAAGGTTTTGAGAATCAGCATTTCCGTATCCGTATAAACGAGGTTTTGGTTGGATAAATAGCTATTAGGATTGAGGTCCACAGACTGGATTGAGAATGTGGATTTGGATTTGGATGTGGATGTGGCGGAGGTGTTCCATTTCTTAACGGAGAAATAGCTATCCAAGCTGTCGGCTCCCGCGCGTTCGGGGCGATCGGGCATGCGGCCGCGAACCGGATTCATTCCTTGGGTGCGTCCGAAAACAGATGCAGAAACTCAAGTCCATGCGTTGACGCCCTATAAATATTCTCCCGGTACCGCGTCCACCCGGTGATGGACGTCCCACCAGAGATCACCACCGTCTCACCAGAAGCTGCGGCCATTCGGAAGGGACGTCCGACCGTGACACTTCGGTCTATGACGAGAGTCTCCTTGAGAAAATAAGTTCCTTTATGGATTAGGATTTCCACGGATTGAGGGGGACTTTGGCTCTCGTGGAGAGATTTTACTGACCTTAGCGCCCTCTCGAGCGTTCTGTAAGGCGAGGTGGCGGTTCCGGAGTTCTCGTCATGACCTGTAAAGTCTGAGACGTGAATCTTATGGGCGCTGGCAAAGCTCTGAACCTGAAGCGATGATCCTGTGACTCCCGTTGTGGGGTTCTCAATATGGCGCTTGGTCCTGTACTCGCTGCAGTTCTGGAACAGTATCAGCAAGGCCGTCAAAGAAAAAATGACGGCGCGTGGACGTGGGAATAGCTGGCTCACGTTCCCTGACCCCCGGAATAAATGAAGGACGTTAAGGTCCTAAAATGCAATTGGAATACCGCGAGGGCGCTGTACGACAGCCTTGCACCTGTTGAGACCATGAACAGTCGACCAGGATGTAGGCGAAATAATTGCGTGACCCCTGCTTCCCGAACCTTTAGCTTCAAAGGTATGCGCATCGAAGCGTGTTTTGACAGTCATGTGCATTGGGCGGGGACAGGAGAATTCTTCGCGCGTTTGCGGCTCGAAGATCTCAGTCGCCCTGAAGGTATCCTAAACCTCAAGCCAGAGCCCCACCATTTTCGTGGGGATTGGCTGCTCGGATTCGGATGGAATGAAAATTTATGGAATTCCATTCCCCACCGCCGGGTCCTGGATGAATGGATGCCAAATGTTCCCGTAGCGCTTTCCCGCTGCGACGGGCATGCTTTGTGGGTCAACTCAGAAGCCTTGCGGCGTGCAGGTCTTCTCGATACGACCGAAGGTCACGGAGCGAAAGGCGGGCGGGTGGAACGAGATGTGGACGGTTCACCCACCGGGGTCTTAGTGGATCATGCGATGGATCTCGTCCAGGTCCATATCCCACCGGTTTCGGCATTTGAGCTGCGCCGACACTTGCTGAAGGCCGTGCAGATTTTCAACGAGGCGGGATTCACTCATATTCGTGACATGACATGTGATGAAGCCCAGTGGAATGAGGCGGTTCATCTCGATGAGTCTGGTCTCCTGACCCTGGCGGTCGAAGAGTATTTCCGATTGTCTGATATCTCGAAGTTGGAGGAGCAGATCGAACTCGCGCGGCGAGCTCGCGCGCAGGCCACGCAAAACCTGAGAGTTATGGGACTGAAGCTATTCTTGGACGGAGCTTTGGGCTCTGAGGGCGCCTGGATCTCGAGGTGTTATCAGGGGCGGGATCATCAAGGCCTGGTTCTCTGGGATCTAATGGAGCTGGAGGAAGTCCTACTCCAATGCTGGCAAAAAGAACTGCATGTCGCCGTGCACGTCATTGGGGACGAAGCCGCGGACCAGCTGATTCGTGTGGCTGTACATCTCAAAGACAAAGGTTATCAGGGCAAATTGCATCTCGAACACGCCGAGATTCTGCGAACGGAGACCATCTCCCGCATGAAGGGACTTCAGGTGCAGTGTCACTTGCAACCGGCGCACTGGCTGAGTGATCGCAATTGGCTGCGTGACAAGGTGGGTGATCTCAGTGAGCTTGCATTTCCTTGGCGCCGGTTGCAAGAGGCGGCGGTCCCCTTTGATTTTGGCAGTGATGCGCCCATTGAACCCGCGAGCATCAGCCGCACGTTGCGTGCTTTGAATCTTTCTGCCGAACACGGGGTTCCGCGGCTTCTGGGATCACCGCAGAGCCACATGGGGCATCCCGATTTGGCATGGGCACCCAATTCCTACACACTGCTGGATGAGGATCGTCCGAGTCAGGTCGTGTTCCGCGGCGAGCATTTACTCTAAGATTCTTGGATCTGATAAGACACTCAGAATCCGTAAGTTGTCGTCGGCTCGGCTTCCGGGTCCTTATCTCTCTGGGAGTTGTGAATCACGATCGCGGCCGCGATAACACCAATTCCCGTCCAAAACCAAGGCGAATGGTAGAGCTTGCGCGGGGGTCCTTCGGATGGGGGCAATACCGGGAAAGAAGTGGTGGCCTGTACCGGCGGAGTCAGGCGAATTTCACGATCTTTGCTCGCGCACGCGAGACTCAAAAAAGGCCGCCCGGCACCCAGGCTGGCGGCCTCGGCGTGCAGAATCGGCTGGGCGCAACTCCCGCTGACCCAGGGAACGCGTTTGGGTTGAAACTTGGCGAGACGGTCCACTTCGAGCTCGGCGGTAACCGGCAACCAGCAGTCAGAGAGAAACGTAATCCGATTCTTTCCTGGAACGGCATAGAGCGGTTCACATGAGGTGCGGCTGCAGGGGCGACCGTTGACAAGGATAAGTGGCCAATCGTCCAACCACTTACGGGGAAGTGCCTGGCGGGCGGTCTCCGCGCGAAGCTCTTCCCACCGGTCCAGCAGAGGGGGAGGGAATAAAGTGGGATCGGCGTGCATATCCCTCCCCAAACGCAGAGATTCAAGCAGCCATTTGTCCCGCTCGGTAGGATCTCTGGCAAGCTGCGCCAATCTTAGAAAGCTGAATAGGAGGGCCTCGCGCTCAACGCGTTTCCAATCGTCTGCCGTAAGAAGAGCTGAGACTTCAACAAAGCGCTGGATTGCGTGATCGCGTGTTTCTCCCAAAAAAGCCTTTTGGGCCTCGGCCAATCCGGATTGCAGGCGACGCCGATTTTCCACTGACGGGCGCAACTGTTGAATGGTGTCGACTGGGGAGTGCAAGCTGGAATCTGCCTTGAGGGTGGCTTCGTATTCAAGCCGGTCGCTTTCCGGGTGTTGAAAGAGCACGGTTGTGCCTGCGGCCGCTAAAGGAAGGGCAAGGAGACCAGTTAATATCGCGCGTGAAAATTTCATTCAATCTCCCTCGTATACGATTTTGCGTTTGCGCTGAGCACGATCCTTTCCGGGAGCCTTTACAAACTCCGTTCCAGCTTGATCCGGGCGCTTCACGACCACTGTGAACGCACCTCCGTGGGCGAGGAGGCCCTGCGCTTCTGACTCCTGGATCAAGACCGCGAAATGAGAAGGATTTTGTGGCGCTCGTAAAATTCGAACATTGCGCGCAACCAGCCGTTGGGACTGGCCTTCCCCAAAACCGGCTTGGAGCAGATCGACGATGCCGAAGCGTCCGAGAATCGAGTCCAGAGCTTCATAATTCTGGACCTCGATGGGAACGAGCACAAACCCACGCGGAATATGTGTGTCGACCTGAAGTGCGGCCGCGTCTTCGTGCGCCGGTGCGGGGACGGAGGTCCGCTCCTTGATGAAACTCACAAGCACGGGAATCAAAGCGAGGAGCACTGCGGTCCATAGAAGCTTCCGATCCCAGGGGAGAGTGAGATACAAGGTCCACCAGGATTTCATTTGGTTCCCTTCGAGAGCACCACCCGATGCATCAGCCGGGATGTGGACCGACCCAGTTCCTGAGCGGCAATGATGAAAGTGGTGAGTAAAATCAGGATCAGTATCATCTCGAGCGTGCACTGGCCGTGAGAATACGGACGTTCCATTTGGGCTCCTTTTGGATTGCCAATGTTTTATTTTCCACTGTGGCGGAGCACTCAGATGTCTGTGGCAGACGCAGTCCGAATATGGAGCGTGCGAATTCCGGAGCTAGGTTGACCGGATACGAAAAGCGATGCTGTTGAAGGTGCGAGAATCGTGTTACGGGCTTGTAGTCTGGAGTCAGGGAGTTTGCCGGCTCCGGTCGCACAGCCAAGGCTAATGGATAGTACGAGTGTGAGCGGACATCAAAGACGCGAAGGGGACGGACGTCTTGCCGCAACTGACGCTCATAACGTCGCCGCGCGAGACTGGCGTCTTTCAACAACTGCTCCTGATGGGTTCTAAGGGCCGTTTGCTGAAGGATCACGGCCATCCGCACAGCTTTTGCAACGGCAATGGCGGCTGGGACCCCGGACGCAATCGCAGCTTGCAGTGCGCTCTCCGCGGATTCGCGAGCCCGCCGCAATTGTCGGGCCTTTCGGTTTAAATTTAACAGTTTGGTTAACAGCAGCCGAAGCTCGTTTTGCATCTGCACGGCCCGGCGCACGCACAGTGACTGAGCCAAGGCTTTTCGCTTAAGGATATAGAGTCCCCCGCCGACACCTATGAGCAGGCTGAGAAGGAGCGGGAGGAGAAGAACCAAGCTCACCAGCGCAAAACCCTGTTCCTTACAATGCGGTCGACGCCAAGTTCTCTGCGAACTCGGATCGAGACTAGATTGATCTTCCATATCACCTCCACTTTCCATCCCCGTGGGTTCTGTACCAGACGAAGTTCCCGTAGGGAGCCCCAAGGGAGTGTCCTTGCCACCCGCGCTTGGAACCGCTGTCGGCATCGCGGTTGAGGATGCTTCTCCAAAACGCAGTACAGGGCTTGCTCACACTGGTACTCAATCCAGGCCCGTGTAAAAATCAGGTAGGCGCCGCTCATTATCCCGAGCACGAAAACCATCATCAGAGTGATAACGGGAAGGGCTTCAATCAGAGCGGACCCGGACTCCCGCGGGAGATTACTTCTCGTCGTTGCGTGAGGCCGCGCCATTCATAAAATCACTGAAATCGGATTTGCGGACGTCATCTTCGGTAATCCGTTCGAACGATTCTCGGCGCTTGCCATCGCTTTGGAGCGCATGCACCACGTTGGCCAGATTGACCTTCACTGTTTTTTGCAGAATGCGAACCATTCCGATCGTGGCCGCGCCCACGAGGGCAACGAGGACCACGTATTCAATTAAACTTTGGCCTCTTTGATTCAAGATGATCCGCATGCGACACCTCCTGAGCGAAGAGGTGCTTGCAAGCCAAGCAACCAGGCGGTCGCGAACGGAAAGGAATAGGGGCGGGTGAGGTGTCCGGCTTACGGCGGACAGTCCTATTTGGACTTGCCCTTTGCGGCTTTGGTCTTCTGGCGTAAGGCTTTGCGGCGCTGGATGATCTTTTCCAGAATCTCGAAGCCTTCACGCTGGAGGTCGTTTTCATAAATAAAACGGTAGAATCCTTCGATCTCAGGGCTCTGACGGAATTTCTTAATGGAGGAGGGGAGCGAATCCGACTGAACGAAATCAATAGAGGATCCGTCCTCGGACAATTTGACTTTCTCGGCCATACGCTCTCCTATGCTTTGTTTTATCTGATATTTTAGTCTAACTGACTGAACCCAACGCCTGGACTGACTTTGGTTGTAGAGCAATTCGCGCGCCTGGTCAATGTGGGCTGACCCTACAATGACGACGAAAAATGAACTAGGCTCCGTCGGCGGACCCGGCTGAGGCCTCTCCTAAACCCTATACTGAGCCGTATGTCGTCCGTATAGGACCGGACCGAGACCGGAGCCGCGTCGTGCGGCGCGGGACGAGCGCACGCACACATAAATCCGTTGAACCTGTTGGCAAAGGACAGAACTGTGAAGATTTTGGACGGGAAAGAAGTGGCACATGTGCGCCGCACGCGGCTGCGTGAGCGTGTGAACAAACTCCAACGCACAAAGGGCCGCGCTCCAGGGCTGGCGGTGATCCTGGTTGGCGATGATCCCGCCAGTCAGGTCTATGTGGCCCACAAGATCAAAGCTTGCGCGGAGGCGGGAATTCAATCCTTTGAGCACCGACTGTCCGCTACGGTAACGGCACATGAGCTGCGCCTGACCATCGAAGGGCTTAATGAGAATCCTCTTGTGGACGGCGTACTTCTGCAGCTTCCCTTGCCAGGTCATCTCGATGCGGAAGAAGCCATCGCGTGGATTGCGCCCGCAAAGGACGCGGATTGTCTGACTCCCGCCAATCTCGGCCGCTTATGGATGGGCCGTCCTCTCACCACGCCGTGCACTCCATGGGGTGTCATGGCCATTCTCGAACACTATGGAATTAGTCCCGAGGGCCGCCACGCCGTGGTGGTTGGCCGGAGTAACATCGTCGGTAAACCCATGGCCCATCTGTTGCTTCGGGCCAACGCGACGGTCACGGTCTGTCATTCGCGCACCAAGGATTTGAAAGCTTTCACCCGGGCCGCGGATATTGTGGTCGTGGCCGCCGGGAAGCCTGAGTTCCTGGGGCTTGGCGATTTCAAGGCGGGTGGTGTCGTGATTGATGTGGGAATTCACCGCAAGCCGTCTACAGTGGAAGGGGCGAAGTCCAGGCTGTGTGGAGATGTGCGGCTGAAGGAGATTGAAGACGTGATCGCCGCCGGAACGCCGGTTCCGGGAGGCGTCGGACCGATGACAATCACGATGCTGCTGGAGAACACGTTGTGTCTGGCGGAGGCGGGCTCACCCTAACGGAGCAACTCGGCGGCAATACGGCGGCACTTTTCATCGTTAATCGGACGACTGGGTTTTGCGTTATCGGGTAAAGTGGTACGTTTATTAGATGAGATCTCAAAGCCATAGTCCCGCATGTGCGATGCAACAAAATAGACGGCGAGCTTTTTATTCACATAATTCGACATGTGCCCAGGCAAGTAACCAAGACTTTCCAAATCAGCGTAGGCATACTGGTAGTTTTTAGCATGTCTATAAAAATAGTTGAATTCCCCCTGGTTGTATCGAGCGAGTTTGTTCTTAGCGCGCTTGTTATGTTCTCTCACATCATTAGGATCAATCTGCAAGGCACACGTTCTGCGGGCTGAGAGATCCTTCTCCTGGGAGCAGACGATTGCTGCGGACGCTCCCGCAGGGCCCTGATAGTAGGCCAGGATCGCTACTGTTGAGTCCTTTCCTTCTCCTCTGAAGTTATCCACCATTCGGCGTAGATATTCAGCGCCTCCGCATGCTGAAGGAGCAAAGAACGCGCGCTCGTCGTCGGCGCGGTTCGTGACATGCATCTTTAAGTCTTTCCTAGCAGTTCCGGGAAGAATTTGAAACGGGCCCAGCGCACCCGCACTCGAACGTTGGATTTCATATTTACCACCAATGAAGTACCTAGACTCAACCACCGTGAGATAGGTGAAGGCTGGTGAAACTTCGTATTCAACTCCGACGCGCTCCAAAAAAGCCCGAAACGGATAAGCAAAGTCAAAGAAGTTCTGCATGTCCCTTCTCAATGTGGTCTGATATTTTTTAATCCAGGATATCACGCCTGGAATTCCTCGATTGCGATCGAAATCCCGAGTCATCTGCTGGATGCGCGGATGACTTGAGTCGACAGCTAAATATCCATTGCCGTGGGAGAGGGGCTCCAGGCTTGCGGGGGGTGACACAGCTTCTGCCGGTGGCTGGTTACGACCGTCCGCGGATTCCCCTTGCCCGTTTGGCGTCGGTGTTGGCGAGGTCTGGCCCGGTCCGTAAATGGGAGTGGACGAACCGGAGGAATTTTGTTCATTGCCGGGGCCGTATTCGCCTGACTGAGACCGGGTGAGCGGGAGAGGAGTTTCCCCTTGCATTTTGACGTCTATCACCACTTCTTTCAAGACTTCGTTTTTCTTCTCCCTCTCCGCCGCCTCGCGGTCATTGAGAATCATCCGAAAGGAACGGCTTGATACGCGCTCTCCATTCGCGGCAAGGTACACCCGTTTGACGATTTCCGAATTAGGTGTTTCCGCCTCTATCTCCTGATAGTTGATATAGTCGGCTGTGCGTTTGGATTCTCCTTTTATGCTAAATCCTGGACGTATACTCGATTGCCGACTGGTGCATCGAGGAGAACTCGTCATTACGATATCGACCAGATAGAAGGCCTTCCCTTCCACAACGTTCCAGTTGTGCGCCCAATAGATCGTTTTCTCGTCGCGCCAGCTGCTTATGTGGCATTCCAGGTCCGAACCTTTAGAAATTTCGTACTCGGGATTTTCTCGAATTGTGATCCCTGCGCGGCTGGCACGATAGGAGATTTCAATTTGTTCTTTCGTCTGAGTCTTCGGATCCGTATGGGTGAGCTTCAACACACCGGCCGTTCGTATCGGCTCATAATCGTTGAGGTGACCTTCAAGTGTGTAGGTTTTGTTCGACGATTTGACATTCAACCTGCCCGGGACCACGTCAAATTCTTCTTTGAACACGACGGGCTCTGGTTCATCCAGAAGGAAAACTTTGATTTCGAACTTCCACTTACCAAAGCGTGAAGGCTGAGCGGAAGACTCTTTTCCATCAGCGGGCTTGTCGAATCTAGAGATCTCAAATTCCCGCACACGATCGCGAAGATGTTGCGGACTCCCCGCGGCTGTGACGTTTGCCGGCCCTTGGGAGGCGGAGGGGGTGGACGAAGTGCGGGCGGGTGGTGAAGCCTTCGGAGCGGGGGCAGGGGTCTGTCGTGGTGTCGATATCGGTATCGTTTCTTGCTGAAGCTGCTCGGACCGCCGCTGATAAAGGTAGGGATCTCCATTGTAGACATAAGGGATACCCTTGGAGTCTTTATACCCCGTGCCCAAGACGTCGTAGCGGCTGCGTGTCGGCTTGCTGGGCGCGCAATTCGTTAGAACCACGATCCAGATAAAGATTCCCGCGCCTTTTAATTTCACTCCCCAGGCCTCCTTTTTCCCTGGTTAGAGCAAAGAGCAAGCTTGGGGCCAGCTGAGCCGGTTATCTCTTTGATTTCAGACGAAAAAAGTTGCCAAATTCGGCATTAGAGACGAATTTGGGCGGCATGAGCTTAAAATTTACTCCACTGAAGGGTGAGCACATCGCTTTAGGCGCCAAGATGGTCAATTTCGCAGGCTGGTACATGCCTGTCGAATACCAGGGACTGCGCCAGGAGCATCTGCAGGTTCGCTCAAACGTGGGTTTGTTTGATGTCTCCCATATGGGCGAGGTGCGTATTCGGGGCTCGCAAGCTTTGGCCACAGTCCAGTGGCTCACCTCGAACGATGCCAGCCGCCTCCACGCCGGGCAAGCCCAATACTCCTTGTTGACCAATGCTGAAGGCGGCATTGTTGATGATTTGATCGTGTACTGCATGGAGAAAGACAAGGACTACCTGCTCTGCGTGAACGCATCCAATACGGACAAGGACTTTGCGTGGATGGTTCAGAACACGCGCGGGGCCGAGGTCCTCAATGAGAGTGCGGGCTGGGGCCAGATCGCCGTGCAAGGTCCGAAAGCCATGGAGCTTGTCGGACGGGTTTTGGGCACCGAAGCTCAAGAAATTCCTGGCTTTGAGTTTCGTCAGAGACCTTACGTTGGAGGTGAGGTGCTTGTGGCCCGCACGGGCTACACCGGTGAAGATGGCGTTGAGATTTTCGTGCCGGCCCGCCTTACGGCGCCACTGTGGCGGGATCTGCTCGCTCAAGGCAAAGACCTTGGTGTGATTCCGGTCGGGTTGGGGGCGCGGGACACGTTGCGGACGGAGATGAAGTATCCGCTTTATGGACATGAAATCGATGATCAGACCAATCCCTATGCGGCGGGCTTGGGCTGGGTTGTAAAACCGGATAAGAAGGACTTTGTTGGCCGCGCGCCGATTATGGCCGCTAAGGAGAAAGGATTGCCGCGCAAGCTGGTGGGATTCAAAATGAGGGAGCGTGGGATCCCTCGCCAGGGTTACAAGCTGTTTTCTTTTGACAGCCAAGAAATCGGACTGGTAACGAGTGGCACGCCATCACCATCACTCAACGAAAATATAGGGATCGCATATATCGAAAAAGAATTTGCCGCGGAGGGAACTCGCTTCAATGTGGAAATCCGGGGCCGCATGGTGCAGGCGGAAACGACGCCAACACCTTTCGTGAATCGTGGAAATAAAGATAAAAAATAAGAGGAGTGGAGAGAGAACATGTCCAGCTTTAACGTCCCGGAAGAGTATTACTACACTAAGGATCACGAGTGGGCTCAAGTGGATGAAAACGTAGTCACCGTCGGTATCACCGAGTACGCCCAGGACAATCTGGGCGAGGTCGTCTATGTGGAACTTCCCGAGGAAGGTCAGAAAGTAACCCAGGGGGAGCCGTTTGGCGTTGTGGAGAGCGTGAAGGCCGTGAGCGACCTGATCGCACCGGTTTCCGGAACTGTGATCGAAGTCAATTCATCGATGGTCGACAACCCCGGCTCGTTGAATGACGACCCGATGAATGATGGCTGGCTCATCCGGATTGAAATGGATACCGAGAAGGAGCTTGCGAATTTGCTTCGAGCTCCGGATTACAAAAAATTGATTAAGGTGTGAGTCAGATCTTATAGTTTGTTAGGTCTAGTTGGTGAATGCCCAGGTGGTGGAACTGGTAGACACGCGGGTCTTAGAAGCCCGTGCCGTAAGGCGTGGAGGTTCAAGTCCTCTCCTGGGCACCAATCTCTGTTTTCTTCATAGCAGCCGTCCGAGCAGTGATAGTAATCGTACTGTTTTGTTTCACAGTTCGATTTGACGACTTTTGTCTTCGGATCATTGAGGATCTGACATTCGCAAGATGCGCACGCAGAAAGCTACTCAGAAGCCCACGCGGGCGATGACTGAAGGCTCTCTTCCTGCGCCCGTACTCGACATCCAGATAGTGTTGGGGGATGATCAACTCGTGCTTCCGGTTGAACCTACACCCTGCCAGTTGTGCCTTCTCGCGCCTTCCCGATGTGCGGGGCGGGGAGGTCGTCGTTTTCTCTTCCGCACAGCATGAACTTTCTATACCGCTGTTTCTTGCAGAACAGTTTGGTGAATCGATGGAAAGGTGCGGTTGATATGAATTGTACAGTCCAAAGTATAGCTCAAAACACAATATTTCTATTCTTGCTAGTCGGCATTAATATGACTTTGCCGATAAGTGTCGCAGCCAACGCCAAGATTTGTCAGTGGCAAGGTCGGAACTATTCTTTGCGTGAAGACGAGTACTCTCAGTTTGTGCGTTATCCGGTGACAGACGTGGGCCGGTTATTGGCCGCTTTAGGTCCAGTGCTAGAGGCCAATCGTCAAATCGAAAGTCATTATCTTAAGTCCTTCTCATCCACCGCCGCTCAATCTCCCGTTTTCTGGTCAGAGCTTAGACAAAAATTTATGAATATGAAGGGCATCCTAAACAGCATACAAAATGAACGGGAAAATTTGTTTTGCTGGGGCCCGTTTGAAATTTTGAAGAGCTATTGGGTCGGCAAAGTGGCCTGGGGTGACCCGGAAATCGGTGCTCTAATAGACCAGCATAAAGCTAAGTTGGAAGCCTGGAGTATCCAGTTTAACACCGTTTGGAATTCGACTTATCGACTGGAAAGATCAGTCGACGAAGTTTTGACTAGAATAAAGCATGCAGAAATCTCTATCGAGCTGGGGAAAATGGTGGAGACAGATGAGACCGAAGTTCTGGCTCAGTGGCGGGAAATTTGGCAAAAGGAAGCT
The DNA here is from genome assembly GCA_050249195.1 of Bdellovibrionales bacterium. Classification (GTDB taxonomy): domain Bacteria; phylum Bdellovibrionota; class Bdellovibrionia; order Bdellovibrionales; family UBA1609; genus JALHOQ01. Next base: position 13,992 of record JBFWQY010000039.1, read on the forward strand.
GCTTACAGATCAACATTAGAGGCAACAACCATCGAGTGGGCGAAACGCTATAAAGTGACGAATTGAAACAGACTAGGGAATCTACTTTTTCACCGAGCCATTTTCCGGGGCAGCGATGTCATCGAGAGTCCGTGCTTCGCTGATCTGGTAGGAACGGGTACTGCCCTCAATCACAGCCCTCTGATCGAGAAAGCCATTGGGCAGTCCGCCTGTTAGTATCGAAAATCGCGATGTTAGCAACCGCGATCTGGCGGTCCTGTCGTGCTTTAGGTGCCTGGAAGACGTGAACGTAAATTGATTGTCCGAATGGCCTCACCCGTTCCCATGTAGCGTTTTACGTATTGCCCAAATCCTTGCACGCCGCCAATCTCCCAATCCGCTGGTGTTAATCCGAAGGCCATCATTATCGTCATAGGCAGTTGGTTGTAGGCAAGGCCGAGAGTCATGCTGTCTGGACGCCTCATCGGGAGGAGCTCACAGTCCCCCGTATTGAAATCGATGTACTGTCCCATCTTTAGATTGCCTCCTGCACCCCCAAACAAGGCCACTTGAGTGTTTTCATTCTCGTGGCTGTTCCCGTGGGACATCTCTTTGCCATAAGCGAGGAGGGAGTTGTCGAGAAGTGATTTACCATCCGAATCTACAATTGCATCGAGCTTATCCAACAGGTAGGCAAGATGTTTTGCGTAATATTGGTCAAGCTCCAACATTTTGGCTCGAACCTCAGGCGTTTCAACCCTGTGATGAAGGTCGTGAGGTTCTTGGGGCAACGGATGGGCAAACATACTGAAGTTGGCAACCCGAATTAAGTCGCATTGCAGGGCTGCGGCAGCGATATCGATATTCAATTTCGTGACTGTCTCTGCGTTCGCCTTGTAGGAAAGGGCGTTTGAGTACATTTGATCGCTTTTGTAAGTGGCGGCGACCGTGATAGATGGAGGAGCGCAGAAGCTCGCAGCTTCGCGATTGATTTTGGTCTCAAGTTCAAAGATACCTTCGATATAGTTGTCGAAGACACTTTTGTCGGCGGCCGCCAATGATCTCTTCGCGACGAACGATTTGTAGGCTTGCCGAACCCGATCGACAACCAGTTTTCGACGATCAAGGGCGGCCAGACGTTGAGTCTCTCCTCCGGCAAACCCGCTGAAGAACCGATCAAAATTGGTGCGCGGATCCCAAATACCGACGGCTCTGACAATGCTACTTCCGGAGCGCTCCCAAATGTGACCTGACGGATAGAACGGGTGCAATGAGCTTAAGAAACAATTGAAGGTTTTCGTACCAGCGGGCGCTGTTTTCTCATTAATGATCTGATCGATAGTCGGCGTTTGGGGAGGTATCTTCGCATACATTTCTTGGCTGAAAGCCGCCAGCATAAAAGCTGAGTTATGACCATGGTAAGCAGAAAACGGATAGAGTCCTTTGACGATCAGAGTTCTCGATTTGTACTTGTTAAACAAAGCTCCAAAAATAGGTGACATTTCCGCAGGATATTTGCTCAGGTCATAGGCTTTTCCGTACGGGGCCAGAACTGTGGGCGTACCAAAGGGGTTCGGAAACCAATGATCTCGGTAAGCTCCTTCTGAGGTTCGCACGGTAATAAAGCGCAATCGTTTTGGGGCGACTTGTGCGCGAGCGGGTTCAAGTGAAGACAGGACCGGAAGAGCCAACATTGCACCGCTGAGATCGCGAAGGAAGTGACGACGGTTTATCTTTCTGATGACCATTATTGAACCCCCTTCGGTTGCAATGCGGTAAGCTCATCTTCAATCCATTGTGTGACGACGTTCACGATGGGGGAATGGGCATTGAGTTTGAGGCCGGCCTGCTCAATTCCGCATGTGTCCGTCGAGGCCTCATGACGGCCGGCGTAGTACCTCACCAGCTGAGTTGAAAGACACTTAGGGGCCTGGCGGCTTGCTGCAATAAGGGAAGCCAGTTGATTATGACCAGCTATTGAGACTTCATCGCCGTCTATAATGGCTCGCGACGTTGAATCAACTGGAAATTGGCGAGCAAATCTTCCCACCTCATCGAATACTCGGTCGACAGTGACTAAGCGGCCGATACCGTCGAATCCTCCAAGGCTATGCGCCAGCGGATTGATTTTCGAATGACATCCCATACAACTGGTTCCGGACGTTCGAATATCTGTATACTCGCGATTTGAATAGTTGGTTCGCACAATTCCTGTCGGTCGCATGTCGATCGCGGACGGAGGCGGATTAGGAATATCGTTGCAGAGGATTTCGCGGGTGATACGGACACCCCGAAAAATCGTGTGCGGCTCATTTTTGCCGGTGGCGAGAAGGCCCGCCCTCGTCAATAGTCCCGTCCGATTCGGCAATTTTTGCCAGTTCGGAGAAGCTGTGACATTGTAGATTTTCGCGAGATCAACGTTTTCCACCCGAGCCAAAGAAGACGTAAGGAGGTCAGAATAAGATCCTTTCTGATCGAATACGATGTATTCAATAAAATCCAGAATCTCATTTATCATCGCGAGACGAAGAGCGGCATTTGCCACCTGGCCGGAAAGAAAGTCGCTGCTGTAGCTAAAATCCTTGACTTGGTAGAGTGATAACCATTGCTCACTGAAAGTCCGAATCGCACGACGCGCCTTTTGGTCCTCCATCACGCGTTCGATTTCGCTCCGCAATACCGTTGGCGACCGGAGTTCACCAGCCGAGGCTCGTTGTAGAAGACTCGCGTCGGGAAAACTATTCCACGCCAGGCGAGCAAGCTCACCTGCCATTTGAAAATTGACATCGTCTGTTCCCGTAAGGTCTTGAAAGTAAACCTCGGGAAGCTGAAAGAGCACGGCAAGCATGTTGGCCAGCTTTTCATCCGAGTTGCCAACGGTCGAATTGTATGTTTCTGAGAGGAGGGATGTTACATCTGTTGATATGGGACGGGATGTGATCCGAACATAAAGGTTTTTCGTCAATTCTGAAATGCAGGATTCACTCAATGTCGCGGTTAATGTGCAACCGGCTTTGGGTCCGAACGGTTCGAGAAGCGACTTGTTGGCAACGAGCGCATCAGCGATGGCCGATGCGAGCTTTGAGAACGCTTCCACCTGTGTTGACGAAACGGACATATCCAGCCGGTCATAACTGAACCCGCCTTCTCGATCTCTTGGTAACTCAGAAAGCGATGTCTGGATTTTTGCAAGAAAGGTCGGTCCGAATAAATCGCTCAGACCATTACTCATCAATTCGCTGTTTCTACGATAAAATCCGTCCTGCTTAAGTAGACTCGGTGAACACTTCGGAGCGCTGGAGCTTTGAGAGAGGGAACTTGTGTTTTGTTTTGAGGCTAAGCCGTTACCACATCCAATAAGAGAACCGAATATTAAAAGACATGCAAATGGTAGAAGGAACTTCCCCATACCCATAATCCCCCTATATACCTACTCCCCAAGATTTCCTGACTTAAAAGCACTGCAAAGGGCGGACCTCTGTCGCCGCCCTTACTTTTGCGTGAGATCAAACGTACTTAAACTCGTCGGATCAGGGCGAAACAGAAAGTTTTTGACGTCGTCTACACTCTAGTCGTTGTCAAGAAGCTAGCGGTTTCCCTCTTTCTCTGAGAGCCTTTCTGTGAGGGCCGCAACCAAGTCAGAATGAGACGGGAACCACCTGCAAAAGAAGGCCAGCGGTCAACATTCACTGTACCATTTCACTTTAGAACAGGTGGTTATAACGACGCCTTCCGGGCCATGAAGGACCTGGCCCGACGCCGACGCACGAATCTCTGACGAACGGATCTCAACTAAACGACCGGCAGAATAAACTGGGCTTGGAGTTGCCGCGGGATTTTTAGGAGCATTGATGTTCTCGTTCCTTCAGTCAGTCAAAATCCCATTTCAAAAATAAGATTGTGTTCATTTAGAGAATCGCCTAAAAAACTCCGGACCCTTTCTCCAGTAACCAGTTAGGAGGTCGATTTATGAACGTATTTAGTGCTATCTTCGCGTTGACATTTTTTGCTACCCAAGCCGCATTTTCGGATCCTCTAGATGGGCCCGAAAGAGCCATTGCTTTACAGAACAAGATCGAGCGATCTGTGATGCAGATCGAAGGCATCAATGGGCTGGGAATTACAGGATGCGATCCCGAAACGGGGGTCATTTCGGACCTTGAAAAGGAATTCGTTCATTGTGTCATTATCTACGCCGAAACAGATGGCGGTGCCGAACAGGCCGTTGCTAAGTTTCCTCCCGGAGAGAAGGTTGACGGTGTGTTTGTTGTTGTCGAGTGGATTGGTGAAATCGGCCCTCGGCTGCATAATTCAGGTGGACACTAGGCCTTCAGGCTTCGTATTGTGACTGGTGGGCAATACTCTTACCGCGAGCATTTTGCTGGTTTAGTATTCTTGTTTCCGCTAGCAGCGTGGTCTTTCGGCGCTCGTCGTGCGCCCGCCACCTCATCCTCATCCAATAGATTGTGGGTGCAAAAAAGAGAAACCCTGAAACTGATCTTCCAATCATGTTGGCAGGAATCCTCAGCATTTTGATCTAGAGATGGCATTTACAATGCATGGAGGGAAATACGCCACTTCCATGGAGGATTTTATGCTTTTACGAGTCACAATTTGGGGCCTATTGGCTAACCGTTTTACGGCAGTGAGTGTTATTGAGAGGCCCTGACGTCAAAGAACCATCCAGCCGAAGCAGATGCGTCGAAATACGCACATTATCAAACAAAGGATATTTTATGACTTTGCTACGTGCCTTTAGTTTACTTTTTTTGGCGCTATCTTTGCCGCTCCTGGTCCAGGCCGCCGAATTCAAGAATGAGAACTTAATAGATGGCTTGTTACAGCAACTCGTCCAGCCTGTTGACGGGCAACAGCGGCAGGACCTCAAGAAGCTCAGTCTTATTCAAGGTTTCAGAGCTGGCAATTTCAGGACTGCGTTTGGACAAGGACCAGCGCTATGCCGGATTTTGACTGGATTCGGTGAGGAGGATAGTTGGAACATGATATTTAGATTCGATAGCACTGTAGAGGAAGGTGTGTTCGTTGGTCGGCTCTCCGGTACTGAAGCGGGCGTAGTCTATTTGAATGACAACACGAGGTTAACTCATTTCCGGGTGATCGGCACACTCAAAAGTTCGACAATTACGAAAAGTACAAATAGACCGGCTTGGGACCAAGACGGCAATCTCGTGGTTGTTCGGGCACCTATACCCGACGGGCTGAGTGCAATGCTTGTAGATGGCCTTGGTTGTTCTGAGGAGTGAGTACTGGCCACATCCCAGTAACATCAACACCAAGATCTTTCAGCGGCTGGATAAAGAGCTTGATGTTGTGCTCCTTAGGATCGCCGCGCATGTAGGCCAGCTCCTCATATTACTCCCGACGATGATATTGGAGTTGGAGAGATCAGCGCCAGGCCTCTGCGCCTACCATCACGACGCAGAGGAAAAACCAGGTTCAGAGCTGCTCTCCAAGCAGGTCCGGCCTCACTGGGCAAAATTAACCTTGATTAAATATTGGCCCACGTCTTCAGCTCGATCACAGTTACCTGCGTCGGCGAATACCGCGTCGTTCGCTGGTACATTGATATCGATGCTGACTGGCTGAGAATTATCGGACGGTGTAAACCGAACAGCCAATCGGATACGGCTGTTCTCCCTGTGGTACGTGAGCCCTCCGGTGAGCTGACCTTTTTCATTGGCTAAATCTATCCTTCGATTTTGCCCGCTAAGATCGTAGTGCTCACCAATCTGCCACGCCATCGTTATTTTCTTGTTGTTGCCGGCGTCGGTCTCAACAGCATCACATCTCACGGCAGCCACAAAGACATAGGGCTTTGTTGGCGAAGTATCCTCCGCAAAGGAGGCGCGAGCGCCGATGAACATTCCTGTCACTGCGGCCAACAAAGCGACGTTTCTAGCGGAGATTTTCATTTAATCATTCCCTCCCGACAGTTGTTATGGAGGGCTTCTATCACTTGCCCCCAAATACCGAAAAGTGAACTGCGGAGAGTGTGATGTTATGTAAAAAATACGTCGAACTATATGGCAGGGACCATTCCATTGCACAAAGTCAATACAAGGTGCAAATCCGTGTTCAGGCTTCGCGAGCGTCGCGTTGGCCATCAATAAAAATGAGGAAACCATGAAACTGATCTTCCTAATGATGTTGGCAGGAATCGCCAGAGCCGAAAGGCTGCAAACCGAGATCCCTCAAAAATGTATGGACGTAGCCCGTCAGTATGCGAATGAACATGGCGGAGAACCATGGTCGGATGATGCGAATTTTGTTAGAACGGTCGGTAATTCCTGTCTCGTCAGAGTTAGCCAAACCTGCGATAAAGCTCCATACCTTCGTTATAATAAGACCTACAATATCGATATGGTCACTTGGACCGTTAGCTATTTTGAGGTCGACGGCTGTGTAGATGGGCCGTAAGAAACTAGAACTGGCCCACATATCTGCGTAAAAATTTGGGTCGGGACTTGCTTTGCTCTACAGGAATGAAAGTCAAATGCCCGTATTGTACACCTAATGATGATGTGTCCGGCCCTCGACCGAAAGTCTATCGGGCCGGAAAGTTCAAACGCAAATCCGACTCTCGCGTGGTGCCCCGGTTCCGATGTACCGGATGCGGAAAGCACTTCTCACGCGCCACCGCACACCCGTATGTGCGTCAGAAGAAGCGACAACTCAACACACCTCTGATCAAGCTCTTGTGTTCTGGAGTGTCGCTGAGACGATGCGCAAAGATCCTCAACCTCTCCCGCACAACTGTAGTGCGTAAGGCCGTCTTGCTTGGAGAGCTGGCAATGGCGCAGCTGGCCGAGCACCATCTCTCAAAGCCTCAGGTGGAAGTGGTTGAGTTCGATGATATGGAAACATTCGAACACACCAAATGTAAGCCCCTCTCCATCACTTTAGCAGTCGAATCTCGGACACGGCGGATCTTGGGCTTTGAGGTCGCGCAAATGCCAGCCAAAGGTAAACTGGCCCCTATCTCTCGTAAGAAATACGGGCCCAGACCCGATCAACGCCAAGCCGGACGAGAGCGTCTGTTTGAGAAGCTGAAGCCGCTGATCAAGGAGGATGCGCTCATCAAGTCAGATCAAAACCCTCACTATGGACCCGATGTCAAAAAGCACTTTCCAAACGCCACACATGAAGTGCACAAGGGGCAAAGAGGATCGATTGTCGGACAGGGGGAGCTTAAGAAGATCCGTTTTGATCCCTTGTTCAGCCTGAATCACACGTGTGCGATGTTTCGCGCTAACGTGAATCGATTGATACGAAAAACATGGTGCACGACCAAACTCCCGGAAAGATTGGCCGGCCACCTGGCTATGTACGCATTATTCCACAATCTTTACCTGATCGGAGCGCAATGAATGCACACGCAAGTGGGCCAGTTCTTATTCAATTTCAATTAGGAGCGACTTTTTGAATTGTGCACACGGGAACAAATCCCGTGTGGTTGCATTCGATCTTCAACCCGCCAGATATGGTCTGAAAAGTAACTTTATCTCCGTCTTCTTTCGCGCCTGCTTCCCGAACAACCTTAGCCAGCTCGTCCGCATCCGGGCCGACAATGGTCAAAGACTGAGGAGCGCTCGAGTCAGTAGACGCAAACGCGGCCGAGTTGACAAAGACAAGCAGGACAGCAAGAAGTATATACATAAAACCACTCCTAAATTCGAATTGTATAGTATTGACTCCCAAAACCGATACGTTGATCGAATTGGTGAAATGAATTTTGCCGCTCATTCCACGCCAATACTTGGAGCCTTTTAAGGACTATGCCTAGGAACAGCAAGACGCCGTCGGCCACAAGGGTCTTTGGTGCGGATTTGGTTCAAAGCCGAGACCGCAGCGTGTCGTATCGTGTCGTGCGCTGAATCCCTCCGCCGCGACAATCGCCTAAAGTCTTTGCCCATCAGCGGCCGAGGTTCAACCATGGAAGCAGATCGAAATTCATCTGATAAGCAGCTTCACTCTCGGAACCCTTCACCAGGGCTTCCGCTTCTTTAAGAAATTCGAGGAAGCGCTGATGAATCTTCTCCTTCACCTCTTCTGTCGTGCTAAATGTGACGGCGAGCGAATACCTCTGCTCCGGGGGTAATTCCAGCAAGCGCTGGGCGCTCTTGGTCCGCATCAGGGTCTGGTGCGGAAGTAGCATTGGCGAATCTTTTGGTAAATGGAAGTTCTTCAGTAGGACTTCGACCTTCTTGTTCACGAATTTCACGATCTCGAGCTCCCGCAGGGTTGCGACAATTTTCTCCAGCTGATTGAGGTCGAGACTTAAAGCAGGACCGATGCGGGTGTAGTCGGCGGCGAACCTTGGGATTTGGAGGAGAATGTGCACGATCTTAATGTGGGGATCCGAGTAGTAGCGCAAAATCAGCTCGTGTTCGTCGCGGCGGACTTGTGCACGGATGTGCGCCTCTGTGGCCAGGGCCGCCTGGCGAAGGGACTCAATCTCCCGCTTCAGGGAGGATTTTCGATCGGGGAGCTGGCACTGGTCCCATTCCTTAAGCAGTGACAGATACTGAGTTTCTTGTTCGTTAAGCCTTAGCTCGCGCGCGAGGGCATAGATCTGGTCGCTGTTGAAGTTGGCTCTCCCCTTTAAAACGTTGGTGAGATAGGTGTTTCTTATGCCGGCCCGTTCGGCGAGCGCGGCTTGGGTGAACCGGGGTTCGTTTTTGCGGCGATTTTTGATCTGAACGGCCAGGAGGTCCCGGTAATCCATATATTTGAAAATAGACATTTATTCCGCCATATTTCTTTTAAGGAAATTTCTGATCATATTTTTATTTATAATAAATATACTATTTGACGCCTGATGTCTATGGTCGATTCCAACTCTTAAACTCTTTTTAAGGAGAGAACCGATGAAACTTTTAACTCTGATTTCGTTCGCTGTCTTTGGTGCTATGGCCTTGGCGGGCGCGCCCGAGGCTCCCACGACCTCAGCGGAACCTGTTGGTTTGGCAAGATGCGGGGCCTACACGCTGATCTTGAGAGCCGATGGCCAAAGCTACGCCGTGCGCTTCGATGCCACGGGTGCCGCGTGGCCGGCTCGGCGCTCAGTGAACCACTCAGCGTCCGATAGCTACGTTGCCCAGATTGATCCGGATATCAAAATGGAAATCGTCTCTGGGCCTCTACAGGCGAATGGAAAAGTCCCCTGGACGTTAAAGACTTACTTTTACGGGGTGGTGGTTGAAGTACTTCGGTGTCAGGACCTGTGACCGAATCGGGCCCGCTGTTGAGAAAAATGACAGTTTTTGAGACGGCGGGCCGTGTTTCGGTGCGGCTCTAGGATTGCACCTGCTGCAGCTATCATGATTATGCGCGTATCCGTCTTGCTCCTTATGCTAGGCCTGTTTCTGACCGCGTGTCCAGCCGGGCGGTCGGGTGCACCGGGATCGACGGCGAACACGGGTCAGCGGGACTCGCGGCCCGCGGAACCCCTGAATCCCGATGGGAAACAGGCCGCTGGACAAAATTCCGGTGGCGGATGGGAAAGCAGCGGTGGCGACGGAGTGGCTTGCTTTGACCACAAAGCGGAAGCTGAAGTCGCGGCTGGCGAAATTAAGATCCAGGGGTTTTTAAGCCGCGCCACTCGCGCCAAAATCAAATCCCTTACTGTGCTAGACGCGTGGGACTTTCTGGCGGATGAGCTCCTGTCGCCGATATTGACGCTCACCGAGTATCTCGACGCTAAGGGCTTCAGTTTGCACTCGGACTTGAAGAGGGGGCGGGACGCCGGGCGGATTTTCGAGATGGTGCTTGAAAATATGGCGCGGTACACTCCGCTTGTTTCCGAGCGCCTCCGGATGGTGGCGAAGCATATGCCACTTAAAACCTGGAAAGCCTCCACAAAGGTGGGTGCCGTCGACGACAGTCATTCCGTCAAACCGCTCGGTGACAAATGCGTACTGCTTCAGCTCGCGAACCGCAAAACCGTATCCGAAAGCGGTAGATTGCCTAAGGTACAGATCTTTTATGACAAGGAACTGGTGCAAAGATTCCTATCGCCCGTCGAGCAAGCTCTTCTCGCCGCCCACGAATACGTCTACCTTATGGCAAAAGAAGGGGGGCACAAGAATTCGGATGCTATCCGCAAGCTGACAGCCTTTCTGTTTTCGTGGCAGGCATTCAATTTTGGCGAAGGCAAAAATCCCTTTGTGAACCGCGTACTCATGTTCCGCGTGATTATGGGCTATCCTTTCGGTGACTACATGCGCTTCTTTATCGATGAACCTGCCCTCGATAAGGAAGTTAAGGGATTCAACCAGTACTCCCGGTATCGCAGTATGATTTCACTTATGAAAAAGCTGCGCGACTTTGTGGAAAAATGCCCTTCGCAAGGACGGTCGGATTGTGCGATCGATGCAGTGGAAAAGAATCCTCGTCTATGGGAATCAATGACGAACGAAGAAGCATTTATTTTCATTGGCCGTTTTCACATCGATCAGACTCTCTACGCGGTGAACTCCGAGAATATGGTGATCTGGAACGAAGGCCGGCCTGGAGAGGTCTTGCGTGCGCAAAAGGAAGAGGGCGAAAAGATCTGCAAAATTCTGCGGAACAACCCCGCAACGCAATTCGCGGATGTGCACGACAAGGCTATTCTTTATTGCAGGGAAGTTTTTGGCCTTAAGGCCGCAACCATTAGAGAAACTCCGGTCCGGCGAGAATTCAGCTGTGCTTCCAGGAGCGTGACCTTTCGCTCCACCGGGGAGAGCGATCCGCCCCGGTTTAATACCTTGGCTATAAACCGCGAAACCGGCGCTGTTACGAAGGCCGCGATATTCAAGGGACCGAAGGTCTTGCAGTCGAGCACGGTGGTTAGAGAGTTAAATAAATCCGATCTCGAACACTCCTTCTTTTCGCGCGACGTATACCAGCTTGTGCCCGCTTCAGACGAGGATCAGGACTTTTTAAGAAAGCTCGTTGAGGCGGAGCCGGATCTCTTCGTGGCTCTGCAGGTCGATAGCCCAACTCGCGAGATTCAAGATCTTCAGGAGGCGCTGGGGCTCTTCAAAGACGCGAGATCCAAGATTCTGGCTTTGACCGTTAGGCTAAAGTGTCAGGTGACGTTCACCAAAATTCCGCGGCGTGTGGGGCCTTAGCAAAAATCCGAAGATCAGGCTCCGGGTGGCCCCGCGCCCGCAAAGGCGATTCGAGGCTGATCTCGAGCGTCGCCTTTAGGAACGTCCCTCGCCTGTATAAGCCGGCTAGTCACACACCGCTCCGGGGATGACGACAAGGTCGCTCACAAGAAAGGCGGTGCCCGTGGGATTCACGTTCGTATCGAGAAAATTGCCACCACCTTCCTGCGCCATCATTCTTAAGCGGCCAGAGGCATCGGCATTCTCGCCTCCGTAGTAAACCGTATTGAGGCTCACCTGGCCCGGTGCTGTGTTTAGAATGCCCTGAATGGCGGTTTTAAGGTCATCATCATCTATGCGAGGATTCGGCATGCCGTCCGACAGGAAAATAACAATGTATTTGGTTTCATTTGTGCGGCGGGCATCATTGACGATTACATCTTTGATTGCATCCAGTGCGGCTTTGTAGGGCGTATTGCCACGATCTTTCACATCCATAAATTTATCCAATCCCTCCTGCATCACAGACGCGTCGTCATTGGAAACCTCTACGATGGCAGTACTCCTTGCGAACCGTGCCAGACTCCATTGAAAGTTCACACGCGAAGAGTAGGTGTTGAAAAAACGCTGCATGGCGCCTCCGCGCATGGCCTTGTCGGGATCTGTTCCGCCCCTCCCATTACGCTGGCGGCTATTGGAGCCTGAGACATCAACCACGAAAATCGGCTTGATGGGTAGAGTGGAGGATTCAAGCTGCCGACGGCAGTTCGGTCCTCCAGTTTGAGTGATCACTCCGGTGGCATTGTTGTCACTGTTGCCCAAGCGCGGTCCAGGCCCTAGAGGCGATCCACTCCCTTGCGCACTGTTTTCAGGGATCGATGAAAACCGCTGGGGCGCGCAGTTCTGAAAAGCCAAAAGCAATCCGAAGGTGGAAATGAGAACACCAATGGACTGTTTACTATATCCTCTTCGATTCGCACGTTTCATAAATACATACCTCATCAAAATAGGTTGCGATCCGGAGGCTGGAAGCTAGGTTCTGTCTTGAGTGGTTTTCTTGCCTGACCTGCATTTAGGATGCGCTGAAAGACATGGAGTTCGAACTTACAAATATAGGCCGGGACCGAGTCCCAATCTGAGCCAGGGGCGGCTCGGACTTACCTAATGAGGATCAAGCATGAATCTTCAATCGCTCTGCTATCATCTCGCCGAAACTGAGCTCATCGAATCGGCGTACAAACATTCGCGCCTTCTGACCGACTTCGACTACACAAAAAACGATCGCCTGAATGTGAGAGAGATTGAAAAGAGTCTTGTTTCGTTCTCGCCCCTGCAGCAACCGCCGTTCAGAGACTTCAATGTGGCCCGAATTCAGGACACCTCCTGCGAGGGTATCGTGGAGATCGATCGGATCCTTTCCGAGAATACAAAATCTCACGTTCTCACCACAGTTCCTCTTGGCCTGTCTGATGCGGCCTATACTCTCCTCTCGGAGCTGGGCTACAGGCTGTTGCGTTGTCGCTCGGTTCTTTATTCGGAATTGTCGATGCTGCCGGAACCTCACGGTCCTCAGGTCCTTGAGATCGTTTCTGGAAACTCGGAGCGAAATCTGGCCGCCGCTTTTGACGTTCTTAATTCATTTTACCCGACGACCGCCGACGACTTCAGGCGAGCCTATACGTACTGGTTGAAGGACAACGAGAGGGCTGAGCTCTTCATAGCCTTAGCCGAGGCCTTGCCGGTAGGGATGGGGATCTTGAGTTGGATAGGACCATGCGGTTTTCTGTCCTCCGGCGTTGTGGCGCCCTCGCATCGGGGCCGCGGCATTCAGAAGCAGCTGATCCACCTTCGAGTTCAAAAAGGCCGTCAGCTCGGACTGCCCGTGCTCTTTGCGCCGGGGGTACCTCCCTTTAGCGCCAGTGAAGCGAGCCTGAAAGGGTGCGGATTTCAGCTCCTTTGCACGCGCGCGATCTGGCGCAAGGGACTTGAAGGCTGATTTTCGTACGTGTTGTGATGGAGCGCTTCGCCGGGCTCCGTGACGGGATTTGAGCTGCATGCGGACATCTCGTAGGATGGGTTGCTTTCGCGGCTCGGAGTGTTTAGAAAATGGGCTGGGTGGTAGGAACGCCTTTCGCAAGGTTACCCGATAGAAAAGATTCCCGATAGGAGATGTCATGGAATCGATGGCCCAAGAAGATAGACCTCCGGACGTCCTTCTTTCCGAACTGCAGGCGCTGCTGACTGGGCATTGGCTTACGGACATGGCGAACTTCAGTGCGTTTTTCTTTGATCAGACTCGAGATATCAATTGGATCGGTTTTTATTTGAGCGACGGGCGTCGCTTGCGTCTGGGACCATTCGCGGGAAAACCGGCCTGTGTCGAAATCGCCTTTGATCGTGGAGTGTGTGGAGCCGCCTTCACGCGGGGAGAGCCCCTCCGCGTTGATGATGTCCATGCTTTCCCCGGACACATTACTTGCGATACCCGGTCGCGTTCGGAGATGGTCTTACCCCTCCATTCACTATCGGGCCGTCGTGTCGGTGTTCTGGATATCGACTCACCCAGCGTGGGCCGATTCTCGCAGGCGGATCTGGAGTTCTATGCGCGCGCATTGGCGCTTTTTACGAACAGCTGTAAGGACCTGGATCAAATTGCGAATCCAATCACGGATCCAATCGCATCGAACCTTCCAATGGAGGCCTTGCCACCGCTGAATGCTCTCCGTATCCAGGATCTGGAGTTGCAGGTTCGTATCGGGTGTTCCACCGCGGAGAGGGAGAACCCACAGTTGGTTCGAGTAAGCGTGGAGTTGCGGTTTATGGAGCCTCCGCGCGCGGTCTCCACCGACAATCTCGACGAGACGATCTGCTACGCCCGTATCGCGGAGACGATCAGGAGCCAGTGCGAGGGGCAGTCCTATCAACTGATCGAGCGTATGGCCCTGGAGGTTTATCGCCAGATCCGAGCGCTTGCGAGGGAGGGCGTTCAGGTCGCGGTGCACATACACAAGGTTCATGCTCCCGTGGAGAGGCTTGCGGGCGGTTCCCATTATCAATGTGGAGACTTTCTGCTATGAAGGGTGTGGTTGCTCTCGGTTCGAACCTGGGTGACCGGCGCCGCAATCTGGAAGAGGCCGCACGCTATTTGCGCGCGCAGATGCAGGTGCGGATCCTGCGCACCTCGCCTGTGTTTTCGACAGCGGCGCTCGTGCCTGTCGGAGCTCCCAAAGATTGGAAAAAACCATTTCTGAATGCTGTCATGGAAGTCGAGTGGCCGGGATCGCCTCTTGAGCTTCTTTCGTGTCTGAAGGCGACGGAACGCCAGCTGGGCCGGACGGAAGCTCCGCGATGGTCACCCCGGGTGATTGATCTGGACCTGATTCTGCTGGGCGATCACACCTCCCGCACGCCGGAATTGACGCTTCCGCACTCTGAATTTTGGAACCGTCAGTTTGTACTGACGCCCCTCAAGCACCTGTGGCCCGGGTTTGTATTGCAAGGCCAGCCGCAATCCGTGTTGAGCCGCAGCCGGGAATTGACGGAGGTGACAAAGGAAGCCCTGCCCTTGTGGATGGCGATTTTAAATCTCACTCCAGATTCGTTCTCTGATGGCGGGCAGCTCTGGCTTAACGAGGAACCTTCGCAAAGTGAGCTTGAGGAGCGCCTGCGACTCTTTGATGAGCACGGGATTCATGTTTTGGACGTGGGCGCGGAATCGACTCGTCCGCAGGCACAAGCGTTGTCTTCCCACGAAGAATGGAGGCGGCTTGAGTCCGGGCTTGGGCTCATCTGCGAGAAATACAAAGACCGCTGTTTTCCGCCATGGATAAGCGTGGACACCTACCATTCGGAAACCGCCGCGCGCGCGTTGGAGTCGGGAGCACATATTATCAATGATGTGAGCGGGCTTGCGCAGGAATCCATGCTTGAAGTGCTGCAGGGGAGCTCCTGTCAGTATATTCTCATGCACAGCCTGAGTGTGCCTGCGGATCCCAAGCTGCACATTGACAGCGAGGATCCCGTATCCGTCGTGAAAGCCTGGGCGCAGTCGCGGTTGGAGAGGCTCGAAGCGGCCGGTGTTGGGCTTGAAAGAGTGTTGTTCGACCCTGGTATTGGGTTCGGAAAGACCGCGATACAAAGTCTGGCTTTGCTCCAACGGATTCATGAGTTTCAGGATCTGCCGGTTCGGCTTGTGGTGGGTCACTCGCGCAAGTCATTCATGAACCTGTGGGGGCCCCGGTGCGCCGACGACCGCGAATGGGAAAGCGTGGCGGTTTCTTTGCGACTGGCCGAGCGGGGCGTTGATGTCCTTCGGGTCCATCGAGCGGACCTCCATACGCGCGCCTATCGCGCGTTTCAGGATGTATCGCCGTGAGTTCGTTCTCAGTGGAAGCTCTTCGCACGAGAATTTTTCGCCCCGCTGAGGATCTCAGCGCCTTCGTCCAGGAGTGTGTTCCACGTGACCGCGTCGGTGACGGTTTGATTGTGACTGTGACCTCGAAGATCGTCAGTCTCGCCGAGGGCCGAATGGTTTCGCGTTCCGATCACCCCAACAAAGAGACATTGGTGCGGCAGGAAGCGGACGAATACCTGGGTGCGATTGGTTATGGAACCTTTCTTACGATCAAGCACGGCCTCCTTATCCCCTCGGCGGGAATTGATGAATCCAATGCGGAATCTGGAGATTACATTCTTTTTCCCTCAAATCCTTTTGCGAGCGCCCAGAAATTGTGGTGCGAGCTCATGGCTGCATGGGATCTGAAGAGTCTGGGTGTGATTCTGAGCGACTCGCGCACTTCGCCTCTGCGTCGAGGTGTGACGGGAGTCGCATTGGCGTACTGGGGTTTTCGTGCGGTTCGGAGCCTTGTCGGAACACCCGATCTTTTTGGGCGCGAGCTGCGGATGACACGAATGAATCTCGCGGATGCTATGGCGGCCGCCGCGGTTATGGTGATGGGCGAGGGTCGCGAGAGGCAACCGCTCGCCCTGATTCGTGGCGCTTCGGTGGAGTTCAGCGTTCATACGGATCCCGACGAGGTGCGAATTCCTCTGGACGAGGATCTCTATGCACCTCTAATTCGTTCCTTCTGTCCACCAAGTCGTTGAATCTGCAAACCCCTCGACCTAAGTCGTGATTCCTCTTCAAACACCTCCATCCAGTAGGGATTCGGTTACACTAAGAGCACATATTCGACAACAAACCGACTCTTTCAGAGGCACAACCATGCGGATCGTGTCTCGTCAGCATTTCAGGTGGTGTATGGCAACAATGAGTAAAAAAGTTCAAGCGTTCATAGCGTTTACGACTCTCCTCTTGGTCGCCTGTGGCGAAAATCGGGCGCCTGTGGCATTTTCAGCTGTTGATCCCCTTCTCGATGAAACCGGCGTCGTACAGAGGATCGCTGACCAGCTGCCGTCAGGGGAAGTGCTGACTTTGATAAATGCCGTTCTCCTGCAGGGTGTACCAGCAAAGGTAGCTAAGGAAGCCATGCTCAAGTTTGACAGATTCGAAGCCCGTGTGCGGAATCCCGGCCACATTGTGATGATCGACTTCACTCAGCATTCGGGTAAGAAGCGATTCTATCTGGTCGATCGCAAATCGGGCAAGGTAGACACACTCACCACAGCTCATGGGGAAGCTTCTGATCCTGATAATGATGGCACTCCCCAATATTTCTCAAACGTGCCCAATTCCCATATGTCGAGTCTGGGAGCGTACCTGATCTCGGAAAAATATGTGGGAAAGTACGGCGAGTCGCTGAAACTCGACGGACTGGAGCGCACAAACAGTAATGCCCGCGCCCGCGTGATCGTTCTTCATCCTTCTCACTATGTCAAAGATGGAAAGGCGAAGCAGGGGAGGAGTTGGGGATGCCCGGCGGTTCCTTATGCCTGGATCAAAAAGATCATTCAGCGGACCCAAGACGGCGCCTTCATGTACATCTATGGGATCAACAAGCGCAACGTGGCGGAGGATCGGTATCTGATTCAGCAATGGAATTTGATTCCCAAATCCCAATGGATCAACGAGGCCGACGATGCTCCTTGGGACGGAGCCTAAAAACGTCTAGTCAATGTTCGGCGGGTTTGACGGCAGGTGCAGACTCGTTTGTTTTAGGAGCTTCCCGGGGAGCCACGGTCTTAGCGGAGGCTTCTGGTATCTCTTGATGTTTAAGGTCATTTTGCTTTTCTTGAGGCTTCCGTTCATCCTCTTTTTTTTCGGCCTGTTCGGAGTATCCCAGGTTGTCGAGAAAGGCTTTGCGACGGGCTTCCTCAGCCGAATCAGAAGAGGGGGAGCTCGCTTTTTTGAAAGCGTTCATTTCACCACGATTGCGGCGCCCGCGCTCAGCGTGCGCGGAGTCTGTTCCAACTGCGATCATCATAATCGTCACAAGCAACAGCGACTTAATCATAGCGCGCCTCCCTCTCACGTATAAGGTTAGGTTAAATCACGTGTGCACTTACGGGAACACGAATCTCCAGAAAGCTCCCGTCCCAGACGAGGGTAGGATCCGGAAGTCTTGCATCGAGGGCTAGCCTTGAAGGCGCCGCCGAACCTTCCAGTACGCCCAACTCATGAGGACTGCGGAATACAGGATCAGTACAGGCGCATGGATGGACCAGGTCGGACCAACGTCCTCATTCCAGAAAAGGGATTGGCTGAGTCGCACCCCATGGTAGAGGGGAAAAATTTTAGCTACGGCAGCCACTCCCGCCGGCATTTGGTCCAGAGGAAAGAAGATCCCCGAAAAGAAGTAGAGCGGTGAAATCAGGAAGGAGTATACCGTCTGAAACTGATTGATGTTACGCACGAAGCACGTTGCCAACAACCCCATCGCTCCCAGCGGAAGTGCCACCAGGATTCCAATCAGCGGCGCGAGCAGTAACCACTCGAAACGCGGAAACAACCCAAAAGCCGCGAGCACCACGCAAACACACGTGAACATCAACGCTCCCTTGAGCGCCACCCACAGAAATTCCCCCAGTACAATCTCGCGCACGCCAATGGGTGTGGTGAGCATGGCCTTGAATACGTTTTCAAACGTCATGCGAATGTAAAACCCATAGCTGGTCTCAAAAAATGCTGTAAACAGCGCCGTCGAGACCGCCATTCCCGGAGCCAGATATTGAAGGTAGCTTCGGCCCTGAACATCCGTCACAAACGCCCCCAGCCCGACTCCCAACGACAAGATGAGAAAGGCAGGATCGGATACAGTCGGCGCAATATTGGCCAGGAAGTCTTTTCGATAAACCCACCAATTACGGCGTACGATATGCGCGCTGAGTTTCAGTGTATCAAGCATCGGCACCTAGCTCCTGTCCGGTCAGTTTGAGAAAAACATCTTCCAAATGGGAGGGGCGTAGCTGAAGAGCGTTCGAGTCCGTCTGGCTCTGGAACTGTAGGAGAGCATCGAGTTGCGGCGCCCGTACATACACGCCCGAACTGTCTTCGCTGATCTGGTATCCCAGCGATTGCGCGGTCTCGCGGAGGCGGGGCGCTTGGGCCGATTTCTCAAACACAGCCACATAGCCAGGTGTATGACGCTCTCGCAACTCCGCCGGGGTTCCTTCAGCAATAATCTCTCCCTGATTCATAATGACAAGTCGATCACAAAGAACCTCGGCTTCATGCATATAGTGGGTCGTTAAAAGCACGGTTTTGCCCTCGGCCTTGAGCTGATGAACCTTGCCCCAGAGTAGATGGCGCACGGCCGGATCCAATCCGGTCGTGGGTTCATCCAGAATCACGAGTTCTGGATCGCCCAAAAGCGCGCGCACGAACACCAGCCGGCGTCGCATTCCTCCGGAAAGAGTACGAATGGGTTCATTCTCTTTATGGGCGAGGTTCATAAATTCAAGAAGATCGCGCACCCGTCGGCGGCGCTCCTTGCGCGGTCGTTCTACAAAGGCGGCGTAAAGTTCCATGTTTTCGCGGACACTTAAACTTTCATCAAGTGCATTTTCCTGAGTCACAACTCCCATCCGGCGCTTGATTTGTCGCGATTGAGTGGTGGGATCATAATCGAAGACCCGCAACATTCCCGAGGTTCTTTGCGTGGCTCCATAAAGCATGTTGATAAAGGTGGATTTACCGGCCCCGTTTGGACCCAACAAGCCAAAGCACTGGCCTCTTTGGATGGTGAGACTGATACCGCGAACGGCCTCGAATTTTCCGAATGATTTATGTACATGCTCGGCGTGGATCAAAGCTGGCGACGACATGGGACTCAATAGAGCACAGGCGCCTGGACTCGGTCCAGCTTCAAGTCATCAGGTGGCTCAGCGCCGAAAGGGAAAAGTACAACACCACTGTCAGCACGTATCCTTTGAGAGAAAAGATTTGCCGCACGATTTGAAAGCTCATTTTTTTTGCCTCTGCGCACTTTCATGGGCAGGGCTCAGGCCACGTGGAACCCCAAGCCTTTCAAGGAGTTGTCACCGGACAGGGGGCTCGACAGGTGTATATTTTGTGGTCACTGAGAGCAAATTGGCGCGCGTTTTAACTGGCCTCCATACTGCAACATCTCAGTTTGATATTTCAAAGGAGGCCGCGAAAAATGCGAAACCTACTCAGCATGGCGATCATTGTGAACATCGCCTTGATGCCATTCACCTCCTACGCGCGTCCCGCCGCCAAGAGCAAGGTCAGCCGCAAGTTTGACGGCCGTCTCGTAAGTTGGGGACGATTGATGAGAATGAGCCCAAAGAAGCGTGCGGCATATTTGGCGGAGGTCCGTCAGGTACTGGCCCTTATGGCGCGTAGCCAAAAGAAGTACGAGATTGCCAGTTATGACTCCCATTGGGACGAATTGAAATCGCGCTCCACCGCGCTGATGCAAATCGTATCTCTGTTTCCCGTAGCTACCGCCGATCCCGCCAATCCAGTGGCGACAGCCGCATTGCCCCCTCCGCTCCCCGCTGAAGAAACATGTTCGAAGGTCCCTGTTTTCGATCAACAAACCGGGGAATTTTCAGAAGGATGTGACTGCGAAGACCTGATATATGAACCCTTTCTTAAGGTCTGCGCGGTTGTGCGCAAGCACTCCTCAAAAAAATCCTATAGTTATTTTTGGGAAGGATCCAGCTGTCCATCTGGTACGGTCAGCGTGCCTGTATCACCGGGAAGCAAGAGAAAATCACCCGGAAGCAAGAGAAACCGCTGCATAACGCAAGAGAGTTTCAGTGGACTGAGCCAGCCGGATCAAAAAGCTCTCTTAGCTGGACGCGTACGTATTTCTCCGGCTGCAACAGAGCCTGCGGCTCCCGCCGGTACGGCAGCCGTAGCTCCGCCGCCAAGAACCTCCGGCCCAGAGCCTGGACATGCACTGGTAGAAGCCGGCACAGGAGGTCCAGCATCAGCCTCTCCACCGCCTGGTTCTGTAACAATGGATAATCCGGGTCCAGCCGCCGCGCCGAAATCCCAAGGACTTAAAAAAGAAGGCGGTAACGAAACCGAGCCCGCCTCTACCGCATCACAAGGGCAGGCCGGCAGCTGTAAGCCGGAACGGATTGCGTGTGAGCAAATACAAGATAAAGACAAGCTGATCAAAGAGTTCCGCGATAGCAAAGACGCCGAGGCCAATGTTTGCGTTACAGGAGGATTTTTCTCTCAATATAAAAACGGAGTTAAAAGTGAGCGGAATTGCCGTATCGTTCAGCGTTGGCCCGAAAAGGGTGAAACTTCATTCGATTGCGGTACCCAGGCCTTGTGTAATCCAGTTGCTTTCTGTCTCGTCGCATCGGGTTTCTCAATCAAAGTGGAAGGTCAAGAGAAGCCTTATACACGGACGCCTATGGCTCTTTGCGCGGATCGCGGGCAGGATATCACTGAATCCTGTAACAAGAAGTATCTGGAGGTTGTGAAAACCCAAAAGCCTCAGTGGTCGCAATATGTACAGAAGAATACCGACCCAAATGACTTCAAAGAACTCGCAAAGGCGACGGTTGAAGACTGCCCCAACGGTATCGATGGTTTGCCCAATGGCGCAAAGGAAGAGTGGGAGAAGTTGCGGGACGAGATTCAAAAGAAGTACGCCTCTATGTGCCTGGGCAACAAAGGCTTTCAAGCGCTGTTCTGCACGGAATGTAACATCATTGGCGAGCGCATTGCCGCTATGAACCAGAATGCCACGGGAACACCTTGCCCTGAGAGTCCGGCCGCTCCCGCGCGACCAGCTGCTCCCTTAAAGCAGCCAACGGGCGCGCCTACGGGAGGCGGTGAGGCCGTTAGAGAATATAATATCTAACGTATTTGGAAATTGAAAACCGACGCAGAGGTATCAAAGGGCCCTACTTAAGGGCCCTTTGAAATTCTTCGATCAACTTTTCGTCAGATTTGTCATAACCGGGTGGTTCTAGGATCTGGCAATTCAGACCTGCGGCTTGAAGCTTCTCCTTGAGGTCATCAATATGGGGACCACTCACCACGATCGCGGCCGTCTTGTAATCATGTTCCTGGACCTGTTTTACGAACCTCTCGTTGCGGTCCGCGAGCGACTTCTGAAAACCCTCCAGGTCCGCGCGGATGTTCTCTTTGATCAAGCTGAGGATTTTTTCCGCCGGAGTATCTTTGGGCACGCGCAGGAGACTGGCCGCTGTTTCCGAATAAAGCTTCAGCTTTTCCGGATCGGCCTGACTCTCGGTTAGACGATTCCAGAACCCCAACCAGCCCCGTAAGTTGGAAAGCCGGATATTTCCTTCCTCAATCAGTTTCTCACTGTCTCCACACAATGTGAGAGTCTTCTCGCCATAACGGGCTTCAAGTTTGAGTGGAACATGGCTGAGAATTTTCGGATAGGAACGCGTTTGGCTGATCTTTTTTAGGCTCGCGTAATCCCAACCATTAAACTTGGTTTCGAAGTCCTCATTGATTTCGCCCTCGCATCCGGTGCCTAGAACGAGTTGGATCTCCTTTTTCTTGATGCTTTCGGAGAGCGCTTTGTAGATCGCGGTTTGATTCTTTTCCTGAGGGTATTTTTCGCGAAAGCCCTTGGTGATCGTGGTGGACGGCAGCCGCCACTGTTTAATGATCCACACGGTCTTGACGCCTTCGCGGGAGAGACAGGATCCCACCTGACGGAGGTTTGCGGGATGGGAGCGGGCATGGGAGGCCAGGCCGAGAGAAAGAACGCTACAAAGAACAAGAAGATTTAATGACAGCGACCACATCTCACTATTAATGGGGGGATGAAGGATTCGAGTCAAGGAGGGGGGCGGGAGGAAGCCTCATCGCCTCCACCCGCCCATCAGACAAAAGGGGTTTGCTCGTTGCTCTGTCTTGCTTGTATCGCACCACCTTAAAGCGGGAATGAAAGCAGCGTTAAAAGAATTTAATTCCATTGCGGGCCTCTGCCAGTGATTGTAATTTAGCCTCATGCGCGTACTGGTGATTGAAGACGAAAAGAAGACAGCGGGATTTATCCGCAAGGGCTTACTGGAAGCGGGATACGTCGTTGAAGTGGCGGAAAGCGCAGGAGCGGGGTTGACCATGTCCGCCAACTCGGAGTTTGATTTGATTGTCCTCGATGTCATGCTTCCCGACGGCAATGGAATCGATGTGGCTCGCCAGGTCCGTAACGAGGGTTTCAAGGGTTTTATTTTGATGCTGACCGCCTTGGACTCCACACGTGATAAGGTGCGGGGTCTGGACTCGGGTGCGGACGACTACTTGGCCAAGCCTTTTGAGTTCGATGAGTTGCTGGCGCGGATTCGGGCCCTCTTGCGCCGCAAAGAAGGGGGCCGCACCCGACTGAGCTTTGAGGATTTACAGATGGATCTGATCCATCGGCGCGTGCAGCGGGCGGGCCAGGATATTTCGTTAACTCAGAAAGAGTTCGCGCTTCTTGAGTACTTCTTGCGCAACGCCAACCGTCCGCTCACACGCACGGAAATCGGCGAAAACGTGTGGGATGTGCATTTCGACAACGAGAGCAACGTGATCGACGTGTACGTTCGTCATTTGCGAAAGAAGATCGATGAGCCCTTTCCCACGCGTCTCCTTCATACCGTCACGGGTTACGGTTACGTCCTGAAGCGCGGCGAGACATGATCCCGTTCCGCAGGCAAGGTATCCGATGGCGCCTGGCGCTGCTTTACCTGAGCCTGTTCGCTGTTGGATTGATTTTCTTCTGCGCCCTTCTCTTTCAGTATTTTCAGCGCGTGCAGATTAAGGCGTTTGACACCACACTCTTTAATTTTGCCGTGGATATTAGCTCGAGTCTTGAGATGGATTTTGTGGGTCGCCTCTTTGTGGTCAGCTCACCGCTTTCTGAGGCTGGAAAGATGTTTCCGTTTCGCGGGAGCTTTTTGGAAATCCGCGACTCTCGTGGACGGGTTCTGCTCCACTCACCCACGCTGCGCGATAAGAATCTTCCTTTAGAACTGGAAACACTTCGGCGGTTGCCGATCGAGAAGGCCATTTTCCGCACGATCAGTGCGGAGCGTATCGGACTGCGTTCTACGTCTTCGGATTTGCGTTTGCTCACCTATTGGGCTCAGCACAAGGACTGGCGCGAGCCGTTGATTCTCCAGGTCGCAGTGACCTTAGATCTTCCGCGCCAAGAACGACGGGATCTCTTGCTCTTTTTTGCCCTGGCCATTCCGACCTTTCTTGTGAGTGCCGGGATCGCGGGCATTTGGTTGTCGAAGCGCGCACTAAGTCCAGTAGCCGAAATGACCCAAAAGGCCCGCGAGATCACCGGGGTCGAAAATCTCAAGGACCGTATTCCTGTTCCCGAGGCCGAGGATGAAATCAGCGAGCTGGCGATCACGTTCAACAGTTTGCTGGACCGGCTCGACAAGGCCTTTGCCAGCCAGGATCGCTTTATCTCAAATGCCTCTCATCAGCTGAAGACGCCGCTCACGATTCTCAAAGGGGAACTCAATCTCCTGCGCAAAGGGAAGGCACAAAATCCGGAAGTTGTTGCGGGACTGGAATCCGCAGCCGGTGAGATCAATCGCCTGATCATCCTTGTGCAGGACTTGCTCCTCCTGGCGCGGCTGGAAGCGGGCAAAGACACCATTGCCCTGACCCCAGTGCGTCTGGACGAGGTTTTGATGAAAGTGGTGTCACGCGTACAGAAATTAGCCCAGAAGAAGTCGGTTCACATTTCCACGCAGCTCGTATCGGAGCATCCCGATGCCGAGTTGGAAGCGGAAGTTCTTGGCGATGAAGACCTGTTGGATTCGATGATTGAAAACTTCGTGGAAAACGCGGTCAAGTATGCTCCGGAAAATTCGAGCGTGGAACTTCAGATGAAAACGGGTCCGCGGGAGATCGCTGTGCGGGTTCGGGATGCGGGGCCTGGAGTGCCTCCCGAACTCCGCCAAAAGGTCTTTGAACGCTTTACGCGCGGCCAGCCCTCGGCCATTGTTCCGGGATCGGGCTTGGGACTCTCCATTGCCGCTGAGATCGCCCGTCTTCATAACGTTAAAGTGGATATGACCGACGCTCCCGGCGGCTCTGGCACGGTGGTCACACTGACATTTCCACGTTCTCAAGCTTGACGAACCGCAGTCTCAACCATTACTTTTGGTGCTTTCAAGCCTCAGCGCTCGGCTGGCGGAATTGGTAGACGCGCATGATTCAGGGTCATGTGCCCGCAAGGGTGTGGAGGTTCAAGTCCTCTGCCGAGCACCAGACGAACTCCCTTACACAAATAGCCCTGGTCCTCGCGGCGCGCTTCGCGCTTGCTGCGGAGCGGGCTATTTGTGTAAGGGAGTTCGTCACGTTGACTGGTTCTACGGTTTTACGGCTCTACTCACTCGGGCTCTACGGCTCTACTCACTCGATGGTGGAACTTTGACCTTGTTCAACAGGCCAGTTGTATTACGCTCCGTCGGAGTGGTGGTAGATTTTGGTGGCCGATTAAGGCCGTTGAGTTCTTGCCCAGGATTGAGCCACTCAGCATTCTAAGGATCGTTCATCATAGTTTCTACTAATAAAGATCTTGAAGTTAATTTCTATAAAAAACGTCGATCTTTTTTGCGGCTGGTGGAGCAAAACGAGACTTAACCGTGCAAAGTGTAAGAAAGCCCCAATTTGCTCAATAAGCCAATAGCGTAAAAAACGCGAACCAATCCATTTGCGGCGTTAGCCGCATTTTCGAAGATCAAAATTTTGCAGTCAATTCAGCTCAGCGTTATCCCTGTAATGTCCACGTTGAC
>JBFWQY010000040.1:0-37250 GCA_050249195.1 Bdellovibrionales bacterium
GCCGAGCGTACGGACTACGTGACGAAGAATACTTGAGGCTGAAAATCCTGACGTGCTCACTACCGGAACTTTAAACAATACTTGTAGAAAATGACCGATCTTTACCCACACAAAGTCCCGAAGAGCCCCTTTTATTTTGCGTACGGAGAGCCGCTGTCCAAAATACAGTTGAGCTTTAAAACGCCATTGGTCCGCAAACAGCCACTGTATTTCGGTTACACGCAGACTATGTTTTGGGCTTTGCGCGAGGAATCTCGGCCATTCCGCGACGTCAATTACAATCCGGAACTCTTCTATCGTTACACGCCCGACAGCTGGGAGAAGACGTCTGTGGATTTCGGACTGTGGTCCCACACGTCTAACGGACAACGTGGCTCAACATCACGATCTTACGAGATGAACTATATCCGCCTGAACTTTGAGCATAAGGGGCGGCACTGGTTGATTCGCACCTCGGGACGATTGTCCTACAAGCATGACTTTGATCCCACCAATCGTGATCTCACGGACTACGTCAGTCCCCTAACGCTTGGGCTGACATTTGTTCAGCTATTCGATGCGTGGTTTGATAAAGGCATAATTGACCTGGAAATTCAACCTGGAGGGAAGTTCGCTCATCTCTGGGATAGGGGTGGATATCAGCTGTCTTGGTCTTTCCGTTTAGGACGCTTCGATATCGTGCCCGCCTTTTACCTGCAATACTACTACGGATATGGTGAGACTTTACTAAACTACAGTCAGAGTGTGAGTGAGTTCCGTGGTGGAATTGTGTTCTAAGCGGGACCGCTGAGCTCCAGCTGTGCGCCGATGGAGTCTTAGCAGATCATGGGATCCTAGTAGCTCTGCGCAGTGATTTTGACCGCTAACGGCTAAGGGTTAAGGGTAACGGTTAACTGTTACCCTTAACCGTTAAACCGTAACCTAAGAAAGTTCTTGATTACGCGTTGCTCGTAGGTTCCTCCGTGGAAGACTCCCATTCACTCTGTGTGTTCACGTGCAGAGTTCCGAGCCCTGGACGTGGCCATAACCAGCCACCGCGGCTTCCGAATAAATATTATCTGGGGACATGGACATCACCATTATTTTGGAATGCGGATCAGCAGCTCGCAGCTCTTCGACTGGACGAGAATCTCAATCCGACGTGGAACATGCGGTGTTCGGTTGTACTTCCGCTCCGCTCCGACCCCATTTCTTCCAGGCTATTCAACCCGCAGACTTACATCATATTTATAGTTTATAGAGCTATATAAATATATAGCTCTATATTCGCGTACCAATATCAATATATAGATTCTAATATCCGCTACATCCACCTTTCCATCTCTCGTTGAGGTCACTCACCTGCTGGCCAGGGTATCCAGGTTCTCCCTGAGAGCGGGGTCGGGCATCGCCCGCGTACTTTGATGGGGCGATGCCCTCCCCCTTAAGGTAAGGGTCTTAAAGGTGGGCCAACTTTCATGACGGATAGTGCTGATCCTGAGGGGCATCGCCCGGACTTGGAAGCGAGAGGGGAAGGGGGGCGATAGGGCTGGCCAAGCCCATGGGACCCTTCGCCCCTCCCGGCAGGGACAGCACAGGCGGGGCGATACCCTCTCCCGCCAACCCGAGGGCGATGCCCGTCCGCAAACTTCCGCCCGAACCACGGACCGGCCAGATCAACAAAATCTCTCATTTCAAAGCTAAACGCCTCCGGTGGGTGCGGCTGAGTTTGCTTCCTTCGACTCTCACGCGCTCAAAGACCATGCCCTTCCTTGGGACCTGGGATCTCGTGGATCTGTGCGGAAAGGGTTGTATGGCACGAAGAGCCAATCACGCACGAAGGCAACGGCCGCGCAAAGGACAGCAGCTGAATCTCTTTCTCAATGAGAGCCGGCGGTTCTTTGGTGGGCGCCTGCTGCTCGGAAGGCGTAAGGGGCGAAGGCCGCTTTCTTCCACGGAAGCGGTTCACGTCGTGTTTCGCTCCAGTTGGGCTCGGGGTGAAAACTCCCTTCTCAAAACGTATAATAAAAACCCCGTCATCGGGATCATTCGGTCCGTGGCGCACAGATACCGGGTTCGGATCTATCGCTTGGCTGTGGCTTCCAATCACGTTCACTTGATCCTGAAGTTTGGCAGCCGCGATCTCTACAAGGCGTTTATCCGTGTGGTGACGGGCCGGATTGCAAATCATGTGATGAAGAGCAACAGCTTTAAGGGCTTTGTTCGAATGGTGCTCTCTGCCGGCGGTGTGGCTCAGCTGGATGAGGTCCAAGGTAAGGGGCAACGCTTTTTCCAATTTAGACCCTTTTCACGAGTGCTGCACTGGGGGCGGGATTTTCGCACCTGTTGTGAGTACGTAACGCAGAACGAGCTGGAAGCGATCGGATTCCTTGAGTACAGGCCGCGCGCGGATCGTTATGCCACTTGGTTTAGGAACACCATGGGATCTTCGGCATGACTTGCAACGCTCCCTTTCACCTTCACCCGCCGGGATCCGGGCCGGGATCCCGGAATCATGACGAGAGGAGTGGTCGCGCGGGAGGGATCTTTATGAGTCGTGACTCATGAGCCATAGCTCATGAGGGACACAGAAGAAAAGAACACGTGGGAGATTAAGTGGAGATACACGGCTGAAAGAGTGGAAGGACACAGTACAGGGTTGAAATGAAAAACTTAAAGGAAAATGAAAACGGAGTGAGAGGAGGCCCGCCTCCGCTCATGCCGCATTCAGCAGCGGAAACAGCCAAAATCTCTGTGCGGAGCCACTAGTGTTCAGGCGAACCCAGAACTTCCTCTTTCGGATCCGCATGGCCCACATGGCCCGCATGGGCGAAGGGGGACGGGACCGAAGGCGGTGCAATCGGAATGCAGACGGTGAAAAGTGCGCCGCGATTCTTTCCCCGGTTGTGAACCTCGATACGGCCTCCATGCATTTCAACCAACTGCTTGGCGATAGATAAGCCAAGGCCCAAGCCGCCGTAGCGACGGGACCGACTGCTGTCCTCTTGGCGGAAGCGATCGAACACATAAGGTATAAAATCCGGGTCAATCCCAATGCCTGTGTCCTCCACCTCAATCTCACACCACCCGCCCACGCGGCGAGTGCGAACACGGACACGACCACCCGACGGTGTGAACTTCACCGCATTGGAAAGAAGGTTCCACACAATCTGCTGGAGCCGGGTCGGATCGCCCAGGACTGAACAGCCAGGAGCCTCAAGTTCCTTTTCCAAGCTGACCCCTTTGGTATTGGCCGCAAAGCGAATATTTTCTAATGCTCCATTCACAACATCTTGGACCCTTACGGGAGCCGCCTGGAACGAAAGCTTGCCCGTGATAATGGCGGAAACATCCAAAAGGTCCGCGATCAGCTGTGTCTGGGTGCGGGCATTGCGATAAATGGCGTCCACATAGGGCTGGATCGTCTGCGGCAGATCTGATTCTGCTAGAAGTTCACTGTATCCAAGAATAACATTCAGAGGTGTTCGCAATTCATGCGACAGAGTGGCGAGAAACTCGTCCTTAACTCGGTTAATGGCCTGCGCTTCCTCGAACAGTCGGGAATTATCGATCGCGACCGCCGCTTGGGCTGCAATTCCCGCCACCAGCTTTTCCACACGTTCGGTGAAGATCCCGCGTTGAGTGTGTCCGCAGAAGAGTCCACCCAGGATCTCTCCCGAACGCGAGATCACAGGCACAGCCAAATAGCTGCGCACCGTCTCCTGCCCGGAAGCGGAATCACGAACTGCGGACCCGCGGCCCGAGCTCGGAAACGTTGTGACATCATCCATGCGGACAATACCCTCACCGCGAAAGGTCGCAGCAAAGAGTTCGGAATCGCGACGCATGCCCAGTTTCTGCAATTCGTCCATATTTCCGCCGCTCAAGCTGCAGCGTGAGTACGCTCCATCCGTCCCGATCTTTGAGCTGTAATTCTTGTACGATCTCACGTCATAGAAGAAAGCCGCAATCTTCGCCCCGCTCAACTCGCGCGCGACATCGACCACCTTTTGGGTCAATGCCTGCATATTCATCTCCGCGCGCAGAGAGAGTCCCACCTCATTTACGAGTTCGCTCACCCTCTGTTCATCGTGAAGCTTATCTTCGAATTGTTTGCGTTCCGTGACGTCCATCACCAGGACAACCACGCCCGCGACTCGCCCTCCTTCCCGAACATCGGGAATATACTGCCCCACCGCATAACGTTCACCGAGCGCAGCATGGCGTATTTGGTTGGAAAATGTGACGCGCTCCCCTTGCAGTGCCCGGTTCAGGAGTGGTCTGAATACAGTCTCGTAACTCTCGCCCAGTACGAGGGAGACCGGCTGGCCGCGAAAAGACTCTCGACTTTGTGCAAACCACTCTTCATACGCCCGGTTCACAAAGACATAGCGGTGGTCAGGATCCACATAGCTCACCATCATGGGGAGGCCGTCCGCGATCAGGCGAATTTGATTTTCACTCTTCTTAAGAGAGCGCGCATACTGAGTGGCCATACGCGCAAACAGATAGATGAGGAGGCTCACACCCGATCCCAGAACGAGCACGACCCAAAGATCTCCATATCCGTGCGCTCCTCCCGAAGGTCCTGCAGGCTCGACAACCAAGGTCCACTCGTGCTGAGCCAAGGTCTTGCGCAGGGCCACCGCCCCCTCAGAAAAAGTCTTGGAGGTGGCATTTCCGAAAGGAGAATACAGCAGATGATCGGCATCGGGCTTGCCTGAATCATAGACCCGAAAGATGGCGCCCTCGCTGCTACGATTTACCTCAGCCAGGATTTGGTTGAACAGGTCGTTGGCGCGAAATGGACTGTACACGAATCCCTGTAGCGCCTCTCGCCTTTGCTCAACCGTCGCCACGGGTGCTCCTGGGCGGTAGACCGGAACATAGAGAAGGAATCCGTAATGTGGCCCTTTTCCCTCCTCCTGTTCAGCCTCTTGCACCAAGACGACCCGTGAGGAAAGAGCCGGCAACCCTGTGTCACGCGCGGTCTCCATGGCCTGCCGCCGCTCCGGGCTGGTGAACATATCATAGCCAAAAGCCCTCTGGTTACGTTGATCGAAAGGCTCAAGAAACACGATGGAAAAATAATCCTTGCGCGGGTATTCGGGCCACACACTATAGGTCGGAAAGCCCGTAGACCGCATGGCAGAGACATGCTTCTCAATTTCATCGCTGGTGAGCCGAATGGTGTATCCGATACCCAGAATACCGGGATAGCGAACCGCGAGTTCCATTCCTTCCACAAACTGTGCAAAATCACCCCGTGTCACTTTGGATGAAGCTGTCAAATAGCTCCTGGTGCTCAGCAGGGCATTCTCGTAAACCCTTAAACGGTCATCAACTGCATCGGAGACCCGACGCGAAACAAGGGCCCTGTGGCCCTCAAGTTCCGCTTCCGACATCAGATAAGAAAAGTAACCCGCCAGCGCCGTCAGGGAGAGTGACAGCAGCAAGATGGAAACCGGCGGCATGCGGACGACGCGGTTTTGAAGAAACTCAGTCAGCCAGGTCTTCATGTCACTCCAAACTCACCACGCGCCTTCTTATCCGAGCCTCTAATGCATAGCAATGAAAAACAGGGTGGCGCGATAGAGCCGCCGGCATCCCGGATGCCGGACGCGCCTTCACACCCTCACTCACACTCCGCACCTGGCGGAAATCAGGGAATTGTGCACTTGGGTGGCGGCAATCGCAGCCTGCCCTACAGCCACGGAAACCTGGGATAGCCCCCCCACACAGTCCCCCACCGCAAACAGGCCCGGAACAGAGGTTTCCTGATGAGCTCCGACGACTAAAAAACCTTCCCGGCAGCGCCTTGGGCGCGGCAGATTGCCAATGGCATCACGCGGGACCTGAGTTCCCATCATGACATAAGCGACATCCACAGATACAGCAGGCCCCTGCGGGACGTGCAATTGAACACCTTTCCCGGATGGCGCCTCCGTGACTCTTAACAATGGGCCCTGGACGATCTGAACCTGACGTTTTTGAAGATCTCGCGCCCGCGCCGATGAAATTTTAAATTCCTTCATCAAGACGGCAATCAATTTGTCCGAGTAGCCGGACATAAATGAGAGTTTCTTGAGCCCATGATTGTCTGAAACCAAAAGTGCTATTCTCTGATCCCGATGATCGAAGGCATCACAAACGGGACAGTAGCCCACCAGCCCTTTTTGGGTCAGATTCCGCAAATTGTCGAGGTTCGGCTCTAGATCTTTCATCCCCGTGGCCAAAATGATCTTACGTGCTCTCAAAATTCGGCCATCGACATCCACATCAAACGTCCGGCCAGCTTGGCTCACTCGAGCACGACCCTTAAGCGTCTGACCTCCGTAATTTCGAAGTTGGCGATGGAGCCGACGCAAGAGAGTGGAACCCGAAATGCCACCAGGGTATCCGACCAGATTCCGAATCCGCGGCACACGCTGAACTCTCGCCTCGCCCCCATCGACCAAGAGGACTTTGCGCCGAAATCGCTGAAGATAAATCGCCGAGACGAGTCCGCCCGGACCGGCACCTATCACAATACAATCATAAAGCTCGGCTCGCCCCATTGCGCCAGCGACCCTACACCGCCATTCGGATGCGGTAAATGATAACATTTGGATGACGGGCCCGGTATGACTGCCGTAGTCTGGCCGGCAACGATGAGCACCAAAGACCGCGACAACCTTTCAACTTCACGTTTGATTTGGAAACGCTTCCTCGTCCTCTTTCCATACTTGATCCTGGTGGGGGCTTTGGGATTCCTCTACGGAGAACTCAAGAATATTGACTGGGGGGAGTTCCGCAAGGAACTGATGAGTCGCCCGCCGACTCAGATTCTGACGGCTCTCGGGTTGGTCCTTGTGAATTATCTCTGGCTCAGCTTTTACGACCTTTTGTCCTTGCGCCAGCTGGGACGAAGATTACCGTTGCTGACTGTGGTCACCACTTCATTTGCGGCATTTTCGATTACAAATACGGTGGGCCATTCTCTAGTCACGGGATTGGGAATTCGGCTCAAGCGCTACAAAGACTTTGGCTTGGGCGCGGGGCAGATCGCACGGCTCGTTCTACTGAACATGGAGACATGGTGGATCGGGTTCTTGTTTCTTATGGGGGCCGTTATCGTCAATGTTCCGATTCCCATTCAGAACCTCGGATTCACGAGCTACATCACTTCACTCGTGGGTCTGGGCTTGCTGATTTTAACGGCTCTTTACCTCGGGGCGTGCCTCCGCATGGCTGGGGGCAAAGTCCGGTTCTTCGGTCGCGAAATGACCCTCCCGGATCTGAGCATCGGCATTCAAAAGGTGTTTATTGGCGCTGTCGATACGTTCTTCGTTTCTCTCACGCTGTATGTTCTCTTGCCGCCCTCGCACTCCCTCAGCTTCCTTCAGTTTTTTTCTTTTCACCTCACCGCTCACCTGACCGGCATTGTCACCATGGTCCCAGGAGGTCTGGGGGTGCTCGAGGGCGTGCTCCTCCACTTTCTCAGGCCCTATGGACCCAACGCCGCTATCCTCGCGAGCATTTTGATGTTTCGCGTGGTCCATTATTTTCTTCCTCTTGCGGTAACTTTGATTCTTGAAACCCTTGAACCCTGCGTTCGGGCTGGGCGGCGATGGCTCAATTTTTCCTGATACCGGCATGTCTACTCATGGGTCTGATCCTTCGCCACCAACGCGTGCTTCCTGAACAAAGCGCGGGCGTTTTGAACGTTCTCATTTTGTGGATCGCTCTGCCCGCCGTAATCTTGCTCCAATTGCCCGCTCTCCTCACCGAGACAAAGCTCACGCCGGAGTTGTTGATTCCCGCCTCTATGGCCTGGATCCAGTTCTTTCTTTCCTCCATTTTGATTTGGCTCGTGGCACGATCTCAAAACTGGAACCGTGCCACCACAGGTGCTCTGATCCTCACAGCCGGTCTGGGGAACACCTCTTTTGTTGGTTTTCCCGTGCTCGAGGCACTCTATGGAGAAAAGTCCCTTCGCATCGGGTTGATCGTGGATCAGGTCGGATCCTTTCTTGTGATTTCCCTTCCCGGGATTGCCCTCGCTTCGATGTATTCCGGACGTCGGCCCCACCTCGGTCAAATGCTCCGGCGCATTGCGATCTTCCCGCCGTTTATCGCGGTGGGGCTCGCCATCGCACTCACACCTTGGCGCGCGACCGTGGTTGAGCCCTTGCGGCCAGCACTTGAAAAGCTCGGAGGCACGCTGGTCCCTATGGCTCTGATTTCAGTGGGGACTCAACTCCATCTGGATCGCGCGCGGATTTGGCAGAAGCGCAAGCCTCTCGCGTTTGGGCTCAGCCTGAAGCTGATCCTCCTCCCCGCCTTGCTCTCGCTCTTTTATCTGGGCGCGATCGGAGCGCGCGGCGAAATCTCTCGGATTACAATTATGGAAGCGGCCATGGCACCCATGATCACAGCGGCCATCGTGGTTTCCGAGTTCCGGCTGGATTCGGATTTGGCGAATCTTATGGTGGGTCTGGGCATTCCGATTTCACTCTTTACGCTTGCGGGCTGGTACTGGGTCCTGGAGTGGTTCTAAGAGAGTTGCTGTCACTGTTACGGTTCGAGATGCGGACTCGGGCTTCAGCGCGGTGGCCCTCTCAGGCGAATTGGGATGGCCGATTGAATTGCATGGAGATTCGGTGAAAAATGGATGGCACATGAAACTGGACTCCGCTTTGAACTCAACGGCGAAATCTGAAAATCACACCGAAGGCGCGGATCTAATTGACCGGCTCCGATCCCGCTTCGGCCTGAGCGCGTTCCGCCGCGGACAAGTCGATATTATCAATTCCGTGATTTCAGGCCGTGACGTTTTAGCTGTGCTTCCTACCGGGGGAGGCAAGTCTCTATGTTACCAGTTTCCAGCTGTGCACCACAATCAACTCGTCCTGGTCATTTCACCCTTGATCGCCTTGATGAAGGATCAGGTGGATTCCCTGCAACGCACGTCGATTCCCGCCGGCTGCATCCATAGCGGCCAGACGGAGGAGGAAAAGCGCGACGTCTTCCGACGCCTACAGCACGGGGGGGCGTTCGTGCTTTATGTGTCCCCTGAGCGGGTGCAAAAGGAGAACTTTCAGCGCTGGTTAAAGACCTGTCCATTAACCCTTGTGGCCGTCGACGAGGCTCATTGCGTGTCGCAGTGGGGACATGATTTTCGTGAGGAGTATTCTCGTTTGCGCAGCATCAAGGAGCTACGGCCGGATGTGCCCGTGCTGGCGCTCACAGCTTCCGCGACGCCATTTGTTCTCAATGATATTGCGCACCAGCTCGGCTTGCGCACTCCAGCCCGTCACGTGCATGGTTTCTACCGGCCCAATTTATATTACCAGGTGGAATCGTGCGAAGATGAGTCCGCGAAACACCGGCTCCTGCGCCAGGCCCTATCGCAAACACCGCAAGGACGCGTCCTCATCTATTGTGGAACGCGACGAGCTGCCGAAGAACTCACATTGACTCTGCAACCTGAGTTTCCGAATTTGGACTACTACCACGCGGGTCTCAGCCCTCTCCAGCGCGCGAATACCCAAGACGCCTATGCGCGCGGAGAAACTCGAATATTGATTGCGACCAACGCCTTCGGAATGGGCATCGATCACCCGGACGTACGCCTGGTGGCACACTACCAAATGCCCGCCAATATAGATTCTCTTTATCAGGAAATGGGACGGGCCGGGCGGGATGGAAAAGAGTCGACGTGCCTCATGCTCTACAACAAAAAGGACAAAGGCTTGCAGTCGTTCTTTATTCAACAGTCGCGGGCGCCGGAGGCGATTTTAAGTTCGCGCTGGCGCGGGCTTGAAAACCTCGTCGAGTACGCAGAATCCAGTGAATGTCGACATGCGGAGATCCTCACTTACTTCCAGGACTCACAGCGCCTCCAGCGTTGCGGGCATTGCGACAGCTGCGCGCCCGATTCCTCCCGCCGAATCGCGCGCCCGGCCGTGGCTTCAGCGGCAGCGGTTAAGATCCGTAAGCGAAAATCAAATGCAAGCGAGCTCCCGCAGTTGGATCCCGCCCAAGACCAGGTCTTTGAGGCTTTGCGCCACTGGCGTCGCGAGAAAGCCCGTGAACTCGATGTCCCCGCCTTTGTCGTTTTGAGTGATCGCAGTTTGCGCCATCTGGCGCAAACAAGACCGCGGCAAAAAAGCGATTTGGCCGAGGTATTTGGTCTCGGGCCCGCAAAGATCGATAAGTATGGCGATGAACTCTTAGCCGAGATTCTCCTTCACGCCCCCCACTCTCCTTGAAATCTCCCTCGAATCACAGGTTTGAGTGTCTCAGATCGGGACCCTCCATTGACAGCTCACCATGAGACCCGTGAATCTGAAATTGGGGGAGAAATGGCAAGGGGGGCCAGGTGAAAGATTGGCTGCAATTATTCAGTGCCGTTATGGTCGGACTGGAACCATATGTGTTATGGGCAAGTCGCCCATTTGTGAGTTGGCTACGGGCGAATCCGTTGGGCCCGGCGCTCACCGTGGTCTTCGCAGGTCTGGTGTGGGTATTCCTTCTTCCATGGGTCTCTCTGCTCGCATTTAAATCGTCAAAGCTGGTTCTGGTCCAAGTCTGTATCGGGGTGGTCGTGATTCCGTATGTGCTGCACCGGGTGCATGACCTCTCTTTACGACCGTTTCTCGCGTTGTGGATTCTGATATTGGCCTTGGCCCTATGGAGTTCCCCAGCGCCGCTCGAGGAGATTCGGGCGTTCGAATTGAGCGCCCATATCACCGGATGGTTCATGTTTGGTTTTCTGCCCACGGCGGGAATCTCTCTTTATCTGATCGACGCGCGTGAAAGGCGGGAATTTCGCGAACGTCAAGCCTCTCAGAAGGAGGCCGAACGTTCAACGGCAATGGCAGAGGATCGCAAGAGTGTCTGAGATGTGGTGGGAGACGGATGTTGGACAGCCCTTCGCGATGATCCCCACGCCCCGCTTTTTGCGATCACGATCTGAGGAATAAAGTCTGACTTTTTGCCTGATTCCGAATACGTCACAGGAGCTCCGTAGGACGTCACATAGTTCATCTCCTCGAATCCGGCATTTACAGCGATACGAAAGTACGTGGACCGGCGATTCACATTGTCGATCATACGGCCATCAATAAATCCATACTTCTCCCCGTCTCCGCTCGCGAGAGAGACCAATAGTTCATAGGTCACATGAAAATCATTGAAGTCTATGGTTCCCGTGTGCCGGCCTGAATAAAGCTTCCACCCTGGCTTGGAGACCGGTTGAGGCGTTAAGGGAACTTCAACTCTGTCGATGTAATCCTGTACGCCGGAACAAATGAAAGCCTCTTCCAATGGCGGGGGCTTGGTCGCATGCGGACACAGCATAAAGCCGGTGACCATAGCGAATTCGGCCGTCTCGGAAGCCGTCGGTGCGGCTGGTGCCGCGGCCACGCTGTAAGAGGTTCCACCTCCAAGGACCAATACGGCAAAAAGAATCCTTTTCATTGAGTTCATTGCACATCCTCCTGATGTTGCGACCTTTTTTGAGCTTCGCAGGCGCACGACGGGTCCACAAGGCCAGATTGACCGCACGCACGCATGCACACACTTTCATTCACTCGCTCGCTCGACCCTAGCGGCCTCCCGAAGTGCGCCTATCGCCAACCCTAACCAAAGACTTGTAACTGACTTTGAGTGTTCTCATGTCCTAGGCTTGTTGCAATCTCCATGTCATGCCATGCTTTTCAAGTGCGATCCTGGCGCCAGTTCTTCGCGATTGATGAAATCGAAACTTCCCGGTTCCTGCAAACAGTGTACTGGGTTTTACTTTTTGGGTTTTACCTCTCATTCGAGGATTGGATCAGTTCTCCCGTTGTCACGCGCTCAGCGGCTCAGGCGGGACGACATGTTTGTCCCCCGTACTTCCAGAATTGTGAGTGGTTGTATTTCTTTGACGGCTGGCCCCACTCCTATGGCCAGTCCACGTTTTACGCCTTGCTGGCAACCTTACTGAGCCTTTCCGCCATCTTTGCCCTCCGCAAGCAATGGACCTACGCCCATATATTCATGGTTCCCGCGTTTTTGTGGAAAGTGATCTACGTGATGGTCCTGACCTACAAAGCAGGGGCCGACTTCGAGTATTTCCATATTCCGGAAGTGTTCGTATTCCTCTTTGTGCGAAACAAGGCCTTCTTCGTTCGCCGCGTCTTCGTGTTGATTTATGTCTTGTCGGCCACCGTCCGCTTTAGCGCCACATGGGTCGTGGGTGGGTATTTCACCACTTTGCAGGGAGGATTGCCCTTCGTTTCTGACATCTGGGTGCCTGTGTTTACAAACGCGGTGACTGTCTTTGAAATCGTGTCTCCCTGGTTGCTCCTTTCCCACTCGCGACGAGTGAGATACTCCATCGTCGGCTTATGGACAGTGTTTCATCTCTACTCCATCATTTTGGTTCACTTCCGCTTCCCCGCGCAATGTGTGCCCTTGCTCTGGGCGCTTTTCCTCCCCGACCCTCCGCCCGAAGAACGCAAATTTTCCTGGTCGGCACCCGTGAACTGGCGGGGATGGGTGTTCTTCGCGACCCTTTTCTTTCTGGCTTTAGTTCCGCGCCTCACGTTCGAAGAACGTTTGTACACGCTTCAAGCCAAAAAATTTGGCGTCAATATGATGGGCGCGAATTACCAATGTATTTCAGAAGAAACTTCGATCCCGAAAAAAGGAGATCCCATTCACCGCAGCCACGTGAGCACAGCCGCCATGCGCCGCTGCGATCCTTACCCGATCTGGTTTCGGCTCAAACAAGCCTGTACGCATTACGTGCTCGAAAGACTCGAGTGGCGTCTCCATGTCTCCGTTAATGGAGAACCCTTCTATCGCACTGTGGATACACGGAATGTCTGCGCGATCGCATACAGCGCTTTCGGTGCAAACACCTGGATCCGAGGTCCCGAAGAGGGCGCTCCGATTGTGGGATACCCCGGCCCTAACTATCCGCTCAAGACGGAAGCGAGCCAGGACAAGCCCACTATCTTCCCCACTCCACAGCTTCATAAGACGGCGCTGCAAAGATGGTTGCACGCGCATCTCGATTTTTTTGTTTGGACCTACTGGTTGCTCTGGTCTGGCGTGGCGCTAGTCTTTCTCAGAGGATTCGTACGCTCTCACTGAGAGGCAGCTGGCGCCAGAAATTCCCGGCAGCGCTTCGCTCTGAGATCCTTCAAGCCTGAGTCAAGAACTTCATTGTCCACAACATCATTCATCCTTAAAAGGGAGAGGTATTCCACCTCCGGGATCGAGGCGAACTCCACCAATCGCGCCACCATCCACGGATTCCTCAGATATCCTCCCAGCGAATTCTCTAAGCCCATGGTCACCCCAAACCTTCTACCCAGGTTGATAAAGGCCTCGGTGAGGGCATACGAAATGAAATCAGATGTATCTCCGTCTCCGACATCAAATCCCGGGCCGAATTGGTTATGACGAAGACAGTTGGCTTGCTCCGCGCATGTGTAAATGGCCACAAAATGGCTCTTGGGATGGGCGCGGCGGAGGGGAAGGATAAAATTTTCGAAAAGACTCGACAGGCCTAAGCCATTTTCTTTCAGCCACGAAGCCGGATACCGATCACGTAAGCGACTGCCGGGAGGCACCGCAAGGGGAGCGCCGCTGGTGCTTAACTGCCCGGCC
The DNA here is from genome assembly GCA_050249195.1 of Bdellovibrionales bacterium. Classification (GTDB taxonomy): domain Bacteria; phylum Bdellovibrionota; class Bdellovibrionia; order Bdellovibrionales; family UBA1609; genus JALHOQ01. Next base: position 13,624 of record JBFWQY010000040.1, read on the forward strand.
ATTAACATAGCCAAGCGGCGCGAAGCCGACCAGTGAATCCCGGGAGTTTTGTGACCTATCGGAACATTTTTAAACGCCGAATCTTCACCACCAAACACGTCGACAAACGCATCCATAACGAGAAGTCCGGAATCCATCAGGGAGAGATGATTCCACCCAAACAAATCCTGACCCGCCGGACTGAACTCCCCGTACCCTCCATTGCTATCAAGGAACCTTGAGAATTTGTTTGTATCGGTGAAAAAATCGATATCCTGGAAGCTGTTATAGTTCGTGTGCCAGGCCCTGTTCACCCCCTCGAGACTGCCCCACTTTTTCTCCAACCATTTATAAAAGTGTTCTCGAGCCAAAGGGCTGGACGCCTGGAGAGCTCCCCGATGGGGGTAACGCGCAATAAACTTTCCCTCACGAATGCTGATCAAATTCCGATCATGGCTGTGATAGGTGGGGTCAGTCAGCTCTCCAGCCGATCCCAAGCTTGGAACAATCAGCGTGGTCTCTGGCGCCAAGTGGGCGTATCGCTCCTTAAACGCCTTCCAAAAGTTAATATAGTAAGGAAGGATATAGGGAACCGCCCAGTGGCTCACAACTTCGTTACTGATATTTCCACCCTCGCTCCGGTACCGCGCGTCCTTCCCCTTCGCTAACGTTGGGAGAAGCTCTCTTATCTCTAAAGGAAGAGGAATATCAACCGTATCCCCCACGTTTCCGCCACAAGAATGGGTGGATAAATAGAATTCAAGTTTGAAACCGCGGCTCAGAATCAGCTTGATCGCATGATCGTAGTGATCCCATTCGAAATCTTTCAGCCTGTCTTTTTGAACGACGCCCCACCAGACATCCACAGGAATGCTCCGATAGCCCTGTTGTTTGATTTGGTCGAGTTTTCTTTCAAATTCATCCCAGGCGGGGTCGTTGGGATCAAATCCGGTTGGATTTCCTATAAACAAATCACTCATCACACCGATGTGGAGTGATCGCTGCTGGAACTGTCCCGACGCCGCGACCGGAATCACCCCAATCATCACGAAAATAATAAGGAAATTCTTTACCCATGCTGCCATGAAGAGGCGCCACCTTACTTGGTTCTAAAATGGAGATCAAGGCAACGTGCTTGTAAAATATACGGTTGGATGGGCTTCTGACACCTGGCATAACGGAGTCCCAAATATGATTAAATCATTAATGCTTTTCTTCTCAGTCTCCCTGAGCTTTCCCGCCTGGGGATTCTGGTGCGCGGAGTCTCTGGTTGTCGAATACAGGGACGCGATCACGCGAGCGGTTGAAACTCTTAACAGCAAAGAAAATTTGCCTCCTGACGAAGTCGACAGGCTCGCGGCCAGAGTGGCTATTGCCCTCGTGCGAGCGGAAACCGCTCTCATGATTGATGAACGACACGAGAGACTCGAAGAAATTCAGCAAAGTCTTCAACAAGCTCAAGAATGCGGTAACCGCGTCTCCTGCTGGGTCGAGATGACCAAAACGTTAGCCTTTCAATTGGGCACGGCCTTACGCGCGGTCCGGAGTAATCTTACGGGTGAACGCAGAGCTCACACAGCTCTACAGGAAAGCCTTGCACAGCTGGCCGCGGCTCAAGTGGATGTTACGACCGCAAACGCCAACCTTGCGGCTCACCGGGGACATCCTCTCCTTAGCCTGCGTGGCTCAGTGGACAGATTCGTCAACTTCGTCAATATGGCTCAAGACCGACTTGTGAGCGCCGGCAAAGCCTTTGGATTTAAAGAACTCGCAAAGCCCGTTGTCCTGAGGGATTTCATGAAAGACCTCAGCATGGTGCTCGTATACCAATTTTTCGCACAAGCTTCACTCGCGATTCCCAAGTACACAGAAGACCCTTATGCCAGCACTTGGGAGACACTTCTGAATGACCCGACGAACACCGACAACATTCTCGAAACTCTTCATATGGTATCGCGCACGACCGAATGGCATATTTTTGGTAACACGGCTCTTATGATGGCACTCCAGGCCAACCAAGCGGCCACAACAACACGCACTGCCGATGACGAGTACCCACATCAGCTGACGGACCTCGATTCCCTTCTGCTCGGCCTGCCCGACTTTATGCAAGGGAACCGGGGTTACTGGACAGAATCAAAATTCAAAATCTCCACCTTTATGTCACTCCTCCCCGCCGAGTTGGCTGCGATGGTCACGTTTTCCAGTGCGAAGGTTGCAATCGACCATGGGCTCAGTGCATTGACCGACTGGCAGGTCATGACGGGGAACTTCATGGTCCAGGCGACCGCGCTACCCGTGTTATTGACTTATCTCTCGCTCAAATGGTCTCTGTTCGAAAAATTTATTAATTTGGGTTTGCTGCCGCAGTATCGCAAAGGTCTTGAAGAGGTCGCTCAGACTTCCCTGAACACTTTTAGATCTCAGAACGGAATTGAACCCGAGTGGAGTCTGAAGGACTTCTATCAACTGTATAGCCAGGTCCATGCAAGCAACCTCCCGCGCTCGAACGTCCGACACTGGACTTGGAAAGCGACCTACTGGCGATCCAAGCTCCTCTCCGCACTGATCCGGCGGGGGAAAGTCCACTCAACGACGGCCAAACTCGGAGATGAACACTTGCGTGCCCTTTTGTCCACACCCGAAGCGGATAAGGTTTTTGCAGAGATATTGAAGGCAAACTCAGCCTTTACCAAAGAGATGGCGTGGAGAATCACCAACCGCGCCGGCGATGCCGTGCTCGCATTCTACATTTTTGGAGACCTCGCGCCTTGGCTTGTTGGAGTCGATAAGCCTTAAGAAAAAAGCGAATATCCGATTACGATTCACGCAGTTGTGCCTCACTCGGCAACTTTTTGACAAGCCTAGCGAATATTCAAAGTCCCCTGCCGAAATTGACACAAAGCGTTTGGTGCCACTATACACCCTCTTTGTATGTGGACCCGCCGTTTCCCTATCTTCCTCGGCCTTTTTGCGGCCGGCTTTGTCTTTGCGGCGGGCGCCGCAGCTGAAGGTCCCGCCGCCGGCTTTATCCGGAATTACCTTAGGCCCTTTCTGGCCAATCGCACGGACTACTATCAAGTCCAAGTCGTGACCGAGGGCACGGCCGAGCGTCCGGCACATATCCGGTTGGTAAGCCGTCTCAATGGAAAGATCCTCGGTCGCTATGACATCTACCTGCGGCCCGATCTGACAACCCTTCCCAGCCGCTCGCCCAGAGTGGACCTGCAATGGATCCGGCCCGCCCCCCGACTGTCTTCGGGCGGTACGTCCGTCCCCTCGGCACCCTACGTGGGACTTAAAGGCCGGCTCGATTTACCTTTGCAGCTTCAAGAAGATCCGACGGATCTGTTACGCAGTCTCGTTCGTGCGGACGCGTTTCTGAGTCCAATGCAAACACCGCCGGACGGGAAGTTCGCCCTGGATCCCGCCCAACAAAACATTATCGATCAGCTCGAGGAGATTCGTAAGAAAGCGGACGCGCGCAACGAAGCCATGCGTGCCCTTATGTTCTTGCCACCCGGATCTGGAAAGACCGTGATCACCGGTCAATACCTGAAACATCTTCGGGATCTAAACGCCACTCCATTCATTATTCTATATGTCGTGGAGAACACTGAAATCCTGGATGAGGCCACGATCAAAATTCGCCGCCACTTGGACCTCAGTCCGGCTCAAATAAAAAAAGTTTATGGAGACGAGGCTGATCAACAGATGTTTACGGGCCGGGCACAGTTGATTTCCACAACGCGAACAACGCTCCACGCCAATCTCGACAATTTAACCCGGTTTCTGCGTGAATATAAGGGACGCGTGGTTGTGGTGCTCGATGAAGCTCACCATACGGGCAAGTTGAATGGCCAATTCAATGACATCATTCAGGCGCTTAGACTTTATGAGAAGCCGGGCGATGTGCGGTTGGGACTGGACGCGACTCCCTGGCATCGCGAATTGGATGTGATCAAAGAGTTTGACGATAATGTGGTCACGACCCTTTCGCCCGAGGCTCGAAGGCCCTTCCTCGAACAGCGGCGCCTGATCCAAATGGCGCGCTTTCTCCTCTTTCGGGCGATGGCCCAAGGCTACCTCTGTCCGATCCACTCTTACCGTCATGTCAAATATTTGGAAAATGAAGGCGCGGAACGAATCTTGTCCCAGCGCTACCTCAGCGATTGGACGGAGCGATTCGCGGATAAAAGTGAGAGCGAGCGCTACGACGCGCTCAAAGCTGATTTGAATGTCCATATGCCCCTGATCCGGCAGATGCTCAAAGAGATTCTTGCGACCGTGCGCCGGGACGAACGAGGAAATGTTCTCATTCACAATCGGGGCATCGTTTATGTGCCGAGTATTGCTCACGCGTCGGTCTACGCTTTTATCCTGAACAGGTTGGGTGCGGCTCATGGAGTTCAAGCCATGGCCTATCATAGTGGCCTGAGGCGCGATCGACGAGACCAAGTGATGGACTGGTTCACCGATCAACAGCGCACGCGCTCAAGAGATGGCCGCTACGATCACCAACAGTTGAGCCGGCCGAAGAAACACAAATACGTGTTTACGATCCGGGCTCTGGGGGAAGGCGTCGATATGCCTCAGGCCAATCATATCATTCTGGCCAAACCTTACAGTGACGATGATCTAACCGGTATGCAGGAGCTGATTCAGAATATCGGCCGCGGCAGTCGCCTCAGTGACCGAAAGCCTGATTTCGCCATCAGTGATTTCACGGGCGATATGGAGAGGCTGATCTTTGAAGATATGGACCAATCTCTCCTGGATCGCCTCTTTGTGGAAGGCGCTGAGATCCAACTTGGTGATGCGCAGGCGCTGGTCCCGGGAAGATCGGCTCCAGCCCGCCGTCCGGTCGAGGTGCGCCTCGACAACACCACCTTGGACCCGGCTCGGTTTGTCACAGACACTGTAACCATTCCGGACAACGTTGCCGTCGTTCCTCCGCCGGCCACATCCGGTATCGCGGCTTCAGCTCCAGCGGCGGAACCAACAGATCAAACGCTGAGACTCCGGCCGAAAGATGTCCTTCCGGAGTTTGCACGGCCAAAAAAACAAGAAGATCGAGAAAAAAGTGGGCCCAATGAGCCTGGACCTGTGGACCCTCAAGTGGCCCAAGCGGTTGCGACGTTAGGTTCAGAAAGCCCCTGGCTTCAACGTATGACCTGGCGTCAATGGCTTGGAATGCCGGGAGCCCTGCGGCAAATCTGGAGTGAATACCGATACTATCATGGGTGGCATAGCCCCGTTCTCGATATCGAGGGTTCATTGGCCGCCGCGACACGGGTGCACCTCTCTTCAGAAGTTGCTGAGACCTTGGTCGGCGCGGCCCAGGGAGCGCACAATCAACTCTTTGCGATTCTCAAGCACAACTGGATTGTGCGAGATGATCTCGAGGAAGCCGATCGAAGTGGACTCGAAGATGAGAATTTTGCGTTATCACCTCTTTTGAGAGCGCATCTCGATGAACCAACCCCTTGGACTTGGGCCCATTTTGTATTCGGTTATCTTTATGGGGCAATGGGATCTTCGATTCACCTCCAAGGGAAGCAGATCGCCGCTGCTCGGCAGATGAATCCGGCGCTACCGGAGCCTCAGGGAAAAGTTGCAGAATCATTGAACATCATCGGGAGTCACGCGCGCGGACCGTCCGTTTTTGAAGCCACGAGCGCTCTCGCGCGGCGAGGGGCTGGGTCCGTTCCGGAAACCCATCTCGAAGGTTTAAGCTCTTGGGGAGAGGTCATTCATTCTCCGGCTTTCTTGAATCTCCTTCTGCGGCGCCACACGGACCAAGCTCAACTCATCCGATCTTTCTCAAATACCCGTGTCTCGTTGAGCCAAGCTCTACGCATGCGAAGAAGCGGAGCCATCAGGACGAGGTATGGGTTTGGCTCAGAATCCCTTATCAACATGGAGAACCAGATTCGGGAGGCGGGATTCACAATCGATCTTTTACCGCGAATTTCCAATTTGACTTCACCATTTCGACCGGTCCATTTGCTCACGCTCCCCGAAACTCTCGTCTGGCGTCGGACATTCGACTTCGGAACGCCTGACATTGATCGGTCCACCGCGCCTTTCTCCATCATTGAGCGACTCATACGGTTGCGTCCATTTCCACACCATTTCAGGGACTTTGTGGAACGGATCAACGTCGCCTTGGGGCTCAACTTAGGCCCCGACTTGGACGTGGATCAAATCGAGAGGGTGTTACGCACGCATCCTCAACCCGCGTTTACGGCTCCTCGGGCAAATGATATTTCCTCCTGGTTAGAGCCGATGACCTGGCGTGAAGTTCTCAACTATCCGACCACATTTGAGCTCTTTCTCGACGAAATTGGGGATCGCCTGCGGGCTGATGTACGGGACAAAGGGTTTACGATTTCCGACTGGCTGGTTCGTGATGAGAGTGTCGTACGTTTACTCGCTCAAAATCTCCAGCTGCCCCCGCATCGGGTGCGGACGGCGCGGGAACTCCTCGCCCATTATGGCTGGGACTGGCTCGCTTCCGAAGACGGACGTGCGACCGTGGATCAACCCAGCCCCTATTCCAGAGCTGACCTGGAAGCGGACCAGATTCACTCGCGTCTGGCGCGCATGCAAACGCAGGTCGCACGCACAGATTCGGGCCAAAATCACACAAACGATGTCTCGTCCGATAATCATGTTCTTCCCGACGACCCTGCTCTACTCGAACAGCTTCAAACCGCGGTGCGAAACCGACAGCTCCCGTCGTTCAGCGAATCCCTATCTCAGGTCACGAACCGACGCACCTATTCGCCTCCTTATAGCGGATCGTACGCACGTGCCTTTCACCCGCTGACACTGGCAGAACTGAACTCGGCTCCTGTTGCCGCCGATGTCTTCCTTTTGAGCTGGCATAATACAAGGGTTCCTGCCCGCTACACGCGACGGGAATTCAACTTGTTGGAACTTGAACAGTCCTTTCGAGAAGAAGGGAAAGGTGAAACGGCCACGGCCGTTTATACAGTTCGCAGCTATCTGGAAATTTATCGGGCCAACGCAGGAAACGAAATCGCCCTGAGCACAGTGTATCCCATTCATGCGTTACTCCTGCCCAAGGGCTCCGTCTACGCTCGCGGCATGACCGTTTTCCAGCGGAACGCGGAAGGATTGTTCGTAGGAGATTCGAACTCAATCTTACAGGAAATGGAAAATCTGGCGAACGCACCAGACGAGCAAGCGCTCTTTGTGGATCGAGTCAACAGAGCCTTTCATCTGCAGCTCCCGCGCCGCTTGTCCAAGGAGTTGATCGATAGAATTCGTGACTTCTTACGCACTCACCCTGTCCCTGACGTTAAAGCCCCCAGCGGCTTGGTTCAGAGGCTTCCGGTGGCTCCGGCCGAAAGCCTCTCCCTTGCCGAAATTCTCACGACCTCAAGAGGCTTTCGCGTATTTGAGAGACGAATGGGTGGCATGCTGGAGTCGCTAGATACTCTGCGATTTACACTCGCCGGATACACCCTCTTGGACTACATCCTACATCCGGAGGAAGCCTGCTCCCGAATATCACCAGGGAAGTGCCAGAAGCTCGACGATGGTCTTATGCTGATCGGCGGACACCATACATTCGAAGATCTTCGCGCCCGCTTTCAAACCTACCCTGTTGTCGCGCGGGCAGTGAAAGCTGCGGAATCGAATGGACGCTTAGCTCCTGTCCGGATCACCGCGCGTGAACTCATGGAAGCGGATCCTTCGCTGCAGAGGAAGGGATTCACCGCCGACCTCGCGCTCTGGTCTGAGCTGTTTAGCAGAGAGATCGATTGCCCGGACATGCTGGGAGGCGTGGACGCCGGAGCGAGCCGTGGTTCCACGCGACATTAGAGATAATTGCGTATTGAACCTGTCACGGCTAGAACACAAAAGGTCACAACCTTATGCCGTAATCCGACGATCTATAGACGCCCCGGAATTGCTTAGAGCTTGTGACCTTCGGCACACCGATTGCTTATCTGCTGGTTCAGTTCTTAGATGGATGCCTCAAGTAGGTTGTGGGAGCTGCAATGCCACGGATCTTTCTCTTCTTGCTGTTGATTTTACAAGTAGCTTCCCCGCTGGCTCGCGCCGGCTATGATAAAGAGGTCGTGAACGCACTCGCCACTGGCGACCTCGCAAAGGCAGAATCCTTGTTGGGTCATCCCCCAGAGCAGCCAGCTCAGCCCCTTAAGGGGGGAATTGATTCTGCTGGTATCGTATACCTGTTCTTTTTCATATTACAGGAACACACGGAAGCCAGTGAGATTGAGCGAATCATAAATATGTTAAGAAGAGCTATTCGACTTGGAGCGGATCCCACGCGCATAGTCGTCTTCGAAGGTCCGAGCCCGTATGGATTTGATCTTTCCCCCGTGGAGATTATTCTTCACGAATGGGAAACAGAGAGCAAAAAAACTCCGGATTCAAAGTCGGCTTCGATCATTCGTTCCGCGCGTAAAATGTTCGATATCTTCTTCGAAACCAAGGCTGTCAGCCCTAACTACCAACTCCTGTTTGCATTTTCCAAGGACGATACTCGCCGGCTCGGATTTATCCATTGGTTGGTTCTGCGCCAGGCATCCCAAGAGATTCGATCTTACTTTTTATCCCAAGGCGTCGGCCCCTCCTCCATGGACGATGCGATGTGGAATATGGCGATGGTGGCTGCAGGCTCTGCGGACCTGGAAGTGCTCAGGGACATCCGTCAGCACTGTGGTCAAGTCGCGGCCGCAGGCATGTTCAATTACCGATGTCCTATCAACTACAATCCCACTGTCCTCCACGCGGCATTGATGCCGCTTGTAGGCGGGACTCCGGCAGAACGTGTGATCGAAGTCATCGAGTATTTGGTACAGAACGGCGCAAATCCATCCCAGCGAAGTAGGTTTCATGACCTCATTGACGAACTTGACTTTTGGGAGCCGCAGTATCCTCAACACAGGAAGGAGTTCTCAAGAGTAAGGGCCTATTTGCGCGAGCATCTGGATCGACTCCAAACAGAGTACGAACACGCTCAGCACTGCCTCCGCGCCCTGGGTGTGACACCTGAACCGCCCGGATACCACTAAACGCCGGATCACGCGTGCGCACCCGGACTCCTCGTTCGCCGCTATTTCGTACAAGATGAACCATGCTGGGCACCCGTGCCGAAGTTTGGCCCTTGCACGCCCTCCGTAAAGACGAAATAGAGACGAACAGGCGCGTCCTTCAAACCGGGCCTGGCACCCATTGTGCAGCTCGTCGGTAGGCTGTCTCTCAAAGGCTAATTGAACGATTCAGATGGGGTGCGCGATGAAATTGATGAAAAAAATAAGAACTCTGCGCCTGAAATTCCTATTTCTGATGGCCTGCTTGCGGTTTGTTAAAAACCCCAATCGAACTGAAGAGGTCTTTCGGGTCAGCGACCAGCTGTCGACCTCCGAACGTTTCGCCGCTGCGGTGGAACGCTTGAAGAAAGCTCAACCTGGTATCAAGACCCTGATTGAGGAACGGTATCGGCCGTACGCCATTGCTCTGGATCTCTCACATTATCGCCCAGGGACCCTGGGTCACAGCTACGTTCAGTATATGCAGGAGAATCAACTTGATCCGAACTTTTATGAGAAGCTCCCGATCGACAGTGATGTAAACTACATTCGCACCCGGATGCGTGAAACTCACGATTTCTGGCACGTCATCCTCGATTTTAAAACGGATCCCACGGGTGAAGCCGGACTGGCCACAGCCTATGTGGCGCAATTGGGGTCACCAGTGATGGCCCTGGTGGCGGGATTGCTCGTGGTTCACGCTGTTTTGTACGACATCTCGAATGTGCCGTCCTATTTCTCAAATCTAGCGCGCGGATGGGAACTGGGGAGTTCCTGCCGGTCCCTGCTGGCTATGCGCTGGGAAGAGCGATTGCACACAAGTTTGGACGAACTGCGCGGCGAGCTCGGAATCCACGGCTTTTTTTCCGGTTCTACAGAGCTCAACCCGTTAGCGCGCCCGGAGTCTTCTTCATCAGCTGGGGCCGGCGCCGGGGGTTGATTCGTGAGGCTTTCTCGCCACCACCGAGTATGTGTTCGGAAAGAGCTGACGAAGCGCCTTAGGAAGGTTGGGAAACTCGACCCAGAAGGGATCCGGATGCTCCTGAAACTCCTCAAGCACCAGGCCGGCTTTCAGTAGGCCGCCAATAACCGAACTGACGGGCCAGGCCCGCTCGTACTTGAAGGCCTGTTCGCTTTCCGACTTCTTAAGCTTGCCGACGTAGCTGTCAGGCCATCCTTGCTTGGGGTACGGATCGTTCGAAAAGTAGCCCTTATAATTGGAATCCAGCTTGAGCTCTTTCGCTTGCATGTCAAAACAATAGGTCATGGGGTGGCCTTCAAACAGGTACACCACGCCTCCAGGCTTAAGCAGCCTCGCAATAATCCTCGCCCACGCTCCAATATCCATGATCCAGTTGATCGCGCCCTTGCCCGTATAAACGAAATCCGCCGTCGCATTCATAGAACTGGGGATTTGAAGAATGTCCGAAACCAGCCATCTCGCGTTGTGCTTCAGAGCATCGGACTTTTTCCGCGCGATCTCAATCATCTGCTCGCTGATATCCACGCCAATGACTTCGTTGGCACCATAGTTCATCAGCGATAAGGAGTCCGTACCGCCTGCGCACTGGAGATGAATGCATGTCTTGAGATTCGCTCGGTAGCGCTCCAAATACCTGTATTCCGGTGGACAGAAGGACATTCCCCCCTTGCTGAGAAGCTCAAGGCTCTCGTTCAGGCCGGCTCTGTAATAAGCGGCCGCTTCGTTCCACGCCAAGCGATTGCTTTCATGTTCCTTTGCCATCTGCGGCCTTTCCTTCCAGCATGAGGAGAAACGCGTATTCCATAGCCGTCTGCTTGAGTCGCTCGAAGCGACCACTTTTCCCACCATGACCCACGTCCATCTCAGTTTTCAATAGCACCAGCCCCTTACCTGTGTTCATGCGACGAAGCTTGGCCACCAGTTTGGCGGGCTCCCAATAAGGAACCTGAGTGTCGTTGAGACCCGTGCTCACCAAAAGATTGGGGTAAGCCGTAGCTCGGATATTGTCGTAAGGAGAATAAGACTTCATGTACTCGTAATATTTCTTGTCGTTCGGATTTCCCCATTCCTCGTATTCCGCCGTTGTGAGGGGGAGGCTCGCATCCAGCATCGTTGTGAGAACATCAACAAAGGGAACGCCTGCGATGATGCCGTTGTAAAGCTCAGGCCGCAAATTCATAACAGCCCCCATAAGCAAACCTCCGGCGCTGCGGCCCATGGCATAGGTGTGCTTGGGGCTGGAGTAGCCGTTCTTATGCAGGTGCTCCGTCACCGCAATAAAATCTGTGAACGTGTTCTTCTTTTTCAAGAACTTTCCGTTCTCGTACCAGGAGCGTCCCATTTCAGAGCCGCCGCGCACGTGGGCGATGGCAAAAACAAATCCGCGATCCAACAGGCTCAACCGGGTGGAATCGAAATGGGGTTCCATGCTAAACCCGTACGATCCGTATCCCAGGATCAATAATGGGGTGTCCGGGCTTTTCTTAAGAGACTTGCGGTAAACCAAAGAAATGGGAATCGCGGTCCCGTCCGCGGCCTTTGCAAAAAGGCGCTCGGAGACGTAGTTCTCACTCTTGAAACCGCCTAAGACCTCCTGCTCTTTGCGTGTGACCTGTTGGCCGCTCTCGAAATCGTAATCCACGGTGGAATCGGGAGTGGTCATCGACTGGTATCCAAAGCGGAGAAAAGGAGCATTGAACTCGCGATTCCCGTCAATGTACACCAGATAAACAGGATCCTTGAACTTGAGCTCGCTAAACCGACCCGTTTCACGGTCCATTACGCGCAGACGCGGCAGCCCTTCGCGCCGCTCTTCCAGCACCATGTGCTTGCGAAAGGGTAAGAAGCTTTCCAGAAGTGTGTCCTTGCGATGGGGAATCAACTCCTTCCAGTGCGCTTTCGATGGTTTGTCGTAGGGAGCTTCCATCAGTCTAAAGTTTTTGGCCTTCCAATTCGTTAGAATCAAAAAGCGGTCACCGGCATCTTCAAACTGAAACTCGTGTTCGGCCTCGCGCGCTTGCAAGAGCTTGAGAGGCGTGACTGGGTTTGCAGCGTCTAGTGCGTAGGCTTCATCCGAGGTCTGGCTGGAGGCCAAGATAAAAATGTATTTGCGCGAAAAGGATTTTGCCACTCCTACATCGAACTTCTCGTCGGCTTCGTGGTAGATCTCCGTGTCCGCGTCCTTGCCGCCAAAGGAATGTCTGTAAACCCATTCTTCACGCAGTGTGGTTGGGTTCTGCTTGGTGTAGATGATCGTACGATTGTCTTCGGCCCAAACAAAACTGCCACTCACATTCTCGATTTTCTCTCCCAACACCTTGCCCGTGCGGAGGTCCTTGAAACGGATCGTGTAAATGCGGTTTCCTTTGAAATCTTCGGCATAAGCCAAGATCCGCCCATCGCTCCGAACAGACACATTCGCAATTCTGACGAAATTTTTCCCCTTAGCTATGGAATTCACATCAAGAATGATTTCCTCCTTAGCCTTGGGGACATCCTTTTTCCGGCAGTGGATCGCGTACTCTTTGCCATCTTCGTAACGATGATAGTAGAGGTACTCGCCCTCCTTTTCAGGCACACTGGAATCGCGTTGAGGTATGCGCCCCTTGAGTTCTTTGAAAAGCTGCGTGCGGATTTTCTTGGTGGGCTTCATCATCCCTTCCAAGTAGGCGTTTTCCGCCTTTAAATACTGTGCAACCTTGGGATTTTCCCGTTCGCGCAACCAATAAAATTCATCCACACGCGTATCGCCGTGTATAGTGAGTGCATGCGGCTTTTGTTCGGCCAAGGGGGGTGGAATCGCACCGGTCGCCGGAACCGCCTTTGGGCTCAGTACGAAGCCAGCGAAGACGAAGAAACCAAAGACAAGATTCTGCGAAGGTGTAACCATAGATGAAATTCTCCCTGTTCCTTAGAGACGTCCGACTCGGCCCTGTTTTATCTAGAATCCGTTTTATCCAGAATCAGTCTGAATCAGCTGGTGGATCCTGTAAAGAGGCAAGCCCCCGGCCACTCCGCTCAGACGGCGTTCATTGGCGTCCCCATAGGGTTCGCGCCGTGAACCCATCCACGGGGCGATCGTAAAGACCGCTCCAAAATGGATTTATGAGGCTGACATTCAGCTCCATTTCATTTTCAAACTGGCTCATAACAAAGGTCCAATCCAAAGCTTCGGCCAGGGAGGCCAGACGTCGCACTTCGTCGGCTCCCACCACATTTGCAAGCACCGTCAGGAAATCGGAATGCGCGGAATCTCCCTGATTCTGGATCTTGATATAAGCCACTATAGCCCACAGATCCCTTTTCAAAGACGGCTTCTCTAAAAGTTGGACAAGAAACGCGGAAGCGCTCCGGAAGTTGCCTTGAGCAAAGGCAATATGGGCTCGCATCCAAAGAACAGCCCGATCCTGCCGAATGGCTTGGAGATGCATGTCCGCCGTTGACCACTCTTGCTTTTGGATCCGTGCCTTTGCTGAATAGAGCTGCCTGAAGAAGGGATCCTTCAATTTGGCCGCCAAGTGCAGAGCTTCATCAGTTTGGCCGAGTCCGATGAGCGCATTGACCTGCATTCCGCGCATGGCCGGATCATCGGGAAGAAATGACAACCCTTTCTCGAGAGTATCAAGGGCCGATCTGTAATTGGCAAATGCCAGCAAAATTTTAGCCTTCACCCCGTAACTGTAACCGTGCCTCGGGTTGATCCGAAGCCTGTGTTCAATCAGAGCCAGCGCCTCCTGAAGCTGTTCGCGTCTAATTAAAACTTTGCATTTGATCACATAGCTCATCTCTTGAGCTGGATTAAGCAGGATCAGCTGGTCCGCACTGTCAAGGGCCGCTTGAGTTTCATCCAACGCAAGCTCAATCGTGATGCGCGCGCGCAAAAAACCGACGTTCTCCGGGTCCCGCCGAAGCGCCTCATCAATTTGCGCGCGAGCCGCATGAGGTTCTCCCAGTTTCAGCAGCGCCTGCGCCAAGAGCGAAAAGCCGTGCCCGCTAGCTGGATCCATTTCGGTCAACTCTTGCGCGGACTCGCGCGCCTCGAGTCCTCGATCGAGCTCGAGTAGGAATAAGACTTTCGCACGTACAGTTTCGCTATCGCGAGGATTCTCCGAGAGCCTCTCGTTCACAATCCTTAACGCATTCTCGTGATCGCCCTGATCAAACAGGGCCTGAGCCTGCAGCCTTAGAAATTTACCGTCCGTCGGATAGAACTCTCTTGCCGTTGCGAGCGCACCCGACGCTTTGGATCGATCTCCGACGCGTTGGGCGAGTGTGATCACATTCATCAGGTTCTGGGGAGTCGGACCTTCAAGCCTGAGCGCCCTCTCAAAATGCCTTAAGGCCTCGTGAGGCTTTCCACAAATTCTATATATCGTCGCCAACTGCGTGTGAGCACGGGCGTCTTCAGGCGCGATTTTAATGATCTCCAAAAGATGGCGTACGGCGTTTGGATAATCCCGTTGTTGTTTGAGCCGCGCCGCCATTCTGGCATGCCACTGCACTCGTTTCTCAAGGGTGGCAAATCGGATCCCGCTAAAAACCAGCGCGCTGGCACAAGGATCGGCTTCGGCTATGTCCTCGTGTTCGGCTTCAACTTGGCGGCTCTTGCGTAACTCGTCCGCATCCGCAGGCCCGCCCGAGAGCAGTCCCACCGCAGCCAAAGTCAACGTTTTGCCGATCCACGCGATCAGATAGGCGGCAATCCTGTAAAACATTCTCATCACAGTCTTTTGGGTTGTGAGTATCTCTCGTGAAAGGCCCAGTTGCAAGTTCACAGCCAAGGTCAAAGAGCGGATCTGTCTGTCTGTAAATAAATACATCCGAAGTCTTAAGAGGGATAACGCCCGTGTGCACACGTGCGCCCAAATCCTGGCACGACATCTGCTTCTTATTGGCTTCACTATAGGAGGTAAACAATGATTTCAATCAAAGGATTTCTAGCGCTTGTCGCATCTTTGGCACTTGCACTTCCTGCCTTTGCCCAATCCTCGGGCCAAACAGGATCAGAAACAGGGTCAGGCGGCTCGGCCACAGATACCATGGAAGGCACGTCGGCAACAGAGACAGAGGATATGAACCGCGGGACCGCGAGCGGCGATACACGGTCTGATCGCAGCCGTAGTGCCAAACAGCGTGAGAAAAATGAGCGCCGGGGCCGCAGTGGAACCACTGGATCAGGTGCCACAGGCACCACACAAGGCACGGGCACCGGCACGAGCACCGGCACAGGTGCAACCGACACTGGAGGTGGCGGTCAATAGTAAGGCACTCTGCATATTTTGATCTGACCACGGCGCCCGAAGGCCGATTGGACGAGGGCGCTCTGGTCGGCCCTTTGGGGACGGTGCTCCCGTCTCTTCCATCTTCAGCTTCTGGGTAAAATTTGGATGATGCCGGCGGTCAAATGGACTTAAGGCGGTGGTATCGATAGGCTCGGCCCACTTTGAGATTCGTAGCTGCTTTTCTCCTCCTGATAGGAATCGCCGGAGATAAGCCCGCGCTCGCAGAAGAAGCACAAGAAGTCCATTTCGCGGGTTGTCTCGTAGGGTCCAAGCGCGGAATCCTATTGTTCGGGACGTCTGGAGCCGACGTTGGTCTTTTCCTCAATCCGCCCGCAAAGCCGGCGAAGCTCCGGAAGCCGCGGCGCTGCGCGGTTTCCGGGAAGCGACGGGAATTTCGGGACGGGTCATTGCGCCTGCAGCACGGCTGGATGCCTTTCAGATTTTTGAATGCGCGGCGGACGTCGCCCTTCCGGTGCTCGCCACTCCAAATCCGACACTGTTTCATATCCCACCGCCGCCGCGTTTAAAAAATCAAATTGATAAAGTCGCTGTCATGGATCTAGCGACAGCACTGGGTTTGCAGTGGAGAACGGCCTCTCATCGCGATTCCGTGCTCTCATTGGCGCCGTCCTCCTCGAGCTCCACTTTCAATGTGACCGTGCCGGCCGCGGCTCGCGTTGGCCCGTATTACACAACGGAGCTCTCTTGGATTCGCGGACTTCAATCCCTGCGCTCCGTCGTTTTGGATGCCGCAATGGTGGTATTCAATTTTTTGGGGGAGGAGAAGTTCTACTATCTTGCGCTCCCCTTCTTTTGGCTCTGTGTCGATTGGACCGCAGGGTGGCGGCTGACAATGCTGCTGATTGTGTCGACGGCAATCAATGGTTTATTAAAGGATGGATTTGAGTTGCCCCGCCCGCAGGATTTCGACGCTCGGTTGGCTCTCTGGCCGGCGACCGGATTTGGATTCCCCAGCGGTCACACCCAAACAGCCACAGTGTTTTTTGGTTTTGTGCTCTTCGAGTTGAGAAGAAGGGGGCTGAGGTCACGCCTTTGGCTCAGCCTCGGTTTACTCCTTATTGCGGAAGCCGCCGTGGCGCGGATGTACTGGGGCGCGCACTTTTTGGTGGATCTCCTCGGCGGATGGCTCGTTGGCAGCCTCGTTCTTGCCGCTTACTCTTATTTGCCGGCGTCCCTGCCGAAATCCAGCTCCCCGCCCGGTCTCCGCTGGACGTTGCCCATTTGGTGCGCGCTTTCGCTTCTTTTGATCCTATGGCGTCCCCATCCCGAGTCCGTGAGTTTGAGTGCGATGAGCCTGGGAATACTGATCGGAGTGAGGCACGGACAACTTGACCTCATCACGGAAACGGCCCCAAGCTCACTGCTCAGCGCGCTTTTCCGCTGGGGGATGGGCACCCTTGGGCTCTTCATGATTCCCCCGATTTTGGATCTCCTCTTCCCGGCGGAGCGCACCCTCTTGGTTTCACTGGCCCTCAGGTGTGCGACGTACCTTCTCATGGGGTTCTGGATAAGCTGGCTGTCCTTTCGCCTCTTGAGGGCCTGGGCAAAAAATCCACTCCATCGTGGATATTGATTCCGTTACGTTACGTTTGGGTGTCAGCGGCGAGCGCCTTCAGTGCGCAAAGGCGGGCCTCTGTGAGCGAAAAAATCCAGCCCGAAAGATGCACGACCTGATCATCTATGTACTCACTTCGGATCACGGCAGCGACTCGCTTGCTGAGATCCGGTTGCGGCGGCACACGGGCGAGAGCTTCCTGAATTTTCTCGGTGAGTTCCTGAGCTCCCATCCCGCCGCCCGCCGACTGCAGATAGAGGCGCCCCAAGTGAACAGGCAAGTCCTCTAGCTGTCGGGCGAGGTAACCGCCGATCTCTTCCGTATGCGCCGGAAGGATCGGCAGTGATATTTCAATGAACGAACCACCAATCGCGGCCGTCAGTCCAATCATAACATCACGACGGCTAAGACGAACATTCATGAGCGTTGCCCTTTCAAATGCTGACTCAAACGAACCGCAAGCGCCAGAATTGTCAATGTGGGATTCGCACACCCCGCCGTCGGGAATACGGACGAGCCCGCGACATATAAATTGCTTACACCATGCACCTTGCAATGGCGATCGACGACGCCTTGGGAAGGATCATCCGCCATGCGGGTTGTTCCCATATGATGAAACCCACCAAACAAATCCCTAGGCCAGATATTTTCGCCTTCGAGAGTGATCTGGCCCCGCCCCATATCCAGTGCCGACAGCACACGAATAACCGCTTCCGTTGAGATGCGCGCGTTCCGCAAGTCCCGCTCACTGAACCTCACGGTCAACTTCGCGATCTGAAGTCCAAGCTGGTCTTTTTCCGGTTCGAGCGAAACGCGATTCTGGGGATCCGGTTCCATTTCTGAGCGCATATAAAGTTTTAAATAATCCGGCTCTCCCTCGATCTCACGACGTTTACGGCACAGGGCCAAGACATCCTCAATGGTTGGTTGGTCCGCAACCTCGGGTGGCGCGTCGCCCCCCTGAATCTGACAGGAGAAACTTCCAACCTGGTGCCGCGCCTGAAACTCACTTCGGGTCATCAAAACAGGTTGGCGGAAACTCTGATTCGGTCCCCGGTAGGGAGGTTGAGGCGATAGGTAGGGATCCAGCCGCTGACGTGTGGTGGTTCCCACGAAAAATCCAAGTGTCGCATGCGGGTGCTCCATAAAAAAGCGCCCGACGAGATCATTCTGATTACCCAAGCCCATAGGCACAGTGTCGTTGGAATTGAGGAGTAAACGCGCATTTTCAATCGCACCACACGCCAGGACAAATTTCTTGGCTCGGATCAGACTGACCTGTCCGTTATAATTCATAATACGCACGGATTGAACGTGATGGGCGTCGTTATTGAATCCGGGCCCGCATTCGAACTGGACCATGTTCGCACTCGTTATAAGTTCGATGTCACTTGCGCCGACGATGTCCCCACGATATCGCTTGCCGAACCGAGTGGGAGTCCCACTGATATTAAAGTATCGGGGAATGATTGGCGTACCGTCGAAGTCCACATCAAGGTCCTTGCCGACCCACTTCGAAACATCCCCTTGATTTTCAGCTTCAAAATCAAAAGCATCGACCTCTACAAGTTCCGATGCCTTTCGGTAGGCCTCGACCAAATCCTCTTGCTGTATGGGCCATCCGCTGTAGGGAATCCAATTCCTTCTATAAAAATCGTGGGGATCCAGAGGGCGAGTCCATCCTCCCCAGTGTCCGGTGGTTCCTCCAAAAAGACGAAGGCGGCTCATCTGGCCGTATTCGGGCCCAAGGCAATCCTTGGGAGAATCTTCCATTTGTGTGAAATAAAGATTTTGGCTTTGCTGATACATCTCGAAGCCGCCAGCCTCAAGCAAGATGATCTTCAAACCCGAGTTGCGGAGTTCAAGCGCGATCGCGATGCCGGCAGCTCCGGCGCCAATGATGCAAAGATCCGCTTCCCGAACTCCCGAGTTCAGTTGATTTCCGTCGATATGCATGGTCCTTTTTTCCCACTAACATTCGGATTTTGTAAAGAATAGCTTCGGCAACAGGAAATTAATTCCTGACTGACCGTTCCTCACTCAGTTGGATAAAGAACATATTTCTAGGCGTACCGCGAAAATGGACCCGGTCGTCCGCACGGGATGACGGAATGCCTTTGGCTATCCAACACTAGGAAGCGAAACTCGCACGGAATATCCCTGGCTCTGCCGCGTGATGACGGCGGTTCGAGGAGCGGGAGTCAAGGCGACGCTCTGAATGGGCGCACCGTCGCCGAAATCCATCAGCGCTGGGGGAACGCGTGATAAATTCGTGATTAAAAGGCCGCACTGATCATCCGCAACTTGCAGGGATTGAACATAACTTAATCCCTGCTCGATGCGAGCCTTCTCCAAATACTTCAGTGATTCAATTGAATTTTCAACGTTGATCGAATGTGTGCAGGCTCTGAACTGACGTGCCAAGATGTCCGTCTCCATTCCTCTAATCTCAGCCGTGGGCAGTTCAAAAGCGGCGGCACGAACCGCGTTGCCGAAGTATTTGGAATTCAGCTGAGGAAGCACCCGCCTGTAATCAAAAGCCATGGCCACCCGGGCCCGGTCTCCGAAAAAATTCTCCGTATCCGCAAGCCGTTTCAAAATCAGAGCCGAAAGTATGTCATTAACGGACAGGCGCGCCGGCATATCGCTTTTATGGATGGTCAAGGACGAGTTGGCGCGCGCGAGGGCGGCTTCAACCTCTTCAAATGAGAATTCAAAAAATTCCCAGTTACACTCGGTTCGATCTTGATTTCTCCCCCCCGTAGCTAAAGAAATTCCCAATTTTTTAAAGCACTCGTCGCCGTCGAAGAGATAATCACCGTTGAGTTCGGTGGTGGGTACAAGCTTGGACCTCCTATGATCCGGGCGACCCAAAAGGTAAAAAAGAAGGTCCCGCAACGTCAGCCTCCGGCACCGCTGGGCCCATGATGAGATGAAATAAAAGTAACTGTACCCATCCACAACACAGTGGGAAATATTGACTACGAGGGCCGAACCCTCCCTGAACTGATAGAGATGAAATCCAGACAGAGCTCGACCAGGCGCGGACTCCACATTCACGCGTAAGGGTAAAACAGAATCCGGAGAGCTTAGATTAGGAAACGGGACGGATCGTCGATCCGTCACCTGCAGCTCCGGCATCTCTCCCTCCCAAACCAAGTCGTATGACTGGCGCGCGAGCTTCGAATCCCCACTCCGGGCGCGCAGACGCCCCGCAACTGGCCAGAAGAGCGGAACCATCCGTTCCAGCCCCGCCTGTAAGCGACCGGGATCCAAATGAACATTGTATCGAAACAGAAATTCGATCGGATAGGCGCCTGGACCCGTAAAAACGTGATCCACCGGGCTCAATCTTACAGACTTCATGCTTTGCTCCACGCGCGACAATAGCTACTCGAATCCCTTTCGTTGTCAACAGAGGTATGAATCCGTGGCTGGTGAGACCGCTTCCATTAATCCTCAAGTCGGCGGAACCGGGCGTTTCGTTGCGGAAGCCGATCGAAAGGTGGTGTCCGTATGCAATTCACTCAAGGTCATTGGTGCTTGCCACGAACGATCACTGGACGCCAAAACGGGCGCCCAACCAATCCAAAACATAACTAAGATTCTTCTAGGTTACTTATTATGGGGCATTCGGGACGAGCATCACCATGACAGCTTCTAGCGAGTGTTCGAAGACTATCAGCCATTTCCTGCATCTCAGCTATTCTGCTCTCAAGGTCCTTGAGATGAGACTGTGCAAGTGATTTGACTTCCTTGCTGGCTCTCGATTTATTGCGCCACAAGCCAATCAGTTTCTTGATTTCTTTCATTGAAAAGCCGAGACTTCGCGCACGCTTGATAAACCTCAAAAATTGAACGTCGATGGCACCATAGACCCGGTACCCGGCGTCAGTCCGAGCCGCCTTTGGAATGAGACCAATGGCTTCGTAATGACGAATAAGCTTCGCGTTTACGCCCGATTCTTTGGCTAATTCTCCAATATTCATGGCCTTAAAATTAAACGTTCTAATTATTGGAAGGTCAAGGTTACGAGGCCGCCCTGTGCCATTTTCATACAAAAGTGACTTGGCCTATTGACCTTCCAATGATTGGAAGGTGGAGAGTGAAGTTATGAATGGAGAGAGCTTATGAGATCAGCCCCTAGCCACGAACATAACCGTCACCACGGGTCCTGTACACACGACCATGGTGCTAAAGACCCCGTAAAAGACCCCGTTTGCGGAATGATGATAGATTCAAAGGCCGCGAAGGGAGGATCGAGCACTTATGGTGATAGAACTTTCTGTTTTTGCAATCCGAAGTGCAAAACCAAGTTCGACGCGAATCCCACCGCTTACTTCGAGTCGAAACCAGATTCCACAAACTCTTCGTCAGTTAATGATGAGCGAACTTATACATGTCCTATGCACCCCGAAATTCGCCAGGTTGGACCGGGAAGTTGCCCCATCTGCGGAATGGCCCTGGAGCCTCTGGAGGTCAGTCACGAAGAGGAGGCAAATCCGGAGTTGGTTGATTTCTCGCGCAGGTTAAAGATCAGTGCCGTCCTAACAATTCCACTCGTATCATTGGCAATGTCCGACTTGATTCCAGGCCAGCCTGTGCAGCAGGCCTTGGTTCCGTGGCTGAACGCCTTCATCCAACTGATTCTTGCGACTCCCGTTGTGCTTTGGGGTGGCCTCCCCTTTTTCGAGCGCGGTTGGGCGTCAATCAGAACCCGCAATCTGAACATGTTCACACTTATCGCTCTTGGAACGGGCGTGGCCTATATGTATAGTTTGGTTGCGACCTTTCTGCCAAACCTATTCCCTGAGAATTTGCAAACCCACGGCGGGATGGTCCCTCTTTATTACGAGGCCGCAGCAGTCATCACAACTTTAGTTCTTGTCGGACAGGTGCTGGAGCTTCGTGCAAGAAGCCAAACGGGTAATGCCATTCGAGCGCTCTTGCAGCTAGAGGCAAAGACGGCCCGTCGGATCACTCCGAACGGGGAAGAAGAGGATATTCCTATTGAACATATCCATCTCAGTGATCGGCTAAGAGTTCGCCCCGGAGAAAAGATTCCGGTGGATGGCAAAGTAATTGAAGGACGGACATCTATTGACGAGTCCATGATTACAGGCGAGCCGATCCCAGTTGAAAAGGATGTGAATGATCTGGTTACGGGCGCCACAGTCAACGGCAACGGAACCATTGTTATGGAAGCGACCAGAGTAGGAAAAGAGACCCTGCTCGCCCGGATCGTACAAATGGTTTCACAGTCTCAGCGAAGCAGAGCCCCCATTCAGAAATTGGCGGACATTGTGTCCTCCTATTTTGTTCCGGCGGTGGTGCTTATTGCGATAGTTACTGCAATCGTATGGCTTATCTACGGTCCTGAGCCCGCATTGACATACGCCATTGTGAATGCCGTATCGGTGTTAATCATTGCTTGTCCCTGTGCTTTGGGTTTGGCGACGCCGATGTCGATAATGGTTTCAACAGGAAAAGGTGCAACCCACGGTGTTCTCTCAAAAAATGCCGAAGCGCTAGAAACTATGGAAAAGATCACCACTCTCGTGGTTGATAAAACCGGAACACTTACTCTTGGCAAACCAAAACTTGCCAAAGTAATTGCTGAGGATGGGTTTTCGGAAAAAGAGGTGCTTGCATTTGCCGCCTCACTTGAACAAGTCAGCGAACATCCACTTGCCGAAGCTATTATTGCGGGCGCAAGTGAGCAGGGAATCAATATTACATCAGTTGAACACTTTGAAGCGATCACTGGGATGGGCGTAAGGGGTCTTGTAGCAGGTCGACAAGTTCTCATGGGCAACAAACGACTTCTAGAAAAGTTCGGGGTTGAGGCCGACGAACTTTCACTGCGAGCGAAAGACTTGCAAGAAACCGGTCATGGAGCGATGTTGGTCGCCATTGACGCGAGACCTGCTGGCGTTATTGCGGTGAGAGACCCGGTGAAAGACACTGCAAAGGCGGCTGTCGCCTACTTTCACTCAAAGAACATCGAAGTTTTCATGCTTACCGGTGACAACCGTCTAACCGCCAAGAACGTAGCGCGAGAGGTCGGCATTGATCGGTTTGAGGCCGAAGTTCTCCCCGAGCAAAAATATCAAACGATTATGCGTCTACAGCAAGAACGGCGTAAAGTTGCGATGGCGGGTGACGGTATTAATGATGCTCCAGCATTGGCACAGGCCGATGTTGGGATTGCAATGGGCACCGGGACGGATGTCGCGATGGAAAGTGCTGACATTACTCTTTTGAAAGGCGATTTAAGCGGAATTGTTCGGGCGCACAAGTTAAGTGAACAGACGATGAAGAATATTCGTCAAAATTTATTCTTCGCATTCTTTTATAACGTACTCGGCGTCCCTGTTGCGGCTGGAATTTTGTTTCCGGTGTTTGGAGTCTTGCTAAATCCCATGATGGCGAGTCTTGCAATGAGTTTAAGCTCGGTGTCGGTGATTGTAAATTCGCTGAGATTGAATCGAGCGAAAATATAGAAAAGGAGAGCAAAGTGAAATTCACTATTCCCACACTTCTTCTGCCGAGCCTAAGCGCAAGAGCGCAAGATCATCAGCATCTTCATAAAGAACGCCGACCCGCGGGCGCCGCAGGCGCTGCGCGGACCTTCAGCAACATAAGCTACCAAAATTTAACAATTTAGGGTAACCAACCGGCGATCTCCGGAAACTAAAAAGGCCGAAGTACGTCTG
>JBFWQY010000041.1:0-34124 GCA_050249195.1 Bdellovibrionales bacterium
CTCACGCTCCACCTCCCGGGTGGAGTGACTCTCGGCAAAATCCAAAAGCTCCTTGGCATTACTTGAGTCGATCACCGACACCAGACGATGAGCTTTAAACACACTGACTCTTTGTCCCTGCAAGGCGGTATTCAGCTCGTCAACCTCTAAGCTCTTTCGTGCCACTGCGATAAAGGCATAGGCCACTGCCTCGGTAAATCCCAAACACTGAACACAGTAGGTAAACAGACTGGAATAGCCCATATGTTTGTAGAGCTTGGCCCGCTCCACAGCTTGCAAGACTTGCACGATCTCCCACTCGAGCTGTCTGTGTCTGCGACTGACATTCAAAGCCCGTGCATGCAAGTCACGCAACCGCGGTGTCAAACGAGACGCCTCGGACTGCAACGGTGCATTCATGCTCATATGATCCTCCCTCAATTCTTGCGACCTGGCGTTACTCACTTCCTATTCATTTCAGAGACAAGGCGACTATACCGTCTGTTTTCGCAGCCACAGTTTAGAACTAGACAGGGTCTCACCAGCACCCTTTCCCTAACGCCTCAGCGGGCGCAGGGACGAGAGATTCTCGTCTTTGAGTTATTTTTCGAGGAACGCCTCCCGCACGAGTCTTATATCGAAGCCTGGAGATCGCAAAAACATGTCAAGGCCGAAGCGAGCACCTGAAATTTTGATCTTGAATCCTAATCGGCGCCCGGCACCCTGGTCCGGCTCCTGCGCATGCCGGTTTACTTTCAATCCCGCGTCACGGTCTCGTCTCTCATCCCTCACTCATCATTTCTCACCCTCACTCCCACTCTCAAGACGCGAGCTGGGTCGATATCCCCTCCAAATAAGACCGCACCCTCAGGCGGGGTGTCTCGCGTGAGGACCTGTCGGAGTCCCAGCCCTCCTGCTACTGCGGCGGCTACTAAGCTCGCACCGAACGAGTACGATAACCCGGGAACGGGGAACTGGAGCGCAATCAAGAACGTTCCAACGCTCCGATCAAAGGCTGGACGCTTAAGGGACGGCCGGAGTGTAGAATAACCGTGCGACTCGCGTGATTCTCACTGTCATAAAACGGCCTGAACTGTCCGCCTCGGCCGCTCGGGAATCGATGATCAGGACGGCCAGCAAATTGTGCCAAGCCTTTCTCTGCCGAGGAAAGTCTTTAGGCTACGAGCAAGTAAGTTTATCGGTGGCGCTCTCTATCACATGTGGAGCATGTGGAGAATGAAAGGCGTATAGACCGATGCGAGACCTTTCCAATCGAAATCTTTACAAGTGAGGGGCAACTGTGGGGGTGGTAATATAACGACTTGGGTGGCAGCTCAACGGTTGCCATTTATCTGTTCACTGTGGTTCAGATGTGGTCCACGTGTCCGTTCCCATAAATCTCGAGGAGAATACGAGTGAAAAAATGGGCGATATTAATAGCGTCTTTGTGTTTAAACCTTGATAACGCGTCCGGAATGACATTTCTCACGGAAGACGCCGTGATACCGGATTCTATTGCGGATTTAAACGAGCTTCGTGAGCTGGATGCAATCGTGCAACAGGAACTGACGAGCGGTCGCTCCAATAGGGATTCAATTGTCCTGATCAACCAGAAGCTTGAGGCGCTAGACCTGCCCGCCGTGGACCTCGCCAGCCGGGAGTTGGATGTGAGTATTCCGATTCTTATAGGATTCGCAAACAGTTCTCCCGTGGGTGTCTCGATCGTTGATGGACGCCATCGCTACTGCTTCCCATGTGCGATTGCGAGAAATTATTTTATGTTTGGAATTCAGAAATGGGAGCAGTCGGAGCGAAATGAGTCCGGGAAGTACTTCGCGTTTATCGAAGTCCTCGCCAAACACCAACGCTATCGTGAAAACGGTACGGTCAATTCGTGGAACTGGCCCGCGAAACGCCACGCCCTGATAGCAGTCTATAAAGACGGTCGACAAGGAGTATTGCGACTCTATGATGATGCCGCCGAATTCTTTGCGGTCCCGTTTCCGAAGCGAAGGGATATCTCTCCGCGGCTGAGTGTGATCCAGGCAACAGACGGCACCCGGATCGCGCTTCAGATCCGAAGCGGAGGTGATGGTACGTTCTCGGTTGAGGAAATTCCGACCGAGTTTGGCGAAGGGGCGGCGGTGAGTTCCGAAGCCATCGGATCCGATGACGTTCATGCAATTATCGAAGCTCTCTTTAAGGAGAGGGACCTTGTTCGCCCTCCTGCGCTATCGTTGCCGCCTCGGTGACTGCGCTAGACGTCTGTTGCACACACTCCCTTTTTGTGGCATTCGCGTAGGGGCTTACCAAAGGAACAACGCGCCCACTGTTCGAAGTTACACCGGGCCAGGCGTTCAGCTGACGTTCTCGCTGATCTCAGCCGCGCAGCCGCCACAGTATTCGGGAACATTTGTCATGGGCGAGTTGAATCCCATCGCGGTGACCTGTTCAGTTCCGAAATGAACAGAGAATCGCCTGGAGAGTCATGACGGTGCTTTCAGCTCATCTTATGCGAGGTAAAGACCGCCTGCCTCGCTTCTTTTATGGAACCGCGTGGAAGGAAGACGCCACGGCGGAGCTCACGTTTCAGGCGCTGAGTGCGGGGTTTCGAGCCATTGATACGGCCAACCAACGCAAACATTATTTTGAGGAGGGTGTTGGTGCCGGGCTTGCGCGGTTCCTAGCGGAGAATAGAGCCTCCCGAGAAGACATTTTCCTGCAAACGAAATTTACATATGCGCGAGGACAGGATCATCGCAAGCCGTATAATGAGCGCGAGGCGTTCACGCGCCAGGTCGCGGATTCATTCGCCAGCTCGTTAGCGCATTTGGGAGTCGCGACGCTGGATTCCTATATTCTCCACGGGCCCTACCACGCGGACGAGGTAAGTGAGCAGGACCTCGAGACCTGGGCGGCGATGGAGGCACTTGTAGAGTCGGGGAAGGTGAAATTCCTGGGCGTCTCTAACGTCACCGCCTCTCAGCTGGAGGGACTCTGCTCGAACGTGCGCATCCCGCCCGCTTTCGTACAGAACCGCTGCTTTGCGCGCCTCGGCTGGGATCGAGAGGTGCGGCAGATCTGCGCGCAAAAGAACGTTGTCTATCAGGGCTTTTCGCTCCTGACCGCCAACCGCGCCGAGCTGGCCGGCCCCGACGTTGCCGAGATCGCTCAGCTACACCGCAAATCGATTCCACAAATTGTTTTTCGCTTTGCCCAGCAACTTGGGATGATCACACTCACCGGAACAAGCCGCATGGAACATATGCGCATGGATTTGGAAGTCTATGACTTTGAATTGAATGCGCGGGAGATGCAGATGCTTGAGACGCTCTGCTCGGTCTGAAAGGAAGGCTCGGCGATGAAAGCGTTCAACACTGTGGCCTAACGGTGCAATTGTAGCCCCGGCGACTGTGAGGATCTGTCAACGAGCGGTATCTCTAACGAGCGATCTGGCGGAGGAACGTGCTAAGCTATCGCCCAAATTTGCAACTGGGACAAACGAGGGCCATTTAGCTGCAATCTCGTCTGCGCGCCAAAAAAAGGAGGCCACGGCCTTTGACATCCGCTGCTGAACCCCTTTTGCCTGGTGGGGGGTGCCGACACTGGATATCCACCGGATATACTCGGGATAAGACATTGAGAGCCTAGTTTCCTTTCGATTGCCGATGGGAAACCCTCCGCCTATCATATGGGTCGTCACACTTTTGGTGTAATCGCCGGGAAGTCTGACCAATTTAATTTTTGTGTAATGATGATCCGCAAGCCATTTTTCAAGGTGCGCAATGGCTTTGTCGAGTTCAGGTTCCTTATAATCATTAAGATAAATAATTCCCGACGGCCCATATTGTTGGATCAGTCGTTCGGTTGTCTGCTCAAGGATAAGGAACCGATTGGAATGATTCCCCCGATAAGTTAGGTTCCCAGTTACCCGCTCCGAGCTCGAGGTGGGAAATTTGTGCGTGAACAAGCCAACCCCAACAGAACAGGCAGAGAAGGGGCACAGAACTGAAGTTTCCCATGAATCACAAGGTAGCAAACCCAGTACCACACCAATCAAATTCAGATAAAATTTAAGTGGTTAGGAATGTCAAAAAAGTCAGGGGCAGTTTGAAACCTTGACGTTCCAACACGAGACACCGCCTGCCCCGGATCTCAGCTCAAGTAAGCCTTGTCCTATTCCCGCGTACAGATGATGTCGCGATCGGAGGCGGACCAGGTCTTATCTCCCTCCGAATACTCTACACGCATTTTGCCCGTATAGTTGATATCATCGCTGGATTTGGTTTCGATGACGATCTTAACAGAGCTCAAAGGTGAGCCCTCAACATCCTTCTCTGAGTAAATTAATAAGTTTAATTTATTGCCGTAATTCCAATATTGCCGAATGTCACCGCGGGCCAGCTGATAGAACGAGTTCGATGGCGCACCGTCGCTGAAAGCTTCGACGCCACCCTGCGCGCTCACCAGAGCGTCCACAAAACTTCGGCTCGTCACCGCGGAAATGCCGAACTTTAGATCTTCTGACTCATAGAGGCAGTGAACTCCGCCGGTTGCGTGGGCCATCCCACTAAAGGAAAGTGTAAGAAGTGTTATGACGGATTTCAACATCTGGTACCCCCTTATGTTAGGTCAAAAGTCCCCACTTCTGTACCATCGCTTGGGAAATATCGCCAGCAAGACGCACCTCTTTGCAAATTTATAATTAATAATTAATATTGATCCCGAACATTCACTCGCGCGCGACCAGGACCAGGGCCTGATCGCGCATGAGGTCAAATGTGGATCCGCTTAGAAGGAGCCTTCGCTCATACCGGAATACCCGGCTGCCAGCGAATTCAAGATATTGTTCGGGCCGGGCTCCCATTGCCACTCACCGGATCGTGTGCGCTTCACACATTTCCACTCGATCTTTGCGCTCCCCGGTAATCCCGTGATCACTCCCGTCCACACCGGCGGATTCTGATCGTTAACGGTGTGGGGATAGTAAACGCTCGGGCTGAGCTTTAGAGCACGGTGTAAATCCCATTGGCCTAATTCGGGAACGGAGCCGGTGACGTAAACATCCTCTCCTTCCTGGGTAAACCCGCGGTGGCAGGCGAAGGCGGCGCGACTGGGCACGGATGTTGATTTTAACGAAAGCCGGAACGACTTTGTTACGCTGACGTTCGCGCGCGGTGATTTGGCGCGAATCTTACCGGGCCCCACGTTTATCCAACCCTTCTCTGCTCGTTCAAATTCATCAGGCTGGGTGAATTGAGGGAGCACCATTTCATCCAGGGCGACAGTGGTTGCGGTATGCCCGGGAACGATCACACGGACTTCATTGATACGGCTATGAACCGCACCCGCAAAATCCCCCTGCGCGGGCCCGATCTGTATGACGACCGAATCGCCCGCTCGCGTCTGGGTGATTGGGGTGGTTCGGTACTCGTAGACAGGTCTCTGATTCGCATCGTAGGTGATGGAGAGACCATCATCCTCATAAAGAGAGAATTCGGTAGGCGACGAGCTCGGATACACCTCCACAATCAAATCGTCGCGCCTCTGCCCATCGCGGCGTTGACCCATAATATTCTGAGTGTATTCGTCGACATGCATTTTGGGCAAAATCGCACCTTCGCGGACAAAGACGGGAAGACGAAGTTCCGTTCCTTCGTATACAGGCAACTCTGGCGTCCACTCGCCTCGGCTTTTAACAGCATCGTGAGTGTAATAATGGATCCAGCGGCCGCGCGGCAGATACATGCGGCGCGCATACTCGCCATGCTTCGCCACAATGCCAACCAATAGGTCCCGCCCGATGTGCTTTTGATGTCCGATCTGCCGCAAGTTCTCGTCGGCCTGGTCGTAAAAGAGCGGCGGCGGCATCAACGGTTCGCCATAGAGGTGAGCGCGATAGGCGAGGGAGTAATAGTACGGAGTGAGCTCATACCGGCGGCGTAAGTTCTGTAAATTGCTTTCTCTCCGGCCAACGCGGTCGGGAGAGGTTTCATAACACTTATGGCACTGGAACGAATTGTCGACGTGAGGCCGAACTGGAATATCAAACCAGGTCGCGTTGGCAAACCATTGCGTATAAAGTTCATCGGTATAGGAAGGATCCGGCAGGGCTTCGCGACGGAATCCGCCGATGTCCGCGCCGTAATAATCCACTCCAGAAAAGGACATGTGCATCTGCGCATTGGAGTGGGTCGCCAGCACATTCAAATCCGAAGCGATATCGCCGGACCACATGACGGCTCCGAAACGCTGTACGCCGGGCGCGCCTGAGCGCGTGACGATGAACGGACGGCGCTTAACCTGGTGGCGTACATATCCGTCGTAAATGGACTTGTTCCAAAGCAAATTATAGATATTGTGAATGTCCGGGTGCCGGTTCTTTGTCGGTTCAACCCCGGCGTAGCAAGCTGCGGGATCGTACTTCTCGGGCTCACCCAGATCCGTCCAGTGACCCATCACTCCGAGGTTCACCAGGTTTTTTTGGCGACGGGAGTCATGCCAATAATTCGCGGCCTGTGAATGACTCCAGTCGATCAGTCCCGCCAGGCCAAACCATTCCGTCAACAGCACGGGTTGAGCCTGGAGGCAGTTTCGGGCTAAG
Source organism: Bdellovibrionales bacterium (assembly GCA_050249195.1). Taxonomy (GTDB): domain Bacteria; phylum Bdellovibrionota; class Bdellovibrionia; order Bdellovibrionales; family UBA1609; genus JALHOQ01. The sequence continues at coordinate 6,584 of JBFWQY010000041.1, forward strand.
CCTCCAATCCGCGCCAGATCCGTGAAAGAGCTTTGACCCTGGGCCACATAGGACTCTTCAATGGTGATGATTCCGATTCCCTCTTGATGAAAACTCTTAAGTTTGGACTCCGGATCGGGAAAGGCGGAGCGGTCCCAATCGAGAGCGCCCATGCGACTGTTCGGATCATTCGCCTTAACACCTCCAAACCACTGTAAATCCGTCACAAACCCGTCTAAAGGAAACTGGTTGTGTCGGAGGCTCTCTTTCTTTTCCTCCATCTGCTTCCAGTTTTCGAAGCCAAATTCCGAGACCCAGAGGCCGAAGGCCTTGCGCGGCGGGACCGGAGGACGACCAACCAATTCCATATAGCGTGAGCGCAGAGTCGCTAAATCCGGCCCTGCGAAGACGTAAAACCGGATTTGATCACCCCACATTTGCACGCGCCACGGGTTGGATTGAAAGTTCCACTCCTGGCGGTACACGTTGTCCAGGAATAGGGCATAGTTCAATTGCTGCGGACCCAGAGCGTACATCACCGGAAACTGAGCGTTGCCGTTCATCCCGCGCCCAAACGCCACGAAACCATTGCCGTGATCATAACCCGGCCTTCGCTCTCCGTGGGTGATCCAATCGCCATCGGCTGTTCCGTAAGCCTTCAGCTCCTGGCCCAGGCCATAGATATTCTGTGTTTCGGCGCGATCCAGAGTGAGCCCTTTCCAGGCTTGGTCGAGGTCGAACGGGCAAATCTCCGTAAGGTACCGGTTCTGTAGCTTATCGGTCAGTTTGAGGCAGAGCGAGACCGGATGGATCTCGGCGCGCACACTCTGAGTTTCCACCGTCTGATTCTTCATGTGCAAAGTGCTTGCACCGGAGTAATCCGTTTTACCAACCATCAGGCTCGTAAAGATCGGAGCCGCCGGTTCTCCCTGGGCGGCGTACTCGAAATGCAGAACATCGTCGTGCAACACCTCCACCGCCAGATAACTTTCACCTGCGCGAAAGACTTTGCGTTCCACGGCCGCATGAGTGAGTAAACCGAATCCTGCAATAGACAATAGCGATACATAGAGGTGTACCCCCCGAAGCACTTTCCCCATTCTCCCCCCGTGCCGGCTTTACCGGCGACCCGTGAAGAATGGCACCGCCTAAAAAAACCGACTTACGTAAAATCGTCAGTGTTTTTCTCAAAATGATCAAACAGCAGCGGGGGTGGCCCACGACTCAAAATGGGACGGTCCTTAAATTTTATGTTTTTGACTAAAGTTGAGACGACTAAATGCCGAATCAAACTGAAGCGTCTCAATATCGTGATCTCTCACTAGCGCCACTGACTTCGCCTTCGAGCCTTACCCCTTCACCGACTTCAGGTCTGAAAACAGATCACGAATGCGTGGGGAGGATACAGTGGGTCCAAGTAGGTGGATTGAATCGAAGTCTATTCACGTCATGTCAGCCATAGGATTGGCGGCCATTTTTACGACCAGCTTTCAAAGCTGCTCCGGGGTTGGATTTAACGAGAAGTCTAAGGGCTTTAAGTTTGACCAGAATACTCTGAACGCGTTTATGGATCCGGCCACGGCCACAACCAAGAAGAATAAGCCGGTGACCTTTCCCGGGGGAAAGATTAATGGGTCTTACCAGGGAACGCTGAGCCTAGCGCCCACGCCTGGAGTCTCTTTCCTTAAATCAGCCAATGGCACGTTTAAGATTGTCGATGCCGTTAACTTCACCATCGAGTACATGCCTGATGAAAGTTTCGTGGGAACGGATGAGACCACGGCATACGCGACGGACGCTTATGGGAACGCCATTCCCGGGACCGTGAAAGTGGTGGTCGGGAACACTTTAAACTTACTTGAACCCGCGCTTGCCGTCAGAGGCCTTGCCTGTATTGCATGTCATGCGAATATTTCGTCAAATGTCATCGCGGATTACGGCTTCGGAGACCCCTGGTACTTTGACACCACGAGCGCCGATTCCTTCTATGCGGAGAGGCTTGGCGCTACAGAAGGTCTGGCCACCATCCGATTGCATGCCTCGGCCAAATTTTTTGTTCCCCCGGGATCTGTCCCCGACAAAATCAAAGCCGACTTTTCGGTCAACAGCCTTTATGAGTTTGTGAAGGCCCGGTTTATCCAGGGTGGGAAATCGTCATCAACCCAAGTGCAGGAAATCAAAGCGTTAAGCATCAATGTGCCGTCTGAAAGCCGGATTCGTGAGGTCTTCCACAATCCCACCGGCGTTCAAAAGTACATTCCCGACACACAGAACTCTCCGGCTCTGAGCGGATTGAGTTACGATTCAACCAACAAAGTCTTTAAGATTACAAATTTAACTTGTGATGGCGATTTGTTTCTTGGTGCCACCGTTGTATTCAGTAACGCAAAGGTGAAATCTGTCAATGGCTGTCGAATATACGCCACGGGCTCTATTTTCGTTATCGGGAACCTCACATCGAGCCCCTACGAAGGCTCGGGCTCAACGACATACAACACTCAGCTTCTTTCCTCCCGAAGTATCTGGATGGGCGTGGGTAAGCTCTATAAGGATGGGCGATTTTGCGAGCGTGATAGCGGCGGAAGTCCCGTAGGATGGTACTATAAGGACCTGGGTGGGGGGTCGGATTGTCGAAATGCAGCGAATGCGGGAAAGCCCAGATGTGACTCTTTTAATATGCGGGCTTCGGGCATCCTTAATCGGAATACATTTTCAAACGGTTACCCCACAGCGAACGATCTAAAGGGTCTTTTTAATCAATCCGCGTTCCAAGGTTCGGATGGGACAATCGCAAAAGAACGGAGAAGTGTGGAGGCGGCTTTAGGGTCTTCCCTTTATGATGCCAGTTGTGAACCACAGGCGCGCGCGATTTCCTTCTCACGTCTGCTTGTCGCGGCTCCCTATATAAACAGTCGCTATAACGGGGATTTCTCGGGAGCCATCGTTTCGGACGCCGCCCTGATGTCACTGGGCACCTTCAAGTTTGAATTCGCTCCCGTTTTTAAAAGCGTCTCGATATTTTCATTGCTCGATAGCAATGAGCTAATCTCAGCGACTTTGTAGGGCAGGAGCGGACAGCGACGCTCGTCACTAACGGTTGGCCTCAGGGGCGGTTCGAGGTCCACTGCTCCCTCCCACTCCGAATTTCCTAAGCTCTTGCGAAAGCGCGTCTTGAATCTCTTTGTCGGCAATGCTTGTGCAGGCATTCAGCGCCGCCGCGTAGTTTCTAGGGTTGGGCTTTGATTCAGGGGCGGGTATGATCTGGCCGTTGGCGCCCATGAACACCCGACTATCGTATTCGTCGCGAACTTTTTTAGCAGCGGCGATAATGGCTTTCTTTAAGACCGCTTTCGCTTGGGAATCAAGGGGCTTCACTTTGGAAAGGTCACAGTACCGCCCTGTGCTTTCCAGCTTGGAGGCATTCAAACTGATCCCATCATATCGATCTGTCACCTGACTGTAGGGAAAGTTGCCGGAATCCCGCACCTTCAGCCGCATCTGCCAAGGATACATTCGCGTGCCGTCGGAGTAGCACCCTCGTGATTTCCCATCGGAGAAACCTTGGTAATTGAAGCCATTCTCATTAAAGACATAAACGCCGCCGCGAGAATCCTTCACAACGAGCGTGGAGTTTTCCTTTATGACACTACCGCTCTCTGTATTGTTCCAGACCGAGGTGGCGCGACTGAGCTCCAGGACACACGTCATTTGCGGACCCACTGGTCCTTTCTGAATCTCGGGGGGAATGGGGGGCCAGAGCGGTTCCTCCCGGAGCCTAGCCAAGTACGCGCGGATCTTCGCTTCTTGCATTTCATCTTTGTTGGTCATTAACGCCACAGTGTATTTTCCGTGAGACAGGGCGGCTTCAATTCTGGAACCGAGGCCCGGCGATCTCTTGCTCACTTCGTCCCTGACTTCCGCGTAGGCCGAATCCAGCTGTTCCGTCAGCTTATTGATCTTGGTGATATTTTTCTCCTGATTCGCCGCTTCGAGATTCGCCACAAGACTATACAGCCGGCTCAGCTTTGTATCTACGGCCGTTGTTGAAGTCTGCGCATAAGAAAAATGGAATATGAAAACAACCACCACCGTCAATATCCGCACGTGAACCTCCGATTCGCAGCTGGATCTTTCTCGTAGAGTCATTCTACAGCAAAAGCATGAATTCGGGTCCGGCGCCGTACAAAGTCTGGAGAAGAGTCGAGCGCAGAAGCCAGGAGTCACACGGGTGACTATCTTTCCAAATCCAGTTGAGTCTCGTCCAACATCTGCTCCAGATTGGGCTTGGGTCTAGGCTTGTGTACGGGCTTAGGTTTGGAGTGGCGGGGAGGGGAACGTTTCGGTCTTTCGTCCTCCCGAAACAGCGACTCATCGTATTTTTCGCCACGTATTCTGAAGCCTCCTCGTCCGCCACTCTCGCCGTCACTCTCGTGCCCGCGGCTGCGTTGGCGTTCCGGCGAATACTCAAGTCCAATCAATCCCGTCCAGCCGTCAGCGGCACTAGCTCCATTGAGGGGCATGGAGGCGCCGACTTTGAACCCAATCACACCGAAGGTGTAACCCCCTTCAAGGGCGACTTCACTCAGCCGCGGATCCACAGAGTAAAAGCGGAAGCTGCCTCCATTCACACGCACAAGATAGGCGTCACGCGGCGTTCGGTTGTTCGAATCGGAATCGTCAGTAACGCTTTTATAGCCCCGGTACTCAGCCTGCAGGTAAAATTCGGATGTGGGATGGAATTCGAGGCCCACGCGGTAGGGAAGCAAGTGAGAGCGTCCGCCGTCGCGGTATTCGTATCCAGCGAAGATAAAAGGACGGAACTGTTGGAATCGTAAATATCCCCAGCCACCCGCGCGCAGCGTGAGCGCGCCTTCACCGATCAGAGCCTCATCCGCGCTTTCGTCCGGCCGGAACACGGGGTAGACAAAATCCACTTGCGGTCCAAGGAGTACGGAACCGAGTCGCGTCCAATATTGTCCGCCAGCAAAGACATCGCTCAATCCGACCTGCGTGCGTGTGGTGTCATCGCTCGTGGTGCCACTGCGACTCTCCGCATACCCCACGTTGGTGCCGGCGTAGGAGCGCCAGTTCCGGTTCCAGTCGTAGCCGAACTGGAAAAGCGCGTTCCCATGAGTGAATCCGGCACCGCCCGGAAGATCCTGCGACGTGCCGCCTTCGGCCAGAAAGTTGGCGTCGGTTTCAAAGTAGCTCAGGTCGATGCCTACCGTGTAGCGCCCCGCCTGCGGCACTGTGGGCGTTTGCGCGTGGGTGGGACACAGTATGGCAAAGGTACTCAAAAAAAGAGTGAGCATGGGAGTAGGTCAATGTTACCTTACGACCCTCGATGGAGCAAAACTGAGCACGATCTGGACCCGATGAAAGACAAGCGCCTAATCATTATCTTCCTGACCGTTTTCATAGACCTTGTGGGGTTTGGGATTATCATTCCGCTCAGCCCTTACTTATCCAAGCAATTTGGGGCGACTCCGTTTCAGGTCGGACTCCTGATGAGTGTGTATTCCCTTTTTCAGTTTCTATTTGCCCCTATCTGGGGCCAGCTGAGCGATCGCTTCGGCCGCCGTCCCATCATTCTTCTCAGTTTGCTGGGAGGAGGGCTGGCACATACAGCCTTTGCATTCGCGCCGGGACTTTGGGCCCTGGTCTTTGCCCGCGCTTTGGCCGGCCTCTTTGGGGGCAATATTTCGGCGGCCATGGCGTACATTGCGGATATCACCTCTGAGAAGGATCGCAGCAAGGGCATGGGTATGGTGGGAGCCGCGTTCGGCTTGGGCTTTATCCTCGGACCTTTTCTTGGAGGTGTCTTTGCCGAGGTGGGTAAGAGCCTCGGGACGCATCCACCGTTGGGAGAGAGTTTTCCGGCCCTGATCGCGGCGGGAATCTGCCTGATCAATTTTGTATTCGCAGCCAAGTATCTTCCGGAGTCTCTTCGGCCGGGCGTCAACTCCACCCGCGTGCGCGGCCGGCGGTTCCAGCGCATTGTGCAGGCACTTTCGACTCCTGTGTTAAGTGTGCTGATGGTTCTGGTGTTCCTAAATACATTCGCCATGGCTCATATCGAGGCTTCGCTCTTTCTTTATGTCCAGGATATCTTCGAGTGGTCTCTCACACAGGCGAGTTTCGGATTCGCTTACATCGGTCTTATCCTGGTTTTCACCCAAGGATATCTCATTCGTAAGATCATGCCCCAGATGGGGGAGCGCAAACTCTTGCAGGTGGGACTTCTACTTTCAGGTCTGGGCTTTGGCGCCGTCGTGATTGCCCATGAGATCTGGATTTTAGCTGTTGCGGTCACGCTTCTTGGGATTGGCAACGGACTGGCGACCCCTTCGCTGCACGGAAGCTTAAGTCTGGTCAGCGGGCGAGATGTGCAGGGCAACAATCTGGGCGTTTCACAAAGCCTGTCGAGCTTGGCCCGGATCGCGGGACCGGCGAGCGGTGGACTGCTCTATCAGGATGTGGGAATGTGGACCCCGTTTGCCGCGGCCGCAGGGGTCGCCCTCGTGGGACTTGGGATTGCGTGGAGCGCACGCGCCCAATTGCCACAAGGCGGCCGGGAGCACTGATCGGATGGAAATCGGATTGTTTCAACTTGAAAACCTGTTTTTGGTTCCCAGCCGATGGGTTTTTATCGATATCCGCGAATCGCACGGGCCGGTGGAGCCGCAAGTGGAGAGTCTCTTGCGCAAAGCCACTCCCCTTTCACGCCGTGAGGTGCGCGTGCATCTGGAGCGTTGCGGAGCCGATCGGGAAGCTCCGATCGTCATCGTTTGCGAAACGGGAGCCTCTTCGGCCGAGGTCGCCCGCGAACTGGAGCGCGCGGGCTTCAATCAGGTTTACATTGTCGCGGGTGGGGTTGCGGGTTTGCTTTCCGAACTTTGAATCCGAGACTTGTTATCTAGAACAAAATAAAGAACGACATAGCCGACAACCGTGGCGCCAAGCGAGAGCAGCGATAAACAAATCGTTAGAAAGCGGACGATTCCCACCTCAACGTTCGTGCGCAGGGAGATGCGCGCGCACACTCCAAGAATCCAGGGATCCAAAGCCTCTATCTGTTTATCCTCGCGCGGGAGGCTCACCGCGAGCATCAGATACAACCAAAAGCCCGCGCCCAAAAAGATCAGGCTTGCAATCCAGATAAGCCGGAACAAGCCCACCGGAATATCCAGAGCACGGGCCAAGCCTTTACACACACCGAAGATCACTCCATCACGAGCGCGTACCCACTTCATACGTCTCTCCTTACTTACATGTTATTGGGCCCGACTATAGCATCAGAAAGGCCGGTGGCTGAAGCCTTGTCGTGTGCGGGGGTTTTGGTGTAGAGTCCCCGGTGCACTGCACAAAACTGCTACGGTTGGAGACGCATATTTCATGGAACCGACAATCGAACTGTCTGATCGCTACAATCCGCGCGAGGTTGAGGAACGTATCTACAATTGGTGGGTAGAGAAGGGTCATTTCCGAGCTGAGGAGGCCTCGACTCGGGTTCCTTTCAGCATGATCCTTCCCCCTCCGAATGTGACGGGCTCACTGCACTTGGGACATGCCTTGAATCATTCGATTCAAGACACCCTGGCGCGTTGGAAACGCATGCAAGGTCAGAATGTGTTGTGGATGCCGGGTACGGATCATGCCGGTATTGCCACCCAAAGTGTGGTGGAACGCGAGCTGAAGAAGGAACATAAGACCCGTCAAGAGCTGGGTCGCGAGAAGTTTCTCGAGCGTGTCTGGCAGTGGAAGGAACAGTATGGGGGTCGCATTGTGGATCAAATGCGCGCTCTGGGCGATTCCTGCGATTGGGATCGTCTGACCTTCACGTTGGATGAAGGTGTGTCGAGGGCCGTGCGCAAAGTCTTTGTCGACCTGTACAACAAGGGGCTCATTTATAAAGGACTCCGGTTGATTAACTGGAGCCCGGCCCTGGAATCCGCCATTTCCGATCTAGAGGTGGAGCACAAAGAGGTTAAAGGCAGCATTTATCATATCCGCTATCCACTGGCGGATGGGACGGGCGAGGTGACGGTGGCGACCACGCGACCGGAGACCATGTTGGGCGATACAGCGGTCGCCGTTCACCCGGACGATGAACGCTACAAGAACATGATTGGGAAAGAGGTGTTGCTGCCGCTCGCCGGCCGCAGGATTCCGGTGATTGCCGACACCTATGTGGACAGGGAATTCGGTTCGGGAGTGGTGAAGATCACCCCGGCTCATGACTTCAATGACTACGCTGTGGGACAGCGCCAGGGCCTTCCCATGCTGAACATCCTGAACACCAACGGGACGCTCAATGCCACCGCGGGGAGGTATGCCGGCAAGAAAGTTCAGGACGCACGCAAACAGGTCCTCTCGGATCTGGAGGAGCAAGGCTTTCTGATCAAAACAGAGCCACATACCCATCAGGTGGGGCACTGTTCGCGCACGGGCTGCGTTGTCGAGCCTTATCTTTCGGAGCAGTGGTTCGTAAAGATGGCGCCGCTCGCTGTGCCGGCCAAGCGTGTGGTCGAGAGCGGCACCATCGTGTTTGAGCCGGAATCCTGGACCAAGACCTATTTGCATTGGATGAACATAATTGAGGACTGGTGCATTTCCCGGCAGCTGTGGTGGGGACATCGGGTGCCGGCGTGGTACTGTGAGAGTTGCAAGCAAATCACGGTTGCGGAAACAGATCCTACGCAATGCACTCACTGCCGAAGCGATAAGCTCAAGCAAGATGAGGACGTTTTGGATACCTGGTTCAGCTCGGCGCTGTGGCCTTTTTCCACAATGGGCTGGCCCAATGAAACGGAGTTGCAAAAGACTTTCTATCCCACCACCGTCTTGGTCACCGGATTTGATATCATTTTCTTCTGGGTCGCGCGCATGATCATTATGGGCCTGGAGTTCAAAAAGGATGTGCCCTTCCGAACGGTTTACGTACACGGGCTGATCCGGGACGCTCAAGGTAAAAAGATGTCCAAATCACTGGGGAACGCCGAAGATCCGGTGAAACTGATTGAGCAGTACGGCGCCGATGCACTTCGCTTCACGCTCCTGGCGCAACTTGCAGCCGGCCGCGATCTCAAGTTTTCATTGCAGCGTCTCGAAGGCTACCGCAACTTTATGAATAAGCTGTGGAACGCCGCGCGCTTTTCGCTCAATGTCTTAAAAGACTTTGAAATCCCAAGTGAGGGTGTCCAGAGCTTGCCGAACAAGGCCGACCTGAGCGATGCCGATCAATGGATCATTGTCAAATTGGGGCAGTTGGAAAAGGAAGTTGATGAGGCTCTGCGGACGTATCGGTTCTCCGATGCGGCGAGTGGCTTGTATACCTTCGTGTGGAATACATTCTGTGACTGGTACCTCGAATTCATCAAACCGGTCTTCCAAGAAGAGTCTCCGAATAGGACACAGAAGAAAGCAACTCAGCTGGTGCTGGCGCAGGTGTTGAATCGCATTGTGCGCTTGATGCATCCGTTCGCGCCCTTTATTACGGAGGAGATTTATCACAAGCTCCCGCTACGCGGAGAAGCGTTGGTCACAGAGAGCTACCCGCAAGTGAAAGATGACAAGGCGTTCTTGGCGCTCGGCACGGAGGACGTGGCCACAGATCTCGACCTTGTGCGCGAGGTGATCACGGCGCTGCGGAACATCCGGGGTGAAAATCGCATTAAACCCGGAGTGAAGATTCCGGCCCGTTTGGCTCCGCATGACGATAAAGCACAAAAGGTGCTGGGCGAGAACAAGTCCGCTATTTCGGTTCTCGCCAAACTGGACACGTGCGAAATCGGTGAAGCCGGAAACATGTCCAAATGCGCGGTTCAGCCGGTACAGATCGCCGGCATGCGCGTCGATGTGATTGTGCCTTTGGAAGGCCTGGTGAACATCGAAGAAGAGGTTCAGCGGATCCGCAAGACGATCGAGAAGTTGCAGAAGGACGTCTCACTTCTAACGAAGCGGTTGTCAGACACAAACTTTACGGCCAATGCGCCCGAAGACATTGTGGACCAGGGCAAGCGGCAGCTCGAGGAGGCCAAGGCGCAGATGGCGACCCTCGAGGGCGCGTTGATGCGGCTGCAGTAACGCGAGCGCTCTGATCCAAGGCTCGCTGGAGTGCGCTTGCGGAGCCAGGTCCACGGTTCAGCACGGAAGCGAAAACATCACTGTGCCGAGGATGTTTTTCGAGCTCCTTAGCCGGAGCCGCCTGGACTCTCCACGTCTTGTTTGGTGAAGCCTTACTTCCCAAAACGGGACTGGCCGACCGTTTCAAAGCCCCGGCCAAGCCAGACCAAAGGTCACCACGCCCAGTGGCATTCGCTTCACGTTCGAGAGTTTTCATTGATAAAGCCGGTTCATAAGGTATTTTCCAGTGATGCCGGTCCTAGAATTAACTCACGAGACCTTTGATACGATAACGGACCGTCCAGGTTTCATCTTAATCGATTTCTGGGCTGAATGGTGCGCACCTTGCAAAGCCTTTGCACCCGTCTACGAAGCCTGTGCTGAGAAGTACCCCGAGATTCTCTTTGCTAAAATCAATACGGAAACCGAAATCATGCTCGCTCAACAGTTTGAGGTACGAAGCATCCCAACGTTACTTGTCGTTAAGGATGGGGGAATCATCGCCGTTCGAGTCGGAGCGCTCTCACCTATCGAGCTCGAATCACTTATTCAATCCTCGATCTGAAGGTCGTAGTAGGAGCAGACGCCACCAAGGCAGAACTTGGAATACCGTTCGGACGTGTTCGGGATGATTTTTTCATACAGGTTGAAAAGATCTCGGGACATGACGGCTTTGGTTGTCGTTCCCACGGTTTTCTCCCGGTAATGGGAACCAGCATCCACCTGGATCCGATACAGGTATCTTCGGATGGGAACCGCAATTTGGCCCTCGTGGTCATCCGCAAGAGCCTGTGGGGGGTGGCGATTGATATTTCTCATCATGCGTTGGCAATCGGGATCACCCCAATCGCAGCCTTTGGTACGCGCCAAGATCGAGGCCATCGTCTCGCCTCTCGTTTTCTGGTAGCGAATCCAGGTTCTCGAAATCTCAATTGAGTAGGTCATGATCCAACCTTTTTCGGCGGCCTCGCTTGCGAAGTGCTCGATCTTCGCCTTTTCATATGCGTGTTGTTCGACATCAAACGTGTCGCTGAGATAAATGAATTTGTAAGGAGCGTTCGCGAGTTCCGCCATTCCGAGATGTGAGAAGAGCGTCAGCGCCATGATCAACACATGTTTCATATACATTCTCCAGGTCGTGTTCCAGGTTAAGGTTGAGTGCGCTAAATGCAAAAAGTAGACCCGCCATGATGAGTCCGGCAGGGGATAAAACGGATCGGAAGCCGTTGGTTGGAATGCAGATTGCCGCTTTAGTAAAGGCCTTCAGGTTTCAGATGCGAAGGTCGTGAAAAAATTCAGTCAGCGTCATTTTGTATATGGGATTGCGAGCTTCCCATAGGATTGGCCTCGCTTCGGAAAAGGGGGAAATCGTGAAAGCTCTATCCGCATTTGTACGCACCCGTTCGGCCAGCGTGCGGAGAATACGAACCGCTTGGCATTGGCATTCGAAAATTCTTGTTCCCATTGCCATTGGCTTAGTCGCATGGCCTGGACATGCCAAGAGCCAGGAACTTACAGCTGATGAAGTCGTCTCTGCGGCCATTAATGCCGCGAACGGAGCGGAGTCCGTCACGACGGTGCTGGAAGGCTGTCGCCAGCTGATTCAGGATTTTGACGCCTACAATTTGGCTCCCGAGAACAAGGGATTGCGCCGGATCGATTATGGCTTCACCTCGGTACCGAAGGCCCACGACGGGACTCCGGAAACATTGCCTGTGTTTTGGTGGAAGCGCATATGGACCCATGCTCAGTATCGTGGGCAAGTCCCTTTGGTTTTTATCCACGGTGGCGTCGGCATTGATTCCTGGCGGGGCTTTCGCGAGCTGAAGAGGGTCTTACAGGAGTATCCAGGCGATTACGTGGCCTTCGACCACCGCGGTGAGGGGTGTTCGAAGCGAATGGCATCCAATCTAGCTCCCTCTGAGTATGAACATTACCGGCTCCGTTATGTGGTCAAAGATATGGAATACCTTCGTCAGAATTTTCTGAGATACCCGCGATGGCGCATGTTGGGTCAGAGCCGGGGCGCATCCATCCTTTTACACTACCTTGCGAACTATGCGGGGATGAATCCGGGTGTTGTGGAATCCGCGCACGTGCATGGCGTGGTCGTGAAACCGGATCCTACAGCGCCATATCTGATCCTCCAGCGCGGCTTTTATCGGACGGGCTTACGGTACCTTCAAGAGTATCCAGAAGACGCGAACCGCGTTCTGAAGATCAAATCTGCCATTGCGGACGACGACTGCTGGCTGGGGATGGACGGCGTGAAGGTTTGCGGACCGAGCATCATAGATTTGCTTTCATTCCATCTTACGGATAAGCGACGTTGGCCGGTGCTACATGGTTTTATTGCAGCTATGTTGACTCACGAAGAACCTGATCGCGCCAAGATCCGCTCGGAGTTACAGAAGCACGTGAAAAGCGGCTATTACAGATTTGTCCCCTATCTCTTGGGCACAAATCTTGTGGATACGAGCAGTATGCCGAGCGCTGACCAGAATCAAAACGGCGAGCTCACGACTGACACGAGCTACTCCGAATCTTTTCTGTGCGAGACCCGACCTCTTCTCGAGCAGATCTATCCCTTCTTTGAAGCTAAAGGGATGGAAATTCCCCACAGCGCCGTCGACCCGATTTCCTACGAAAAGATCATTGAGGGCCTCCGCGCGGGGCAAACTCGGCTTTTTTTCTATCACAGTGTGTTTGATCCCATCGGGAATGAGGTTATCGCGGAAGCCAATCGAGAGCGTCTTCAGGAGTTGGGCGAGTTGTTTTCCTTTGTTCGTCTCGAGAACTCCTCACATGAAGGCTGGTTCAGCGAGGAGCGTGTCACGGAGGAGCTTTTGAGACCTTCGAGGTAGGCGAGAGCGGCTTTATGACTTGCCTGTGGCGATGTGCACAGAACGTCCCATATAGATTCGGTTTTTGGTTTCGGGCCTCTCTTCCGAGACGCCCGAAAGCAAATATTAGCTTCAAGGGGGTTTGCTTTAACGGCGCTTGCACAAACCCGACTGTTCAACTTTTTGGAGGAGATTCGCTGTGAACTTCTCATCCGTCCGTGAATACAGATACTCTGTGGTTCCGTCTTTGACAGTCCCTCCCTTTTCCGTTTTGGGCGTCATCACAAGCTCTTCGTTGCCAATGTAGAAAATCGTCGAGCTGCTCGTCACCTGCATGCCGGAAGTCTCCTGACAGGAGAGTACGGGCCCACCATTAGGGCCGATTTGTGCGACCTCCACTCCTTCACCCGAAAGGCTTTCTTCGGTGCTTGCCAAGATGCAAATTACAGGGTGAAGACTTTCCTCAGTGTACAATTGAAAGCAACCGTCGCCGACAACGGGCGAAACTGCCGACGCTATATTTCCCGTCAAGGCGAACGCGCCTACGACCGTCTTTCGAAGCAAAGTGGATCTGATCATTTTTCATCCCCCTCTTTTTGGGTTTGTTAATTTTTTGGTTTTTTGATCAAAATTCGATCCGACCATAAGGTGGTCTCGGGGCTTCTGGCAACTTCGAGACGTTCTTATTCCTTCTTACACACAAAGATGTTGAGATCAGCGTGTCCCTGATTTCAATCGGGTGCATGCCAGCTTTGATTGTAGCCCTACGCCCAAGCGCCACCTTTATGGTTCACACCATCGGCGTCGACCCAAGTGATTTCGCAGTCCGCATATTTTTTCTCCTCAGCGAAAGCCTCGGTGTGGCAGAGAAAACCGACCAGAATTATAATAACGGTCGAGATTTGTTTCACAATCACCTCCGTTTTGTTCGCGGCAAAATGTAGTTCAGCAGGATGTCGATTTCACCTTTTCCCCTGTCGTTTGAAATTAGGGGAGAGCGTCGCGCGGAGCCCAATTTCAACGAAGAGGGATATGGACGGTTTCCGAATTTCCGATATACATTTTTACTATGCTAAGAATAATTGTTGCCACTACGGCTGCTTTGATATGCGGGCACTCCCATCTCGTGCCTTCATTCCGCCATCAAATTGGCGTTCTTCGGTGAATTTCGAAACGATCAGATGATCCCCGTCCGCGCTAAAGACCAGGGAGGTCGATTACAAAGCAAGCGCCTTGATGCTCCTCGCTGTCAATCTTGATGGTTCCTCCGTGCGCTTCAACAATCTCCCTGGAAATGAAAAGCCCTAGCCCCATTCCCGAGATTTGGTCAGCGGACACAAGGCGTTCGAATCGGTCGAACACCCGGACGCGATCTTCCTTTTTTATTCCCGGCCCATAATCCTTGAAGGAGACCGTGATCCGGTCCTCAACGGCTTGCAAGGTCACATCCAGGGGAGCGTTTGCGGCGTAACGAATCGCATTGGTCACCAAATTCGTGATCACTTGCTCAATTCGGAAACGATCTATATTTGCAAATAACTGGCGCGGCGCTGATACTTTCAGTTCCATTCCGGCTTCTGCGAGCTGCGGTTTGAGGCGTTCGAGTGCTTCGCTCAAGACCGGTACAAGATCCATTCTTTCCGCATTAATGGACAGTCTGCCGTGCTGAATCCTGGAAATATCGAGCATGTCATCGACCAAACGAATGAGCCGATTGAGTCCGCCATCGATACTTCCGACAAATCTGGCCATTTTCTGCGGTTCCAGAGCGACTCCGGGGTTTTTCGCCTGACTCCGATGAAACAGTTGCGTCTGAAGCTTCATACTTGTCAGAGGGGTGCGGAGTTCATGACTTGCAATCGACATGAACTGATCCCGCGCATGCACCGCCTCCTTTAGCTGTTGGAAGAGCCTTGCGTTGTCAATCGCAATGGCGGCCTGGGAAGCCAATCCCTTGATAATCTCCTCCTCGCGTCCAGAAAACACCCCTGCGCGCGAGTGTCCAAAGAATAAGCCCCCTAACACTTCGCCTGAACGTGAAACCACTGGCACCGCCAAGTAGCTGACGACGGGAAGATGCCCTTGAGGCATGCCGTAGTAGGGAGCATTCTTACCGTATCTGGGATCTTTTGAAATATCATCGCTCCGAACGACTCCTGTTCCATGAAACGTGGGACCAAATACTTCCGTGTTTCTGGGCATCGGGAATTTTTCGAAGGCCTCTCTGGGCGCACCAGACAGAGCGTAGAGGGTATAGGATTCCCCCTTGTTGTTTAGGACATTGTAAAAGAAGGCCCCAAACTCCGCTCCCGCGAGTCGCGTGGCGGCGTCAGTGACGGATTGGACTAGGTGTGAAAGCTCGAGCTCTGCTGAGATGAACTGGCCGACCCGGTTGATCGTTTCCAGAACCTCCAGACTCCGTTTCTGTTCCTCGATGGCCCTCTTGTGTTCGCTTACATCCAACGTGATGCCATCAAAGCGAATGGGCTTTCCGCTTGAGTCGTAATCGGCCCAGCCGATGGCGCGGATCCACTTGAAAGGAGTGCGCGAATTGGCAGGCGTCGTCCGATATTCCACGTCGTATGGGGAATGCGTTTGTATGGAATGATCAATCGCTTGACGGGTCCTTTCGCGGTCATCGGGATGAATGCGATCGTAAAACGTTTCAATGGTAACCTGGGCATCGGCAGGGAGCCAAAAGTGATCTTTCGTATTTGAGTTCCACTCGAGATCGGCAAAGGGCAGATCGCAAAACCAAACGCCCAGGTTCGTCGCCGCCGCGATCCGATCGAAGCGTTCCCTCTCGTCAAGCACCACCCTTTGCGACTTTTCGAGTTCTGAGGCATACTCCCGGATGCGCTGTCTGTCCGAGACCTGGTCCGTGACCTCCATTCCCAGGATCATGACGCCGTTTATTTTGCCGGCGTCGTCCCGGCGAGCCGAGTAGGTCAGGTTAAAATAGCGAAGGCGGTCCGTCACCGTTACGGGAATTTCATGAAGAGCCGCTGTTTTTCCCGTTCGATAAACCTCGTCTAAGATGTCATGCACTTCAACGGACTCGGGCTGTGCTTCTCGGACGGTCATTCCCGTGGCATCAAATCCCAAGGCGCGAATATGGGCCTCATTGACAAATTCGAATAGATGGTCCGGTCCCCTCAGGATACAAACCATCTCGGGCGTTTGTTTAAAGAGGTTCCGGAAATTCTCCCGTTCGTTCTCGACCGCTCTGCGGGCCAGGACCTTTTCCGTGACCTCATATCCCTGATGGACAAGGCCGTAAATTTTTCCGTCGACATCCCGCACGGGCTGATAGACGAAGTCGACATAGATGAGTCGTTCCCCTCCATTCGGAGTGCGCAGCCGAAGCGGAGCTTCTTCAGCCTGAAACGGCACGCCTGTTCGATAGGCCTGATCCAAGTGGTCGATAAGACCCTGCTCTTCCATCTCAGGAAACACGTCCCGCACGGTCTTTCCGATAACAGAGCGATCAAGCCTCAAGACTCGGAAATATTCTTGGTTCGCCAGCTCGAAGACGTGGTTTGGACCGCGTGTTAGTGTCATGAAGGAAGGTGCTTTGTCGAAGATCTCCGCCAGAATCCGCTGATTTTGGACTTCTAATTTGTGAGCGGCGGCGCGCGCTTGTTCCTCGAGTCTTGCTTGTTCGGCTAGTTTTCTCTCGGTGAGATCGCGGGTGACTTTTCCAAAGCCAATTAGGCGATCGTCCCGATCTCGGATCGCCGTCACCGCCACATTCGCCCAAAATCGTGAACCGTCTTTGCGGACCCTCCAGCCCTCATCAACCGCGCGCCCGGTGCGCGCGGCCTCTTCCAACTCATGTTTAGGCTTCCAGTCGCGGTCTTCTTCCGCAAAGAATCTGGAAAAGTGTTGGCCCATGATCTCTTTGGCGTCATATCCTTTTAGCCGTTTGGCGCCTTCATTCCAAGTCGAGACATGTCCTTCAGGATCGAGCATAAAGATCGCGTAGTCTTTGACATTTTCAATGAGCATGCGAAAACGCTGTTCACTTTGCTCGAGATCCCGAAGGGCGTTTTCGAGTTCCTGATTCCGTCTTTGGATCTCATCGTTTGTACTTAGTAGTTCTTCATTTGCCGCCTGGAGTTCTTCTTTCGCGGTGCCGAGCTCTTCATTCGTGCTATGTAGCTCCTCATTTGTACTCTGAAGCTCCTCGTTCGTGCTTCGAAGCTCTTCATTGGCTGAGGTCAGCTCCTCTTGAGCCGCTTCGTACTCCTCGACCAGCGACTGTTGGTACTCTCGCGTGGCTTCAAGTTCTTGCAGAAGCTGGGTGTTGTATTGAGCCAGAGTCTGGAGGTGCCCGAGTTCCTTGACTTTCGCCCGTTCTCTCTTTGGAGCAGATGCCAGTTTACGTTTCACTGTCCTGGTGGAGGTAAGATCCTCAAAGATGACCAGGAATTGCCGATCCTTGGGTGGCGCCAGGGGATTCAGCGGGCTTACATCGATCGTCACTCGGCGAGTTTGGCCTTCAAAATCAAAGGAGATATCTTCTTTTCTAATTTGCCCACCGTGTTTTTTTGCATTTTGCAAACACACGCGCAAGTGCGGCAAAATCTCAGGATTCGCCATTTTGAGCAAATTATGGCTTGCGACCCCCGGCGCGGGTTCAATGAATGGAATCGTTCGTCCGCGGAACTGAAGCACGTCGAAACTGCTGTCCACCACCACACTGGGCGGGGAATACCGGTATAAGATGACTTGGTCGGCACTCCGAACAGAGTCTGCCGCTTTCAAGAAATAGTCATTGGCCCGAACATTCGCGTCCACCTGAGAAGGCGAATAAATCGATGTCGAAAAGCGGGGTTGAACCGGAACGGTGCTCTGGACCTTCGTAAAAATTTTGTGCTTCTTATCGACCGCGCTAAAAAGTCTGGATGCGGAGTCCGGATTTTCCGCTTTTCCAAGCCATAGGTATCCACTTGGGTTTAAAGCATAATGGAATACGGGAAAGACCCGTTTCTGAAGATCGGCTGAAAAGTAGATCAGTACGTTTCGGCAAGAGATTAAATCGACCTTTGGAATCGGCGGATTGCTGGTGACGTCGTGTCGAGAGAAAATACATATGTCTCGAATGCCTTTTTTGATTTTATAACCACCTTTGACCTTCTCAAAGAAGAGCTCAAGTCTCTTGGGCGAAACGCTACGCATTTGATAGTCGGCGTAGACACCTTTTCTGGCCTTAAGGAGTGCGGGTTCGCTGATATCGCCGGCGAAAATGTTCAACTGAAGGTTGAGCGCGTGGGTTTCGAGGTATTCACTCAGGGCGATCGCCAGCGAGTACACTTC
This sequence comes from Bdellovibrionales bacterium, assembly GCA_050249195.1. GTDB lineage: Bacteria > Bdellovibrionota > Bdellovibrionia > Bdellovibrionales > UBA1609 > JALHOQ01. The sequence continues at coordinate 24,850 of JBFWQY010000041.1, forward strand.
TTCACCCGTCGCACATCCTGGAATCCAGATCCGAATGGGATGATCGGGATTTCGATTTTTAACCAGTGCGGCAAAAACATTTTCTTCAAGCGCTTGAAAGGCTTCCGGGTCACGGAAGAAATCCGTCACATGAATAAAGATATCTTCGTAAAGGGATTTCACCTCGTCATTATTCTTACATAGGTATTCCGCGTATCGCTCGATCGTCTCAATTTTCCGAAGCATCATTTGACGTTCAATCCGTCTGCGTATGGTGCTCAGTTTATATTGAGAAAAATCAATCTTGGTATGATCCAAAAGAAGATCAAGAATTCGCCCAATAACCGAGTTTTCATCAATCTGAGGACTGGCTCGTTTGAAATCGTCTGACTCCTCATACAGGTGGGGCTGCAAGGCGGCGGTCGTATAAGGATGCTTGGCTAAACGGTCCAATTCATGAGCGATATCTTCCGGCGCGAGAATCAGGTCCGCGATTCCGGCGGCAATTGCCGATCTGGGCATTCCGTCAAACTTGGCGGTCTTTGGATCCTGGGCAATCGTAATGCCGCCTTCGCTTTTAATGGCTTTAAAACCCAACGTTCCATCCGATCCCGTCCCGGAAAGTATGACTCCGATGGCTTTGGACTTGCGGTTCTGGGAAAGCGAAACGAAGAAAAAATCAATTCCCAAGTGATGAACTGGGGACTCGCCTCTTGTACTGAGATTCAAAAAATCTCCCGACAAAACGACATCCACCCCGGGCGGGGCCACAAACACGACGTTGGGTTCAACCGGTAAACCGTTCTCGATTGTTTTGACTGGCATCTCGGTGCAACGGGAGAGGATATCCCCAAGGCGGCTTCCCTGGTCCCTTTTTAAATGTTGAATGATAACGAACGCCATCCCCGTGTCTGTCTTGAGTGATTCCAAAAGCACGCGGAGGGTTTCCAGGCCTCCCGCAGAGGCACCTATCCCTACGACCGGAATGGATGAGTTTTGACTTTGAGCATCAGCAAAAATGGCGATAACTAACCTCTCGGGGACCATCCGCAGAAGAAGAGGCCGCCATGATCCCGTGAAACGCATTCTTCCGCTTGGCATTTTTGGCATAATCAGCCGTGGCCTTCAATGTCATTTGGCACTAGGGGCACAAATATGAGACGGCCGCGCCGCGGTCTCCTCAAGTGAATGAGTCGGTGTCACTCGCACAGGTTGACTTCGAATCGAATTCGGTGCGATGAGTCGTAGCCCTAACTCCGCGGGTCCGCTTAGCGTCCTTATTGTGTCAGTCCAATTTCTCGCAAGCGCTCCATCAGGAAGTCATTAGCCAAAATATTTGAATATTTTGCGCCTCCTCCGCGACAGGACGGCAGGCACGCAAGTACGGCATCGGGATTGGGATGCATAAAAAAAGGCATCGAGTAACGGCTGACGTTGAGACCTTTGGGATTAACCACTCGGTGCGTAGTTGCGGGAATCCGGTCATTGGTGATTCGGGCCAACATATCGCCAGAGTCTACAATCAAAGTATCCGGTGCCGCCTCCACGGGAAGCCAGTGCCCCTCACGATCGAGGAGTTCGAGTCCGGAGGCGGAGGCGCTGACCAGTAAAGTAATGAGATTAATATCCTCGTGGGCCGCCGCGCGCACACAGCCGGGATCCACATGCTCCGGAATGGGGGGGTAGTGAAGGAGCCGAAGGATGGAGCTTCCCATGTCTGTCATGCGCGTGAAGAAGTCGTGTTCAACAGCGAGCGGCTGGGTCAAGGCCCGCAGCAAAATTCGCCCCGTATCATCGAGAGCCCGGAAAAGGGACCGGAAAACCGGCTCGAACTCCGGGATTTCAGACGGCCAGATATTGTTCGGAAAAAAGGCTTTAAGTCGATGAGTGGGCGGAAGATCGCGACCCACGTGCCAGAACTCTTTGAGATCCGGGTGTTTCGAATTTTTCGCATGTTCCCGTCCAAATGGGGTGTATCCGCGTTGCCCGCCCTCGACATGCGCATATTGCAATTTCGTTTGTTCGGGAAGTTGAAAGAGGCGTGCGCCGAGTGCGTAGGCCTGGTGTAGGAGCTCCACTTTTATCGGATGATCGCGCAGGATAATAAAACCGTGCTCCTGCAACCCGTCCATCAACTCGCTCATGAACTCCACTTGTTCACTCCGGGTGCCTTCAGTGTAGGATTTGAGGCTTAGCTCGCGGATTCGGTCCATAATTTGTCTCCCTCATGTAGCCTAATAACTCTGTATTACGGAATTTACTGTCAAGTCCGAATCGGAGGCTTGCCATGTCGGGGTCTTATTCACAAAACATTGTCCCTCCTGCCCGGTTTTCGCCGAATCCGTTGTCAAGCCGACGTGGGGGACCTATACTTTTTAGATCAAGCACCAGTCATGAAAAGCAATGAGAAGGAGTGCACGGATGCATAAACTTCTGGGAGTTCTGCTGGCCAGTTTCCTGGTTTGCGGCTGTGGATCAGAGATGTCGCGCGAACGGCGCGAGCGCGGCGGGCTGAGCGAATCGGAGTTCACCTTTCTGAAAGAGCTCAATGCTGTCCAGGCGGACAATGAAGAGGCGGTCCACCTGGTGGCTTCATTCATGCCGATGGCGAGCGAAAAGGCTCAAAAAATGGCGGCTTTGCTCGAAGAGATGGGATGTATCCCGGAGCGGAGCCGGACTGGCCGTGAAGGGGACTTCACAGGGACCTGGGAAACGGACTTGAGGCTGAAAGGTGACAACTGCCCCGCCTCGGCACGCTTTCGTCTGCGTTACGATCATGCCACCCGTAGATTTGATTTTACGGATCAATTTAACCAATTCAAAAATGAGGAATATGCCAAACTCAATCCTATCCTCGAGCGTAATGGGGAAGGCTATATCCGAGTTGAGGAGAAAAAAGGTGTTCAAATTCTGACCGGCGAAGCTCATTACTCAAAAATTGAGGTTCGTGGGATCGGGATCGTGCAAATCGATATTCTAACGAATCAGCGCTATGAGGGATTTAAAGGTGGAGGCAGTGTCATCTTGACGATCGGAACGGCCCAGGGGAATTTCAATGCTTCCATTGCGTGGGAGATCCGTAATCCTGAGCCGGTCTTCCGAATCAGCTCTCTGGTTGTGGAACGGAAAGTCTTTCTCGAGTTGTTTTCCACATATGGGCTAGTTGAAATTATGGACCGTTCTCTCGAGATGCGGTAAGCCTCATCAAGCGTGAAGTCGAAAAGAAGTTCAAGTGAATCCGTAGGTATTGTCAAACGCCACCCCGATGGCTTTGGTTTCTTTATCCCTGATCGTCTCGAGGAGCCCGACGTGTATATTCCACGCCAGGCAATGGGCGGAGTGATGTCCAACGATCGCGTGCGGGTGCGGGTCGAGCGGGAACGTGGCGGAGATCGCTTTCGCGGCGAGGTTCTTGAGGTCTTAAACCGGGCGTTTACGCGAGTGATCGGCCAGTTCTACCCGACCAGTACAGGCCGTGGTGTGCTCTATGACCGGAGTTTCAGCTGGGGAGAGGATTTGAAGGCCTCGTGCCCTGCGGACCTTTCGGTTCGTGAAGGGGAGTTGGTTGTTGTTCAAATTGAAGATTACCCGGATTCACCGCGGGGATTTTGGGGCAAGGTGGTCACCGTCGTGGGAGACGCGGCGGACCCCCTCAACGATTCTGTGCGTATGTTGCACGCGCACAACATTCCCCATGAATTTTCTAGGGCGAGTTTGCGTCAGGCGGACGAGCTTCCCGATGTGGTGAGTGAGAGGGAATGGGCCGGACGCAAGGATTTACGCTCCCTTCCGATTGTCACGATTGATGGCAATACGGCCAAGGACTTTGATGATGCCGTTTATGTGGAAAATTCGCGCCGCGGCTTTCACCTGATCGTTGCGATCGCAGATGTCAGTCACTACGTCAAAGAGGGGACACCCATCGACGAGGACGCGTATCTTCGCGGGACGTCGACGTACTTTCCTAACTTTGTGGCCCCAATGCTGCCGGAAAAGCTCAGCAATGAGCTGTGTTCCCTCAAACCTCATGTGCCCCGTTTGGCCCTCGTCGCGGACATGCAATTGACCTTTCAGGGGGAGCTGGAAGCAGCTGAATTTTACGAAGCCGTGATCTCAAGCCATGCCCGCGTGACTTATGGGCAAGCTCAGGAGGTGATTGAAGGGCACACGCCAAAGGGGCTGGAACATGTTCAGGAGAACATTCTTCGTTGCGCAGACTTGGCCCGGATCCTGATGGCCAAACGATTCCGTGAGGGATCCCTGGATCTCGATCTCCCGGAAACGCAGATCGAAATTGATGAGAGCGGCCTCCCTGTTGATATCATGCGCTCGGAACGGCTTTTTTCGCACCGCCTGATTGAAGAACTGATGCTGATCGCGAACGTGGCTGTCGCCCGTTTTTTCCGCGAGCGTGAGATTGAAGCCCTTTATCGGGTGCATGAGCCTCCCAAAGAAGAGGCGATAAGAACATTTGAATCGTTTTTAAAGGCCTTTGGCTACAAGTCCAAGCTGAGTGGCGGCCATCTTGCCAAGAAGATCTCGGGGGCCCTGGAGCATTTCAAGAGTCATCCCAAGGAGCACATTCTGAATATGCTGGCACTGAGATCGCTGGCGCAGGCGAAGTACTCCCCTCACAACGTGGGCCACTTTGGACTCGGATTTCCCGATTATGCGCATTTCACATCGCCCATCCGGCGTTACCCCGACTTGATCGTGCACCGCCTGGTGAAGGCCGCGATACTGCCGCGTAAGGGTTATCGCTTTATCAGCCGGGATCAGCTCGAAACGGCGGGCACGGTTCTCAGCGCCTGTGAGCAAAGGTCAGTGAAGGCGGAGCGTCAGATTCATGCGATTAAGAAGGCCCGCTTCCTTGCACAGCACGTGGGGGAAGAATTTGAGGGCGTTATCAGCTCGGTGACCAAGTTCGGGCTTTTTGTTTTGCTTCGCCAGTTCGATGTGGACGGCTTAATTCGGGTGGAAGAGCTGGGACGAGACCGGTTTGAATTTGATGAGGAAAAGTTGCGGCTCGTGGGCCGGAAGTCTGGTATTTCTTATGAGATCGGCGAGCCGATCCGTGTGGTGGTGGCTAAAGCGGATACGGAGCTCGGCCAAATCGATTTCATATTGCCGGAGGGCTACAAGCATGTGGAGAAGGCGCGGGAGCCCCTTCCGAAACGTCGCGCGTCTAAGGACGATACTCGGGGTGTTCGCAAACCACGGCTTTCAAAGCGCCGTCGCCCGCGTTAAACTTGGCCGTTTTATACTTGATCGCTTTATTTCCAAAGATGTAGAGCACCTCTCGGTGCCTGAACGGATGCGCATGAGCTTTGAACAGCTCGGGCCCACGTTCGTGAAATTGGGACAGCTTCTGGCCACGCGCCCGGACCTGATTCCTCTGGAATTTTCCGAGGAATTTAAAAAGCTGCACGATCAGGTGTCCGGGGTTCCATTTATGGAAATCGAGAGCATTTTGACCGCGCACTTTGGCGCTCCTTTACGTGAGGTGTTCTCAAGTTTCGATGAAGTTCCGTTAGCGGCCGCAAGTATTGCTCAGGTTCACCGGGCCCGATTGAAGGACAGCAGTTCGGTGGTGGTAAAAGTCCAACGGCCCGGTATCGAGCGTGTGATTCACGAGGACATGCAGATTCTCCGCGTGTTAGCGGAATTGGCGCAGCGCTACCTGCCGGAAGTGCGGCCTTTCAATCCCACTGCCATTATCGCGGAGTTTGGACGTTCACTGGAACTGGAGACCAATTTCGTTATTGAAGCCAATAACGTGCGTCGATTCGCCACCAACTTCGCCAATGATCCAGACGTGAGAATTCCGAAGGTTTACGGGCAATTCACCGGTCGCAAAGTTTTGGTTCTGGAAGCGCTCGAGGGCATTCCAATGAGTCAGAGCGCAGCTCTCAAGCAGGAGGGAATTGAGCCCGAGGAAGTGCTGAAGCGGGGCCTTCGAACTTATATGAAAATGGTCTATTCCGACGGTCTTTTCCACGGAGACCTCCATGCCGGCAACGTTTTGCTCCTGCCTAATAACAAGATTGGATTGATTGATTTTGGAATCGTGGGCCGCTTGAACCGTCGGACTCAGTCGACCATTGCCAATATGTTTCTCGCCCTAGCGGAGGAGGACTACGACCGCTTGGCTTATCTCTATGTCGATCTGGCCCCCTTCACCGAGCGCGTGGATGTGGACCAGTTCGCGCGCGATATTCGGGACCTGATCGCGCCGTACTACGGCCTTACGACGAAGAACGTGAATCTCGGGCGCCTGCTGATGGAAAGCACGGCCGTGGCTTCTCGTCACGGACTCACCCTTCCCACCGAGCTGGTGATGTTCTTTAAGTCGATGGTTTCGGTGGAGGGTATGGGCCGTCTTCTTCTGAAGGATTTTGACTTTTTGACCTACTCACTGGAATTCGCCAAAGATCTAGTCCAGGTCCGTATGGATCCGAAGCGAATGTTCTCCGACGCGTCTGTTTTGGCGCGAGATATGAATTCATTGGCTGCGGCTCTTCCTCGTCAGACAAAGCAGATGCTTCGACGTTTGAACGATCCTGACTTTTCGTTGCAGATTCGTTCAGCGGAGCTAACTTCTCTACGGCGCAGTGTGGACCGTGGGTCCTGGCGCATTTTCTGGGGCTTGATTTTCGCAGCCGCTGTGCTGGGACTTATTCTCCGTTACTAGCGTTGCGTCGCAGGCGCTCCGGTTTGTTGCGATCTCGCACGGCAATCGGAGCTACTAGGGCGTTTCCTCATTTTGAGGAGACGCCCTAGCGAGACCGAAAACCGGGCCTTTGCCGAGTGCCTTTTCAAGGGGAAAAGCGTTTAAATTTAGATATTGAAAGAATCCCTGGTGGGGAGTGTCTATGTTTCCAGTGGCCTCAAAAATCTTGATCGTGGATGATTCCAGTTTCCTACGGACCGTGCTGAAAAACAGCTTTAAAGAACTGCAGTATTGGAAAATTCTCGAGGCTGAAAGTGGAAAAGTGGCGAAGCGCCTTCTTCTCGAAGATGAGCAAAAGGTTGATCCCGTTCATCTTATGATGCTGGACATCCATATGCCGGAGTATTCAGGTTTGCAGCTCCTGCGGTGGGTGAGAGCACAGGAATCCCTCGAAGGCCTCCCCGTGATCATATTGACGTCATCGCAGGAACGCGCCGAGGTTTTCGAAGCGGCCAAGATGGGCATCAGTCATTACATGATCAAACCCTTTGACACTCCTACACTCGGAGAGCGCATCAACTCCACTTGGGAAAAACACGGCCAGGCATATGTCAAAAGCCTGGCCGCTCAGAAAAAGACCGGTTAACCCAACGGTTAGCCCAAAAGCTTCAGTGCGATCTGTTGGGCGGAGTTGGCCTGCCCCAGCACGGACACTCCCGCTTGCATCAGAATCGAATTGCGCGTCAGCTCCGCGGTCTCCGCCGCCACATCGGTGTCCCGAATCCGTGAATTCGCGGCCGAGAGATTCTCGTGGGCGATCGCCAGATTCGCAATCGTGGAGTTCAGCCGGTTCTGCATGGCGCCGAAATTCGCGCGCATCGCATTCACCATGGTCATGGCTGAATCCACCGTCGCCAAACTCTGTTGCGCTTGCTCTTTGGTGGCCAGGCTCTCAGCGGTGAGACCCAGGGACTCCAAAGACGAGTTGGCGGCCGACGAGTTGAAGCTGATGCGGTCCTTAAACGGATCGTTGTACACACCGACTTGAATATCGATAATGCCACCGGTTCCGTTGAGAAGATCGCGCCCGTTGAACTGAGTCACTTCCGAGATACGCTGAATCTCAGACTTCAACTGCTGGTATTCGACGTCGAGGAATTTCCTCTCCGTCTCTCCGACCGTGTCCGATGCCGCCTGCACGCCGAGTTCGCGCAACCGGATCAGCATATTGGAGATTTCGTTCAAACCGCCCTCGGCGACTTGAACCAGCGAAACACCGTCTTCGGAGTTTCGCGAGGCTTGTTTTAATCCGCGGATCTGACCCCGCAAGTTTTCACTGATGGCCAATCCCGCGGCGTCGTCCGCAGCCTGGTTAATCCGATAACCAGAACTCAGACGGGCCAAGGACCGATCCATCAGTAAATTCGTCGAGCGCAGATTCTTCTGCGCGTTCAACGATGCCACATTCGTGGATATCCTGAGCGACACGTTTATCCTCCCTGCATTTGCTCATCCTCCGTGATGCCGGCCATCCAATTGGCCAAAGGGCACGTACTGCGCCCAGGTTATTTTTGCACTCAGGAAAGAGAACTCTCTCGCAAGAGTTCCAAAGGAGAATTCTGTCGTGAAGACATCCCACCTTGGATTCGCTTGGAGGAAAGATCCATCTTTCCTTTTTCTTCTGCGTATCAAATCGGCAAAGTTTTCCCGGAAGATAAGACAGTCGAGTCGCGAAATGAGAAAATCCGGACGAAAGGGCGGGGACGTGTGGGTTGAGGATGAGCTGGGTGGCGCCCGTAATTACAGGTGCCACCCAGCGGCATATCGGATCGCGGCGGATATCGAGCCGGTGTCCCCACCCGTGTTCCGAGGCGCGGAGCAAACCGTTCTAGGGGATCTCTTGGTCTGGTAGGGGTCGGCCATAGGCGTCGCGGCAGCTGGCGGTGTAATAGTCGACCCACCGCTCGGATTCTCCTGATCCTACGGGCCTTGATCTTTCGTAGATTTCACAGGTGAGATCCTGAGGAAGCCGAACGTAACAACGATTTACATAATAAAGCCCGGTAGTTCCTAAATCATTCACGGAAATTTTATAATATTTATTGTGGGTCGAGTAGCACATCCCTCCTCCACACGAAGTGTAGATATCGGCGACACAAACGGCCTGTTGCGCCCAATCAGGACGGTTGTCGGTATAGCGATAGGAAAACTGATAAACTTTTTCTCTAAACTCCCGATTGCCTTTGGCAATGTTCGCCTTGATCTGCTCTTCCTGCTGGTCCTCGGTACGTTCTCTATCTACTCGAGCACGCTGTCGGTGCTCGGAGACGATATCTGATGCATACGCGAAGGCACTGACGGAAAAGCCCACAAATGAGGACATAAGCGAAACGATCGCCAACATGGAAGCATGTGGAACAAGAAAACGAATTACTTTTTTCATCTAATGGCCCATCCTTTACGTTAAATTTTGAAAGAATAAAATATTTATTATAATTATGGTTCTTCCGACTTTCTTGTGCCTATAGGGGGTAGAGTTCCAGCTTTCCGCAGTAGAACAGGATAGCAATGCGGTAATTGGCGAAGTTCCGATATCCCCGTGCGTTGGCTTTGATCGTCTGGATTT
>JBFWQY010000042.1:0-33581 GCA_050249195.1 Bdellovibrionales bacterium
GCCATGCTTGCTCATAGTTGCCGCCCTTGCTTGCTGATGATTTTTCTTCGCAAAAAAATCAAATCAACCAAGTGGAGGGCTTGGCAACTACTTGTTTTAGCTACTGAATAAGCCGGTCAGCAGTGAACTTCAACTTTGATTTGCTTTTGCAGAATGCCTAATGGAACGTTAGCGGCTGAGAGCAGGTCTGTGAGAGACTCAGCCAGAACATCAGTTACGAGAGTACTCGCCGTAACCCCACCATAGTCGCCGATCTTGAAGCCGAGAACCGACCTGTGGCCCTGACTTACAATCTCAGTTTTCTGGTGGTTGATGCGAAGGCCGAATCTCTCCTCCCAGCCATCGCTAACATCCATATATAAGGAGCGACATTCGTGTTCGCTCCTGAACAATAACGTTATGTCATCTGCGTACCTGACAAATTTGACCCCTCGTTTTGCTAGATCGTTGTCGAGTGGGGTGAGATAGATGTTGGCCAATGTCGGGGCGAGCGGCATACCCGCTGGAATCCCGTGGCTTGCAGATGCATCTACCATATCTATGGCCTTGGCTTTAATAAAGGCGTTTACCAATTCCCGTAGGGCCGGGTCTATCGGGTAGTTTCGCAAAAGCGCTCTTAAACGCTCCCTCTTGATGTTTCCAAAGAAGTTTTTCAGGTCCACCAGAAGGCAGACGCGATACCCGGCTTTCACCAACTGGCTCACATGTCTCACGGCTTGTTGAACATTGCGGTGTGGACGGAAACCATATGAGTGTTGGCTGGAGCGTGCTTCGACTAGCGGGGTAATGGCATTGACGATCAATTTCTGAACTACTCTATCCTGAACAGAAGGTATGTAGATTTCCCTTTGGGTGCCATTTGGCTTGGGGATACATACTCTTCTCAGAGGCCCAGGACGATACCTGCCTGTCTTGAGGTCTTCGATAAGGCCAGTGCCAAGGTCAGTTTGCAATAAAGCCGCGCGGAACTGCCTTGGGGTCACATTGTCGAAGCCAGCACTTGAGTTTGCCTTTAGCGCGCGCGTGGCCTTTAGAAGGCCAGCCATAGTCGCACTGCCAGTTAACGTTACTGTCATAAAGGCGTTGGCCCGATTTGGGTTGCAGGCCAGAAAGGTGAGCGGGGTGGTACCTACTGGCAGGTAAACTGAACTAGCTTACACTTTGTTACTATCATATCTTTTTTTGGTTACTCGATAGTTTCGTCGGGCTCGTTGTCGAACTCATAAATTAATGTTGCCAGCAATTTAGCCCTAACTTCAACTTCGCGGCATGGGATGCAATAAAAAAGGTCGTTAAGGACTTTAATTGGATTGGAGGGCTTGCTGCAGCGATTGCAATAAAAGTGGCCGCCGCCGTTGGGCAGTCGATCTGATTTTTTGTTGGAAATAGTGCCTCCTATCTTTTATCTACCCGCTCTATATCATTGGGTCCCAAAACCATCTGTTTGCTCACCCACTTTTGACACTCTTTTTGGCGCCAGGATTTGGCATCTCCTTGGAAGAGGGGTTTTGAAGCAGGCGGCAGACACGCAATACCGTTGATTTGGAAATTGCTAAAGCCTTGGCGGTTGCCCGTATGCTGGAACCTGATGCCCTGAGCTTTTGAACGGCGTCCATCAGTTCGGGACTGAGCTTGGATGGACGGCCACACCGCCATCCGTTGCCGGTTTCTTTTGCGTTTTGTTTTTTGGCAGCCAGGCTGGTTCGTATTCGTTCTGAGATGATTTGTCGCTCTAGCGTGGCGACGCTGGCGAGGACGGTGGCAACCATTTTTCCAGTCGGCGACGTGAAATCTAGGTTTTCTCTTAGAGAGACGACGGACACCCCATAGTGGTGAAGTTCGTCGAAAAGGTTGAGGAAATGCTTGGTTGAGCGCGAAAGCCTGTCTAGTGCGGCCGTAACGATCACGTCGAACTTGCGCTGTCGGGCATCTGCAATCAGGCGGTCCAAGCCGGGCCGCCGTTCAGTACTGCCAGAAATGCCCTCATCGACGTACTCGGTAACGAGATCATAACCTCTAGCCTCAGCAAACTGCCGAACACCAATCAGCTGGAGTTTAGGGTCTTGTCCTAAGAGCCGCGATACCCGCGCGTAGGCTACAGCCTTGATTTTACTGCCCATATTCACATTCTAGCCTACTCGGCACGATTGTATAACAAACATTGTTAAACAATGGATTTGGTGTCACAGTTTGGAATACGGAGAACCTAATGAGCCGCCGTGAGCGAAAGAAAATGCCTGCCGATTACCCCTTAATTGCATTTAGGGTGTCTGAAGAGGTCAAAAAGGAGCTACATAAGCTCATCGAAGATGTTCAGGAGCATTACAATCGCGCCCTTAAAAGTGAACAGCTGCCCTATAAGAAAAACGAGATCGTGGTTGAGGCTTTGAGGCGTGGGCTGCGGCAGATGAAGCGTTGACGGCCAATCTTCAATTTAGATCAACGTGGGTTCCTGCCGAACAGGCCGAGTCCCATGGGCAATGCTCTCTATATGGGAGTTATCCGGTACCGCCAACCTGGGCGCTCTGCCTTGATCGTGGAATCGGGGCCGTGCCCTGTGAACAAAAATGCCGACGGTGTCGCCGTTGGTGGGCTGAACCCTCTAAGGTGGAGGCGGTCTAAGACCTGGGCCAAAAACAGGCCATTTGCGGCATGCGCACGCTCTAACCATGGGTCTTTTTTTGAGGTTTTGAACTTCGGGCCTTTGTGTATCCACGGCAACCAAAAAAATCGCTCATCGGGGTCAATGCCTCTGAGGGCCGATAAACCCCCAAGTTCATGCACACGAACGTTCAAAAAATTTTTTATTTTTCTTTCGGAAATCAACAGGTTGTGTTAATATCTGTTATTATTTGTTAATAACGGAGTAAAGTCTATGAGAACCGCCAAAGTTATAAGCCTTTCGTTACCTCCAGATATGGAAAAAGAGGTCCAAAAGGTGGCCAAAGAGGAACACAGGACAATTTCAGAGCTTCTAAGGGAAGCGTTCCGGCAGTATCTAGCGAACCGGGATTTGGCTGCCATCCGGAAAGAGGGCCGCAAGGTGGCCAAGCGCATGAAATTAAAGCCTGATGACGTAGCTCGAATTGTCAGGGCTGGGCGCCGGTAGTTTGGTTTCCAATGCTCAAAGCCTGTATTGACACGAACATTTGGATTAGCGGCGTTGTTTTTTCGGGCAAGCCCGCTGAAATCGTCACCGCCGCATTCAATCGGAAATTTACGGTCATTTCGTCCAAGGTGATCTTGGAGGAAATTGAACGCAATCTCCTCGGCAAGTTCTCCTTTGGTCGGAAGAACACGCGGAAAATGATTAATAGAATTTTACAGGTAGCCGATCTCTATGAACCAACAGGCTCGGTAAAAGTCATTCCTGCAAACCATGCAGATAATCTCGTCTTGGAGACAGCCGCTTTAGGTCGCGCAAAATATCTTGTAACAGGCGACAAAGAGCATCTTTTGCCGCTTGGGATTTTCCGGAACGTCAAGATCGTGGACGCGGCGGAGTTTCTTGGCGCCTTAAAGCGTTAGGCTTCGACTCCATCCGGCCTCCAAGACCTCATGATATAAGCAGTACAGTAGGTCACCGGCCCGTATCATGGCCACCCATCTGCTCATTTTTCAAACGTTTCGCCTATCTCCGGTATCGTCCAAGTGGCCAGGCACCGCTCTGCAAAAGCGGCTACGGCGGTTCAATTCCGCCCGCCACCTCCAAAAGTCGCACGCAAAATCAAGTCTCAGTCACGTAAATGTAGAAAATCAGAAATCAAAAGATTCAATCACTTAACGCGGATCGGATCGCTTGAACATAACCGGAAATAACGAGAAATAATCGCTCCGAGTGGCACTTGAGTGGCACTGGCCAACAGCTAAATTGTCGAAACCAAGTCTATTTTGGCTGCTGCTTATTTGTGGAGCATTCAATGGAGGTGGCACTATGAGTGGACCGTTTCGATTTGTGTTTACCGTGATTTGGTTTGGCATTGAACTTGCGACGGTTGGCACTTTGAAAGATTGCACGATGATCATGGCAGGCAAGGCTGCCAAAGTTCAACAGCAGGAGGTCATCTCGCTAGGTTGGTGGAATCGGCAGCTTGTTGGCCAATGATTGCGATGGATTCCTCAGGAAACCTCATTCAAGTAAATTTCATCGATGACTAATCAATGCAACTTAGATGCAGGCCTGTATGGAATCCAGAACGAAAACGTCGAGCCCTTTTTCAGCTGACTCTGTGCGGAGATCAGACCTCCGTGCTGTTCAACCAGCTTTTTCGCAATGGCTAACCCCAATCCAGTGCTGCCTTCCCCTTCCGTTGGCCGGGTACTTGTCTTCCCAAATTCGAGAAAAAGCTTTGGGAGTTCAGACTCGGGGATCCCGTGTCCTTCGTCCGTAACCGAAAAGATCAATCGATCATTACCGAAAGTAATTTGCATTCTGATTGTTGATCCTCGATCAGAAAATTTCACGGCGTTGGTAATTAAATTATCGAGAACCCGGCGGATCTTGCCCGGGTCGAAGCTCGCAGTTTTTGGCAAATTGGAATCAAAGACAGCCTCAAAATGGATTTCCTTCTTTTCTGCCAAGATCTTTCCATAGCTAGCCATCTCGCTGCAGAACGGGGGCAAGTTCACCAAATCAACCGCGCTCTCAGATGCAGAGCGACCAAGTTGGCCTAATTCCCCTAGTTCGTTTAAGAGATCGAACATGAATTTCGTATTTCGTGCCAGAGTTTCGCAGACCTTCTTAGCTTCGGGCCTAAGCTCTTCGTACCAGGGTTCGCCTCTAGCGAGCTCAATAAAACCCTGGATCAGGGTTAACGGAGACTTAAGGTCATGAAGCACGCGTGAAAAGGATGATTCTCTCGATTGTCCTTCATCGAAGTACTTACGCAGGCTGGCCTGTTCCACCACGACTGCCAATTCAGCTGCAAGTGCCATGAAAGTATTTATGTGTTGATCTTGGTAGGTGTAAGGCTTGCAACTTGAGAAGAAAACTACGCCAATCGGTTTGCCATTTGCGATAAGCGGGCACGTTAAACTGGATACGATTCCATCTTGCAATATGAGCTTCGTAGAGGCGGAATTCGGATGCTGGCACAAATACTCCCTGAGATCGTCAATGATTCGAGGTTTGCCCGATTTAAGCAACTGTTCTAAACTGCTTCCCTTCACCGGTGCGGAATAGTTTTTGGCGAGATGACGAACCAAGACTTTCGATCGTACCCAGGTCAAACGCAGTACTTTACCCTCTAACACTGCAATTCCCATCCGATCATACGGTATCATCAATCCTAAGGACTCGAATACGAAGTCAAGGAGCTGATCAAAAGCCACTCCTGTTCCTAGTTGTTCGTTTATTTTTTGAATGATCCCGCTAAAAACATCGCTTACCAGGGTGTCATTGAAAGTTGTTGTTCCCGCGGAATTCGAGGAAGGAGCTGGGTCGATCTCGTTCGGACGTTCAGGCATGAGCGGCGTCCTCTCAGAAACTGGTGAGTAACAACGTATACATTCAAGGTTTGGTTTAAGCAACTAGGCTCGAATCCAATTCCAAATTCCAATAATGGTCGATGTTAGGAAGGCCGCTACGACCGCGTGCAGAGTCATTACTGCGTTAACAGGTGCGAGCTTGAGGATCTCAGTTATCGCGGGAACGAAAAAAATTCCCCCGAGGATCGCTAAGAAGCAAATAACAATAGCTGAGTTTCCAATCGACGTGAATAGCCTCAAGATCTGATTGGGGCGCCCCCGTGTAAGGTCAGCTACAATGAGCCCTAAGTTGCTTAAAACCAGGATTGCGAACGCGATTGTTCTCGCCTGTTCTGCCGAATTGCCCCAACGCAGGTAGTACCAAAAACTCAATCCTGAACTGACAAGAATCAACGCTCCCTGTCCCACGCTACGCATGAAATCAACAGGTGCAAAGAGCCTTGCGCCAAGAGAGCGAGGTGGAGCAGCCATTGGATCGCGATCCGCTTCCTGCGACTCGAAGAGCAAGCTGCTGGCGGGATCGATCACCAGTTCCAGCAATACAATGTGGACAGGAAGTAAAATCAGAGGCCAACCAGTTATCACGCTAAGGACCGACAAGCCTGCGATTGGTACGTGGATGCTTATGATGTACACTAGCGCCTTTTTGATGTTGGTGAAGATCATGCGGCCGCGGCGTATCCCAGCCACTATCGAAGCA
This sequence comes from Bdellovibrionales bacterium, assembly GCA_050249195.1. GTDB lineage: Bacteria > Bdellovibrionota > Bdellovibrionia > Bdellovibrionales > UBA1609 > JALHOQ01. The sequence goes on from JBFWQY010000042.1 coordinate 6,188, forward strand.
AAGTTGTCGTCTAGAAGGACCAGGTCAGAAGCTTCCCGCGCTACGTCGGTCCCCCGCGCGCCCATGGCAATACCTACATCGGCGTGTTTCAAGCTGGGCGCGTCGTTGACTCCATCGCCGGTCATTCCAACCACATCACCTAATCTTTGGAGTGCTCTAACGATCCGTAGCTTTTGGTCGGGCACCATGCGGGCAAAAACATTTACCTTTGCCACCTTCGAGTCCAGCTCCCCATCAGTTAACTGCGTAACTTGGCTTCCGGTGAGTACCTCGCCGGAAGTATTCAGTCCGGCCTTGGCGGCAATGCTTCGAGCCGTTTCAGGATAGTCTCCGGTGATCATAATAACTCGGACTCCAGCCTTTCGGCATAAAGCGACAGCTTCGGGAACTTCGTCCCGGAGCGGATCCTCTAAGGCGATGAGGCCTAGCCACTCGAAGGAAAAACCTCGTTGAGTTGTTGGCAAATCACCTTCCACTTTAGAACGTGCAACGGCCAAGACCCTTTGCCCCATAGAAGCCATCTTGCAAACGTTCGCTAGAATTACATCCTTCTCTGATTCGGATACATTACATAGCCCGATGATCGCCTCTGGAGCACCTTTGGTCGCAACTATATTCTGATTGTCAGTTGCACTTCTCCAAACACAAGTCATTGCAAGCAGATCAGAACTCAAGGCGTACTCGCGAACGAATGACCAATTCAGTTTGTCACTGGTCACATGTTCAGCCGCACGAAGAATCGCCTTTTCCATTGGATCGAATGGGTTTGGCTGAGAGGCGAACGCACCAAATCTAAGAATGTCTTCCGGCTGGCCTGTGGCGGTTCCAACAACTGTCATTCGGTTCAAAGTTAATGTGCCGGTCTTATCTACGCAAAGTGCCGTTACAGCTCCAAGACGCTCAATCGCCTCTGGTCTTCGAACCAAGACTTTGACCTTTGATAACCGCCACGCCCCAAGGGCCATGAACACCGTAAGAACGACAGGAAATTCCTCGGGCAGAAGCGCTAGTTCAGTAGCCAGCCCGACGAGGAATGCCTCGAGCCAAGTTCCTCGGGTAAGGGCGTAGACGATAGTTATGCTGGAACAGACTATAAGGCCTGCGTAGGCAAAGAGTTTTGTGAGTTGTCGAATTTCAGTCGAAAGTCTTAGCTGAGACGGCTCAGTTTCCGCCAAGAACTTCCCAATTTTTCCAACTTCCGTATTCGCCCCGGTGACGAGTACTCTGACGTAAGCTCGTCCACCGACAACCAGAGTGCTCGAAAAAACGTGGTCTCCATCACCTTTGTGGACTGGCACAGCTTCACCTGTCAGCAACGATTCATCGGCCCTGAAGCTAGAGCTTTCCATAATTTCACCGTCAGCTGGAATGCGATCTCCTTCGCTCAAAATAATCAAATCATCGGGAACAAGCTCTGAAGCGGCGATTTTGACCTCGGCTCCGTCCCTCACAACCAAGGCGCGAGGACTCGACATCTGTCTCAGAGCTTCCAGAGCGCGTTCTGAACGGATCTTCTGAAAGAGGGAAATACCAATAACAAGGAAAATCGATGAGCCAAGAACCAGCCCCTCTTTGACGTCGCCGAGCGCGAGGTACACTGTACCAGTTATTAGGAGCAGAATGAGCATGGGTTCGCGCAGGATCTCAATCACGTCTGTAAGAAACGTGTGTTTCTTCCCCTCTGAGAGGACGTTTGCTCCGAAACGCTTCCGTCTCTCGTCAGCTTCAGCTTGGTTGAGAAAAGGGTGAGAAATCTTATTCATTTTTTAGTCGTACCCTCGACTTCATTCCCGGGCAACCATAGCTAGCAGCCCTCGGAGCTTGTTCCCAGCTTTAGGATTTTGCCCAGGAATATGAAGCTCCAAAGTCCAAGGGCAATGACCCAAGTTAGCGCAGCATAGGCCAGATGCGGGACGTAGGAGGGCGGATAGAAGGGCGCAAATACGCGAGTGACGGCCGCGAGGAGAATCAATCCTCCGATTACTGATAGAGCCCGGGATTGCGACTCAAATCCAAGATCATAGCGCCCATGCGCGAGAGTTACTCTCGAGGCAACTGTCATCGTCATCAAACCGAACCCGCCTATGTATGTCAGATGCATCCAGTGAACCGCCAGGCCCGGGTTGAGTGCTGCCATCCACAAGCCTCCCACGACCATTGCTCCGGATATTTTCATGCCCGGAGCAAGCTGCGAAGTCTTCTTAGATTTCGTTGAAAGATTCCAAAACATGATCGCCACGTAAGTTGAGGTGGTCGCTTTGAGAAGACCTCCGATGACGGTCAGACCCAGGGATTCGAGTGCCAAAGCGATTGGAACCAGAAAGGCGACGCTTGCATAATGTAGCGCCGAGCAATTCACAACCGGATTTCCGGTAATTACCGGAACCAATCGTGAGCCAATGCCCAGTACAAGCGGAAGAATCATTCCTTGATAAAATAAGCGTCTTCCGAATTCTGCCGAAGAATTTAGCCACCCTTGTCCCACAAGAAACAGAATGGTGCTGCCTAGCAGTCCGCTAAGTAAGCCCACTGCCACAAAGGAAAAAAATGGCGGAACATCTTTCGTTCGCGATAAGATCCTATGCGCACCATAGATCATAACGAATAGAAGGGTTGATGCAGCCAGAAGAAAGAAGTAAGGACTCTGAGGGTAGTATGCCGAGATCCCGGCAGCGGTGGTGAGAGTGGTGGCGCAGGCAATCTCCAGCCTGTTGGCCCCAAAACTTGCGGTCATCTTTGGGATTGCGGTCATGAGGAACCCGGATACAAACGCCAGTAAGAAAGCGCCTATCATCACTCTTCCATGAACAATACCCGGATATGTGGACTGCGGGTCTATGCCGTACCTGATCCAGACGACCGTTCCTGCCATCGCAAAAACCAGCCCCACCGGAAACAAAAGACGATATGGTTCGATGAATTTCATTGATGCTTACCTGTCCTTGGCGGAATCTCCTAAATTGATTACCCAGACCGGGCACTCTGCACCTCGTATAACCTGTCTAGCCACACTGCCCATCAGCACGGTCAATGCGGGGTCGGCTTCAGAGGCAATTGCGATCAAATCGAAGTTCTTTTCTTTAGCTAAGTCCGCAATTGCCGAAATTAAATAACCTGGGCGCTTGTCGAACTCCACATCTGTTAGCACGCCCATGTGAACTGCCCAGGCCTGCCATTCTTCAGCGCGTTTCGCTCTAGCCGCGTTTTCTTGTGCGATGTAGTTATATATTTCAGCAGTCATGTTCGAGGTGGGTACTACAGGCTCCTTGTAATAGAGTGTAAGGCGTGCATCCAGCGCTTTTGCAAGTTGGACAGCGCGTTCGAAGCCTGGGCGAAGTCTAGAATGAAAAGTGGTCGGGAAAAGTATATTAGAAATGCGCTCCCGAACCTTCGACTCGGGATTAATCGTGATTATAGGAATTGGCGAATACATCGCTAGTGTTTCAGCGAAGCTTCCTAAGAAAAAACGAGACAATCCCTTTCGTGCATGGGTCGCAACGACGATAGCGTCGGCCCCTGCCTTCTTGGCATGCTCGACAAGGCACTGCACGTCCTTCCTTATAGAACCAGAGCGGTTCACTAAGACTTTCCCCTGAGCTATGCCTGTGAGGTCGCTTTGATTGACCAATTCGAGCAACCGTTTCTCTGCGAGAGCTTGAAACGCCTGTTCAAAGTCGGTAGGAGGCATGGATTCTATCTGAGCATATGGGCTGCTCAAGATGTATACCGGGTATACCTTGGCATTTGTCGGCCTAACCAACGCTCCAAGTAAGTGCATTGCATAGGTGTGATGTTCCGGGCTTTCGAGTGCGTCCACGGCCCAAACTACTTTCTTAAAGGTTTCCATATGTATCTCCATGCTTAAGTTGGGAAGTTAAGTCCTGAGTTTGATTTTGCTGGCCGGTGCGTTGCTCGGCCGTTCGCTTTACCGTAGAGAATATGCTTCGCATGTATAGTTTGATTCCGGTTCCAAGCAGACCCCAGAACCGACCGACAAGTCCACCAGTCATCTCAGAAGGAGGACTCTCATCAAGTCCGACAACTCCGAATTTCTCAGCAGATGCTGAAAACGACTCCGCTTCATCTTTAAAGCCCGCCTTAGCGAACGTTCTAATCCACGTCAGGACCTGTGCTAGCTTCATTTCGTTTGGATTCATGTACTTCAGCGCATGAAAGACCTTCTCAGGGCTACTTTGAACTCTTATACGACCGGTCCAAGTCTGCTCGTACTGTGGCATGATTTCGAGCAGCCACCGCTCTTTACTCAACCGGATATCAATCGCAAATCGGCTAGAATTTTGGTTGTTCACGAAGGACTCGACGAAGCTTTCCACTTCTTTCCAATTCGTGAGTTCAAAATCTTGATCGGTGTTCGTAGGACCTTGGGCTGACTTTGCAATTTTCCGCATAACTCTGCGAATGAGGCAATTGTATTTAGTGTACTTAAGTGCTCCGGCTAGACTAGCCACAAATTGCGGACACCATTTTGTGTCGCGAAGGAACAGTCGTAATAGATCGTCGTCAGCAAGCCGCGCTTCAGGTTTCGAATCGGCCACATTCAAGCTGACTGAGAAGAAAGCAGAAGGAAGCCGTTCTAGTTTCGGCCGGTTCTTCACGGTCCAGTTAACTAGAGCCCTCGGAAATAGACCGGCGTATACCGGAGCTCCAAGGATAATCCCATCAATCGCCGGATCTAATAATTGGTCTGAATCTTCGCTTAAGGCGTACTCAATCGCAGAAACTCCCATCTTGGTAAGATACTCGCCAATAAAACCTGCGATCTTTTCGGTTTGCCCATACTTGCTGGAATAAACGATAGCGACCTTTTTCATTCCAACCCCTGTCGTATAATCGTGAGAAAGAGCAATGCTGATGCCATCCAATCGGGCGGCCCGAAACGGTTGGTTGAGTCGATTTGTCCCAATTTAACGAGGTATGGGACACTCTGGACGGCCGCTGTGCAATAAGGCTGACGGAGCCCTGGAATAAGGGTTGCTCTAGTGAGGATTAGGTACGAGGAGGCTAATCGTGATTCGTAATCTATTCGTTCTAATTGCACTGGTGCTCAACGGCTCATTCTTGCCCGCCGACGATCACGGCGCGCAAGTGAAGCCGCTCATGCATGTCTTCCTCATGGAGCTTGAAAAGCTCTCTCCTTATTTGAATTCCGAAAAGGGTCTTGAGTCTGAGAAAGCGAAAGAGCAGATCTCCTCCTCACTTTCGATTCTTGAAAGAAAGGTTCGCAATGCTCCACCTTCGATCAAGGAGAATCCGGGATTCAGAATCAGTTTCAGCCTGCTTTCCGACCATATAGTGAAAACCAAAGCTGTATTCGAGAAAGGCGAATATGACTACGCCCGTATGCGCCTCAATGGCACGACCGCGCTCTGTGCCGCCTGCCATTTACAGACGCCCAAGGTGTCCACCTTCTCGCCATTTTCAGGTCTGGAGGAGCGCATTCGCGCAGTAAATTTCAATAACGCCAGCTTCTTGTTTGTGATCCGTCGTTATCCTGAGGCTTTGGCGATGTATGATGAATTAGCTCGAAAATATCCAGAATCGAAGGTCACCTCAGATGAGCTTAAGGATCTCTATCGGAGAAAGCTGTCCATTTTTGCGCGTGTGACGAAAGATCCAAGGCAAGCTCTTGAGAACTTTAAGACGGACTTAAAGAACAAGAACTTACCGCTCGACGTAAGGCAAAACATCAAGGAGTGGTCGGTTGGACTGGAAGCATGGAGCAAAGAACCCTCGGATCCCGCAAAACTCTCTACCCCGGAACTTGTCTCCTTTGTCGAGAAAAATCTGCCTGGCCCCCTCAGCCGAAACATTGCGCCCGGCGATCCAAGGCTACTGACTATCCTTAGGCTGTCCGGCCTCTTGTACGAAAGGCTTTATTCCGCGCCCGCGGGACCAAATACACAAGCCTTGCTTTATTACCTTGCACTGTCAGAACGAAATTTGTCGCCAGTCTATTTTTACTCTGTCGGAGATGTCTACTTAAAGGAGTGCGTGGTCCACTATCCGAAGAAGACCTTTTCGAAAAGGTGTTTTGAAGCCTATCGAGATGGAATGACAGAGCGTTTTTTCGGCAGAACGATTCCCGAGCCGATTCAGCAGTCCATCGAAGCAATGAGGGACTACCTCTAAGTTACTTCTTCAGCGGTATGCGATCTTCGATCTTCATAAAAAGGAGCATTCCTGCGAGCATCGAGACTACGAAGGTCATGACTCTTGGATCTCCAGACACAAGCGAAGTCAGGGCAGGCCCAGGGCAGTAGCCGGCCAAACCCCATCCCAGCCCGAAAATTGCGGCTCCAATCAGGAGTCGCGGTGCTATGTCTTTGCGATCGGGAACGTGCCATTTGCCCCCGAGAAGCGGCGATCCTCTTCGACGGACAAGTGGATAAGTGATCGCGTGAATCCCAACCGCTCCGATCATTACGTAAAGAAGGGTTGGATCCCACGACGCCAGATCAAGGAATCCCATGACCTTTTGGGGTTGAGTCATGCCTGAAATCCCAAGACCAATGGAAAAAAGAAATCCCACAAAAAATGCGACTCCAGCGTGATTCATTGCAGGCCTCCGTTGATCATTTTCATTAACATTACGGAGGCAAAGCCAAAGAAGATAAAAGTCGCGGTTGCGATCAATGACCGAATTGAAAAGCGACTTACGCCACATACTCCATGACCGCTCGTGCAACCTCCGCCCATCACTGTTCCAAATCCAACGAGAATCCCCGCGAGCGCAATTGCCCCTAATGTTCGGCCCGACGTATTCTCAAGCGCGTTTGGACTAATCAGCCTCAGCGCAACACCCCCGGCCAGCATTCCGACTATGAAGGCGGATCTCCAAGAAAAATCTCTCTTCGATGGGCTAAAGAGTCCACTTACGATACCGCTGATACCTGTTACCCGGCCATTGAACAGCAACATGACAGTTACAGCGATGCCGATCAGCGCTCCTCCTATAAGTGGTGCAATAACGTTGTTCAGGTTCATGAGTCTGCACTCCTAGTCACGGAATTGGCGGTGAGCTTTACCCACAAGCACATTAATTTCATGCAATAGATTTCGCACATCATCTTGTCGTGTAGCGCTTTGCGCGTGAAAGTCATCTCCGGCTGAGAGCGTGTGCTCCAGAGTCGCTGATAGGTAGATAACTCGCGCCATAAGCTGATGATATTCGATCAGATCCGAGTTTCTGGCTTGCTCCCTCATCGTTATCAGCTTCGTGGGAATCAAGGCAATCGATTCAACTAAATGCCCCCGGAGTTCACGTGTCTTCTGAGCAGCTTCTTTATAAGTGATCGGCTCTTTCGCCCGAGAGTAGATTTCGTCCATAAGATAACCCATTGCTCGCATATGATCGCGCAAGGGGAGTTGCTGCTCTGCGAGTGCCGGCAAAGCTGCAAATGACACCAATAGAAAAAGAAAAACGTGCTTCATTGTGGTTCCTCCTGTTTTTAGTTACAGGCGCCAAATGAGCAACTGTGGTGCCACCATTTGAACTCAGATGGTGAATTGACACCGCGCTCTTGAGACTTTAAGTCCCGTGGTGGAGCCATGCTGTCTCCAGTCCAATGCGTTTCACTTTTTGGCATTACCCAAGTCGCGCAACAGAACTTGCCCTCTTCTCGTCGAGTCCAAAGACAATCCTAAGACACGTAACGCCTCCTCAGGAGCGTGAAAGCCCATTGAGTTTTCGGCTTCGACAAAGTCCAGCAAAAACTGGGCGCGCCTTTGAAGTCTTTGTGCCTCGGCGAACTTGGGAGTTCCCTCATGCTTTGCTTTTGCGTTCTCAAGATTTCCTATGAACTCTGTTAACGCGTCCAGCGCCACGCCGCGAATTTCAAACGTTCGATCTTGGATTGTTTCAACCCGATATTTGAGTTCGGCCTCCGACCAGCGGTGACAGGTCATGCATGCGTGCCGGATATTAAGAACGGGGCTTCGAACATGATGATCGGTGACTTTCATCGCTCCGACACGCTGATAGGGCATATGGCAATCTACACAGGAAACCCCGCTGCGTGCGTGAATACCCTGACTGTACATCTCAAATTCAGGATGCTGAGCCTTTAGGACGTCCGCTCCAGTAACCTTATGGGTCCAGTCCTTATGCTTAACGTCCTCGTAGTAAGAAAAGATCTGATCGGCCTTCAGCCCCTTAGTCCAAGGAAACGTGAGACGCTTCTCCGGACCCTTAAAATAGTATTCAACGTGGCATTGCGCGCAAGTGTATGTCCGCATCTCCTGCGGACTTGCGTCGTGGTTAACATCATAATTTGCCAGGCCGCTCGCCTGTTTAACCGCGCGAATGCCTTCCATGAAAGCGGGTCTTGTGATTCTAAGTTTCATTGTCTGAGGCGTATGACAATCGATGCAGGAGACAGGATGGTGAACATTCTTGGACGCTTCGGCATAAGGGAGGGAATTCATTTTTCCGAATCCCTTTTCCAGATCTCCATCGCCGAGTTGCTTCATGTAAACATAAGTCGAAGCATGGCAGTTCAGGCAGGTACCAGGTTGTTTCGTTACATCTTGGCGTTGAGTGTAGAGCTGATCCAGAAACATGAATGCATGGCCACGCTCTTCCCTAAAGTCATGCGCGAACGCATAACCAGCCCACATCGTTTTTAAACGGGGATCTTCATCAAGCCTCGATTGAGAAACTTGCCGACGCGGATCCTTCGCTGTCGGGATGTGCGGTAAGGCCTCGCTACCTCCGTACTTGGTTCTCACTTGGTCCACAGTTTTCAGGTACATCGAATAGTGATGCGGAAAATTCTGGCCCCAAATCGCCGGATCGTCCGTTTCGTCAGTGATCCGAGCCAAATGCGGATAAGGATGAAGCGACTCAATTTTTTTTTTTTGAATATCCACGATCAGCCAAGTAGCCAAAGCCGTAACTGTGGCCGAAGCACCGACTGCGGTCCAAAACCTTTTTCTACTCCACACGCGTTTCATCTCATCACCATTTTCTATGCCCCACATTTTGGTGGCAACTCATGCAATTGTTCTTGCCAAATCCGGCGTGTCCAAACTGACTTGATTCGATCATTTGGGAATGACAGCGAAGGCAGTTTTGAACAGCAATCTTTCGATTGAATTCCTTGATCCTAATGGGCTCGTGAAAATCTCCGGTTGTAAACGCCCAAGAATGCAAAAAGCCATTCAGCGCTTTCTGGCTGTATTTGGATATAAACGATCCGTGAGTGTGACAATCATTGCAGCTAGTGAATGCATGGTGCGACGAAGCTGTCCAAGACTCGAAGTTGTCTCTCATGATATGGCAATTCACGCAGGCCTGCGAATTACTGGAGAAATAGGAAAAGCCATTGGCGGTTACGAATGTTGCGGTCGAGACGCCGGCCGGTACACCGGCAGTCAGACCAAAGAAAATGATGATCGCGCTCTTCCGCCATTCCCTCATAAAGTCCTAACCATTATGCGGGTTTACGCGCATGTAGTCAATATAGACGCATCACAGTCCGGCCGCGGAGAGCAGGTCGGAAACCTTCCCAAGGGGTGAATTGTAGGCGAGTGTAAGCACCTTCTCCTTCATTGTGCCGGGTTCCTTAAGCAAGATCGTCAGAATCTTGAGTAAGTCCTCGTGAGTAACTATTCCGGTCATCTCCCCATGTCGGGTAATGACGATCGCTGATATTTTTTGATCGATCATCAGATTGACAGCCTCCAACAGGTCAGTCTTTTCAGGCAAACATTTCACGGGCCAGCTCATGTACTCCGCAATTTTAGCGTCTTTGCGAAAGCGAGCCTCATCAGGAAGGCCATGGGCGTCTGGAGCGCTCATCGGCCACATGGCGCGCTGGAAGTCCCGATCCGAGATAATGCCGATTACGCTTCCGGAATCGTCGATGACAGGCATGTGCCGAAAGCCTTCCCGCTTCATTCGGAAGTAAGCCGCCGAAAGATGGTCTTTGGCTCGCACGGTAACAGGATGAGAAGAGATAGACAGTCCAATCTTCAATTGCATATAGCCTCCTTCGTATTTAACTGAAGCAGGTGCAAGGCTCGGCCCAGCAATTAATGCCATCTATTCGTCTTCCTGTTGAGATATTGAGCCAAATTTTCTCCGATTAGTACTCGGCCAGAACAGGGATTGAGTTATTCTGTCTCAACTGTTCTCCGATGCCAGTTTCAATTAACGGCAAGAGCTGGTCTGTGAATTGCTAGGTCTATTGGTCAGGCACTCAACAATAGAAAAGTTCATGGAGGTGAGAATGAGCTATCCATTAATCCAAGATCATATGGTCCGATTTCCATATGCTACAAGTCGAGAGCAAACTGTTTCGGATGAATTCATTTGCGACTCGGATGACTACACGGACGGTCTTACCATGTTAACTGGAACTTCAATCCGGTAAGGGGTGTACCATGGCAGTGATCATTACAGCGGAACATTTCGAGCTAAGTGCAGATATGCGCCACCATTTGGAATTCATACTCGCTACACTTACGGATTCTGTGCCTCGCATTTCCAATGTGCGGCTGTTCATTAAAAGAGACGCCCAACGGTTTTTTGAGGCGACAATCGTCATCCATTTCAATCATGAGGACATCAGTTACTCAGCCCGAGGGGCGGATTTGATTAAACTTGTCTCTAACGCCAAATGCCACCTTTTTCGTCGTGTGATCGCTCAGAAAGAAAAAAGACTGGATCGCCGGCGCCGTCGTCTACGTACAGAAGAAGTTGCATAACTTCACCAGTCCCGCTTTGCGGATGGTATTGACTGATCAATGTCATCCGCGATCTATCGCTGGGACGTTTGGCCAGAGTAGTATTTGCCACTGATTCAAGTAGAGATATTTCCTACTTGGGACATTTGGTCTCGCGTTTGGGCCACACTGTCTCCACCTACCTCAAGAATCGAATCTGATTCGTCGGTACACATCCTGCGGCAAAGCATCTGAAGGAGACAAACAAATGATACGTTTAGTTCTTGCCTTAACTTTCTTGGTGATTAATTATGCCCATGCACAAAAAGAAGACCTGAACGCACGTGATCCGAGGCTAAATGAGGGGACGATGTTCACAGTGAATTTTAATCCTAAGGACAAGCGCGTGGTGGTAAGCTTAGTTGGTAAACCTCACGTGGAACTTGGACCTGAACGAGTCATTGTCTTTGGCCGCGAAGTCCTTGCGGGAGGCAAGTCAAAGAAACTCACAATTCGGCCGGCTGGCGAAGATTTTGAGATCGTCGAAACCTTAGATTCGAAGGTTGAAATCGAAGCTCAAGACCGGGCTGACAAGACAAAAAAGGGAGACCTTTGGGTTTGAACTGCGATGAGACTGCATTTCTGGGGCGCAAGCCAAACTGTAACGGGGTCCCGCTATTTGTTGAGCGAGGGTGGTGAGAAGATCCTTATCGATTGTGGCTTATTCCAAGGCTTCAAGGATCTAAGGCTTAAGAATTGGGAGCACCTTCCCGTTGATGTTTCCGAAATTACGGCCGTAATATTAACGCACGCGCATCTTGACCATAGCGGGTACCTCCCGCTCCTCATCAAGAATGGGTTTAAGGGGCGCGTTTATGCCACGCCCGCGACCAGGGAGCTCTCTAGAATATTGCTCTTGGATTCGGGATACCTACAGGAAGAGGAAGCTAAGTTTGCCAACCGGCGTGGGTACTCCAAGCATCATCCAGCGTTGCCATTGTACACGCGAAAAGACGCTGAGTTGGCGATGCGAAACTTTGTTGATGTCGCGTTTAATAAGAAAACCAAAATCTCTGATCGGTTCTCTTTCGAATTCTTTCCGGCTGGGCATCTTCTTGGGGCCGCCAGTGTACGGGTATCTGCATCCAGCAAGAGCATTCTGTTTTCCGGTGACCTCGGGCGAGAGTGCGATCCAATCATGAAGCCTCCGCAGGCACCCATGGCATCCGATTTTCTGGTGGTTGAATCAACCTACGGAGATCGTCTGCACCCCCAAACGGACCCTATGGAGGAGCTTAAGCAAATAGTCGAAAAGGCAATTAATAGGGGCGGTACTGTCATCATTCCGTCATTTGCTGTGGGTCGCGCACAACTTCTGCTCCATTTTCTTCGTGAGTTACTCATGCGCGGATCTATTCCCGATGTCCCCGTTTACTTAAATAGCCCCATGGCGAACTCAGTTAACGGCGTGTTTCGAAAGTATGCCGGTGAACATAGGTTAGACAAACTTCAGGCGGTGCAGGTCTGTCAAATCGCCCAGGTGGTGTCTACCCCAGAGGCGTCCAAGGACTTAAATGAAGACGAAGAGCCAAAGGTCATCATTGCCGCCAGTGGAATGGCTACGGGAGGGAGGGTGCTTCACCATCTGAAGAAGCTTGCCCCGGACCCTAGGAACGCAATTGTCTTTGCCGGCTTTCAGGCCGGGGGCACTCGGGGAGAGGCCATGGTAAATGGCGCAAAGGAGATCAAGATACACGGTGAGTATTGGCCCATTCGCGCAGAAGTTTATAACCTCGAGTCACTGTCAGCCCATGCTGACGCTGTCGAAATCCTAAGTTGGGTGCGCAAAATGAACCCGCTGCCTTCCCGTGTATTCGTCACGCACGGAGAGCTAAGTTCAGCTGAGGCGCTCGCCGGCCGCATCCGTGCTGAGCTGAATATTCCGACCGAAGTTCCGGAGATGATGAGCGAAGTAGAGCTTTAGGCATCTACTTTCTGAACAGATCTTCAATTTTTGAGATGGGCTCGCCAGCGAGAATCATTCCTACTGCCTCCAGCGCAAGTCTGATCTTTAAGCTGAAATTTCTGTTGTTCTTAATGAGCAATCGCTTGGGGTGTTCACGCGAGGCGTGCTTCACGCGTTCGTTTATCGATTGCGCCTGGATGAAAGATTCTGTTCGAACAGAGCTCGACTCGTAAAACTCCTGAGATGCGGTGTCCAAGTGCAATACCCAGTCATAACGGACGATTTCATCAGTCATCAAGCTACGAATTTGTTTGAAAAACTCATCCTCGCCCTTGGGCCAGTATGCCAAGCCATCAAGCGTTCCCCGATCACAGATCAAGGAGTGCCTTGGAAACTGAACCCTTCTCAGTTCCTCGAGTTCCCTTTGTACATAATAGATTGCTCTTTGCTGACAAACCACAGAATCAGGAGCGTCCTCCCTTGGGAATCCGCCCCGGAACAGAATTGAGGCGCCTTCCGGTACTAGAGCCAGCTTGTCCGGGTACGTGCGAACTAGAGCTTCTGCGACGGTGGTTTTGCCCGCTGATGGTCCACCTGTAAGTACGATCTTCATTTTTGGATCACCCGCGGAGATACTCAGCAATGCTGAGTTTGCTGTAGCGCTCATGTTCCGCGTTCCGCAAAACTTTCCCCAGGATGTTCATTGCATCTGTGGTTGTGAATATTCCACAGATTCCCTTTGGGCCCACTACGACCGCGCAGCCGTACTTGTGATTGGCCATTGTCTCGGCCATCTCAGAAATCAGGCTATCTGGCGTCACTGTGAATGGCTTTGTGGACATCCTGTCGCGAACAGTAACTCTTAAAGTCGAATTCATGGCCATATCCCTAAAGATATCCCTTTCAGAGACTACGCCAATAACTGAACCATCCTTTGCAGTAACCGGCAGATGTCGCATGCCCCAAGATCGCATGATTTCAAGAGCATCGGACAGCTCAACCTCTGGACTAATGAATACAGGCTCTTTCATTTCTTGTGTTACTGCTTGTTGGCTCATTACTGGAGCTCCTTTCGGATGTGATCGTCTCTCCTACTTACTGCAGCAATTTGTGGTCCATCGAGGATGGCTCAAGTTGATCCGCTCATCTGAGGAGAAAGGTAGGTCGTCGAATGCTCTGGGACATAATGGCCCGATTTCAGCAATCCTGTCCCAGCATCCCAGCACCCTTCGCAAGGATGGCCTGTTGGCTTTGGCACATGGGTTGCTCAACTGATTGCTGTACGATGAACCCGATCATGGGAGAAGATCAATGAAGGCGATTCCATCAGTTAGCAAATATATGACTACGCTTCCGCATACTATCGGAGCGGATCAAAGTCTGGTGAAGGCAACAAGAATGATGTCAGAGTACAGGGTCCGGCATTTGCCCGTCTTGAGTGGGGGCAAGCTGGTCGGTATCTTGTCTGACCGTGACGTTAAGCTCGTCGAGAGTTTCAAAGATGTCGATCCGGAGAAAGTCAAAGTCGAAGAAGCTTATACTCCCGAACCTTACATCGCCTCTCCCACATCTTCTTTGGCTGACGTGTGTGAACACATGGCAACGAAGAAATACGGCTGTGCCCTGGTCGTGGATAATGACAAGCTTGTTGGTATTTTCACCTGGGTTGATGCGCTAAGTGCGCTTAATGAGCTTCTATACACTCGGTTGAAGCAGTAAGTGAGGATACATGAAAGTCGCGTTGTTCAGCATTCGAAAATATGAGCAAGAGCAGTTCGAGAAAGCGAACGTCGCGCTTCATGATCTTAAATTTTTCCAGGAGCGCCTGACTCCACATACGGTTGAAGCAGCACGTGGCTGTAAAGCGGTATGTTGCTTTGCAAATGACCAGGTGAATAAGGAAGTTATCCTTAAATTCAAAGAATTTGGCGTGAAGCTAATCGCACTTCGGTCCGCTGGCTACAATCATGTCGATTTGGAAGCAGCTAAGGCAGCAGAAATACCCGTCGTGCGAGTCCCGAACTACTCTCCGAATGCGGTAGCCGAACACGCCGTAGCACTTCTCTTATGTCTCAACCGCAAAGTGCATCGGGCCTTTAATAGGGTTCGTGAATTCAACTTTTCCCTTGAGGGCCTCGTTGGATTTGACTTGAATGGGAAGACTGTTGGCGTAATAGGCGCCGGCCGAATTGGAAAAGTCTTTTGCCAGATCATGGCCGGATTTGGTTGTAAAGTGCTGGTCTTTGACAAAGAACGAGATCCATCCCTTGAAGTGATTGCAACTTACGTTGAATTAAACAGGCTGCTTGTTGAGAGCGACATCATCTCACTTCATGTGCCACTTACCCCCAGTACACGACACATTGTAGACCAGCGCGCATTCGATCTCATGAAAAGCCAGGTGATCATTATCAACACAGGTCGAGGCGCACTGATTGACACCCGCGCGTTGATCAAATCACTAAAAGCAAAGAAAATCGGCGGAGCTGGTTTGGACGTCTACGAAGAAGAGGAAGGCGTCTTTTTTCGAGATCTCTCCGATCGAGGAGTGGATGACGATCAGCTCGCCCGGCTACTTACTTTTCCAAACGTGCTCGTGACTGCGCACCAAGCCTTTCTTACTCGCGAGGCACTGCGAGAAATCGTCGAAACTACGCTTACGAATTTGACCAATCTTGAAATCAACCACGATTTGCAGCATCGAGTAGTTTAGTGGGTAGCCTTTGTGGGAAAGTACAGGAAATCTGGATTCCGCGACCTTGAAGGTGAACTTCGATCAATCGAACGCAATTTTAAGAGGTATCGGGCGCAGAGTTCGCAACCTGATAATTCGGTGGAACTTGTGCAGCAGATAGAGAACCACTTAAGAAGCCTGAAAACCAAACAGCCCCGAGACATTCTTGCCCATTGACGCTGCGGGAGAACTCGCTTCGTCGGGCTGAATGGTCTCATTCGCCGGTTCATACGAGTCAAAAGTCTGGCATCGAACTTGAAAATACTGACTTCATTCTAAACACAAATCTCCACGAAGGGGGAAGTAATGGGGCGAGTATTGGTTTGTCTATTGTTCGGTTTGGGCACTTGGACTTATGTGGTTCAAGCAAACACGGTTTCTACGAAGGAAGTCTACATCAGTATCAGTGACGTGTTCATCCCTGACGGTCCGAAATCAAACGGCAACTCATATGTTGTCGTGAATGGTCTGTTTCCCAACAGCTGCTATCGATGGAGCCGTGCTGAAGTTAAGGATAGGTCGGGAACCGAACATGAAATCCGTCTTGTCGCTACAGTTTCTCAAACAATGTGTCTGATGGTGCTCGTGCCGTACAGTAAAGAAGTCGTCCTAGGTCAACTATCTCGTGGGGAACACACGCTCAGATTCGTCAACGGCGACGGGACCTTTTTTGAGCGCTCACTTACCGTGCAATGATTCCGCATATTATCAGCCTTTTCACTTTACTAGGAACCTGGCAGTACGTCGGGTTCCATTACCAAGATCATTTTTATCCGAATCCAAATCCAGAATTGGTCGTCCGCTTCACGTTCAAGGAGGACCAAATATCTCACCTCATTTGGTATCGAAAGAACGAACCTGGATTTTGTGAACGCACGGCAGCCTTCAGTCTTGAAAACGATCTACTCTTACAAAAAATCATTTGGGTGAATCCCGAGAACGAAGGCCACTGTGCCCAAGATCCTGATATGCAACTGGGACGGGAGAGCACCACTCAGGTTCGCCTGAGTGAGGGGGAACTGGGGTTCGTCTTAGATATCAACGGAAGCGAATTGGTTTATCTGTTACGGCGCTCACGTTAGTTTACTCCAAACCTTGTATATTCTGTCTCCGCGCCAAATTCGCCATCGAGACAAATTGTCTCGATGTAACAACCAAGTCTCGATATTCGTCTTCTAGATACAAAAAGCCCTGGCATTTGGCTGGCATATCTAGACGGTATGTATTCTTCCAGCGTTGTAAAGCCACTTGATTTCTCATTCTTAGACAAAGCCGAGTTTCGCGCAAAGTACGCGACCGGAACAAAGCAGGATCGCATTCGTTTTTACGTGGAAGGGATCAAGTGCGGAAAGTGCGTTCGAAAGCTTGAGGAGCTGCCAATGAAAATCAAAGGCCTCAAGAGAGTTCAGGTGGAAATGGGCAAAAACCTGGCCCATGTTGAAATCAATCCCAGAGAGATCACATTCTCAGAACTTGCAGAAAAGATTGTTGAGCTTGGATTCAAGCCCATTCCGCTTTCTCCGGAAATGGACCACGAGAGCATTCAAAAGCGGGAGGATAGAGCCGAACTGATCCGACTTGCGGTGGCCGGCGCTTGTGCCGGAAACATCATGACTTTTAGCTTCGCTACGTACCTTGGTGCGGACCAGGCTTTCTTCTGGATCTTCTCATGGTTGAGCTTGGCGTTGTATATTCCAGTGGTCACGTATGTGGCAAAACCGTTTTACTTGGGTGCATGGAATAGCCTTAAGCAGAGACATATATCGATTGATCTGCCGATGGCTGTCGCCTCATTCTCCGGGTTCGTTTTTTCGACCGTCGAGCTGCTGAGGGGCAAAGAAGACATCTATTTCGATTCGCTAAGCGGGTTTGTCTTTCTCATCCTTTTGTCTCGCTGGGCTCAAAAAAGACTCCAAAGAAAATTTCTTCAGCCGCAAGAACTGCTAGAAAGTCTCCAACTTGAACGCGTTCGGCGCATGCATGAAACAGGCTGGGCGTGGGCACCTGTTGAAACACTAGTACCTGGCGAGAGAATTCTACTTTGTGCGCCCGAGATCCTGCCCGCTGAAGCTGAGCTCGTCTCCACTAGCGCTCACTTCAGTATGGCGTGGCTTTCTGGCGAGAGTAAGCCAAGAACGCTCTTGCGTGGTGCACCTGTGCCCGCGGGCGCTCGGCTTATCAACGGTGAGGCTCAGCTTATTGCGCGAAAGCCGCTTCGGGAAACTAGTTTTGGTCAGATTTTACAAGAGGTTCAGAACTTTTCGTTATCGAAAAACCGTGTTGTCTCAATGGCGGACCGTTGGGCACAATGGTTGCTCGCCACGGTCTTTTTGACCGCCTTGGTCTTTCTCTTTTCCTATTGGCAGGTTTCCAGTGAAGAGGCCATTCGCCGGTCGTTGGCATTGATTATCTTAGCCTGTCCTTGTGCTATGGCCTTCGGAACGCCGCTAGCCCTGGCATCTGCTCTTCGAAAGTCCCAGCGCAAAGGTTTGGTTGTCCGTAGCGCCAATGTGTTTGAGAAGGTAAAGGAAGTTAAAACCATTTTTTTCGACAAGACTGGAACGTTGACCGAAACCGATTTGGTTCTGAAGCAAAGCACAGAGAGTATTCCTCAGGTTTATCAAAAGATTATTTTGACCCTGGAGAACGAGTCGATGCACCCCATCGCGTTTGCCTTCCGTAGGGCCATCGTGACACCTGAAAACCTGCCTCCTGTGGATGGTCTAAGGGAAGTCCCAGGGGTCGGTGTCTCAGGGTTCATATTTGGGAAGTTCTATGAACTTAAGAACAACACAAAGTATGGTTCGGACATAGGCTGCACGTTGTTTGAAGACCATCTACCGGTCCTGACCTTTATATTCGAGTCCCAGCTGAAACCAGACTGTTTAGCTGTTCTAAACTCCTTGAGAAGCAAGGGATATCAGTTAAAGCTTCTGTCCGGAGATAAGAGGGGCGCAGTGGATAAACTTGCGGCGCAGTTGGGATTTGCTCCTGAAGATTGCTACGCGGAGGTCGATCCTTGCACAAAGGCGCAGATTGTTTCTCAGACGCCAAACGCGATGATGGTCGGAGATGGCGTGAATGACAGCCTTGCACTCATGTGTGCAAAAGTCGGGGTTGCCGCTTCTGGGGGAATGGAAGCAGCGCTAAGAAGTTCGGAAATTTATCTAACGGACACTAGCCTGAAGGCTTTGGCTTCGTTGTTCCAAATTAGTTCTGAGAGCTTCGCGTTGATCCGCCAAAATCTCATTATCTCGTTGCTCTATAACTCTGCCGGCGGCGCGCTGGCTTTGATGGGGTTTGTGAATCCGTTTTTGGCGGCTGTGCTAATGCCGGTCAGTAGCGGATTCATTTTGCTGAGTACGTGGATCAAAGCGAAAGGCAAATGAACATCCTAATCATTATGGTTCCCATCTCGCTGGCGCTTGGTTTGGGATTTTTGCTGAGCTTCGTGTGGAGTGTGAAGTCCGGGCAACTGGACGATACGGAAACTCCTGCACATAGAATTTTGGAAGATTAAGAAGGGAATGCAATGAAACAACATGAATCAACTATCGAAGAAGTCATTTACGACGATGAGATTGTCCGTAAATTCATTCTCGCGACCTTGGTATTTGCTGGTGTTGCCTTCGCGGCAGGTCTACTGGCTGCGTTGCAGTTAGCTTTCTGGCCTTTAAACATGAATATGGAATGGTTGACCTTCGGTCGCCTGCGTCCTCTTCATACTAATGCAGCGATTTTTGCATTCGCGGGCAATGCAATCTTTGCCGGCATATATCATTCAACGCAGCGTCTGTTAAAGACGAGAATGTTTTCAGACCGGCTTAGTGCGATTCACTTCTGGGGTTGGCAGGCAATTATCTTGGCGGCCGCCATCACGCTTCCGCTCGGCTACTCACAATCCAAGGAATATGCTGAATTGGAATGGCCGATCGATATCGCCATTACATTGGTATGGGTTGTATTTGCGGTCAATTTCTTCGGCACTCTCGCCAGACGCCGGGAAAAGCATATGTACGTCGCTATTTGGTTCTACATAGCGACCATCATTACTGTGGCGGTTCTCCACGTCATTAATTCTATCGAGATTCCAGTTTCGCTTTGGAAGAGCTATCCGGTTTATGCGGGCATTCAAGATGCTCTGGTGCAATGGTGGTACGGACACAACGCGGTCGCTTTTTTTCTTACAACGCCGTTCCTGGGCTTGATGTATTACTATTTGCCGAAAGCCGCCAATCGTCCGGTTTACTCTTACCGTCTTTCCATCATTCACTTTTGGGGATTGGTTTTCATTTACATTTGGGCGGGTCCCCACCATCTTCTTTACACGTCGCTACCGGAATGGGCGCAAACGCTTGGGATGGTCTTTTCCATCATGCTTTGGGCACCATCTTGGGGCGGAATGATCAATGGCCTACTTACGCTTCGAGGCGCTTGGCATCTCCTGCGCACCGATCCTGTGATCAAGTTCTTTGTCGCGGCTGTGACCTTTTATGGAATGGCAACGTTTGAAGGTCCGCTCTTGTCAATCAAGTCCGTCAGCAGCCTGGGACACTATACGGATTGGATCGTGGGACACGTGCACGGCGGAGCGCTAGGTTGGAATGGCTTTCTGACATTTGCAATGCTGTACTACTTGGTCCCTCGTATGTGGAAGACCGAACTTTATTCGGTGAAACTCGCGACAGTTCACTTTTGGACCGGTTTTTTGGGAATCATCATCTATTACGTTGCCATGCTGGCCTCCGGAATCACACAAGGTTTGATGTGGAGAGCGGTGGGACCGGATGGGCAACTCGTTTATCCAGACTTCGTCGAAACGGTCATGCGAATAGTTCCACTGTACTGGGCCCGCGCCTTTGGAGGAGCGCTATTTCTCGCGGGCTTTCTGGTGATGTGTTATAACCTATATCGCACAATCAAAACGGCTCCCCAGCTTCATCCCGAAAAAGTGAAAGTCGTCAACACACGCTATGCTCACTTGGCATTGGAATCAGGCCATAGGGGGCTCGAAGGCGCAGCTACTATTTTTTCCGTCCTCACTCTTCTTGCCGTTCTTGTCGGCTCCGTAATCGAAATTTATCCGACCCTCTCATTGCATAAATATATTCCCGCCACAGCCAAGGTCGAACCATATACGCCGCTGGAACTCGCCGGCCGGGATATTTATATTCGTGAGGGCTGCTATACCTGTCACTCGCAGCAGATTCGGCCGCTAGCAGCTGAAGTGTTGCGCTATGGTCCACCTTCTACGGTTGAAGAGTCTATGTACGATAGACCCTTCCAGTGGGGATCTAAGCGCACCGGTCCCGACCTCGCTCGTCTAGGGAAGAAGTATCCTGATCTTTGGCACTACCGCCATATGATCAATCCGCGCGCTGTCGTGCAAAAGTCCATTATGCCGGGCTATCCGTGGCTCGAGACGAAAACGACAGACTTCTTGTCGTTGCGGAAGAAGGTGTCAGTCATGAGAAACCTTGGCGTTCCGTACTCAGACGCGCAAGTGGGCGATGCGGATAAGCTTGCCGAAGAACAGGCGCGAGAGATCGCTAAGGCTCTAAAGGATCAGGGCGGGCCGGATGGCTTGGAGAGCAAAGAAGTTGTCGCACTGATCGCCTACCTCCAAAGCCTCGGGCAAAAGTCGAAAGTGAAAGACAACACGCTGTCGAGCAAGGAGTAGGTAATGAAATCTAAATTCCTGACTCAGCTATTTACCAATGTGCCTCTAACCGTCGCGGGACTCATTCTGTTCTTCAGCGCTTTTCTAGCTTTGATCTTCTGGGTGTACCTGAGATGTGGGGCCAAACAGCAGTACGAAGCGATTGCAAGGCTTCCTCTTGTTAACGACGGAGAATCTTATGAGTGAAGATAAGGACAATCCGATCAACGGCCACGATTATGACGGGATACAAGAACTAGACAATCCACTCCCTAATTGGTGGCTAACGACATTTCTAATCACAATCATGTTCTCATTCTTTTACTGGATTCACTACGAGTTTAGTGGAGGCGTTAATCAGTGGCAGGAATTGAAACAAGACATGGCACATATAGAGGTTTTGAAGAAGAAGCGTCCGGCTACAGGCGATTCCGACCAAGACTTGGAAAAGCTCCTCGCGTCTGCGAGTGTTGTTGACGAAGGGGGAATTGTTTACGCCGCAAAGTGCGCGTCCTGCCATGGTCCGCAGCTACAAGGTTTGATAGGCCCCAATCTCACTGATGAATTCTGGATTCACGGTCATGGCAAGTTGTCAGAAATTGTGGGCGTGATCAGGAAAGGTGTTCTCGACAAAGGTATGCCTCCTTGGGATGGACAGCTTAAGGACAATGAAATCAAGGCAGTGGCCGTATACATTGCAAAACAAAAAGGCACCAATCCTCCTAACCCAAAGGCCCCCCAGGGAGAGAAGATTGTCAGCAACTGAGCGCCTAAGTACCCTCGATCAGTTTGGTTCAAGGAAGCAAGTGATCCCGGCGGAGGTTACCGGGCCACTTCGCACCTGGCGCATGCGCGTACATTTAGTTCTCCTCTTGATTCTGATTACTCTTCCATGGATCAAGATCAATGGCCTGCAAGCGGTTCTGCTGGATATTCCAGGACGTAGATTTGAGTTGTTCGGCGTTCTGTTCTTGTCGCACGATGCCCCTCTTTTGTTTTTTGTTTTTATGCTTCTTGTGCTGGCTTTGGCACTGGTGACTGCTCTGTGGGGGCGTGTGTGGTGCGGGTGGGCTTGCCCTCAAACGGTATTTATCGATGCCGTCTACCGCCGGATTGAAATTTGGGTCGAAGGCAACTACATCGAAAGGCGTAAACTTCAGGCGCAACCGATGAACTTCGAAAAGACGCGAAAGATCGTCTTGAAGTGGTTCCTATTCTTTGTCGTAAGCTCTCTCGTTTCTCACAGTGTGATCGCTTACTTCGCGGGAAGCTCACGGCTTCTTGCCATGATCCAGGGTCCACCTAGTGATAACTGGACTTACTTTCTCCTTGTCTCGACGGTCACAGGGCTCCTTCTCTTTAATTTCGGGTGGTTCAGAGAGCAGTTCTGCATCATCATGTGCCCCTATGGACGCTTTCAAAGCGTGCTCATGGATCAAAACAGCGTAGCGGTAATGTATGATGAGAAAAGAGGTGAGCCGCGTAAGGGATCAAACCGTTTCTCGAGTAAGAGCGGTGACTGCGTGAGCTGCAATCGGTGCGTGCAGGTGTGCCCCACAGGAATAGATATTCGAAATGGCATTCAGTTGGAATGCATCTCGTGCACCGCCTGCATAGACGCGTGTAATGCAATCATGCGAAAGGTAAGTAAACCCGAAGGCCTGATCCGCCACCAAAGAATCTCTGCCGAACCGATCCGCTTCTTTCGACTGCGTATAGCCGCGTATTCAGCTTTGGCTGTGATTCTTCTTTCAGCTCTGAGTTTAAGCCTTGCCTCGCGCCAGCCGTTTTCCATGACAGTTCATAGGGCAAAGGACATACCCTACCAAGTGCTTCAGGACGGGAAGGTTCTCAACCACTTCAAAGCTCATTTTATCAACCAGTCTTTGGATGGCCAGGAATTTCAAATCGCGCTCCCATTGGAGGAGCAAGAGTTAGGTGTGCAATTGACACAAGTTCAATCGTCCCATTCCTTGAGCCCCGGTCAATCTAAGGAGGCTCACTTTTTCTTGGTGTTTCCAAACTCCTTGTTTTCAGAAAATGGCGAGGCAAAGCTAAAGGTGTTGGTGAGAGAAACCAAGTCCAGCAAGGATCAGGTCATCGACCTTACGGCCGTCGGCCCTTACTCCTCAGGTTCCTGATCTTCAGTAACAAACCCGTAGTCCCGCTCTTTGCGATACAGCGTGCGGCGGTTGATTCCAAGAATCTGAGCTGCCTTTTCCTTCCGGCTTCCTGTCTTTTCAAGAACGTGCGCAATATAGCGCTTTTCAAGTTCATCCAAGGAAGGGAGAGTTGCCACGTTTTGACCGAAGAACGTTTCGAAATTCTTCTCTTCTCCACCGGGAATGTCTTGGGCCTGAATCACGGGTGTTTTTGACAAAACCACCAGCCGCTCGACCAGGTTTTCAAGCTCACGAACATTTCCCGGCCATGGCAGGCCCATAAGTTTTTGCAGGGCCTCTTGTGAGAATCCATGGACTCGACCGCCATTAAGAAGCGAGTACTTGTTGAGGAAATGATGAGCCAAAAGTGGAATATCTTCCGGACGGTGGCGGAGTGCCGGCATTACTATAGGTATGACGGCCAGCCGGTAGTAAAGGTCTTCGCGAAATGTTCCGTTCCCGATCGCTTTCTTAAGATCCTTGTGTGTGGCCGCGATCACGCGAACATCAACGGGCTTTGACTGTGTCGAGCCGACCGGGCGGATCTGGCGCTCCTGTAGAACCCGCAGAATCTTTGCCTGAAGAGCGATGTCCATGTCACCGATCTCATCGAGGAAAAGTGTTCCGCCTTCCGCCTCATCGAACAATCCGCGCTTGTCAGTCATCGCTCCCGTGAAGGATCCCTTCACGTGCCCGAAGAGCTCACTTTCCAAAAGTGTGTCAGGAATAGCGGTGCAATTCACGGCCACAAAATTCTTAGAGTGCCGTGGGCTGCGCTGATGTATGGCTTTGGCGATCACTTCTTTTCCGGTGCCTGACTCGCCTGTAATCAGAACGCTGCTGGTAGAGCTTGCCACGCGCTCAACGAGGTCGAAAATCTCATTCATGGGCGCACTTCTTCCCACAATCTCGTTGAGTGCCCACGTCTTCTTGATTTCCTTGGTGAGAGTCCGATTTTCCCGTTGTAGGCGGCCGAACATCACGGCTCTTTCTACTGCATGACTCATTTCGGCCAATTTGAAAGGCTTTGTGATGTAATCGAATGCCCCCTTGCGAAGGCCCTCGATAGCTGATTCCACGCTGGCATAGGCAGTCATGAGGATCACCGGCACGTCTGGATGTTTCGGCTTGAAGTTCCTAAGAAGACTTAGTCCATCAACATCAGGCATTCTTAGATCCGTGACAACGAGTTCTACTTGCCCTGCCTCCGGCTTATTTCCATTTAGAAAAGCCAGAGCCTCGCGTCCATCACTGAACTTCCAGACGGTGTAGTCGTCGATCTCGAGCTGATCGACTAACATTGAGCGCATCTCAGGATCGTCATCTATGACGACCACGTAACCTCGAAGACCTTTTTGCATATTTACCTCACCTTTTCAGGTGTAGCGAATGCTTGCATGAAGCACAATATTCTCGTAAAATCAGTAGTTTACTTGAGACATTTTGTCTCGTAATATCTTCTGAATGGCACATCCGCTTAAGGAATTGCAGGACCAGAAGTTCGCCCTGGATCAGTCCGCGATCGTGGCTCAGACCGACGCGCGCGGCATCATTACCATGGTGAACGATAAATTTTGCGAGATCTCCGGCTATTCCAGGCTTGAGTTGATCGGCAAAGACCATCGAGTGGTAAATTCCGGTGTTCATCCCAAACCCTTTTTCCAAGAACTCTGGCGCACCATCAGCTCGGGAAAAGTATGGCGTGGTGAGGTCTGCAATCGCAAAAAAAGTGGTGAGCTTTACTGGGTGATGACTACGATCACACCTTTTTTGGACGAAAATGGCCGGCCCTACCAGTATCTGGCCATTCGCCAAGACATCACCGAACTGAAGAACGCACAGCAAGTGATTTTGGATCAGGAATCTCAGCTTGTGAATGCTTCGCGCTTAAGTGCAATCGGTGAGATGGCAGCCGCAATCACCCATGAAATCAATAATCCGCTCGGAGTCATTCTCGGCCGCGCCGAAATGATTCAGGCAATGAGCGAAAAGGGGCAGCTGAACCCTGCCAACTTGCAACGCCTTGTTGAGACCATTCTCGTGACCGGCAAGCGAATTGAGAAAATTGTTCGCAGTATGAAAACCCTTGCTCACCGCGGACAGCAGGATGAACCCTATCTGAGTTGCTCGGTCAGGGAAATCGTGTCTGACACGATGGAACTTTGTACGCAGCGATTTCGAAATAACGGGATTAGACTCGTCACTCCAACTGTTGATCCAAACCTTACGTTGGAGTGTCACAATCACCAGATTGTACAGGTCCTGGTGAACCTGCTTAACAATGCATTTGATGCCGTCGTTTCTCTTCCCGAGAGGTGGGTGGAGTTCAACGTCAATGGCTCTGAGGGCGAAGTTGATTTTGTTATTATTGACAGTGGCTCCGGCATTCCAGCGGAGGTGCAGAACAAGCTCTTTCAGCCCTTCTTCAGTACCAAACGAGTGCAGTACGGAACCGGCCTAGGTTTAAGTATTTCACGCAGCATAATTGAGGGACACAAAGGTAAGCTCTCATACGACTCGGACTGCAAGAATACGCGGTTCGTTGTTAGATTGCCACGTAAGCAAGGCGCTTCGAAGCCCGCCGCTCACAGTCTTGCCTAGGGGCGATCTAAATTTCGCCAAAAACGCAAGCACGTGCCCATCGGGATCTTCAATATATCTTCAGAAGAACGTTTGAACCGAGGCTGTCCAAGTACACTGGAGCTGGATCATCAGGAACTCAAATAGTGCGGCGTTGCAACGTGAAATTCCAGTGTCATCTCAAACATAACTTCACGTAACGGTTCATAACCGCGCGCCACCTCTAGTTATCGTTCGAAGACGGGCTCTACGGCTCTACTCACTCGATGGTGGAACTTTGTCCAAAGTCTCAGTCCTTTCATGCATTTAGCAGTCGAAGCCTGTAGTTAAAAAAGTTCCTGAACGCAAAAGCTCTGTATTGATAGAGCTTTGCGAGCCGGTTGTAGCCTTCCGTTTTCCCGTTCCTCAATCCCGTCGAAAAGTAATTTAAAATTTCCTTGCGCCACTTCATCAAAGTTTTCTTCAGCTTTTTGATTTCCTTCAGTTTCGACAGTCCCATTTGATCCGTCAGTCTCGTAAATGCCCGCGGACTCGTTGTTTGCTCCGCGTGTTCGGTAAAGTCGGTGTAACGCATCTTTGTACCAGTAAATCTCTTTGAGCTTTGGACATTGTGTGAGCCACACATCGAGCCTTACGAAAGCGCCAGAGCCCCTGTTGAGATTCACAGACTTGTTACCGGAATCAAACTACAATCAAAACCGATGGATTCTCTTCGTATTTGGTCGGTCACACTTGGAAGCGCTGTGAAAACACAGTTGCGAATCGTTTACAGGGAACTTGGAGAAAAACTACCGCTACTTTCAAGTTCTGTTGTCTTCGGTGTTTTGCTTATGATTCTACGTGTGTCGTATGCGACGGAGGCCAAAGATGTTCGCTTCAATGAGAATGACGAAACCCACTCGAACTCGTTGCCGTCGCATCACGTTTACCAGAATGATTTCAAAAAACTCGGTTTGGCAGGGTTGGTATACTGTGGGCCAGCCGCAGTCGCTGAAAGCCTGGCGTTTTTGAAGTGGACACGTAAACCTAACTTTCCGCATCTTAAGTGGCCAGATGCGGAAGCGTCAGCGCTAGAGTCGGGCGAACACATGTACACCGGTACAATCCTACTTGGGGAGAAGATCGCACCGATCTAGTCGTGACCGACAGCTTACTTACTCCTGACAAGCAGCCATCAAAGGTGTCGCTCACACCGATTGAGCGAAATCCAAACCGCTCTTATCCAGCACATGTGAACTTCAAGCTGAATGGCGACGACACAGTTTATCTTGATGCGGCCATTTTCTTTATTCCCGACGCCAATTCACATTAATTGAGGAGCTACTCTAGGCCCACTCTGATCATCAAGTAGAGTCCTAATGATTCCGGCGCTTCACATTGTTTTTCCCTGGTTAAAGACTCAGGCTTGCATACAGGGTCTGCTACATACAGGGTATACAAAATGGTTGGCGATCTATTGGTCAGTCTTCACCAGTTTGTCGGTAACCACTGCGTAAATCGCATCTAAATTTCCGTTTGCCCTTCTGTCATAGTCCCTCGGAGGAGGTGCATCATGACAGACAGAGCGGCAACACTGATCGAGGAAATCCGCCAGATCAAGGCGCAAT
>JBFWQY010000043.1:0-29555 GCA_050249195.1 Bdellovibrionales bacterium
GAGGGTCAGGAAGGCGTTACAAGTCACGGCAAGGCCACGAACCAAGATGAGAGCGAGGTGTTCACGTGCACAGCGAATGATAGCCCATCGGGCTACAGTACAGATTCTGTGGTGCCGCCGTCTTCTGGAACGCCTGCACAAGCGGAAGGGCCCGAGACACACCAGGCGCCCGTGCCGCGGCCGAGTGTTCCCCAGCCAGTTCAAAAGCCAGCCGCTCAAAAGCCGGCAGTTCCCAAGTCTAATGGGCGCCTGCGGGTCACCGTTGCGCAGCGGGAGGCGACGCTGGCACGCGATGGAGGCCGGTGCACCCATGTGGATGCGCAGGGGAGACGCTGCAGCGAAGACAAGTGGTTGGATGTCCACCACATCCGACCTGTAAGTGCGGGCGGCGGCCATCATCTGGATAATCTGACAACCTTGTGCCGGCACCACCACGATCTGGTTCACCAGTTCAGCCTGCCGATTGAAGGTCAGGTTTCGTGGTTGCGGGCCCCGCAGGTGGGGTATGGTACATCTGCCGCAGGCTGAGTATGGTAAGTGTTTCGTTGCATCAGCTCAGTATGAGGGGTCCTCGCGGCTGGATGACCACCCTCCTCTGCTGTTCACGTGAATAGGAGCCAGATTCGGCGCATCGACCGCTGACGAGAACATTTGCCATTTCGCCACCGTTCCAGCGAAACCTAGCGAGCAGCGTCCTCCATGGTTCTTGTTTTATCCTCACCCTTTTTCTTCAAGTTCGAACATTCCAGCTTGGCTAGCGTCAATGGATTGATAGGGGGCAGGTTTGTTTCATCTTTGGTCGGTGGAATTTGGATTTTTATTAGAACTAATTTCCCGGCTGTATCGCCTGATTTTCCCGCAAGTGGTTTGGTCTTTACGATCACGCTTCCCCCGATATTATTTGAGAATCCGATTCCCGGAAGAGCCAGGTCTGCGCCCTCGGGATTCGTTCCGGCGGGCTGGAATCCGATCACGTAGTAAGATCCGCCTCTATGGACCGTTAAGTCGGCGCTGCTGTGCACGGAGGTCGATTTATATCCTTCACCGAAAGATGCCGCGCAAAATTTATCAAGACTGGAAACAGGGAAGTGTATACCTTGTACATTCATTTGGCTCAGAACGGGGAGCTTGTCTAGACGACCAAATTGGTTTTCAAGATAGGCGTGGACACTATTGGAATCAGGAAATGTTTTGTCAGCTCCAAATGCCAGAGGAGTCATGGCCATACTGCTTAAAACAAGAATGAACTTCCGCATAAATCTCACCTCCCGCCGTGGAGTTAAGCGTACATGAGCGGTCACGAATTGAATACTTGTAAGCTGCATGTTGAATTGAATTCGGCTTTTGCCCGGAAAACCAAACGGAAGGGGGATGGATGGAAAATCCAAGCATGATTTCACATGTGTCAATTGGTACGAACAAATTTGAACAGGCCTTGGAGTTCTACGATGCGGTCTTTAAGCCTCTCGGAGTCAAAAGGGTCTTGGAGGTCCTTGAACACGGCGCGGTCGCATACGGGAAACGGTATCCTGAATTCTGGGTCCAAAAACCTTTCGACGGTAAGAAAGCGGAAACGGCGAACGGGAGCCATTTTGCCTTTCTTGCGCCCAGCCCCGAGGCCGTGCGACAGTTTTATGACATTGCCCTAGCTCAGGGAGCGAGATCAGACGGCGAGCCGGGCCCCCGCCCGCACTACGGTGAACAGTATTATGGCTGTTTTGTGCGTGATTTGGACGGCCACAAAATCGAGGCGATGCACTGGAAAGACTGAGTGGACAAAGACTGAGCGGACGGCCATGTTTCAAAGTCCAAGATTTTTTATCGCCCGCCGCCCACCCCGGTGGGAAGGTCTTGTGTTCCCAGGGCTTGAACTGGGAGATGCGCGGCTTCGAGTTTACGAGGCTCCGCCCTGCGCGGAGCTCCAATCTTATATTCATGCGGCTTGGTTTATGGAATGGGACATCCCTACGGGGACTGGGCTAGCGGCTATCGCAGTGCCCACGCCCTGTGTGAAAATTGGGGCGATTCGCCAAAGCGGCGGCGAACTGCGCTATGAGATTCATGGAATCCGAGCTCAAGGAGGGTTCTACAGATTCTCGGGATGCGGGCAGTCCTTTGGGATCGATTTTCAACCAGGAGCCTTTCATGCCCTGAGCGGATTATCTCTCATGGGATGGCAGAATAAACGGTATAGGGTTGCCGACGTGTTCACTCGGTTTCCTATTGCTCCCGCTGAATCATATTGGACAGTCGAATTGGCGGCGCGTTGGTTTCGCGACGTTTTGTCCCTCTTTTCGAAGAAGGTCGAGGAGCGTCAACTTCACTTTCAATCCATTTCACTTGTCGTCGAGCGCCTTTGGAAGGGTGACGTGATTCGAATTCCAGAGCTGGCCCGTATTCTGGAAACTTCGAAACGCAGCGTTCTACGCGTGTTTCAGAACGAGGTGGGATTATCTGTCCGGGATCTGATGCGCATCGTGCGATTTCAAAAGGCGTTGAAGGCAGTCAGTCGCTCGAACGTAAAGGGCTTGGCTGAAGCCGCCGCGGACAGCGGTTTTTTTGACCAACCTCATATGACCCGAGAGTTTAGGGCTCTGGTGCGTCTGCCGCCGTCTAATTTCAAAAAATTTTTTTGATGGCGTAATCGTACAAGACCACGCTCACACGCTTCTTCTATTTAACGCTTCTGAATCATTTCGGAGGAGGAGTTCCATGAGATTCATGGCCTTAGGTTTGTTCCTGTTTCACCTTTCTTCTCACGCTGCAGACCTTCTACTCAAGAACGCCCAAGTTGTGGACCCCCACAGGCGCGAAGTATTCGCCGGCCAGGTGCTCGTGAAGGATGGCGTGGTTCACACCGTTTCGCGAACCGAAATCAGGGGTCATAAAGGAGATATTTTGGATGTGAAAGGCCGGTATCTCGTTCCGGCGTTTGCGGACATGCACCTTCATCCGTTTGGGCATCTCTCGGCTGGATGGGAAGCTCAGATCTTTGGTGCGGAATGCGCGCTGAAGGTGAACCTGTATGCCGGTGTCATGACCGTCCTAGATCTGTTCAGCGATCCGGATGAGATGTTCCGTCTCCGGGAGAAACAACAAAGAGGAGAGATTGCCGGTGCCCAGCTCCATAGCTCGCTTGGTTTGTTGACCTGCACGGGAGGGCACGGGACGGAGTATGGTCCTCATGTGCAGCCCACGATCGTGGATACGCCGGCGCAGGCGGTTTCAGCCGTGAAGGCGTTGGTTCAGAAAAAGCCGGATGTTATTAAAATTGTATACGATCACGCCCGGCATATGCCCAGTATGGATAAAGCCACAATGTCGGCGGCCGTGGCCACGGCCAATGAATTCGGTATCAAGACAGTCGTTCACATTGGAACTTGGAATGATGCCCGGGAAGCTGTTCTTGCTGGCGCGACCGCCATTACCCATGTCTATGAAAAAGAAGCCGTTCCAGAGAATCTGGTGAGCGCGATGCATGATCACAAAGCCTGGAGCATTCCGACTTTGGCTGTCTATTCGGATTTTGCGAACTTTACTGATTATCCCGAAATTCTGAATTCACAACTCGCGAAAGAAATCGCCAAACCGGAAATTCTCGCATCCTACCAAAAATTCGACGTGAGCCATGCATCACCGATGGCGGAATACATGCTCGGGTTTACGCGTCGTGGACGAGGAGTCATCGGTCCTGCCGTACACCGTCTCTCAGACGCCGGCGTCCGTGTGCTGACGGGAACGGATGCCGGTAACCCGGGGACCATCACCGGCTATTCCGTGCATCGTGAAATGAAGTTGCTGGTGGAGGCCGGAATGGATCCTTGGGATGCTCTACGAGCCTCCACCACGGAGGCGGCGGCTTTCTTGGGAGGTCCCGGAGGATTTGAGAAAGGTGCCCTGGCGAACTTTGTGATACTGGACCGCTCTCCCGTGAAAAATATTGAGAACACGGAGAGCATTCACGCGGTAATTCAACACGGTCGGCAAATCCAGAGGCGAGAATTGCTCCGTGGATGTGAAGGGTAAGCTGAAGAGCCCTTAGCAAACAGGTAGCCTTAGTGGAACACCTTGAGCTGATGATGGCTGCGTTGAGCCTCGCGTTTTGACGATTCCAGGAGCTCTTTCTTGCTGGCGTTGATCAGCTCCTGGAGCTCCGTATTGTACTGCGCGGAATCGGCGATGCGGGCGCCGCCATGGTTGGTGCCGGCGATCAAATGGACTTGCAGATTTTCATCAACAAGTTTTTTCAGCGTGATCTCGAGTTTCGCGGCTTCATCGGATCCGGGAACCGAGATCCGGCCTTCCAATTGACCATTGATGACTTCCAGGCCCGCGGGAATAGACCATTTGAAATCCACATCGCTCAGTCCTTCAGCTGACCGAATCAGGCCGCGCAAGGTGAAAACATCGCCTGCGCGTTCGGGCCTGGTGCCAATAAGTTCAATTACGGCTTGGATCGGTCCGCGAAGTTTGTGCGTGTGCTTAAGAAACGGAGTGGAGTGGGTGTCCAACGGCAACTTCTTACTTGTGTGCGCGCTGGGTCCGCGCGCGCTGCGCGTGGTGTGGAGGGACTCCGAGCGCATGGCCGCGAAGGCGATAGCCATGACAAACACAAAGGTCATGGCGCCACTATACTTGCCGGACATAATTCGACTCCATTTAGCTTAAGAGTGTAATTGGCGGTTCCGCCGAGGGGACCGCCCGTGTAAACATTCACGTTGATCAGATAGTTACCCGCGGCGAGGCTGGCCGACACGGATTCATATTCGGCCGTGGCGGCGTTGGCGTCAGGGTCACGCCGGCTGTAACCGATCATATCGCCCGAAACGGCGAAGCGTGCACTTTCGTTATAAAGGAACAGATCCAAATCCGCTTCCGTTCCCGAACTCGTGGCATCCTCATAATCGAGCCGGAGAGTGTAGGTGCCGGCGCTCGTGATCTTCAAATGATAGAAATTGTTATTATAGAACAAATTGGAGCGGGAAAGATCCCCGGTGTCGCCTGAGTACGTTGTGGGTGTAATGCTGTAAGAGCATGTGCCGCTCGTGCTGACGAGCTGGGCGTACTCTGAGGTGTCACCGTCATGCCACTCCACGCCACGTGCCGTGGACCAATTGATTCC
Source organism: Bdellovibrionales bacterium (assembly GCA_050249195.1). GTDB lineage: Bacteria > Bdellovibrionota > Bdellovibrionia > Bdellovibrionales > UBA1609 > JALHOQ01. The sequence continues at coordinate 5,123 of JBFWQY010000043.1, forward strand.
ATTGTTATTGCTCTGCAACCACCCTTGTGCCAGATGCATGTGCCCAATATTGCGAAATGCGAACGCCGGATCGCGAAAGCCTCGCGTGGGTTTGACCAAAGTGGCCCAGAGTTCTTTAAACCGGTTGGAAACAGACTCGGTGGTGGAATTGGCGGTATCATTATTCGAGTCATAAATATCCCAAAGCAATCGGGTGACGGAAAATTCGCGGAAGTTTCCTTCGCCGGATGCTTGAGGCACATCCTTATTGGAGACGGATGCGCTTTCCAGCTGCACGTAGAAGATCATATCCGTGTCGCCGTCATCATTACCTAAAGTATCAATGTAATAGGGGCTGGTTTCTGTATTGGCATAGCGAACCGCGGCCTGGAAGAAATTTCCCCATCCTTCGCTCCACGCCAGACGTGGATCAATGATGCGGTTGCCATCATGGGCACCTCCGGGCGAGTCCGACGCAAATACGATGTCCTCTAGGAAGTGGCCATACTCATGCAAAATCACGGAGTCATCAAAATGATCGGTGTCCGAACGGTCCACATCACCGTTTGATCCGCCCAGTACGAACAGGCGTGAGTAGTCAGGGAGGTAAAAGCTCAGCCCACTCGTTCCACCAAAATAGCTGTTCGGATTAAACCCTTTTTCCCAATACGCGACGACTTTGGGCGCGACGGTGAAATTCGAACAGTCCGTGAAGGTGCTTGCGCAGCTTCCGGCTTGTGTGCGCAAGAACTCGTTGGCGTCCAGGATACGATCTAAAATATTGAACGCCGCTCCCATGACGTCGCCATCCGCAGAGGCGGTTAGCGTGCCCACCGATCGGTTGACTGAGGCTTCAACGGAAGTGGACAGGGAATAAAACTGATTGTGTTCCGGCCGGTTCAAGACGGAGGCTTTGACGTGGCTGTTATTGGCGCGGGAGTTGATGTACACGGTATAGTTGGTGCTCCCGCGCGGCAGAGTCAGAGTGAAGGTTCCATCGCCAGCGGTTTCTCCGCACTGGATCACACTCCCCGCCGCGTCCGTGACCCGAACTTCCGCACGGCGAATCGGTTTTGCTTGGGCCGGATGAGTTCCGGTCAGACTTGCTGAGCCCATTCCGCCGGAGATCAGATTGCCCCACGGTACACGTTTGATATAGCGAGCGGTTCCCGTCACGGTGATGCTGTCACTGTAAGATCGAGGAGTGGAACAGTACTCCGTTTCGGATGGCCCTTCGTAGGTGGGGCCCACGCGTCCCGTAGTGGCGACGTTTTTGGCGCTCTTCGGTGCGCAGCCCAATGTGAATCCCACGCTCATGACACTTAAAAAGGACAAAGCAAGACCACGAGTCATATGTTTGACTCTTCGGACGATTACGACGTAGGTTTGAGGACTAAAGTAGGTCAAACTGAGTCAAAGATCGAGACCGTCTCAATGTGAGACTCCGTGCCACAATTCGCCTCTTTAACAACCACTTTAAGTCCTTGAAAACAGCCGGGCCGCGCGTGTTATACTCCCCTGAGCTCGGCGGAGGTCTGGCAGCTGTGGAAAAAGGCTTTAACTCGGATGTGTCTTGGCTTGGAACAGAATATCATGTGCAAACCGAAGACTGGGGCGCGAGCAATCCTTATCTTGTCAGTCGCGTCTTTCATAATGGCGCCGTGGTGAAAAGTATCAAGACGGCGTACGCGGAAGTCTTACCAAAGGGACCAGCCGCGGAATCCAAGGCCATTCGTCTGGCGATGAAGATCCAGCACCAACAAATTCTGGACCTGCTGCTTTCTGGTAAACTCCTCTAGCGATCGATAAACTGAGAGGCATGATCAGCTTTGCTCATGCCTATAAGGTTTTTCCGAACGGCTACCAAGGTCTTCGCAACGTCAGCTTTGAGATTGAAAAGGGCGAATTCGTGTTTTTGACAGGCCCCAGCGGCGCCGGGAAAACGACGCTCTTTCGGTTGATCTCCGCTTTTGATCGTCCGTCCTCAGGTTCCGTCACCGTGTTGAACACGGATGTCTCGGGCCTGCGTCCTGGGGAGATCCCTTATTTCCGTCGGCGCTTGGGCGTGATCTACCAGGATTTTCGACTTCTCCGCGATCGCACCGTGTTTGAAAACGTCGCGATGCCACTGCTCGTTCGTGGAGATCGGAACAGTTACATTGAGCGCCGGGTGCGGGAAGTGTTGGATCAGGTGGGGCTGACCTTTAGAATGCAGTCCTATCCTGAGGAAATCTCAGGCGGGGAACAGCAGCGCGTGGCCATCGCACGCGCGTTGATTCATCATCCCGGCGTTCTGGTCGCGGACGAACCAACCGGAAACCTGGATCAGGATATGAGTCAGGAAATCTTTCAGCTCCTTGAAACCGTGAACGCCCAAGGCACCACCGTTTTCGTGGCCACCCACGATGCCGAGCTCATCCGGCGACGGTCGTTTCGGGTCTTGCGCATTCAAGAAGGGGAAATGGTGAGCACATGACTTCCAACCTGATTCGCCAACATCTGTTTCGCGCCTGGAAGAAGCATTGGCCCCTGCAGCTGGCGTCGGTAACCGTCATGACCCTCGTCTTGATGATATTGAACTTGCTCTTCCTTGGTTACTCGGCCTTCAACTCCACTGTTGAGCACTGGGGACAAGGGTTGGAGATGATTGTTTACATGAGAGAGAGCGCCAGGCCCGAGGCGCTCGAAGATTTTCGTAAGCTTGCGCAGGAGAGTGAGAACTTCGAACGCATTGAATTCACCTCCAAGGAGGAGGCGACCCGCCGGTTTCTCCCTTCTCTAGGAGCGGATTCCCTTGAACTCCTAAACGACCCCAAGTGGAAATCACCTCTGCCCTCGAGCTTTGAGCTAAAGCTTGCAAGTCGCATCCCGATGCAAGAACGGGTCGCCACGATGCAGGCCTGGAGCCGCCAGTTTAAATCCCTGGATTACGTGGAAGATGTTTTTTACGGCCAAGGGTGGGTCGAGAACTTCTCTCGCTTTATCAGCAGCGCGCGCGGGCTTGTGGCGGCGCTTTGGATCTTGAGCTTGAGCGTGGGGCTTTTGATCATAAGTAACTGTATCCGCCTGTCATTTCTTCAGCGGAGAGACGAAATTGAAATCCTTGAGCTTGTCGGGGCGACTCCACGATTTATTCGGACCCCTTTCCATCTTGAAGGCGTGTCGTTGGGACTTGTGGCCTCCTTTCTCTCGTTGATCCTGAGCTACATTCTACACTCTGCTCTACTGGCCTGGGTTGGTCCCGATTGGAGCTTTTGGCTGGCTCTTCAACATCTTTCGCCTCTAAAGTGGTGGTATATCGCCGCGAATGTGTTCTCCGGCGTGTTCTTCGGCACTCTGGGCGCATGGAACTGTGTGCGCCGGTTGAACACGGGCTGGTCGGCAGCGGTGGGATAGCGAATGCTGATTCTGCTTGTTTGCCTCAGTTTACCTTTGACCCCGAACCGCGCGCGCGCCGCTGAGAAAGAGCCCGTGATCAATCGCATGGAGTCCGCCCGCGTCCGCATTGGAGAAGTGGAAAAACAGCAGCGCGAAACGCTCAGCCACCTGTTTACGATCAATCAGCGGATCAAAGACATCTCGAAGCGAAAGACGCGCGTGAACGCGCGCATGTGGAACCAGGAAGCGCGGGTGCGGAGCTTGGCCCAGGAAGTGCTCACTCTGGAGGAGAAGAGCGCCAAACAAAAGGAGGCCTTGAATGTTCACCTGAGACAGCTTTACCACGGCCATCGTCAGGGTGCCGTTCGCTGGCTGTTCACCGCGCAAAGTCCAGTGGAATTGGAGCGGGAGCGACGCTTCTTGAAGCTGATCGTGGATGCCGATCATCGCCAGCTCGAAGCGCACCTTGCCGATCTCCGCCACCTCAAGCGCAAGCGAGCTGAGCTTCGGACTATGGTGGCGCGGCTGGCCCGCATGCAACGGGACGTGCGCACGGAGGAGGCGGTGCTCCGGAACCGACTGAAGGAGAAGTCGGAATTGATCACGCGGCTCAAGCACAACAAAGACAGCCATCTTAGTGCCCTTAAGGGGCTGCGGAGCGAGTACAGCGAGCTGGCCGCTGTGCTGACCTACGCGTTTTTTGAAAAGCAGGGATCTTTGCGTGCTCCCGTCGACGGTCCCGTTGTCCGGGACTACGGCACCTATGTGGATCCACGCTACCGCTTTCACCTGATGCACAAGGGATTATTTTATTCGACGTCCGGGCCGGTGGATGTGCGCGCCGTATTCAATGGTGAGGTCATGTTGGCGGCCGAATTGCCAGGACTGGGAAAGACCGTGATCCTCAATCACGGGGACAACTACCATTCCGTTTATGCGCGAGCTTCGAGGTTGCGGGTGAAAGAGGGAGATCATGTCCGGGAGGGGGATTTGATCGCGCTTTCAGGAGGGGTGTCACCGCTCTTTGGGCCAGGACTTTATTTTGAGATTCGCCATTTCACCGACGCCGTTGACCCTCGCGCATGGATCAAGGAACCTTTACTTAAGACGGCCAACTCATTTTAGGAGAACGAACCATGAAGAACCGCTTCTGGAATCGCTGGACCCTCACCGTGAGTCTGTCGGCGGCGGTCATGATCTCCTTCCTCACCTCAAATCACGCGCGCCTTTTCGCGGAGGAGCGTTACCAGGAACTGCAGATATTCGCTAAGGTTCTAAATCTCGTGCAGCAGTATTACGTGGAGGAAGTGGACACCAAGAAGCTGATTTATGGCGGGATCAAGGGCATGCTTCGAGAACTGGATCCGCACACGAACTTCTTGCCACCGGAAATTTACAAGGAATTCGAATCCGAAACCAGCGGCGAGTTCGGCGGTATTGGAATTGAAATCACCGTGCAGAACGGGGTACTCACCGTCATTTCGCCCATCGAGGACACTCCCGCGTGGAAGGCGGGGATCAAGGCTGGGGATAAAATTGTGGAAATCGATGGTGATTCCACCAAAGGCTTCAGTCTTGTGGAGGCCGCACAGAAGTTAAAAGGAAAAAAAGGCCAGAAGATCAAGCTGGGCATCTTCCGTGAAGGGTTCGAGCGGCCCCAGCAGTTTGTGATCGAACGAGGAACGGTCAAAATCAAGTCGGTCAAGTATACCGACTTGGATGAAGGTTACGCTTACGTGCGAGTCACCAGCTTTATCGAAAATTCGGCGGCGGACCTGGCCAAGGTCATTAAAGCCCATGAGAAGAAACACAAACAAATGCGCGGGCTCCTCATAGATCTTCGTCGCAACCCGGGGGGATTGCTCGATCAGGCCGTTCAGATCAGCGATCTTTTCCTGGAGTCCGGCACGATCGTGAGCACAATGGGGCGTAATCAAAAGGACAAGGAAGTCATGTATGCGAAAAAGGCGGGAACCTTGGGAGATTTCCCGTTAATCATATTGATTGATGAGTTTTCAGCGAGCGCTTCGGAGATTCTTGCGGGCGCCCTTCAGGATAATAAACGAGCCTTGATTATGGGTAATCGCTCATTCGGTAAAGGATCGGTGCAGTCCGTGGTTAAGCTGGGGGACGGATCCGGATTGAAGTTAACGGTGGGACGGTACTACACGCCCAGCGGACGCAGCATTCAGGCTTATGGGATTGTGCCCGACATTGAGTTGGAGGATTTTGAACCCGAGGTCCTGGATCAGGCGCGGGTCAAGCGCCAGGTTCGGCGGGAAGGAGATATGCGCAATCACCTCATAGGAGAAAACGAGGATGATGGTGAAGGGCCCGCCGCCGCGCTGGAAAAGCACAAAAAGAAAGAAGTGAAACCTCCGTCAGAGGGCAAGAAAATTCAGTACTGGTGGACGGAAACGGATGGAAAATCCAAAAAAGAACTCACTCCCAAGGACAAGCTCCTTAAGGACGATTACCAGGTCCAACAGGCTTATAACTATCTGAAGGCCTGGGTCGTCATTCTCAATCAAAAGAAAGCCGCCGAAGCGGCGGCTCCCGCGGAACCCGCGCCGGTCGGCAAGCCCGCCAACAAAGAAAAAGACAAAGAGAAATAAGACGGGCAATAAAGCCGGGGGCCGGTTCCCTCCCGATCAGTGCAGGACCTGCTCGATTTTGTTGAGCAGGGTCTTGCGATTTTTGTGGTGCTCTTCGTAGCTCTTGATCTTGCGCACCTCTTTTTTCCCAAGGTCTTTCAGGCGGCTTACCACCTGGGGAATGGTGAGATGTTGGTAATCGCCGATAGGAAGATTACGATCCGGAGACTGGCCTTTTCGGCCCTTGGCTTTCGCACTCTTAGTTTCGCCATACTCAGACCGTTGTTTGTTTACGATCCGCGCGGCGACTTCCTCTTCACGGCCCTTGTAACGGCCGCTCTTTTGGAAATTCCGCTTCAGTTCGCCGTACTCGCGCTCGCGTTTGGCGCTGGCTCCTCTGGGCATGGATGCTCCTTTCGCGTTGGGGAGCGGGAAATTTGCCCCGAATCGGGGATTTCGCGCTCACACCACACGCGTGGAGCAAAATCTAAGCCTTTTCTTGCAATTGTTCTTTGGGAACTTCCGTGACCATGGCTTTGCCGATCAGATAATCGACAACTTTTTCTTCCGTGATCTGGAAAAGGAGCTTCGAACGTCGCTCAGGTTTTTCATAAAACTCGTTCAGCCGGGCCACTTCAATCCCGGATTGCGCCGCATACTCCTGGATCCGATTCTCAACGTCAGACGGACGTGCGCGCAGATTCAGCTTCTCCGCTAAAGCATCCAACAGGAAAGTGGATTTCACCATGAATTCGGCTGAATGGGTGAAGTCGTTCTCCCACTTCTGTTGGTACTCTTGAAATTCGGCTTCGCTGAGGCCTTGCTGTTGCAAACGGCCTTTGAAATCTTCGATCAAAGCCTGTTTCTGTTGGTCGACAAGGCCTTTGGGCGCCTGGACGGGGTTGGCGTCCACGAGCGCGCGCACCACCCGGTTCTTCAATTCCTCTTGAATGCGACGTTTCTCAGAGTCGGCAATGTCGCCTCGGATCCGCTCCTTAAGGGCATCGAGTGAAGGGAAGTCGCCGACTTTCTTAGCCAGTTCATCGTTGAGTTCCGGCAGGCGCTTTTCCTTGATCGCGGTGAGCTTCACTTCAAAAGTGACAGGTGCTCCCTTCAAGCTGGCCTCATGGTATTCCTCGGGGAACGAGAGGTTCAGCGTGCGCTGGTCCCCGATTTTCATCCCGATCAACCCATCCTCGAAACCTTCGATGAACTGATGGGAGCCGATCTCGAGTTGGTGCCCTTCCGCCGATCCGTTGGGAAGCGGCTGACCGTTGACGAAACCGGTGAAATTGAGCTCGGCCACATCGCCCTCGCGCAGAGCGCGGTCTTCAAATACGGTGGTGAGATCCGCTTGGCGTGTCCGGATGTCCTCGAGCAGGGCCTGTACCCGATCCTCCGGAATTTCCAGTTTTTCTTTTTCCACGCTCAACCCTTCGAACGTTTTCACTTCCACTTCCGGCCGCACCTCGAATTCAGCGGAAAAATTAAAAACCGCGTCTTCTTTAATGTCCTCGAATGAAACCCGAGGATAACCGATCGGATCCAAGCTGTGCTCGTCCAAAGCCGTTGAATAGGCTTCACTAATCAGATCATTGATCACATCGTTCTTGACCTGTTGACCGTATATGGATTTGATGGCGCTCAGTGGTGCCTTACCTTGGCGGAAACCCTTTATGTTGGCCTTTTTTTGGATGGACTTATAAACTTTATCGAATGCTTGCTGGACTTTTGCGGCGGGGATCTCAACGTTGATTTTGCGTGATAAACCTTCCAGCCGGTCGACGGTCGACTTCATGCTTTCTCCTATCTTGGATACGCGCGCGGGCGAGCGTGCTCGCATATCATATATGAAATCGTTCGTTTACCTTCTATGCCGCGGTTTGCCAACCCCTAAGGACGGTGCAGCATGATTCATCTGATCTCCGGCAAAGGCGGAGTCGGGAAGTCGACAGTGGCCGCCTCGCTGGCATGGTCGCTCGCGGCGCGCGGGCGTAAGACCCTCCTCGTAGAGTTTGGTGAGCGCAGTTACTTTCGCCATGTTTTCAAGACGGAAATCGGTCCTCAACCCATTGCGATCCAATCCCATCTTTCCGTTGCGCGCTGGGACGGTGAGGCCTGCTTACGCGAATACATTCACCACCTCATTAAGTTTGAACGTGTGGTTCAGCTCTTTTTTGATAACAAAGTGATGCATGCTCTTGTGCAAGCGGCACCGGCGTTAAAGGAACTGGCGCTTCTCGGGAAGATCACAAGCGGACCGCGTAAAGTCGGTCCTCCCTTGCTGTACGACGAGTTGGTGGTGGATGCGTATTCGACCGGACATTTTCGTGCTCTGTGGCGAGCCCCCGTCGGGCTGGGCGAGGCCATCCCCTATGGTCCGATGGGAGAGCAGTCGCGCTCGATCGTGAAGATTTTGAAAGATCCGGCGCAAGTCCGCTTCTATGTGACCCTCATCCCCGAAGAGCTTCCCGTGACGGAAGGGTTGGAGTTGGCGCGCGACATTCAGGCGGAAATGGAACAGACGCCCATGTTGATCTTGAATCGTTCCCTGGAGTCGCCGCTTTCCCTCGAGCGGCTCGAGCCCTTTCATGGTCACGAGTTCGCCGAATATTTGATGGCCTTGCTCACCCGCCAAAAGCAGGCTCGCAAACAAGTGGAAGGGCGCGGAATGCCTGTGTTGACCTTACCGTGGCTTTTTCAAGCGGGAATACCGGAAAAGATACGCGTGCTCGCCGGGCGGTTTGAGGAGTTGGTGCCATGAACGATCTGATTAAGGACCATCGGGTGCTTATTTGCGCCGGGACCGGAGGCGTCGGAAAGACTTCGCTATCAGCGAGCCTTGGAGTGTGCGCGGCTCGTGAAGGTCTGCGGGTCCTGGTGTTGACCATCGATCCGGCTCAGCGGCTGGCTCAAGCTTTGGGAATCGCTAAGCAACCCGGTGAAGAAGTGAATGTCCAGGCGGTCCCGGGATTGAGCGCGGCGATGATGGATCCGCGACGGGAGTTTGATGAGTTTGTGCTTGGATCCGTCGATAAAGGCATCGCCAAGCCGCTCTTCAATAATCGTTTGTACCAGCAATTGGTTGGCAATCTGAGCGGGAGCCAGGAGTTCACGTCCTTAGTGCATTTGCTCAAGGCTGCGCGCTCGCGTAAATACGATTTGGTTATCTTGGACACTCCGCCGACGCAAAACGCGGTGGATTTTCTGCGTGCGCCCGAGCGCATCTATGCTTTGTTTCAAGATACGGTGATCGGATGGTTTTCAAATCCAACAACGAATGGAAATTGGATCAAACGCACATTTCATCGCGGCACCCGTATCGTGATGGCTGCTTTGGAAGCTGTCACGGGTAGCAGCTTTATTGCCGAGCTTAAAGACTTTTTTAGCCATATTTCCCATTTGCAAGGTAAAATCGCGGCGGTAAGCCAGGAGGTCTCGGAGCTGCTGCATGACAAGACCACGGGTTTCTTATTGGTGACCGGATTTGACGAGACCAAGTTAAGAGAGGCGCTCGAGTTTCAGCAGGATTTGGCCGCTGAGAAACTCAATTTGCGCGCGGTGATTGTGAATCGTTGGTTTCCGGAGTGGGCCGAGGGTGAAAGTGAGTGGCCCGCGTCCTGGGGGACGCAATCCGAATTTCAGCAACTGCAAGAGTTCCATGAAGAGTTCTCGGCGTATTTCAAACTGCGCCAGGAGCAGTACGAACGCTTTGTTTCTCAACTCGGCGAAAATGTGCCCGTCATCAAACTGCCGGATTTTAAAAACAATGTTCAAGGCGTCGATGACTTGGGGCAAGTGGCGGAGACGCTTAAAGACAAATGGAGATCCAAGGTATGAGGAGATGGGATCAAGGACTAGCGCTGATGATTTTGGTCCTGCTCACAGCGTGCGCCAGCAATCCCTCGCGCGACGGCGGTGCCGGCGGGGGAGCCGGATCGGATTCCGAAATGGCGGAGGGGGAGTTCCAGCAGGGGCTGAAGGCCCTTGAGCAAGAAGATTACGTGGAAGCCGCGCGAATTTTTGATCAGCTGCTGGTGCAAGAGCCCGCGACGGAACTGGACCTGGTGACCCTTTACAACTCCGGTGCGGCTCATGAGGGGCTTGGCGACTGCCGTAAGGCTGCGGATCGATATCATCAGGCCGTGCGCAGTTCGGCGAATCGGTTTCGCCGGCTGGAGGCCATGGCTTTCTTCCGTCTGAGTTTGATGTATGAGTGCCTGGGTGAGGATTCAAAAACCATTACCGCTCTTCTCGACGCCCGCAAGCGCGGAAGCGAGTTGAGCGCCGAGACCATCCAAGCTGAAATTCCCGCGCGTCTGGCCGCCGCGTACGCGCGCATAGGAAATCGCGACAAGGCCATTGAATGGTTTGGACGCGCCAGTACCGGGCTTAAGACCATAGTCGCCAAAAATCCAGGCCGCACAAAGAGGGATATTCTGGGCCGTACTCTCTTTTTAATGGGACAGCTCAACGCTCGTCAGAAACGTGCGGAAGTGGATCCCAAGTCCTATCTTCAATCGCTCATCATGCAGCAGCCTTACCTCCTACAGGCCGCGGAGCTCGAACACCCGAGTTGGTCCAAGAAAGCCGCCGACGATCTGAAAATGGGTTATGAGAACATCTGGAAGTTCAAGTTGGAGCCCGAGGACAGGCGTGAGTTCTACATACAAGGACTCCAGGCCGCGGCGGAATTGCGCAAAATCCGAATGCCCGAGTCGGGACCGGTTGTAAATTCCATATTTGCCCGCGTGGACGTGGTCGCAAACAAACTGAAGAAAGAGTTGGCTAAAGTGGAACCCACGACACCGCTGACGCCGGAAGCGAAGGCCCGTGAAGGCCTGAAGCGTCAGGGGCGTTTGGCCAACCCCAATCCCCCGAGCAAACCGCGCTCAAGGAAGAAGCCGTGATCGCGGATTTTCGTGGTGGTTTGGCTTTTTATTGGCGCGGCTGGCAGTACATTGCCACTCACCGTTCACTCATGGCCTTAGCCTTATTTCCTTTTTTCCTTTCGCTCGCATCTGTCGCGCTGTTTTTCTGGTTGCTTTGGAGCTATCTGCCGCTTTGGATCCAAAGCCTGATCTCAGGTGTGTTGGGATTAGCCTCAGGGTTTTGGTATGACCTTCTCTATTACCCCATGATCATAGGCGGAGGAGTGCTGGCTTTTGTGGCCCTGCTCTACGTGACGTATGTGCTTCATACGCTGATCGCGGTTCCATTTTACTCGGCATTGGCTGAGCGCACGCGTATTCAACTTGGGAAAAAGGAAAACATCTCTTTGGGATTTGGCCGCTGGTTAGCGATGACCGCGCGTATGATGTGGGTGAGCGTCGTTAAGGCTCTCCTCCTGCTTGGAGCGGGACTGATACTCTTTCTCTGTTCATTTATTCCGGTACTGAATATCTTGGCCGCACTGGGCGCGCTCTTGATACTGGCCTTTGATTGCATGGACTATACCTTTGAAGTTCACGGGATGGATTTGCGTGCGCGTCTGGATTATCTTTTCCGCGAGCGTGCCCAGTGGGCGGGCATGGCGGCGGGCCTTGGATTGACTTTGCTGATACCGGGCCTTACCCTCCTCGCCATTCCAGGAGCTGTCGTGGGTGGCGCTCTCATCATGAAGAACGAGACATGAATCACGAGTATTTACACCGCAAAATAGTCGAAAACTGCGATCGGGTTCACGCCTGGTTTGCTGAGAAGAGTCAGGGCCTGCCTTTTCCGATTTACTCGAGTTTTGACCTGCGCGACGCCGGTTACAAGATGGGTCCGGTGGATGCCAATATTTTCCCTGCCGGATTCAATAATATTTGTGTTGTTGACCGGGAGAATTCTGCGGATCTGGCGCGGAGATTTCTCGAGGCTCATTATTCGCCCGAAACACGCCGCGTGGTCATTCTCACTGAAGAGCACACACAGAATCCTTATTACTGGGATAATGTATGGACCATTCAAACAATCTTGCAGGCGGCCGGCCGTGAGGTTCGCCTCGCCATACCCCGGCCTCTCTCCGCACCGATTCAGGTTCTGAGCGCTTCGGGCCAAACTCTCACGGTTTATTCGGCTGCTCGAAAGGACAGCGGACTGGATGTGGGCGGGTTCACGCCCGACCTGATCATCTGCAACAATGACTTCAGCATGGAGCATGGGGAATGGGCTTCAGATTTGAAGACGCCCATGAATCCGCCCCATGAACTGGGGTGGTACCGGCGTCGCAAGGACCGTTTTTTTCGGGTTTATAATGAACTGGTCGCGGAGTTCTGTGCCGTGCTCGGCGTGGATCCTTGGACCTTGCAGGTGGAGACGGAACTCTTCACGGGTTTTGAAGTCGAGAGCGAAGAAAGTCGCGATCGGCTGGCGACCAGGGCCGAAGAGCTTTTCGAGCGCCTGCGCGCCAAATACAAGGAACGAGATATTCGGCGAGACCCTTTCTTATTTGTAAAAAACAATGCGGGTACCTATGGACTCGGTGTGGTTCAAGTGTCACGGCCTGAGGAAATCCGCTCCTGGAGCTACAAGGCCCGAAAGAAAATGAAAGCCGCCAAAGGCGGTCGGGAGATCACCGAAGTGATTATCCAAGAGGGGATTCCCACCTCGATGCTAGCCGAAGGTGGAAAGACGGCTGAGCCTGTGATCTACATGATCGGCTGCCAGCTCGCGGGCGGCTTCCTGCGCGCCCATGAAAAGAAAAGCGATGCGGAAAGTCTGAATTCACCCGGCGCCGTTTTCCAGCGCCTGTGCATCGCGGATCTGGAAGTGAAGCTGGAGGGTTGCCCCATGGAAAATGCGTTTGGTTGGGTGGCGAAGCTGGCCTTTCTTTCCATCGCACGCGAAGCCCGGGAACTCGCGGTCGAATTCCGGGGTTACCGGATTCCAAGTGCTCCTCAATTGTCCACCGCCGCCTCGAGATAATCCGTGCGCAAGCGGCCGGCTCCCGTTTGCGAACAATCGTAGGCGTAAAAGAATTGCTGCGATCGGGTGCCGCCGTCGGGCTTGACCATAAACACACCCACCATCACGTAGGCCGACTGGAGGTTGTTGACGTCGCAGGATTCATAGCTTCCGAACCTGTGTGCATTCGCCTTGTAGGTGATATCGATAGACAAGTACTCATCTCCTGAGGGGCCCACGCCAAGCACAACCCCCAGTCCCTGGTTGTTCGCTTCGTCCATAAGCACCGTGAGGAAATCCGCGCCATCCTTCAACTTATTGAAGTGTTTGGTCGTGTCCGCGGAGGAGACTGTCGTTCCATACGCTTCCGAAAAGTAGGAGATTGCGGGTGAAGGCTGATAAAAAAAGACATCGAAGCGAGCGGTATATGCCACCACCAGGGTGGTAAACCCGAGCTCCTTGTACTTTGCCACCATCTGCCGGAGCTCCGCCGATGTCACATCCATGCCCGATATGGCGCTTGGTGTAGTACAAAGCTCCTGGCTCAAGCCACAGGATGCTGAACTGACCCTTTCCGGTCAGCGCGTGGCTCGCGAAAGCTTACCCATGATCCCCTCCGTTTTCCAGCGTAATGGCTAGTCTAGGAATAGGATCTCGGATTTGCGCGCGACATTCGAATGACAAAATCGAGCAGAAAAACCGGAATCGAAATCGTTAGCGGTCTGTTGGAGATTCTGTGTAAACAAGTTCTCCACCAACAGGTTGGGTCGTGCAGTCATACTGATAATGGAGCTGTTGCCAGCGAGATCCACCACCAGCTTTGCTGAGCACGAGGCTGATCATAACGTAACCCTGTTCATGTCCGAGCGTCCCACAAGCCACCTCCATGCCCAGTCATGAGCCTGGTGGATGCATTTCTCACGCGTCTTCGCCCAGGCCGTATCGATCGGGGCGTAAGATTCATAGATTCTTGTGGTGACGGAATTCTCCTGGCGGGTGCCACACCCACCGGCGTTGAATAATGTGTCGTGGTACATGTCATTCGCGAGAGATTTGAGGTCCCGTTCTGATCGGAAACATAAAAAGATTGGCTCCGATATGTCAACGAGGTCTGATCCTCGCTCATCGCGATTTCAGTTGCGGGGATTGGCACGGGCGGCTCTAAATTCACGCATTCGGACCTCATTTTGAAGAAGGCGGCACCGGTGGCATTAATTGTCGCTGAGATCTCGGACCCATCCGCGCACACGCCGTCTTCCAAGACATAGTGATAAAGTTTTCCCGAATAGCTGTCGCCGTTTTGCTGTTGACCACCCAGGCTCGCCCCTTTTTCGCCAAATCGTGGGCGCGAGCAATTCATGTACGACAAGAGCAGTGCGATGACAGCCAGACACACACCGAGCCGCACATGCTTGCCTTTGCCGTCACCTGCCGTCGGGCCGGGACGGCGCCTACAGCCTCAGGTCCGAGAACGATCTTTCAATCGAGCTTGAACTTGACCGTTCGGCTGTGGCCGACGTGGTGGCCGCGCGCCTACGTACCGCGTTCGGCCCAACGCTCTTTACGGCCGCCGAGGCCGGAAAGGTTCTCGGCGTGAACCGACAGAAGTTTCAGCGCTGGTATCAACAAGCAAACGTCGAAGGCACGGTCGAAAAGGTAGGCGCCGGTGCGGCGTCGCTCTACCGCTTAAAGCGAATTGGGTGAGTCTGGACTGGACCAGGGCCAATGGATGATTCAAGCCCCCCTGATGGGTGTCCGATACAGAACGTGTATGCGAATTGGTGTGTGGACCCTCTTTCTTTTTTGCGCGAGCGCTGGTTACTGGATCAGCACTCATTCGTGGCAAGGCACCGTTTATGTTTACCTTGGAGATACACGCGCGCCGGCTTCTGTGCGCGCGCTTGATGACTACTCGCCAGTGAATCGGGATGCGTTCTTCGCGGCCGCCCACCAGCAACTCCTATCCAGCGCAGAAACTTTGCATCGGAATGGATACGTCGGCCTGCGCTTGGGCCATCCTCTATTGCCGACGGAACCTGGAGGCAAGATGTTTGCCTGCCAGGTGCAAGGCCGAACCGGACTCTTCGACCGTGTGGAGCTTACCTTTTGGGGAGTTGGAGTGTCCGTGAGTGGGGACGCCCCGCGCTTGATCGTCGACACCGAATGCTCCGCGGAATCCGAGGACATTGGTCTCTTACAGACGATTTGGATTCCCATGCAATCCGTGATAGCCGCGGGCGCGCGTGATCAAGAACTGGAATTCTTGGAGCAAAATCCGATTTATATACGCCTGGAACACATGCCCGATGAGTGGCCCAAGAGCTGGATGCTTCACGATGTTCGCTTTTACCGGATCACGGATCCGGATGACTCCTTGTCACTGGGTATGGACCAGATCCGGTCCGCCCGCCCTGAACTCTTGTTCTTTGATACCAACGGAACTCAATAGCTTTCGGCCAACTCGACAAATGTTCGAACGATGGCGCCTGAGGCTCCCTTTTTTGGGCAGTAGGGAAATCGAGAGCTCACATTCCAGGCCGTGCCCGCGATATCGAAGTGTGCGAAGGGGATGTCACGATCCACAAATTCCTGAAGGAACGCTGCCGCCGTTGAACTTCCCGCCATTCGTCCAGGCGAGATATTGCATAAATCGGCGTGTGTTCCCTTGATGTCCTCACTATGAAATTCCGTCAAGGGCATCGGCCACACCAGCTCACCCGTGCGCTCTGAAGCGTCCTGGATCCTACGCATAAGCTTGGCGTCGCGCGTGAACACGCCCGTGTGAGTGTTTCCAAGAGCGACCAAAATCGCTCCCGTAAGAGTGGCGGCGTCAAAGATAGCTGTGGGCTTCTGTTCACTGGCGTACGCGAGAGCGTCACCCAAAATGAGTCGGCCCTCGGCATCCGTATTGAAAACCTCTACGGATTTTCCATTTCGCGCGATGTAGACGTCACCCGGTTTGGTCGCTTCCGGCCCAGGCATATTCTCAGATGAGGGAACAAGTCCGATCACATTTACCTTGGCCTTAAGTTTGGCCAAAGCAAGCATGGTCGCGATCACGGCTGCACCTCCACACATGTCGTACTTCATCTCTTCCATCGATTGTGAAGGCTTGATACTGATTCCGCCAGTGTCAAATGTGAGCCCTTTGCCCACGAAGCACACCGGGGCCTGCGATTTCTTCGCGCCGCCGTTATATTCCATGATTATAAAGCGGGGCTCCTCGGCGCTGCCTCGGGAGACGGCCATCAGTCCGCCAAATCGCTCTTTTTTAATTCGAGCTTTGTCCCAAACAGTCACCTTTAGCCCCGTGCCTTTAGCCGCTTGCACGGTGGCTTCCGCGAGGAGAGTCGGAGTCATGTAATTTCCGGGAGTGTCTCCCAGACGGCGTGCGAAGTTTTGATATTCTGAAAGAATTTCCGCGCGTTGCAGGGCCTTTTGTTGAGCGCCTGTCGGGGCTGAGGAGGTGAGAAGGACAATCTCTTGGAGAGGGGCCTCAGCCGCTGCGGCCTCTTCCTTCTTGCTCTTTTTGGGCTTCGATTTGAGCTCACTGTATTCGTAAGCGGAAAGCTCAAGACCTTCGGTCAGGGCTTGAACTCCGTCTGCACTGGCCTCAAAAAACTTATTCAAAGAATCCAGGTGAATTCCCGCGGATTTCACCTTTTGAGTCTTGAGCGCGCCGTAAACGATGGAACCCGCGATCCGCACCAGCTCAGGGGTCATCTCCGAAGCCTCGCCCAATCCGACCAGCAACACATGCGCATATCCATCCACATTCGCCCGGCGAAAAAAGAGACTTTCTTTTTTACCGCCGGTGAAACCGGCCTCGATTTGAGCCTGCTCGACCAAAGTCTGCATATCCCCGGAGAGCTTCGCCATGGAGAGCTTTCCACTCTTTGGCTCTTTGGCTGTGAAAATCACTAATGTTGAGAGATCGGACTGAGGACCTTTTTTGAGAACCACTTTCATATGCTTTTGCTTTCCCTAACTTGTTCTAACTTGTATGGACGAATACGCTCTTCTAGAAGTCTCTGAAGCCAGCTGTTTACGCACAGCAAAATCCGTACGGTGTCTCACTCGACTTGAGGCTGGTTCTAGCACAGCGTATAAGGCGAATAAAGGCTTTTCCAAAACGCTCGAGTTTCATGCCGAATTTCCCGAGAAGTTCTTGTCAGAACTAGGGAAATCTCCATATTGAGGGTTGGGCTCATGCGCAGGAGTGCAACAGTGAATATGAATCTTGTACCGATCGTTGTTGAACAGACCGCTCGCGGTGAACGGAGCTATGATATTTACTCGCGTTTGCTGAAGGAGCGGATCATCCTGCTCGGAACGCCCGTCACTGATGATGTGGCGAATGTGATTATCGCGCAGATGTTCTTTTTGGAAATGGAGAACCCTGACCGCGATATCCATTTGTATATCAACTCTCCCGGAGGGAGTGTGTCGGCGGGATTGGCGATCTACGATATCATGCAGTTCGTGAAATGCGACGTCAGCACCTATTGTATCGGAATGGCCGCGAGCATGGGCTCCCTTCTGCTGACAGCGGGCGCACACGGTAAAAGATATATTCTCCCACACTCAAAGACGATGATTCATCAACCTCTGATTGCCGGGGGAGGAATCTCGGGTCAAGTGAGTGATATTGAAATCCATGCCAAGGAAATGATTAACACGAAACGCAAGTTGACGGAGATTTACGTCAAGCATACTGGTCGTGATTTTGACTTTCTGACACAGGCCATGGATCGGGACAGATATTTGAGTGCGGATGAATCCAAAGAGTTCGGCCTCGTGGATCATGTTGTGGAGAAACGTAAGGGTACCACCAAGGAACAGAAGTAATGAATAAGGATAAGAACAATTACGGGACTCTTTGCTGCAGTTTCTGCGGAAAGAGTCAAAAAGAAGTCAAAAAGCTGATCGCGGGCCCTGGCGTTTATATTTGTGATGAATGTATCGAGCTTTGTAACGACATCATCGCCGAGGAGCGGGAGCGTGAAGAGAACACAAAGGTGCAGCTCTCCGTTCCGAAGCCCGTGGATATCAAATCCTATCTCGATGATTACGTGATCGGGCAGGAGCAGGCCAAGAAGACGCTGTCCGTGGCGGTTCATAATCATTATAAGCGCATTAATTTTATGAAAGGCGGACGCGGTAAGAAGGAAGACGTTGAGATTTCGAAGAGCAACATCCTTCTCATTGGTCCCACCGGTTCGGGTAAGACGTTGCTCGCCCAGACCATTGCGAAGATCCTGAACGTTCCCTTTGCCATGGCCGACGCGACCGCGCTCACCGAAGCCGGCTATGTTGGCGAGGACGTGGAAAATGTTGTTCTCAATCTCTTGCAGGCCGCCGATTACGACATCGAGAAGTGCCAAAAAGGTGTGATCTACATTGATGAAATCGATAAGATTTCACGCAAAAGTGAGAATCCCTCCATCACGCGCGACGTGAGTGGCGAGGGCGTGCAACAGGCCCTTTTGAAAATTCTTGAGGGCACGGTAGCGAATCTTCCGCCAAAAGGGGGACGCAAGCACCCACAGCAGGAATTTATCCAGGTGGACACGACGAATATCCTGTTTATCGTTGGGGGCGCCTTTGTCGGTCTTGATAAGGTGATTGAAGCGCGTGTGTCGAGCCGCTCAATGGGTATCGCAGCCGATATTAAGAATAAAGAAGATCGGCTTCGAACCACGGAAAACGTTCTTCAGCTTGTGGAGCCGGATGACCTTGTGAAGTTTGGTTTGATCCCCGAGTTTATCGGGCGCTTGCCTTCCATTGCGGTTTTGGATCCCTTGGATGAGGCCGCTTTAATTGAAATTCTTGTCAAACCTAAGAACGCTCTGACCAAGCAGTACCAGAAGCTTTTCTCCTACGAAAATGTAGAGCTGAGATTCGAGGACGCTGCGCTCAAGGCCATTGCCCAGGAAGCGATCAAACGCAACACGGGCGCGCGCGGCCTGCGCGGTGTGATTGAGGCGGCCATGCTCGACATTATGTTTGAAATTCCCTCCAAGACCAATGTGAAGGAAGTCGTTATTACCGAGGGCGTGATCTCCAGGCGTGAGAGACCGCAACTCGTATTAGGACGCGACATGACTAAGGCCGCATCAGTGGGCGGCGGCGGTTCGGCAGAGTCGGCGTAAGAGCGTGTTCCAAACGTTAAACAGGCTCTAAGCCGTCTTGGCCGATGCGTTATCTTCCAAATGCGGTACTGCGGCCTTCCAAACCGGCTTTGACGGCGGGCCATTTTGGCATCAATATGAAATTTAAGACCTTGTGAATTCTTCTAAGGATCCATGGGGTCACAGAGACACTAGAGAAGGAGAGGCTAATGACCACACCGGCAGGGTCCTCAGGCAGTCAGAAACTTCCTCTTTTGCCGCTTCGTGATTTGATCATTTTCCCGCACATGATGATGCCCCTCTTCGTGGGCCGTGAAAAGAGTATCAATGCTCTCGAAGAAGCCATGAGCAAGCAAACGGACATTGTGTTGGCCGCACAACGGGATGCAAAAACCAATAACCCCGAGCCCAAAGATGTTTATCCAGTAGGGACCGTAGGTACGATTATTCAACTTCTGCGTCTGCCCGATGGGACGGTGAAGGTGCTTGTGGAAGGTAAGCGACGTGTTCGCATCCAGGAGTTTTTGCAAACCGATGGATTTTTTATGGTTCAGTGCGAGGATATCAATGAAGTCATCGCCAATGAGACCGAAGCAAAAGCTTTGGTCCGATCCGTAAAGTCCACATTTGAAACTTACGTGAAGCTCAACAAGCGGATTCCGCCCGAGATTCTCATGCGGGTCAGCACCATTGATGATATCGGCGAGCTTGCTGATATTATTGTCGCTCAGCTGAATCTCAAGCTGGAAGACAAGCAGAAGATTCTTGAGATTTTTGATCCCGGCACCCGTCTGGAAGAGCTGCTAAATTTGATGACGAGCGAAATTGAGATTCTGGAGGTCGAAAAGAAAATCCGGAATCGCGTCAAGAAGCAGATGGAAAAATCCCAGAAGGAATACTACCTCAACGAGCAAATGCAGGCGATTCAAAAGGAGCTCGGAGAGAAAGACGACTACCAAGCCGAGCTCCAGGAGCTGGAAGAGCGCGCGGCCAAGAAGAAATGGACAAAAGAGGCCGGGGAGCGGGTCCGTAAGGAGATTAAGAAACTACGGATGATGTCCCCCATGAGTGCGGAGGCCACCGTCGTTCGGAATTATATTGATTGGATGCTGGATCTACCCTGGAAGGATTATTCAGAAGAGAAGCATGATATCGAAGAGGCGGAACGTATACTCGACGAAGATCACTGGGGCCTTGAAAAGGTGAAAGAGCGGATTTTGGAACACCTGGCGGTGCAGGCGCTGACCGACAAGCTGCGCGGGCCCATCCTTTGCCTCGTAGGCCCCCCGGGGGTTGGGAAAACCTCGTTGGCGCGCTCCGTGGCGCGGTCGTTGAACCGACAGTTCACCCGGATCAGTTTGGGTGGTGTGCGTGATGAAGCTGAAATCCGCGGTCACCGCAAGACCTATGTGGGAGCCATGCCTGGCAAAATCATTCAAGCGCTGCGCAAAGTGGATAAGGGCAACCCCCTAATCCTGCTCGATGAGATTGACAAAATGAGCATGGACTTCCGCGGGGATCCCTCGGCGGCGCTTCTGGAAGTTTTGGATCCGGAGCAAAACAATTCCTTCCAGGATCACTACCTCGAAGTCGATTACGATCTCTCGCCCGTGTTGTTCTTCACCACGGCTAACTCGCTTCATCCTGTTCCGCGTCCCTTGCTAGACCGGATGGAAGTGATTCAACTCGAGGGCTATACGGAAAGCGAGAAGTTCAATATCGCCAAACGCTACCTGATTCCAAAACAAGTGGAAATGCACGGCTTGCAGGACCGTAAGGTGACGTTTAATGAGCCCTCGATCAAGGAAATCATCCGCTCCTACACCCGGGAGGCGGGGGTGCGCAATCTGGAGCGTCAGATCGCAACGGTTTGCCGCAAGCTGGCCAAGGATATCGTGCGCGAGGAAATGAAGGCCGAGCACAGCAAGAACGGTAAAGCTCGAAAGCTGGCGGCCGCGCATACCATCACGCCCAAGAAGGTCGTGGAGTATCTGGGACCCAACAAGTTCAAGTTCGGTAAGATCGAAGGCCAGAACGAAATCGGTCTGACCAACGGTCTAGCGTGGACGGAGGTGGGTGGTGATCTGCTAGTAGTTGAAGTGTCTGTCGTTCCGGGCAAGGGCAAGTTCACGGTGACGGGCCAGCTGGGTGACGTGATGAAGGAGTCCTGTTCGGCGGCCATGAGCTATGTCCGATCGCGCGGTCCGCTGTTTGGCCTGGACAAGGAGTACTTTGCCAACATCGATGTCCATATCCATGTGCCCGAAGGCGCGATCCCGAAAGATGGTCCGTCAGCGGGGATTGCGATCACGACCTCGATTGTGTCAGCTCTTCTGAAGGTGCCCGTTAAGAAGACGGTCGCCATGACGGGTGAGGTGACTCTGCGCGGGCGGGTCTTGGCCATTGGCGGTCTCAAGGAGAAAACGATGGCCGCTCACAGAGGGGGGATTCGCACCGTAATTTGCCCGAAAGAAAATGAGAAGGACCTGAAGGACATCCCTAAAGAGGTGATCAAGGATCTGAAAATCATCCTGGTGGATCACGTTGATCAGGTCCTGGTGAACGCGCTGGAAGTGAAAAACGCCAAAGAGATCTTTAAGGCGCGCGGCGAGCGTGGTTCGGGCTTAAAGGCCCAGTACACCGGGCATACGGCGCAAACCCAGCATTAAAGGTATCCAACCAAGATCGCAGATCTCTCGGTGATTCATTTATGTCATTTATGGCCGACCTGGAAGGGTCGGCTTTTTCTTTGGCGGTGGAAGCACTGCATGACCTACCCGCACCAGGGCCCGGTAAATCCTTGTAAATCCCACAACGGCGCGAGTCCCAGGACTTTCGCTTGTGAATTAAGCACATTGTGAATTAATAATTCTTACACGGGGGGATGAGTGGCAGAGATGGAGGCTTCGGCCAACGAAGCCAGAAAAAAAGCAACTGAGCTTTTTGAAATCGGCAAGCTAAAAGGCGAATTGGGGGACTTCAAGGCGTCCATCTCGAGTTTGGAAGCTGCGGCCAGGATCTATGCAGAACTCAACGATCACAAGCTATTCGTTAAATGCCTGACCCTTTGCCTTCGCATGTACGCCGAGATGGAAGATCCAAAGGCGATCCAGGCCATCAAAGATCGTCTGTATGATTACGTGGCGCGCGAAAAGATCGATCTCAACTCGACCACCTATTACACCTTGGCGCTCGTGGCGTCGTATCGTGGAGAGTTTACGGAAGCGCTTGAGCATCTGGAGCGGGCCTTGGCGCTGGCGCTGGCTGAGGATTCCAAAGACGATATGTGCTACGCGATCCATGGCTTGGCCGCGGTTTACTGGAGCTTGGGGAGAACCGAAGACGCACTTAAGGAGATTTACAATTTGCGCGTGTTCTTCCAGGTGCTGAAGCTGCCCGACTTGGAGGTCTCATCGCAAATTCTAAATGGCTACATCCTGATCAGCCTCAAGCGGTACGAGGAAGCGCTCGAGGTTTTCTGGAAGGCGTTTGAATCTCTTAAGAACCAAAAGAACATGTACACGTACGTCAGCCTGCTCTTTGCCATGGGATATGCGTATGCCGAAGCCGGTGAAGTGGATCTCGCCAAAACCTACATGCGGCTGGCTCAACAGATGGCCGATCCCCAGAACTTCGCGTTCCTGTTCCGAAAGATCAGCGAGCTCAATCGCAGGATTTCCGGCGACAATGACAACCACTTCGACTTGGTCTTTGACCCGGCCTCGAACTCGGTGATTGAACGCAAGAAAGGCAAGATCGACTTCAAGAATCAGTTCATCCTGCTGGATATGCTAAAGCTCTTCTTGCGTAATCCAGGCGAAGTGTATTCCAAGGAAGCTCTGGTTCGCGCCGTCTGGAAGCAAGAATATGATCCGTCCGTGCATGACAATAAGATCTATGTCACAATTAAAAGATTACGGCAGCTGATTGAACCGGACTTTGACAAGCCGAAATACATTTATCGAGCTAAGAACGGGTACTATTTAAATCGAAATGCGAAGATATCCATCGAGCATTGAAACGCAACAAGTAAGGATAGGGCATGAAACGACTTAAGCAACTTTGGCGAATCTTCGTATATTCGGTCTCCTTTGGGATCGCATGGGCGCCAAACGCGACATGGGCGTCCGGTGCGGCAGCCATCGGGCCGCAACCTGTTAGACTGTACGGAGATGGTATGCCATTGCCCTGGCCGTTTCCGTGGGCGGAAGAATGCCCTGTGGATTGGATGTCCTTGCAGGGACTCTATCTCCTTTCCGAAAGTGAAACGGGTGAGTACATCGATTTAAGGATTTCCGTGCTGGAAATCATGGACATTCAGATTGTTCGAATGTCACGGTTCACGCGGATGGGTGAGATGGTTTCCGACGGCTACACCCGCGTTGAAGAAGGACAGAAATCGCTCGCCCTCGATTTGATTCCGGTCAAGCACGGAGAGGCGAATATCCATGCCATCCTCCAGTTGCACTTTGTGTCGAATGTGCGCTCCTGTACTGAGGATGCGCTGGTTCCTATTCTGACATTCAAGACCGGTTCAAGTACGACCAGCACTGAGACCCAGTACCGCTTGGTGCGAATGCTGAAGCGCGGAACTGAACCTTAAAAAACCGCCTCGACAAGAGGAGCCTAGCCGTAGTAGGGTAGGCCCCTCTTCGAACGAGACCCGTGGCACGTAGGGACTTAGCTCAGTTGGTAGAGCGCCACCCTTACAAGGTGGATGTCGTCGGTTCGATCCCGGCAGTCCCTACCATTCGTCAAGCTGTTCGAACGGTTCTACCATCGACAATAAAAAAATCTGATCTGATCCGGCAGCGGCTTCGCCGCGTCGGCGGTATTTGTGGTTCCCCGTCTGGCTGCCAACAGCATCCTGAAGGGCAGTGTCATTGGAACAGTTCACATGTTTTGAGCCGTAATCCTACCTATCAGCGAAATACCTGCGTGAGCGACGTCACTGATTTGCGAGCAACTTTTCGCAGCGGCCGATGGTTCGGATAGTAGCCTCGCGGTCGTGCCTATTGCGCATTGATTCAAATGTATTTTCGTTTAGAAGGTGGGCGACGGTACCCCCAACTGTGCAAATAGATGTCGCACATTGAAGGACGATCCCGACCCCATTTGAAAGGTCGGCGCCTAAATAATACATTCCGCCTTGAAGGGTAGCCATTCCTACGAAGACGCCGATACTCTTCAGGGAGTGCAATGCCCAATTGCAGGCCGTCTTTACTCGGCAATTGAACATCGTGCGTTTTAAGCCTGCCATAAGGACCTCTTGCTGCCGTACATTCGACCATGCGAAAGCCGCAATAACAGTTTCGTTGAGTCCTGAAAGCGTATTGCTCAATAAGCCAATAGCGTAAAAAACGCGAACCAATCCATTTGCGGCGTTAGCCGCATTTTCGAAGATCAAAATTTTGCAGTCAATTCAGCTCAGCGTTATCCCTGTAATGTCCACGTTGACCT
>JBFWQY010000044.1:0-28004 GCA_050249195.1 Bdellovibrionales bacterium
GAGCGTACGGACTACGTGACGAAGAATACTTGAGGCTGAAAATCCTGACGTGCTCACTACCGGAACTTTAAACAATACTTGTAGAAAATGACCGATCTTTACCCACACAAAGTCCCGAAGAGCCAAATTTTTTTCATGTTTCCTTCCCTCGAAACTCATTTGCCGACCGTTTACGGAAGATCTTATATAGCAACCTAACGGCTTAAATGGTCCGTTACCTTAAAACTCGGCTTCGGAAAAACAAGTTCAGTTGATTCAGAGAATCTGTTGACTGTGATGAAGAAGTATATGACAGCGATGACCGTCATCAAGATGAGACTCATCTCCGCCATCTCCGAGCTACGAAGTCTCAAGCTTGAGACTTCGTAGCCGGCGCGGCTCAACCTACCGTCGGCGAAAGAAGTTAAATGGTCGGGTGCGCGCGAACTCGATAAATCCAAATTTTTTAAGGCTGGGCAGGCTTCGATCCGTGGCATCGGTGATCACGTATTTAGATCCCCTCACGCCCGCCTCCTTAATTCTGGACGCAAGCAGATCCTGATAAATGCCCTGCCGTCGGTAATCCGGTAAGGTGGATCCACTAAAGATCCACGCGACCTCATCATGGAAACGGGTCCATCCAGTGGAAACAGGCATTCCATTCACAACCGCTAAATACAAAGAAATAGAATTAGGTTGGGCCTGAAGCTCACGCCAAAGAGAGTCCTGCAACCAGGAAAAATCTCTTTGCCAAACCGCCTGCTGAATCCCTGCGATTCAAATTAGCTTAAGGCGCTGCGTCTGTCCCGCCCAAAGATGTATTCCAATGCCACGACTCCGGTGTTGCGGCTCCGGAATTCGCGTGCTACGGGTGTGAGCCCTCAAGTTCGTAAGTGAAAGGAGAATCGAATGAAGATTCGAACGAAAACGGTGATTGTGGCAGGACTTCTATCGAGCGCGGCTTTAGGAGCTCATGCATCGACTTATTTTTGCGAGCCCCAAGCAAAGGCAGCAGTCTCTGCATTGGCGGATGTCAACGGAACTGTGAACGAATCCGTTGTTGTCGCGTCCGCTAGCGATGATGGCAAGTCCTTTGAAGTTCAGGCGCAAGAACCGGGTATCGGAACGGACTATTATGAGGTGGAAACCACCGGTGGTCACGAGTGCCTGGTTCTGTCGGTGAAAGCAAAAGCGCGCCCGACAGTACGGCCGTAGGTGTGTCATTAGGATTGTGAGCGCGTGAAAGGCCTAAAGACGCCGGCTCCCTTTCGTGCGGCGGCGTCCTGGATCACTTCACATGCTCTCGGCATTTTTCACTTATGGTCGCCGTGTGCGGGACCGAAGAGCCTCGCTGTAAGCCTTTGCGACGATTGCGTTTCCCATGCGGGTCATCCATTTCGTCACGACAACTTCCAGATCCTCATCATAAAGGTTCTCGTACCCGAAGATATCCCCTAGCGGCCGAGTGGCATTAAAGGGGGCAACAGAGCCAAACCGAATCGACACCAGCTTAAACTCAACTTGGTCATTCGGACCGAGTTCCAGCTGGCCTTGAACGAAGTGCTCTTCCTGGGTCGCCTTGCCCGACTTCGTGACGCCGACCCAACGCACTTTCAGGAGCACATCAAGCGGCTCTTGGAAGTTGGTTGTTCCCACCGGCGCCGAGGCGAGAACATCGCTGACGTCAACCTGATTGATACTCCCCTGGTTAGGCGAAAGCGTGCCTTCAGCCAGGGTCCCTGAGGGATCGTTCTCTGGCGTCAACGTTGCTGCAAGATTCAGCGCGAGCAGGCATTTAATTTTTCCGGTGTTGTCAATCACGCCGCACGCGATCTCCCCTGGCTGGGCTTTGCCGGCGAAGTATTCGTCCAAAGTTCGCGACGGGATGTCCTGTGTCGCGGCGTGAACGGAATTTACAAAAAATGTTGCGGACAGCAGGGATAGTATAAGCGAAACGTTCATAATTTCCTCCCAACCTGACTTAAATTTCACGATTAACCACAACCAGCGTGGGTTCGCCATTATGCTCAAACAAGAGCAGATCGAATGCCAGAGCATATTCATCGGTACGATAGTTCGTCCCCCAATGGATCAGATTGCGTGCACCAACCCGGTGCGTACCACGCGCGACATCAATAAGCATTTTTGTAACAGCAAAGTACTGCGCCTTTACCGCCCGAACAGATGACTCCGCATAATCCGGAATCTCCGCGACATCGGTCGCCATCCACTCGGTGGCTCCGCCCAAGCGCGCATATCGCTTCTTTAGGGCCTTCACCAAACGGTATACAAAGTAGCCCAAAACCGCAGTGACTGAATACGCAACCTGAGGGGAAAGCTCGATTTGGGTGGGTTCCACGTAGCCTGAGAGATACGTAAGGACTCCATTCACCCGCTCACTGAGTCCTGTAAAGGTGTCTCCGATTTCCACACCGGTTTCACCTGGAAAGATCCAAATTCCAGCCAAAGATGTGACGGGTACAACAAGCCAGTTCGGAAGCACCCTCTCGTATGATTGACTCTCATCGAATATCCAGAATTTGACACGTGAATGCGTCTCACTAACGGGGACTGAACGATATCCCCCTATGAAAAATGAGAAGCTCGTGTACGACAGGTTTGAATCATCCACCTGGGGACTGTCGTTGGTGACGAGATGGCGCAATCCAAAGGCCATTTGATGCACATACTCGCGAATTGCAGGAAGGCCTTTATACACCTTTGCAAACTCGAGCTTGCTCTTGCCGCCCTTCTTTTTGACCTGAGAAGCTGCTCGCGCGAGCTCCGATAGACGGCCCAACGCCTGAATTCTCTCACTTCGCTCAAGTTTAAGAGCCTCGTCTGCCGCTCTTCTTTCGACACCGAAATTTAGGGGAAGCGAATAGCCTTCGAGAGAAGATAAACTAATGGAGGTGAGGCGGGTCGCTGAAATCGGTTCGCCCGGCAATCCAGCTCGCGCGTTGAACTGCTCGACCACGTCAAATCCGAAATCCGCCTGCTCATGCACCCGCTCCAAATCGCGGAGCTCCTTAGCCAGCAGATTGTAAATTCCCTTGATCAGCGGCGCAGCTTCGCCGTCCACTCGACCCTCTTCATTGAGCAAAATGCGGCAGAGTTGACGTTTTTGGGCCGGATCGGATGTCTCCTGATTCGAGGCCCACGCCGCCGACGTCGCAAAGAGAATGACAAAAGCGAGCATTTCATTCCTCATGTGGCATGGAGTTGATCTGCACTTTCAGTATGAAAAATATGTGCCATCGAGGCGACGGCGCGCTGAAGGGGCAGTCGTCCCGGGAGGTCGACCGATGGAGAGTCGTTTTTACACGCCTGCTTACAGATCTAGCTGAGTCCAATAGGCCAATGATAACGCGGACTGGATGAAGGTACGGAAGCTCCTCAGAGCTCCAACTCTTTCCTGAGATGACGAACACAGGCGCGAACGGCCTTTTTGAGCCTCTTTTTCAGACGGGGGTTGTCCGAGCGGGAGTGAATCCATCCGAGCATGGTCAGTTTTCGCGCCATAAGCAGATAGGGAAGGATCTCCTCATTGTGACGGTCCCACGGCATGTAAGATGCGTATCCGGAGAGCAACGCTTCCCGATACTCGGGGAGGCGGTGACTCTGGCGCTTGGCCTTTAGAATGTACTCCAAGGCAATCAGGGGAACGGCGAGATCGTAGCAGTGGAAACCAAAGCCACAATCATCAAAATCTATAACTCCAATGTTGTGATGGCCGTGGTTGACCTGAAGAACATTGCCAAAATGCATATCGGCGTGGATCAGGCCCATGCGCTCGGGAAATCGTTTCGAATAGGTCTTTAACTTCCGATAGACGATCCGCCGACCATCAGAAATGATCCTTTGATCCGCGGGGGATGTGGCGGAGAGATGGTCAATAGAGCCAAACTTGGGCTGGCGTCCGAGGAGACCCTCGGCGTTCCAGTAGGATCTGTGTTCCACCGGAACCGTCGTTCCGCTCAACTGCAAACGCGCCATCACCGCACCGAGATGCTCCAGGTGCTTCGGCGCTACGGATTTGTAGAGGAAGCGTCCTTCCGTCCACTCAAAGACGCAGCACTGACGAGGGGCGGAGAGGCCGAGGTGTGTACCGGACTCAATCAGGAGTCCCTTCTTCGAACGCACGGGCCTGGGTAGGTCCAGATCCGTGGTTCGCGCTAAAATTTCGAGCCATTTGAGTTCTTCCCCAATGGCGTCTGTAGAGTGATATCCACCACGATGAATACGGAGCAAGAATTTCCGGCCGCGGATGTCGGTGACCTTGAATGTGGCGTTTTCTCCGTGATGGATAAATTCAAGGGATTTGACGCGAATCGGGAACCGCGTGATCAGAGACTCGGCAAGCGCTCTCAACCGTAAGACTTGGGCTCTGTAGCTCGCATCCTCGAACGGTTTCATCAGGGCCGCCTCATGCAGATAAATTTTCCGCCCACGCGATCGTACAATTTCATCCTCTCAGTCAGAAAACGGGGCCGATCCTTATCCGCCACCCTTTCAAATCCGATAAGTCCATAAAACGACTCGAGATGGGCGTAAGGGAGGCAGAAGGTATTATGAATCTCGCGCTGGTCCAAATACTCAGCAAATCGAAGTAGAAGCCGGCGTCCCACTCCACTGCGGCGGTGAGCCTCAGCGACCATCATCGTTCGAAGCAACGGCGTATTTTCCTCAACGCAAAAGCGCACACAGCCAAGGAGATGGGATCCGAGCGTGGCAAGAAAGAAGACGTCAGAGTCTCGCGCCCTCCCTTGACTTCCATGACTCTCATAGAAGGGATCGACAAGTGCACGAACTTCCGAGCCCATTCCCATTCCGATTTCCAAATGGCGAATCACTGCCGTGCCGAGTTCTCCGTCCGCTCCACCTCGCCCACCCGTTCCACCCGGGTCGCTCACGTCACCCCTCCCGCCCGTTCCGCCAATCACAATAACCACTCCTCCTGAGGCCAGCGGAAAACACCGATCTGGCGCTCTGTTGGCCGAAAACCCACCGATTCATAAATTCGAGCCGCATGGTATTTCTCGTCCGCCACCATCACCAGCGTTTGCACGTATTTATTTTCCTGAACATGCAGTGCCGATTTCCAAACAAGCGTACCGCAAACCCCCTGGCGCCGAAAATCTGGATGAGTTCCTACCGACTGGTATCTCGCAATTCCGTCCCGCACGAAGATACCGAGATCTCCAACCAGGCGTCCATCGAGAAAAGCGCCGTACCAATAGCCGAGGCTGGCCTCACACATTCGGCGATAGCGAACCATCTGTTTTCGCTTAAACGGCTCATACAGCTCGGCCTTGAAGGACTGGGGGCAGCACTTGACCTGGTTGGTAATGGCCGCTTTCCAGTCTGCATCCGTTGAGAGAGGCCGAATCTCCAGCGCCCGGTTTATCTTTGGCGGGGGGCAGACCGTCTGGACCGTCAGAACAACGGCTTCCTCAAGTGAGAAACCTGCCTCGACAAAGGCTTGAGCGCAGCCCTTCTCCGCGGTTACGGAGTCCCAAGCGAGGGTGCAATGTTTGATCAACGGCTGATGCGCAAACTCACGTGAGAACAGCTTAGGCCAATCGACAAGATCGTGCGCGCGAGGCGGCTCCTTGAAGATCAAAAAATTGCCCCAAAAGAAATGGGGATTTGAAGGCGTCTCGACAACGATGTAATGACTCTTATCCTCAACCCGATTCTCAAACTCATGAATCATCAGATCCGTGCGGTAGCCTAAAGACTGGAGGTTCATGGTGCCTCCGGGGGAGCAACGGCGTGACAAGGGGCCTTTGCCGCATCGATTCGACGCTGGATAAACCAGGAGAAATGGCCGTCATATTTCTCTTGCAGGTCCTTCCTTTTCCAATCGAAGCCCGTGATGGTTTTCCGGCAAGACGGAGTTCCACACCGACATTCCATCTCGTAAAGTTCATCATCCGTCATCGCGTAATCAAAGGTCAGCTCCTCGCCCGGCTGGACGTCCCTGAGAGCCACATATACGATCTGTCCTTGAAGACCCAGATTCGGCTCGCACGAGTGATTCAGGTGCATCATCCCGCCCTCACGTTCGGATGCGGCGACGGTCCAATGAACAGGTCTTCCGCAATTTGAATTTCGAAAGGTCCCAGCCGCTCCCCCACCGCGTCACGCTGTTCTTTCGTGAGGATGTAGCCACCCTTTACGACCGCGATCTCGCCTTTTTGGAGGCCATCTTTAACATACAGTCCACGTCCCTCGATACGGCTCTCGCGCTTTTCGACCTTAGGTGAAAAATAAGTGAGATTCATGGAGGTTCTTGTACCTGAGCTTTTCGTTATCGTCGAGAGGGCGATGGTGTCTGACTCGATTTGGTGTTATGAGACGGCGGTCGCCATTTCCCGCGGCGAGGAGTTTTCGGTTTTGAAAAGTGGGTGCTGGATGAGTCCTTTCGATTACCGGGCGGTCTATGAATTCTGGTTTGGCCACGGATCACTGTCTGATGTTGCCTACATCGGATCGCGAATGAAGCTCTGGTTTGGCAAGAATGCGGAGGCGGATCGAGAAATCGCACGACAATTCGGCCCTTGGCTTGAGGCTTATCGCGCGCCGGATTTTGTGTCCTGGAAGAATTCCCCCGCGGGTTGGGTCTCTCTGATCCTTCTCCTGGATCAATTCCCGCGAAACGCCTTCCGGGGAACCCCGAAGAGTTTTGCCTTTGATCCCTATGCGCTGGAGCTCGCGAAATCAGCGGTCGCGTCCAACGTTCTGGCTCGGATCAGCCTCGTGGAATCGCTGTTTGTTCTTCTTCCCTTTGAGCATTCGGAATCGTTGTCAGACCAAGAGCAAAGCATCCGGTTGTTTACTTCTCTAAAGGAGAGCGCACCTCCTGATCTACTGCCCATTGCGGAGAATACGCTGGATTATGCAATCCGCCATCGCGACATCATCGCCCGTTTCGGGCGCTTCCCCCACCGCAATGCAATTCTGGGGCGGGTATCGACGGCAGAGGAAGTGGAGTTTTTGAAAAGTCCTGGAAGCGGGTTTTGAGCTATAAGCCTCCTTACACGCGTCCCTGTGGGAGTTCCGTGGCGTCCCCCCGGGGGGCTCTGAGCCAGGAGGCCGGAGGTGCCCGCGGGCGAACCGTTCCCCCAAGGGGAGCGGGCACGGGTGCAACAATGCAAATAGGCGAGTTTCCTTACGTCGAATCTCCCCAAATCGACCGCAAATCTTTTAAAGTCTTAGTGTCTTTACGAGAGATAAATCCCTCCGCCTCGAGGTGATTCAGGTAGACATACTCTTTGACCGTCCTAAAAGCCTTTCCCCACCCCTGCACGATTCGTGTGAAGGGACGATACCTCCAAAATCTTTGCTCCTTGGAGATCACACCAGCAGTCATCGCAGCTTGAGCGATTTTTCCAGTCAGTTCGCGAATAAATGCGGCCCAAAGCCGAACTTTTCCAACACGAACCAAAAGATGAATATGGTTTCCCACATTTGCCTGTTCGTAGATCCGAATCCCATACTTGCGCGCCGTCGACATCGTAATCCCGCTCACGAGGGTAAACATCTTTGGCAACCGCAGTCCTCCCTGATTCGCCCGAAGTACGACATGGAGAGGCCGCTTCGAATCCAGTGGCCTGGCGCGTTTGGCATTGCTGTTTTTTAATAGGGAACCTCCGAAGCAAGCTCCCGGCTTAGCGAACATTCGATCCGAAAAATTCAGTTGAGAGTGCCTGTGATTTGCCTTCGCCACGAAGACCTTTCTACCCATCGCTACCAATAAGATCAACCCATTTCGAGAGAGATGAAAACCAGCAATGCTGGAAGATTCCCTTTGCACAACAACTGGGTGAGTGCACCCGTTGTGGCAATGTGCGGCCATTAAACCACGAGTCGCCTGCGCGGGCTGCGGGCCGGTACGGGTTAATTTGACGGGCGGTCAGCACCGGACCAAATCGAGAAGCCGGTGCCAGCACTGGCCGGCACCCCGAACCCGTCTCGTTTCAACCCAAGCCCAGCCACCCGGATTCGACACCACTCGTCTCATCATCTTGACCTTAACCCTCAACTCACCTCGCGACCCGACTCGACACAGGTCGGGCCAGATAGGCGCGCAGCTTAACAAACAGGGGCAAAGTGCCGACAATTCCTGCATGAATCTCCTCGTCATCGCCGTGACTTTCGTGGCCGCCGTTTTTCTCACGCGTGCCGTGGAGGGATTGGCGCGCCGGCTTCAGATTTTTCCCAAGTCGTCTTACCGTCGAAGACCGGAGGAACGGGTGCCGCTCTTGGGTGGCGTTGCGGTGTACCTCGTTACATGTGCGAGTTGGGTCTACGCCAAACAGCCGTGGACGACTCCCCTGATTGTCTCGACTTTACCCCTCCTCATCATGGGTGTGTACGACGACCGTAACGAAATTCGGGGACGCGGGAAGCTCCTTGTTCAACTGTTGGCGGCGTCCGTTTGGACATCTCTCCTACCTCTTAAGTCCAACCTCTTCGTCGATCTGACCGGTTCTGTTCTCGTGGCGTTTCCGTTGACTGTCGTTTTTATCGTGGGCGTGGTGAATGCCTTCAACTTCATCGATGGGCTCGATGGCCAGGCGCCAACTTTCGCCGTGATCTGTGCGCTGGCCTTGAGCGCCGTGCCCGGGGCTCCGTTCACGAGCCTGTTTCTGGCTGCGGCCACAGCGGGCTTTCTCGTGCGCAACTTTCATCCGGCGAAGATCTATCTTGGCGAGGTCGGAAGCGGTATTTTGGGCTTCACGCTCTCGGCACTCGCCACGGCGTTGCCCCTCGACACGGTCTTCTTCTCGCATTTTCTTGCCGTCCTCTTTCTCTTCTCAGTTCCGTTCTCGGACCTGGTGTCCGCTGTGTACCGACGCCGACGCCGCGGACTGTCCATATTTACTGGAGATCGCGAACACATCCATCATCGCCTGACCAAGCTTCAATTCGGTCCCGTGCGTGCGCTAACCGTCACAAGCTCCATGGTTCTGGGTGGCGCGCTCACGTTTGTTCTGGCTTTTCACCTGACGTCATCATCGCTCCGGTACCTTTTGTTCGCCCAGTCTGGGCTGATTTTATCGGTTCTATTTTTCGGGCTGTATTGGTTGGAGAAGCAGATGAGTCAAAGGTTGTTGGGTGTGAGCAGCCAAATGATTCTCCAACATCTCGCCGCCTTCGCACCGCCGCCCCAAGGATCAACTCGTCAGCGCGGTTTTATTTTGGATCTCTTGCCTTACTTTCGCGAATTGCAGGGCGAGGGGGTATTGCGCATTCGTGAATTCATGCATGATCTTATGGCCGTGATGGCGGACTTTACCGCATCCTCTGAAATCCGCTCCCTGGGCGCTTACTCTCTTCTGATGATTTACTTCGACAAAAAAGATTGGACTCCGGAGGAGATCCAGCAGGTATCGCGCCGTCTGTACGACCTATTTGAGAAACATCGCGTGGTTCGCAATCTCCAGCCAATACCTGAGGGTGTGAGCTTTCTCTCCCGCGAGGAGGTGGAGACGATTCTCCCTGAATCAGGTGAAATCAAATCGCCTGCAAATCTTCGTGTCGCGAGCTGAATTAGACCCACGGGCGTGCCCCTTTTTAAAGTTTAGAGGCGGAATTTTTCACAAGAGCCGAAATTCCCTCGCCAGCGGCGGGCACAGGTGTTAGCCCTCGGTTCACAGGGGGTGTCTATGAATCTGCTTATTCTCATTGCTTCCTCGCTTTTGCTCCAACCGACGGTCCGGGCGGCACAAAACCAACCTGCACAAGAACGCGTGAAATGTGACATCGAAACACTGATAGACGCGGAAATATGCATGTTCAAGGTCGCTGAGGCCCGACCGAAATACCAGGGCTCCAATGATGGGATGGCAACCGATCGCGTGAGCGCCTTGGTCACCGTCTTGCGTTTGCTGGGGTTGAACGAAAACGCCGTGAGGCAGGCGCAAAAGGCCGATTTTGCTGGCCTGATGGTGGAACATGGAGATGAACATCATATTTATTATTTCACGCTCTCCAAAGGAAAGGATGTTTCGCCGACGGAAGTCTATGACCTGAACACGGTAGACATTGGATTTGAGCTCACCCCCCCCTACTCCGCTGAAGCATTGGATCCGGACACATACTTCCTCGGCCTGGATGCAACGGAAATTGACGTCCATTCCGAGCTGGCCGAACGACTTGAAGATCTAAAGAAGCCGCAATAGTCCCTGAAAATACCTGGCTAAATGCATGGCTTCGCTCCCGTCGACAAAGCGGAGGAGAGCTGTAGAATGCGGCGATGAAACTTCTCATCGTTTTCGGAGCCCTTTTCATGTCAATACCTGCAATGAGTCGCGAGACTCCAGCCTCAGAACGCATGCGTTCACCGCTGATTATAGGCGCAAGTGTGAGCGCTGGTTTTGGGACTCTGAGCCCGGGTGATCGCCTCAGCCGTCGTTTCACTTCTCCCCAGCACATTCGGAATGTCGCCCGTTCGGGCAGACCGGCGCGCGACCACCTGCCTTTGTTGCAGCCCGATCTGTTAAGGGATCGCACTATTGTGATTGCGATGGATTATCTGTTTTGGGATTCCACGCTCCCTGACATAGGCCCCAGCGTACGCGCGTTGGATCGGCTGATGGAACTGGCCAACGCCCGTGGTATTCCTTTAGTTCTTGGCGACATCCCGGCGCTCTTGCCCTCGCTCCAGACGCAACGAGTGACTTTGAACGAGATCATCCACAAAAAGTGCCGGAACGAAAGTCACTGTCACTTGCTTCGCCTGGACGAGTTGCACCAGAAGGTTAAGCGTGACGGGTATCTCGAAATCAAAGCTAAGCGCTACACCTTTTCCGAACTGGTCCCCGATGGGCTACATCTTGTGGAGGTCGCAAGCGAGTTTCTAGCAGATTATATTTATGCGCTCCCCGTCACTTAGTGGTCGATTTCTTTCGAAAAACACTCTAGCCCATCGCGGATGAGCCCAAGCCCGCGGAGACGCTTTGCAAGGCGTGATTTCACACGAGCGCTGAACCATCCCCAATCGTAGGCCAGGGCTCTTGTTAATGGACGTGTGCAGTGCTTGAGGGTCAGATACCGCAGGCGATGAGCCTGGGGTGCGGCAAGAAATCCGGGACTTAACAGCGCCTCGCTCCATGTCCCCTGCGAATTCGCAAGCATGGGAATCCTAACTCCGAAACACGAACTCAGAACGAAGGCGGCCAGGCGCACACTCCGTCCATGCCCGAGGTCGCGGGCCCATTGCCACCACTCGTTCCAGTTTATCCGGTCGTGAAGGTGTCGGACCAACAGTTGAATGTCATACGCCTTATTGAACGACACGCACGTGTCTTGTTCGATCCAATTGACAATCAAGTGTAAGAGCTCCACCTCGTCACAAAGACGCCAGAATCCCGCCTGATCGTAGACCACGCGCTCGCTCAGTCCCGGGGGTTGGCGCCAATAGAGTCCGGTATGGACATCCAGACTCACCTCGAGTCCCGACCTGTGAACCCGCGCAAACGCCATCCGATTGCGTGTTCCCTCCCACTCGAGCACGGGCTGGTGCACATAGCCCTTCGCTTCTAGCCACGTGGTCACGACCTTAGCTTCGTGCGGTCTCACAAGGACGTCCATGTCTGAGAGATGCCGGTCCCCTGAGTCGGCATAAAGTCGCGGCGCTGTAGACGCCCCCTTGAGACGAATTACGCGAACGCCACGGTCGCCAAGGTCATCCTCCATTTCTTCAAGAGATTCGAAGAGCCAGGTGTTGACCCAACGTTGGAACACCATTTCCCGCTCCCATGTTTCGGGCAGCGAAGCTCCCATTTCTCTCAAACTTTGGCTCAGCGGTCCCAAAAGGTGGTGACGCCGCGATTGCACCAGGATGTCGGGCCAGTCTTCATCCTCTACTTGGTGCGGATCCAAATCCCTGCGCAACAGGCGCAGCAAAGTCGAGAACGGGTCTTGCCGGAGATCGCCCGTCTGGTTAGGCTTTTCAGAGGTATGCAAAATTCCGCTCCTGAAATAGTGCAGGTCCAATCGCTCTCCCACATCTATGGGACCAAGACCGTGCTCGATCATCTTGATTTCTCCATCGTAGAAAGATCCATCTGTGTTGTCACGGGATCGAATGGGAGCGGTAAGACGACGTTACTTAAGATCCTGTCAACGCTCATCGAACCGCAAAGCGGAGAAATCCGGGTGCATGGGATGGACGCGCGTACGCAGGCTAAGACCGTGCGCGCACTCCTAAGCTGCGCTCTTGTAAACACTCGCGGTCTGTTCCCCAACCTAAGTGTTAAGGAAAACCTGAATTTTCACGGCCGCCTCTTTGGAATGGGAAATACAGAGATCGAGACGGCTCTTGCCGACCTTTCCCCCCTGATTGGGGACAAACTCTCCTATCGGCCAGAAGCCCTCTCGACTGGGATGCGGCAAGCGGTGCTCTTAGCCAAGGCTTTGATGCGGCCTGTACCTCTTTATCTTCTGGACGAACCTTATTTGGCTCTAGATAAGGAGCGCATTGACGAGCTCAACCGCATCCTGCGGGCACGTGCGGAGCGTGGGGCCACGATCGTGCTGTCCGCGCAAAATGCCCATCTCAGTTGGATTCCCAAAATCGACATCAAGCTGGAGATCGATGCAAGGGGAATGGCATGATTCGACTCCTGGCTCATCTCTTTTTGCAGGAATACCGGTTTCAGTACCGTTCCTGGTGGCATGCGGCCCTCTTTGTGATGACCTGCGTGATCACTCTCACCATTTACTGGTTCACCTCCGAAGCCATACACTCGCTGACAAAGTTGGACGAGCGCTGGGCGGCGACGTCTTATTTTGAGTTTCTTCTGCTTGGAGAGTTGATTCTGCTTTTCCCGCTCGCGGCCTGCGATGCCACCGTGCGCGCTGTACGCTTCGCCGCAAGTGAGGGGCTGTTGGAGGATTTTTTTCTTCACCCTGGTGGTCCGCTCAAACCTCTATGGACACTATCTCTCTCACTCCTGCTGCCCAATCTTGTTTACCTGATGGTCACCCCTATCCTGGCTTCCGCCATGTTTGGGTACAGTTTGGAGTGGCCCCGAGCGCTGGGAATTGCCGGGTTAATCTTGACCTCCCTGCCGCTGTTTATGGGAGTGGGATGGATCGCCGCGGGTGTGTTCTTGCGGTTTGGGCGGGGCCAGGGTGTGCTCTCGCAAGTGCTCTACGCCTCCTCTGTTTTGGCCGGCGCTTACTTTCCTCTCAGCGCCATGCCCGAGCGCTTGTCCCAGGTCGTCCTCCTCACCTCTCCCTTTGCAGCGCTTCTTCAGATGTGTCGCGAAGTTGCGGTGGGGCGCGAGATTCCGTTTATACCTGTGATCCTGGCTTTCATGGGTGTTGGCCTGTTGACACTCGCGCTTGGAGCGCTCGCACTAAACTGGGCGAGCGATACGCTCCGACGAGGGAATTGGCCTCAATTCCTGCACCCTTAGCTGCGCGGCAACCCTGTTTAACCTCTTATTTTTTCTTGTCATGCCCAGTTCCGCGTCTGTTCCCGGGAGGGGCTCCTCCATCGCCCGGGCCGCCTTTGCTCATGGTCTGGGTGAGGTCACGAATGGAGCCATATTTCTTGAGCTGCGGTTTCCGGTAGGAACCCTTTCCTGCGTTCTTGGTGTTCGCCACATACCCCCCCGGGTGATTTGAGCTATGGTGAAAACATAATTCAGCTTTAGAACATCATCCGCGTTCAGCGCCGCGAAATCAACAGGACCGATAATCTCGTTTTCGACCAGCCAGTTGAGACGCGTCCTCCACTCGTTTTCTTGGACTGCCATGATTTTATCCGCGACCAAGGAATAGTCCTGAGTGCTTCGCCTGTGGCGGATTTCCTCAGGCACAATACCGAGCAAGGCTGCGCGCAACACCGGCTTGTTGTGGGGCTCTGTTTGGAATTCCGATAGGGGCGCCGCTAGTGCCAGTTGAACCAGTTTTTCATCTAGGAGAGGATAGCTCATCCGGCAGCCGAAGGATTGCGCGAGTTCCTGCTCCTGTTCCATCGCGAAGGTGAACATGCCACTGTAAAACGCTTTTGCGAAGAGATTGCGTTGATGCGGCCAAAGCGGCCATTGGCGCCAGGATTCGTAGTCCCCACGCATCCGCGCGCGCAGAATCTCAGCTTCCGACGGCAACAGTTGAAGTCGAGTCGAGCGCGCCAACGAGTGCAAGTGGAGCCGGCGATACACACTCAAGGGCGCGGCCGACGCCAGAAGCGCGCGTGCGGAAAATCGGCGCCGATGCCTCCATAGCGAAAGCCAATCTCCGGACTGAAAGAACGCCGAGTAAATTTGTTCCGAGGGAGAAAACAAATCGTCACCCCCTAGCCCGGACAGGACCACACGGACACCCTCGTCCGCGGCGGCTTCAAGAAGCGGCGCAAACAGACGCAAATTAGGGGAATACATCTCGTATGAGGCGGCTGAGCTGTTGCTTCCACTTCTTCCTCCTTCTCTGTCCACTTGATACAGGCAAGAGTCTGGACGGAAGGGAAGACCACGGATCCACCAGTCCGCGCGCGCCAAGGCGGACCGGAGCGCCGAACCCGCGCTGGCAACACCATCCTCAAAATGTAGCGTGTAGGAATGTAATGCAAATTTGCGGGCAATCGCCAGTCGTTGCAAAAGGTAGCAGAGCGCCGTGGAATCCAAGCCGCTGCTGAGTAAGACGCCGACGCGGGACGCTCCAGAGGCCCGATGTTCGCACGCCTGATAGAGCGCATGCCGCAACTCTCGGTAGCTAAATTCTACTAGGTTGATGGAAGGTTCGAACCAGCGGCGCACGGACAGATTTCCTGCGCGTGCCACGAGCTCGTGACCCGGCGGAAGGCGATGCACTTCGCGAAAGGGGCTTTGTTCAACCAGCGCGTAGTATTCGTGAAACAGCGACTCGAGATAAACACGGTTCATCGTGAGCGCCCCGGCATGAGCCGCGAGCAACTCGGCCAAACTCGTGGCGATTCGGAGTCGAGTTCCGTCCCAGGTATAATACGCAGGAATAACACCTAGCGGGTCGCGCCGGGCATGGACCTCCTGCCGACACGCATTCGCCTTAACTTGAAGATACTCGCGCGATTGACCCCAGGTCCATGAGCCGTCGCTTGCAATCGATTGAGAGAGATCAAACTCCAGATACATGGCCATTCCTCTCCGGCAAAGCCAACATCACATCCAATCCCTCAATTCCAATGCTGGAATAAGTTCGACCCGCGGCTTCCACCCAAGCATGAGCCTCAAAATCCGCATTGACACTTACATCGACATCACCTCCGGCCCCGCCCCGACGCACGCCGATCAAGAATTGACTCTGTCGGTCCATTGAAAAGAACACCAATGCGTTTAAAAGACAGGAACGCTGACCACCCTTATAGGACCAACGGAGCAGCCAACGAAAGATAAACTGCCGATGTGCACAAGCAAGTTCTCGCGGACTCAACCTTTGCGCGTACAGAACGGTCCGGAGTATATAGCGTAGGGGAACCAGGCGCATGACCACAGTCAGAAGAACGTACCGTAGGCTGAGTCCAATTCCTAACTGCAGTTTGAGCCGGAGACTTAAGGTTGCAGCAGGTTCTCGGATTGGAGGAGCGCGCAGAACTCGCGCACATCCGCAAGGGCTTCGTTGGCGTTGATGCCGTAATCGGCGGCTAAATCTTCCGCGATCTGAGCTTCCGTCCGACCTGCCTTCACAGCTTGCCAAATCCGAGTCCCCGTTTCGTTCAGACCATAATAATTGCCGTTGGCGAGGTCCATCAACACTTCCTCACCCGACAGCGTCTTTGAAAGAATATCTCGACTCACCTGCATGTGCATCCTCCGTCCTTCAAACCTCGAAGAGTTCGCTCCAGTTCAAAGCGGCATCCCGCTTATGAACAACATCCAAGGGTCTTACAGCACAAAGGTCCGCCAGACGTGACAGCCGCCGGAACCGCGAGGTCTCCCGGGAACGGCTTGGTGAAACACACACCAGAGTGTTGCTTGCCCACGCCGCAAACGCCGCGGCTCCGCTTAAAACGCCGCCGATTCCGGCACGGCGGCGTCCACCCCGAACCAAATAGGCCGCGCGCAATGGAACCGCATGCTCACAAAACCTCGAACTCAGATCAACCCGCACTTTCGAAAAGGCTCCGCGCGTTCGGACGTTGGTCCAGCGGGCCCGCACGTCACGGGCGAACATGCGGATTTCGGGAAACGCGGGATGGACTCGAACCTGTCGGCTACGAACGTCCACTCGGACCGTGTCGTCCGACAAAAGTTGGAACCGGTCACTGACGGCGCGCGCCGCTAGTGTCGATTTCCCCTGTCCCTTTGGTCCTAAGAATATCACGGCCCTATGACCATCCGTGATGGCGGACGCATGGAGAAGAATCTCCCCTAAATAAGACAGGGCGAACGGAACCGCTTGGGAAAGGATCACGGACTGGCGATCTTCAGAGTTCATTTGCGCGGGGGTATCGATTTTAAGGCATCGTGTCCGTTCAACAAATCGGGCAAAACCAAAACCGGGAAGGCTCAGACAAGCTCCATAGGATTGCGGATGAATTTCAAGGGTGCGCGGGAGTTCACGAGCTGTGGGCAACACCCGTCCGCGCTCGATCCGGATCCGCGGAACTCCCTGAGCCGCCGGGCGCGGTGAGATGCCGAGCGCGATTTCACTTTCCAAAGTCAGGCCGAACAGCCGATATCTCACATGGAATTTCCTCGTATCCAACGATCATACCAGGATTGAAACACAAGCACATTCCAGAGTTGATACTGATTATTCTTCCAGCCACGGAGATGTTCCTCTAACGCGCTCTCGACCGCGGAAGCATTAAACCACCCATGACGCGCCAAAGCTTCTGGGCGCAGAAGCTCCCGAGCCCAATCACGCAGGTCCGTGCGTAGCCAATGTTCCAAAGGAACGCCGAATCCCGTCTTCGGCCGCACGATCAGCTCTTCTGGAAGATACTCTTTCAACAGGGTCCGCAACAGGTATTTGCCACGCCCATCTTTGAGCTTCAGGGACGCAGGCAAACTCCAGGCCAGCTCCACCAGGCCATGATCTAAGAACGGCGCGCGGGCTTCCAAGCCCACAGACATGGTGGCTCGATCGACCTTCACCATAATGTCGTCGGGGAGATACGTGCGTGTGTCCAGGTCCATCATGTAATCGAGAAGAGTCATCTGCCCCCGGCTTTCCAGAAGGCTCACGTCGGCGCTGAGCCGCGGGAGAAGCCGCTTGGGTTCGTACCAAAGAGCGAGAAGGCGATCATAGAGCTCCGCATCGGAACGCGAATCCAAAATTCCGATCAACTTTTGAATTTTATGACTCGGATTGGATACCCGCGGAAGAATCCAGCGCAATGTTTGATAAAGGGCCGACCACGATTCGGGAGAAATTCGACCCAACACGCGCTGAATTCCCCGGCGCAACGGCACTGGGATGCGTTGGAGCTGCGACCACATCCTCGCACACCAAAAGTAACGATTGTAACCGGCAAACACCTCGTCGCCGCCATCACCGGAGAGACTCACGGTGACATGGCGGCGT
The DNA here is from genome assembly GCA_050249195.1 of Bdellovibrionales bacterium. GTDB lineage: Bacteria > Bdellovibrionota > Bdellovibrionia > Bdellovibrionales > UBA1609 > JALHOQ01. The sequence goes on from JBFWQY010000044.1 coordinate 17,506, forward strand.
GTGAACCTTGCCAACAATGTCGTCGGCAGCTGGGACGAATCGGAAAACGGCTCGTCATAGATGCTCGCAACGTCAGGAATGACGTTTTGTACATCTGCCGACGTGACGATCCACTCCTGATGCGCGCATCCCAGACGGGCGGCCACCTCGCGGGCAAAGGGGGCTTCGTTATAGTCCTTCTCGTGAAAGCCGATGGAAAAGGTATTTAACGGTCGCGAGATCTGCTTTTGGGCTAGAGCCGCAATCAAAGAGGAGTCCACACCGCCCGAGAGGAAACATCCTAGGGGAACATCGGAGCGAATCTGGCGCTGCACTGTCTCTTCGAGTTTTTGGCGGACAGACTCAAGGGCCTCAGCTTCCGTCATTTCCGTCGCGCACCTCCCGTGCACGGAGGACCGCAGTTCCCAATAGACCTCTCCAAATTTAAAATCGAAAGGTTGATTCAGGTCCCAAGTCACCCAGGTGCCAGGCTGCACCTTGCGAACACAAGCGAAGATCGCGCGCGGAGCCGGAATGTAGCCGTACTTGGCGTAAAACCCCATGGCTTCCGCGTCGAGATCTTTGGGGAAGCCAGGGTATTGAAGTAAAACTTTAAGTTCCGAACCAAACACCAGAGTCTGGTTCCAGATCGCGTAATAAAGGGGTTTTTCACCAATGCGATCCCGCGCCAGAGATAAAGATTTTGTGTGAGTGTCATAAAGTGCAAGAGCAAACATCCCGGACGCCTGGGATAAGGCTTCCCCCAAACCCTTTTCCTCAATTAGGGCTAAGAGCACTTCCGTATCGGAGTGTCCGCGAAAACTCCACCCTTTTGCTTCAAGCTTCCGGCGCAGTTCCGCGAAATTATAGACCTCGCCGTTATAGGAGAGGACGTATCGGCCCGAGACCGATAGCATGGGTTGGTGACCCTGCGGAGAGAGGTCGAGAATCGCCAAGCGCGTATGCACAAGAGTGACACCGCGGGTGGGGTCCGACCAAATACCGCTCGCATCGGGACCGCGATGTCGAAGGCTTTGAAGCATGCGCCCCGCGAGCTCCTTTTGTGCGCCTGCGGAGGTCATCCCAGAGATCCAGCCGCCTATCCCACACATGAGACCACCAGCTCGTCATAGAGTCGAAGATATTCACGCAAGATTTGGGAAATACCAAATCGCTCTTCAATCCGCCGGCGATTGGCCGCTCCGAGCGCGGCGCGCTGGTCGGGACTCAAGCTCAACACGTTGTGGATCAGCCGCGAAAACTCCTTATCTCGACCAACCGGAGAGATCCAGTCGCGCTGGCCCATTAAATCGCTTACATCGCCCACATCCGTGGACACACAAGGAAGGCTGTACGCCATGGCTTCTCCCAGCACATTCGGAAACGCTTCGGTTCGACTGCTCAAGGCAAACATGTCCGCGCTTTGATAATAGGGCGAGAGATCTGAAACCTCCGCGATAAAACGGATGTGTGCGCGGGACTCGAGCGTCTCCAATCCGCGCCCGACACAAACACCCACGACGGGCCGATTTAGTGCGGGCAAACGTTCCAGTGCCCTCAAGAACATCGGATAGTCTTTATCCGGGTGCAAGCGGCCTACCGCAAGAACAAGATAGGCGTCCTCAGGCAAGCCAAGTTCTCGGCGCCACTCCCTCTGTGTCTTAGTGCCAAGCTCTGGTATCGTAAAGCCGTTTGGAATCCAGACCCCACGGGACGTTTCATATCCCCAGGCTTCATGCTCGCGGCGTGCGCGTTGGGAGTTGTAAATAATCTTCTGTGGCCAACGTGAGAGCCATTGATCACCATACATAAGTGCGCGAGAGGTCATTCCCGCGGTGGCATAGGAATCCAGAGACCCTCGGATGTTCCAGACATGAGGCGTTTGTTTCCTGAGCAGCAGAGCGCCCAGAGTTGCCGCCGTATTCCCATGGTAAAGCCAACCTTGGATAATGTCGGCGCGTTGAAAGAAGGACCAGACCTTGCTGAGTTTAAAAACAAAACCCAGTGACGGAAGGTCCAAGGTTTCGACCTCAAGTCCGCCTGCGCGCAAGGACTGTCCAATGGATCCAAGTGTGCGCAGGCTGAGAACCGAGCTCGTCACCCCTAACTCACGCAAGCCGAGACAGACCCGTTCGAGCATGCGCTCCGTCCCTCCCGTTCGCAAGTCCGTGATCACATGCAAAACATGCATCTTCACTCCGAGAGCGCCATGCGTTTATGCCTAATGATATATGGAATCATCAGCAGAAAGGGCAGAACCTGCACTTTAAATCGAACGGCGCTTCCCAGGTTTTGAAATGAAATAAACGCGTACAGCATCGACCAGATCAGCACCGTCAACATCAGGAACTGGAGCTTACGATCCTCCAGAAACTCGCGCCGAAACCAGCTGAATCCAAGGCCGGCGAGGAAAAGTACCAGAAGGTTTTCCAGGCCAGAAAGAAGTCCAAAGGCATTGGGTACTTCTCCCGGCAAGGGGCGGAATAAGGCCGTGAACATTCCCAGCGGAAGAAATCGGATAATCTGTGGCAGGGACTTGAGCTCCGGGACTTCCTGCTGTGACCCTCCGGCGCTCCATCCCCTCGACATAACATTTACACGGTCCAGCAACTCCGCACGCGAAGAGATCTGAAAGTTGTCCACCATTGTTCCCATGGAGAACACCAAAGCGCACCACATTGCGACCTTGGCGAGCATGAGGGAACTCGACTTCTTGGTTTCCATTCTCAGAAAACAAAGAGCCAGAGCTAAAAGCACAGCGCTCGCGGTCCATAGCCGAATCGCCGCGACGATCATGAGGCCCACAACGAACAGCACCAGCGCACCGGCCGTGATCTGTCCAAACACACGCACCGCCGCATAGGTCATGATGCTTAAGCCGAGAAAAACCAGAGGATCCTTGCCGAGAATGGAGGTCCAAAACAGGATGGAGGGAAAGGCACAGAACACCCACAGCACCCGAAGGTCACTTCGATCCGTCATCGCAACGTAAGTGCGCCAGAAGAAAACGCCGCCTGCCAGGCCAAACGCGGACCACAGCACCTTCAGCGCATGGTAGGAATCCATACCCGGCAAATTGCGCATGGCCATCGAAACCAGGATCATCACGGTGTTGGTTCCGTTGAGCCAGAAAAAGTGGGGATCAAATTCGCCTCGGAGCGCATGACGATAATATGAAAACGCGTCCAACGTGACATAGTGGTATTCGTAAAACAGCATGGCGCCGAGGGTGACAAATCCACGCAAGATCCAGATGATGGCCAAATGTTTCTTAATGCGAGCATCCATGGGCCATAGCAGTAGTAGAGCAAATAAACCCGCGGCCCAGAACACACCCTTAAAGTAAGACCGGTCCAAAGCCCCAAGGCCCGACGTTAGGCCGGCGCGATCCGTGTAACCGACGAACGCGGTCACGACGAGGCCGACCAAAACCCCTGCGATCAATCCGGTCAGAATGGCTTTCCATCCGCCTGAAGCACCCACGTCCCAAGGATAGATCATGGGGTGTGTTCCGGGTAGGAGACGAAGGTCCATTTCCTTTCAAATTGTTAAGGGTTATCAGGAACCTATCCGATCTAAACAGGGATGAGTCGAGGCAAACCCGAACGCGAACTGATCGCAACTCTTTTTCACCTTTGTATCCGCCATTGGAAGCTCGCGGTCCTCTTTGTGATTGTTTCGATGATGGCCACCACGGCCCTCCATTACAAATTCCCCATGTATCAGGCCTCCTCCTCGCTCTATATAAAATCAGTCGAAACCAGTCCAATTCTTAGCGCCACAGCTCGCATTTCCGGATATCAAGTCCGGGATTACAGCATGAAGGCTCTCAATACCGGCTATTTACAAATCCTGCAGGCGGAAAACCTTGGTGAATTTGTGGCGCAAAGGTTCAACGATAACCCGGATCTTCTCGAGGAACTCACGATTGATTTCCACGAGGAGTTTGGACGCAACTCGAATCCTGGGGACGCCGTGGATAAGAACAAACAAATAGCGGAGGCTCTCGTGGGCTCCACCCGCTTCACGCCGCGGGATGAGGAGATCATTCAAGTTACCGTCACCGCGCGCTCACCTGTGGCGGCGGCTCAAGGTGCCAACCTGATGAGCGACATGGCCTCAGCGTATCTTTTCAACTATGAGGCCAAGGAGGTGGCGGACATTGAAACCTTCCTCGCCGAAAAGCTGAATCAGAGCCAAAAGCAGATCGATCTTTTAAACAAGGAACTCGAAGACTTTAAAGGCAAGCAGTCGATTGTGAACCTGTCCCAGCAGGGCGTGTTCAGCATGACCCAGCAAACCATCGCCAAGCTCCGTGAGGAGCTTGAAATGGTCGACGTCAAATTGCAGCAGAACCGAACCGTTATCGACAAAATCGAAGGCGACTTAGGTCTAGCCGAGGGCAGTGACAGTGAAATCCGCACCCTACGTGGACGCATTCTCGACCGCTATCGTCTTCTCAAAGACGAACGGGTCGGCCTGCAAGCGACGAAATCCGCGCTCTCCAAGAGAATCCGAGAACTTCAGAAAAGTCTGAAGCCGCAGTTCGAGGAACGCGTGTTTGAGTTCACTCGCAAGCTTCAGGCGGAGCACGAACTTTACCAGGAGCTGAAGAAACAGCTGGCCAACTTGAATGTGTTTCGCATTTCTTTGGGCAGCCGAGTCTGGAAGTACACTTCCGCAGATCTCACTTCAGCCAGCCGGCAAAGCCCACTGGCTCGCAAACTGCTCCTTTCCGTGGCTCTCAGCCTGGCGTTACTGATTCTTGTGGTGTACGCCGAAGATCAGGTTCGCCCGGTCATTTCGGACCGCGAGGATCTGAAGTTCTTGGGCATTCGTTACCTCGGAAGCATTCCGGTAATAGACGATCGGCCCAAGGGGGGAGGTTACTTTCAGCGCCTCTTCGCGGGACGACGTCGACGCAAAGGTATCCAACGCAAGGAACTCCCCGGCGGACGAGCGGGGCTCGCGTTCCAAATCCTGCGGACCAAGATTCTGCGTGTCTTTCGGAGCGGTCGAAAACCCAGCAGCGTTGTGGCAGTTATGAGCCCGCGTGCCGGAGATGGAAAGTCCTTCCTGTGTGTGAACCTGGCCATCGCGCTGGGACGATTCAAGATTAAGACGCTGATCGTGGACTGTGACATCGTAAAAAACTCCTCGACCCGCTTCTTCGCCGTGGAAGGCGCGCCCGGCCTGGTCGAGTATATCGAGCAAGGGGCTCAACTCGAAAATCTGATTCAGGAATCCAACTATGCTGATGTCCGGTTCCTTCCCGCCGGCGGCACCCGGCCTCATTTCGATCTTTTGGCTAGTGGCCGCTTCCGGGAGCTGTTGGTGGCCCTACGCGAACAGTACGATGTTATCGTGCTTGATTTGCCGGCGTTTGCAGGCGGACCTGAATCGGCTTTTATCGCCAACGAAGCGGACTATTCACTGCTGGTCATGAGCGCCTATGAGACCAAGTTCCGGGAGATCTCTGAGCTCTTGGATAACTTGGATCCACAAAAGCTCTCCGAAGTGTATGGAGTCTTAAACCGGCACGAATCTTCCGTTCAAACCGGGTACAACAATCCTTATATAATAAGGGCAGAAGGCCAAAACGAATCGCGAGGTATCGAACGTGCTTCATCGTAAACTGATCGCCACCGCTTGCGCCGTTACGCTTCTCGCTCCACCCGTTCATGCCGAAGGGTACAGCCTTTTATCGCAAAGCAATGACGACGTTTATCGCTCCCGAATCTCCGAGTACTTCTACATGCGCACGGGAAAAGAGGTTCTCAAGCCCATACGGCTCCTAGGACGGGTCGACAAGCCCGGACTTTACCACGTTCCCGCCGACACCTCCCTGGTCAGCTTGCTCGCCCTTTCAGGAGGTGTTCAAAATGATGCCGACGTAAAGGGCATCCTTATCTCCCGAGGTGACGGCCGCGTGGAGAAAAAAAACCTAAACGACCTGATCCGGGTAGGGGGAGATTTGTCCCTGAAAGACGGGGATGTGGTGTTCGTGCCCAAGGACGAACCGCTTGTAAGTGATCACAATACCAGCCTACTTATCGCACTGACTTCAATCTTGTCGGTCGGCTTGACTGCAATCGTTGTCTTTCGCGAAAAGTAACGGTCTAGGGTTGTGGCGCGGCCGGATTTGCGGATCCCGGAGTCTCCCGCGGAGCCGCGTTGGGTATATCGCCAAAACTCCATTCAAATCCGATCTCCACCATGACGGAACGACCGGGCCCGTTCAGAATGGTGGAGCCTCCGCGCAAGATCAGCCGGGAATTCAAAGGTATCAGAATTCCTCCTCCCATATGAATTCCGCTCGAGCGCGCGAAGGGCCGCACCACGCCGTCGACAGGCGTGCCTCTGTAGTAGGCGGCCTGCAAGCCCACTGTGACCAAGACCGTGACCTCCGGAACGGATTCCATCTTCAAGCCTTTAACGAGAGATCCACCCCCAATGTTGAGCACGGCCCCGTCTTCAGCCACTCGCAAACCCCACATTTCAACGCCAAAGATATCGTCGAAATAAGACAGGCGGAGCTGTAGCGGTTTCATAATCTCCGTGACGCCGGACCAGTTTGAGGGAAGGAAGGGACCAACCGCCACGCCCGCTTTCCAGCTTGAAGCCCCTCCTCCCGGAGCATCTTGCGCGCTCGCAAAACCACCGCCCGCGCCACACGTGAGAGTGGAAGTCAATGTGAGCGCCGAAATGAGGTTCACAAAGAACTTAGGGTTTGCGAAATCCAAGCGCACACCAGTACGGCTCGGATTCTGAGAAACGGACCTTCTCGAATCCAGCGTGTTCCATCATCTTGGCAATCTCCGCGCGCGTGAACCTTTGTTCGAGACGCGTTCCGAATCGGTCCAGGGCGTCCGTGCGCAAGGTGTAGAAAGAGAGCACACGATATGAGGCGAGCGGGAAGTTCTGAACGCGCAAACCGCAGATTTCTGCCAGTCGCGCGAGACGACTCAACGGCCAATACACAAAGGCTGCCAGCGTGTCGGCGCATAAAGCCCGAAAACGAAACGGGAGGCGCGCGATCATCCGACGGAGGACATCCGAAACTTGCCAAAGGCTCCGATACCACCATGGCCGATTGTCGAAGCGATAATAAAGGTAAACGAGGAACGGTGCACCCGGTTTCAGACAACGCGCGCAGGAGTTCAGGGCGGCCTGAGTGTCCGGCACATGATGTAGCACGCCCAGGGAGTAACCAAAGTCCATGCTCCCGTGCGCCAGCGGAATATTCTCGACGCTCGCCTGATGAAACATACAATTTGAGTAAAGGCTGAGATTCTCTCGCGCCACACCCAAGGCGTGCGCACTCGCATCGATCAGATGTAAACTCTCCACACGGGGAGCTACATGCTTGGCCCAACGTCCGGATCCGCAGCCTAAATCAAATCCAAGAGCCTCTACGGGGAGGTTGTCCCAAGGAAACATGGAAAAATAGCGTCGGAAAAGCAAGTCGCTTTCCGTTCGATCGAGCCGCGTTTGGCGAAAACGTTTCCACTGATGGCCGAATCCAGAAACCGTATGGACCTCAAGATTGGGCGCTTCGTTCTTTTTCATTCAAACCAATCCACCACGAAGACAAGTACGACGCTCGCGCCTGTGCCAATAGCATCAGCCGTGATATCCGAACGTTCCAGTTTTGAATCGAAGACGAGTTCCTTCAAGACCCCAACCGAGAGTGTAAGGGCCGGCGCAATAAAGATGGCCTGTGACTTGGGTATACCGGCCCTTCTCATGCTGGCATATAGGCCTGAATTGATCACAAAAGAGGCCGCCGCATGCGCCTGATGATCTCCGCGGGTCAAATCCGTCCCCGACGACGTATCGGTCCGGGCCATGACTGAGCGCGCGCAGATCGTGAATGCGCAACACACCAAGAGGGATATCGAACGCGCGGACACACCTGACTCCCGTCTAGGCTAAGTTGGTTCTTCACACTCAAATCCTTATACTATCTTAATGGCGACTCGGTCCCGGGCAAGTCTATTCATATCGTTTGCTTTATTGCTGGTCGCAAGCCCAAACGGGAACGCAGCCAATCCAAAAAAAAAGACCGCATACATGAGTATCAGCACCCTGTACTCGCAGTTCACGGATCTGCGCGCCACAACGACAGCGCTTCCGCAAGACCTGGCGCCCACTTGGGATGTGGAGCTGAACATTCGACTCAGGGGACCGTATAGTTTGGCCGGCTTTATTGGTAAGTCCACGGACAACGTATATGAAAATCATGGGGGCGGATTCCGCATCGATATTCCCGGATTCTTTTTCATCGGGGGGAACGTTCTGCGCGAGGCAGCCCGCAGCCAACGCAAGTATCCGGTGAGCACCTCAGCGTTTGGCTTTCTGATGCAGCAAACAAAAAATGATGAGGAAACCGGCGAATCCTCCCGGTTTACGGGATCCATCATGGGAATGTCGATGGATGTGTTTTTGTTCAACCCCTACTCGTTCCTGACCGTGCAAGCCTCATTCTTCAATACGCAGGGCCATGCCTTTTTTTCGTATTCTTATGGGGTCGGATTTGAATACTGAAGTGACTACTTAGCATTGAGGGCCGCCGTGCGCCCTCGCCTATTGTCGTTCTCAGGGTGTCAGACTACCGGGGCGCCTGATTACGGGACTGACTACCCGGGCGTCAGGCCGTCGGATCGATTAAAGGAAGGATTACCGGAGAGGTTCCCGGAGGGAATCACCGGTAACCTTCTAATACTTGACGGGGGCAAACCGTTCCCGAAACATATTCGATTGCTCCAAGATCCGGTAGGCTATCGCGCGACTGCGCACACATGTCCTTGCGCATGCTCGTTCCCAGATCGGATCCTTTACTCAAAATCGAGGCGCCGTTACGAAGGTGATAATCGCCGATGCTTGGATTCGTGAAGATAGCTTGGATTTGAGCATTCGTCCCGACAAAGTTCGTCCTTGCAGTATGGGTTCCCCCGTCGCGGTTGGCAATACGACTGGTGATATTGTTCGCCACGGTCGCGGTGCTCGTCACAAAGCGAACCTCGATACCCGTTGTTTGATAAAGTGTATTGTGAACAATCTGCGAGGCCCTCGCCCGATTCAAGTAGATGCCCGCGTCGCTGCAGTTCATGATAATATTGTTTCGAATCACACCATTGGCATGCTCGTAGTCACAAAAACCACCGGGGCAATATGCGTCACCCGTACCGCCTCCACCAAGTGAGAGCCCCAATCGAGCCGTTCCCGAGGCGTTGGGCACGTCCCGCGAACAAATGACCAGGTTGCCTTCCATCACGCCGTCGGTGGACTCGCCCTTCAGGAACGCTCCATAACTGATGTAGTTTCCACCGTTCTTGGCGAAATCGGCGATAGTGTTGCCTCGAATCATCCATCGAGTCCCGCCAACGACGTCGATCAACGTCACGGGATTACTCGTGTTGCGAGCCGTGCGATTGTAAAAGTGGTTGTCTTGGATCAACACATCGCTGGGGGAGACTCCGCCGGTCCCATTGCCTTTGATCGAGGCGTTGAAATCTCTCACAATGTTGCGCTGAATGCGGGTACGATGAGCTCCTCCAACAACATGGAATGCATGTTCACAGTTCGAATGGACCGAGCAGACACCTTCGATCACCAGGTCAGTAAAAATCCAATCCGATCCCGAAACACTAAACATTTCCAGAGTGTTACTTTGAAATACGGCTCCCGGCTCTGCTTGCACCGTGATAGGCGCGTTTGTCGTTCCCGACCGGGTCATGCTGACACGGGAGTCAAGGCGGTAAGTTCCTGGCTTGACCAATATCAAATCGCCAGGAAGCGCGGACGAAACTGCGGTCCGGAAAGCCGCAACGCTCGACACCTCAACAGTTCGAAGGGGCGCGGGCGATGGATTTGGCGCGGGAGCGGGAGCGGGAGCTGGTGCTGGCTCCGGCATGGGAGCGGGAGCCGGTACAGGCGTAGGAGATGGCACGGGAGCTGGTGCGGGAGCTGGCGCCGGCGCAGGTACAGGAGAGGGTACGGGAGTGGGCGCAGGAGCAGGCAATGGCGTGGGAGATGGCGTGGGCGTGGGTGTGGGCCTTGGTCCGGCGCCCTTCTTACCCGGCTTTTCCAGCTGTTGGTGCTGCGCTGCCACGAATCCATCTGTCGAGCACGCACATAATGAAAAAATTAACAGAAGACTCAAACTGAGATTAAGTCTCACAGTTCCCCCCATTCCAGTTCCCCAATGCTCGAAAGATGCAAAATTCAGGCTGGCAGTCAGGTCCTCTTTTCTAAAAGGGACCGCGTCCGACATCGTTAAGTTGTCAAATTCGCTTTAGGCGTCCAGATGTTTGCCGGCTGAAGGTGATATTTATTTGTTGATATCTATTTTTTAAGGACATTTATCAGTCTTAGAAATCTATGAAATACGACACTGCTGACCGGCTTATTCAGTAGCTAAAACAAGTAGTTGCCAAGCCCTCCACTTGGTTGATTTGATTTTTTTGCGAAGAAAAATCATCAGCAAGCAAGGGCGGCAACTATGAGCAAGCATGGCA
>JBFWQY010000045.1:0-26492 GCA_050249195.1 Bdellovibrionales bacterium
AAGAACGATAGAGGCGAAAACTTACGCTGACGTTGCTCTTTGTCAGAAAAAGCTTTTGTTAGATGTTTAGATTGAAAGCTTGAACCAAAGTTTGGTATATTATTTAGCGAGGGTCTGCCGCGACCGCGTCATGTCAAATATTCTTTGTTTAGTTTTTAAATCTAGTCAATCTAAAATTAAATGCAGGAAGTTGATTGGTCGTCAACCCTCATTTTGTTCACTTCCTTAAGTAAACGGCATTATGAATTAAGGCGATTAGGAAATTGGCGATCAGGAATCCCGCCGCTCCATTTTCGGCAGGTCTCGCAATGACAGACCGTGAAGGTCTCGGAACTCCTGTCTATCTCTACGCGGGCTTATTCGTAGAGGCAGCGCCCTTTGATCGAAAGCTGTTCATTCATAATGATTCTACGTGATGTCGCGAAAAGAGATCTTCATTTCGCGACATGATTTTAAGCGAACTAAGGAGCTTACTGGACGTCGTGGATTTCTTCAAGTTGGCAGGGCGTACGCTTCTCCTCGTTTCCGTAATACCTGTTCGTGCGCCACTCCGCCCAGATGTTCTCGCCATCGTTCCGAATCTTTGTCACCATGGGCTCGCGTATTCCAGAGTACAGCCCCACACAATCGAAGTCGAATTCGCCGACTTTTGCGATTCCGTCGCAGGCCATATGACCAATGTAGGAGAACTGATAGGTCAAGCGCCCGTCAAGAGGTCTCATGTATCCGCTACCAGGAGTAAAGGAAGCGGCATCGAGGCTAATCCGAATCGAACCTTCGAATCCAGGGCGATGCGAACAGTTAAGCACGTGAGTGGCTGGCGTGGCGGACGCACCGCCAGCAACAAGCGTGGCCACCAGACCAGTGAATGTTTTGAATTTCAAGAGACCCCTCCTTGTTTGAATCATTCTGCAAACATTGGTCTACCGCCAGGAATTTATAAAGAAAACTCAGAATTGATTATGACTGTGATCGTTCAGTGTTATCTTTAAGAGGTCTTAGTCTCTCTTTATTTCCTTTACGGTCTAATGTTTTATCAGATAAAAGAGTGGCCCACTCCTAATTTCATCACGGTGGACAATTTCAATGTTATACAAGCGCTCTCCGAGAGACAAAGTAAACTCTTTCTCCGTCTCTGAGCCTCACGACTGAGAATAACACGGCAGCATGATTGTTATAGGATAAGATCCCAATTCCGCCGATACCCACCTCTAGTTCCGCAGATAGCTCGTCGGACGTAACCTCGACTTTAAAGTTTTCACGGTGGGCTAAGTCTAGCAAGAAAGCCGTTTGATCAGCTCGCGTTAATGCTGTTCTATCCATGCCATTCAACATATTTAAAAATCCTTGTGGATCTGCTCTAAAAGATGCCGGCACACGGTAAGAGTTCAACGGCTCAATTATGTGAAAACATCGGCTGATAGCATGAGGAAAACATCTACCATTTGTTGGACCGTTGATCGAGTCTGTAAAGATTTGTGGCAAGAATGTTCCAATACTAGACGTATCTGATCCTATAATAGTAGTTTGATCAGCCGGCGAATAAAGCAGTTTGTCCTGTTGAGGTAGATAAAACGCCAAATGACTCTGATTAGTTTCTGCCCTTGTGACTCTACCCACAAAATAAGCTTCGACTCCACTTTGATTCAGTAAATTTAAAGAGACGGGAGTTCCTCGATACAGATTCTTGACTTTCGTGACCCCCCTCACCAAGGGACCGTTCAGTACAGCTGAGCAAGAGGTAACGTGTTCGTGGCTGAAGTTTGCGAGACGCAAAAAGCTCCTTTCGGGACTGCTTCGATAAGAGTAAGCGGCAAAACGTCACATTGTACCAGCAAAATACAAGCCGACTTCGAGGTCAAAGAAACGATACCTGTATTATCTGTTTATTTAAGTGCTCACAAAGTGTCTAAAGCAACTTTAGTAACTCCCGATCCCAGCCCTCTTCTTTCCGGAAGAAAGTGTCACCTGCCGGTTGGTCGTCAATCTGGCAGGATTCATGGATGCAATCAAAATGGAGATGACTATGCCACGTTCTTGAGCTTTTCGAAAATAGTCACGAGCGCGCGCATGACCTCGGGATCGTAGCGGCTACTCAATTTCCCGCTCATAAGGTCAATGGCCGCGATTGGCGTCATGGGTTCGCTGTAGGAGCGCTTCGTGGTCAGGGCATCATAAGTGTCCGCAACGGACACCACCCGGGCCATGGGGTGGATTTCATGGCCGGTGAGATTCTGTGGATAGCCGTTTCCGGCCATGCTCTCGTGATGTTCAAAGGCGCAGGCCTTGATGGCGTCGGGAGTTTGATGCTCGTCCAGAATGACCAGGCCGTATTGAGGGTGGCGTTGCATCTCCGCCCATTCGGTATCGGAGAGCGGACCTTGCTTGCAAATGATTTCGATCGGAACGTAGCGCTTACCGATGTCGTGAAACAAACCGCCCAATCCCAATTCCCTGAGCTCGTCTCCTCGAAATCCAACAAATTGGCCAAGGCCAAGTGAGTAGATGCTCACGTCCAGCGAGTGATTGTAGGTGTAGAAATCATGGCTGGAAAGACCGATCAGATTGGCCATCGCGGATGCATCCGAATCCATAAAGGCCACGAAGTCCTCGACCACTTGACGAGCATCGCTCAGGGCGGTCTCAATATCGGGGCGTTCAAACAGCTCCTCAACCAGAACCATTGTGCTTTCACGCAGGATCTGCGCCTTTTGCTTCGTATCCAGATGATCACTCAGTAGACCGTCGCGCACAAATTTTTGATAGTTGGCGCGTTCGGCGCTGAGAATGAAAAAAGACTCCGGGGCCTTGCGTTCGAAGCTGGAGATCTTCTCGGCGCCCAATTTGTCGCCGGCGCGGAGATAATGAACAAACCGTCCGCCAATGGACACAAAGAGATCAAACGGAATGGCCTGCAGGGGCGGCAAACTGTTGAGCCGGATCTTCATGTATTTGTCTAGAGCCATATCTTAATTCTGCCACGGTTTGATTGACTCTCCAACCGGAGATGGCATCTTAGAATCCCGGTATGACGCTTCAGTTCGATACGGAAGTCCAATTCGTGAAAGGTGTTGGCCCAAAGTTGGGCGACCGTCTCCGCCGCAAAGGTATTCGGCGCGTTCAAGATTTGCTTGAGTATTATCCGCGAACTTATGAGGATCGTCGGGCGATTCGTCACATCCAGTCTTTGGTCCCGGATCAACTGGTCAGCATCAAAGCCAAACTCCTCAAAGTGCGCTCGTTTGCACTCGGTAGGTCCCGGCGCAAAATCTGGGAAGTATTAGTGGGGGATTCGACAGGTCGAATTTCCTGCAAGTATTTTCGCGTCCCTTACAAAGGGTATTTTGAACGTTTTCAGCCACTGCAGGATGTGCGGGTGATCGGAAAGGTCACGCAGTACCGTGGCGTGCTCGAATTTCACCATCCCGATATTCACCCCATTAAGGAAGATGAGGAAATCGAAAACCAGTTGATTCCGGTGTACACCGAGGTCGAAGGCCTGACTTCAGTCAAGGTCGGACGCCTGGTCAAAAATGTGCTGGGATTGGAACATGAAATTTCCGAACCCCTCCCGGAGTGGCTGCTTCAAAAGTATGGTTTGCTCCCGCTGGAGCTGGCGCTGCGGGAAATTCATGATCCACCGCTGGAGCGGGCCGACGCTTTTCTCAAAATGGAGGCGCCAGCGCAAAGACGGGTGATCTTTGATGAGCTGTTTCTGATTGAATTGCATCTCGCCCTCAAGCGCGCCGGAATTGACAAGGAAAAATCGACGCCGGTTCTCGCGCGTGGTGAGTGGCCTGCGCAGTTGGAGCGGAATCTCGAATTCGAACTCACGGGGGCGCAGCAGCGCGCGTTTGAGGATATCTTGGCGGACCTCAAGCGTCCTCATCCCATGCACCGACTGGTGCAAGGGGATGTGGGAAGTGGAAAAACATTGGTGGCTTTGCTGTCCGCCGCCTACACGGCGGAGGCCGGTTTGCAGACCGCCCTGATGGTCCCGACAGAAATCCTTGCCGAACAACATTTTGAGAATGCCAGCCGAAGGCTAGCTCCCCTCGGGCTACACGTGACTCTCCTGACAAGCAAGATCAAAGGTCGCGAACGGGCGCTGATCCTGCAGCAACTGAAGGCCGGCGAAATGCATATGTGTATCGGGACCCATGCTTTGATTCAAGACGATGTGTCGTTTGCCAGACTCGGTCTTGTGGTCGTGGATGAGCAGCACCGCTTCGGCGTGGAGCAAAGAAACAAACTCAAGGCCAAAGGAATTTCACCACATTTCCTGGTTATGACGGCCACGCCGATTCCGCGCACTCTGGCGATGACCGTCTACGGAGATCTGGATGTTTCCATTATCGACGAATTGCCGAAGGGCCGCATTCCGATTGTGACGCGAAAAACGTTTCAAAGTAAACGGCCTATGGTCATGGGATTTATCCGTGAACACCTGAAGCGAGGCCGACAAGCCTACATCGTATATCCGTTGGTGGAAGAGAGCGAGGTTCTCGATCTCAAAAACGCGCTTGAGGAATACGACAAAATCACGGCCGAGTTTCCGGATTTCAAGGTGGGGCTGTTGCACGGGCGAATGAAGGCCCCAGAAAAGGACGACGTCATGAAACGCTTCCGTCGCAATGAAATCCAAATTCTCGTGGCCACCACCGTAATCGAAGTCGGGGTGGATGTGCCGAACGCCAATCTCATGTTGATTGAACACGCGGAGCGCTTCGGGCTTTCCCAACTCCATCAGCTGCGCGGACGCGTGGGGCGCGGAGAACATAAGAGCTACTGCATTTTAATGTTGGGCCATGCCCTCTCCGAAGAGGCCAGCCGTCGCGCCGAGATCATGGAAAGCACAAATGACGGCTTTAAAATCGCGGAGGCTGATCTCGAACTGCGCGGGCCTGGGGAATTCCTGGGCACTCGACAAAGTGGACTCCCGGGTTTCAAGATGGCCAATCTAGTCAGGGACATTCGGATCCTCCAGCAGGCGCGGGAGGCCGCGTTCGAATTGGCGCGCCGAGATCCGCTGCTGGCGCAAACCGAGCATCAGCGGCTACGTGCGAAGCTGGAGCAATTGCACCGGAGCTGGGTGGGCTAGAGCTGCTCCCAGCGCTGCTGGCAGGGCTTTGTCACGAGGCGCAATCCGATGGAATTTCGAAACGGGAGGAGGGAGTCCGGTCCATCCGGCGTTTTGATAAAAATTTCATGACAAGTGCCCAAAAATGTAAGTGCGGCCCGTCTCTATTTGATTACACGTGTCAAATATGATAAACCCATGCTCCGGCGGGTGTACCGCCCATCGGGTTACGGGGTTTACTCTCATTCTTCGACAAGCATTTTGGGAGGCTTGGGTATGGTGTCATTCAAAGTCGGGGACAATGCTGTCTATCCGGGACATGGGGTTGGCAAAGTCACGGCGATTGAAGTGAAAGAGATTTTGGGCACCAAACACACCTTCTACAGCATTAGCATTCTCGATTCCGGCATGAAGATTATGGTTCCGAAGAACAACGCGGAAGCCGTCGGGTTGCGCCCGATCATCTCGCGCGAAGAGGCGGCCAAAGTGATTAAGATTCTTCAGGAAACAGATGTCAAAATCGATAATCAAACCTGGAACCGCCGCTACCGTGAATACATGGAAAAGATCAAAACGGGATCCGTGTACCAGATCGCCGAGGTCCTGCGGGATCTGTATTTGCTTAAGGTAGACAAGGAACTCAGCTTTGGAGAGCGCAAGATGCTGGACAGTGCGCGCACGCTTCTCCTGCGGGAGCTGTCACTCGCCACAAGCACCGATGAACTCAGGGCACAAAATGAAGTGCGGGCGATCTTCAACTTATAATCGAGAACTTCTCATTGAGTCGTAATAATCGGCCGTCTTGTAATTGACGCATGCAAAACGGTTTTTTCCCCCACCGTTCCGATGTAGTATAGGCCCTTTTCGAGGGCCTGCTTATGTTAGATCAATCTCATTCGGTTCGAGTTCGTTTCGCTCCTTCGCCCACAGGTTACCTTCATGTGGGCGGCGCACGGACGGCTTTATATAATTACCTGTTCGCTAAACATCATGGTGGTCAGTTCCTTCTTCGCATCGAAGACACGGATGAAGCTCGCAGCACAGAGGAATCCATGCGCATGCAGATTTCGGATCTGGAATGGCTGGGCTTACTCTGGGAAGAAGGTCCCGACGCTCACACGTTGATCGATGTCGGTCCCTATGGTCCGTATCGCCAAAGTCAACGGCAATCCATCTACCGCAAGCACGCGGAGAAGCTGTTGGAACAAGGGCAGGCTTATTACTGCTTCTTGACCGACGACGAAATCGAGGAGCAGCGCCGGAACGCCCATAAGGAAGGGCGTCCGCCACATGTGAACTCCCCCTATCGGGACTGGTCATACGATATGGCGCGGGAGCGTCTTGAGCGTGGCGAGAAGGCCGCGGTCCGCTTCAAGGTTATGGAAAAGAAGGAATTTATATTGAACGACCTGGTCCGCGGCGAGGTGAGGTTTCCCTCCGATATGGTGGGAGATTTTGTGATCCTGCGCTCAAGTGGGATGCCCGTTTACAACTTCTGTTGCACAGTGGACGACGCGTTGATGAAGATAACGCATGTGTTTCGGGCCGAAGAGCATCTCAGCAATACCCTCCGCCAGATGATGCTGTATGAGGCTTTCCATTATCCCTTGCCTCTATTTGGCCATTTATCGATCATCCTCGGGCCAGACCGGCAAAAGCTCTCCAAGCGTCACGGTGCGACCAGCTGCCATGACTACAAAATGAATGGATTTCTGCCCGAGGCGCTGAAAAATTTTGTGGCTCTCCTCGGGTGGAGTTCTCCCGAAGGGCAGGAAATTCTGTCGATGGAGGAGATGATCCGTCAGTTTACACCGGATCGATTGAATCCGGCGCCGGCCGTCTTTGATGAGCAAAAGCTGCTGTGGGTGAATGCCACGCATTTACGCGCCCTACCCGCTGAAGATCTGTGGCGACGCGTGGAACCCTTTTTGAACGAAGCCGATTTGAAGCTGCCCCAGGATCCGCTGTGGCGGGCGCGTGCTCTTGAGGTTTTTAAAACCAGCATGAGCACGCTCAAGGATGCGGTCGAACTCTTTCGACCTTTGAGCGACGCTCCGTTGCCGGTCACGCCGGAAGGGGAAGAGGTATTGAGATGGCCGGGATCCCGCGATGTGATCGCGGCATGGCGCCGCGGTGTTGAGCAGGGGGGTGCGGACTACCTTAGCGAGGGTGAGTTTTTAACGCTTCAGGATCGGATCAAGGATGAGGTGGGCGCGAAAGGAAAGCATCTTTTTATGCCCATTCGAGTGGCGGTGATTGGAAAACCGCAGGGGGCGGAACTTAAGATGTTGGTTCCTCTTCTGCACAAGCGAACCCTCAGCACGCGGGCCGATCAAGTTCTCGGAGATAAAAGGTAAAGAATAGAAGCGAGAGCCCGTAAGGGCCAGCCGGGCCTATTAACAAATCAATTGAAATGAATAGGAAGACGTCAGGTGGGAATCACAATTCACAACTCACAAACGCAGAAAAAAGAAGACTTTGTTCCTCTCACGCCAGGTGAGGTGAAGATGTATGTGTGTGGCCCTACGGTCTACGATTTTTTGCATGTGGGGAACTTTCGCGGTGCCATCTTCTTCAATCTTGTGCGCAACTGGCTGGAATACCGCGGGTTCAAGGTGACGTTTGTTTATAATTATACCGACGTCGATGACCGCATTATCCAACGGGCGCAGCAGGATAAGGTGGCTCCGCACGATATTTCGGAGCGTTTTATTGCTGAGTTTGAAACCGACTTCAATGCCTTGAAGCTGCGCCGGCATTCCCGTAATCCCAAAGTGACCGAGTTTATCGATCAGATCGTGACCTTTGTTGAGGAGTTGATTCAGCACGGCCGGGCCTATGAGATTGAGGGTGACGTCTACTTTGATGTGCACTCGATTCCGGACTACGGCAAACTTTCACATAAGAATCTAGAGGATCTCGAATCAGGCTTTCGTATCGAGGTGGATGCCCGCAAGAAGCATTCCGCCGATTTCGCACTCTGGAAGCGAGCAAAAGAAGGTGAGCCGTCTTGGCCGTCCCCATGGGGCGACGGGCGCCCGGGCTGGCATATTGAGTGTTCCGCAATGGCGCGGGCGCTCTTGGGTGAAACGCTCGATATTCACGGTGGCGGTCTGGATTTGATTTTTCCTCATCATGAGAACGAAGTGGCGCAAAGCGAGGGCGCGACTGGAAAGCCGTTTGTACGGTACTGGATGCACAACAATATGCTCAATTTTGGCTCGCAAAAAATGTCTAAAAGTTTAGGCAACGTGCGCACCGCCCGTTCGTTTATGCAGGAATACAATGCTGAGATTCTTAAGTACCTGATGCTTTCGGCTCACTATCGGAGCGTGCTTGATTTCTCTGTTCAACAAGTGGACCACACGATCTCGGCTCTCGCGCGGGTTTATTCCGCCCTATGTTTGGCGCAGAAAGCGGTCAAGGCGGGAGCCCAGGCCCAAGAACCCACCACTCGAGAGGCCGTTGTACCGGCGGAATTTCGCTCACTCCTGGTTGCGACAAAAGCCCGCGTCGAGTCCAGTCTTGATGACGATTTCAATACACCTGAGGCTCTGGCCGGCCTGTTTGAAGTGGTTCGTGCATTTAATGCCGCGGTTCGCACGCCAGGCCCCGTCACACCCCAAAAGGCGGCCACTGCAGCGGCATTTTTGGATTGGGTCAGTTGGTTGGGCGAGTTGATGAGTCTGTTTACTGAACCTCCGCATGATTTTTTACGCACGCTAGATGACATGCTTCTTAAGAAGATGCAAATTCAACGCGAAGATGTGGACCGCCTTGTGTCCGAGCGCGCCCAGGCCCGCGTGAGCAAGGATTTTGCGCGCGCCGATGAACTGCGCCAGCGCCTGCACGCAATGGGGATTTTGGTCCAGGACACGTCACATGGGAGTGAGTGGGAAGTCGCAAAATGAGTGTTCACCTGGCGCGTCCGCCGCGCGGGAAATTTGAATTGGTCACTCCGTTCCGGCCCGCGGGAGATCAGCCGCGCGCGATCGAACAGTTGACCGATCATATCCGCCGCGGCATTCAGCATCAGACCCTGTTAGGAGTGACGGGTTCGGGCAAGACGTTCACCATGGCGCAGACGATCGCGTCGCTCAATCTTCCTGCGCTGATACTGGCTCCCAACAAGACCTTGGCGGCTCAGCTCTATGCGGAGTTCAAAGAGCTTTTTCCACGTAACGCCGTTGAATACTTTGTGAGCTATTACGATTACTATCAGCCCGAAGCGTATGTACCCTCAACCGACACGTTCATCGAAAAAGACTCCGCCGTGAACGAGCAGATCGATCGCATGCGCCACTCGGCCACGCGTTCCCTGTTTGATCGGCGGGACGTGATTATCGTGAGCAGCGTGTCTTGCATTTATGGCTTGGGCAGTCCCGAGGCTTACGAGGGGATGATGATTCATATCGTGGCCAACAAAGAGATCCGGCGCGATATCTTTCTGCGTGAGTTGGTTCGCATTCAGTACAAGCGCAATGATATTGATTTCCACCGCGGGACCTTCCGCGTGCGCGGAGACGTGGTTGAGATCTTTCCACCCTATGAGGAGGATCGGGCGGTTCGGGTGGAATTCTTTGGTGATTACATTGATCGCGTGTCTTGGGTGGACCCCCTGCGCGGGAAGGTGCTTGAGGAGATTGATCAGATCGCGGTTTATCCGGGAAGTCATTATGTCAGCTCCGAGGAACGCAATAAGATCGCCATCGAAACCATTCGCGACGAGTTGCGCGAGCGCATAGCGCACTTCCAAAAAGAATTGAAACTGATCGAGCGCGAGCGCATTGAGCAACGAACTCAGCTGGATCTGGAGATGATTCAGGAGATGGGGACCTGTCCAGGGATAGAGAATTACTCGCGTCATTTTACAGGACGGGCACCAGGAGAGGCGCCACCCACGTTGATTGAGTATTTTCCTGATGAATTTTTGACGTTTATAGATGAGAGCCATGTGACCGTTCCTCAGATCGGCGGAATGTACCGCGGCGACCGCGCCCGCAAGACGACCCTGGTGGAATATGGCTTCCGATTACCCTCGGCGCTCGACAATCGCCCTTTGAACTTTCAGGAGTTTGAGAGTTTGGTGGATAAGGTGGTCTATGTTTCCGCCACCCCCGGCGAATATGAGTTGCGCCGAAGTGAGGGGATTATTATCGAGCAGATTATCCGTCCCACCGGTTTGGTCGATCCGGAGGTGATGGTTCGTCCGGTTAAGCATCAGGTCGATGATCTGCTGGCGGAAATTCGGGAGCGGGTCGAGCGTAAAGAACGTGTGCTGGTGACCACCCTCACAAAGCGATCCGCGGAGGATCTGACGAGCTACTACGAGAGCTTGGGAGTCAAGGTCAAGTACTTGCACAGTGATATTGTCACCCTTGAACGTACGGAAATCATTCGCGATCTGCGTCTGGGAATATTTGATGTGCTCGTCGGGATCAATCTGTTGCGTGAGGGCCTGGATATTCCCGAGGTTTCGTTGGTGGCAATCACGGATGCCGACAAAGAGGGTTTCTTGCGCTCCGAACGTTCCTTGATTCAGACCATCGGTCGTGCCGCTCGCAATGTGAACGGACGCGTGATTATGTACGCCGACAGGGTGACAGAGTCCATGCGCAAGGCCATTGGAGAAACGGAACGGCGGCGCGCTCTTCAGATCCAATACAATAAGGAGCACGGGATTACGCCACAAACTGTGAGGAAGCGCGTGGCTGAAGGGCTCAGCGACTTGTACGGTATGGAAGTGGTCACCCGCGATGCCAAACGCCAGAAGCAGGTGCTGCGTGAAAACATCGCGGTTTACGCCGAGAATCCTAAAAAACTTTCCCTTCAGATCGTGAAGCTGCGCAAGCAAATGAAAAAGGCCTCTGATAGTCTCGAGTTCGAAGAGGCGGCGCGCCTGCGTGATGAAATCAAACGCTTGGAAATGCTCGATCTTTCCATTCACAATGGCGAGGTGGACCAAGCCTTCCAGGCCACGGTCACGGGGACAGATGATTGAACCCATCACGCGAGGATCTTAAGGCTAAGATCGCTGACTTTCCTCAAACATCCGGCGTTTATCTTATGAAAAACGTCAAGGAGAAGGTCATCTATGTAGGCAAAGCCAAGAACCTCAGAGCCCGCGTGCGCTCCTATTTCGGAAGTGGCGCTGATCAGTCGCTGAAAACACGTTATCTGATGAGCCACGTGACGCTGATCGAGTACATCTTGACCAAGACGGAAGTGGAGGCGTTCTTGCTCGAAGCCTCTTTGATCAAGAAGCATCGCCCCCGTTACAACATCCGTCTTAAGGACGATAAAGCTTATCCTTATATCCGAGTGGGGCTTGAGCATGTGTTTCCCCGTTTTTATTTAGCGCGAAGAGTGCAGGCCGATGGCGGGTTGTACTTTGGCCCGTACACCTCTGGACTTTCCGTGCGCGAGACGATTCGCTTTCTGAATAAGACATTTAAAATTCGGGACTGCACAGACGCATTCTTCAGCAGCCGCAAGAGGCCCTGTATCTCGCATCAAATTGGGCAGTGCACGGCCCCATGTGTCGGGTTCGTCTCAGCCGAGACCTATCGTGAGGACATCGAAGCCGGAATTAGCTTTTTAAAAGGCCGCAGCACGAAGATTCTCAAAAATCTCACAGCCCGAATGAAGGCGGCGGCGGAGGCGGAGCGCTTTGAGCAAGCCGCGCGGCTGCGGGATTCCATTCAGGCCATCGCGCGTATTTGGGAGCGGCAGACCGTGGTTTCCATGAATAAGGAGACTGATCAAGATGTGGTGGCGTACACGGGAGACGCCCGCGGCACCTTGATTGAGACCATGCATGTGCGCGCGGGTCGGGTTATCGGATCCCGCCCGCACTTTATCAGTGGTCTGAATAGCTCCTCCACGCAGGAGGATGTGCGGGATTGGCTGACGTCCTTTCTAAATCAGTACTATTCGGAAAATATCATTCCTGACGAGATCTTACTTCCCGTGGATTTAGGCTTGGACATTATCAAACTGCTTCAGGCTGTGTTTGTGGAGCGGCAGGGGAAAAGCTCTCGGATCACGGTGGCTACGGGACCTGAGGGGAAAAAACTGATGGATCTGGCTCTCACGAACTCACGCAGCCACTTTCAAGATGCCGTGACGAAGGCGGACCGGCAGACGCGCGGGCTGGAACAGATCCAGCAGAAGTTTGGTTTGCCCGAGCCCCCACACCGGATGGAATGTTACGACATCTCGAATTTCCAAGGTTCGGAGAACGTGGCTAGCCAGGTGGTGTTCGAAGACGGGCTTCCGCGCAAGGAAGATTACAAACGCTACCGGATTAAGACCGTGATCGGTGCCAATGATTTTGCCGCTATGAAAGAGGTCTTGGGCCGGCGCTTCGCCCATACAGAATGGGAGGACCCGGATCTGGTCGTTGTGGATGGAGGAAAGGGACAACTCAATATGGCCGTTGAGGCCCTCAAGGAGATTGGGCGCCCGGATATTCGCGTCGTGGGCATGGCCAAAGCCCGCACTCAGGGGGAGTTCCATGACCAGGAGGTGGTGAGCACCCAAGAACGTTTTTTTCTCCCGGGACGCCAGAATCCTGTGACCTTTCCAGCGACATCCGAAGCTTTTCAAATTCTGGTCGGGCTTCGGGATGAGGCCCATCGGTTCGCAATCACGTACCATCGCAAACTGCGCGAAGATCGGACCTTAGCCAGTGCTCTGGATGAGATCGTGGGGCTGGGCGAGAAACGCAAGCAGACCTTACTCAAGAATTTTATCAGCATAGAGGCGATCAAGTCCGCCGATATGGAAGCCCTGAGCACGCTACCGGGGATGAATCGGGTGATTGCGGAGAGGGTGCTTCTGCACCTGAACGAGGAGGCGCCGTGGGAGAGCCAAGACCCCGGCGCGTCGGAAAACCCGTAATCAAGGGGCCCTAAGACGAGGAGTTGTCGGCTACTGGAGACGGTGCGAGCTTTGACGGTTGCGCACGCCGCAGGCGGGGCAGTGGGCTTCTTCGATCACTTCTTGGATAACAAAATCTGTCTTGTGCACAAAGCGCAGAGCACTTCCACACAATACGCAGTTTAAATGATCATCCAGTGTTTCCTCTAGCCAGGCCTTCTTTTCCACCTTCGGTAAGGAGGAAGGATTCATGTCGAGGGGAGTGACGAGGGTCTGAGCTTTTGGCTTTTCGTTCTTATTCGAGGTGTCCATCCTGGATCTCCTTATTCGTCATGAGGTCAAAAGTGTTCTTGCTGTCTCTATCGCGTCGTTCCCGCCTCAGCTTGAGACGGTCCTTGCATTTCTGGTCGAAAGGCCTGGAATTGCAGACCTTCTTGCTCTGCGTTGATTGAAAGAAGATGACCTTGTGCGGCGAGTTCCTTACATTGGTCCCGTTATGTTCACTGAATCCCAGTGCTTTTATCTGCGCGAGGTTCTTGGTGTCTCGGTTGAGAGCTACTGGGCTCAAGTGGTGGGTACGATCGCCACCAGATCCGGAGCTGGATCTGGCGTGAGCGGCCCGACCTCCGATCTGCTGGTCCCGACGATTTTCGTGCTGGTGCAAACCCCTCCTTTAAATTCCGAGGAACGGGCCCTCTTGCGGCGTATCCTGTCCAGCATTCAGTTGGAGCACTTCCATCATGTGGAATCAGCGACTCCGGAGCAGCTTGAAGGCGGTGTTTCCGCCCGTCATATTCTGGTGTTCTCGGAAGGCGTCGACCGCGGGCGATACGAGGCCGGCGGATGCACCTGGTGGAGGTTCCATCCGCTCGCAAACATGGTTGGCACCTCGAGTGCGGTTACTCAAGCCAAAAAGGCCGTATGGAACCTGCTTCAAGTCTTGCGAACCGAACTTCAGCAATTGGAGATATGATGAGAGGCTGGCTTTTTGGCGTAATCGCCTTGTGCCTGAGTCTATGCGCAGGAGCGGAGGAGACGGCCTCCGGTGCGGCTTCGCCCGCGCCGAAATCCGCACCGTGCACTCTGGAGACCAGGGTCACGGACGTCATTGGTCCTGCCACGGTCGATCTTCTCAAGCGGGTTGAGGCCCAGGCCGCACGGGCCGAGTGTGGATCGATTCTGCTTCTGATCAACACCCCCGGAGGGAGTCTGGAGTCGACGCGAATTTTAGTGAGCGCCATCCTCAATTCCCCGGTGCCGTATCTATGCCTTGTGGCCCCAAGCGGGGGACATGCGGGGAGCGCGGGGGCGATTCTTCTCCAGGCTTGTCATGTGAGTGGAGCTTTGCGCGGGACCAATCTCGGGGCTGCGACGCCTGTTAGTTTGGGCGGGGAAATGCCAAAGGATTTGCGCGAGAAAATTCTGAACGACACACGCAGCTGGCTGGAGAGCCTGACTCGGTTGCGTGGACGCAGCCGGCAGTTTGGCGAGGATATTATTCTCAAGGCCAAAGCGGTGACGGCAGAAGAGGCTTTGAAGCTCAATGCGATTGATTTTGTCGGGGATTCCAAGGAGCAGTTCTTAACATTCGCCCAGGGTCGAACAGTGAAGTTGGCGGCAAGCAAGGACGTTCAAGTGGCGGTCGGGCCGCTCGAAATATTTGCTTTGGACACGCGGTACAAGGTTGTGTCCGTGCTCACAGATCCTCAATTTGCGTACATCCTGCTCCTGGGAAGTCTCGCGCTCTTATATTTCGAGATTACCCATCCCGGAACAATGGTGGCCGGGGTCCTGGGCGGGATCGGCCTCATTGTGGCGATGATCGCGCTTCACAAGCTGGATGTGGAATGGGCCGGTCTTTTGCTGATTTTTCTGGGGATCGGATTGCTGATCGCGGAAATGTTTTTGCCAACCTTTGGCATTTTGGGTGCGGGTGGCGTCGCGGCGTTTGTTCTGGGGAGTCTCTTCTTGTTTGATCCGGTTAAGACGGGAGGTTACCGCCTTCCGCTGAGTTTGATCCTTCCTGTAGCCGGTTTTTTCATGGCAACGTTTATCGGAGTGAGTGTGTTGGTTCTGCGCACCGCGCGAGTAAAGAAAAAAGGTGGATTTGAAGATCTTATGGGGCTTAGGGCCAAAGTCGTCGATCTGGAAATCTCTTCAACCGTGCGCGGCAAGGTTGAACTGCGCGGCGAGATCTGGAATTTTCAGTCGGATATGCCAGTCGGTCGGGGTGACGAGGTTTTGGTCACCGGTCATGAGGGACTTGTGCTTTTTGTGCGGAAAGCCTGAAGGACAAATCTGAAGGGAGATGGGTGTGTTTGAAATTCTCGCTCCGAATATTGTCGTTATCATTTTGATCGTGGCGCTCTTGTCCTCGGCCGTAAAGATTCTTCCCGAGTGGGAGCGGGGCGTGGTGCTGCGCTTGGGCCGCTCGATCGGGATTCGGGGCCCGGGTCCGATTCTGATTATTCCGCTTGTGGAGCGAGTCGTGCGCGTCGACACGCGCACGGTGACCATGGATATTCCGCCGCAAGACGTGATCACGGCTGATAACATCAGTCTGAAGGTGAACGCGGTCATTTACTTTCGTGTTGTCGATCCGGAAGGGGCCGTTACGCGAATCGTGGACTACTACTTTGCGACCTCGCAACTCGCGCAAACCACCTTGCGCTCTGTGGCTGGACAGTATCAAATGGATGAGATTCTCCTTCATCGCGAGAAGATCAATGTGTCTTTGCAAACCATTCTGGACAAGTCCACCGAAGGCTGGGGAATTAAGATCTCCAATGTCGAAGTCAAAAACATCGACCTTCCAAAGGAAATGCAGTCCGCAATGGCTCGTCAGGCGGAGGCCGAACGGGAGCGCCGGGCTAAGGTGATCAGTGCTGAGGGGGAGTTCCAGCGCGCCGAAAAGCTGCGCGAGGCCTCTGAGATTCTGTCCACCTCACCCGCCGCCCTGCAACTCGCCTACCTCCAGGCCCTCAATGAGATTGCGGGTGAAGGAACGAAAACCATCATTTTTCCAATTCCGCTGGATCTTATAAAGGCGTTTATGGAGCGTCCAAAGGCTTAGATATGAAAGCTACGGCCGCGGCGGTTCTTGCCAGCTCGCTTCTTCTCACTCCGCTTGCCCAAGGCGGGAGCGGGGGCGTGCAAGAGGTGCGTGTGCGCGTCGGCCGAAGCCTGAAGATGGTCGTTGTCCGTGGTCTGGATTTACAGATTCTCGCACCTGGACATCCGCTTCGGACGGGAGTCTCTGAACCTCGAACGGCTCGAGTTTCCAAAGTGGAAATCACACGTTTGGCCGGCGATTTCTGGCAGCTGGAATGGCCTTCCTCCGGGGAGCGCGAGCGCATTCAGGCCCCATCCCTTACGATCAAAGGAGTAATGGTGCGTATGGGAGTGAAGCCTGTTCCAAACGTCATCGAGATACTCCCGGATCGGGGGCGGGAAATCGATGTTATTGCCCGATTGGACGTGGAGACTTACTTGGCGGGGGTAATACCCGCGGAAATGCCGGTGAGTTGGCCCCTTGAAGCGCTTAAGGCCCAGGCCGTTGCCGCCCGCTCCTTCGCGCTGAGAATGGCTTTGGAGCGTCGAAAGCAAGCGGCCCGCTATGATGTGGAATCGACTGTGCTGGATCAGGTTTATCAATTCGCCGACACCGCGAACCGCTCGGCCCGGTGGGAGGCGCGCCTTCAACGTGTGCTAGGGGAAACCCGGGGTGAAGTTTTAAAGGCACCGAACGGTCGCATTCTCAAGGCCTTCTACTCTGCCGATTGCGGATGCCAATCGGAGGACCCGAAATTTGTTTGGGGTGAGCTTAAGTCCTTTGAGTCGGTGAAAGATCCGACCTGTGAGTCTCGCAAACCCACGACTTGGGATTTAACAGTGAAGCGGTCACAGGTGCGAGAGCGCTTGGTGGCCGCCCTTGATCTGCCGGCGACCGCCGAATTGAGAGCTTTGCATGTGGGGAGTCGAACACCATCGGGCCGGGTGGCTCAAGTCGTGGCTTCGTTGGACGTCGATGAGAACCGACGTAGGTTTTTTTTGAGCGCACAGGAATTTCGTAAGATCTTTGGATTTGATGAGATCCGGAGCACAAACTTCACCTTGCAGTGGATGGCGCGCGACCTTCGCATCCAGGGTACCGGGCTGGGGCATGGGGTGGGACTGTGTCAATTGGGCGCAAAAACATTGGCAGAAGAGGGGAAGACCTATCGGGAAATCCTAAAACTTTACTACCCGCGGGCGAGCTTACGTAAGACTATGGTGAGCGCAGTAGCGGGCCCATCCGTCCTCTCCCAGGTAGCGCAGGCCGATCGCGTGCGGTATCCGGCGCACATCGAGCCAGATCAAACCGTCAATCGTGTTGAACTCACTGTCCTTACTAAAGGCCAGAAAGCGCACGCCCAGTTCTAAATACAATTTAATGAGCTGAGGGATTTGCGCGCGCGGATTTCCTTCCGCATGGCGGACAAACTCCTGCAACCCGGAGAGATCCAGGGAGGCATCCACGAGTTCCGTGAGTTCCTCCGGGGTTAGATTTGTGTCAAAGGTGGGAGGATTTTTCGAGCGCACAAGTTTGGCCTTTTCGTGCTCGAAATGCTTCATTAAGAAGCTGACCATCAGATGCTTTGACGCCTCCTGAAATTCGTTGGAAATGCTCACCGGACCGATCATGTACTTGTATTGCGGGCTTTGCGCGATAAAGCGCCCGAATGCCATCCAAATCACGAGCAGAGTGGGGCCGCGCTGATATTCAGCTCGTACGAAACTGCGACCAGCCTCGAGCGTGCCCTCCTTGAAATCCGTGGCGAGGAGGTTTTTAAATTCAAACAGAGTGTTTGTATAAAGACCATCCGGACCATACGTACTTAGAATTTCATCCACTCGGCCAACTCGATAGGCTCCGGTGATCTCGCGTTTGCCTTTATCCCACCCGATAAAGTGATCATAGTACGGATCAAACGCGTCAAGATCGCGTTCGAGGCCGCTCCCCTCGCCGACAGTGCGGAAGGTCTCCTCGCGCAGCCGTCCGATCTCTAACATCAGTTTGGGAATCTCTGTGCCCCGGGCGCGGTAGACCGCCATGCCTTTTTCCTCGC
Organism: Bdellovibrionales bacterium; assembly: GCA_050249195.1. Taxonomy (GTDB): domain Bacteria; phylum Bdellovibrionota; class Bdellovibrionia; order Bdellovibrionales; family UBA1609; genus JALHOQ01. The sequence goes on from JBFWQY010000045.1 coordinate 18,070, forward strand.
GCTCGGGCGAGGTGTCCACAACAAGTTCGCACTTCCCGAAATCGGAGATGAGCTCCTCCTTCGCAATCGGCTCCGCGAGAGGTCTCAATGGACGCTGGGGCTTGGGATGAAGGGTTGGGGCGCGTAGCTTCGCCAGGAGCTCTTCTTCGATAGCACTGAGTTTATCTTTTTGCATAAGGCTTATCCAAAGCTAACACAAGATCCGCGGAGGGTTAAAGGTTGAGTTACAGCATCCGCTCGTTCACAGCGACAAAATACGGCACACACACGGTGTTTTGACAGCCTTAACCCTGTCTCATTTTGTGACGATTTCCCATAAAACAAAGAATTTCCCGTAACTTACGGTTGTCCACGGAAGCGGCACACAGCTGGCAATTTCCTTTTTGTGAAAGGAAGGATTTTTATGAAAGCCAGAGTTTGGATCACCGTGCTTACCTCCGCTTTGGCCGTCAATTGTGCCAAGAAGAAAAGCGCGAGCGAACCGGCGCCGCCCCCCCCTTACGTGGATGTACCCGCTTCGGGTCCTTATGTGCCCCCGACCACGGGTCCCGGGTATGGACCTGGTGACACCTTTCAGTACGGCGGGACCACGACTTTCACTTTCGCCAACAAAGCCGTCTACAACAAATACACCGGCCGCTACATCCAGGATTTGAGCCAGCTCACCAATGTGCGCATCAATCTCAATCTCGATAAATATGGATCGGGATTTGGAGGTACGGTGACGATCCGTTATCTGCTGGGCAACCAGATCTATGAGGGTTATTTTACCTCGGGCCATGATACGGAAAGCAACAAATACAACATCTGGTTTACGTCCGGTGGCAAGGACGTTTGGCATGGCTTTTTCGAAGATTTTATGGGGGCCATTGTTGTCGTGATCGACAACGTCGAGGGCCTGGGAGACGGAAGCTCCACCACCACACCGACAAAGGTGAGCGGAAGTGTTTGGTTCAAGAATTTTGAACTTTATCCCGGTTACGGCCCGCACCCACCGACGTATTGCTGGTTTGTCTCGATCGGACCCTACGATTGCCGTGCATGGCCATCGGGCTGGGGTGTGAACACGACGGCCGCGGTGGAGCCAGACAATGGGTACACACGCCTGGGTACGTTCAAAGATTTGGATTTAGACAAAGCCTTTAATGATCAGGTCGATCTGTAATGAGCCTTGATGAGATGTCATGAGATGTAATGAGGATGCCGTGAGCACACTGAAGTTCGCTCTGAAAATCGCATTAATCGGTGGAATTGCCTGGATCGTGGCCGCCATCTTAGGATGTTCCAACCAATGGCGTGAAGCGGACGCGGATTTGACTTCCGAGGAAATGCTTCAGTTTCTTGCCGACGTTGAGGCGGCGCACGGGCAGTCGCTGGCTCAAGGTTCCGTTTCGGAAGCATTGGCGTTGAAAGATGATCTCCGCACTTCGATTTACTTCGCGGATGCGCCAGGCGTGCTCGGACCCGTGGTCAGCGTGACCAGTCTCGCGGATTTCGGTTTTTTAGGAAGCGGTCAAAACCTCACTCCTTTCGACATCGCGAGCGTGCGCCTGTTCTTTATGGATCTGCCCACGGATTCGGGCCATGAAAATGGCCTGATCGTGGGGATTGGAACCGCTGGCGGTACTGACACATCGGCGTCGTCCTCGTTCACCTATTACGGGTTTGTGGGTCGAGGGGATGTTGTTGATGGAGAGTTTGAGGCTATTCTCGAAAGTGGCAGTGAGCCCCGCCTCGTCGTCCGTTCCTTTGATGTGGATGACGACGATGAATTGATGTCCGTGATTCAGCTGAAGGTGTATGACTTCGATCAAAACGGCGACGAGCGCTATATAGGCAAGTTCTCCACTCTTGTGGGCTATGGTCCTTAGTCTCTAACGGGGTCCTTAATTCTTCTAGCTCCGAAGGCCTTCGACGTCTGGCGCACATTCGTTGGTCGCGCCCCTTCTAACTTCATCATCTTCTTGCCTTTCCCTCCGAATTTCGAGGTAATACTAGTGTATGCCGATGAAACTATGGGCGGAGTTCTTCGAAGATCTGCAGCATGTCCGGGGGCGCTCGCGCAATACGGTTATGGCCTACCGTCGCGATTTGGAGCTCTATGCGGAGTTTCAGAAGACGGGACGGGAGCTGAGCCAGTTTTTTGAATTTATGAAAATGCGGCAATTGTCCACGCGGTCCCAAGCGCGAGTGATCAGCAGTCTCCGAACCTATTTCCGCTTTCTGGAGTCACACGGGGAAAAGGCACCGGAACTTCGTGAGTTGCGTCCTCCCAGGGTGAAGCCGAGTCTTCCCAGGCCGATTTCCCTTGAGGAGTTTCACAAGCTATTCGACGCAGCTCGAGTGGAGGATGTTCACCGGAGTGCCCGCAATCAACTCACTCTTCTGTTGTTGTTCGGGCTAGGGTGCCGTGTGAGTGAATTAGTGGGTCTCGATCTTCAGGATTTCAGTCCCACGGACGCTTGGTTGAAGGTGCTGGGCAAAGGCGGCAAGGAACGCCTGCTTCCGCTTTCCGAGAACCTGCTGAATGAGTTGAAGATTTACGTGAAGGTGGTTCGGCCGCATCTGGTGAAGGATGAAAGCAACTCCTCGATCTTGATTAATGATCGCGGCCACAGACCGTCGCGCGTGGACGTGTGGCGTTGGCTTGCGGCTTGGTCCGCGCGTGCGGGCTTCGAAGAGCCCATCGGTCCGCATCAGTTCCGACACGGATGCGCCACGGCCCTTCTGGAAAATGGCGCCGACTTGCGCACGATTCAGGTTCTCCTCGGGCATTCCAGTTTGCAGACCACACAGATCTATACGAGTGTGACCTCGCATAAACTGCGCGAAGAAATCGATAAGAATCACCCACTTTCCGGAATTCGAACCGGCAAAGACGTTTGAAACGGTAGAATCGCCTCCGGGCGGGCCCGCGTATTTGCAATAGACGATCTTCTATGATCGTCAAAACACTTTTTCGCCAAGAACATCGTCTCGAAGTCGGGGAGGTCGTTGTGAAACTCCTGCCCGGGCTTCCCAATTTTCATTTAGTAGGTCTGCCCGATGCCGCCATTCGCGAATGCGGGTTAAAGCTGAAGAGCGCTTTGCGCTCCTGCGGATTGGCCTGGCCCCGCGGCCACCAAATCGTGGTGAGTTTGCGGCCGTCGCATTTTCGCAAGCGGAGTGCGGGTGTGGATCTCGCCATTGCTCTTGCGTACTTGGGTGCAACGAACCAGCTATCTGCAGCCCTCCGAGAGATGATTAGAACCCATGTGGTTTATGGCGAGCTGGGATTGGACGGGCAGGTTTATGCACCCCGGGATATCTCCCAGGCGCTGCGTTCGGCGACGGCTCCTGTGCTGACCGGTCAGATAGGATCAAATCTTGTTCGCGAGGGGGAATGGCGAGAACTGTCTTCCCTGCGAGCTAAAGAGCTCAAGATCCGGGCCACCCGATTTTCGTGGGAGAGGCACTGGCAGCCGCCAGAGGTTGCGGACATACAGATCCATCGCGAAGCTGCCGAAGCTTTATGGCTCGCCTCGCACCTGCAGCTCGGCGTGCTGGTCGCAGGTCCACAGGGCTCAGGCAAAACCACCTGGGCGCACGCCCTTTACGCGCTCTCCGCAGTCCCGGATCCCAAGGAGCTTCTGGAGTTGGCGGATCTGGTGGGAGAAGAGGCGCTTCAGTTGCGATGGCGCCCCTTTGAGAAGCCCCATCATACGACGACCCCTCAGGCTATGGTCGGAGGCGGGCTTCCCGTTCAGCCCGGAGTCATATCCCGAGCTCATGGCGGCGTGTTGCTGATGGATGAATTTCTTGAGTTTCCGGCGATGGTTCTGGAAGCTTTGCGAGAGCCCATCGAAAATGGAGCGATCGAAGTCGCACGTCGGGGAACGCGAGTGCGCTTGCCGGCGAGGTTTCAGCTGATTGCAACCACAAACCTCTGTCCGTGCGGCCGCCTCCGACCCGAGCGCACCTTTCACGATTGTCCAAAACGGATCACCCAATGCCGGACGGTCGTGCATCGCTTGAGCGGCGCGCTGCTGGACCGCTTCGACCTCCTTATTTACTCCCATCGATGGCTCGAAGCGGGGCCGAGAGTGAGTCTTCACGAGGTGAAAGACGTCGTGCAGAGGATGGCCGCCTTTCGCATCCGGCGACCCAAGTCCCAGGAACGGGTGCCGGATTGGATCGATGCGTTCCCTCTCAGCTACCGAAGGCGACGCTCACTGCTCCGTGTCGCGCGGGGTCTGGCCGATCACGGGGAGTGCGAGAAGGTAAAACCCGAACATTTCGCCCGCGCTTTTGCTCTGGTGGTTGAACCCATGCAGGAGCTGGCCCAGCTCTTTGCATGAGAGATTGTCTTTTTTCATAAGAAGTGATTCACTCGGGGTTTCAAACCGAAGGTGGCGTAGCCAAGTGGTTAGGCACCGCTCTGCAAATCTGCTGCGCGGCCTAGGCGAAGTTACCAAGTGAGTGGAGCGAGAGGAGATTTTGAAACTGGGTGGTTAGAGCGAAATCGTTAGTGGTTAGACCCTAACTACCCCGAAAAAATGATGACGGTGGCGTAGCCAAGTGGTTAGGCACCGCTCTGCAAAAGCGGCTACGGCGGTTCAATTCCGCCCGCCACCTCCAAGTCATCATAATTGTTTCAGAATCTGAATCCAAAAATTCGAGAGTGGTTAGAAATGGCGATTGTCACGAAGCAAATGGTTGAAGAGTCGAAGGCGATAGTAGTGAACGTCATCGACAAAGACCTTTATGAAAACGCGAAGGCCCTCGTTGAAATTCACAAGCAATGCACCGGCACCAAGCCTGTGACTAAAGCTGGTGATTTGGTTCGGCAGTGGACCCAGATCGAGTCCACTAACTAAGTTGTTACCTTTTGGAAAATTGGAAACGGCGCCTAATGCCGCCATGGGCCTCTAACAGAGGCCGCGACATTTATGACTTGAATTGCCCGATTACTTTCGCTCGATCACTTCAGCAATAACCTACATATCTCCGTGTCCACCGAACACGCTAACACCATATGTGCCGCCATATGAGAGAATCCGGATAATGCTTCCCTTTTTTAACTCTCCCGTTTTAGTTGCAAATTGAGTCGGAAATGAACTCAGAGTGTCCACGTCTTGTTCAAGTCGAGCCACAGTTCCCAGAGCAACAAGTTTGTCGGTGCCGATCACAGTTCCACCATTTGGCGAACAATCGATTTTGCTCGAGAACAGAGCCAAAGCACCGTCTACTTGGCGATTTCCAGGGGTAGAAGAAGAATGGCCGGGTTTCGTGTAACCAGACGAAATCACGCCATCGGTACACTGACCATATTTTATGGACACCATCGTCTGCGATGTCGGGGCGGAAAGAACCTCCGCATTAGCCGCAAAGGCGGAAAATGTCATCACAAGTGCCAAAACCTGTCTCATATAAAGCTCCTTATTCGATTAGGAATCGATCAATTGTAGTGCACCCCGTTTGAACCGGACATGACAGTCTGCTCCTACACCTAGGAGTACGACTATGAATACTGATAGCACTTGTGATCTCCCCAAAGGAAAGCACACGGTTGAAGTCATTACGTCGGTCCAGCGCCGCCGACGCTGGTCAGCTGTTGAGAAATCGGCCATGGTTCAGGAGACTTATCAGCCTGGACACTCCGTATCCTATGTCGCACGGAAACATGGTATATCTCCCTCTCAGCTTTTTTCTTGGAAGAGGAAAATGGAAGAGGGTGCCTTGACAGCAGTGGACAACGAAGAGCGCGTGGTGCCGGAGTCTGAGCTCAAGAAGGCTCAGGACCGGATCAAGCGTCTAGAGCGCATCTTGGGACAAAAGACCGAGGAAGTAGAGGTCTTAAAAGAGGCTGTTCGCATTGGTCGCGAAAAAAAACTGATCTCGCGAAAGCCCTTAGCCGGAGTGGAAGATTTCGAATAGCCTTGATCTCACGCGCACTCAGCGTCAGTAGATCAAATATTCACGAACAACTTGAAACAACAGAGGAGCCCATGAAACGCGAGATTACAAAGCTCGAAGATGGTCGTCTATTGCCAATGATTAGGGAGTTAACTGACCAGAGACCCACTTATGGCTACCGCCGAATCACCGCGATCTTGCGGCGTAAGACCGGAGAAACAATCAACGCCAAACGAGTGTACAGGATCATGCGGCAGAACGGGCTCTGTCTGCAGCGATACACTGGCCGCCCTGTTCGCAGCCACGAAGGAAGAATCGAAACGATTAGAAGCGATGTGCGGTGGTGTTCCGATGCCTTCGGGATCCAGTGTTGGAATGGTGAGCAGCTGCAAGTGGCCTTTTCCTTGGACTGCCACGACAGAGAGCTGATCACCTATGTCACCAGCACGAGAGGCATCGATGGCGAGCTTGTGCGAGATTTGATGACTGAAACTATCGAGCAGCGCTTCGGTCAGGTCGATCATGTCCCTCACCCTGTTCAATGGCTGTCCGACAACGGCCCATGCTACACCGCCCATGAGACTGTCGGCTATGGCCGATTACGGGGCTTGGACATTCGAACCACCCCGAGCTACAGCCCAGAGAGCAACGGCATGGCTGAAGGGTTCGTAAAGACCTTTAAACGGGACTACGTCTGGTTCGGCGATTTGAGTAGTGCCGATCGGGTTCGCGAGCAATTGGCTGCTTGGTTTGAGGACTACAACGAAAATGCACCACACAAAGCCTTGAAAATGAAATCACCCAGGGCATACAGACGAGAATTAAACAACAGAGCCGGCTGATCTGTCCGGTTTTATGGGGTCAACTCCATCAATACAGTAGAGAGAGCAATAGGTATGCCCGGCTTTAGAGCGTGAATGTGCGCACGAGTTTACGAAGCAGAGTTACCCATCTTCAGTTTGAGTTGGTTCTCTTGAACGAGGGTGTGGAGCAGCTTCATGGAATTTGGAGTGTGCTCCCAGCCCGAGTAATATTCCTGGCAGACCTTTTCGGTGTTGCCGAGACATTTTGCTACGTAGCCCATATTCACACCGTTCTCGAATAAGCTCTTAGCATAGGAATGACGAAGGCCATTAAACGCCATCCATTTTTCCGGGTTGTCGGGAAAGGCGCGTATACACGCCTCTTTCAGGAGTTTTGAAGCATGGGTACGAGTGAGGTCAAATCCTTCGGCTGTTGAAAGCCATTCACGTACAGCGGCGACGCCCTCGACAAAAATGTAAGCTCCGCGCTTTTTAGACTTCGGCACCGCAAGCGTTGATTTTATAAGTTGGCCCTTCAAATCAAGGCGGGGGCAGCGGACCTGCCTATGGACATAGACTTGTGGAATCTCAGAATCCATTTGAAAATCATTTGCCTTGCCAGCCATCGCTTCCCCCTGCCTCATTCCCGTATAAAATGCGACTTGAGCAAGGAGCTTGAGTCCTTTGTGCTGAATATGGGTGAGGACCAATTCAAATTCATCTCTTGTTAGGAATTTCACTGGCTCGTGAACGACCTTGCTCTTGGTTAGCTTGATTTCTCGCTGGATGTGCTTGAGCAGCTTGTTGATACGTTCAACAGCGCGCCTTTGATTATTCCCACTTAACTCTTGGTTTATCTGCTTCTGCAGTTCGTGTCTGGCTGCCGAGAGCAGCGAGACATTTCCAAGCGCTCGCACGGCACGCATTATGGAATTGTATGCTCCTCTCGGATCGACAAGATCACGATGAGCATATTCTTTTTCCCAGTAATCTTGGAATATTTTTTCGTTATCGGAATTGAACGCATCCGCAGGGCAGACGGCGCCCACCTCGCGGTTAAGTCGAGTGACTAACGCCCTGGCATTTTTCTCAGCTACGGAAAAATCAGTAACCGATTTCTTGAATTGGCTATTGATGGCGTCAAGTTCACTGCAGTAGTAAGCCTCATTGGTCGACCTGCCGTTGGGAGAGGTCCAGCGTTTGGTAATCCCGAATGAGCAGCGTTTGCCTTTTCCTGGCTCTCGATCTGGAAGGCGAAGAAAGTATCTTACGTTCACTAGGGTGGGAGTAGTATCGTCGATCATAAATTTTCTCATTTCATAAATCACGGCCCAGTGGCCCGTCAAAGTCCCAAAAACGTCAGGAATCGACGAGCGTCGGAAGAATCATGTTGGCCACGGCAGATGGTGAGTAGAACATGGCCTCATCGACGCGAGCGATGCGAATAGAGGCTTGTCCAAGCAACTGCAGAATCGAATATTCCGCCGCGAGCTTTTCACGAAGTGGTTCGAGGGCACCATCTGCCTCCGCTACGAGATCGTGAATGTTGTCCGCGATAGAATAGTAGGCAAGTTTAGACTTGATCTTTCCAACTTCAACCACTGCTGACCGGTTCGTTTCTTCAATCATCATGACGTAAGTTGAGCCGTAGCAGCTTTGCTCCAGCGACAGCCATCAGGAGGGCCGCAGCCAGCAAGGATTTTCTGAATGAAGGCGGTTCGGATA
>JBFWQY010000046.1:0-26225 GCA_050249195.1 Bdellovibrionales bacterium
TACGCCCAAAACCCCGGCCGAAATGTCACTTGAGAAGTTCGGACGAAACCTGCGGGTGATCTTCCCGCACAAGGACGACTGGGCCATAATCTAAGCAGTCAACCACCTCGCCTATGCCCACCGTACGGTGATAGAGCAAAACCCCATCCGATTTTCGGCGGAAACCTAAGTCACTCCCAAATCGACAACGGCACACTGAACTTGAACCAACGGGCAAATTGCTTAAGACAAACAGAGGTCGAGGCGTCCTCTCCTCCGTTGACACATTAGGAGGCTATCGCTCCGCACCTGCCGCTTTCACTTCGACGTATTGAGCCGGTACAGCTACATTTTTTGTAGTATTGTGGTGAGAAAGAATCACTTCCAAATCGTCAAGAGTCGCTGAAGATAGTCCTGGATATTGAGTTTCCAAATATCTTCGAACTTCATCTGGTTCTTTGGATTCCAAGCGAGCGAGTTCTTTCTGCTGATCCACAATTCCTCTAAATTTCATTTCTGAGAGAAATTGATCATACGCTCTATGACACTTTAGAAGAAAACGTCGTAAGTCCATACCAAAAGAAGAATACTTATCCAGCACGCCACGACAATGCTCTATCGCGCCTTTGGATGGAAATCCATATTCGCTAATTGGAGGCTTGTACGCCGCTCTGCTTTCTAACCCTATGGACGACAACAGGAGAATTGTTAAACAGGTGACCACAGTCTTGACAACATTATCATAACTAAATAATCGCAACATACATTTGGCTCCTTTTCTTCAACAGTATTTCAATTCTTATGCCCGTCAGATGATCACTAAACTAAACCTTACGTCCCCTCGCTGAAATCGAGAGCCATGGCTTTCGTAAAGCGATGGCTGTTGGTAGTGGTTAAGTTTTCTCTCCTCGATAACGAGCTTCAAAAAACTAGGCGATCGGATACCAGCTGCGCGGGATCATCGTCTATAGAGTACCTATCCCAGCAGGATCAATTTGATATTTTATAAACTGTATTAAATTGATTAGTGAGACAGTTCATCAGAGGCGTCAGTTCTAGTTTGTAGTGAATTTACTTCGGATTTGCTAAAAGGCCCTGGACTCCGCAAGGCAACTCCATTGGCCGGAACGCCGATAAGTGCATATTATTATGATCTTCTATCTGCGGATCCGGAATCGATATCAAACTAACTCTATTTTTCATGGCCTTCTAAGATCATCCTCAATGACAATTGAGTTCCAGACCTAAGTGTTCAGACAGAAAGGGCAAAACCTTTGGATCTAGTAAACTTTCAGAGCACAGATAAGTTTGAGCCTTTTTCCTGTCCATCTCGTACTGACCATCTTTCGCAATGAAACCCAGAGCCGCCAGATAACTTCCTAAGCGTGAATCCTCGGGAGCAATAGCTTTATAGACATCCCAGCCCACAACAAGCTGCTCTAACCCTAGAATAGTGGCATTTGCGATGAGCCAATCAATGCTGCGCCCAGCCGACCACATCAAACACTCAGGAATTTTCTTCCGCCAGATTTTACCATCATATGTGGGTTCAATATCCAAGTCTCCGCAAAAGGGCATCGCTGGCACGTTTCGACTGCCATAGAGTAACTGAAAATTCACCTTATCTATCTCGCCAAGATGAACAAACTCTGCATCAAGATTAAATGGCGGATAGCCCATTACAGTTCCCTTCGAAGGATCGCCCAGCCAAGCTCCGGCGAAATTGTGATCCCAACCAAAAAAGTGCCCCATTTCATGAAGTAAGAGCGACGTGACTAAGCCATCGGAATTGGGTCTCAAAATTTGGGAATACTTGCCTAACTGCGAAAAACCAAGGGCCACTTGTGCAAAAGAAGAAGGATCCTCCACCAATGCCAACTCTTCCACTGTCCCCTTTCGATGGATTGACCGATCAGCATTATTGTACAGATAAATAATTCCCCCGAGAACCCTTCCAGACGATGGATCAGCAGTCACCGTTGTCGTTCCATGGTAGCCCGTCCAAGTGAACTCTTCCCCGCCACTCCACTGAATGCAGAGGATGTTCTCTGATAAACAATCCACGGCGTCTAGATTTTGTTTTCCAGCAAAAAGGTAGTAGTCATGTCCAAAAAGCTGATTCCATTGGCTAAGTACTTTTTGTAAAACGTCGATGTATCGATTCGGAAAGTTCTGGCTCACAAACACTTGGCGGGTTTCCGTGCGAATCGGGTGATTAAAAAAATAACGTGGCCCCGGAAAGGGTCGAAGATCAGTTCCAAATAAGGCCTTGATCGACAAATCACCGATCTTTCTGTCGTTGTTCGGAGTAACGCTAATGCCCGGGAGTATTTGCGACCCTACCAAATATCTGTCTTCGGTGTCCTCACGGCTGGCAGGCATCAGGATAACTACGAATTTTCTCTCCGTAAATTTTAGAACAATTTTGTTTTTTCTAGGTTGAGTAAGCGTAAAAACATCAGAGCCGGAACGAACTCCCCAAACGAAGGAATCCAAAGTGGGAGGATCAGAAAGCTTCAAGGCGCCATATTTCCACTCAATAGTGCCGCCTTGCCGTGGATCTGAAGGATTCCTGAAAACAGTCTTTTGGGTCAAAGGCAACTCTTCCGAAAGGACAGGTTCACCTTTTGCCGACTTCACCTTCCACCTTTTGACAACCACTCCGGAAGCCTCTCTGCCCGACTCGTCATAGGCAACAGAAATAACATTTTTCCATCTTGCCAAAGAAGCTCGGACCTCCAAAGGCCACGACGGAACCGCAGCGCCGCTGCAGAGAGGGAAAATCAAAAAAAGCAGAAGTGACAAAACCTGGCAAAAGCGCATCATCTTACACATCCTCAGCCGATCGAAATCGGCCGTATTCCGGCTAGGCCCGTGGTTATTGGACTTTTCAAGTAATGTGCCTTGAGTCTCAGCTTCAAGCGCAGCGAGTTTCCCTTTTGGCACGATTTGCATGTTCTTCGATCAACTGGATCGAAAGTGAGTCCGATTAGGAAAGGCTGTCGATACTATTTCCAGTTGTAAACAGATCTGAGCTTGAAGGGTATTATGACTGAGCAGCAGAGTCGCAATTGGGAAAAGACGCGTACCCGCGGTAAGGGTCCATTTGTATTGTGGCACGGTATAGTGGGTTGGGGAATTCCAGTCGCGCTTGGAATGTCCATTTACCAATACTTCTTGGGCGATAATTTTTCGATTGAGACAGTTATAGGTTATTTTCTCACGTTTCCCTGTGTTGGCTATTTTTATGGCGTATTCATGTGGAACTACAAGGAAAGGTACTATCGCCGCCGATCCCTCTAGAAAGCTCAAAGCCGTATAGGTAGATTGATTTCCCCGCGAAGGACCATAAACCAATGAAATTCGATGGTGAGTTGGAGGTGGGTGCCTGGGTTCAATAAAGCTTTACTTTATTTTGCTAGCGTTGAGTGTCGCCGGTTGCCCACCCAGGTCTCTCGCAAGCTGCAAGTTCGACGATTCGCGATTAGGCCAAAAGGAGTTTTCTGTTCAGCTCCCTAAGCAGAAAATTTTCGTCATTGGATGGTACCATGGGATTAAGGAGTTAGAAGCAGCCATAAGAGCCGTGAATCTGGCTCTCGACCAGGCCAGGTCGCACGATTGTGACAATGCCAATAAAGAAGTTTTGAGAGCTCTAAAGATGATCGGAAATGAAAAACTGATCGAAGGCCAGAGGGTCCTCAATAGGCTAGAATCGATCTACACGAAAGAGAGATTTCCAATTGTGGGTGTGGAATACAGTCAGGAGCTGTTTCGAACTCTGTTTCAGGACCCGGCGACGGGCAAAGATTTGTCTGTAGAAATCCTTCCGTCGTTTTCACAACTTTGCCCAAAGCACCTTAAAGCGTTCAAGGACATATCTTTGGTTTTCCCAGGTCCGGAGGTCGAATTCGTAAGAAGACATAAAGGCAAATTGAGATTGATGCCCTTGGGAAACGAGGAACTTACCCAGATGGCGCTTTCCGGCTTATCACAAGAAACAAGAGACTTTCCTCAAAAAATTGATCAGCTCTCTAAAGAAGCACGCGTGGCTTATGAAAAATTCAGTGGTCATGTTTTGAAAGGTGAGGCACTTAGCTCTACGAATATTGCCGCACTCATCAGTAATCTCAAGGAACCAGAAAAAGCAAAGGTTAGGAAATACATGAATGAGGCGAATTCAAGCATTCTTAAGAATTTGGACCCGATGAATGAAAAGATCTTGGAGAAAGCTTTGGCTACCAGGGAAAACCTTGTTTTAGTCATCGGCAATTCCCATGTCCATGGCCTGCGCCGGCAACTCGAAAAGCAGTGCACTGTAGAAGGCGAATCGCTTGCCAAATGATTCGCTGGTTTGCCGAATGGACGCCATGACCGCGCAGCTATCGATCGCACTCGAATAAATATCAAACATTATTAAAGTAGAGATTGCACCGACTGTCGAGGCTTGATGATTCCAGTAATTCGGCAAGTAAGAATTGCTTGCTGATGATTATCACCAACTTTGGCATAGACCACAACCCGGTTTGGCTGAAAGAGTTCTGGGTAGTAGCGGTAATGATCTATGTTGATTTCATAGTCGTTTCCTAGGTCGAAAGAGACAAACCAACCACTCCACTCAGGCCCCTCCCAAATATTGTAGCCGGTTTTGGGAGGATTGTATACTCCGCCACCGCCTGCCCAAGAAGTGACGGCGTAGCTTTCTGTAGTTAAACCATTCGAGACCTGGCTCGAAAAATTCGTTTGATGACCAAAATTGTCTAACTCAAAGTTGATTGTAATCTGTAGATCTTGGAGATTTTTTTCTTTATAAACCGCAGTCGCCTTTTCTTGATAACCTTTATACCTAGCGATGGTCGCGGTGGGATCATATTTCTCTTGGCATTCATCTTTCGTGTGAAAGCCACGTTCCACGCATTCTTTTACATAAGCATCATAGAAGCGAACGGCATCTTTCATTCCAAGCTCATAGCCTTCGTTCAACTGACATGCAGATATCTGAAACGAGCCTGATTGCCTGCCAAAGGCACTAGTCCCCACAAAAAAGCCAAAAACCACCAGCAACATTTTCATTGAAGCTCCCGTTTTAATTCAGGGCCAAAGTTACCATTGATTTTCGATGCGAGTCTCTAAGCGCTGAGGCGCTTCAAATTAAATTCGCCCCGTGATGATCCAACGGGGATCACACTCCGCATGAGCTATCGACGGCTTGATGCTCATCGTGAAATCTCGTGATCTCAAACTCGTTTCCAAACACGTCTGCGAGGACATAGCTTTTCTTGTCAGGGTGGTCCGCAACATCCACAACAATTGAGGCGCCTGCCAAGAGAGCTCGGCTTTTCACGACTTCAAACTCGGAATCGTTCAATTCAAATACAGGAACAAAATTCGCCTGATCCTTTTGAATCTCAAAGTTCTCCATCCAAAGAAGCGCAAGGTTAATATTGTCGCAGCGAAACTCAGACCAATAGGGAGACTTTTTGCAAGGCTCAGACTGGAAAAGCGCACGCCAGAAAGCAAGCGCTTTTTCCATATTGGGCACTTTGAAGTACGCTGTTCGCATTTTCATTTATTCGCTCCCTTTATAATTGCGGAATGAGCCTTAACAACAGCCTTTAAAAATTTCGGTGGCGCCGCTTGAGCTAGTACAAAAGAAACTTCAACCTCATCCTTTGTTCCGCCCTCAGCCGATTAAGACCCCCGCTAGAATTCCACGGTTCCGGATGCAATCAGGCAAACGTCGCCTGCAACGTGTACCCTAAGTTCATCTGCGGAGGGATCCGAACCCATGACTTCGACCCGGGTCAGAATGACACTGGGTCGACCAACAAATCGGCCCTGATGAAGGCTCACCCATTCGGCGGGCCTCAATAGTCCGTGCCGAGTCAGATAGGCGGCCGCCGGGCCTGCCGCGCTCCCCGTCGCCACGTCTTCGACCAGACCGAGATTGTCCCAGGTCCGGCCTTCGCATTGATCCACGTCAAGAACATACACGAACTTGGCTCCAACCTGCGCGAGCAGCCCTTCAAACTGCGAATGACGAATTCTAGCGCGCTCAAGACCTCCGGCTACCGGCACGATGAGATAAGGCAGCCCGGTTGAAACCTGCTGAAGGGCAAGATCGCGCGCCAGATCGTGTTCATTCAGGCCGAGGGCCTGGAGTATCTCCGTGGTTTTAGGACGCGGGAGCGCGGGCCCGAAGCTGGCGATACCTTGATCCATTTCAGCGCGGAATCCTCCGTTCATTTTCCTCGTTGCGAGCCTTACGGATCGAGATCCTGAAAGTTCAAGAATCCACGTCGCTGTAAGATCGGAGGGTTGGTACCGGTCGTGAAGAATTGAGGCCGCGCCTAGAAGCGGGTGCCCCGCGAAAGGAAGCTCTTCTTCCATCGTGAAAACTCTTGCCCTGAAACACCCTGGGCGATCTGCCGGAACCAGAAAGATGGACTCAAACTGGCGCATCTCCTGCGTAAGTCTTTGCATCAGTTCGGCCGCGAGTGGGGCCTGAGTTTCAAATACGATCAGCCCATTGCCGCTCAGGGGTTGGGCGCTAAAAACATCGACATGCTTGTAATCAACTTTGATCATGCTGGGGCCTTTCGAGTCCGGTCCTGTGAAATTCATCCCTAACAGATTATCAAGTCAAGAACTGGCCCACATATCTGCGGAAAAATTTGGGTCTGGACTTGCTTTTAAGGGGAGTCGGAACTCATTTCAATTTCGTCCATAAACATCAAGCCCCAGGATTGTAAGCTCGTGAACTTGATAACGATGTCGGTGCATTCCATGCCAAGCGGTGACAAATTGGAGAAAACGTACTCACCATCCATTCGTTGTGCGTATGGATAATTCACTGAGATTCGACGTTCGCCCGTTGTAGATCGACAGCGAATTTCCATTTGATCAGGAACATAAATTCCGTACGTCGAATTTTGCAGCATGTGTACGGCAACCCAGTCGACCTTACTTGAGGTCTGTCCGAGGCGAATAGACAATTCCGCGTTCGCGGACGGAACTCCTACCCACTGTGGATCCAGAAAGTTTTTTGGATCGCCAACCCCTTGATTCGTCAGCTCCTGACCACTATCCGCATAAGCCACGTTCGGACGCGTGCCCGAATAAGAGTAGGACCGCGGTACAATCGTTGAACCACCTAGCTTGTAGGCCGCTCGAGTTCCATTGATCTGCGAGGGAGATTCGGGAGCCGGTGCGGACGCGGAAGCCGACCTCGGAAGCATACCTCACGAGCGAGGTCGAAATGAATGTCAGCGACTCCCGGGATAAGGCAACATGTTAACGTCCTGACCAATGCCCGCCGCTGCACGACTTTCGAAAGCCAAGCTATTGGGAAAATCGGAGTACTCTGTGCTACCGGGTCCAATAAAAATATTGTCCGAAATGGTCGTGGGCTCATTCTGGGCGGACGAGTAATTTAGCATCGGCCGAACTCGCGTTGGCTGATCTGAAATGAGGATATTGTTGGTTGCGACAAATCGATCCTGCACCGGTTCAGTAGCCCGGTTCCAATAAAGGAGCATCTGTGGTTGGGACAAAGGTCCGCGCTGAAGAACTGAATTTGTAATCGTGACACCGTATCCATATGAAAATGAAACCAGGTAGGGTGATAGGCCTCCCTCAAGATCGGCTGCTACCACGCAATTCACGGTATTCTTATAGGCGGCGCCTGCCAGCATTCCTCCACTTTGTTTGGGATGTGTGATCGTTACGTTGTTAACCGTGAAGGAGCGGCTTCTCAATGCCCCACCGATTGCGGCGGCGGTATGAGGATCTGTACCGTTCATATGGCCCGTATGATCAAAATAGCTGTTGGTGACCACGATATCACCCGCAACAACCGTATAGAGCCCACCCTGAACGTGATGGATATAAAGGTTACGAAGAGTTATATTGGCCCCCCCGATTTCGCTTCCAACCGCAATTACCGAATCACCCGTCGGATCGGTCAGTTCAAGATTCTCAATTTTTGCATCATTAGCCCTGACCCCAATTATCGCTCCGGCATACGGCGCCCGAGGGCAGTTGGAGGCTTGAATCACAGGTCGGCCTCCCCGCCCCTGAAGGGTGATATTATCTTTGGTGACTCGAACACACTCATTATAAGTACCGGCTTTAATCGCAATCACTGAACCCGCAGCAGCAACGGCCACAGCCGCAGAAATCGTCTGATACGGACAGGTCGCCTCCTGACACACCTTAAGGACATCGGGTCCGTCGCTGGCTTGATCAAACGCCGGGATGGTTGGAGGTTGCAATTGGCAGGAAGAGTTTCCGCGAGGTCCTAGATTTAGGCCTACTTTGGAAAGGATATCGTCCTTGTAACCAGTCGTCGGTTCCGGGACTGGATCCGATGGTAATGGAGTTGTGGGAGGTGCAGGAGCGGGAGCTGGGGCTGGAGAAGGGGCAGGATCTGGACCGTGACTCGATTCGGGACTATCTGTAAGGGCGCTCGCACTTGAAAGCGCACCCGACGTAGTATTCGCTTTGAAACCACCGCCACAGCCAACACAAAAAAGAAAAGCAATCAGAACACTTGATTTGGCTCTTGTGATCATCCCCCCTGCCCTTTCACTGGTGTTAAGAAGCAAGTCGGGTGCCAAAAACTCAGGCGAGTCATACCAAAACAGTTGGGCAACTCTATGATTCACAAGGCAAATTTATGTATCGACGCGAGACGACCGCCACCAGCTGCATATTGTCTTTCCACTGACCATTCCGCGATCAACACAGATCAACCTTCAGATCAAACTGAAGCGCATTTCGGGACTCCCATGAAGAGCTTTTCTGCCTGTAGGAGGCCACGCCGGATTATCAAAGGATCACTTGCCTGGCAGGCGCCCATTGGTAATTGTGGGCTATGCAACCGAGTGAACAAACCGCGACAGACATCATTAAGAAGCACTACGGAGTCGAGGCAATATCTGCAACCCGGTTTCCCACCGGGCTTCATCACTACGTTTATGAGTGTCTTCTCCCGAATGGAGAGTCCGTAGTGGTTCGCACCACCACTCCGTCTGAGAAACCGGCCATGACGGGAGCTTTTCAGCTGAACCATCAGCTGCGCGATCTTGGAATCCCCTTACCGAGGGTTTATTTTTACGATTTGGAATGCAAGTTTCCATACCTGATTTTAGAACGCTTTCGGGGCCAGGACATTGGGTACGTCATCCAATCCCTGACCAACGCGGCCCTGGAGTGTATTGCCGAGCGTCTTATGGGTATGCAGGCCGCAGTCGCCAAGACCCCTTCCTGTGGAAGATTCGGCTATGCCGCTGATCCGGATGCCGCCCCTTATACCTGTTGGACGGATGCCCTCCGGGCCTCTCTGAAAAGAAGTCGGACGCACATCACGCAATCGGGCGTGGTTGACGTTCAATACGTCTCACGAGTGGAAGCTTGGCTGGAAAAACTTGCACCCGAGTTGAACCGGCAGGCCGCGATTCCGTTTTTACACGACATCACAACGAAGAATGTAATCGTGGACAACGGACAATTGAGCGGCATAGTCGATGTGGATAGCCTTTGTTACGGGGACCCTTTATTCCAAGTTGCGTTGACCAAAATGGCTTTGCTCAGTGACAATTCTCCTCTGGACTACATTCACTTTGTCTTAAAACATTGCGGCGCCTACTCAGAACAGAAGCTCTTCCTGTACACCGCGGTTTGCTGCGTCGGCTTCATGGGCGAAATCGGTCAAGCGTTCAACGGCCTGAATGAGAGTGTGTCCGCGGATCGCAAGACTCATTTGGAGAGCGTATTTGCACGAATCATCAAGAATTATAAATAATCATAGAAGAATCCCCCAGGAACTCCATGGTAAGCGGCTTTAAAAATTATAATCTATCCTTTGAATTCGACGAAAATCTGCGAGAGGTTTTGACCTCTCCGGCCGATGCCCGAATGGCTTGCCTCGAGCTCAGGGAGAAAGTGGATCTTGAGCAAGACCCCCATCAACGGGCCCTATGGCTGGCGGAACTAGGAACACTCCAGCGGATGCTGGGAGACCTTATTCAGGCGGAGCGAAGCCTGTCTGAGTCGCTCCATATCTTTGAGACGAAAAAGGTCTCTCTCACTCGCCTCGTGGCCGCGCGAATTCGCCTGGCCCATGTTTTTCAGTGGCAAAAGAGGTATGCCGAGAGCGACCAGCTGTTGGAAGAGTGCATCGAGGCCGCAAAAACTCTGGAAGACAATGGGTCCATGCTTGGTTTTGCTCTCCAGCACATGGGCAAGAGTCGATTTGACCAAACGAAATACGAGACGGCATTAAAATGCTTCTACGATGCGATGATGATTCGGGTTCGCCTTGAGCAGCATGAGCTTGCGGATAGTTCAAGGCTGGCGCTCAACAGGACAGTCGAATTACTTGTGCCTCGCCCCTCCGCTGATACGATCAGCGGAATTCTACAAGACCCACTCTTACCTGAATTCGTGCGCTTCGTTCTCGGGAAGTCGCATACACACCCGCCACTTCCTCGGGAACGGAGTAACTGCATCAATGCCGTTCTCAATTTCTTCTCATCTCCGCGCTACAGGTATCAAACCGCATCGACGTCCGAAGCCTTGTCTTTTCTTCAGGACAAATGTTCTCAGCTGCCCGGTTCGGCGGAAAAGGCTCAGCTGGCCGATATCGTCGTTTTCTGGAGCCGGAGCCACGACGGGGCCTGGATCGACCGGAAGATCCATGTTGCCGAAATGAACCCTGCGGATCCGGAGTTCCCGTATGGCCTGGTGTTTGAACATATGGCCGTCGTAGTGGAGCCTGATCTGAAAATTATCTTTCACAAGCCGAGCCCCGCCATCGAAGTGCCTTACAAGATCGAGTTCCTAGATGCGGCGATTGCAAGCCTTAAATATTGCAACGGATTTGAAATAACACTTCATCGAATAGGAGGAATTGAATGAAACATGTAGCTTCGTGTAGTTGCGGGCAACTCTCTCTCATTTACGATGGTGAAATCACGAAGACCACTTTATGCCATTGCTTCGCATGCCAAAAGAGAACGGGGAGCGCCTTCGGGGTCCAAACACGACTGGATCGTAACAAAGTTGCGATCGAGGGCGAATCCACGCTCTACCAACGTACCGGGGATGAGGGCAACATCATCTCGTTTCACTTTTGCCCGAAATGTGGATCAACCGTCTATTATGAAGCGCCATGGTTGGAAGGGGCTATTGCGGTTCCCATTGGGGCCTTTGCAAATCCGAACCTGCCGGCGCCCGCTATGCACGTTTATGGAAATCGCAGACATCACTGGGTGAGGCTGCCAGAGTCCATCGTGGAATACTTCGGTTGAGATGAAAACGCGCTTCGGGGTTCGGACTCTCACGTTTCTCCAACGAACCAGGGTACAGTCACAACAACGACATTCGGGTGTCGTCGGAACAAAAGCGCAGCCTTAAGAACCGTTGCGCGCTGAGCATGTAGTAAATTCTGATACCACCGCTCCTCGATCATGTGCGGCACGACAATCGCAATGCGATGACCCGGGTACTGATCGTTTAGCCGATCTATAAAATTCAGAATATTCTTCAGCAAATTGCGATACGGACAAGGAAGCATGTGCAATTTCGGGGTTTGAAAGCCCTGTTCAGCCAAAGGCTGCTCGACAAATCGCGACCACGCATCTTTCAGCGCGAGGTCCTTGTCACAATCCCCCTGCGCATGAACGGCGATCACGTGCGGGCTCAGCTGCATGGAAAAGCGGAGCGCCTTTCTAACCATGAGATTCCAATTCTTGATTGGAACCACAGCGATCACCGGTTCAGGCCGGGTCAGGTCCAGCGGCTCCGTACAGGTCAGTTCAAGTTTGACTTTGAGGTGATGCCGCTTAATCCCGACCATCAAAAGATACAGCGACGGAAGAAAAAGCGCGGTCAACCACGCCCCCTCTTCAAACCGGGTGACTAGCGCCGCAAGAGCGGTAAGGCCGGTCAACACGGCGCCAACCACATTCAGGATGAATGAAAGTGACCCTGCTTGTCCCTGGCGCGCCCAATGAACCGCCATACCGGCTTGTGACAAAGTAAAGGATAAAAAAGCTCCTATTGCAAAAAGCGGAATGAGCCTGTCCGTGATGCCACCGAATACGAAAAGAAGGACTCCGGCAAGAACCGAAAGCACGATGATTCCATTTGAGAACACAAGCCGCCGCCCACGGGATCCGAGCGACTGGGGCAGATAACCATCTTCAGCCACAATTTTGCAAACACGGGGAAAGTCCGCAAAACCTGTATTCGCGGACAGGCATAAGATCGCGGTTCCAAACGCCATCGTGATGTAATAAAAGGTCCCACTCCCGTAAACGGCCCGGGTCAGCTGTGAGATAACACTTTCATAGCCGCTCTGGCCCGGCTCAGTCGCGCCAATTCCATACAAATGAGAAAGGGAGGCAATGCCAACCAGGAAGGAGCCGAGAATAAAAACGATCAAAGCCAGCGTGCGATTGGAGTTGCGGACGCGCGGCTCGCGAAAGGCGGTGGTGGCGTTGCTTACGGCCTCGACTCCGGTCAGAGCTGAGCTTCCGCTTGAGAACGCACGCGCCACTAACCACCATGTTAAGACGCCTTGAGTTACAGACCTCGCTTCAGTTGGTACCGGTTCGACAGGTTGCGGATTTCCGCCAGCGAGGAACGCCTTTAGGGCGCCACCGACCAAAACCACTCCCAGCGAAAGGACGAAACCGTAGGTGGGAATCATCAAAGTGTGACTCGATTCCTTCACACCTCGCAAGTTGAGCAATCCAATCGCCAAAAGAATAAACAAGCTTAAGCTGAGCGTATAGGGTTGCAGCGCAGGAAGGGCGGAGATAATCGCTCCCACGCCGGCGGAAATTCCCACGGCGACGGCCAACGTATAGTCGAGAATGAGCGCTGATGCCGCCACCACCGCGGCTCGCGGTCCCAAGTTCTCTTTTGCAACAGCATAGGCGCCGCCTCCGTTCGGATAGGCTTTCACAATCTGCTTGTAAGAGGCCGCAACGGCCAGCAACAGGACGACGATTCCAGCCGTGATCGGTAAAACCGCTGAAATCCCCAATGCCCCAAGCGGCAGTAGCACCGTCAGAAGGGCCTCAGGTCCGTAGGCGCTTGAGCCGAGAGCGTCGAGACCGACCATGGAGACACCGGCAAAAGGCCCCACCTTCTGCTCGCGCTCCTCGGTATTTGCGAGATGCCTTCCCAGGATCCAATCAACCGCAGTCATTCTTCAAATCTCCCAATGGATCCCGTAAGCTGCAAAGACCGCTCCGTTAACCTGGCAGATCTTGACGCTCCCCTATAACCGGGGTGCGGGGATTTTGCCCCGCGGCCGCAAACCTTCGTGAAAAAATTGAACTGAGGCGAAGAGACGCAGAAAGTATCGGACGATCTGCCCCGTGTGAGTGGTCAACACGCACCTTGAAACACGCGGAGAACCGTAAGCCATACCCACGTTTTCCCCACCTTAATTCCGGCGCTCGCGCTGAAAAAAGTGTCATCCCCGATGCCAACAAGCTGGCATGCACACCCAGAAAAAGGGCCTCGCGACGTCTAAATATCATGACGGCTAGAATAGCAACAATCGGGCCTACCCTTCCTTTTGGAGGGATAAAGCCATCGAGTTAAACAAATTAAATTGGAATCGAGAGATCCAACCACTGACGAACAACCCACCGTCGCGACTCGAGATCTGTCGACGGGTCCGCAGAGAACTTTCTGCTAAGTTCGTCCATCATCCGCTCAATCCCACTATGAACTGCACGAAAAGCCCGTTCGATCTCCAGGTCCGAATACCCCGCCCGGACCATGATTTCACACGCGAATGCTTCTACCCAAGCGTGCTCATAATCCGCCTTGGGAATATTGAGCAAAATAGGATGGGACAGCCCCTTGAAGAGGATATGCGCATCATACAGGTAGTGCCCAAGCTCATGCGAGAAAATAGCGGCGACGGCTAGAGGGCTCCCTTCGGACAAAGAGAGTACGAATTCGGGATCCATCAAAATCCTTTTTTTCTCAGGGTCCGCATAAACATTGTAGTCGCCATCCAGGATCTTAAGCTGGAATCGGCTTTCGGGCGGAAAGGTGCGGTTCAGCCTCTCGAGAACTGCGATCAACGCCGGGTCGGGTTCATTCGCGCTCAAAGGTTTCTTCGCATTATCAGAAGGAATCGAAGGGAGTCCGGATCCATAGAGGACAAAATCCATAGCGCTTTTCGTGTACGTTCGAAGCAAGCCGTCCCCAACCGAGGCTGGCGCGTGCAAACTGAGGAAAATTAGGCCAAGCGGAAGAAAAAGCACAGGTCTATACACGCGGTCCCCTCAATCTCAAATGGTTTGCACACATTTAAATGCAGGAAGCAAGCCAGTCCGCGGCCGGGATAACGTCAACTCGGAATCGTTCTCTTGGCACAGATATAGCTCTGGAAGTCCAAACAAACGCGAGCCCGAAACAAACGGGACCTGTAGAGCCAAATCCCGGTCTGCGGGTACAATTACTGTCCCTTGCGAGGAGCGATTTGTGACATCATTAAGAACTTTGGGCTGTAAGTCGGCGTAGAACCTTAGCGCGCACACTCCTTCCGCAGAACTTCGATTATCCCGGCCCGATCAGCCAGGCGCTCCTCTTTCCTCATTTCCAGATTCAGCCAGCCGCTTTCCGCTTCTTTCCTGCCGACGACCACCTTTGAAAAAGGTCTAAGGCGATGGCTCGATCGGATTCGCTTTGAAAGATTTCCCTGGCTGTCATTAACTCGACTTCTGAAGCCGGCGGCCAAGAACTGGTCGTGAATTTCGCGGCACAAGGCCACTTCACTTTCGGAAACCGGGATGAGCATGACCTGAATGGGGGCAAGCCACCCCGGGAGCTGGCCATCGAAATATTCAAGGAGCAGAGCCACAAATCGCTCATGGCTCCCCAGGGGGGCGCGATGAATGATCCACGGCCGTTCGCGATTCCCGGACCTCGCCGAGAAGAACAAATCAAATCGCTTCGCTGAATTGAAATCCAGCTGGATACTGGCTATGGATTCCTCCTGGCCACTCCCCATTCTCATCTGGACATCAATCTTGGGACCATAAAACGCCGCTTCACCAACGGCCTCAAAATAACTTAGATTCCGTCGCTGCAGAGCCTTTCGGAGAATGTCCTCAGCGGCCTCCCAGTCGTGACCCTCGCCTTGATACGCGTCGGGCTGGGAGGGATCGCGTCGAGAGAGACGATACCGGTAACGACTAAGTTCCAACCGCTTGTAACAGTGCTCATGCAAATCGAGAACATTCAGGATTTCGTTTAGGGAATCTTCTCGATCAATGTAAATGTGGGCATCATTCTGGCAGAGCCCGCGGACACGGCTCAGCCCTCGCAATGATCCACTTGGTTCATAGCGGTAAACCTGGCCGTATTCGGCCAGGCGCAGCGGCAGTTGCCGGTAGCTTCGGGGCAAGGCTTTGAAAACCATATGATGATGAGGGCAGTTCATAGGCTTGAGATAATAGCTTTTCTTTTCCTCTTCCCAGTGGATGGGTGGAAACATACTTTCGTGAAAGCAACCCAGATGTCCGGAACGCTCGTATAGGTCCTGCCGGCCCAGATGAGGGGTCACCACCCGCTCGTACCCATGCGCACGTTCCAGTTCTTTAACAAACGCTTCCAACTGATCTCTGATCGCAACTCCATTTGGTAACCACACGGGGAGTCCCGCGCCAATTTCCTCGTTAAAGAAAAAGATCTCCATTTCATCGGCTAATGCCCGATGATCGTACTGATAAGACATAAAAATCCCTTCAAACGCGGCACTGAAAAATCCAAGCCGGTTTAGGTTTAAATATTAAGTCAAACTGAATGATTTAGATGTTGTGTGTTCCCGAAGGAACGGACGAAAGGTATTTACCCCTGAGGGGTGGTTGGAAAGGATCTAAAAGAGAAATAAACAAAATCATGCTTCACGCTTTTATTATCGCCAAACTACTTGAAAAACTCAAGCCGAAATGTCCGCGCGATAGGCAAGTCGGCGCGGAATCCGCACCCGCAGGGTTTTTAAAACTCCAGAGATGCCGGGTCGTAGTTAACGGAAAGCTGCGAGCCTTGCGGAGGCACCGCTGAGCCGTCGAACTCGATATAATGAGAGCCGCCTTCCGCAACATAGGTCCATCCATTGGTCTCATCTTGTGGAACGACGACGCCATCAACGGATACACGAATCGTGCCCGGTACGGGTTCGCCCTTGATCTTGAATCGAGTCGCAAGACTGACAATTTGTGAAGCAATGATATCGAGCTGCTCCGAAAAGTCGGCGCTGCAAATATTGCCAATAACGCCTTTTGTTGCGGTCGCAATGGACACGTAACGATCTCCCTGCGTCGCCTGGGAATTAAGGTTGTAAGGACAGTTGTTTTTGTCCTCAAGAACAATCCCAGATACGTTGTATCGGCGATCGCCTGCCGTTCCGCCCGTGTAGCCATCCATAAACGCCACAAAAGCATCGGTATATTCCTGAATATCGGCGTAAGCCGTATTGTCCGCTTTTCGTCCTTGATCCTCCTCATCGGTCACAATGATAACCGCGAGAAACGCATCGTCTCGTCGAAAGCTGGCGAGGGCGGTGTGGGATTCTCCATTATACCCAACCGAACCATCTTCATTTCTCCTTAGAACGGCTCTCAAGCTCTGAAACGCCGATTCCCGAACTCCATCCCCGCGAGTGCCGGTCTTAATGTTGATCGCGAACAGGTTCTTTATGTCGAGTGCCGGCATGCCGCTCGTCAAGAGGAAGGTGCCGCTACGAATAGCGCTGCCTCCGATGGGTCCATAAACATCACCATCCCTAAACTGCGTGAGGTCCCCGAATGTGGCGGCAGTTATCTTACAATCCGCGCTGGACGTGTAGAGGAGATCAGGATCCTGGGTGGGATTGGGATCCACAGTGCACGTTCCCGCGTTGTAGTTGAACTCGCGCAGCCATGCATCCACACCCGCGACCGCCATATTGAAGTTCAATCCCTTGGCAACAAATTGATTAATAAAATGATCAAAATTGTTCGCGAGGTTGCTTTGATGGTTGGCCATAGTTGCCGAAGCATCCACCATCCATAGTACGTCCACCTTCGTGTCCTGAGCTGAATTCTGTTGGAACGTCTGTCCCGACGCCAAAAGGGAGTAGCTTGTAGAACCCTTCCCACAAGCGGTAAGACTGACAATCGCCGCCAGAGTCAGCATGACTTCCTTGGCCTTCATAAACCCCCCAGTCAGAACAATTTCCATGTTTTCTGTAAAAGTCTTGGTCGGAGCTTGAGCCGACGGGCAGAGAAATCCGACCCGATCCTATCGACAATGGTCCTGGAAACTTGATTTTTGTCGATTTAATGTGGATTGAACCGCGAATTCCGAAAAAACTGTCGCCGGATTCGACAGCGCGAAAGGTCTCATCTGGATACGACCGCTACCAGGTTATAATACGTCGGCCTCTCCGGACAACTTCGGCTTAAGAGCCGCTGCGCCCCGAGGACTTCCCTTTTTCCGTCGCAAGTTGACAGTAGTCCATTTGTGGAATAGACCGAGCCCATCTAGTCCATACATGGACTAGATGGCAGTAAGAAGGAGAAACAGACAATGATGGAACAGGTCATACTTTGGGGAATGTTCGCTGGTATTTTGCATTTCATGTTGATAGGTGTGCTTTATAATATTCCGGCCGTTGCTCGCCAATACGAGCTAGCGGCGCAAGCCAGTTCAGCTGTAAAGAAATGGCCATCCAAGACTCAATATATAGTCACGCAGTTCCTTGGCACTCAGATTGAAGTCTTTATTCTTGCCTCCGCCTTCTTTTGGCTCCGTCCTTCGCTCCCTCTCGAGGGGCTTTCGGGAGCGCTGGCTCTTGGGCTTCTGCTGGCCTTACTCCGTGTCTATCCTCGTTTTTGGAATATGTGGATCCAGTCGAATTACCCAAATCGGCTGCTCGCTATCGAGCTGGTCAATGGAACTATAGGCACACTGGCGGTGATTTCTGTTCTCGAGGTGTTTGCGAAATGAAGAAACTGAAGAAACCTAAGAAATTAAGGATCCGCCGGCCGCTTCCAGATTCGGCCTTTGTCGTCCTCGCTCTTATTGCGGAGGGAGAAACACATGGCTACAACATTCAGAAGATGGTGCATGATCGCGGGTTTCAGTTCTGGACGAATCTTAAACGCTCGTCCACGTACAACGCTCTTTCCCTTCTTGAGAAAGAGGGACTGATCTCCTCAGAAACTGCAGCCGGCGAAGGGCCGGACCGAAAGGTTTATTCCATAACCGCCGTCGGTAAACGGCGGCTGGCCGAAGAGGGCGCGACCCATCTGGCGACCCCGGCTCCTCCTAAGAGTGAGATCGATTTAGGACTCTACGTCCTCCCCTTTCTGCCCGCGTCGGCAACGCCCGAAGTGATGGCACAATGTCTTTCGCATCTGGAACAGCGAAGGGATTTCCTGAGAGAACGGTTGAACTGGTGTCAGTCTCACGACCTCTACGTGCCCGCGCTGGCATTTGAGAGACCTCTGCTTCTTTTGGAAACGGAGATTCGCTGGCTGAAGAAAGTCGCCAAAGACCTCGAAGGCTCCCGCCCGCTCAGGAAAGAGGATTGGCAGAAGTATGAGTACAGACGGCCGCCCGACCTGAATCCTGACCAGGATTGACCGGGATGTGCTTTACCTTTAATCTCACATGATTGACGCAACTGAATTCACATCTGCGAACCATGTACATATCACAGGTCGACAGCCCTTAAAAAAATGGAACACGCACCTATTCAAACAAATTATATTTTGTCACGAGCACGTGAAGTGTGTCGTGTGGTCACCACCGACGCACGGCACGCATTGCGGTGCGCGACCAAGAACTTCAGAGAACCAGTGGGGTTTCTGAAATTTCCACATCCTGATGTGCTTTTGGATGAGGTGTACTCCATGAAAACAGCTCAGGAGATGAACAATCTATTGGCATTGGATCTGCAATGTGTTCAGCCGAACTTAATGTTTATTCCTCAACTCGGTGGTTTCGCCGAAAGGAGATCTCGTATGAATCCCATAAAGACGATCCGTTTTATCCGTGGCTTCACTGCCCTTATGCTTCTTGCAGGCCTGACTTGGACCGCGAGTTCATATGCGGCCTATACAGGACCCGGCCGTTGTACTCTCAAGGTCGATGGTCGCACGTACATCAACGGCCGCTGTGACATCAATCTGGACGACCAGGGGAACTTCTATATCGGGCAGGGTGACTACTTCGCTTACGTGTATCCCTCCGATGACACACGCGGCGCCGCGTACGGCTATTGGAACGGCGTCGAGGGTGCATCTCATGCGCACACGGACCTTGGCGCCTTGCTTCGCGAAGGCCCCAAGTCCGCCTGCTGGTCCAATGCTCGCGCAAGAGTCTGCGCGTGGAGATAAGCTGTCCAAAGCTCCTTAGAGCGGGACTTGGTAGCGGCGCGGATTGATGAACAAAAGCGTTAGCCCGATGTGAGGGTGCCTCTTCCTTAAGGGATGAGGCCCCTTACCTCTCCTAAGCCCACGTGGACCGTTTCTATCGCCTGTTGCTCATGTCAGGCTTTTAAATCCAGTTCCATTTGAATGTTGCAACGCTCATAGGGCGTGGACGGTCCAACAACCTTTTTGAACCCCAATTTGTGATAGAGACGAATGGCCGGTTTTAGGATCGTGTTGCTCTCCAAGAACAGACGGGCAGCGCCCAGCGAGCGCGCCTTTTCAATGACGGCCTGGCCAAGCAACCATCCGATATGCCGCCCACGTGCCTCCGGCGCCACCGCCATTTTCGCCAGCTCATAGGGATAGACCTTGTCCTCGCGCTTAAGCAGCGCGCATACGCCTACCGGCTGATCGTTCATCAGCGCAACAAAAATAAATCCGCCTCGATCCAAAATGTATTCCTTGGGACGATCAAGCGCCTTGCGATCCGCCGGCTCCACTTTGAAGTGCGTGGTGATCCACTGCAAATTGAGCTCCCGGAACGCCGCCAGATACTTCGCCTTATAGGGTACGATGTCGATGCGAGCCGACTCGCGCTGTTTCTTCATTTCAATGACTCTTTGAAAAAGAGATTTCTGCGAGAGTAAATACTCCCACTCCCCGAGCGCCCCCCAGAGATCGTGCCTGGATTGTGACGCCAGCTCTTCCATCGCCGCCCTCACGTCCGTATACTGGCTCTCGATTTTGGCCACGATCTCCTTGCCCGCTCTGGATAAGCTAGCCAACGTGCGCCGGCGATCCTCGGCACATGTTCTTTCGCTGACCAGGCGCGCTTTCGACATCTCCGCGACAATTTTACTGACCGAAGCATGCGAATGGCCAATATCTTCGGCGATCGACGTGATGGTTCGCGCCTTGCCCTTGGAGAGAATAAAGAAGACGGGGAACCACTTTGGATTCATCTTTATGCCATACAGGGCGTAGATCTTGGCCGCATCGTCGGTGATGCGCTCACCTAAAAACCGGACACGGGTGCCCAATGCGACTCTTCCTAACTGTTCAAAGAGCTCCATGGCCGCAATTTATGAAACTAGTTACGTAATCAGTCAATAAAATAACCAGGCACCATGATGGTCCGTGCCACACCCCTATGCCCTTACCTCGAATTCCGACGGCATGGCCTCCTTCTTAAGGGGCCAACGCATCGGCCTCGATTTCGATTAGCAGCCGCGGGTCTATGAGAGCTTTGACCTCCACCATTGAAGTTGCCGGCGGGCAGGCGGCGAAAAATTCGCCATGCGCGCGCCCATATTCCTCCCACCTGCGGATATCTGTCACAAACATTCGTGTGCGAAGAATCTGACTCCGTGCAGCTCCGAGCGCTTGAATGGCCTTCTCAATAATCTCGAGGCACCGCTTTGCTTGATTGTAAGCATCGCTTGGGGCATAGGGCTCACCTGTTTCATCAAGTGCGACCGTGCCCGTCACGGCAATCATGTTCCCGACGCGGATCGCGCGACAGTAGCCGACTTTCTGCTCCCAGGGTGCGCCGCTAAATGTGCGGCGTGCTCCACCCGATTCGATGACATTCATGACACCTCCTTTGCCGCTGCGGAACACAACCCGTGGTGCGATGGCGCGAGCTTTAACACACTCACTTTTTAAAAGCACACTTGAAAGATCGCGCGTGGCGAGCGGGAGTTATCCCGTTACAATTAACGATTGCACTCACAGACTACACTCATTGGAGGAGGACCCATGGATTATAAAGGAGGCTGCCACTGCGGCGCCATTCGCTTCGAGGTCAAGCTCGAACTGAACCAGGCCATCTCGTGCAACTGCTCGATCTGCTCCATGCGAGGATATATTCTCGCATTTACACCCGAGCAGAACTTTAAACTTGTAACGGGTGAAAGCCAGCTTGTTGACTATCAGTTTGGAAAAAAGACGATCCATCATTACTTTTGCGTGAGGTGCGGGACGGCCCCGTTTGGGCAAGGAACGGCGCCCGACGGCCAGCGCATGCGTGCCATCAACATTCGCTGTCTTGATGAGGTGGACCTCGGAAAGGTGCCCACTCGAGCGTTCGACGGCAAGAGCCTCTAGAACGAATGGCCCGCTTTGAGGCCTAAGGGATTTCGGGCCGAGGCGGAGGAAGGACCTTTCTTAATCGCACCCGACACGGCCCGGTCGCCTCGACCTCTTTGATATCTTCGGAAATTCGGCAACACCACCTCTGGCAGTCGCCGAGCGTGCGGAGACGACAAGGAATAGGTGAGATAAGAAACGACTTTACGATTGAATCGTGAACGCGCCGGGTGTATTTAATTTTAAGACACTCACTCCCGAGGAGTCTCCAAAGGAGATAAGGGAAAATGGACCCTGACCCCCTGAGTATTCAGACTGGAACCAAACGGCCGAGTGCCGTGGACGGGGTGTTTGCCTCTCCTGAGTTCGGAGTGGATTGACGGCCCTGCCACCTTGGCGCTCAGCCGGTGGAGGAAGTTAACCAATGGCCGATCAAATCGATGAAACCGTCACCAACGTTGAGACAAGTTCACTCGCCCCTATCGACCTCCTGCGGGAAAGCTGGCCCAGTCTATCTTCGGAAAAGCGGCTTGAGGAATTTCGGGCGCTCGCTCTGGAAGATCGCGAGGATTTGTTCCTGAGTCTCAGCTCCAATGATCAGTCTTATTTGCTCAGTGATATGCGTCCCAGTGAACGCCGCCTGTGGATCCGAATACTCCCGCCTGATGATGTCGCAGACGTTATTCAGCACGTTCCACCCGAGGACAGGCCCGCATTGTTAGCTCTGCTCATTCCACGCACCCGTCGCGAAGTGGAAGCCCTGCTGGCCTATGCGGAAGATGATGCCGGGGGTCTGATGAGTCCCCGCTTTATCCGCATTCGTCCGGACGTAACCGTTGATGTGGCCATCCGGTATCTACGAGCCCAGGCCCGTCAAGAGCTCGAAGCCTATCAATATGCGTATGTTCTGAATTCCGAGCAGCGCCTGCTCGGCGTGATTTCCTTTCGTCAGCTGCTTCTGGCCCCGTCCGACCGTCAAGTGCGCGAGGTGATGACGACCGACACGATCACGCTGCCTGAAGATATGGATCAGGAGGAAGTCGGTCGGCGTTTTATGGAATCGGGCCTGGCCGCCATTCCCGTGACCGATGCGGAAGGGCATATGAAAGGGATTGTGACAGTTGATGACGTGGTGGATGTGGTGCAGGAAGAAGCCACTGAGGATATTCAGAAAATCGGAGGTAGCGAAGCCTTCGACGAACCTTACCCTCAAATCCGATTCGCGAAGATGATTCAAAAACGGGCTGGATGGCTCACGGTCTTGTTCCTGGGCGAGATGTTCACAGCGACCGCGATGGCCTACTTCGAGCGCGAGATTGAACGTGCTGTCGTATTGGCCTTGTTTATTCCCTTGATTATCAGCAGCGGCGGAAACTCCGGATCTCAGGCCGCGAGTCTCATCATCCGTTCGCTGGCGCTGCGCGAGCTCAACCTGCGCGATTGGTGGAAGGTGTTTTTACGTGAACTTTCGTCGGGCTTAGCTTTGGGAACCATTTTGGGTTCGATCGGTTTCTTACGCATCCTCCTTTGGCCACAACGCGAGGCCCTTTATGGCGAGCACTATGTTCTTCTCGGCCTTACCGTCGCGGTCAGCTTAGTGGGCGTGGTGCTATGGGGAAGTCTTACCGGTTCCATGCTCCCCTTCCTGCTGCGTTGGCTGCGCTTCGACCCGGCCACGGCTTCGGCCCCGTTCGTTGCCACGTTAGTGGACGTGACCGGACTGGTGATTTACTTCACCGCCGCCAGTGTTTTCCTGAGCGGGACGCTCTTGTAGCCGCATGACAGCCGTGGCATTCCTGCCACGGCTCAATCGGAATTGGACTAGTAGGGGGGCAAATTCGCCGCGCCCGCAGGGGGTTTCAATGGATAATCCCCGGTCTTCGGATCCAAGTAAGGCAGAGGCGTAAACGAGATTTGCGCGGTGGCATTGGTCATCCCATTCTTCTGCATTTGGCTTAGGAGTAGATTCGGATCCACCTTGAACAGGTGGTAAAACACGCCGCTCGTCACGCGGCCGCTGACTTCCACCGGGCCTGCGGCATCACAACGGGTTCCCGGCCGGCAGGCACTACTGAAGCGAATCTCCCCTCCCGTTTTGCGGTCCGTTAGCGTGAGACTCACCGTAGCGGGATCGAGGGCGTTTGGATGCACATTGCTCTTGCACTCAAACACATGACGGGTGAGCTTGATGCGCGTGCCTGTATAGGAGCCCAGCTTGGTCATCGCTTCCGCAAAGCTCTTGGTGCCGTCGCCTTTCCGCCTCACATGTGTCATCATATCCGCGACCTCGCCATCCGCTAACTGTCGGAGGGCTTCATAGCCATGACCCATCTCGTTTTCATCCTCATCTTTTTTGGCCTTCATCAGCTCTAGACCTTCGTTTGAGGCATAATAGATCCCGTTCACGATCGGCCGGTCGGGATTCCCGTTCTTTCCACCCTTCATCACGTCAACTACGACGCGCCAGAGAGCTTCCCAAACATGACCCGGCTCCAGGGGTTTCCCCTTCGCGGCACGCGAGCACACATTCTTCAGGAATTTTTGTTCATACTTGTCGGGCCCGTATTCCGTGCGGATCACCTTTCCTTTGGGATCCGTCACATCGTGCGGTACGCGCACGGGTGTATAGCGGTTGCCATCGGCCTCGTAGTCGTAACAGACGTCCTGCTCGTCACTGACGAAAATAACGGCCAAGGCGGCACCTGGACGAAGTAATCCGGCGTCCTGAATGGCCCTTCGGCGCTGGTCATTGGTGAGTGCCGTGTACAGGCTATACGAAAGCGCTTCGCCTTGCGCATCAGTGGGATCCGACGGGACCTTCAGCATCTTACGCTCAAGGGCTTCCCAAACATTTTTTCTGGCTTCGACATTCTTCGTATTCACTTTCAGGACCGGTTGGTCACCGCGGCCATATTCGAATAAACGTCCATGCCACTGTCCGGGACCGTGTCCCAGCAGAACACCAATATGAATATCCGTGTTTTTCATGCTCTTTACAAAGGGTTCCATATCGCGGGCGACTTGGGCCAACTCGCTCCGCTTACGGACGACCTCCTCGGGCCCTTTTCCACCACGCATGGAAAGCGAGGTGTCCACAACGAAAATCACATCCAACTTTCCACCCTGCTCTTGAACCTGCACAGGCACGGGAGCGCAATTCTCCGGTTTGGCTTGCGGCAGTGGATAGCAGGGCATGCCCTCGCAGCTCGCGGTCGGCGGCGGCGGAGGTTGAACGGGCACAATTCTCGTTGGCGGGGCAGGCGCGCGGCCTGCCGGCTCCCCAGGTCCGGGCGATGGCCGCAGCGGCCCTCCCGCCGGTTTTTCTAATGGGGGACGTAAACCCGCAGTCGGGCCTTGTGGGGCCGGTCCAGCCGCGGGCGGTGGACGGCGCGGATTTGCACGATCTTCTCTTGGAGTACCTGAAGACGACGGTGCCTTGCCGGTAGAAGGAGTCGTTCCGGGTGTCGCAACAGGTGAATTTGAAGCCCAGGGCAGCGGGCTTCCTCCTGGAGGTTTCGGCGGAGTCCTCGCCGGATCTGGCCCTGAGGATGGAGATCCTGGAGACGTCGATCCCGGTGACGGCAGAGTCTTCTTGGGATCCTCAGGCACCGGTGTCGGCACTAGGGGTCGAGACGGTTGACGGATAGTGCCTCGGTGATCCTCTTCTTTTGTCGGGCGTGGCGGCGGAACGGGTGGATCGGACGGCACAGGCCCGCGCGGACCGGGTTCCGAAGTCGACGGCGGCGAATGTGGTCCTGGCTGATCCGTTCGCGGCGGCAAAGTCGGTTGAGGGCGACCGTCTGTCGGTACAGGGCCTTCGGGCTGATCGATGGGCGGACGAGGCACTGGGCGGACCGGCTCAGGCACTGGCGCTCCGGGCGATGCCTCCGTTGGAGGCAGTGGTGCCAAAGGACCGCCAGTACCAGAGGAACCTGGATTCGGGTTTGGCACGTGCGGTTGAGGTTGGTACGGAGGAGGTTCGAGCGGACGGGCCGGCGGCTCCGGACGAGGCTCCGGACGCCCCGGCAGAGGCAGCGGCGTTCCGGATGATGTTGTCGGTGGCGGTACCTGCGGAGGCATCGGTTGAGGTCCCGGTCCGGGCATTGGTATCGGTCCAGCTGACGGCCCAGATCCCGGCGGTGGACCCGCCGGCAGCGGTCCCGGCATCACATGGATAGGACGTGAAGCATCCGGATGGTTTGCAGCCGGGAGAGGGGGCGGATGACCCGAAGGTGGAAGGGCCGGTGCCCCCCCACGCGGAGGAGCCGGCACACCCGCGGATTGAACCACCTGCGGTTTTTCTTTGGCGGTGCCCATTTTTACCGGCTGACAGCCGGCAGCCACACCAATAATAAGTACGACTGTAAACACCTGGATCTGTGTTC
Source organism: Bdellovibrionales bacterium (assembly GCA_050249195.1). Classification (GTDB taxonomy): domain Bacteria; phylum Bdellovibrionota; class Bdellovibrionia; order Bdellovibrionales; family UBA1609; genus JALHOQ01. The sequence goes on from JBFWQY010000046.1 coordinate 25,904, forward strand.
TACTCATACCACCCGTCCCTTAATACGTGAGTTCGGTCTGAGAGATTGCTCCCTCGAGATGGGAAAAATATGCAAACAGGCCGCCGAAGAGTGGTGTCGTCAGCTCCGCTTCAATTGGTTCTTAAAGAGGCGATACCCAAGGGAGTGACAAGTTTCGTCGGCCAGACCGAATTCTCAACAAAAAGAGTCACTTCGTGCGATTCTCTATGACAACGAGTGGGATCGAGGAATTTCGCAAGTTTAGTGCAGATTCTATTGAAATTCCGCGGATTTTGTAGTTAGCGAAATTTGTTGGATGAAAAAGACTCCAGCCATTGATGCT
>JBFWQY010000047.1:0-25437 GCA_050249195.1 Bdellovibrionales bacterium
AGGTCAACGTGGACATTACAGGGATAACGCTGAGCTGAATTGACTGCAAAATTTTGATCTTCGAAAATGCGGCTAACGCCGCAAATGGATTGGTTCGCGTTTTTTACGCTATTGGCTTATTGAGCAAGACCCTCGGTAAAAGTCAGACTCAATCGACCCAAGTTTGTTGTTTGCGAATTGAACCAGGGCACTCCCTCAGTTCCATTCAACGTGTATGTAGTCGCTCCCAGTTTCCCGTACCAAGGAAAGCCGGTATCTGCCCACGCATTCGTCTGAGTCGTTAGGGAAGCGACAAGTGCCATTCCAACAATAATCACGTTTCGCATTTCTGCTCTCCTGAAATGGGCAGTATCTGCCAAATTTAGTCACCAAAATGACGTCCAACTTGAATTCATTAAGCCCTAAGGTCAGATCATCAACTCGTAGAGGCTCTATGGAAAATTGGTGCCACTCATTACGGCGGCGATAAACTGGGCGGCTTTTTTGTTGCTGGTAAAGCTGACCCGTTCTTTATTGGGATATTTCTTCCAGGTCGTCTCGATTGAGCTATGATCGAGCCAACTGGGTAGGTTCGGCAGATTTTGGGCGCACGCGTGCGCCTTATCCGCACCGCCGGCGCCTCCGCTCGCCCTTCCTGCGTGGATTTTTTCATTCACCCAAAAACCGAGTTCCGCAGGCGCGAAGCGTCGAGGACTGTCTGAGGTTTTTGGGTGAATGAAAAAACATGGTGGCCGAGGACGGAATTGAACCGCCGACACAAGGATTTTCAGTCCTCTGCTCTACCGACTGAGCTACCCGGCCTGAGGAAGTAAGTCGTTTAGCGTCAAACCTGGGGGCCTGTCAAATAGACAAAGTGGCTGGCGCAAAGTCCCAAGCCTCAGGCTCTGGAGGTTTGCGCCAGCCTGTTCCTAGGTTTTGCTAAGTGCCTGTTCGAGATCTGCCAGCAGATCATCTTGGTTCTCGATCCCGACACTGAGACGGATCAAGGTGTCTGTGATCCCCAACCGTTTGCGTGTTTCTTCAGGCACAGAAGCGTGGGTCATGATTGTGGGATGGTTCACCAAAGATTCGACGCCTCCCAGGCTTTCCGCCAGCGCGAAAATGCGCACGGACTCCATGAATGTTCTCGCCTGGGGGAGCGCGCCTTTGATCACAAAACTCACCATTCCACCAAACCCGCTCATCTGGCGGCGAGCGAGATCATATTGCGGGTGAGTGGGTAAACCGGGATAAATCGTATGTTCGACTTTTGGGTGTTGGGCCAGGAAACGTGCGACGGCCATGGCATTTTCCGCATGAGCTCGCATTCTCACGGCCAATGTCTTCAAGCTTCGCAGGGAAAGAAAGGAATCAAACGGAGAGGCGACGGGGCCTATGGCATTGCTCAAGAAGGCCAGGCGTTCCGCAAGGTTCGCATCGTTGACCACGACCACGCCTCCAACCACATCGCTATGTCCGTTAATATATTTTGTGCTCGAGTGAACCACAATGTCCGCTCCGAATTCCAGGGGACGTTGGAAATAGGGACTCATGAAGGTGTTGTCCACCGCAACCGTGATTCCGCGCGCGTGGGCCATCTTTGCTAGATGAGCGATGTCCACCATTTTCAACATGGGATTCGTGGGTGTTTCCAGCCAGAGAAGCTTGGTCTCAGGGCGCAAGGCTTTTTCGAGCTCCTGTGGACGCGTGAGGTCCACGTAATCGAATTTGTAACCATTGGGACGCAGAACTTTATCAAAGAGTCGAAATGTGCCGCCATACATGTCATCACCGGCCAACACATGGTCGCCGGATTTAAACAGTTGTAAAACGATCGTTGTCGCCGAAAGCCCGGAGGCAAAGGCGAACCCATGAGTGCCGCCTTCCAGACTGGCAAGGCAAGCTTCATACGCCTTGCGGGTGGGATTATGGGAGCGTGAATACTCGTATCCCTTGTGCACGCCGGGGGAGGATTGGACATATGTGGACGTGAGATAGACGGGGGTCATAATGGCGCCCGTGGTGGGATCGGGTTCCTGTCCGGCGTGAATGGCGCGTGTCTCGAATCCAAGAGTTTTTTTCGTATCACTCATCTTTCAATCGCTTTCTCGGCTCCTCGAAACGGAGCGCGGCTAGTACGGAATTGATACGGTCGAGCGGATCCTTGCTATCGGGAATGCCCGCGGCGTCCATGCAATTCGTAACCACTTTCTCCTGGGGCTTGTCCTTTAGGAGTTCGTCCACCAAGGTCTCCAATATGCGGAGTTTCTCGGGCGATTCTGTCATAATGACCTCTGCTTTCTGCTCCAGATAACCGCGAGTGCAAATGCTTTGGTAGACTCAATGCGAGAAGTCGCGATCCCTGAGATGGAGCTGCTCTCCTGGGGCAAGGGTGAGCGTGCGTTGGCCCTTGGCCAAAGCGGAGGTCCATTCTAGCTTATGCTTCACTCCCGCCCTCAAAAAGACAGAAACCGGGGCGTATCCCAACGGCGTTCCATTGACGCGGATTCGATGCCAAAATTGGGTGCGTATCAACAAGGTCGCCAGAGGCTGTGGAAGATGGAAGTGGGCGGTGTCCGCGGAACAAACAAATAAAAGACTCGCGATTGTGAAGCTCGCGAATAGGCGCGAGAAGACGATGCCCGTCCGAACAGCGGAAGGACCCGGCTCCTGCCTCCGCGTGTGCAGACCCCGAGCGAGGCGCTCTCGCTCGAGCAGCGTGGAGATTTTTTGAGCGAGGCCACCTTGAGGCTTACGACGGGGAGTCCGGCCGTACCCATGACGTTCCGCAGGCGAGAGGCGGAGCAAAGGGGATGGGGAAAGCCCGCTCAAATCCTCTCCCTTTAGAAATTGTTCAATCCGTCCCAGCGAAAACAGATCCGAGTTCCATCCGGCAGGTTCACCCGCGAGCCTCTCTGGTGCCGAGAACTCCGGAGTGAGACGGGCGTGGCGCGCGCTACAGTTGGCAAGTCCGAAGTCGAGCAGACGCACGCGACCGTTTCGGTCAACTATCACATTTTGTGGGCTTAGGTCACCGTGAAAGACTCCCTGTTCCTGAAGGTCACGCAGCCCGGCTTCAATCTGGCTGATGATTTCCTCAACTTCGTCGGAGTCCAACCAGAGACAATGGTTCAGGCGCGAAAGAGGTAGGCCTTCGATGTACTCCAACACCAATGCGGGACAGCCATTTATGCGTTCGAACGCAAACACTTGTACGCAGTAGGGCGATCGGACTCGACTGAGAGATTCGAATTCCCGTTTCCAAAGTTCGACTGCATTCTCGGAATGAAGAACCTTGAGAGCCACCGTTTGTGTCAAGCCAGAGTGGGCGTCTCGGCGAAGGGCCTTGTATACCCGCCCCTGACTGCCTTCGCCCAAGAGTTCCTGAACTTCGAACTGTATCTGGCGTGTCCACATACCGGAGACGTGTTCAAGATCCGGACCAGCGCCGGTGTTGGGGAAGCCTGTAGTCGTGAGCCCTTTTGGCGTCGTGCATGGCAAGACGACATGTCGGGGAAAGGAATTCGTACGAAATGCGCCAATCTGAAACTCTAAGCCTTTTGGCGGCGCGAAGGCAGGCCTGATCAAGAGCGTTCTCGATGGTGTCGGTCTCTTGGGCTGAGTGAATATGAAGTTGAACTTCACGACGGAGAGCCTCGTAACATGCGGTGGGAGCTTCGTCCCTGTCGAATTGGATTTGACAGGCCAGCCGAGCCACGCGTAGAAGATGAAACTCGTTCCTGATTCCATCGATTTCGTTTGGACTGCGAGCCTGTTTGAGGCGGGCGAGCAACGAAGAATCCAAAAGGTCCGCATGGATCCACGCGCCGCAACCTCCTATATATATGGATGCGAGGAGGCCGACGGAAAGGACGATTTGAAGGACCTTTCTCGGCATCGTCATGTTCCCATAGCTCTGTTGAATTCCCGCCACAGTGGTCCCAGAAGCACCAAAAGAAAGGCGGGAAACTGTAGTGTCATGAGGGGAATCAGAGCTTTGAAGGGAAGCGTCGCCAGATGGTGGTCCAGCTCCGCTTGGGCGGCAAGTTCCACTTCCTCCTCTAGTGCCACTAGGGATTCCAGCACGGGTTGGCCGGCGCAGCCGCGCTCTACAATTTCCCAGAAGACGCTCTGGTAATGTGAGGGGAAGGGCGTGAGACTTGTAGAGTGGTGCGGCGTTTGCCATTTCAGAATCCAGCGCTGACGAAGGTGCGCTGCTAGAGAATCATTTGTAGAGTCGAGGTACATCCGAAAGGATTCGCGCATGGAACGTCCGGATGAGACGAGCCAGCGAGTCTCGCGAATGGCGGTCAACAGTGGTGGCGTCAGAGCGTCCATCGTGTCTTCCTTGCCATTCGGATCATGAGCCAAACTCCTGTAAATGAGAGAAGCGCCGAGCCGAGCACCAGGTCTGCGACGCGAACCCAGCCATAGCGGTGGACGGCAAAGGTCGAAAGTGCAAATAAAAGAACCAGCATCACCGCGGATTGTATGGCCGCTTGGTGTAGCGATTGTCCGGACCTACGTCGAAAATCGGCGGACTTTCGCCACACGCGGCGCAAGTTCTCGAGCCGCTCGAGAGCGCAATGTGGAGAGTGCGCGAGTTCTTCGAGTTCCCTCATCGCATTTGCGGAGAACAGTGGATGCGCGGTGTGCAATGAACGCGTTCGTTGCGTGTCGAAACACGGTTTCACCAAGGCAATGAACGCTTCGCTTTCCGATTTGAGTGCTGCATCCCGAGCGGCGTTCACGCTTTGCCCCAAGCGCATATTGAGAATCCAACGATCCAAGAAGAACGGCACTCTCGATTTGTGAGCGTCAATTTCCCGACGCTCACAGGTGCAAAGGACAAGTACGAGCGTGATGGAGACGAGAACCACTGTGAAACCTTGAATCCACGGCACGTGTGAAGTGAAAAAGAGAGAAATCCACTCAAGAGATAAAGTCAGAGTGCCGATTTTCGTCAGCATCGTTTCTCGGATCAGCGTGCGGTTGTTGAAGATCCGCAATGTTCGCATTACGAACAGAGTTCCGAACACGAGAAGCGCGAAAAAGATCATTCGTCTCCAACCTCCGAGCGCATTCACAAGCAAAAAGTATGTTTTTTTGAAAATTACTATTGACGGAGGTAGTCACCTAGATACACTGAAAGGGAAAGCAGCGTTGAGTAAACGGCTTTGCTAACTCATCCGAGGAGGAGACAAAAATGGCTAAGAAGAAAACAGCAAAGAAGGCTACGAAGAAAAAAGCCACTAAGAAAGCAGCTACCAAGAAAACGACCCGCAAGAAGAAGTAACTTCGCCGCAAGAATGCGAAGTGAAACCCTCGGTGATCCCGAGGGTTTTTTTTTGGCGAGACCCGGACTGCTGTCCGGAATCCAAATCTGAATCAAAAGAGTTTCGCGCGGATTCCCTCATCCTGGAGGAATTTCTTAATGGCCTTAGCGTCAAGTGGCTCCAGACGATGGATGAGCTGCTGAATCAAAGCCATCGTTTTTTGCGCCTCCGGTTCCCGCAACTTTTCTGTGAAGTAGGCCCCATTTTCCATAATTGTACTCAGGTTCTTTACGATTCGGTGCACCTCCGGATCACGGGAGGTTTTTTCAAGCTGTTTCAGCATTTTGTCGAAATTTACAACGAGCTTGTTGAGCGTGTCCACGGTCTGAACGACAGATCCTTCGTTCTGATTGACAAATTCCAGGACCTTTCCCGCCAGAGCATAGCTCTGTGAGATCATCTGATCAATCCGAGGCGGATCCTCACCGCGGACCACCTGTCCGGATTCCAGAAGGTTCGCTTCTAGAGTTCCGGGCGTGATTTCAAGAAACTTCTCACCGATAACACCCGCTAGATTGATATAGAACCGGCTATCGCTGCGAATCGTCGGCCAAGCTTTATTACTGACGGTGATGGTGATCATGAGCTTCACCTCCTCGCCAGTCGTGGGCATCTTAAATTCTGGTTCGAATTCGATGGAGCGCACTTTTCCAACTTTGATGCCCATCACCCGCACCGGTGAGCCAACTTCGATCCCGCCAGCAAAGTTGTAGGCCACACGCAGGGTCTTTGAATCCGAGAAGGGTTGTAGCGAGCCCAAAGCGAAGGCGAACACCACCACTACGACGACCGAAACAATAAACAGGATCCCAACCTTTGTCTGTGGCTTCATCGAGTTCCCCTCAATAAAAGTGTGAGAATATATATGTTAACACAAAGTCCAATACAATTATGGCCACTGAAGCGACGACTACGGAATTGGTCGTCGCTAATCCGACCCCTTCCGCGCCACTCTGGCAGCGGAACCCGAAAAAACAGCTCACCAGTGGGATCACCGCTCCGAACACAGCACCTTTGATAGAAGCAAACACCAGGTCCTTAAATTCAACAAACGCCCGCATTCCGGTCAAAAAGCTGCCACTCGAATAGCCAAGTTTGAACTCACTCGCGAGCATGGCCATATAGAGACAGACTAGGTTGGCGAGGATGCTGAGGAGAAACAGGCCTACGACACAGGCGATCAAGCGGGGAACCACGAGGAACCGAATCGGACTAATGCCAAGCATGCGAAGCGCGTCGATTTGTTCGGTGATCTGCATGGATCCCACTTCAGCCGCAATTCCCGCGCCCACGCGCGACGTGAGCAGGAGTGCGGAGACGACGACCCCCAGCTCCCGTAGTATGAGAAGTGCCGCAAATCCAGGCACAAGCGCGTCGTTTTGAACCACCAGTTTCATGTGGAACGAAGATTCCATGGTGGTCACAACAGCGGCAAAGCTCACACAGAACAAGATCACCGGTAAGCTTTGCCAGGTCACGAATTCAAGCTGCGCGAAAGTATCTCGAACCCGGTAGGGTGGCGTGAAGACCTCCTTCACGCTATGCAGGAAATAGACGATAAAGTCTGACCAGATTCTCAGACTCATCAAAGCACCCTTCCGAGGTAAATCTCGAGTGCGGTCTCATTTAACAGACTGGTCAGCCAATCCGCCACCACAATACCGACCATTGTCATAACCGCGGTGCTGACCACGCTCCGGCCCACGCCTTTGGCACCTCCCGACGTGGACCATCCTTTGTAGGTGCACACGGAGGCCAGGATGAGCGCGAAAACCAAACATTTGAATAAGCCGCTGACGATGGAAAACTTCGTCACGATGGTCGGGATGTGTCGGACGTATTGGTCGGGATTAATGCCCGCGAATAGGGCTCCAAGAACAATTCCTCCGCTAATCGACATGAGGAGACCGGCCGCCAGCAGGAAGAAGCTGGAAACCACAATTCCAATGTAGCGTGGCAGAATCAATTCTTGAATGGGGTTTGCGCCTAGACAGCGAATGGCGTCAATCTGTTCCGTCACCCGCATCGTGCCCAACTCCGCCGAAGTGAAGGCCCCGACCTTACCGCTGAGCAGAAAGGCGATTAGAAGCGGCCCCACTTCCCGGACAGTTCCTGAGGTGGACAACCCGCCGAGATAGCCGAGAGCACCAAACGTTTTGATTTGAAGGGTGAACTGCACGGTCATAATCGCGCCAACAAAAAAACCGGCCAAGGCTGTAGTCGGAAGACTTTGGAGAGTGACCTTCCAGATCTGTTCACAAATGCTCTCATAGGAGCACGGGTGGCGAAATGCCGTGCGTGCCACGAGCCGGATAAACATGGCGCATTCGCCCATGTCATCGATCAGATCACGAAGAAGCTTCAGCATTCAGCGCCTCTTTTAAAAAGTCCCGAACCAGCGGATGGGGACTGCGTTTCAGATCCGCGGGCGAACCCTGTTCCACAATTTCCCCTTTGTCGAGCACGATCACGTGATCGGCGATTTCCAATGCACATTGCATATCATGGCTGACGACGAGCGAAGTGGTCTTCAGTTTTCTCGAGAGTTCAAAGATGAGATGGTTGATGGCTCGGGTGGTCACGGGGTCCAGGCCGGTTGTGGGCTCATCGAAGAGGAGGATGCGAGGATTGACAGCGACCGTGCGCGCGAGGCTGACTCGTTTTTGCATTCCGTAAGAGATCTCTTGAGGCATTCGATCCTCAACCCCCTTGAGGTGCACCAGCGCCAGGCATTCGTGAACGCGTTTGGCGATCTGATCGGGTCCATAGTCGGGGTAGTGTTTGCGTAGGCCAAATGCGACATTCTCGAACACTATCAACGAGTCGAAGAGTGCGGGATGTTGAAAGACCATCCCGCACTTGCGACGAATGGGAAAGAGTTGCTCCTCAGTCATCTTCGCCACGTTCTCACCATCGACGAGGATGGTGCCGGAGGTGGGTTGCAGGAGTCCCACGATGTTCTTGAGCAAAACGCTTTTGCCCGTGCCTGAGGTTCCCAGAATGAACAAGATCTGTCCTTCCGGAACATCAAACGTGATGCCTTTAAGGACCTCTCGCGTGCCAAAACTCTTGCGCACATTTCGGAAGGAAATCACGAGCGATCCTCCGTCAACGGTCCGTCTAGCCGCCCGCGCACAAACTGGGCGACGCGCGGGTCCTGGTGCGCCAGGGTGGCGACGCGGTCCCCGGTGACAATCAATTCACCGTCAACAACCATAACGATTTTTTGCGCCAGCTGATACGCACGAGCCATGTCATTGGTCACGCATACAATCGTGGCGCGAGCTTCGGCCTTGAGATGTAAAATCAGATCCGCGATCCGACGGCTTGTGATCGGATCAAGGCCGGCGGTGGGATCATCATAGAGGACGGTTCGGGGCATAAGCGCGAGCGCGCGGGCGATACCCAGGCGCTTCTGCATTCCGCCAGAGATCTCATCGGGGAAAAGGTCGCGAGCATGGCTGAGATCGACAGCTTCCAGGAAGTAGGTCACTTTGGCCTGGATTTCCTGCTCCGAAAGCGCTGTCTTTTCCCGCAATGGAAAGGCGATATTCTCGCCCACGGAGAGAGAATCAAAAAGTGCATTTTTCTGAAACAGCATTCCCATCTTCAGAAGGAGTGCGTTTCGCTCCCGCGCGGAGAGTGCATGCAGGTCCTGGCCTTCCACGAGGACCCGTCCTGAGGTGGGCACAAGAAGGCCCGCCAGAAGTTTTAGCACGACGGTCTTGCCGAATCCGCTGGGACCCATAAGAACAACGGATTCACCCTGACAGACTTCAAGGGTGGCATTCCTGAGCAGGTGCCGATCACCGAATTGGATACCGACATCTTGTAGGGCCAAATGAACTGATGCCACGCTGCAAAACCCACTGGAGAAGATGTCTTTGATTGTACAAAAGTTCGTGAGTCGAGCAAGGATCTTGTCTATGAATAAGTCATTGATTTTTTTCTACTTACGAAAGGTGATCGCCTTATGAAGCATACTCGCAAGAAACTGACCGTGGTGGGGGCTGGATTCGTTGGTTCCACCTGTGCGCATTGGGCCGCCGCCAAGGAACTGGGTGATGTGGTCTTGGTCGATATCAACGAAGGTGCCGCGCAAGGGAAGGCTTTGGATCTTTACCAGTCTTCGCCGGTCGAACATTTTGATTCACGTGTGATCGGGACTTCCAACTACAAGGACACGGCCGGCTCCGATGTGGTGATCATCACGGCAGGACTTCCCCGTAAGCCCGGTATGAGTCGGGATGATCTTCTTGCGACCAATGCGAAGATTATGAAGGATGTCTGCAAAGGTATTCGTGAGAACTCACCAAATGCCGTGGTTATCGTCGTCAGTAACCCCCTCGACGCCATGGCCTATGTTGCCATGAAGGAACTTGATTTTCCGCGCGAGCGCGTAATCGGGATGGCCGGGGTCTTGGATAGTGCTCGCTTCCGCACGTTTATTGCAGAAGAACTTAAGGTGAGTGTCAAAGATGTGCACGCCTTTGTCCTGGGCGGACACGGCGACACAATGGTTCCCATGCCCCGTCATTGTTCCGTAGGTGGGGTGCCTTTGCTTGAAATTCTTCCTAAAGAGCGGGTGGATGCGCTTGTCGATCGCACGCGAAAAGGGGGCGCAGAAATCGTCGGACTGTTGAAGACAGGCTCGGCCTATTATGCGCCGGCTGCAAGCTCCGTGCAGATGGCGGAGTCGATTCTACGTGATCAAAATCGGGTTCTACCCTGTGCCGCGTATCTCCAAGGCGAGTATGGTGTGAAGAATCTATTCGTGGGAGTTTTGTGCAAGTTGGGAGGGCGCGGCCTGGAGCAAGTCATCGAGATTCAGCTGAACAATGAAGAACGCGCGTCTCTCGACAGTTCTGTGAACGCCGTTCGCGAACTGGTCGAAGCGCTGGGGAAATTAAACCTCTAAATTCAATCAAGACGGGCCGCCACCCGCGGCCCGTTCGTTTTCGTTTCCGAGGGCAGAAAGCGTTCCTTCATGCGCTCATAAAATGATTTCCGATCGGTAAAGTGCGCTGCAGATTGAGCCGCCAGAGCGGCCATCATCATTGGGAAAACTGCTGAATGCCGATCTGTCATTTCCAAAACCAAAATGAACGCGGTGAACGGGGTCCGGGTCACTCCGGTCAAAAATCCAATCATTCCCAGGAGGACCATCAGATTGGGATGACCTGTCCGAAGTATATCTTCCAGCAAGGCACCAATCGCGCCTCCGGTCGCGAGCGACGGAGAGAAAATACCGCCGGCGGCGCCCGAGAGATAACTCACCATTGTGCCTAAAAATCGGGTGGCGGCCAAAGTCGAACTTGAGGTTTCATCGTGAAACAGAAGTCCGGTAATCACTTCAATTCCCGGTCCGACCGCGCGACGCTCAAGCTGATAGAGCATGGCCATTATCAGACCACAACAAATCGATAGAAGCAGGAGTTTGCGCTGGGATCCCAGGCGCTGGCGGCTAATCGCCAGAATATAAAGTATGCGACCAAATGATCCACCGAGATAACCGGCGATCGCACCCACGAGAAGCGACCAGGGCAAAAACGAAAAGCCAATCACTTCGAGGCGCGGAAATCCCAGATAGAGATAGTTCCCAAGAATCCACTGGGCCACTAAACCGGACACAATCACAGCACTAATAAGTGCCGTACGAATCTTATGAAACTGGACCACGCCCAGCTCCTCAATCGCATAAACAATTCCCCCGAGGGGTGTGTTGAAGGCTGAAGCCAGTCCAGCGGCGGCCCCCGCTACAATCCATGTTTGCTCGCGAAATCCCGGCGCAACTTTGCGAATCTGGCGGCCGACGAGATAGAACACGCCGGCGCTAATCTGAAGAGTGGGGCCTTCGCGCCCAATTGCTCCACCTCCTGCCACGCACAGCAGTGAGCTCAAGACTTTGGTCACGAGCACGCGCGGAGAAAGTAATCGCTCCAAGTAAGGGCGGTGGGGCCCGTCATGATCGATCTCGTTGGCGGCCATGATCTGAGGAATTCCGCTGCCTGCAGCCTCGGGAGCGAATCGACGCACGACCAGCCATGCAAGCACGAAAAATGCGGGAGCCGCAAGAAAGGCCCAGTAGCCCGAATGGAGTGCGTAGATCTTCTCGCCGAGCCCTTCGAGCCAGCGAAAGAGCATCGCATAGCCGACTGAGATTAACGCCGCGACAACGGCGGAGATCCATAGTCCTAGGTTTTGCAGGTTGGCTTGATCGGTAAGGAAAAAGTAGAGTTTTTGCCCCTGCCTCTTGGGAAGGCGCGACAATAGCGAAGTCAACTTTTCACTGAACTCAATGAAGGAATTCACCCTGCTCAGGCATAATGAACAACGGGAGCTCAGTCAAACAACCAGTCTTGTCTTATGCACATCTGGATCATGGCACTCCAGGCTTCGTTGCTTCAAAACAGAGAAGCTGATAGGGTCGAGATTCACAAGGAAAATTGAATGAACATACATGAGTATCAGGCAAAAGAAGTTTTGAAGCGATTTGGACTGCCGACCCTCAAGGGAGAGGTGGCCCAGACTCCCGACGAGGCGGTCAAAGCGGCCCGTGGAATTGGGGGCAATCTTTGGGTGGTTAAGGCGCAGATTCACGCCGGAGGGCGTGGTAAAGGCGGTGGTGTAAAGGTCGCGAAGACACTTGATGATGTGAAAGCTCTCGCTCAAAAAATGATCGGGATGAATCTCGTGACGCCGCAGACTGGCCCCGAAGGCAAATCCGTAAGCAAAGTTTATATCGAGCAGGGTTGCGATATCAAAAAAGAATATTATGTGGCTTTCCTCGTGGATCGACACTATGGCCGGGTGGTCATGATGGGGAGTTCGGAAGGCGGCATGGACATCGAAGAGGTGGCGGCAAAGACGCCAGAAAAGATTCACCGAATTGTGGTCGATCCTGCAGTTGGGATGTGCCCCTTTCAGGCGCGCCAGATGGCGTTCGCTATCGGAATTAAGGGCGATCGTGTGGGAAAAGCCACGAAAGTCTTCTTAGGGCTCTATAAGCTTTTCTTGGATATGGATTGTGCGCTTGCCGAAATCAATCCTCTCGTGGAAACCGGCGATGGCCAGGTCATTCCGCTTGATGCCAAGCTGAATTTCGACGCCAATGCCCTCTATCGACATAAGGATATTCTCGAGTACCGCGATATTTCAGAAGAGGATCCGGCGGAAGTCGAGGCCAGCAAGTATGATCTGGCGTTTATCAAATTGGACGGGAATATCGGCTGTCTGGTGAATGGCGCCGGTCTGGCCATGGCGACTATGGATATCATTAAGCTCCACGGGGGAATGCCGGCGAATTTTCTGGACGTGGGTGGAGGTGCCAGCAAAGAGAAGGTCACCGAGGCGTTCAAGCTGATTCTTAAAGATCCCAACGTCAAAGGCATTTTGGTGAATATTTTCGGCGGAATCATGAAATGTGACATTATCGCCGAAGGCGTGATCGCCGCGACCCGGGAGCTGGGCCTTAAAGTGCCGTTGGTGGTGCGTCTGCAGGGTACGAATGTGGAACTTGGAAAAAAACTTCTCAGCGAGAGCGGGTTGAACATCACTCCCGCCGACGATCTGACCAGTGCCGCCCGAGCCATTGTGGGCGCGGTTAAGGGGGCGTAGACATGGCGATTCTCGTAAATAAAGAAACTAAGGTGATCTGTCAGGGGTTCACCGGTTCAGCCGGAACCTTTCATTCCGAGCAAGCCCTCGCCTACGGCACCAAGATGGTGGGCGGAGTCACTCCCGGAAAGGGGGGAAGCCAGCACCTGGGATTGCCCGTATTTGACACCGTCGAGGAGGCCGTACGAAAAACAGCGGCCACGGCGTCGGTGATTTATGTTCCGCCTCCCTTCGCCGCGGATTCCATTATGGAAGCGGCGGATGCGGGTTTGTCACTCGTCGTGTGTATCACCGAAGGGATCCCGGTCATGGACATGGTGTCGGTCAAGCGATACCTTCAGGGACGTTCCACACGTCTGATCGGTCCCAACTGCCCAGGCGTGATCACTCCCGGGGAATGTAAAATCGGGATTATGCCGGGACACATTCATAAGCCGGGTCGCATAGGGGTGCTCTCCCGGTCCGGAACGTTGACGTATGAAGCCGTTTTTCAGCTGACAGCATTGGACCTGGGGCAAAGTACCTGTGTGGGCATCGGTGGTGACCCGGTGAATGGGACAAATTTTATTGATGTTCTTGAACTTTACAACAAGGACCCCAATACCGACGCGGTGATCATGATTGGTGAAATCGGGGGCAGTGCTGAGGAAGAAGCTGCCGAGTACATCAAGCGGGAGTTTAAAAAGCCGGTGACGGCCTTTATCGCGGGAGCCACGGCCCCTAAGGGAAAACGCATGGGACATGCGGGCGCGATCATTAGTGGAGGCAAGGGGACGGCTGAAGCCAAGTTCGAGGCGCTGGCTTCCGCCGGTTGCAAGATCGCGCGCTCGCCGGCCGATCTGGGAAGCACTTTGAAATCGAGCCTTGGCTAATAGTCGGCTCTCGCCCGCTGGGCTGGACTTTCCGGAATTCGGGAAGTATGTTTGCGCCCAATTTATGTGCAAGGAGCTCAAATAATGGCTGTGGAAACCACGTTTAGCATCATCAAACCGAATGCGGTGAAAAAGAATGCGATCGGAGCGATTATTCAAATGTTCGAAAAGAACGGATTGAAAATCGCGGCCATGAGGATGACGACGATTCCGGAGTCCCAGTGCAAGGAGTTTTACGCCGAACACAAGGAGCGTCCGTTCTTCGGTGAGTTGGTGAGCTTTATGACTTCAGGGCCAGTGGTTTTAATGGCACTCAAAGGCGAGAATGCGATCACCCGTAACCGCGAGATTATGGGTGCGACGGATCCCAAGAAGGCCGCCCCGGGCACGGTTCGCGCGCTTTATGGCGACAGTATGGGCGAAAATGCCGTGCATGGGAGTGATAGCGCCGCCAGTGCCGAGCGCGAGCTGAAGATTTTCTTTGGGCCAAAAGAATTCGTTAACTCCTGAAACGGGTGAGCTGATCGAGCTCACGATCGATTCGCTCTCCTATTTTGGAGGGCGAGGGGTCGGGCGCTTTGAAGGCGTGGTTGTGTTCGTCCCGCAGACGGCGCCCCAGGAGAGGATCCGCGCGCGCGTGACGGCCAAAAAGTCCCGCTTTTGGGAGGCGGAACTGGTGGAAGTTCTTTCGCCTTCTCCGTCCCGGCGGGTGCCTCCGTGTGCTGTCGCCGGCCGATGCGGAGGGTGTTCATGGCAGCATGTCGTTTATTCGGTTCAGGTGGAACAAAAATCTAAAATCTTGCGTGAGAGCCTTAGGAAGCTACATGGCTTTGAATGGCTTCCATTTCTCGAAGCTCCTTCGGAATTTCATTACCGTAACCGTATTCAACTTCAACTTCGGGGCGGGAAGAAGGGATTCTTCGCTCTTCGCACCCGCGACCTTATTCCCATCGAGTCGTGCACGATTGCGGAGGAGATTCTGAACGACGAGATGCGAACGTTGGAGCCCGCGGACCTGGCCGGCCATCAGCGCTTGGAGTTGGCGTTGACGGAAGAGGGCCGAGTCATGCGACACGCGGGCAATCGAGATCCTGAAACGGCGGTGTTTGCGCAGGTCAATCGAGATCAAAATGAGGTCTTGAAACGCCGGCTTGTCGATTTGGTTCAAATAGCTCCGGACTGGATTATGGACTTGTACAGTGGCTCGGGGAATTTGACGTATCCGCTGCGCGACCGATTTCTAGGCGTGCCTATTACGGCGGTGGAGGGCAGCCGTGAGGCTGTGGCCCGCGGACGAATGCGAGCACCCGATGTGGAATGGTTTGCGGGTGACGTTGAACGCATCCTTTCCCGTCTTAAAGAGCGGCCGGGACAAGGCTTAGTGGTGCTCGATCCCCCGCGTACGGGGGCTTCGCAACACGTGCTTCAAGATCTGGCTCGGTTGCGCCCTCGTCAGATTCTTTATGTGAGCTGCAATCCCATGACATTTGCGCGCGATGCGCTCCGGTTGTGCGGACTGGGCGAGTATAGGCTCGAGAAGGTGCAAGGTCTGGATATGTTCCCACAGACAGAACATGTGGAGTTGCTGGCCTCCTTATGCACTGCAACTTAGCATTGATTCAAGGATTGAGTCTGTTAGCTTCTAAAGAATGATTAAACAACCGACACGCATAGGCTTGGCCGTCATCCTTTTCGTTTCTGGATGCGTCTCGGCTCATAAAGGTGAGGAGGAGCGGGCGTCTCTTCATTTGCAAATCGGCACGGGATATCTTGCGCAGGGCCAATACCCGCAGGCTATGAGCGAGCTCCTGCGCGCCGAACAGTTGGATCCGAAAAATCCGTTGGTCCAGAATAACCTGGGATTGACTTATTATGTGCGCGGGCGAGTTCAGCAAGCGGAGCAGAAGTTCCGCCGGGCCATTAAGCTGGAACCACGTTTTTCCGACGCCAAAAACAATCTGGCACGGGTCCTGATTGATCTTCAGAAGTACGATGAAGCGCTTCGTATTCTGCATGAGGTGGAAGGGGACTTAACCTACCAGTCGCCGGAGAAAACACTGGCGAATTTAGGAATGGTTTATTTCAGTATGGGTCAGTATCAGAAAGCTGAGGGCTACCTTCTCCGCTCGTTGGAGTACCGCCGGGAAAGTTGTGTGACCGCCAGCTACTACGGCAGAACCCTTTTGGAGATGAAGCGCCTACAACCTTCGGCGGAGGCCTTGGATCAAGCAATCGAGTTTTGTCGCCCGAGTAAATTCGAGGAGCCCCTGTTTTATTCCGCGATGAGTTATTTCGCTTTAGGTGAAAAGGAAAAATCAAAGGCGCGGCTTGAAGAACTGCTGAAAAGTTACCCACAAAGTAAATATGTCGCCAAAGCTAAAGGAATGTTAGAGTTGCTGGAATAAAATGAAAAAGACAGGCGAACTTCTTAAACAAAAACGTGAAAGCTCTCATCTTTCTTTGAGCGAAGTTGCGCTCGCGACCAAGATCAATCCCAAGATTTTGGCGGCGATTGAAAACGGTGATGAGGAAAGCTTGCCCGCAAAGACATTCCTCAAGGGCTTTGTGCGTTCCTATGCCTTATTCCTGAAAATGGATCCGGAAGAGGTCATGCGCGTGTACCACGAGGAGCACGGGGGTGTTCCTGAGCGGCCGGTGGAAGTGCCGCGGGAGAGCACGCCCGCTCCCGCCTCACGCCGCCGTTCCCATGAAGAGAATTCCTCGGGAATGCGGACTCTCGCCGTTGTCGTCATTGTTATCCTGATCGGTTTGATTATCGGCGTGCGCGAGTTGATCGAGAAGTATCAAGCGGAGAAGGTGGTGGAGACGCCGTCTGATCTCAAGGTGAGTCCGATCGTGACTCCGCCTGAAAACGAGATTCATGCGGCCTCGTCCGGTAAGAAATCTCCTGCCGCGAAGTCTGAGGACGACGAGGGGAAAAGGGAAACTGAATCGACTGCGAAGGTGCCTGATGCTCCTGCGGGCGAGGCCGGCGGCGGGGCTAGTGGCGGCTCACAACCTCCAGCGGCCGTTTCTCCATCTCCGGCCGTGCAAGCGTCCAACCCTGCGGTGGCACCCGCTCCTCTTCCGGTCGCGCCCGTTCCACCTGTTCCGCAGGTTGTGGCGCCGACACCTGTTCCCCCCGTGCTGCCACCGCCATCGCCCGCTCCCGCTTCGGTTCCGGCAACCAATCCTGCGGGAGATGTCGCGGAGAATAAGCCGGACGCGCCCGCGGCGCCTGAGGGCGCAGTTCGAGAAGTTATTCTCGAGGCTTTGGATAAGGTGGACGTTTCTTTTCAGGTTCACGGCGAAAACCGCAAGATCTCGCTCGCTCCCACGCAGGTCCATACCATCCAGGCGGATCAGCCGCTGATGTTGAATTTCAGTGATGGCGGAGCCGTGAATATCATTCTCAACGGACGTGAGCGTGGGGTTCCCGGAGATCTGGGCAAGCCCAAACAAGTCAAAATTCCGTGAGTCAGATTGCAAGAGTCTTTTGGATCGCATTGGTCATTAAGCTCGCGCTGTCCGCGCTGCTTCCGTTAACAAGTGATGAAGCTTACTATTGGGTATGGTCCCGCCATATGCAGTTGAGCTATTTTGATCACCCCCCATTTGTCGCGTGGCTGTTCGGGTTGGGCCAGTGGACGTCATGGCTCGGGGGTAACGTGCGCTGGCCGGGGGTTCTTCTTGGGCACGCGGCGCTTGGGGTCTGGTTGAAACTGCTCAAACCGTATCTTTCGGAGCGGCAGCGTTTGTATTGGTTGGGCTTGGCTCTGCTTTCGCCTCTAGTCGGGGGCAGCGCTCTCGTGGTCACACCCGACCTTCCCCTGTTGTTCTTTTATGCACTTTCGTTGTGGCTCTTCCTCCTTTGGAAGGAAAACCCGAGTTGGCGGCTGGCACTAGGGTTGGGATTATCCGTTGGGCTTGGCTTCTCCTCCAAGTACATGATGGTTTTGTTCGTGTTGAGCTTGCTTCCGGTTTGTCTGCTGTCTCCTCAGCTGCGGCGGAGCTTTTTGCGCCACCTTCCGCTCTTGTTCTTAGGCGGTCTAATGGGAACCGTGCCCGTTTGGCTGTGGAACCTTCTGAACGATTTCGCATCCATAAAATTTCAGACTCAACACGGGCTTGGACGCTCGTGGAAGCCGTCCTGGACCTTTCATTATATCGGGCTCCAGGTGGGATTGATCTTTCCTGTGATTCTGTATTGGGCTTTGCGGGCGCGACGTTCCCTTCCTATGGTCTTTCACTTTCTGGCGTGGACTCCTCTTGTGTTCTTCTTCTTCACAACATTCCGCGGATATGTGGAAGCCAATTGGCCCATCGCCGCTTATCCCGCGCTCTTCGCGCTGGCGGTGAGCCAGTATCCTGGAGCTGCCAAAGGCTTGCGGGGAACGCTGGTTCTATGGGGCTCCCTTATCGCACTGTTGGCTGTCGTGATAATGATCCAACCGGAATGGTCAAAGGATCTTAAGTTCCGAGAATTTCACGAGTACGATGAGGTGGTGCGGCACTCGCGTGATCTTTCGCCCTTATATGCTCGCTCTTACCAGATGGCCTCAAAGATGTATTTCGAGCTGGGTCGCCCGGTTTACAAGCTGAAGGGCATGAATCGCAAGGATTTTTACGATTATCTCCAAGGGAGCGAGCCGCAGGCGAAAGTGTATTACGTGGCGGTGAAAAAGGAGGACAAGCTTCCATCCACTTACGCGGCCCAGGGTCACCGCGTGGTGGAGAGTCTGCCTGTGGACCGGGATTTTGTGATCTGGCGGGTGGAAGCACCATGAGAGCCTTCGTGGTCCTCACCGCGCTGGTGTTCATATATCTTGTTTATGGACTTTATCTCGCGCGATACGATGTTCGTATCTTTCCCGAAGATCTTGTAGCCGACCCTCCCAAGGGATTCTTCGATTACCGCGGGGTCACCAATGTACACACAAATCTGAGTTCTGGAAGCGGTGACATCAGCGAGGTGATCTCCGCCGCTCAGACCGCCGGACTGGATTTCTTGTCGATTACCGATCTTAACCTTTTTGACAAACCGGACTCGTTTTCTGGCTACCATTCCAATTTGTTGGTGATGATTGACGGCGAGTACAGTTATCTCAATTCCCGCTTGCTGAATATTGGCGCGACGACTTCACGGCATCTGCAAGGTGTTGGCCGTTCTCAGGTCTTGTTTGCGGACCTGCTCTCACAGATCGAGAGGTCCCCGGATCTGGGAGCGTTTATGCTCGCTCATCCGCTAAAGCCAAACTACAACTGGAGCGGTGCGTACCCACCGGGATTGGATGGTATTGAAATCATCAATCTCAAGAATGTCTGGCAAGAAGCCTGGGTGAATAACAAGGCTTCTTTTCTGATGAGTTTGTTGATCCTTCCGTTTCAGGAAAAATTGGCTCTGCTGCGGCTGTTTGAAGAGCCGGAGGATGTGCTGAGATTGTGGACGGAACTGAATCAAGAACGCAAGGTGATTGGAATTGCGGGCGCCGACGCCGAAGCCAGATTGGCTCTAGGGGGTAAAGACCTGTTCTTGCGCTTTCCGACCTACGAAACCCTCTTCTCCCTCGTACGCAACCATGTCCTGTTGCGATCCGAACTTACGGGCAATGCATCTAGCGATCTCGAAAAGCTGGCGGCCGCGATCAGGCAAGGACAATTCTACATGAGTTTGGACATTCTTGGGAATCCGAAAGGATTCAACGCGTTCATTCGCACGCGCGCGGGCCAGATTCATCCGATGGGATCGAGACTGAGTTTGGAAGCAAACCTTTCCCTTGAAATCTCACTCCCGCAAAAACCGGATGTGCCCTTCGATGTGATTATCTATCGTGACGGTCTAAGGGTGATGACGTCCAATTCGCAGCTGACTCAGTACTATCTCAACACTCCCGGTGTTTACCGGGTCATGGTGCGTGTGATCCCGACACTTCCGCTTCCGGACGGCAAAAAGTGGATTCCCTGGATTTATACGAATCCCTTTTACGTGGAACCGGCGTCGGGATCAAACGGCTCCGGAACACGCACGACCAAGCCCGCGCTCGGCGGCAGCTGACATGAGAGGCGCTCGTTGTCCGCAAAGCCACGCATATCCGCGATCTCTTGTTCCATCTCATCACGCGGCGGAAGCTCCCCGGAACTGAATTCAACCAACACACGGCAAGTCGAACAGCTTCCCATTGCGCCGCAGGAGTGCGGGATCGAAATGCCGTTCTTCAATGCAACCTCAAGAACGGACTTCTCGTTTCCAACGGTACAAGCCTTTTCCAGAGGTCGGAAGATAATTGCTTTGCTAGTCATGGCTTGATGGCAGCTTAAGTTGAGGCCTATGATCTTGTCATGAGGTTTATCGCATTTGACTTAGAGACGACAGGTACGTTGCCGGGCGTGGACCGGATTGTTGAGATCGGTGCGGTCCGATTTGTAAATGGAGAACCGGAGGCCGTTTTTTCAACTTTGGTCGATCCTCAAAGACCAATTCCGCCGGGAGCGAGCCGCGTGAACGGCATTACCGATGAGATGGTGGCTGGTAAGCCCCAAGTGGAAACCTTGCTGGAGCCGCTCTCGGAGTTCTGCGGCGACGATCTGCTTGTGGCTCACAATGCGGCTTTCGATTTTCAATTTCTGGTGTCGGAGTACAAACGTTGTGAGATCCGCACTCCCCGCGGGCTTGTGTTGTGCTCCTATCTGATGTCAAAGAAAGTCTTCCCGGGGCTGGCTAATTACAAACTCGGCACGTTAACGCAGCACCTGAAGATTGAGTCCACGGGATTTCATCGAGCCGAAGAAGATGCCACTTACTGTGCCAAACTCTTTTTAAAGATTATTGAGCGTGTGACGGGATCACCGGTCAGTTTGCCACCGCTTGAGAACTTGGTGGCGCTCACAGGAAAACCCGAGGTGCGGTTCCCGTTGATCGAGCCTCAACCTAAGCAATTGAACCTGTTGGATTTGCTCTAGAGCTTAAGCACGACCAACAATTCTCTGCCTATGGATGGGCGTCGGGAGCTCGGCTCGGGGAAGGCGCGTGGGTTCGGCGTATTTTTTGATGGCCAAACACGCGTTGCACGAGATGCTGGAGATCTTCGAAAACCAAAAGCATCGCCGGAATGATGAACAAAGTCAGGAGCAACGAAGCGGATAAACCCCAGCCCATAGAAAAGGCGAGCGGTTGAGTGAATCCGGATTCGCCGCCCACCCCGTAAGCGGTTGGGAATACACCAACGAGAGTGCAACTCGCGGTCAGGAAGATGGCGCGTAGGCGACTTGCGGCGCCCTCTATGATCAATTCGGCCGTACGCACGCCACGCTCCCGCGCCAGCATATTGATGTGATGAACCATCACGATGCTGTCATTGACCGCCACACCCATGGTCCCGATCAATCCAATCATCGCCATAAGCCCCAATGGAAGGTCATGCAGTTTGAGTGCCCAGACCACTCCGATCAGAGCAAATGGGATCGGTAGACCCACAATCAAGGGTTGTGTCCAGGAACGAAGTGTAAAAGCCAGAATAAGATAAATCAAAGCCCCGGCCGCCACCACGATTTTGCCGGTCCATTCCCGGCCTTTCTTATCCTCTTCATTGGCGTCAATGGCTTTAAACTCAAGGCCGGGATACTGGGCGGCGACAGGCTTGATAAGCTGGGAGATCTCTTCTTTCACAACCTGTTCGTTCGTGCTTTTGCCATCAAAGCGGAAGTCGAGATTCAAAACGCGGGAGGCGTTCTTATGCTCGATGCCTTCCGAGTATCCCGATAGGTCCCATTTCCCCAGCCGGGCGATGGAAAAGATGTCCCCGTGTTTCGGTGATTGGATCGTGATTTTGTTCAAATCCGCGAGTTGGGGCTCATGCAGACCCATAGGCTCGAGGAACACGCTCATCCAGCGCCCCGAGTCTCGCGTTTGGAGGAGCTCAACGCTACCGGACTGCGCCTGGACTTGAAAAGCCAGTTCTGCGCGTGGAATTTGGTAGGCCCGCAGAGCCTGCATTTTGGCTTCAAATTGGTAAGTCAGAGGACCTAAGTTGTCAGGAGGAACATTCTCGCCGACTGTTCCATGTTTTGCGAGCGCTAGGATCGTGTCCTCCTTGGCCTTGCGAAAGGCATTTTCGTCGCGCCCGCGAATCTGGACCGTGGCGAGATTCTGCCTTCGGCTGTTGGCTCCGCGCTCTGAAGCGACGGCCACAAGTTCCTCAACATAAGGGCTCTTGAAGCTGTTCACGATCTTCTCGGCCTGTTGATGAACCCGATCGCGCAACGAGCGCACGTCGACCTCTTGGCGGTTCAACACCAAACGAATGGTCGCGTATCGGGGCCCACGATAGCTCTTCCCCTGACGCCAAATCCAGCCCAGGTTTGTCTCAACAAAATCCAGTTCCTCGGCGGGCAGCTTGAGCAGCTCCGCATGCAAGGGCTCCAGTATTTATTGGACCTCGGTAAATACCTTTTCCTCTTTGAGAGTCAAAAAGATTTACACCTGCGGGGCGTTGATGGAGAGCGAGAAATCCTGTGGCATCTTCGAGGCCGTGTGGAGGGAGAATCCAAGCAATGCCAACGATAAGAGTCCATACACGTAACGGAACCTCAGTGTATGGCGTAACAGGCGTTTGTAGATGCGGGAAAGAAAGTGAAAGAATACAGTGGCCCTTTCCGCCGACGGGTGCTTCACAAAATGACTGAGGTGATTAGGCAAGACGAAAAAGGTCTCAAACCAGCTCAAAAGGAGAGCAATGCTAACGACCACGGGAATAGCAAAGAAGATGACGGAAAGTTCGCTATCAATAAGCACGATCGGCAAAAACGCGAAAATAATGGTCGATATCGTGCCTGTCACCGGGACGATGAGTTCGCGCGCCGAGCGGCCCGCCGCCTCTTGGGGAGGATTTCCTTCGCTCAGCAGTTGGTTGTATCGTTCCGCAAAAATGACGGCATCATCCACCAGATTTCCGACCACTAAGATCATCGCGATTAATGAAATCAGATCAATGGAGACTCCAAAGGCGCGCAGGGCTAGGAACGTTCCAAAATAGGAGATGGGTAGCCCCATTGCGGTCATCAGCGACGTGCGCCAGCCCATGGCAAGGGCCAGCATCACCAGCACCAGTACCAATCCCCCGAACCCGTTTGAGAGAAGGACGTTGATTTGTTGCTGAATGAAGTAAGGACCATCATACAGAATGCGGATCTTCACTCCCGGCGGAGTTTTGGTTTGGTCCAGGAGGTCTTTCACCTCAGTGAACGTCTGCATCGCATCCCGTTCAGGGCTTTTGTGAACGGCCATCTCGACGGCCTTCTGACCATCGAGCAGGAAATGATACTTCTCATTTCGCTGCATATCGAAGGACACTTCCGCCACTTGGCCCAATCTTAAGCCATAGCCTTGGCTGTTCTCGTACAGAGGGATTTGTCGAATCTGTTCCAAACTGATGGGCTTTTGCGAGTATTCCAGTAGCCATTCCCGGCCATTGGCGTAGTTATAGCCGATCACATTTGATCCCAGCTCGGATTGTACGGCCGTGCGAATCTGCGACACCGTAACCCCGCTGCGGGCCAGACGTTTGTTATCGAAACGAATAAACACATGATAAGGTTTGAGGGAAGATTCGACCTTGGTGATTCCTGGCACGGTTCGGATTTGATTTTCCAAGTGCGCCAGAAAATGGTGATGGTTCCAATTGTAACTATCAATGCCGGTAATAGCCAAATTGGCCACGAATATCGCGTTATCATTGCTTTGAGCGACGGATAAGTTCCGAATGTCTTTGGGCAGCTGAGGGAGCTCGGTTTGCACGCGGCTGCGAATCTCTTCAATCTTCTCGGATAAGGGTTGCACGGACTGAGGAAATTTCAACGTGATTTTCGAACTCCCCACCTTAGTCACAGACGTGAGCTCCTCAAGATCCGGCAAGTCGCGGAGCTTCTCTTCCAGGGGATAGGTGATCAGGCGCTCGATCTCCTCCGCCGAACCCGAGTCATAGGTCAAATCCACATTCACATAGTTGAATTTAAAGGGCGGATGGAGGTCCCGCTTCATTCCCCACAAAGCGATGATTCCGCCCAGCGTGATGGCGGCTGTCAGGCCGTTCACCCAGGCGGTACGGGCGATAAAGAGGTCAATCAGCCGTCTCAAAGTTCCTCCTGGCAAAACGGAACTGCTAGATTTTCCAGTAAAGAAAAGCGCGCCAGACTCTTCCAGTAATTTGCTTGTTTATCGAGCAGACGATTTTGGGATTCGAACCACTGCTCGTTGACACGCAAGAAGTCTTGGAAATCAACTCGCCCTTGCAAAAATCGACGGCGGTTTTCATCGGTGATCTTCGCAAGGATCCCGATGCGCTCCTCTTCGATTTCAATCTGTTCCGCCTGCCCTTTTAGGCTAAGAACCTGATCCTGATACCGTTCCCGTCGAGTACGGGCGAGTTCCTGGCTTTTGAGCCGCTGTTTTTCGGCTTCAAGACGGGCGATATGGTAGGGGGCCCGGACTGAATTGTCATTGAGCTCCCAGATCAGATTCAACGAAATCGTGAAATCGCGATCGTCGTAGGGTTCCGCGTCGAGGTTTCCCTCGCTCAATTGCTGGGACAGCTTTAAATCCAGTTTCGGATGGGACTGTGAGCGTCCCGCCTCAGCTTGGCGTTGTAAGCCCTCACTCAAGAGTTTGTAGTAAAGCTCCTCGAAAGTCGGACTTTCGGATTGCGCGGCCTCTAAGTTTGGCTCCATCGTTTTGAGGACATCGCCCGGGTGAACGAGCTGGCGATCACGTGCGAAAGGGAAAGCCCGTGTGAGACGAAGACGGTACTGCACGGCGCGATTTTGTGCCTGGCTCCTCTGATCGCGGAGATTCAAGTACTCAGACTG
The DNA here is from genome assembly GCA_050249195.1 of Bdellovibrionales bacterium. Lineage (GTDB taxonomy): Bacteria > Bdellovibrionota > Bdellovibrionia > Bdellovibrionales > UBA1609 > JALHOQ01. The sequence continues at coordinate 24,665 of JBFWQY010000047.1, forward strand.
TACGCCCAGCCAATCCAACCGACTGATCTGCCCCGCACGAAAGGCCGGTTGGCTCCGCCGGAAGAGCTCACTTGCAAGCTCATAAACTTTGTCCACAAACAGGGCTCTCTGATCTTGCGTCCAGGCGTCTACAAACACACCGCTGAGGCGATCACAGGACTCGGCTCGGGTCGCGCGGACTCTTGCCGCCTCGGCCTGGGCTTGGATCTCGGTCGCTTGCTTTTTCAAGCGGTCCGCGGCGCCGAACTGGTTGCGCCAGAGTGGCTGGGAAAGACTCAGAGTGTATTTTTCATCCGGAGCTAGCCCCGAGCTTTGGGTATTCTCCCACGCATTATCCCAACCTAAGCTGAGCTCTGTGCCCAGCGGCAGATATTGAGTCAGTCCCAAGCGCATCCCTTCATCAGTGAAGTGGCTCGGAGCTGTTATCGGCCTATCGTTATCATATCGGTGCAGGTAGGGCGTAAACTCAAATCGGTTCCGAAACAAGTTGTTACCGGCATCACGCCTGAAATCGACAATCTCCTTATCCAGCACGGCCTGTTGGTATTGAACATCCAACTTTAGGGCCTCGTGCGTGAACTCGATAAGGCCAAGAGATTCAGCTGCAAAGGAGCTGGTCCACAAATGGAGCGAAACCCAAAGAAGAATGGCTCTTCGGGACTTTGTGTGGGTAAAGATCGGTCATTTTCTACAAGTATTGTTTAAAGTTCCGGTAGTGAGCACGTCAGGATTTTCAGCCTCAAGTATTCTTCGTCACGTAGTCCGTACGCTCG
>JBFWQY010000048.1:0-24016 GCA_050249195.1 Bdellovibrionales bacterium
ATCCGAACCGCCTTCATTCAGAAAATCCTTGCTGGCTGCGGCCCTCCTGATGGCTGTCGCTGGAGCAAAGCTGCTACGGCTCAACTTACGTCATGATGATTGAAGAAACGAACCGGTCAGCAGTGGATTTTTTAGTGAAACGGAAATGGAACTTCAACGGAGCCCCTCCCTGCGAGATGTTAAAAAAATTCAATTATTCATTGTAGAGAGCCTCTCGTCCGTGTCCACGCGATTGTTCAATCCGGACTTAAGCACAGCGTGTATTAAATAAAAATAAGTTATGTACTGGACGAAGGCCGAGATCCACTCATATCGACCGCCATCGCACGACTCTGCACCAGAATCTGTGATGAGTGTATCGGTGCCACCAGTAATTCTTTCCGATGCGAACAAGGCCGAACAATTTATCGGATGTCCATGACCCAAGGGTTTGACATCTTCTATAGAGCTTCTGATAACGCCCGAACAACGTCCTACTGGGACCGCGCACACAATCCAAAGGCATGACTAGAGCATATGACTTGAACCCGATTACTAGGCCGTGTCTTTTAAATAGCTTTCGACAGGTGTAAGATGCCGACGATTTACCGCAACCAAGGAGGTTGTTGTGGTGAGGCGTTACGAGCTGTCAGATGCCGAGTACGAACTGATTAGACCACTGTTGCCTGTCAATAGACCGCGCCCAGGGCGTCCCTGGCGAGATCACCGGCAAATACTCAATGGCATTTTTTGGATTCTTCACAGCGGCGCACAATGGCGCGAACTCCCGGATAGGTATGGGTCCTGGAAAGGAGTCTACAACCGATTTCGCCGTTGGCGATTAGATGGAACGATCGGTCGCATTCTGCATCGACTTCAGCTCGAGTTGGACGAGCATGGCTACATCGATCACAATCTTTGGTGTGTGGATGCTACACTAATCCGGGCCTCCCGATCGGCAGCCGGAGCAAGTCGAAAAAAAAATCCCGACATCAGAGCCCACTGATCATGCTCTCGGCCGCTCACAGGGCGGCTTTGGAACCAAGCTCCATCTGGTTACCGACGGCCACGGGATCCCTCTGTCCGTGCATGTACGATCTGGCCAGGCTCATGAGTCTACGTCGTTTGAAACCCTTGTGGAAGCTACTTGTATTCCTCACAAAGGCCGAGGACGGCCTACCACTCGACCCAAGCATTTGGCTGCTGACAAAGCTTACAGTCAACCGCGCATCCGACGATATCTGCACCGGCGAGGAATACATCCAGTCATTCCGAGAAAGTCCAACCAACAAGATGGACGAGCCAAGAACTTTGATCGCAAGCACTATCGGCAGCGCAACGTCATTGAAAGGTGTGTGGGATGGATAAAAGAAAACCGCCGAATTGGTACTCGATATGAAAAACTCGCCATCAACTTCGTTGCTATGACCGAGTTTGCGATTATCCAGCAGTATCTGCGCGTTTTGGATTTAAAAGACACGGCCTAGTTAGGGGGTCGCATTTTATGAAAACCGTTCTTGTGTTCCTTTCCTTATCCATGTCCCTTTCCTCGTTATTGATGCTTTGGACACCTGCCGCGCTCTCCACCACGACTTCACATGGTCCCGCAAGCAAACGGATTGAGTTCGCCGGCTGCGCGTACGTCCTATCGGAAGCAGGACTTTATGTGCCACGCGATCTTCCGGCGTCGGTCTCGACGCCGCCTCCTGCGCGAAGGACCTTCTCACGCCACGACCGTATGCCAACGGTGACGGAAGCGGCGGAGCAACTGAGCCGCTTCCTCTCAATTCTGAAGAAACGCCACATTGGGTTCGATACGGCGCTGACTGCGATCACATTGGGAACGCTCGCCAAAGAACCCGTCCTGCACGCAGGTAGAAGAGTACCGACGCAACAAGCGCCTCAAAGGTGAGCGTGGCGATCCCCCGTTTGCACCTGGTACGGACATCAGCAAACGCACGCTGATGCAATCGCGCCGTGTCCTGCCCATGGCCACAATCTTGAATCATCTGCGCGATCCGGAGGCCTTGGAATCGGGCCGGCTTATAGCCCAAGTATCGGATGTGAGCTTGCTTCTGAACCTCGCGCCCGTAATCGCCGCCCCCTTGAATGAAGCAGAGGTCCTCATCAACCGTGAAATCGATCCCAACGAAAAGCGGCAGCTCAACAATGCCTACTTACAGGTCCAGGCCTTCCACGCTGCGATTCAGGAAACTTTGACCGATGCCAATGATGAATACACGAAGTGGGGCTTCGGGGATCAAATTGATTTTATTCCGACCGCCGCCTCGTTCCCCGGCATGCTGGCTAGGGCCATGAAAGGGCACGGCACGTCCGAGGGTTTAATCGAGAGCCTGCAGAGAGATCTTCAAAACGCGCTCTTTTCCGGAGGCACGGTGGCACGCCTGAAGATCGCCACGGATGTGCTGGCATTATCCCTGTATCCGGACGTTCAAATGAACGCGGACCAGAAGGCTTTCCTAAGTCAATTGGCTGCCGCGCTGGCCGCCTTTGAACGCGAGCAGAATTCTTTAGAACAGGACATGAACTAAGCCATGTTATTCCACATCGCTCGAGTTCGCGTATTCATGCACGTTCTCTATTGGCTCTGCCCACTCGGTCCCTTGCTGGTCTTCGCGTCCGAATCGGGCCCGGGTCCGCACGCGACGCCGCCTGCTGTTCCTGCGGAATGCGCCACTCTCTTGAGCGGTTATGAGAGCGTGAAGGTGCGGGCCCAGGAAAGATCCGAGATCTTTCTTGGTGATCTGCCCCTCGCGGCTTCGCGCAATCAGGACCTCGCCGAAGACTGGTCCACTATTGTTACGATTGAGGCGATGGCCAATGGCGATCCGAACGAACAGGCCGTCGCAAAACGCGAACTGAACCGCTATCTTGCCCGGCGAGGCAACATTTTCTCTGCTCAAACGGACGCCCGCGATCGGCGCGAACTGCTCCGGGTGTTCAGCCGTAAAATTGTGGAACTCAGTACGCGAATGGCCCTTGTGCCCGACCTACCGGAGCCACCCACATCACCTCCACTGGCCGAAGCTGGGGACAACGATGGGAGCGGAGATAAGGACGGCAAGAACTCGGGTGCATCCCCAACGCCAAGACCTGGCAAGCGCGCAAATCCATATCCGAATCAAAGCCGGGGCCAAAGCGAAAAGGACCAGGCTCCCGATCCAAAAGACACGGAAGCAACTCAGGGCCCAAATGAAAACCAGAATTCGGGTGAAGTGGATCACGGTCCCGGTGAAAACAACGTGCAGACTCAGGATCGGGATCTTCAAGAGCCTCCCTCGTCCGCAGCGAATGCAGAAGCGCCGCATGATGCTCAATCGGAATCGCTTCCCGACCATAGGTCTCCTTTAAGATCGGGTGCGAGTCAGGACCACAGCCCAAACGAAAGCAGCAGCAGCGAAAACAAAAACGGGAACGAGAATCAGGACGAGAACGCAAGCAGCGCCAGGCAGAACGCAACACGCGAACACTCCGAAAGCCCAGCAGACGGATCCGAATCTCATACGGGACAGTCGGAGTTCCCATGGGAACCTCCAGGATCTGCGGGGTCTGCGGAACCTACAGAATCTGCTGAATCTGCGGAGTCTCCAGGGGCTACAGAGTCCGCGGAGTCCGCGGAGTCTACGGCCTCCTCGACTCCAACTTCGGGTTCAAACTCACGCCGGGGCCGCAGCGGCCGACACCGTGGCTCCGGAAATCCGAGGCGCCCGCAGCAGGGCCTGAGAAACTTACACCACCAGCAAGATTTGGGAGAATCACGCCCCCATCAGCGGGACCTCGCCGCGTCAGGCGCGGAGGACGCCGTAGACAAATCCACTCAACCACAGCCCCTAGAAGCTGATCCTGAGGCTCAGATGACGGGCTCAAGCTCCGCCCAGCATGCCGATGGCCAGGGCCAGCGCCGCACCGGTTACACACCCTTTGAAGACGGCTTGCCGCTCTGGAACGCCCTCGCGGAGCTCTTCGGTGTACGCGAGCGCAACCTTGACCGCGCCGCATGGAAGCATCCTTCGGATTGGAACTTTACCGAGAAACGTGCAGCCGAATTGGACCAAGGAGGGCAACCCTGGGAGTCATTCACGCAGGACATGAACTCGCCGCGACCGCGCCGCGTGCGTCGCCGCTCGGACTGGTTCAACAGCCCGGGCGCAGCCACGCGATTTCGCACGTCTTATGCGGACAAGTTGAACGAAATCGCGCTGAATTATTTGACCAAAGCCCTTCCCGTAGCGGCTTTGCGCGAGGCCTATCAGCATCCGCAGAGGGCGATGGACATTCTACGAGGTCTGTCAAATCTGATCGCGGAGGCCCTGTCTCGCAAAGAAAGGACTTACGTCATTTCAGATGAGTTGAACCTTCTCAAGAAAGAAGTTGATGATCTGATAAACGATCTGGTTTTCCTGGCGCCAGACGCGTCGAACCTCCTCAGCATTTCAACAACCATAGGCGCGCTTTCCCCGACGCTTTCCGCGGGTCGACAGAACAACTTGCGCGCGATCGCGCGTCTTCTTGCCGCAATTGAGTCGCGCTCACAACTCACTGATGAGGAAAGAAACCTGATGGCCGCCTTACGTGAACTCGAGCAGGAAGCTGGGAAGAGCTCGACCTCGGCACTCAGCGATGATCCTGAGGCTGTCGGCAAACTCCTGTGGGACCTCCTACCGGGCCCGCTGAGCCGCATTCTGATTGAACAGCGGTATTTTGCTAAACAAGCGCTGGATGCAAGCGTTTTTGCGCGGATTGGAAACGACTTCCTGAATACCAACAAACTGGATTTCTTCGCGGTGATGATCAAGCTTATGCCCTGGGTACGCGTGAACCTTAAAGAGCGTGACCAGGCCAAAATATCGCCTTTTCCGGTTGAGCGCAAAGGGGCCGAAGATACGGATGAGTGGATGTTTCTGACCGCGGATGATATTTCGCTTTGGCCACGCGTGGTCGAGTCGCCCTATCCCCTGCGTCTCCTTCCTCCCCTGATCGAACAAAACGAGTTACTAGCCCACCAGCCGGCGCAACAAAGAGACAAGGTGTCACCGCAAAGACCGAGGAAAAAACGATCCACCGTCGCTTTGGTGGATGTTTCCGGATCCATGGGCAACCAAGGACTTAACCGTTTCGTGTCCCGCAATGTGATCGTCGCGCTTTATCTCGAATTCGCGTTCATGCCGGTCGCCTATCATCAGGACGAGTTTACATTTATTCTTATCTACTTCGATGCGACAGCTCATGAGCCCATCGTGGTGAAAACCCTGGACCGCGCGCTCAAGCTTCTAGAGGAAATTGAAGTTAAACCTCCCGGCGCGGGGAATGACACGAAGTTTTTCTACGCTTTTGAACGTGCCTTCGACGAAATTCGAAAGAGTCGTGAGTCGGTGGATAACGAATTTCTCCTGGATGAATCCAGCAATATTCTTCTTGTCACCGACGGAAAAGACTCGACCTTCAGGGTCAAATCCATTCAGGAAATGAAGGAAGAAAAACTCGGCGCCGATTACCCGTTACAGGTCGACGTCTTTAGCTTGGAAGAGGCCAACTCCGAATTTGAGAACCTCCATAAGCTACGCAGCCAGGAGGATGCCGAGAACGGTCCGCCTCTCACCTACCTCCACCTGAAGGCATCCGACCTGGCCCGTCATCTCGGCCACGGACTTAACATTGAACGAAGCCTGGACACCTACACCTGGACAGGACTCAACAGTGAGAAGAAAACTGAGTTTCTCGCTGAGGCGAACCGCCGCGCCCGCACCGCGCTCACGCTCCAACTCAGCCATCGCGCGCGCCTAGGCCGGTACCTACTGGCCGTGGCTGGGACCCGTGCGCAGGGCGGCTACACGCTTCTCGATGCACCGCCGCCGCGGTGGCAGAACTATCTTGCGGAAGTCAAGGCCCCCCATCTGGCGCAACTTTTCGAACAGAACTTCGGGTATGTGGCACGAGCTCTCGAAACCTGGCTCTCGGGCGCCAATCACAATCAAGTCCTTGAGAAACTCTATGACGACCTCAAAGCCTTGAATCCACCGTAAAGGACACCCTCGCGCGCGAGTTGTCATTGATCTCGTCCTCATGTAGCGTCCGCAACCGGAGGTGAGATTATGAAAGTCGTTATTACTGGTACATCACGCGGCATCGGTGCAGGTCTTGTGGAGCGCGCCCTTGCAGATAAACATCAGGTCCTGGCGGTGGCGCGACATCCCGAGGAGTCGTCGCTCACAAAACTAAAAAGCGATCTGCTGACGATGGTGTCGGCCGATGTTACCGATCCCGAAGCCCCGGACAAGATTGCAGATGCCGTTCAGAAGTGGGGCCGCGTGGACATCTTGATCAACAATGCCGGCATCTTTCGCCAGGGGGAGTCCTGCGAAGACTTTCAAAACAGCTTCCTGGTCAATTCTATAGCTCCATTTTTACTCACGCGCCGCCTTCTACCTTACCTGAAGGAGAGTGAGTTCCCGCGTGTGGCGAGTATTACGAGTCTCATGGGGTCCGTGACCGACAACAGTTCGGGTGGGTATTATGCCTATCGGTCCTCTAAGGCTGCCTTGAACATGATCACGAAATCCCTCTCCATAGACAATCCCTGGCTGACAGCCGTTGTTTTGCATCCCGGATGGGTGAAGACCGATATGGGTGGCTCCGCCGCGCCAACATCCGTGGAAGAGTCCACAGCCGGCCTTTGGCGAATCATTGATAACTTGGAACCAAAACAAACCGGCCGGTTCTTTGACTTTCGTGGCAAAGAGTTGCCTTGGTGAGCCGCTAGAGGCCAGCCAGCCGCCGCTGGGGCCCCAGTTGGAGTTTCGGTCGCCAGAAGAGAGTTACAAAGCCGGCTTTAAAATTGCAAACTCAAGAACTGGCCCACATATCTGCGTAAAAATTTGGGTCGGGACTTGCTTTGCTCTACAGGAATGAAAGTCAAATGCCCGTATTGTACACCTAATGATGATGTGTCCGGCCCTCGACCGAAAGTCTATCGGGCCGGAAAGTTCAAACGCAAATCCGACTCTCGCGTGGTGCCCCGGTTCCGATGTACCGGATGCGGAAAGCACTTCTCACGCGCCACCGCACACCCGTATGTGCGTCAGAAGAAGCGACAACTCAACACACCTCTGATCAAGCTCTTGTGTTCTGGAGTGTCGCTGAGACGATGCGCAAAGATCCTCAACCTCTCCCGCACAACTGTAGTGCGTAAGGCCGTCTTGCTTGGAGAGCTGGCAATGGCGCAGCTGGCCGAGCACCATCTCTCAAAGCCTCAGGCGGAAGTGGTTGAGTTCGATGATATGGAAACATTCGAACACACCAAATGTAAGCCCCTCTCCATCACTTTGGCGGTTGAATCTCGGACACGGCGGATCTTGGGCTTTGAGGTCGCGCAAATGCCAGCCAAAGGTAAACTGGCCCCTATCTCTCGTAAGAAATACGGGCCCAGACCCGATCAACGCCAAGCCGGACGAGAGCGTCTGTTTGAGAAGCTGAAGCCGCTGATCAAGGAGGATGCGCTCATCAAGTCAGATCAAAACCCTCACTATGGACCCGATGTCAAAAAGCACTTTCCAAACGCCACACATGAAGTGCACAAGGGGCAAAGAGGATCGATTGTCGGACAGGGGGAGCTTAAGAAGATCCGTTTTGATCCCTTGTTCAGCCTGAATCACACGTGCGCGATGTTTCGCGCTAATGTGAATCGATTGATACGAAAAACATGGTGCACCACCAAACTCCCGGAAAGATTGGCCGGCCACCTGGCTATGTACGCATTATTCCACAATCTTCACCTGATCGGAGCGCAATGAATGCACACGCAAGTGGGCCAGTTCTACAAACTCACCGGACTATATTGCGGATAACGGGCCTCATGAACAATCTCTGCCAACTCACGCGAATCCTTTGGCTTCAGTCGAGTGCTCAGCAGGCCCGCGACGCGGTAAAATCCGGTCGGATTGAGCTTGCCGTTGGGCGTGAATAAATATTGCTTTAGAATCTCCTTCTGCTCCTCAGCCGGAAGGGAAGCCAGTTTACTGAGCGAACCATGCTCCTTCATAATCGCCGATAGGAGCTCGGGCTGGTACTCTTTCATATAGCGAGCATCAAACAACTCGTTATCCCACACGGCACGGCGATAACGCGGAAAGAGATTGAGGCTCTCGTACTTCTCCTTCTCCATCCCCAGAATAGCCTTTACCTGCTCCAATAAGTAGGTGATGGCCAGGTAAGGATCCACGGTCTGATCCAATACAGCGGCCGTACTCGCGATAAGATTGGCACGTCTGTAAACCTCCAGGTGATATAGACGCGACGATTTCGCATACCTCTGCAGTGTCACCATCATTTCGAGAGCCAGCTGGCGGTCGCTGGCATCAGGACGCTCCGATTGCGCTCTCTCGTAAAAGGAGCTCTCGACTTTGACCAGATCCAATAGCAACTCATAGGCGACCTGTTGGTAAACTTCCTCGGGAAAGTCCTCGTTGTTCCTCTCCTTGAGGAAGCGCGCTTTTACTGTGGCGTCATCGCTCACCTTTGCGAGCAAAGACTCGTACGCCTGGTTGAATGTGGTTTCATTTTCGTCAAACAGCTGCTGCCACTGCATTTCTTCCGCCTGAAAGACGGCATTGGTCAATGGGGCATCATGGTTCCTCGCGATCCGAAACTTCCAAACTTGGGCCAGCTTCATCGCCCGATCACGCAGCAAGAAGTCATTGATTAGGATTTCAGAATCGTTCGTCAGAGCAAACAAAGACGGATGGTCCTGCTGACTGAACCCCGCCCAGTAACTCCTGACGTCCGACACCAGCGGCACAATTTTCGTCCAAACGCTTGGCTTGGGATCCATGGTCCAGTACTTCGTGCTCTCGGAATGTTCCGATGTGATGAGGTCCACCGGAGCCGCCCAGAAATCATACGGCAGACCTGAACCCGGCATGGCGAGCGGGTAAATCGCCAGATTCCAGCGCTTTTGTAACGCGTCCCGGATTGTGGAATCGGCGAGCACATCGGCGAGCGCGCCAACGCTGGCGGCCGTGTTCAATTGCTCGGGTACGTGGCACAAGCGGGTGTTGGTTAGAGCCGGGCACACCATCGAACGCAACGTCACCAGGCGCTTTTGCGCTTCAGGAAAATAGGCCTCCCCCCACGGTCGTTCGATTTCCAGATCATATATGATTTCTATGAGCTCCTTCATCGCCCTTTGTTCCGAACCGGACTCAAAGCGAGTCGTGTAGCTATTGGCCCATGTGACAAAATCAATCAGTAAAGCCTTGCTCTTCACCAGCTCAGGACTCAACTGAACCGCCTGAGCGCTATAACTTCCCACCACCAGAGCCAGGCCCATGGCCGTTGATCCCCACCTTCGGATCGCCCCTGTTAACGCACTTCCTCCGACTCGTCGGTCACCCATCGTCATCGTGTATCCCCTCGACTAACTTTCTTGTTAAATCTTTGTTAAACAAAACTATTTATGTTTATAGTTCTGTTGTGGCCATGGGTTACGTGATTCCTAAAGACGCACGCAAGTTCTTTTCCGAAGGCGCTTTGGTTTTTGTTAGGTTTACAGAAGGATTGGCTCTTTCCGGGTAATAAGAGCCGATTCGATCAGTCCAAGTTTATCGGATCCATAATCTGAGGTTTTGCTGGAGCCGGAGAAGGCCGGCTTCGCTGCCCAAGGAATCAAACATTCTACTGCGACTTCATCTTCAGGCGTTCATGAAACTCCACCTTCCCACTCGCGAGATGGTAAAGGGAGGGAACAACCCAAACCTCACCCTTTTCAAATCGTTCCGCCAGAATCTTCGAACGGATGACGATGTCCTTGGCCACACCCTCGGCATTGGCCCAGGATTCGGCCTCAAGGCCAGGACTCGGCGCTTTTCCTTTGAAGTCTTTGAGGCGGGGATGGATATCTTTGACCAGATTGTCCAGAGAGTGGCTGCCCGCGCTAGCCCCCTCCATCGTACCGTGGGCGGTCGCAACGGCGCCGCAGGAAGTATGCCCCATCACAACGATGAGACGGGCGCCCAGATGCTCGACCGCGTACTCAATGCTGCCGATCGCGTTGTCATCAAGCGCCATGCCGGCGGTTCGGACGGTGAAGATCTCTCCCAGCTTCTGGTCAAAAACAAGCTCGGGCGGAACACGAGAGTCACTGCAAGATAAAACGATCGCATGAGGCGCTTGTCCCTTTACCAATTTCTTTACGTCTTTTGAACTTTGGCCGTCTCGTCGCAAGTATCCCTTGGTAAAGCGGGTGTTGCCGTTTGTCAGCCAGCCCAAAGATTTCTCGGGGGCCACAGTCCGCCCGGACGGTTCAGCGGCCCATGCTGGAAAATGAAGAATTTGGAAGGTTTGAATCGTTGTTAAGACAAGAAGAAAAAAACTGACCCACGAAACGCGTCTGTAGACTGAACTCTGCATCTGGTCCTCCCGCTTGCTCGTTCGCTCCATCAGTTCAACTCCGAACGACAAGCTTGACTAGACCAGGATTGAGAACCGGACTTGAGGTCAGGCGAAGATTCCGTTCCATCCTTCCTGCCCCCAACCCGAAGTCAAAGATACGATGGCAAGAAACCCTTTAGGGTTCTTTCACCGTTCCATAGTCAATGATTTCCGCAGCCTTAACCGCCGGGTCCTCCATTTTGGTCCACTCGTTCAGTTCGTCACCATCAATCCAGGTTTCATATCCTTCTTTGCACGCCGTCTTAAAGAAACGTCGGACACCAAATGGACTCATCGAGACTAAATTCGCCCGGTCATCAGGCTCGCCCATAAAGCAGGAATCACCGACCTCCATACCCCTCACGTTGAAGAGGCAGATTCCTTCCGAAAGATAAGATAGAAGAATCACTTCCTCTCCCTTCTTCACCTGAAGCGGAGAATCTTGATAGCGCTCGATGGCATAGTCTTTATTCGCGACATAGCGAGAAATGGGATAAAGGGTGACGAACTCGCTCTTGGTTTTCTGCGCCCAGGGGTGAATTACGGTTTTCGCCCGGAGCGTACAGGCCGGACCTGGCACCGGATCAAGGGGCGTGGTGACACTGGAGACCGTGAGGTCGGCAAGCATCTCAAAGCCATCTGGGTATTCTCCTATCCACGCATCTAACCGATAGTACTCAGCGGTTCGAACACTTTCCGCAACGGCAGTAGCGGACAGACCCAGGAGCAATCCGAGGAAAAGGGCTTTCATATATTGTCCTCCTTAAATTTGACTCAATTTGATTGGACATCAAGGCTGCCCCTGCATCGCACGACTCCCCACAGTTGGCATTTGGAGCTCCCCAAAATGACCAGATTGAAAGAATAGCCACCGTTCAAAGATTCTGACGCAAGTCGTATTTTCCCACGTGCACACATTCCGGCTTGCACAAAGCCGGTGGAGTCAAGGTCCGTCAACAACTGGAGCCCTCCACCGCACACAGTGTGATGCTTCTGGAAATCGCAAGGAGCCTTGCATTCAACTGGAAAACCTCTAAACTTGGGAGGAGACTCTGTGTTGTTTCGCGGCAGAAAAGCAAGTCGGTATTTCATCCTCCTCCTGATCCTCCTCCATCATGCGGGGGGACTGGCACAGCTCTGCCGTGAGTGGGGCGAGCCAAAGCTCCAAGGCCAGCTTCCGTTCCATCCGTTGCGTGAGGCGAGCGGACTGGTTCTCTCCCGTAGCGTGCCTGATCGCTATTACTGGATCAATGACTCCGGCGACAACGGACGGTTGCACTTCACCCGGCCCGACGGGAAAGGCGCCCACACGGTCGAGGTGACCGGCTTTAAGCCTCACGATCCCGAAGCGCTGAGTCTCACCCGCTGCGACGGCAACGCGTGTATCGTCATTGCGGATATCGGGGATAACCGCGGGCGAAGGAAGACCATCGAGCTGGTCTTTGTTAAAGAGCAAAAGGAATTCGGCAAAACGGCGCCGGTTCACAAGCGTCTCAAGCTGCGGTACCCCGACGGCGCCCACGATGCGGAGGGCCTCGCCTTTCTGCCCAATGGCGATCTCATAATCGCGTCCAAGGAATTATCCCTCTTTCCTCTGCGCTCGGCCGTGACCTCCCTGTACACTCTTAGTGCAAGCCGCATTGAAAACGCGGGCCGTGGAGTTCAGACACTGAGAAAATTGGGCGGTATCCCACTGCCGGACTGGCTCCCAGAGGATGGCGTCTTAGGCCAGGCGGTGTCCGATATGGCTGTGAATTTCAAGCGTCAAGTTCTGGGTCTTCTCACCTACAACCGCGCTGTTGAAATTCCACTCGCTCGGCTTTCCGAGCTGGGTCGGGCGAGGAATTGGAAAAGAGATCGGGATTTCAGTGTGGTTCCAGTGAAGACGCTCACGCAGCAAGAGGCTCTGGCTTATAACCCGAACGTCGATCAAATCATATGGAGTACGGAGTTCTTATCTCTGGAGGCTCCGATTTTTTCCATGACCTGCGGCCCTGTTGCGCCTTAAACTGGTGACAATGAATTTCCTGGTTATGGTCGCAGGGCTCCTGACACTGAATCTCGCCGGGGCCGAGACGCCTCACAAACGCCTCGTCATTGTTGGAGACTCGCTCACGGAAGGATACGGCGTGAGTCGTCCGGCCGCCTATCCGGCCCTCCTTGAAAAGAAAATCAAATCCGCGGGCAAAAAGTGGCACGTCATCAATTCAGGTGTGAGTGGATCCACCTCCGCGAGCGCCGTCAATCGCGTCAAGTGGCACCTGAAGCAAAAACCGGATCTCCTTATAATTGCGTTGGGGGCCAATGATGGGTTACGCGCGCAGGATGTGAAAGCCCTGGAAAAGAATCTAACAGAAGCGATTCAGCTGGCCAAATCGAAAGACGTGCCCGTGATACTCGCGGGGATGAAACTTCCCCCAAATTATGGCAAAGATTATAGCGAGAAATTCGCGGCTGTATTCCCGCGCGTCGCACAGACTCAGAAGGTTCCCTTGATTCCGTTTCTATTGGAGAAGGTGGGCGGTCACACCCAACTGAATCTGAGCGATGGAATTCACCCAAACGAAGAAGGCCATAAGATCATCGCGGATACGGTGTTCAAGGCTATTAAAGATCGGCTTAAATAAAGTGGCGTTTCAATAATGGAAATGACAACAGACACAGCAATACCTCGGGCGGCCTTGTGCTTGACCGAGGTTTCGAAATCATTCCGACAAGGCGACACTCAGCTTAAGGTCCTCGACGGCCTCTCCCTGCAACTCCACGCGGGAGAGGTGGTCGCCGTGGTCGGAGAATCCGGAAGTGGAAAATCCACCTTGCTTTCATTGCTTGCGGGATTCGATTCTCCGGACCAGGGCGATATCCACTGGGATAAAGAGTCGACCGCCACCTGGAGTGATCAGCGTTGGGCGGAGTTTCGCAAGCGGAGCATGGGTTTCGTGTTTCAGAACTACCATCTCATTCCGTACCTGACCGCGCTGGAAAATGCGGCTCTTCCGCTTCGCCTGCTTCGCACGGCTGCCAATGCGGACCATGAGGCGGCAGCACTTCTAACCCAACTCGGTCTGGGCGCGCGCCTTGACCACCTTCCGAATCAGCTCAGCGGTGGAGAATGCCAGCGCACCGCCATCGCGCGCGCGACCGTTCACCATCCGCGGCTTATCCTTGCCGATGAGCCCACAGGCAGCTTGGACTCTCAGACGGGTCACACCGTGCTGGCAGTGCTTTTTAGACTGTTGCGAGAGCGACGCCAGACAGCTCTTATCGTAACCCATTCGCAAGATGTAGCCGCCCGCTGTGATCGCGTTCTTCATTTGCGCCAGGGTCGGTTGTGGCCCGCATGACCTGGAAGCTGATCACCGCCGCCCTCTTTCGACAGAAACGACTCTACATTCCATGGGCCCTGAGTCTGTGCGCCGCACTCACGGGCTTGGGCAGCGTGGATATCTATCGACAGAGCCTGACTGAGACCTTGCACACTCAGGGCCGAAAGATTCTAACCGCGGACATCTCCGTATCCGCGCGTCGGCGGTTCACGCCCTCTGAGCAGGAGCTCTTCATATCGACGCTTCCGTCGGGATCAAGCACCGCACATCTTGTGGAGATGTTCGGTATGATCCGGGCAGGAGATCAAAGTCGCTTGGGCCTGTTGCGATTCGTTAGCGACGCCTATCCGCTCGCCGGAGAATTGGATGTTCGAATCCAAGACGAATCTCACACTCGAACCGGTGCCGAATTGCGTACCCGCCCGGCCGTTTGGGTGGCTCCAGACCTGTTGACCTTACTCAATACGCGGGTCGGCGCTCGGTTACGGGTCGGAGAGAAAGAATTTGAGATCGCCGGGATCGTCGTGAAGGATTCGTCGCAGACATTCCGGCTTGGAGATATGGCGCCCCGAGTGTACGTGCATGATTCCTTCCTCGAAGAGACCGGACTTGTGAAATTCGGGTCGACGTTTTCAAATATTCTTTTCGCTGTGCTGCCGGGGACGGCCGACGGAATCAAAAATCGAATGGAGAAGGTATTCACTGAGCCCGGCATCCGGGTCACCGTCCCTATGGATTTGGAAAACGGCCCGTTACGCATCCTCACGCGTTTGTTGGATTACTTAGGACTGATCGGGTTGGTCACCCTGTGTATAGGCTGGGTCGGCGTTTATTACTTGGGCCGGCGTTGGTTGAGCCTGGAAACCCAAAGCGCGGGGGTGCTCAAGTGCATGGGCCTATCTGCGCGCGAACTCCAGTGGCTGCTCGTGAGCAAGCTTGCCTTGATCCTCACGGAGGGCGCCTTGCTCGGCGGCTTCGTCTCCTGGCTCGGCGCGGAGCTCGTATTTCCCCTGTTTCGCGCCTCATTGCCACCGGAATTTGAATTAGTTTGGTCCTGGAAAAGCGCCCTTTTGCTCCTTTTAACCGGCCCCGTCTCCGGCGTGCTCTTGCTCTGGCCACAGCTCAAGACGACGGCGTCCGCTAAGCCCACATTTTTGCTCCAGGACCATGCCTTACAGCGCATCCGCTGGGATTCCGTGTTTATTCTCGGAGCGCTCAGCCTGGGACTGGTGGCCCTGCTGACACTGATGCAGGCCCGAAGCTGGATGATCACAGGTGTTTTCCTGTCCAGCCTCATCGGGGCGCTCATTTTAATTGCCAGCTTCGGCTGGCTCCTCATTCGCCTGGTACGCTCCCTGCGCCGACCCCACTGGCATTGGCCGTGGCATTTGGCATCCGCTGTTTGGATTCGGCGCCCCGGAATTTCATTGCTGCTCATCATTGTCAGCGCGCTGGCCGGATTACTTTCACAGCTAGTTCCCCACTTGGAAGCCACTCTTGCCGAGGACCTGCGTGTCTCGGGCCCCGAGGACCGACCCGGACTCTTTATGTTTGATGTTCAGGAGGAACAACTCGGTTCCCTGAAGCAGTTACTGGACAAACATGATATCAAGATCGCGCAGGCCTCTCCGCTCATTCGGGCCCGCCTTGTCCGCGTGAACAATCAGGAGTTCGAGCGCCAAAATCCTTCGGAGTGGTCCACCCGCGAAGAGGAAGAGGATGCGCGATTTCGTAACCGCGGCGTCAATCTTTCTTATCGAACCACTCTTTCGTCTTCGGAACGCATTGTCGCAGGCCGGGAATGGTCAGAACTCCGTGTGGACCCGGCCGAGATTTCGGTGGAGCAACGGTACGCGCGACGTATGGGGCTCCGCTTGGGAGATCAACTGGTCTTTGACATCCAAGGTGTGGAGGTGGCGGCCACCATAGCCAGCTTGCGCGAGATCCGGTGGACCAGCTTCCAACCTAATTTCTTTATTCAATTCCCGCCCGGAGTCCTGGATATTGCGCCCAAAACCTGGGTCTTAACTCTAGCCCGCAATCCCCGGCTGCCGCCATCCGCGATTCAGACCCTCGTGACCTCAAACTTCTCCAATGTGACCTCCATCAATGTGGAAGAAGCCCTCGACAATGTGACCTCGCTCGTTGCAAAGATGAGTTCGGGGTTGCAGGTCGCATCCTGGCTGACCTTGCTCCTTGGCGTCTTCGTGTTTTTGATGGTGCTCTTGTTTCAGGTGGCTTCATCCCGACGGGACTGGGCGCAAATGCAAGTGCAGGGCTTGAATGCAAAGGAACTTTGGAGATTGCAGCTCTTAACCTACGGAGTTCTGGCCGCGGCTGGATCGGTCCTGGGAGCTCTGATGTCCATCGCGGTCGCGTGGGTGATCGCGTGGCAAGCGCTTTCCACCCGGCTTGAGCTAAACTGGTGGGGGATGTCCGTGGTTCTGGCTGTGACCTGGGTTCTCGCATTGAGCGGCCTCAGCTGGATCAGTTTCACCCAATTGCGGCGAATCCCACCTCGGGCCGCGTTGAGTTGAGCCTGGTCTTACTCCTTTGAGTCCAGTAGAGAATACCTGAGTAGGTACACATGAAAAAGAAATCGACCCAATGGCGGGAACGAGACCTGGACAACAAACTGATGGAGTGTATCCTCGCGCCCCAGCCCGAGCTGTCCACAATACAGGACCTGGTGGATCGCGGCGCGGACGTCAATAGCACGAACTCCTTCGGCGAATCCGTGTTGATGGATGCTCTGTGTTCGCGCGGGGATGATCTGCCCGTGAGCGTAGTGAAGCTCTTGATTGAAATCGGAGCCGACATTCACTACCGCGATGAAGAGGGCCACTCGGCTCTCTCCTTCGCCTGTTACGCGTATCGACCCGATGTGGTGGAACTCCTCCTGAATGAAGGGGCTGATCCCAACGTTGTGAGTGAGGATGAATCCCTGCTTGATTATGTTCAATTCGATGCCGTCAATATCGCGCGAGAATGCGCGCGCGGTGCCCAGGGTATGCCGCGAGAGGAGCGTATGCGTCTAGAGGATCAAGCCCGAAGGTCTGAGGCCATTATATCCCTGCTCGTCGCCGCCGGCGCCAAACATACTGACGAACTTATGGACTAACGAACGAACAGGTGGATCAGCTACAGCCTGATAGGGCTGGCGTGATCACTTAAGCCGTGTGGGGCTCGTGTCGGCTCTCCGGCAGCGCGGAAACCGCGACCAGTGCGACTCCGGCGCCCACCGCAATCGCATTCCATGTCAGGGCTTCATGGAACGAGTAGCCAAGAATCCACGGCGATATCACCAGCCACGCGCCTAAGGCCACATTGGTCCATTCCTCCCACGCCGCCGTATCGTTGAGAGCGGCCACGGCGAGCATCGCCACCACCGCTCCCACGCCATAGAAGTTCCAGGCCGCCGCAGCCGGGATTGTGGCAAAAATCCACGGCGTCAAAAACAGCCAAACCCCCAGGATCAAATTGGTCCAGTCCTGCCAGTGTTGTCGCTCCACATTTCCTCCCCTTGTGTCACCATCTCCGCCATAGGCGGTTGCTAATCCTGACCAAAGCAAGACTTATTCCGACCTTCCATCTGCCTAAAAAATGTTCAGGAACCCAGGGTGGATTTGTGAAACTACAATCAAAACTTTGACAGCGGATTACCCGTGTTGATACGCGCCGAACCCATCACCGAACAAAGGAGCTGAACGTGGGTGTGTGCGGGACTGTGTGCTGGACTCTGATCGTCACGTTTTTCGTGGGAGCCGGGGGAGCCCTTGAGGCCAAGACCTTGCAGTCCACACAGACCGTGACCAAGCGAGGGCAAACCTGGAGTACCTTTCGCCTCACCAATGGATTGCGCGTGTTGCTAATTTCCGACGCTCGCTTTCAGAAGGCTTCTGCCGCCATGGTGGTGCCCGTGGGCAGCTGGTCCGACCCCAAAGGACAAGAAGGTCTCGCCCATTACTTGGAGCATATGCTGTTCCTCGGAACCCAAGATTTTCCACGCGCCGGGGAATTTGACGAGTACCTTTCGACCAATGGTGGCTATTCCAATGCCTACACAGCGCGCGACCACACCAACTACTTCTTTGAAGTCAACTCAAGTGCCTACAGCGGTGGTCTTCATCGCTTTTCTCAATTCTTTGTTTCTCCTACCTTCGACGCAGCATTTGTTGAGAGAGAAAAGAACGCCGTCCATAACGAATTTGCCACCAACCTCAAGAACGAAAATTGGCGCTATGACCATATCCTGAGCATCGCGGGAACAGAGGGCCATCCCGGCCAACGGTTCCTCATCGGGTCCAAAGAAACCCTTCGGGATGTCACTCCAGACACGCTGACCCAATTTTATCAAAGACACTACTCGTCGAGCACGATGCGTCTGGTGATCATGAGTCCTCATTCTATCGCGGAGCAAAAGGCACTTGTGGAGCAGTACTTTACCGAGGTTCCGAACCGCAACCGCAAACCCGCGGACTACAGTCGCCTTCCTCACCTCCTCAAGCCGGGTCAATGGATCGAGATTCAAAGCTTAAAGGAGATGCACCGTTTGACCCTTAGCTTCGCCATCCCCCCAAGCTGGACAGGTTGGAAGACAAAAGTATTCTCGTTGATCGCCGAAATCTTGGGCGACGAGAGTCGAGGGTCGATAGTGGCCGCCTTAAAGCGTGAGAATCTGATCACCAACCAGGGAATGAGCCTCAATGATTACGGCACTTCGGGAATAATGTCGGTCAGTTTTGACCTGACAGCCGCGGGCGCCCGTGATCCGGAAAAGATTGTGGAGCGCTTCTTCGCTTACATCCACCGCGTCCGTGACGAGCGCCTGCAGCCTTACACATTCAGTGAAACCCAAGCTGTGGCGAAATTGAAGTTTGAAAGTCGAGGCGTGCAAGAGGGTGGAGGTGTTGCCGCCGGGCTCGCGTCCGACTTTCTCCGTTTTGAAACTCTGGAACTCGAAGAACAAAAGCTCCTGTTCCACGAGATGCCGTCCGCGGAAGAAGTGGATGGGGCGTTCGCGACGCTCGCCGCTGAGAATGTGGCCGTCTATCACCAGTATCCCGAGGCCGAGGTCTCAGCTGAAGAACCCTATTTTGGAGTGAAGTACGGTATCAGAAGGTTATCGAAGGAATGGACAAAGCGGATGAACGCGGCTCAAGATCCGCGCCTTACATATCCCGCTCCCAACCCCTATATCCCAACCAATTTCACGCTTCTCAAAGACGACTCGCAGACGGCGCCCTATATGATTGTGAATGACTCCCGCGGGACATTCTGGTTTCATCAGGAAAAGCGGGATATCGCCCAGCCCAAGGGTTTCGCGACCTTCAGTGTGCAAATGGACGAGATCGCGAATTCACCGAAACAGAAGCTGGCGGCGATGGTTTACGCCAAGCTTCTTGAAAAATCTTGGAACGAAACCGGATACCCCATGCGGGTCGCGGGTTACATGTATGACGTCATTGCCACTGGAAACGGCCTCTCTTTCACGTTCCAAGGCAGTTCACAATCTCTGTTAGGCAATATAGATAAACTCTTGTCGATCTCCTTTGGCCGTTTGGATTCAAACGCCGAAGACCTTGCCGTTGTGAAGAAGCACTTACAGGATAAATTCAATAACCGCAGGACGGAGACCGCATTTACGATTGCCGTTGAACATTTCCGTGCTCTCTCACTGACGCCGCATTTGCTTGAAGATGAGGTTGCTCCATTCCTTGAGACGATTTCACTTGCGGATATTCGTGAATTCGAGCGCACGGCATTGAAACACATCCGCGTGAAAGGGCTTGCCTACGGCAATTTGCGGGCTGCTGAAGTCCGACCCCTGGTTGAAAAGATCTTTACCCGCCTGGATGCGTCTCCGCTCGCATCCGGCGAACACGTTCAAGTCAGATCCCGTATTCCAAATCCGGGACAACGTGAGGTGAAACTCCTACGCGGAGACAACAACAACAACGCTTTTTTCACCGTTTTTTACTCTGGCCCGCGCACGCCTCGAAACGGTGCTCTCACCACACTTGTTCAACGCCTGATAAGCTCCGCCTATTATACTGAGATGAGATCGAAACAACAACTGGGGTATCGCGCCAGTTCGATAGATGCCACTCAGTACGACAGTTCCGGTCTCGCATTCGGTATTCAGTCTGGAGACTATGGCGCGACCGAACTGTCCCGTCGGTCCAACACGTATATCCAGGAACTGGTTCGTGAAGTTTCCGCGATCAATCCGAGTCAATTGGAAGAGATCAAGGCCAGCGTGGTCGAAGAGCTTTCACGTGAACGCAATGATATGCCGGAGGAATTCGCATATCTGACTCGAGTCGTGGGGCAAATGAATAGCGAATTTGATTTCAACAGCCGCGTGATTGCGGAACTCAAGATCCTAACAGTCGAGGACGTGCGAGAATTTTTGACGCGGACGTTTGCACCGGAAAGCCAGGCTCGTCTCTCTGTCTACTACACCGGAGTTGGATTTCCGGACGCGGTACCACTGGCGGACGAAAAGCCGAGAACGCACTAGCGGGTGTTGCGGACCCGCTTAGGTGCCGCAGGTGAGATAGCCATCCGAGTTTCCGACACTGCTGTTGGGACATTGATTGTAATAAATTGATGTCTGGCGTGTGACCCAAGGAAGTATGGCCCTGCAGGTGCAGCTCAAGAGGAAAGTGCTCGTGTCGGTCGTGCAGCTGTCGCACGAGAGGGAGTAGCTCCCGCTTGGCGACGGCACAGTCACAGTGAGTGTCGCCGAAGTGCTGGTTACATTCCCATACTCGTCTGAGACTTTCACGGAGTAGGCCCCCGTATGCGTAGTGCTTACAGGATTGATGGAGTAACTGGCCGACCTGGCACCACTGATCTCGGCACCGTTGAAATACCACTGGTAACTGGCGGTTCCAGACGAAGTCGCCACCACCGAGAACGTGACGGAGCCAAAATTAGCGACCGTTTGCGATGCCGGAGGCGTGGCGATTGCCGGGCCCCTAGGAGCGGGCGGATTGACGGGCTCCTCATCAGCCGGGTCGTCCTCAGGAAGGTCCACGACCGGTTCGGCTGTCGATGTTGATGGTGAGGTCGTCTTGTTCAACTCAGAAGGAAGATCCTCGGCACAATTGACCACAACGCAGAGGAGAATTCCATAAACAAGAGTCCGCAAACACAGCGACAGCCCAGTCCAGGTATTGTGACCCGCATCGAGGTTATGAGTTTTGATTTTCATCGCCCCCCCTATTCCACGGACTCAAGTATGCAAGAACGCGTCCCGGCTTTGAACGTCGGTCAATTCGAAGGGTTAGGCGAACCCGCGTTTCAAATCGAGGCGCTCAAATGTGTACGTTTTTATCACGTGTCAAAATAGTATTGCGCGTTTTCACGAATCAGGCCCTGTCAGACCTTTTGACTGCATTGCTCAAGTAAGAAATGCTGAGTGGATATCCTCATTATTATTAATTATGACACCCAGGAGTCATCATGATCCGCGGAATTAGAACGCTCATCTTTACCGGACTTATCTACACCGGAGTTGGCTACACGGCTCTTATCAGCTCCGACTCGAACGCCGCTTCCTTCCCCCCAGATCGGAGCCCCCTGGAGGCAAGCCTTTCCATCCCCACACAAAACATTCGCTTTACCTATGCGGCTCAGGGAGGTGAACTGAGTTACAGCTGTCGGCACGAGGTCAACCACCCCATCGCCAAGGATTGGGATGTCGAGTGCGGGGATGAGTCCGCTCCGCACACGGTGCGACGGTTCACCGTTCATTTCAGAATCTGGGCTCATTCGAAGACCACGTCGCCGAGGTTAACCTATGAGGTCCTGTTCTGGGTCACCCACCACGGAATGCCGGTGGGAAGTGGTGCGAGGTACTTAGGCTCCACAATCCGATTCCATCTCGATAAACCTTCGGACCTTCGCGTGCTCGATCTGGCTCAAGATGTCGAGGACACTTATGTCTTGCGCGCGCAGGTTCTTTTCAACTAGGACGTCGCCTCACTTTGAGGAAACACTTTAGACCGTGACGGCGTGAGGGAAGACGCCCCCGCGCACGCGCCCGTCCGATTTCGGGTTTGATCTCGAGACATCGCGGGCTTCAAATACTTAGCGCCAAGAATCAAACCACATCCAGTGATTGTAGGACGCAGCCGGAATCGAAATCGCGGACGAGATCGGAAAAAAGTAAACAAAAAACGCAAAAGCCACAACCAAGTACGCCCATTTGACCCACGCCTTTAGACCGCTAAACACATACAAGAGCGCCAGACCTAGCGTGCAAGCGGCCGGCATATAGTAATAGACAAACGTCACCGGCTTCGGAATGGCGGCCCAGGGGATGTAAAAAATCGCGAAAGACATTACAATCCAAAATACGTCCCGACGTCCGCTGCGGCACCAATCCCAAATGCAATAAAGCAAGGCCACAACTCCAGTCCCCAGCACCCAGGGGTTGCCCAGCATGAAGACAGCCCGCACGCGCGAGGCGTCGCCAGGCTCCACTTCGAACAGGTACCACACGGGCCGACTCAAAATCGGCCATTCATACCACCGACCTGAGTGGGAGTGCGGGGTTGTAAGAGTCGTTTGGTCCAACCACATTTTTTTGTGAAGGTTCAGAATCTCGGTCCAGTCGTTGAAAAGTCCGTCACGTAGAAATAAAATCGGAATGTATGTCATCAAGTAAAGAGTGACAGGCAGAGCCGCAAAGGCCAGGAACCAATCGAGCCAGCCGATGTCCGTCCAAGGGCGGCTGGACTTCATCTGGGATTTCGCATAGAGAAATCGCGACAAGGCGACTAATCCCGCGCACGCCGCCCATGGAACTAGCGCCGACCACTTGCAGGCCGCAGCCAGTCCCAACATGGCGCCCGCAAAATAGATTGTTTTCTTTCGAAAACGTCGTGCGAGGCGCTCATCGCTGCTTGCCGTCAAAGCCACAAGGGACCACGCCAGAAACGCAAATACGAAGATATCCAACATGGCAATGCGCGACTGAATGTAAACCATTTGATTGGACAGAGTCACAAGCGAGACCCAAACGGCCCACGAAACTCGACGAAAGAGCACAAGAGCCCACATATACATCGCCGCGATCGCCAACGTACCGAAGATCGTGCTCATAATCCTCCACCCATGAGGAATATCTCCAAAGACGGCCATGCCCAAGGCGATGATCTGCTTTGCGAGTGGAGGATGTTCCCGGTTCAACAGCTGCGCCATGGACAAATACTGCTGAGCCGCGGGAACGTAAGCCGTTTCGTCAAAAAGATAATTTTTAGGAAATCCAAGGTTGAAGAGAAAAAGGCTCTCGCTCAATATCATAACGACAAAGAGAGGAAGAAAAACTCGGAGCTGCGCGCGCATACATTTGATTAAAACAGGGATGCTGGGGCTAGCCAAGCTGCGTTCAGGGTCCAGTCACAAACGGGAGCGAAGCTGCGGGATATTTGCCGCTAACGTGAATCGATAACATATAAAACAGGCCATAAATGCACCCCCAAGTGGACCCGTTCTTTTACAATTTACAGCGCGGGCACGTCTCTGGACAAAAGCAGTCTTCTGTGATTGGGTACACCTCTATTTCAAAGGAGGTTGTCGATGCATCTATTGTTTTTAGCGCTTGTGGGAAGCCCTCTGTTTGCGACGGAGCTCTGGACCGTGGACCGCGTCGTTCCCTGTAATTCGGCTTACCTTAGAGAGTACAATCTCACCGTAGAAGCGGAAGCCGAAATTCTTTGGCGTGAATGCATGTATCCCAATCTAAAAACCCACGGCCCGAGGGTTTGTGAAGGCGCTGAATTTGCGTGGCTCCGCCCTGGTCACAAGACGATGAAGTTTGTGGAATCCAAAGTGGGCGAGACCACCAAGAAGGTCGATGCGGGCGACGTCACGTTAGAGACTTACATCCAAGTTGTTTGCGCCATCGAATAAGGCGCTGATCCGCTTCGCCGATTTGATCCCGCGAACCCGCGTTTCGCGCAACAACAAAAACCGGGCGCGGACGCCTATGGTGATCGCGCCGGAACCCTAATGCCGTTTACTTAATGAAAATGGAAAAATGAGGGTTGACGACCAGTCAACTTCCCGGATTTAATTTGTAGTTTGTTCGGAACTTAAAAACTAAACAAAGGATGTTTGACATGCTGCGGTCGCGGCAGACCCTCGCTAAATAATATACCAAACTTTGGTTCAAGCTTTCAATCTAAACATCTAACAAAAGCTTTTTCTGACAAAGAGCAACGTCAGCGTAAGTTTTCGCCTCTATCGTTCTT
>JBFWQY010000049.1:0-23965 GCA_050249195.1 Bdellovibrionales bacterium
CCTGCAAGGCGATATTCAGCTCGTCAACCTCTAAGCTCTTTCGTGCCACTGCGATAAAGGCATAGGCCACTGCCTCGGTAAATCCCAAACACTGAACACAGTAGGTAAACAGACTGGAATAGCCCATATGTTTGTAGAGCTTGGCCCGCTCCACAGCTTGCAAGACTTGCACGATCTCCCACTCGAGCTGTCTGTGTCTGCGACTGACATTCAAAGCCCGTGCATGCAAGTCACGCAACCGCGGTGTCAAACGAGACGCCTCGGACTGCAACGGTGCATTCATGCTCTTATCCGTACCTCCATTCCAATCCCCATTCGTGTTCCTATTCATGTTCCTATTCATGCTCATGCTCATATGATTCTCCCTCAACTCTTGCGATCTGATTGGCGTAACTCACTTCCTATTCATTTCAGAGACAAGGCGACTATACCGCATGTTTTCGCAGCCACAGTTTAGAACTAGACAAGGTCTCACCCGCGCCCTTTCCCTAACGCCTCAGCGGGCGCAAGGACGAGAGATTCTCGCGGTCGAGTGATTTTTCGAGGAGCATCTCCCAAACAACTCTTGTATCCAAACCTGGAGATCGCAAAGACATGTCAAGGCCGAAGCGAGCACCTGAATTTTTGATCTTGAATCCATAATCGGCGTCTGGCGCTCCGCCCCGGCCCTTCACTTTCACCCCGCGCCTCGGTCTCATTCCTCATTCCTCATTTGTCATTTCTCACTCCCACTCCACTCTCACTCCCGCTTCCACCTCCATTCCACCCCTGCGTACAACTGTTCTCAGCGCTCCTCATGCTCAGCTATTCATTTTGCACTGTTCACGTGAACACCTGGTAAGCCTCGCCTCTTCTTTCTGAATAGAATGTAATCATCACTGGTAATCGCAAAATTTCAACATCTCGCACATCCGATCTCATATGTCTCGTACCTCTCGTACGTCTCGCACATCACGAGCGTCGCCACGGACGTCGCCTACCGGGAGCGAACCAGGCGCCATGCGGGCCGCTCATTGTCACCGCAATCGGGCTGAACCGTGTAGAAGTCAGATAAATGGGCGCCTAAATAGAGATTTCAGGCCTTTATTTTGCAGTTCTTCGCGTGAGATGAATTTTCAATTTTCTCCGATGATTCCTGTATTTGGCCTCACAGTACTCCTGACCGTCGCACTCTCGTCGCCGCCGTCCTCAGCCGAGTGTCTCGTTTACCTGGGAGCGACGCCGGCAGTAGAGAAACGGGTCTACAACTTAACGGCAAACCATTCACCCGTTATCCTTCAGTGTTCTCAGAACTGCTATATGGAGTCTGTCCTGGGAGCCGTACAAGACTTCGTTTTGCTCACCCAGCAGCGGCAACATACACGGCCATCAGATTACCTGGTCCTCTCTCGCATTGGTCCCAATGCACGAATGCTCAGTTTGCGCATGGGCCGCCTCCTGCGGCAGAAAAGCGGCGACTCAACCGCCGAAAGAGCGGCAAATCTTATCGACGTCGGAACTGTTGCCGTCGCCGCAAGAATTTTAAAGAATATTGACATTCCGCTCTTTAGGATCGGCTTTCGCGATCCGTACAGTGGCGTTCGAGAGATGATTCGCGAAATGCAATCGCGTGTGGCGTTGAGTGTCTCTTCTTACCTGTCTCCATTGGAGATTCTCAACCCGCTTGATCGTCGCCTGTCCGAGATCGTTCAGGCGGACTTCAATCATGACCAGAACGCGGACCGATATTATCATGTGGACTCCGTCGACCTTTCCGGAGCGCTTTTTAACAGACCCCTTACGAGCCTACAACCCGAGACAATTCTAAAGGATGTGGTTAAT
The DNA here is from genome assembly GCA_050249195.1 of Bdellovibrionales bacterium. GTDB lineage: Bacteria > Bdellovibrionota > Bdellovibrionia > Bdellovibrionales > UBA1609 > JALHOQ01. Next base: position 1,822 of record JBFWQY010000049.1, read on the forward strand.
TACAGCATTCCCACGCTTGCCATTTACGATGTGGGCAGAGCCGTTGATCACGTCGCGCGTGTTGCTGGTTACACACAAAAAGATAAAAAGAAAGAGCCCGACGGGATCATTATTTCGGACACGGCCTTACATCTTGATCGCAATGGACATGTAACCACTCAGGTGGAAATGTCCCTGGATGAATTTCGAGCTCGTAAGGGTGAGCTACTCCCACTGAGTATAAAAGGGCGTTTCATCCCGCGCGCTTCCGCCAAACGTATTCCTTTGTTCCGATAACATCAGGTTTGAAACGCGCAGCCGGCGCGGCCGTGCGGCGGTGCTGACTCGCAGTCATCAGTTTGTTGACAGACTTGGACTCAAGTCACCTTGAGCCCAGCTCTCAACGGCCGAAAGGTTCTCTAAACACCAAGGGAGAACCTATGAGTATCCGGATTTTCTGGCAGCTTTGTCTCTTTTTGAGCCTCACCGCCGGCGCAACGTCAACCTTCGCTCAATCCGTCACGCGGCTTCGCGATCTTCCAGATGCCGAAGGCACGGATCGTCCGAGCGATCTCGAAATAAAAGCCGCAAAGGAAGAGATCGCACGCCGCTTTCCGCTCCAAACTCTCCGCCTGAACAAGGCCCAGCGGCGCGCCGTCCTCAATCGTTACGCCCACCTGGATCCTGAGGGCCGGGTCCCCAGTGATCTTTTGGAAGAAGCCGTTGTCTACTTCGACCGCAACAAATCGGGATTCGACAATCAAGACTACATCTCCGTTGTTGATTTCGCTCCACGGTCCAATCACGCACGTCTATTCGTGATTGATATGAACTCGGGCCGGGTTCACGAGTTTCACACCACCCACGGACAAGGGAGCGATGTGGACAATGATGGATATGCGGAATCCTTCGGCAACGTTCCGGGATCCTATAAAAGCTCCCTCGGATTTTACCGCGTGGCTGAAGTTTATTATGGCAAGTATGGCCGCTCGATTCGGCTGGATGGGCTCTCAGCGACCAACTCCAAGGTTCGGGCGCGAGCGATTGTCGTGCACGGCTCCGATTACGTTCATGAGTCGAATGTGGTTCAGGGACGCAGCAACGGGTGCTTCGCCCTGGCGTGGTCCGTAAAGGACGACATTGTGGACCTCATTCATGGCGGCAGTCTCCTCTATGCCCACGTTTCCGGCGGGTAAGTCTCGCAAAGGCCTTCCAACTGGACCAAAGTTCAGCCCGATGACTGTGAGTCAACACTTTGTCGACGGGCTGTACTTGGTCGCGGGGGCCTTCCGGATTTAAGCTAAAGATTGAGGTGCTGTTTGGACTACAGGCAGATGCTGAAGCAGGAGTTTCTTGATCGCAAGCAGCGCCGTCCCTCCTACTCCGAGCGGGCCTTCGCCCGTGATTTGCGGGTGTCTCCAAGCTATGTCAGTCTTCTTTTTCGAGGGCTGCGAACATTGAGCCCGGCAAAAGCCCTCGAGTTCGGACAGCGCCTGGGCTGGTCTGAGCGCAAGGTTGAAGCATTCCTCTCCCTTATTCACACCCATAATCTCAAGCGCGCCCCTGGTCGCAGGCGCCAAACCCAAGAGCCGTCGCACTTCACGGAACTGGATCTTGATAAGTTTCGCTTTATCGGTGGCGTTCATCACCTCGCCATTCTGAGCTTGGTCCAATCGCGAGAGGTGCGGGCGGCCACGACGGTTGCCTCGGAATTGAATATTCCCCAAGGTGAAGCTGAACTCGCCCTCGCCCGCCTCCTTCGCTTGGGCCTGATCACCTATGAACATGGACGATTCAAGCCGCAACGGCAAAATCTCGAAATCAAAGAAACGCCTTCCGAGATCATTCGAGCCCTCCACCGGCAAGTGATTGAGTTCGCGGCCCGGTCTGTCGATGGCCAGTCTGTGGAAGAACGCAATCTGGCCTCGCTGACCCTGTCCTTTGACAGCGAACGGATTGGAGAGGCCAAGGCCTGTATCACACGTTTTCTTAAATCCTTCCATAAACGCTTTGGGCACGCCCGTGGCGGAGAGATTTACCAGATGAACACCCAGTTTTTCCGGATCAGCAAAGGAAAATCAAAATGAAAGCTCTATCTGGGCTCCTTATAAGTCTGTTTTCGCTGACGGCGGCGGCCGGAACTCTGGTAGGCAACGGCGGTGACTCCATCTACTGCCATGCCATCAAGGAAGATGCGAAGTTCCCCCGCTCCGGCCTTTACGTGCTCGATTATGCATTGACCTTTCCGCATCGATTGGAGGGCGTAGCCGCGATCACGGATCTGGAGTCCTCACTCCAGCGGATTCAAAACTTGCTCGACCGACATGTACCTGATGCCGGAAGATCCTTCCGGGCCTTCAGACACTCTCTGCCCGACATTCACACCCAGGGTTACACTCGGGGTTACACCCTGAGTGACATCCGGGGTGAGACCCATGGCGATCCGAGCCGCCTATGGCAACCCGCTCGGCGCGAATTGATTAATATCCGCGATGAATGGGTCGGCACCCTTCCCTCCAACTGCAGCCGCGAGTCGATCGCCAAGAAAAGATTCTGCACATTTCACCAGACGGTCATTCGCCGTGTTCGGAACGATGGCGTAATTTACCACTACGATGCGGACGTGGTCGAAAGCTACCTGGCTATGCCCGACGGCTTACAGGCCTCCGCCCTTTTTGTTCACGAGTGGCTTTGGGACTATTACGATTCCCGGTCCGGAGGCTCTTGGCGCATCCGGCACGCCAACGCCTATCTCCACTCCGTTGCCGCCGAAAATGAAAGCCGCGACGATTTCATTCGGAAGGTTTTCAGCGCGACCGGGCACTGACCTCCCGCGGGTGGTTTCATCGAACCCTCGCCTTAGAATTTCTGCACGAGAACGTCGTCTAAGAACAGAACTTGAGAGTCAGACTCATCGTCGTTCGCGGCTCCTGGAGGAAGAAACTCCGCAACTTTGGATCAAAATGATACAAATCGTGTCGTGAAGGGAGACGCCTGCGCCGATGGAATCCATCGGTAGGATCCCCTTAGAATCCACTTCGACACGCGCACACGGTTGGCGCCTGATCAAACTGTGGACAGACATGCCTGCACGTCTGCCAGAAAGATCGGCCGGCGGCGGTGGAGCAGAACTTGCTGCGGTTAAGATATGATAGGAAGGTGGGTGTCTCTTCTTGAAGCGGGCTTGCTGGCGGTTTGCCTTGTCGGCCTGGCCTATTTCGGGATACTCGCGGCACGATCCCGGCCGCTTCCGCAATCGGGGCCCCATACATTGACGATTCGATCTTCGTCGCAAAAATTTCCGCCACTTCTACTGCCCGAAGGAATTGATCTCTATGACCAGCTCTCCACCGATACGCGGAACAGACTCGACATCGTTGTCGAAAACTTCTGTAGCCAGGATTTTGACGGCAATACATGCGTCCACTTCCTCGTCAAATGTGGCCGCCCCTGTCTGGCTTTGCTCACACCAGCGGAGCAAAAGCGAGCTCTTGATCACTACATCAGCGCCCGTGCCGCTCGGCGAATGCCAGCCCTCACCAGCGAAGGTCATCTATGAAACGCCTGTGGGTGCTTATGCTCACGCTTGTTGTTGGATCATACCTCCTTCCTGGGCCTGTCAACGCGCGCGGAAAACGTCCTCAGAAAGCTCCAAATACAAATAAAGGAGCAAAGGACTGCCGTCTCACGGAAAACACGGAGTCCGAGCTTGAGAACAAACTCCGATCGAGCCATCCACAAGTGGATTCCACCTGCGTGGCTCAATATCAGAACGTGATCAACGATTGTCTTCCAACTAAAGAAAAAAATGCCGCGTGCGACGAGATCGAAGCGAAACTCATCACACATCCAAGTGCTGTGGAAGCCTTCAATCGCCAGATCAAGGAAGCCATCCGGGCCGCCAACTGCGCTCGTGTGTCCGAACATTGTCTGAAAAAGGTTGATCTCGAGGCCTACTATAAAAGTTGTATGAGACGAGGTCTGGACCTCGGTCAGGCCGAGAAAGACGGCAAAGCGAGAGAGCGTAAACTCGCGGATAACATCTTGTATGCAAAACTCTTCAACGCAAAGGTTGAGGAGATAAAATCATGTCTCGGCACACAAGGCCAGCAATATGAAAAGCTGGCAAAAGAGACTTTTACCGCGAGCCAAAGTGTCCGCGATGCGGACAACTTGAAGTTGGCCTCCCTGTACTGTCTGGACCACGATGAGGGCTATCGAATCTGCGCTTTCCATAACGATGGAAAGGCCTCAACAAAGAGACTTAATGAAAGCGATCCTCAGGCACTAAAAGGGCTCGAGGCCTCACCTGTTCGCATGATGAATGAGGAAGGCCTTCACTGCTCGGGAGTGGTGCTGGGCAATGGAGTCGATGCCTCCACCAATGCTCATTGCACGAAACTTTTCGCAGATCCGGACAATGTCCCCCTTCAAGTTATTGATAAGCACGGCAATAAACAGACGATAATGGCCAGCTGTGGCGCGGGCGTTGAGAGGCTGATTCGGGAAATACCGGACTATTGGGTTCAGGATCATGCCGTTTGCTCACTCCGCCAGCCTATTGAGACCCACCCGACCTATCAGCTTGTTCGTAACAATTCGATCACCACTTGCATGAAACAGGGCTGGACTTATATGTGTCCCGATTCCGAAATAGAAAAATTCACGGGCAAGAAGGTTCTCGTTTATCATTACCCCTTTCGTGATGGGCTCACGGCCAGCGAAGGATACATACGGTACGAAAAAGAGACCGGACAATTCTTCCACCGCATGCCACTCTCAGGCGGATCCTCGGGCTCGCCCCTAATCATAGACCGTACCATTGAGCACGAAGGCGACCGGCTGGTGTTAGGGAACACCGCCAGAGTCGCGAAGGAAATATTTGATGGACTTGCGCCTGTGCTCGACTATAGCGATCTGGACCGAGTGAAGATTCCATACTTGCCCCAAAGCACGTTGGAGCAAGGCGCGCCCCTGTTTCGAGAACTCAGCTACGTCTTAGACCCAAGGGAATAAGGAACAACGGGTTACTTTCGAAATACCTTAAGGATAAAGCGCTGAAGCTCCTCCTCATCCGGATGGGTCAGAACTTCCACAACCTGGCCGCCCGAGTCCGGCTGGGTTCGCCCTTCGCTCTTGCCTTCCACGATCACCCGGATTTTTTCCTTCTTAAAAACACCGATACGCGAGTTCGCCGCAACCGCGGCGGTAAGCGTATCCCAGAAGAAGTATGTTTTTTGGTAGTCGTCACTTTCAATCTGAGGTGCAATCACATTCCAGATTTTATGGAAAAGGCGAGAGACTCCATACTTTTCTTGAGCTCCCAGCGCCCTCATGAAATTTCTCGTGACCGGCGCCTCGTTGGTTGCGTCCAAAGGAACAAAAGCCACGGGAATTCCCGCAGCTAACACGTCGGCGACAGCTTTGGGATTGTTATACACGTTCCATTCCGCGGTCAAATCGTAGTGGGCTTCCTCCACATTGCCATGAACGCGAATGGCTCCACCCATGAAGTAGATCTTTTTAATATTCTTTACGATCCGCCGATCCAACTTCAGCGCATCCGCAATATTCGACAGAGGTCCCGTCGCGAGGATTTCGTAAGATTTATTGCCGCTCAGGAGTTCCACAAGCTTGCTCGCGGCTGGCAGGGCGGTATAGCCGTGCCTGGAGAACTCTGCTTTTGGCAGCTGAAGCTCACCGATTTGAGCCAGCTTGTCCGAATCACTTCTCCATTTTCCGGGAAATAAATTAACCCCTTCATTGTCGCTGGCCGCAATCTGCACATTCTGAAGCTTCAGAAACTTGGCCAACGCGACGGTGATTTGGATCGCAGGCTCCTTATACGAGTCCGCAGGACAAATGGTAATCGCATCGATTTGAAACTGTTCGGAAAGGGCCGCGATCGCAATAGCCGCGAGATCGTCCACCCCCGCATCATGATCAATGATCAGATTCCGTTTTTCAACTGCCATAGAAACACTCGCGGTCAGAAGGATCAATACAAGGATAAAATTCTTCATGCGCCCATTCAACTGTAGCTATTATAGCTCTTAACGGTAGCTCTCATAATTTCAAATGGTCCTGGGCTACGCCAACGCCAAAAGCCGCTTGGTCATAGGGGTCCGCACTCCGGGCCGTAAGAACCGGTTTTAACGCAACCTTCGTTTACATTTGTAGGATCAGAATTTCTGGTGTTTATGGGATCAGAAGACGTGTAAGAAACACTGGTTTCACGACCCACCTGACTTTCCCGCCTGTGAAGGACCTCGCGGTCTAGACGGCCAACTATTTCCGGTGGCATCAAGTCAGAGACACTATCTGCAAATCGAAGTTCGGCGTCGGTACAATTTCGCAAACTTTCGGACTGCTCAATTCTTAAGGCAATGTATGCGGCCTTGGCATGCTTGGACACATGCCCGCTTCCAAAATATTCGATCCCACATCCGAGAGCCGGTCTTTCTTCACTGCCAGTCCGAGCGTCGCGGAATTCTGATGCAAACGCCTGAAGCGATAGGATCACCATCGCGACAGCAAAGGGTGGCCGCGCTCCTCTCATAAACAGCAACAATCTTGTTGTTCTTGCCCCTTTTCTCATTCTACGACTCCCATCCTGGGTGGCCAAACAATTCGAAATGGTTCAGCTCGTGGTTGCCAGGTGCTAAAAGCAACCAAAGTGCCAGCCCCGAACACCCGCGGTTTCCAGCAGGCTCCCGCACAAATGTTTAAAGATCTTCACCGTTTGGACAAGAACTAAAGCTGACGATCCATTTCCGATTTTCGTGATCCCAATCATAAAAGCCTACCAATCCTTAGACAGCTACCCATATTTTACACTTCCAAGCCCTCTCTCTAAGCTTTTTTGTGGTCAGGGATGATTCCACTGTCAGGAAAATTACAGCTGAAAATCTGAAGTGGAAGCACGCAAACACTGTTCCCAGATTTACTAGCGACCGCAGTCCTATCGGGTGCGCCTTGTTTCATACGGCAGTAAAAGCGACCCAGCAGTTCCTAAAACGGGAGCTGCGTGGGTCAAGGACCTCTGACAATGCCGGACAGGATCCCTTTCCCCACCTCAACTCGACTCGCGAGGGGTCTAGTTTTCGGTCCACTAGCCTCTGAAATGACTTCTTCCCTCCGCCCTGGGCTTGAGACAATCGCAGGAAGAACCGCGAGCCTGGGGCCCGATTGATTGATTCTCTTCGCTCTTCTTTCAATATTTACCGCTGGCCCTGTATCGGAGGCCCGGCTTTGCAACGCCTTTAAAGAAAAATGTTGGATTCACAAGGGAGACTCCAGCTATACACCGGCCTATCCTTCCAAGAGCACCCGCCTGAAAATTAACCCGTCAGAAGTGCCATTAGAGAAGAGCTGGGGTGTGGAAGCCATCATGTACGCCAGCGAATTTGACTTCGCACTGGTGCGCGGACTAGGTCGCGTTGGCGCCGCCATATCCCCCACCAACAGTGAAGAGACTTTCTTCGGACACCCGGGCTTTGAAATCCCTCCCGAGTTCCTGGAACGCATGCGCGACAAGAAAAAGTACGAGTCCCAAAAGATCACTCTGGCTGGAGCCTTCGGCCTCTGGGGTAATAAGAAACACGGTCTGAGGCGCGTTCAAATTAACCTTGGCGCCATCGGAAAGTACAACACGGAGACGGATTCCGTTTGGCCGGGGGCGGGCGTTTCCGCAGTCGTCGGTCCGTTTACGCTCGGGTATTCCGTTGGTCAGGACGAAACCTTAATCGACATGACCGATTATGGCCTTGAAAACGAAAAATTTCGCTACAATTCAGAGACCTTCTCCGCTGGAATCTACATGAACAGTTTGGCTCTGGATTATTCCTACGTCCGCATCACCGCAAGTGATCTCGAGCCCATTCATGTGTCCCTGCTCACCGGAAGCGTACTGCTCCGACGTTGGATTCTTACGATTGCCGGCCGCCGAGAAGCCTCCGAGCGTCCCGCCTATGACTTTAAGACCCAAACCCTCGTCGCGGAAGACGTCAAGCGCGAGACCTTCGGTGGTGTACAGTTCGCCGCCACACGGTTCTTAATGATCGGATGTTTTCACAACTATTACCTGCTGCGGGAAATCTCGATCGGGGCGATACTCTTTTTCTGAATTTCCTTAGGGCGTTTCCTCATTTTGAGGAAGCGCCCTAGAGGGGCTTAGCAAATGCATCGATCGCCGATTCCACTCGGAGCTTACCTTTTGTAAAAGGTTTTGGGGAGGAGCCGATGACCTGACGAACACGCGGCGGATTTAATTTATCGGCATAATACAAAAGCGAACGTGAGATCGCGCTGTCGCCCCACTTCGCTTCGATCAACTCCATCATTTTGCCCTCTTTGAGCACAACAAAGTCCACTTCGCGCCCTTCCTTGTCTCGTATGTAGCGGAGTTCGTACCGGTAGCCCTGACTGTCTTCGAGAAAGTGCATTTGTTTTAGAAGGTGTGTCGCCACCAGGTTTTCAAAACGTGCACCATCATCTTCGGAGACATCGGCGTTATCGAAAAAATAGACTTTTGGCGGCTTCTGTATGGCCCGTGGCAAGCTTCGAGTGTAGGGCTTTACAAGAAAAATAAGGTACATTCGTTCCAGAACTTCCAGCCAATTCTTTACAGTTAACGGAGAAACTTGCAGGTCTTCCGCCAGATTAGACACGACAACGGGACTGCCCACTCTCGTTCGCAAAAGCTCGACAAGCAGCTCTAATGATTGAATGTTACGAAGTGGCTCTAGATCACGTACATCATCGCGAAGCACCCGAGCAAAACGCTCGCGGCGCCAACGTCGTGCCTCCACTTCATCATTTCCGAGAAAAGGTTCAGGGAATCCCCCTAGCCTCAACAACCGACGGAAAGCCTCCGGTGCGGAAATCCCGTCGGGCAGCTCAGAGAGTGAAAAGGGATGAAGACGCCAATAATGGTACCGCCCCATCAGCGAATCTCCCCCCTTCTTGTAAACGTCGAGCCTCGCACTTCCCGTTACAAGGAATCGATGGCGATCACCTTCTGTATCATAGACACCCTTTATCCAGCTTTTCCACTTCGGATATTTATGCAATTCGTCTAGAACAATAAGCCGCTCTTCATCACTCCAGGTTCGACTTAATATCTGTGCTTTATCCGGGAGCGAATCCCAGTTTAAGTACCTACCACTGCCTTCAGCCAAAATGCTCCTGGCCAAAGTGGTCTTTCCCACTTGGCGCGGCCCCCCGATGAATACCATCTTTTTTTTCAGGTCTTTTTGGATGTATGGCGAAAGATATCTCACATGGCTATTTTGCATCCTACTAAAAAATGGTCAAGTCTATTTTTTAGTACAATAAAAAATGGCCATAACGCCAGAGGTGGCCACCGCGATTAGTAAACCTATGGAGACCTTCCCTGGGTCCATCTCACTCCGGGACAACCGTCAGCTTGTCATTCCCCAGTTCGTTGCGCAGAATCCCTTGGATGGCGTCAAGCGTTCCCATCATGGCGCTTGGACATCCTCCACAGGCGCCCTGGTACAGGATACGTAGCTCATCGTTCTCAAAGCCCAGAACCTCAATGTCACCGCCATCGGCCTGCAGACCCGGACGAATCGTGCGGTCAAGGATCTCTTCAATGGCCGCGATCTGTGGATTCGCCGGTGCGGGGCGTTCCCTGGCCTTTTCCGGTGCTGGCCCGAACTCCGGATCGTGGACACTGTAACGGGACTGGATTACGGCCCTGACCTGTTCCGAAAGCGCGTCATCATCCAGGTCGCCAGCGTGAGTCACCGTCAACGTGTTTTGGAAGAGATGGACCTGCTTCACGCCAGGGATGGCAAAAAGGTCACGGACGAGCGGCAAGTCCGCGCACTCGGCCAGGGAGTTGAAAGTGGCCTTTCCTTCGTTCTTGAAGGGCACGTTGCTGATAAATTTCAAGGCGTAAGGGTTCGGCGTGGGTAAGGTGCGGACGAGAATATCCGTGTTGTCGACGGCGTTCATAATAGAGCCCTCATAGGAGAATTTCCTTTGCTTTCTTCACGCCGCGGGCGAGATCGCGGATGTCTTCTTCCGAGGTATAAACTGAAAAAGCCGCGCGCACCGTCCCCGGAATTCCAAACCGGCGCATGAGCGGCTGGCAGCAGTGATGTCCAGCTCGAACCGCGATCCCCTGTTCATCGAGGATGGCGCCGACATCTGAAGGATGGCTGCCCTCCAGAAGAAAGGACAGAACATGACTGTGCTCCGGGGCCGTCCCGATCCGGCGTAAACCCGGGATGCGGGCCATTTCCTCTTCCGCAAAGCTCATCAGGGCCCGCTCTTGAGTTTGGATGCGATCAAAACCCAATGAGTTTATAAAATCCATGGCCGCGCCCAGGCCCATAACTTCCGCTATCGGAGGGGTTCCGGCCTCAAACCGTTGTGGGGGTGGAAGAAAACTCACCCCCTGTTCCGTTACCTCACTGATCATTGAGCCTCCTCCCTGATACGGAGGCATACGCTCCAACAACTCTCGGCGTCCGTAGAGCACACCCACACCGGTGGGACCGAACATTTTATGTCCCGAGAGCGCCAGGAAATCACAACCCAGTTCCTTAACATCCAAGCGGGACACCGCCGCTGATTGAGCTGCATCCGCGACACATACAGCGCCTTGCGCGCGCGCCAGCGCAAAGAAGCGGGGAAGGTCATTGACCGTACCCAAAGCATTGGAGAGGTGAACCAAACTCACAATCCTCACTCGGGGCGAAAGCAGGCGCCGGAAGCTTTCAAAATCCAAAGATCCGTCATCTTTGACCGACACAAACCGGACTTCGGCCTGCCGCTCCTGGGCCGCCATCTGCCAGGGAACAATGTTGGAGTGATGCTCCATCTGGCTCAAGAGAATCTCGTCACCTGGCTTCAGTAGGGATCGCGCCATTGAGTGCGCGAGAAGATTCAATCCTTCCGTCGTTCCGCGCGTGAAGATGATTTCGCTCGCGCTCTCCGCACCCACAAAACGTTGAGCCTTTTCTCTCACCTCTTCAAAGCGACCTGTTGCTTCATCACTGAGAACGTGGGCTCCGCGGTGCACATTGGCCGCGCCCGTGGCGAGGTGCTCACGCACGGCCTCGATGACGGGTCGTGGTTTGAGCGTGGTCGCGGCACTGTCCAGATACACCAATCGGTTCCCTCGCACCTGGCGTTGCAATTGCGGAAAGAGGTCATGCACCTCTCGGTCCAAACTCATAATTCCTTCTCCATTTCGGCCAGGAACTCCGGAAGCCAACGTCGCACCCGATCATTCGCCAATTCTTCAAGCTGTGGCGACCGGACCTTCATCAGCACATCCATCACGAAGGCCTGCGCCAACATCTGCTGTGCCTCATGCATCCGAATTCCCCGACTCCTTAAGTAGAACAGTTTCTCCTCATCTAAACGACCAACGGTCGCGCCGTGATTGGCCTTCACGTCGTCAGCGTAGATCTCCAGCTCCGGTTTAGTGTCGGCTTCCGCCCCCGGGCTGAGCAGCAGGTTGTGATTGAGCTGTGACGACAGAACCTTCTGGGCGTCCGGGAAGATATGGATTCGACCGTTCAATACACCACGCGCGCGATCTTTCAGGACCGACTTGAAAAGCTGGGACGAAGTGGATTGAGGTGCACGGTGGACGACCTGAATCCGTTGATCCAAATGCTGTTGCAACCGGCCGAAGGACAAGCCATGAATATGCGCTTCGCCCCGAACACCGTGGAGATCCGAGCGCAAACTCGAGCGCGCCCATTGGGCACCCACATGTAGCTGCGTGAAATTGAGACGCGCGCCCTCTCCCAGGTGCGCCTGCACATCGGAAATATGGGCGGCCTTCAGCCCATCGTTCTGCACGCGTATCCAGTCGAAAACGGAATCCGCCTCTTGCGCCACGGACGTGATCTCCGTGCGCAGATATTCATTTTCGCGCGGGCCCATATGAACCTCGGCCAACCGCAAACAAGCGCCGCGTCCCAAACGAACTCGATTAAATACGGAGGCCCAGCCGCGATCTCCAACGTGCGCACGAATCACGAGAAGCGGACGGGCCACGTCCACACCTTCCGGCACATCGATACTCAATCCGGAGCGGCTCACGGCTGCCGATAATCCCAAAAATCCATCTTCAAAAATCAAATCCGATCCTGGCTGGGACCCTATTTGCAACTTCGCTGGCCCGATCGTTATTTGAAACTTATCAAAATGTGCCACCGAAAGATCACGGCGAAGCTCACCGTTCACCAGCACGATCACATCGAATTTCCCGCTCCACTTTTCATTCAATGCCGAGATCTCACTCAGAAGCTCCGCCGGTAAGGCCGAATCGGATTTCACATCCGCGGACTCCCAGGGCGATTTTTCGATCAGACTCAGATTCGAATATTTCCATGTTTCTGTCTTCCGCGTAGGAAGACCGCGCCGCATGAATTCCTGCCACGCCCGCTCGCGAAAGTTCCGATCTTCAGCCGGTCCTCGCGCCAGGTAATCGTCCAATCTCGTCTTTGCCAATTCCACCAGGCTCATATCCACTCTCATACTCTCAGGCTTGGGCTGGGGCTCGTGTGAGCCAGTCATAGCCGTGTTGTTCAAGTTTCAAGGCCAGACTCTTATCACCGGATTGAATGATGCGTCCTTGGTAAAGCACATGCACGAAATCCGGAACGATATAATCCAACAGCCGCTGGTAATGAGTGATCATAAGGATCGCGTTATCTTGGCGTCGCAGCCGATTCACGCCGCTCGCGACCACCTTCAAAGAATCGATATCCAAGCCAGAATCAGTCTCATCCAGGATCGCTAAGCGGGGCGAGAGAACCGCCATTTGGAGGATTTCATTGCGCTTCTTCTCGCCGCCGGAAAACCCCTCGTTCACGGCTCGTTCAAGAAAGCTGGGATTCAAGTCCACCAGGGCGGATTTTTTTTCGACAAAGCGTTCAAATTCATCGGCATCCATTTCCTGCACCCCTTGGTGACGGCAGATCGAATTGAATGCGGTGCGGAGAAAGATCATGTTCGAGACCCCCGGAACCTCGACGGGATACTGAAAGGCGAGAAAAACACCGTCACGCGCGCGTTCATCCGGCCCCATCTGAAGAAGATTCCGAGCCTTAAAGTTCACGTCGTAGAGCACCTCACCTTGGGTGACCTCATAATCCGGATGTCCGGCCAGAACTTTAGAAAGCGTACTCTTCCCCGAACCATTGGGTCCCATGATCGCATGGACCTCCCCAGCTTGGATCTCCAGGTTGATTCCCCGCAAGACTTCACTTCCATCAACCTTCGTATGCAAATCGCGAATGCTCAGCAGACTCATTTTATTCTCCATCACTCTCACATGCTTATCCAATGCTGTTTTCCAGCTTCATCTCTATCAACTTCACCGCCTCTACCGAAAACTCAAGCGGCAGCTGCTTGAAAACATCCTTACAAAAGCCGTTGACCAAGAGGGAAATCGCTTCTTCCTGACTCATCCCGCGCGACTGCAGGTAAAATAACTGATCCTCACTGATACGCGACGTGGACGCCTCATGTTCCACCACGGCCGAATCATTTTTCACTTCGATATAAGGAAACGTATTTGCACCGCTCTCAGCCCCCACCAGCATGGAATCACACTGGGAGAAATTGCGCGCGCCCTGAGCCGTGGGCAGAATCTTCACCAGACCTCGGTAACTGTTTACGGATTTCCCGGTGGAAATCCCCTTTGAAACAATCGTACTGCGGGTGTTTTTGCCCACATGAATCATCTTGGTTCCGGTGTCGGCCTGCATCCGATCATGAGTGAGAGCGACGGAATAAAAGGCGCCAACGGAGTCCTCGCCCTGCAGGATGCAGCTGGGGTACTTCCACGTAATGGCTGAGCCCGCCTCAACTTGCGTCCACGAAATCTTTGAGCGGCGGCCGGCGCACTTTCCCCGTTTGGTCACAAAATTATAAATCCCTCCGCGCCCTTCCGGATCCCCGGTGTACCAGTTCTGAACGGTCGAATATCGGATTTCCGCGTTCTCGAGAGCGATCAGTTCCACCACGGCGGCATGCAATTGATTCTCATCCCGCTGAGGAGCCGTACAGCCTTCGAGATAATTGACAAAGCTGCCCTCATCCGCGATCAGCAGCGTGCGCTCGAACTGCCCTGTCTCACGCGCGTTGATACGAAAGTACGTCGACAGATCCAGAGGACAGCGCACGCCCTTCGGAATGTAACAAAACGACCCATCGGTAAAAACGGCGGCATTAAGCGCGGCAAAGAAATTGTCGGCCGGCGGAACAACCGTTCCCAAATACTTGCGAACAAGTTCAGGATGCTCACGTACGGCTTCGGAGATGGAACAAAAGATCACCCCGTGTTTCTCAAGAATCTCTTTATGGGTCGTGCCCAGCGAGACCGAATCAAAGACGGCGTCAATCGCCACACCCGAAATGCGCTTCTGTTCGGTCAACGGAATCCCTAACCGTTCAAATGTCGCCAAAAGCTCGGGATCCACCTCGTCCAGGGATTGCGGTTTCTTCTCCAATGACTTGGGGGCTGAGTAGTAATGGATCCGCTGATAGTCGATCGGCTTATAATCCGCTACTGCCCAATGCGGCTCCTCCATGCGCAACCACTGCCGATAGGCATTGAGCCGATACTCAAGCAACCATGTGGGTTCGTCTTTCTTAAGCGAAATCCTGCGAATGACATCTTCATTTACGCCTGGAGGAAAGGATTCGGCTTCAACCGCCGTGACAAACCCATGTCTGTATTCGCTCTTCAACTCTTTCATGGCGCCACCTCTCTGACCCCGGAGATCTGTTCATCCGCCCGATCTTTCACACGCAAGAGTTCTCCGACGGTGAGATCCTGATAGAACTCGACCAACTTCCGATTGAGAACCGAGACAGGTGAAATGATATTGCACGTCGGCCTGAGTCCGCATTCATCGGAGAGCAGACATTTCACAACGCCCATAGGCCCTAACAGGACTTCCATCAGCTCCGCAACGGATACGCGAGCCAAATCTCGGATCAACAGGTATCCTCCATGAGCTCCGTGTTCTGAGCGCAGAATTCCTTTTTGTGCCATTTGCTGCAAAACGCGCGCAGTGGCATCGAACGGGCACCCCGTCTGGTCGGTCACTTCCTTGGCGGACGTCAACTCGCCCGCGCGCTTTTGCGACATTACCTTTAAGGCCATCAAGGCATATTCAACTTTGCGATTGAGACGATTCACGTTCCGCCACCACCTGTCGCGCCGACCCCTTATGGATTCTCTTCGAATCTCTAGCCGGAGCGTTTCTTGACTCCGAGCGGTCCGGCAGCTAAATGAAAGTCATTCGATAAGTAAGTGAATGAGAATATATACGCTATTTTTTAGCTGATTTAAAGCCCTAAGAAACACCGCATCGTAAGCGGCATCTCGAATAAATTTGGATACTTAGCTATGGCTTCCGCGTTTCTAAGATTACTGCTCATTTCCCTGCTTTCCATAATACTGGGTGTTTTAGCCGTATTTTCTGTCCGTTGGTTAGGTTCAAAGCAGGTGTTCGCGCCGCCGCCCCACCCCTGGTACAAACGCGATTTCTGGTGGGTATTTGTACCCCCGCTGGAAGAAATCTGCGCGCAAGGTGGTAAGTTGGACGCGCGCCCCTCTTGGGTGCTTTCGATTCCCGTAGCCCCTTACGCTGAAGGTTGGGCCATTCCGTGCGGCGAAAAGCCGCTCCCCATCGCAGAGGTTTTGGCGGCCTCTTCACATGAAGATTGGTTAATCCGCCTTCAAGCCAAAGATAAGGAAGGCCTCGATCGGTTTTTGAATGACGTCGGCGCATTCGATGCACGCAAGAAATTCGCGGTGTACACAAGCTCCCAACGGGCTGCGCGCTTCCTGCGCAAAAAAGCGCCTCAATGGCTGTTTGCCGCGGATACAGCCAGTTTGCTGCGCTTCCAGATATTCAGTAATCTTTGGATCGAAACGGCGATGGATTTTTGGCCAGACTTTGTAATCGTCCCGCAGACAGGGTTTCCCGCGCTCACGGCCCGCGAGGTGGAAGAACTGAAGCGTCGACACAAACGTATCATTTGGAACGCGATAGAAGACACGTCCGCGGCACGCCCGGCCTACATTGATGGCGTGATGACCTCCCGACCAGGTGAAGTAAATTAACTTGTCGGGTTGCCTTGAGGCGCGAATGGGCTTAGCCTTTTCCTATGATCTCATTCGCTTGGGCCGATACCACCGACACCGTCCGCGTGGCCGCGGACGTCGGCGCGTGGCACGCCATTATTTCTGCAAGTCCCGTTGTTCAACTCACTCTTCTCTGCTTGATCGGCATGTCCGTGGTCTCTTGGGCCATCATGATTCACAAGCGCAAGCAGTTCAAAACCGTGGAAGATGGAAATCTGCCGTTTGAGGAGAAATTCTGGAAGGCCTCCTCCCTGGACGATGTTTACGCCAAGCTTAAGGAATTTCCTGATAGCAATCTGGCGGCGGTGTTTCGAGCCGGCTACATGGAATTGAAGAAGATTTCCGAGTCCAGTTTGCTCGCCTCACATCAAGAGGAAGGTGACGCTCCGGTCCTTTCCGGCTTAGACAATCTGGAGCGCTCTCTGCGGAAATCTATTGATATGGAAATCGCCCGTTTTGAATACCAACTGACATTTCTCGCCACGGTCGGCAGCGTCGGTCCCTTTATCGGTCTGTTCGGTACGGTATGGGGCATCATGGGCTCGTTCCAGAAGATTGGAGCGACAGGGATGGCGAGTCTCGCGGTGGTCGCACCGGGGATTTCAGAGGCCTTAATCGCAACCGGGGTGGGGCTGGCTGCGGCTATCCCGGCGACGATTGCGTACAATCATTTTATTACCAAGACACGCAAGCAGGAGCTGGCCCTCAATAACTTTGCATACGACTTTTTGAATCTGGCCAAGAGAAACTTCTTTAAGGGACACTGATCATGGCGGCCGGTCCAATCAAACGAGGCGCGCGCACCGTCCTTAGCGAAATCAACGTCACTCCTTTAGTTGACGTGATGCTGGTGTTGTTGATCATTTTTATGGTGACGGCCCCCATGATGCAGCAGGGTTTGGATGTGCAGCTGCCGGAAACGTCAAATTCAGGCGTTAGCACAACGGACGAACCTTTTGTGCTGGTGATCCGCAAAGATGGGACTTTGCGCGCCGGCGAAGCCACGGTGAAAATGGACACTCTTGCGTCCAAGCTGAAAGCCATATTCGCCACCCGCAAGAACAAACAGGTGTACATACAGGCCGATGCACGCGTGGACTACGGAACCGTGGCGCAAGCTATGGGCGAAATCCGCGCCGCCGGCATTTTCTCGATCGGAATGATCACGCTGCCCAAAGCTGGATCCAAATGACCGAACCGTTCCTTAGACAGCTTATGATATCAGCGGCGGCTCACTTGGGAGTCGCCTCGCTGGTGTTTTTAAAGGCGGTCTTTATGCCGAGTGAGCCCATTGAGATTCGGCGCGCGATCCACGTCGACGTCGTGGGACTCCCGGATAAAATCGTGGAGATGCCCAAGCCCGATGCCAAACCACCGGAGCCGGCCCCAGCGCCGCCACTCCCGAAACCAGCTCCCGAACCGCCACAGTCTAAAACCCCGCCGCCAAAAGCAGAGGTCACACCACCCAAACCCGAAGCGCCCAAGGTCGATCTTAGCAAAAAGCAGAATCGCGCCCTGGAACGCCTGAAAGCGATGGCTGCTTTAGAGAAGATCCAGGGCGAAGTGGAGAAAAAGGATCAGAACAAAAAAGAAGTCGCCCGCCCCGTCAAAGGCAATCAGGTTTCTGAAGGGAACTCACTAACCGGCCTCGAACGTATCGAATATGATCGCTACTTTGATGATCTCGAAAAAAAGATCCATGAAAACTGGAGCATCCCTCAGTGGCTGGCAGACGCCAATCTCAAGGCCCAGATTCAAGTCCTCATCGATGAACGTGGATTTGTGATCAAGAAACTGATTCGCAAGTCCTCAGGCAACGAAGTCTTTGATAGCAAGGTCATTGAAGCCATAGAAAGCAGCAATCCCCTTCCGGCTCCGCCGCCCCGGCTCAAAGGATTACTTTCCACCAGTGGAATTATATTCAACTTTCCGGAATAATACCCGGACGAGGTGCCTATGCGTAACATGTTCGTGATTGGAATCGCGGTTTTCGCGCTTTTCGTGGGAGACTCCTACACCCTGCACGCCCAGGACTCAGCGCAGATCTACATTGATGTCGGCAAGGCTCAGGTGAAAAAGAGCCTCGTGGCGTTAACGCCTCTGCTCTATGTCGGAACTCAGGCCACCAACAAGGCGCATATCAAAGCTGGGGACGATCTCTATAAGGTCATTTTCAATGATCTCGATGTCTCGGGTTTCTTCACCTTTATCAAACCCGATGCTTATTTGGAGGATCCCTCCAAGGTGGGACTTCGACCAGCACCGGGAGATCCAAAGGGCTTCAACTTCAACAACTGGAAGACCATCGGCACGGACTTTCTGATTCGCAGCGCCTACCAGCTGATTGGCAGTGAACTTTCCCTTGAGGCTTATGTCTACCATGTGCCCACAGCCAAGCTGATTATGGGGAAAACGTATAAAGGCCCGACCTCCGCAAATCGCCGCATCGCTCACACCTTTGCCAATGACCTGGTGAAGGCGCTCACGGGAAAAAATGGAATGTTCCTCTCCAAGCTCGTGGCGAGCCGCCAGGAATCCGATGGTAAGAAGGAAATATGGATATCAGACTGGGATGGAGCCAACGCCAAGCAAATCTCGTTTCACAACTCCATCGCCATTTCTCCGACGTGGTCACACAAAGGCGATAAGATCGCCTACACCGCCTTTGCCTTGCACAAAGCTCAAAAGGTGCGAAACGCCGATCTC
Source organism: Bdellovibrionales bacterium (assembly GCA_050249195.1). Taxonomy (GTDB): domain Bacteria; phylum Bdellovibrionota; class Bdellovibrionia; order Bdellovibrionales; family UBA1609; genus JALHOQ01. The sequence continues at coordinate 20,657 of JBFWQY010000049.1, forward strand.
TTCCTCTATGAGATCAATACGGGTAAGCGTTATCTCGTGTCCTATCGGAAGGGCATCAATTCCGGGGCGAACTTTCTCCCCGGAGACGCCTTTCTTCTCCTCACCCTTTCCAAGGGGGGCAACGCGGACATTTATAAGATGACCGCAGACGGCAAAGCTTTGACACCTATCACGCACGGGCCCAATGGCGCTCTCAATGTCGAGCCCGCCATTTCTCCCGATGGCAAGACGATTGCGTTTTCATCGGATCGGCTCGGCAACCCTCAAGTGTTTTTGATGAACGCGGACGGAAGCAATGTCCGCCGCCACACCCGCGTCGGTAAATACAACTCCTCGCCGGCGTGGTCACCCGACGGCAAGACGCTCACGTTCGCGACACAAGAGGGCCAACACTTTGATATCTTCACGATCGGGGTGGACGGCACCAACCTCAAACGGTTGACGGATTCGAAGAAACCCAACGGTAAGCCGGCCAGCAATGAAAGCCCTAGCTGGTCTCCCGATGGCCGCCATATTCTGTTCACAAGCAACCGAACCGGAAGGTTCCAGCTCTATGTGATTAACGCGGACGGGACCAACGAGCGCCAAATCACCAACGATATCTACAACTGGGACAAGCCCGAGTGGTCGCCTTACCTGGATTAGACGACTACACGGACGAACAACTCACGCTCGCGCGCCGGTTCAGCCCGGCGTTCGCTCGCTACGAAGGATTGCTTAAAAGCCCGGACATCAGTGCGCTCTATGCTCGTCGCCACCGGACTTGGATGCAATCCGTGCTGGCTACGTTTTTTCAAAGGGCGCATCCTGAAACGATATGCCGCTTCTGGAGTCAGACGGCCGACACTTTGATCGACGAGGTGTGGAGGGAGTGCGGCCTGGGCGACCATCGCGTGGCCCTCTTTGCCTTGGGTAAGCATGGAGCTGAAGAGTTGAACCTCAGTTCGGATATCGATGTTTTGATGGTTGCGGAAACGACCCACCTCGCGCCCGTAGAAAAGGGGCTCAGGAAATTCCAAAAGTATCTGCAAGATGGCGGCGAATTTGGCTTTTGCTTTCGTTTGGATTTCGACTTGCGTCCCGGGGGAAAAATGGGGCCCTTGATCACGGCGCCGTCACAGTTCCAGGATTACTACTGGACACAAGGAGAGACTTGGGAACGGCTGGCGCTTGTGCGCCTGCGGCCGCTCGTGGGGCCTCAGGATCTCATGGATAAGATCCAGGATCTGGCTCGCCGCTTTTCGTTCCGCAAGTTTCTCGACTTCACGTTACTCGAGGATCTCAAGGCGCTCCGCGCTCAGGTCCACCAAAAAGGATTTCAGCGCCAGGACCATGAACTCCACCTCAAGCTGGAAGTCGGTGGCATTCGGGACATTGAACTCTTCGTGCACTCCCTCTTGATCTTGAACGGGGGCAAGCTCAGTGAGCTGCAGGTACGATCCACAACACGGGCATTGGAACTTTTGAAGGAAAAAAGACTCCTTCCCGAAACCGAAGCGGATCAGTTGCTGAATCTCTATTGGGATTTCCGCCAAGTGGAGAATCTGGTGCAGGCGGCGGAAGACCGCCAGACCCATGTGTTAGGCCCAAGCACTCCTGAATTGCCAGGGCTCCCGCCGCGAGCCCTTATTGAAGGCCAAATGCACCAAGCGGATCAACTTGTCTCATCACTCCTCGGGCGCGTGGACCTCGATATGGTGCGCCTGCCCGCAAATCTCGCCGAACAGCAGACTTGGCTCCGGGACCTCGGCTTTTCGGATGAGGCCGTGGATTCCACGTGGGAATTGCTGATGAAGGCCACGGCCGTGTCCGTAAAGAACGACCGCAACGAGCGCGCGCGCCGAGAGTTTCTTTATGCCTTTGTGAATGAACTCTCGCGGCATGCGGATCGCGATATGGGCTTGCGCATCCTCTCGGACTTTGTACGCGCCACACGAGCCAAGGCGACGTTCTTCTCGTTGCTCCTGCGAACACCCCGTCTGATTCAAGATTTGGCGCGCCTGTTTTGTCTTTCTCCCTATCTGGGCGCGATCTTGGCCGCGCGTCCGGAACTGCTGGATCATTTTATTTTAAAGCTGGACGAGCCGTGGGCGCAAAGCATCGAGGACCTCCAACAACAAATGTCCGAACGCAAGCTCCTCACGGAAATTTGGGCGGCCAATTCATTCCTGCGCGATCACGACCTCGGCGCTCTGTTCGAACGCATAACAGCCACTGCCGACGAGATCTGTTTCGAGCTCCTTCACAACTTGAAGCGCGAGTTCCCCGGGAGCACTGTCGAGATCATTGCCTTGGGAAAATGGGGTGGCGCTGAACTTGGCTTGCGCTCGGATTTGGATTTGATTTTTGTCACTCCCGAAACGCCGACGGAAACCGATTTCAAAGTCGCGCGCCGATTTGTTTCCCGTCTCACCGATCCGCAAAAAGGCGGGAACCTCTTCGATGTCGATTTGCGATTGCGACCATCCGGCCAATCCGGCCCTCTGCTGGTGCCGCTGAAAAAGCTGTTCCAGTTTTGGGAACACGAGGCCCAGTGCTGGGAACGTCAGGCCTACTTACGCTCTCGTTCTCTTCCGCCGCAGATCAGCCTTCCGCGTGAACTCCTTATCCAACAACCCCTTACCGCCGAGGACCTGGATGAGCTCAAGCGCATCCGCGGCCGGCTTCTCCGCCCCCCGACCGCCGGAAGCCTTGACCTCAAGTATGTGCCAGGAGGATTGCTGGATATCGAGTTCGTGGCGCAGACCGCGGTTCTTTATCATCGAGTTCCGACGTCGGCCCCCGCTACCGCCGCAATGATTGAAGCTCTTGCGCAGGCGGTGCCCACCTGGCGTTCCCATAGTGAACGTCTTTCCGCTCTGTATATGGAATTGAGGCGCTTTGAACAGGTGCTTCAGTTAGCCTCAAGACACCGGGTGGTGTCGATTTCACCCGAACTCCCCACTTTCATCAAAGCCGCTTCGCTCCTGGGTTGCGACGCGGATTCCGCTTGGTCCCTATTGAAAAGTTTGATTCGAAGTTCACGCGAAATCCTCAACGAACTGGACCCTGTCGGCCTGAAGTACGACCTTTAGTTGGATCTCATTTGCGGTCGCGATTCGATCACAAGCTGTAGCCCGCGTGGCCCGTGGACCATTCCCGGCTCGAGTGGCTCGCTGCTGGGGGCTCTGCAGCGGCTCGTCAGGGTTCTTTATGACGCCAAGTGGGCGATAATTGTCACTTTCGACAGCGTGTCATAAAAAGTCATGTCGAGGACGCCGGTTTCCAGAGACTACCGAGCACGCCGCATCTCTGCAGGATCTTGAGCAT
>JBFWQY010000050.1:0-21593 GCA_050249195.1 Bdellovibrionales bacterium
TCATGCTCAAGATCCTGCAGAGATGCGGCGTGCTCGGTAGTCTCTGGAAACCGGCGTCCTCGACATGACTTTTTATGACACGCTGTCGAAAGTGACAATTATCGCCCACTTGGCGTCATAAAGAACCTCAGGAGCGAGTCTCGTCCACCAGCCTCGTTCCGCTTCGTCCAGCACTCGTCGACCTGGTGAGGACCGAATCACATCGTCAAGAACTCCTCACGTGAGAGAAGGAGGATAAGGCTAGAGCGTATTGTATCATAGAGATCCAGCTTTTCCATGGCGCTGAGGTTCTCCATGGATTTGTAGAGATCCGAGCGGATCGCAGCGATCGTCGCTTGCGGGAAAATTTCTTCGGGGAAGGCAAAATCCACAAGCTGCGCCACCAAGGCGGAGCGCTGTTCCTGGCTCAGTCGCGCCCAGGCTAACCGACGAATCAGCGTTTCCGTGGGAACATCGGCATCAACATAGTCCTGGTTGCGGGTGACAAAGACTTGCCGCAACTCGTTCAGGAAGGCATCCGGAAGAACCGGCGATAGAGAGCCATTGTAAGGGGCAGGACTTGATTGAGCGCTGGACCGAATCCGGCTTAAGAATTCAAGGATTTCCGTGTCATACCTGAACCCTCGCTGTGCTTCCCGTCTGAGGTATTGGGCGAATTGATCGATCTCATCCTCAATGGAGCTGTGGCTTAGCTTGCCCTGGAACTTGTCTCTACAGACTGCGAAACGGGCCACCGAATCTGGACTCGGCGGGATTCTTCTTCTTCTCGTACAGGTAGACGTCTTCGGCAGCTTCGAGAATCCGGTCCACGACAGAAGATCTGAGAATGATCTCAGATACGTCCGAAACCGTGGTGGAGAGCACTTCACTTGAGTTTTTGAAGACGCGAATTCTGCGCCGGAACGAGGAGCTATCGATTAAATCTCTGTCTCTGAAAAAACGGTTGAAGTCCGGCTTGAAGAATGAAAACGATTGATCTTGAAACCGCCTGACCGCCTCGCGTCCTTTGACATCGAATGAGCTGAAGGCCTCATCCAACCGATGAAACGTATTGATCGTGTCCGCGGTTGTGCGGGTGTTCACCTCGACGTCAATATCGTAACTATCAAGGAGGTCGGCCCACGTGCTCGCTTCGTCGCGTAAGTCTTTGGGGACCACGATCTCTTGAATTGTGATTGGTTTTTCTCCCGTGAGGTGGGCCCGAATCCGTGACCGGATGGCCACATCGTTCTTATCGCCCAGCAGAGGAGCCAGATCTTCGTAGTGCGCGGCGATGCGCGAAACAGCGGAGTCCCCTTGGGCTTGCTCCAAAGCGATGCGCAGCTCACGTTGATAGGCAAACGCCGGAGAACTCATAAGATCATCCCATGACTTTTCCTCGCCCAGAAGCTTGGTAAGGGCGTCTGTTGAGTCCGTATCGGCGCGGTCGATGGGCGGCGTGGCGGTCGTAGTGAAATCGCTTAGGGATTCCTCATTGGATAGCCTGGAATTTTGTTGCAACCGAAATAGAGACTGGGTTCGCCAGGCGAATTTGCGCCGGAAGAGAACATCGGAGGTGTAGGCCCTGAGCTTGGCCTGAAAAAACTCCTCGCGCGCGCTCTCGGGTGTGGCCTTAAGTTCGGCTATATCCTTTGGACTCGGCAGGTAGCCGCGGAGAAGGAGGCTCATGCGGCGCAAACGAAGGCCATCGGGAAGCCGATCCTGAACGGCGAGCGCGAGTGAGGAGGTGAGAAGCAGAATGAGAAGAAGACCTGCCCGCATGTTGTTCTTCATAACTAGGCCTTCAATAAAGCTTTAAGAGGGCGACCGCTGAGCGCGCCTTCCGGTTGGGCGTTAAGTCCCATGGCTTTGACCAGGGTTTGGTAGACATCTTTAGGAAATATGTAATCAACGGTTCCAGGGATCTCGCCTGCGATATATTTTGCAAAATCCTCGTAACGGAGATTCTGACCCGTGTCGTGGTTGAACGGGAGTGCGTGTAACAAAGAAGTGCGATTCACCGTGCGAGAAGGCGCGATGATCGTACTGGCTCCGGCAACTTGCCCGCCCTGAATTCCACAGCCTCCGATCAGGCAGGAGTTGTTCCAGGGATTGTGATCCGTACCGCTCCTGCCCTCGCGCGCGGCGGAGCGAGAGAATTCGGTCAAATGGATAAATGTGGTCACATCATACAAGCTGAATGGAGTGTCCCTGTACTGGGTATTCTTTAGGAATCGCACCATCGTTGCGACCTCTTCGAACTGCGCGGAAAGGGCGCGCGGATGCTCTTCCGCATGATCGCTATGGGTATCCAGTCTTCCTTCTTCGAGTGAGATGACGGCGCTATTGAGGAGTCCGGTCTGGAATCCAGCGGCGGCGTGAGCCAGCCACTCTCGGGACGCGGAGCCTGAGTAATTCCGGAAGAGCGACTGATAGCGCGCAAACTGTTCCGCGGTTTGAACAACACTCCTTTGCGCCGTTTGCAGATCCGTTTTTGCCGGAACGGCCGCCGCTTGAGCCTTGAAGAGATTGATATACTCCTTAAGTGGTGCCCCATCTCTCATGCCGCCGCTGGAAATCCCACGGCCTTCGAGACTCTGGTTACTCAAAGTTCCATAATGTGCGGGGGCGAGGTAAGGGTCCAGCTGATGGGGGAAGGCGATTCGGCTCTTGATACTTCCATTGGTCATAAATTCAAGATTGGAGCCGTGGCCGACATCATTGGGAAGCATCATGATGCCATTGACGATGGCCACATCGTTTATAATGGCCTCAAGCGGTCGCCCTGCTGGCCCCAGAAAGCGGCCGGCGGGGGTCTGCCTGAGCTCTTCATCGCGATAGCATGAGAAAAATTCATCGGGATCTGAGGTGTCGATGGGATCGAGCTTGCGTCGGCGAAGGTCCTTCAGGAGAAGGCCATCCAGCCCTAAAGGGGAGTGAGCGCCCCCACTGGCAATAAGCATGATAAAGAAGCGGTCGGGAGGCAGTGTCTTGTCCTGGGCGAACACGTTCCCGGCCTGCGAAAATAGCCAGGCTCCGGCGGCCAAACGCACGGTCCCGGTCAAAAGCTCTCGTCGAGTCGGTTGAAACTTTGATTTCATTTGTGGCCCAATCTGTGCACTTGGCGTGCCTACCGAGTGAGCATCAGAAATTCGGAATCAGCGGCGCACAGGCGGCTCGGTGCCGATTTAATCGCGAATGGCAATGAAAACATGCTGGCCCGCAACCCTCTTCCATTCTGCGAGCTGGAAATACTACAAATATGGTTCCAATTTGCACAGGGAACTGTGCTCAGGTCACATCAGATCACATCAAATCGTATTCAAAACTTCGCGGCTGTTCGGGTGCAATCTCGAGGTTAAAATACACGCGTCCGATCTCACGGCCATCCCGGGTTTCCACCTGAATTTTCCAGTCACCAGGTTGGTAGTTGGACTTAAATCCAAAGCCGCGGAATCCCTCCTCCCGCCCCCCGATGATTTTAATGGGAATGGAGTCCTGGAGGAGCCATCCCTGTTGATTGTCGCGCCAATACCAGCGCATCAACACTTGGTCAGAAAACCGTGTGGGCGAGAAAATTCGGAACGCGACATACACCTTGTCCGCACGTTGAGCGAAGAATTTTTGATCGCCGTTGTGCCAGAAGCGCCACCAGGGGCGCTCGTGAGACATACGGTAGCCCTCGTCCACCTTCTCGATTTGATGATAGACGCCGATAAAAGGAATCGAGAGGGGGACCGGCGGAATCAGTTTCAGCATGTAGAGCCCGAGGAAACCCGAAAGGACGATCGCCATCGGGACCAGAATCTGACTCTTTGCGTGTTCGAAGTATTGTGGAGCATAGGTCTGAATCCACCACGAGATGCCCACTAAGGGAAGGCAGCCCACGACCATTGAGAGCAGGAACACGATCATACTGATAGAGCCAACGAAAATGGGGACCACGTAAGCCGAAAAGGCCAGCAGGCACAAACTAAAAAGGCCGAATTTAAAGGCTAGGCCCATGGACTTGAATCGATTCGATTCATTAGCCACAAGAAGGACAATCAGAAAGATCAGAAATCCGAAGGAAACAAGGAGGGATGAACTCTTAAAAAAGAAAATGGTATACAGGTTCAACAGGTTACCAAAGAAGAAGTGGACGATGGCCGTCCGGTACTCAAAGTACCAGCGTTTGACCACGAACATGTTTTCAGTGGCACGCGGGGGATTCGCCTCCTCAAAAAACATCTGCATCAGGGCGGCTAGGATCACGAGGAGGTAAAGAGCTTGCTGTCCAATCGTGAACCAGGAGTCGATCCGATCCAGGGTGAAAATGTCCAGAAGAAAACCGCCCACAAAGAACGCAATTGCGAGGCGATGCTCATGGCGTTCGTAGTACGCGCGCATCTGGGCAAGCCCATTCTTGGGCGGCGGAATCGGCGTGGCGGCTTCAGCTGTGCTCATGGATATTTATTATAGAAATCGATTCCTCGGCTCACCAGCAAAAATATCATCAATATCCGTTCTGGACTCGGCCACAGAAATCTCCTAATTTCCTACAAATGGCAATGCGAGTGAAAATCGGTCCGTTCAACTGTTTAAAACGCCCTGGAGACAGTGATAAAACCAACGTCGTGATTCTTCATGGATTCGGCGCGGATGCAAATGACCTCTTTCCTCTGGCGGAATACCTGGATCCCGACCAAAAGTGGACCTTCTACTTTCCGGACGCGTTGCTCGAGGTCCCGATCGGCCCTGGATTTATGGGACGGGGCTGGTTTCCTATTTCTGTTCGCGAGTTAGAGACCGGAATCGATTTCACTCAGGTGCGTCCCCCCGGACTGGACGAGTCCTCGGCTGCGGTGAGTGAGTTGATTTTCCATCTCAATTCCGACCGACTTGTGCTCGGCGGCTTTAGTCAAGGCGCCATGGTCAGCACGGAAGTGGCAATGAACCAGCCGGAGGACGTAGCGGGACTCGTCCTGTATTCAACCACACTTCTTGATGAAGCAGGCTGGGCGAAAAAGGCGCCCGGACTTAAGGGAAAACCATTTATCCAGAGTCATGGGGCTCTGGATACAGTCCTGCCGCTCGCAGCTGCGCAACGGCTTTATCACCTTTTAAAATCCGCTGGGGCTGAGGGATCCCTCCTCACGTTTTCAGGAGCACATGAAATCCCGTTGCCGGTGCTGAAGAAGACTCAGGAATTCCTGAACCAGCTTTGAGGGTTCTCCAGTCGACAAGTAAAAAGGAGAGATTGCCGATGGTGAAATGCGCGGTTTGGCCGGACCTATCAGCTCCGCCATCGATTGGCCCACTCTATTCCAAGCTCGACCTCTGCCATAAGCCGGTTGTGCACATCACAAAGACATCTTAGGTTGGAAGGCTCATGGCCTCCGCCGAGGGCGCGGGGTAGGACATGATCCACCTCGAGTTGGTGCGAGCTCCCGCATCTGCGGCCGGTTACAGGATCCTGGTACTCGCACGTTCCTCCAGCGCGCTGAATGACCACTCGCCGAATGGATGCCGGGACGCGGTTCCTATTGCTGCGTTGCTTAGCCGGTGCGGCTGCGTTTTTAGTAGCGGCCGCAGCCTTAGCAGCCGAGATGCTCTCCGAAGTGGCGGCGGTGACCTCTGGAGCGACGGCGGCTTTCCCAGCGGGGGTGGAGTGAGATGTGGCCTTGGGATCTGGGGATTTGTTCTTCTGAGTCCGTGTCTCTTTCTTTCGAGTCGCTGTCTGTTTGCTCTTGGCCTGAGCTTCTTGTGCTTTCAACCGCCGAGACTCACGTTCTTTCATGCGCGCCGCCCGTTCCCCGGCCTTCTGCATCTGCCGCTCATGCTCCTCAAGAAAGCGCTTCATCAAGTAATCGGCCACGTTGATGAACTTGGCGTTGGGAAGCGTGTGAGAAAGGAGATCCCGTACCTTCTCGAAGCGCTCCCGCACTTCGTTGGAGAGCGTGGTGTTGAGGCGCGAGGTCTCTTCACTGAGGGTGATGATTCGCTCTTGACTGACATGAGAGGCGGCGGCGGGAAACAGAGCCAGCAGAGTTTGTTCGGCTCGAGTGATGGATTGGGATTCGATCTTCGAGAGGGCTTCAGCTTTCTGCTCAGCTGTGAGTCTTTGTTCAGAGGCCTTCTCTTGGGCGGTGAATATGCGTTGCGCTTGGTTGAGGGTGCTTAGGTTCAGTTCTCCGGACTCGAGTTTCTCTTGGGCTTGTGGGACCTGGGTCAAAAGGCGTGCAGCTTGGATGCGGCGATTGGCAGCACCTTCGGAGTATTTGTGGTGTTTGGTGAGGTACTCGAACATGGAACTGAATCCGCGCTTAGCAAAGATCTTTCGGTCCTCTGCCATTCGGATGAGGAGCAGGATGTCTTTGGCGATGCGGCGCTCTTCGCGCACGGCTTGCTCAAGGCTGGACTCCACTTCGTGATCGCTCATGTGGGGTTGGAACATGCTTTCTTTACCTCCGCTTGCTTTGCTTGCGTGTACATTAGCACGGGTTTTGGGAGGCGAATTTGACCTCGTATACGCCTCATTGAGGCCGATTGTGGTGGTGCGGGAATGTGGCCGTCCTTGCGCGGGCTGACTCCGGCGCGTCCGGCGCCGAAGTCCTTTGTGAGTGGGGCCGATTTTGATTTGAAGGGGACGAGTTAGGAGGAGGTGGCAAGTGCGACCGGACGGGCCAGCAAGTAATGTACCTTCGAAACTGAGGGACGTCGGAATACAAGTTGAGTAACCTCCCACTGCCGCCCGGTCGACTCTGACGTTGAGGTCATGCTGCGTAATCCTCTGTTGATGAGGCATGCCAGCGGCAGTCGGCCGGAACGCCACTTTCTGACAGGCGAAGTTTCAGCTCTCGCGGTTTAATCGAGTTACGATAACAGGCCGCTTCAGATGGCGTCCACTCTCCCTCCCAGAGCACTCCCGCTTTATCGAAGTCCTCAGGTTTGAGGACATATTCGTGGACTGCCTTCTTGCGAGGAGCGCGCTTCAGCCTCGTTACAAAATGTGACTCATGCCTTATTATTGTCATCCAAAGGGCGAGGTCCACGTACGCGCGATTATAGACGTACATAGCTCCACTCTTCATAGGAAATATTTTAGCTACGGAAAGACCGTTCCTGCGGCTACTCGTCACCATAAATCTTCTATCCATTCGCCGTCGATATCCCAAACGACATGAAGCTTTAGCGATGCCTTGCGCCCACTGCAGCCCTTTTGTCGCCAACTTGGTTGATCAAAGAGACTCCCGTGGACACGGGATTCAGAAGAGTCAATAGCCAGAGGTGACGGATTGCCTTTTTAATTTGTCTGTCATTGGTCTTTGCGCAAATCTCCGAGAGAAGCGCATCAGCCAAATCCTCAAAGAATCCGAAGTGACGCGTTCTGAGCGCATCGGCGAAAGTAGAATCCGGGATACCGAGAGCAGCCCCAACTTCCCGATAGGTGCCTAATCGGTTCACGAGTGCTGAAACCAAGGGGTGAGTCATCTTCCAGGTTGTAAACTTCGTAACGCCTTTATCGACTCCCATTTCCTAGCGAGCCGATCAAAAATTTTTCGCGGAATTAATTGATGAAGTGAACAACTCCTGAGACCTTGTTTCATGTTGCCACCCTTCTGAGGATGACTTTTTTCAGCAAAAAAAAGCAGATCACCACTCGGTTGGGCTGGCAACTATTCGATTTTTCTGGCTAATCGACCGGGCGGCAGTGCCGTCTTTCGCGGCGGCTAAGCAGTGCGGCGAAGTGATCACCTGATTTCGTGGAGTAGGACACGATCCTCCCAGCGCCTGCATTCGGGGACGCGACTTCGGTTTAAAGTTCTGGAAAAATGTGGCTACCTAACGGCCGCTATAACCCCGGTCTAAATCTAAAAACGTAAAGAGGGCAGTGGGCGATAAAAACCTATACAGACGACGATCCATTTTGCGCTCGGGCAGGTTTGGTGCTCGTGGGTTCGTTTATACTGGGGTTCTGGCGGCATTCTGGTTGCAATTTGTACTCGTAATGAAAGAGATCAGATCTCTGGGAGCTATAGTGATGAGAAACCTAGGAATTGTCTTGGCGCTTTATTTTGTGAGCAATATGGCCGCGACGAACGCTTTTGCCGTTAACCTCTGTGAGGAAGCGGAGGGAAGTTTTAGGCGTGAATATACCTTTACGTTTTCGGATGCGAAGGGGAACGGATTCAAGCCCTATTTCTCTAAACGGGCACAATGCGAGGAAGCGGCGGAACGTATGAGAAAGGAAGAGGTCCGGACAAAATTTTGCGGATGTGCTAGCGCCTTCGCAAAAACGCAGACCGTTATAGTATCGGTCGCGGCGTTACGGTCGCTGTCGACGAATAAAGAGATGCTTTACTGTTATGAAGTCGATCAGGATGGTGTGGTGACAAAATACCACGTCAATACTTGGGGAATGAATGAACTCGATGCGGGTGAACGATCCATAAAGTGTGAAAACGCGCGCGTCGCAGAGTTAGCAACACCACTAAGGACGACCCCCGTCGGCTACAGCGGGAACCGCGTCTTAACAGCTCTACCGCCTGCGGGATTAGTCCCGACACGAGCGGATCTCCCCGCAACAGCAGGTCGCTAACTCAAGCAGAGGGCTTGTTTCGCGTCCACGGCTCAGGCTTAGGGACACTCAAAGGCTGTACCGACGGCGCCGGTCCCGTAGCCGGAATAGGATTTGATCACGATATAGTTCGCACCGCGATTAGCGGCTTCCTGCTTGAGATCTTCGAGGGCTTGCTCGCGGGTTCCTGTAGCCGAGCTGGTCCGGCCGGTGATGACACCGATTTCCTTGCATTCTTCTCCCGGACGGTCGCGACTGACTTTGACTTCATCGGCCTGGGGGATCACAGATAATTTGGGTTTGGATGAGCAGCCCCCCAAAAAGCCAGCTCCCATTAATCCGATGACACTGAGTAGACCGAGCGCGCGCGACATGGTTCTTCTCCTGTTAGACCGGGCCTTTTATCAGAGCCGGTCCCTCACACAGCCTATCAAGCTCGGCCGGCTACGTTCAAGTCCCGCACCAGGAGAGAAGGACTGACCGTGTTACCGACTGGCGGGAGCACGTCATTTCCGATGGCTTCAATTTGTCCCAGGAGCTCAAGAATATTGCCTGAGAGTAGAAAATCCTTAAGTGCGACGGTGCGCTGTCCGCCCGTATAGAGATGACCTTCTACCGGCAGGGAGAAGTCGCCAGATGTGGCGCGAAACCCCGCGTAACCCAAAATATCGGTAACAAGAATCACCTGGCTATCGGCGCTGAGAAGTTGAGCCAGGCTCTGTGTTCCCGATTGGACCACCACATTACTGACACTGACATCCAAATCTGTGGAGGGCGAGCGCGAGGCACTGGCCGTGTGGGGAAGCCCCAGCTTGCGCGCCAAAACCGAGTTGGTTAAAAATGATGTCACCACACCCTCTTGAACCAGAGGTGTCGGGCGTGCGGGATATCCTTCCTCGTCAAAGGGGCGCGATCCACCAGCCGTCGTGTAGAAGGGATCATCCAGCAGAGTCAATCGTGAGGCGAAGATCTTCTGACCGAGTTTCCCCGTCAAAGGAGAGGTTTTCTCATCAACCGCCTTCGCACTAAAATATTCATGAATCAGTTCCATCAGATTTTCGGCCATGCGATTTTCAAAAACCACGGTGTACTTGCCTGTATCCGGGCGGACGGCACCCATCCGCTCCAGCGTCCGTTCGGCGGCACGCCGGGCGATCTCGCGTGGAGCGAGGCGGGCAAAGTCTCTTGTGGTTGAAACTTCGGCTCCCATCACGTTGCCCTCTTTATCCTGGGCGAGGCATCGCGTGTAGCCGTAACAGGAGTTCGTGCGGTAAGAACCGCGTAGACCGCGTGTATTGGCAATACAGACCTCAAACGAAGAGTCTCCGTAGCGCGTGTAGGCCACGTTCGTGATGCGGGAATCATAATCCAGCGCCATGCTCTCCAGTTCCGCCGCGGCTTGGATCTTCGCTTCGACCGCAACCTGCTCGAGAGCCGGATTGTAGATCGCGTCCAGCTTCGGCAAGACCGAATCTCCGTGCAGCTCTGTCACCATTTCTCGTGTGATCATCTGGGCGTTGGCGCGAGCGGCCGCCAACATCTCCTCAAGGCTTTCACGATCTAGGCTTTCCGTGTACGCGACGCCCTCGTTCTTACCCTCCAGAATCCGCACACCCAACTGGCGGGTTTCTGAAAACGAAAACTGGTCCATTTTGCGCTGCTGAAAGGAAATCGCGGTGGACTTCTTCTCATGTCCGAGGATTTCAAGATCCAGGCCACCGCTTTTGGCGCGGCTCAGGAGATAGTCGATGGCGGTACTCATCGCAAATGTTGTCGCCGAGCTCATGCCTTTCCTCCAACCGTGAGTTTGGAAACCAGGATCGGAGGTTGACCGACCGTCACGGGAATCATTCCGCTGATCGAACCGCACGTCCCCGGCGCGAGCTTCAACTCGCGGCCAACCTTCACGATGCGACCCAAAGTTTCAATGCCGGTGCCGATTAAGCTGGCGCCTTTCACCTGCTTTTCAATTTTTCCATTGCGTACAATAAAGGCTTCATTCACGGCAAAATTGTAGGAACCCGTTCCCGGCATGACGCTCCCGCCGCCCAGGCTCTTTGCGTACAGACCGTAGTCGATATCGCGGATCATGTCCTCAAATGTCGCGTTTCCGGGCGCGATAAAGGTGTTGCGCATGCGGGACGTGGGAGCGAACCGGTAATCTTGCCGGCGACCACTCCCGGTGATGTTCAATCCGGTCTTCCGGGCACCCATCTTATCCACGATGTAGCTCTTGAGGATTCCATTCTCAATCAAAACCGTGCGTCGAGTGCTCTCGCCCTCGTCATCAATGGCCAAAGAGCCATAGTCACCTGGGATTGTCCCATCATCGATGGCGGTGACGCATTCATGCGCCACTCTTTCATTCAATTTGCCGCAGAAAACAGAGGCGTTCTTAGCCACGGACGTTGTTTCCAGGCCATGGCCGCAGGCTTCGTGAAAGATCACGCCGCCAAAGCCACTATCAATCAGCACGGGCATCTCTCCGGCCGGGGTCCAATCCGCCCGTAAAATCCGAACGCTTTGAGCGGCGGCATTTTGCGCCAGGAGTGAGAAATCCACCTTTTCCCAGTCATCAGGGGTGCCGATAAAGGCGGTTCGTTCGTAACCGTACTCTTTATTTCCATTTTCCTCAGCATAGACCCGGACCATGGCATTGAGATAGTTACGGGCCTCGGTGCGGTGAACGCCTTCGGAGTTGATGATCTGCACATTCTTATGAGTCTCGGCCATTTCCGCATGAACCTGTGAGATCAAGCCGCTATAGGCGCGAGCAACACCGTCCATCTGCTTGAGACTCGCCCATTGCTTCTGGCTTTCTGCGCGCGCGGAGCCGCGTGGGGTCCCGAAATGTTCGAGCGATTGCGGTGGACGGACCTCCGTTTTTCGCGCGTGCGTGGCTTTCAACGCGGCGGCCGCCTGGGTCGAGGCTCGCAACAGTCCCGCTTCCGAGAGATCATTCGTGTACGTGTAGATCTGCTCGGTCCCCGCGAAAACCCGAATCCCAGCGCCTAACGTGTGTCCGGAAATGGCCTTTTCTGGTCTCGCGTCCAGGTAGGAGAACTGCCGCCGGCGCGTGTCCTCCAGATAAACCTCGGCGAAATCCGCTCCCTGCGCCAAGGCCTGATCGATGACCTTATTCAGGGTCGAGTCATTCACAAGCATATGCTGATCCTTTCCGGAAGAGGGGCAAGTTAACATAGGATACGAGGGGATGCAAAAATGTTACGGGATGGCTGGTTCTTATGGAGTCGCTCGCATTTAGTTACAGCATACTATACTCATCCCTGTAGCTTGTTTTACCTGTTACATGCGATTCATAAGATTATTAAAATACAAGGTGCCACTGGCTGACAAAAGCCACGTCCGGGGCGTTATTGACATAGAGCCAATCCCCTCGATTTTCCATATCCCCGAGTCCCCAATCTTCAATAAACATAAAATTGATCATGGAGCCCCGTCCCCATCTCCAGCGGAGCGCAACGGCCTGTGATCCCCGCCACTCCACAAGGGAGTTCCATCCTGAGGCCACGCGCTCACTGGCCCGCTCGGCCGCTCCCATCTCCGTGTGCTCGAATTCCAGATCCGCGCGGCGAAAAAGGGGCGATTCGGTGCGTGCCTGAAGCAGGATTCCCAAATGAGGACCGAGGCCTAAATCAAGGCTGAGCTCGTACATCTGCTGCCACTCCTCGCGCGGCCAGCCGGCAAACGTTTCGTTGGCGCCCAGTCGAGTCCACGCGCCCGTGACCCAGACTCCTGCGTACTTCCACAAAGGCGCCCCAGCGTGAACCAGGACGGAGTAATCGTTGGTGCCGGAACTCAACCCGCTCTTGCGCGGTCGCGTGGGAAATTTGGTTTGGGTAGAAACCGCGAAGCCGCAATCGCAAACTCCGGCTGTCGGGCTCTGCCACTTCCAGAGCCACCATTTGAGCTTGGCTTTCACACTTCCGACACCCTGCTGGCCGCTCATTGTGGCCAGTCGGTCTTCCCCGTTGGTTTGCACCCGAAATGTGTTTCCGTAGTCGTCATTCAAGTGACGAAGAAAACGTTCGGTGTTGATCGTCGTGTGGAACTGGTCAATAAAGTCATCCAGAAAGCCCCCGTTGCGGTTCGCGTAGGCGACTTCCACTGCAAAGGCCACATCCGGAGTGAGGGCTTGCCCCACCTCAAGAATCGCGGAGCTTTGTTCGAAGTCCGCCTCGTAGGTATAGCGACTGCCGTTGCGACGATCGAGCATGCTGAATTCTTTGTTCCAGATGTTGGCATGGTTGAGTTCCAAGTTCACCCACGCCGAGGCCGCCCATCCCGGAGTCTCGCCCACGGGAAGAAGGTGCATCCATCCGACGGGGTGTGCGTTTCTGTAGCTGGTGCGGGAGGCCTTGGCTTGCTGGGACAAGCTCAAGCCGAAGACGCAGCCGCAGAGGACCGTGGCCTTCCATGGAAACGAGATCGACATACCTTCTAGGATCGCAAACTCTTACAAGTTATCGTAGGAAACTTTGACGATCCTGGACAGCGGTTTGGCTTGACAGGTCAAGGCCTCATTATTGGCGATATTGTCATCCGTCAGGATGCCAGGATCTTCCTGATAAACGCGGCCCTCTTGAATCTTACCCATACAAGCCATGCAGGCACCGTCCATACAAGAATAGGGCGGCTGAGCTCCAGCCTCGAGCAAGGTTTCCAGGATACTCTGGCCCACCTTGGCCTCGACTTCTGTCACCTCGCCGTTAATCTCGGCAATGATCTTCTCAGGAGTCTCCGCACCTTTAGCGGGACCAATGAAGGTCCATCCTTCGTCCACATGTACGCCCGGCTTGTGAAGGTCGATCGCAAAGTCCTCTTCGCGAATCCCTTCCTTTTGCACACCGTTTTCCAGGAGCGCCAGGCGCACGGTGTTCATAAAATCACGGGGTCCGCACATATAATATTCACGTGAGGCGGGTGCGGAGACCGGCATTTGCAAGATTTCAGAGATTAGTGTGCGTTGCAAACGTCCCGTGTAGCCTGTCCAATCGACAGATGGCTTGGTGAGCGTGTGCACGACATCCAGACGCGAAGGGTGATCTTTGGCCCACTGCTCAATTTCGCGCCGGTAGATAATGGCGTTTTCGTTGCGATTGCAGAAAATGAGCGTCACGTGATTGAGGGGCGAGGAGGTGAGCACCGTCTTGAGGATAGAGAAAATCGGCGTGATCCCGCTTCCGGCCGCGAACAGAAAATAGTGCGTCCCGCGGCTGTCCAAATTGGGCTTGAAAAAGTGGCCCGCTGGCCGCGTGGTCATCAACACATCCCCAACTTTAACGTGATCACAAAGATATGTCGAACCGCGCCCGCCATCGACCTTCTTAACCGTTACCTTGAATTCGTTATCAACAAGAGGGGAGGTGCAGAGCGAATAGCTCCGATTGAGACGCTCGCCATTGATGGTTAGAAAGAATGTGACGAACTGTCCTGGCTGATACGCATACTCCGTCTTGAGCGGTTCCGGGATCTCCAGTACCAGAGAAACGGCTTCAGGAGTTTCCTGGATGCGTTTAATCACCTTCAATGGTTTACAAAGCTTGTCCACACTCAAAGACATTTCTTGCACTCCTCAAATTTTAACGGCGTGAATTTCGGCCACGATCCTGGCGGGTCCACGCAGCATGGGCCGTCCGTCTTTCCATACCACGGAAAGTGTGCCGCCGGGAACACGCACCTCGACCACTCGGTTTTCTTCTCCGCGCAACATTGAGTATGCCGCCGCCACGGCCCCGGTTCCGCACGAGAGCGTGAAATCTTCAACGCCTCTTTCAAATGTCACACTCTCAATCAGGTGCTCCGAGAACGCATGAACAAATGTGACGTTCGTGCCTTCTTGGCGAAACCGCGCTTCTCGTTTCAGGACCAAAGCGAGCGTGCGGAGATCCTCCCGCTCGGTCAAATTGGGAACACGAACGACCACATGAGGCACACCGGCACGCACAAAATCAAAAGCAATTCCATTTTGCTCATGCCGGCTCCATTGGTTCCATTGCGCTTCTTTCACCTTGGAGAGGCGCACTTCAATATCAGCGGCCGAGTGCACGCGTGCCTCAACCACGCCCGCCTGTGTTCGAAATCGCAAGTCCGTTTTTCCGGTTTGCGTGTGCACGTAAAGACTGATCGCGCGTGCCGCATTTCCACACATCTCAGCCGCGCTGCCGTCGTTGTTGTAAAAGTCCCAGACAAAGTCCGTGTTCGCTTCGCTGGATGGCTCGCGTTCGAGGAATACAGCGCCATCGGCGCCGACCCCCTCATGGCGGTCACACCACTGGACCACCCACTCCGCGCGGGGGCGCGCTCCGCCCTCGTTCATCCACTGGGCGTGGCGTTCAGGCCGGAGAAGGTCGGCTATCAAAAAGTCATTGCCCGTGGCCGAGACTTTGATCAGAGGAAATTTCCAGAGCGAATAAGGCATATAGCTTGAGGTAACTCCAAAGCCGGGTTGCGGCCAACCAATTTTCGTGACAGTGGGGTGTTGCGCGATCGACAGCCTAAGTGGTTGAAAGCTAAAGCTATTTCTGGCGTGGGGAAATGCTGCCTAGATTCCAGACGCTTTTGCGCTCCTCTTCCCACCTCCGGTGCGCACGAGAATCCGTGTAACTTCAATGACTTACAGTTTTCAGCTGTTTTGGCGCGGGCATTGAATTACTCTAAGATCAGGAGAACCCTATGCGGAGGATCTTGATCCTTATTCTCATATCTCTCATGGCCCCCACCCTCCAGGCGGAGACGGAGTCTGTTGATCCCGCTGACGTTCAGTGGAGTGCAGATTCCATCGTGAAGGATAAAAAAGACCGTTCGGATGCCTGTCGGCTGGCCGAGGCGCTCTTGCCGGAAGAAGGTCGGTCCACCTGCGCGGCCCTGACGTCTTCCCGGACCGCAACCTCCCGTCTGATTCCGATTCACGCGACTTCACCGGCTTCGAAGTAAGTTTGCGAGCCATTCGAAATAAATTGCCTTGCTCCTCGAATTTAAATTCTTTGATACTGAACCCATGCTTTTAAAAATAGCTTTGAGTTTCCTTTTCACAGTAATGGTCGCAGGGACCGGGTCCGGAATCGCGGTGGCCGTGGCGGACCCTCTTCCGGCTCAGGGTGTCTTTGAGTTTAAGGGTGAGGCGCAGCCGGCTTATGTATTGGAGGTCGAGGTTGTGCGCACGCTCAATGAGGCGGGCCGTCAACGAATGGCTCAATTGCAGAAGGACGGTTTTTCCTGTCTGCGCGCGCGGGAGTTTACATTTCGATGCTCACGCGGGCGAATTCCCGATGCGTCAGCGCCTGTCCCCTCATCTCATCTCGAGCTCCTACGGTCTCGCTATTCAAGATTGAAGCTGGAGTTCACCGTGCCGGTAGCCATTCCTGTGCTTACGGATGAGAATGACATCCTTCGTGCATGGGACGTCCAGAGCGCCGTGACGTTCGGCACCCAGAGGTACGAGATGTACCGCATCTGGGAGTATGCTCGCTTCGAAAAGGTTATATTGGGATCCCAGTGGTATTTTATGCGGAACGTCGGCGAGCGCCGGTTACGCCTTGCCGCCGCGGTTCAAGAGACGGAACGTCGAGGCTGGACGGAGTTCACTTACGACTTGTTTTTCGAATAAAAAATAAAGAATAGAGCACCTTAACAATATAACAATGGCTAGGACTGCCGTGGTCCAAGGTGCCGGCTCGCACAGAGCTGTTTGGCGATGAGGACCGCACCTTCTCTAGGATCGGCATTAACTATTTTACCTCACGTTCGGATTTCTCTTCATCTTGCGGAGGGTCAACGCGTAAATGTCTCCCGGTCCTGGGGGGAGCTCATGCATATAAATTTCATTAACTTAAAACTAGGGAGTCCGAGACGGCGTTCTTGGAATGCATTCGTGAGCCGGCGAGGATGGGTGTGTGTCTGCGTCGGAATGCTCCTCAGTCTGGGTTGCTCGGTGAAAAAAGATGCCGAGGAGATGAAGCAAACCACAAAAGAAATGAAGGAGACCACGGACCGGATGAGTCACACCATGGAGGACATGAATGAGACCACCAAGGAAATGAACGAGACCACGAAGAAGATGAATGAAACGAGCGGAGAAATCAAGAATCATTCGGAGCATCTCGCTAAGCGGACCGATGATTTGGAATCGGAGCTCACGAATAAAGAATCATTTCGAACGATGCGTGAGAGTCTGGATTCCCTTTTTGGGCGAGATGAAAACTTCTTGCCGAACGCGGATGGGGGATTAAACGTCGGGCCGGATCTGATTTTCTTCGCGAGCGCGGCGGTGCAATCCATGTACTTCCAGTTTTGGAAGGGAGACTATCACGAATCGGTCGAAGTGTTGGATCGGCGGATGGAGCTGGCCGCGGATATGCTGTTTGATCGGGCTTCGAAGCATATACCGCGAGATTTTGAAGTGGATGTGATGATCCCGGGCCGCTCGTACATGGCGGTGGCGTCTCTGGGAGTGAGATTGGAAGATGTGCGACCGGAGTTTACTGAAAGCCTCAAACGCGCGGGGATGACACCCTTCACGTTTTATGACGTGGTCCTCCAGGCTCTTCGAAATCGGGGCCGTTTGGCGCGCAAGGAACTTCTGCAAAAGTCCATAAAAAAGATTTTGGAGTGGAAACAGGAAGCGATCTACATGCTTCAACTTCGTCATAACTACTTGCCACTTCTGGTGCTTGGGCGCATCACGGGACTGCAGGATCGAGGTTGGTTGGGAAACTTCTGGACGGGTATGGTTGGGGAAACGGTCGATATCAGTCAAATGGATCCTGAGCAGCTGCGCTTGTGGACGCTCTGGCTGCGCCGGGCCGCGCAGACACGGGCTCAGCTTCACGCCATAGGTATTGAACCTGTCTACAACTCCAGTCTTCAGAAGCTGGTGGACGGTGTGGACTTTGGTCAGCAAGCTCTTCTGGCTACACCTGTTGAGGGGATGAACGAGACCCAACGGTTGCAGCGTGAATTTGCCGAGGCCTATGTGCGGATTCAGACGGGCGCCCGCTATCTCCCGGTCTCTGACTTGGAGTCACAAAATTAAGTGATGTTGACGGCAGATATGGCGCCGCTGGGATCAAGGAAGAGCCTTAAGCATTTTCTCCACCGGCAACGGATGAATAAACCGGGCTTTGATATTCAAGACGCCGCTCACTTTCTCAAGTGTTCCTCCGACGTGCAGGAGCGGATAGTGGAGGATCGTCAAACGCACTTCCTGGTACACATTGGGCGTGAGCACCACGTTGATCAAGCCGCTTTCATCCTCAAGCGTGAGAAAGGCAAAGCCTTTGGCGGTGGGCGGACGTTGCTGCAGGCTTAAAAGCCCGGCCACACGCACCCGGGCGCCGTTGCGGAGCTGAGGCAGTTCAGCAGCGGTGGTGAATGCGGGGGCATCCCGGGAGCGTGCCCATGCGGACCAGCGTTCTAGCGCGGGCCTCAAAATTCTCAACGGATGATGAACCAAGGATAGTCCTTGCGTGCGGTATTCGCGATTCAATGTCTCCCACTCACTCTCTTCCGGTAGAATTTGAGCTCCCTCCTCTTCGCTACGGCCGCCGCCATCAAGAGGTTGACCGTAGAATAAGCTGCGGGCGTCCACACTGAGAGCTTGGATCTTCCACAAACCTTCGCGCGCGCTTAAACCCAGACTGCGCAGGGCGCCCGCCGCCGCGAGGAGGACCAAGGTGCTTTTACTCAAATGTGTGCGCCGGACCAGATCGCTTAAACTCATGAAAGGTCCGTTGCGCACCCGTTCCTCCAGCAGGGCTTGGATAGGAGTGATCTTCAGTCCACGCACGGCTCGGAAGCCCACACGCACGTCTTGTCCTTCCAGAGTGTAGTCATATTGTGAGGTTTGCAGGTCCACGTCCAAGAACCTCACCTGATGTCTTTGCGCATCCATAATCAGAGCGCGGGGAGAGTAAAACCCCATCGGTTGTGAATTGAGCAAAGAACAAACAAACACTTCGGGATGGTGGCACTTCAGGTAACAACTGGCATAGGTGAGGAGAGCGAAACTGGCGGCATGACTTTCAGGAAAGCCATAGGAGGCGAAGCCCACAATGGTTTGATAAATCTGTTCCGCGTACTCCATGGAAATTCCGTGAGTCAGCATCCCATTGATAAGACGCTGGCGCAGTCCCGTCATCAAATCGGATTTCTTCCAGCTGGAGGACATGATTCGCCGCAATTCATCCGCCTCGCCGGGCGTGAAGCCGGCCACAGTCGATGCGATTTGCATCACCTGTTCTTGAAAGATCGGCACGCCACATGTTTTCCCCAAAATAGGTTCCAGATCCGGATGCGCATAACGGATAGGTTCCAGGCCATCCCGGCGGCGAATAAAGGGATGAATCATTCCGCCCTGAATCGGCCCGGGACGCACAATGGCGACTTCAATCACCAAATCATAAAAGCATTTCGGTCTTAATCGCGGGAGCAGGGACATTTGTGCGCGCGATTCGATCTGAAAAGTGCCTACTGTATCTGCTTTTTGAATCATCGCGTAGGTGGGGGCATCCTCGGTAGGAATGCGGTAAAGATCCATATTTATGTTCTTGTGCCGCCGGAGCAGCTCAAAACCTTTGCGCAAGGCCGTCAGCATGCCGAGCCCCAACACATCGATCTTCATCATTTTCAACGTCGTGAGATCATCCTTGTTCCACTGGATCACATAGCGCTTCTCCATGGTCGCCCTCTCCACCGGTACGCATTCCGTGATCGGGCGCTTGGTGATCAGAAACCCTCCGGTGTGGATGCCAAGGTGACGTGGAAATCCGACCAGCGCTTTGGAGATTTGCACCATAAGTTGATACGTTGTTCTTTCCAGATTCCATTCGCGGGCTTTCTCCGCCGCCGCGCTTTCCTGCGCATCCGGTAAGGAAGCAAGCCCTTCTCGTCCCATGGATTTAATAATCTGGTCTATGGTGGCGGGAGCAAGGCCCAAAACCTTGGCGCACTCCCGGAGCGCCATGCGCGAGCGATAGCAAATCACGGTGCACACCATGGCAGCGTAACGAGAGCCATACTTTTCATAAATATACTGGATCACTTCCTCACGGCGCTCACTTTCAAAATCAATATCAATGTCCGGCGGCTCTCCCCGCTCCTTGGAGATAAAGCGTTCGAAGAGCAATTCCACTTGGATGGGATCCACAGCGGTGAGTCCCAGCGCGTAGCACACGACGGAGTTGGCGGCCGAGCCGCGCCCCTGATGTAAAATTCCTTTTTCGTTCGCAAATCGGCACACATCCCACAGAGTGAGAAAATAATCTTCGTAGCGCAGTTCGGAAATCAGCTCGAGTTCATGTTCCATCATGCGCTGCACTTTTTCCGGAACTCCACCGGGAAAACGCCACCTCAAACCCTCCGTCACAAGTTCGCGCAAGTGAGTGCTCGCATCCCGGCCCTCAGGGCGGGCAGCCTCAGGATACTCGTAGTGCAGCTCCTTCAGCGAAAACTGCAGGCGGCCGGCGATATCCAGGGTCTTATGCAAGAGATCCGGCCGGTCCGTCCAGAGATGAGCGAGATTAAGAAGAGGTTTAAGATGCCGCTCTCCATTAGCAAGCAAGCGGGTCTTGGCTTTTTGAAGCGTGGTCTTATGCAGAATGCAGGTGAGCACATCGTGCAGAGGTTTACGTTCCCGCGCATGCATCCAAGGACGTTGAGAAGCGAAAATCTCAAATCCTAATTTCTCCAGCTCTAGGGCCTGGCGATAAAGATCCAAAGATTCCCAGGTGTAATCCTTCCACACGGGAAGATAGAGACGATCATTATAGATCTCTTTGAGTTGCAGCAGCTGTTCCTGATTCCAGGGAGGCAAGGCGAACGCCAGCAAATCCTCACCGAACATTGCCAACATCTCCAGCGTGAGTCCCGAAAATCCTTTTTCACATCCGCGTTTGGCTTCGGTAATGCTCTGACAGAGCCCCGTGTAGCCGTCTTTGTTCATGGGCAAAAGAGCCAGCGAGTTGCGAGTGATAAGGGGCATCTCTGCCCCACAAAAGAACTGAAAGGGAATGGGGGTATCCTCTTCTCTGGGCTCCACGAAATGTGATGGATGTTCAATGGCCTGAAAGGCGCGCACCACGCCGTAGAGCCCGTTCAGATCACAAAGCGCCAGCCCCCGATAACCGAGCGCTTGAGCTTGCAGCACCATCTCTTCCGGATGCGAGGCCCCTTGCAGAAAAGAAAAGTTCGACCGCCCCAAAAGCTCTACAAACGGAAGAGTTTTCTGCGATCCCGTCGTTACACGGCTCACTTTCTTTACAAAGTGAGCACGTGGAGAAGAAGGAGCAGAAGAGCGATGTGAATCAAGGGAAACTCGCGATATTTCATTCGGATCTCCATCTCATCATTAACTTAATAGGTTCAAACGATCCACCCCATTCAACCGACTCAATCGAAATAGCCATGGAGGTAATACCGCGCTTCAATCCGGTCATAGAACACCCACGCGAACTCGCCCCGGGGAGAAAGGGCGAAGTAGTAATCGCGGCCGCGCGAACTTTCCCACCAGCTATCTTCCAGGCGCTCGATCGGCTGCTGACTTAAAAAACGGTAACGATGCACCTCTCCCTCAGAAAGGGGGGTGGGCTTCTTCAGCAGGCGAGATGGTCGCGGGGCGTAGGCCAAGGAAGCACTATAGACTGAACGGATCTGAAAACTACGGCCCTCCACGCTCACCTTGTCCTCAAGAGGCTCATACGCTTCGAATTCCGATGTGACATCCCAGGCTTCGTCTGGAAGGACCTCATCCTTGGCGCGTAAGAATCCCGTGGTAAGGGATGCCTGATGAAACACGCTCACCAGCTGTTGAAGTTTATCCTGATCACTCACGCGCGGTTCGAAGAAGGACAGCTGCCGCACTTTCTCTGGGCAGGGAATCACCTCGACTTCGATTTCTTTAACCGGATTCTCCAAATTCATAGTTGCCAGCTTATTCTCCAGTAGCTTCATGCAAAGCTCGAGGTCACGGCACGGTGTGGAGGGCTGGAGCTCAATCAGATGCACGCAATCGGAATACTCACAGAAAAGATGAACA
>JBFWQY010000051.1:0-11602 GCA_050249195.1 Bdellovibrionales bacterium
CGCCAGATCGACCGAGTTCGCGATAAAAAAATCCAAAATAAATCGAAAAATTTCCGCACACCGAAGGCGGTGGGGGACGACCGGTCAAAAAAACCGGCCGTAGGCCAGGTTTTTCACCGGCCTGCTAGATTTTGAAACCCTCGGAAACCCCGGGGGTTTTTAGTTTCTGAAATTGACTTGGGCAACATTGGGGACTTTGGGGACTAACATAACTCGTCAAACCTTAATGGTGCCGAGTTTCATTCATCTGCTTTTGAATTTGGATGATTTGCTCGTCGCGTGCTTTGGCGTACTTCACTGTGGATTTGATGTTGCCACCAGCCACCGCCGTCGGAGACCTGGCCGAGTAAAAGATCCCGAACCTTTGAGCAAGTTGTTACTTTGTAAAGAAAATGGAAATTGCGGTTTGAAGACGCTGCTTCAAGAGCCCGGATACTATTCTGCCGACCATAAAGGCAGAGATACGGACGGAGACGGGCTTGACTTGAAAGCAACTAAGACAAATATATCGCGGGTCTGGTCCAACAGCATCGAAGTCCGTTAAACCTTTTGGACGAGGACCCCGGCATCTTGACGGTACCGCAAACTCGACGGACATTCATCTGAACGGAATAAGCTCGAGCTGCCGATCGCGAAAGCGCTCCTCGTAAGCCCTGCTGTAGGCCAATGGGAGATCATCCCGATCAATGGTCAAAACGTGCGAATGTTTAAAGAAAAGAGCTGCGCGGCAAATAAAAAAGTCTGCATAGTCGAATTCATTTTTGTAGTTGATCTCACAATTATGAAGAAAGAATTTCAGACTCGATCGTCGGTATCACTGGGAATAACGTCGAGAGAGTCCAGGTTTCTTTTCACGTCCATTGGGCTCATCTTGCTGCCTTATAGAACAGCTCGACCAGCGAGAGGCCGACGACATGACGAGACGCATGGGGACTCTTTTCCAAATGATCAAACACCTGGTCTGCAATATGCCTTTCCGAAGCATTCAGATCGAATAAAGAAATGAGAGGGCCGGTATCAAAGAAAATTGCAGCGGGTTTACTCAAATAGATCTTTCTTAGAGTTCTTCCCAGCATTCTCGCCGAGATCGACCTGCACAAGCTTTGGCCGACCCGGATTCTCCAGAACCTTGAGCCGAGATTGGATTACCGCATCCTGGGCATCAGCATCCAAATCGCCAAGCTCGGACTCGACTTCGCGGCGTATTTTCCGCTCAAGATCAGAACGTCGCTTTAGCAAGTCTTCTGCTCCAGCCTTCAATCGTTCGATATCGTCCATAAAAAAATCCAGTTCTTAAACTGCCGAAAACCGCAGGCACCCGTCAAGCCTTCAGACACCCACGATCAGTTAAATGGTTAGGCGGGGTTCTATTGAGTTCTATTGCAACTGAGGGACTCAAAACTTACTTTCAGAGCCAAAATAAACGCATTTCGCTTAACCGGCTCAAGTCTCGTATAATTGATTTGTATATGCAACAGCCTTGTGAATTCAGCGAGTGGTAGGGGCGCATTCTTCGGAGCTACTCTATTCGGTTTTGGCGGCCCGATACAGCCCATGTGTTTTGAACACTGCCGGGTAAAGAACTTGCTGTGCGCTTTTCTTCTCAAGCAAGATCAACTTACGAACATGAACTCGGCTCGCGATTTTTGTTTACAGGACTCACGGTCTCAGTGTGAGCGTCGGCGACTTTGTTATCAACAGCTCTCATCTATTTTCAAAACAATATTTACTTAACACAGGTGCTTGTCCTACGATAGGCCAGTTGCCCATACGCCTGGTTTGCTTTGAGCTCCAGGCAGGGGAAGTGATTAAGATCGTAGCCATATTTCACCTGAAAGGCACTTCTCATTGCGCCGGTTCAGATGTTGAAATCCGCGTGGGGCTCGGTAGCGCCCGATTAGGAGCGGCCCGGCTTGGGCTTTCCCCTTTCATCTGATGCCAGAAGTTATTGGCTGAGCCCGCCGGATGCTCGGAATTTTTGTGGTTGACGTAAACGTGCTGATGGGTGCTCTGTAAACTGGCTCTGGTTCTCCAACAAGGCGTTCAAAGCTGCATCGGTAGCGTCAGAGCAAGCAGAACAATTCTTCTTGGTTCGTGCCGCCGAAGACCTGTGATGAAATGCCTTGTTGGGCGAATAGGACCGCCATGTGTCGCCTAGGCCTGGACCGCCGGCATGGCTTGCCCCACTTGCAACTTCCGTTTTTGTTGGACGGACCTGTAATGGGGGCGACGCCGTCTCGGCGCTGGCACCTGGGATAGGCTCCGGGCCCGGTCGCGAAGTGGTTCGGGGGGCTCATTTACTTCAGTCCCCTCCGCCTGAGCCATTTTTCTTGAGGGCAAAGTGAAATCCAGAGCCGAAATGAGGGCCGGTGTCACGCGTTTAAGATCAATTTGAGCATACTTCCGTGGTAAAAGCTTGTTTTCATTCAATGGTTGGGTTGAGCGAAAGAATAGGGGTTTCAGTGAACGGTCTAAGAGCGCAAGTAACTGAAATTCGAATGCTTACCTGCCCATCTATAATGGTATATATATAATGGTTATAATGTTGTGTCACACAGAACAGACGAAGCGCCGCTCGTCCGATGCCGCCGAAGGACTTCGGCCGCCAGCGGATGCAACCCGAGTGTTGTATGAGTTGCGATAAGAAGGTGACTTCAGACCTTCGCCAAAAGTTAACAGCACTGTCGGCGTCCGAGATTCAATCGCTTTTAATAGAAGTTTATAGGGAGCGAGCGGCTTTGATCACTTCCTCTTCTCTCTCAAAGGCGTGGCGGCAGGACCGCTTCGTTCAATCCTGCGCGATCTCACCGCGTGACTTTATCAATCTGGATTCCGCGGCCTTTGACGCTGCGGCTGACTTCGTTCCGTTAGAATTATCACCCGTTTGCCCACTCGGAACGAACTCCGCTATTGCTCATGTCAGTCAAAACAAAGTTCTTGGAACCATACGCAATACTGAGGTGGTCGCCGATTCAACGAACGTTATGGCGCTGGAATGCGCAGTTCGCCGGAGGCAATTGCTCAAAGCCAATCCTAAAAACGCGTCTGATGTGAAATTTTGCGCGAGTCATCGGCTTATTCGAACGCAGATTTTCAATTTTCCGGGCGCGACCGCGCACTTTCGGGTGTTTTCACTTTGCACGGCCGGTCGGGATACGGGAAGCTTTGAATTCGAAGGGAAAGCAATGGCCGATCACATTTCCGTCTATATTCGGCTGTTCCAAGTGCTCTCCAACAGGGGCTTCCGTTTTGGTGATATTTCCATTGGACTTTACGGAGGTGATACCTACCTTACTTCTCGCTTAATAGATTGCCTCCATAAAGGGATGGAAGGAATACCGATCGAACTTCTTGGAAACAGAGGTACAGCCTACTATCCGACAGCCTCTTTCGTGCTGAAGATTCAAAATAAAAATGGTGAGCAGGTGATGATTGGTGATGGCGGCTTCACAGATTGGACGCAAAAACTCGTTCAAAGCTCAAAGGAACGACTCATGATTAGCGGCATCGGCACGGACCGCCTTATCTCGCAATTCAAGTGCGATCAAGAGAGGAACTCGACCCATGATAACGGTTGAATCAATTGGCCCGAACAATTTCATTGAAGTCGATCGGTACCTGGCACAGCACGAGGAGACGGCTCAATTCTTAATAAACAATCTCTCCGAACACGGCCCGACTCTGACCGATCATTCCAACAGTGGGAACTTCAAGCTTGTCAGAGCGGGCAGTGAAGTGTCAGCTGTCTTCTGTTTGGCCAGAAGAGGAAACTTGATTGTTCAATCAGATAAGGACTTCTCGGATCTCATTCTCTCTTCTTGTAAAAACGAGCCTGTCGCGCTCAGGGGATTTATTGGTCCGTGGGAATCCATCGAACCGATATGGAGCCGTTTCAAGACGGTCAACCCTGATTACAAACCGAGCTATGAGTCGAGAGAGATTCTTTATTCTTACGAGTTACTTCCAACTGATGCAAAACTTTGTCATGACAGCCGAGTCCGATTTCTTACCGAATCTGACTATGATCAGTGGCTCGACTTTGGTGCCGCCTATATGTCTGAGCTTGCGCTGCCCGACGATCTAACGGTAGAACAAAAACGCACTAATTTTCTCAGTCAAATAGAAAGTAAAATCTGGTGGGGCCTATTCTCAGGTGAAGAGATGGTCTCTCGGTGTGCTCTCAACTCAAAAGGAAAAACGATAGGACAAGTAGGCGGCGTCTTCACGCCGAAAGAGCATCGCCAAAGAGGTTTCGCGAAAGCGGCAATGTTTCACATGCTAAAAGATTGCCGTGATCTTCATGGACACGAGAAAAATATTCTTTTCACGGGAGAAGCCGATTTTCCAGCGCAAAAACTTTATGAATCAATGGGGTACCGGCGCATTGGCTCGTTTGCTTTGATCTTGGGGTAGAGAAGATATGAAACGCTATCGCTTCACCGCGTTCATACTACTTTATATTAAATTGGAACCGTGGCCCGTTCTCGTTTTTTCCTTGGGTGGTCGCGTATTTCAAAAGCAGGGTCAGTTACGCGGAACACTTTGGCTCGAAAGGGCTTGCCGTCACCGGTGAAACCGAGCGGCCTTGCTGCACTAACATCCAGGGGTTGTTCGGATGCGCCGTCATTTGCCATCTTTGATGATGTCCGCGAACATAAGGAGTGGCCAAGCAAGAACTTCTCCTTAATCACGTCTTCCTCAAGAATCGGATCGCCGAGCTTAGAGTGAAACAGTGGTGGCTGGCCGAGCAGGTCGGGGTCGATCGCAAAACCGTGATTCGCTGGATTCAAGGCCAGGTGCGCTCGATTCAACACGAGAACGCGGAAAAGCTGGCTCAAGTTCTGGGTTGCGAACTGTCGCAACTGACAGTCGCGAATAGCGCCGATCAACTGGCCACGGCGCAGGACCAAAGAATGGCCGCTTCTCTTTTGGTCAACAGCTCGCTGATGGATAAGCTGGGCCCGATCGGTGAATGGAACGTGATCGAAAGTCTGCTTAAGGCAACAGTTGTTCCGAATCTTCCGCTGAACGTGCTGGGCGAGCTCTACAATAAACTCACGATCGCATCTTGGCGCCAAAGCAAGATCGATCAAGCGGCTGAGTACAATGCCAAGGCTGAAGAAGTCGCGCGCAAAACCGGGGACAAAGTACTGTTAGCGTCAGCTCTTCTCAGTAAGGCCAATATTCATTCCTGGCGTGGAGAGGTGATCAAATCCGTTGCGACGTATCGTGAATGCTTGGCTTTAGAGAGATTCATTGAGCCGCGGGCGGTGGGTTCAGTCCACTCAAACCTTGGGGCTGTTCTTTACGAATCCGGAGATCTCGACGAAGGCGAACGCCTTATAAGAAGGGCCATCGAGATTTTCAGCGAGAGTGGCAAGCCAACCAATCTGAGCATCGCACATGCACATCTGGCGATGATTTTGCTTCAGAAAAATCAGGTCGACTTGGCCGCCAATGAAGCCCAAATCTCATTGCGCTATGCGGACAACGATGATTATCGTCGCGGCCAACAGATGGGAAAGTTGATAGAAGCTGAGGTTGAGGCAAGACGTTCTCACAAGCAATCCGCCATGGATCTGGTTGCGAGCGCTTTAGCGGAATTTTCAAGGCTTGGAATCCATGAAGGCCTCAATTTCGAGTACGCAGGACGCGTGCATCGATTGGTGGGTGACTTAGACAGAGCAAAGTCTTACTTGAAAGAAGGGATCGCGGCTTCACCAAGGTTTCCTATTGCCTTGGCCGCCTTGCATGCCGAGTACGCTCGCACACTGAAGCAAATGGGCTCGGCGTGGAGGGGAGCTGCGGAGACCGCGATCACCCTATATGCCGAAAACGAATGTCCACTTCGGGTTGCAATGATCAAAGACGAGTTTGGAATCAACTAGTTACGCGCATGTCACCCAATGTCTCTCGTCAGTAGAGGTGCGCCTCGTTATAAAAACCGCACGCACGTGGGGCAGAAGCAGGAATGTGAGTATGAGATGATTATGATTATGAGTGCGAGTGCGAGATTGGAGGCGGAGTGAAATTTGAAAACTATATCGATCAGGTGTGGACGGATCACGCAAACCATCCACAAAAGGTAGCTGATGGATTTGGAGACGCCGCCTCGCTCGTTGAGACCAGCGAACACCTCACGCAGCTGACTGCAATCGTGACCCATGTCATGGGTGAGCATCTTGGAAAATGGACCGAGGGCCAAGTGTTGTTGGAGAGTCTTCAGGAACACAAAGCGTTTATCGCGGGTACAGAAGCGGACATGGCGATTCGGCGCTCGATTGCGGTTATGAAATTGGGAAGAAACGAATTGCAGAACCTGTTAACCTTCGGGCGGTCCGATCAAGTCCGGATTTTGGCTGTTACCAGTTCCGCTCTGGGTGAAAGAGAACCAGATCGTGGGAAGGAACTTCTGTTGAAGGCTTTGGATCTCGCAAGACAGGGCCTTGAAAAGGAGGATCCGGCGAATCGTGCTCTTGCCGTATCAGGGAATAATCTTGCTTGTGCGTTGGAAGAGAAAGAATCGAGAGCACCGGCAGAAAATGAGCTCCTGATTTTAGCTGCGAAAACGGGAAGAGAATTTTGGGAGATTGCGGGCGGATGGCTGGAGGTCTCGAGAGCGGAATATCGTCTTGGAATGTCTTACCTCGCTACGGGCAATATGACGAAAGCTCTGCAACACGCGCAGACTTGCGTCGAAATGTGTCGTGAAAATAAGGCTGGCGACCTCGATATGTTTTTTGCGCTGGAAGTTTTAGCGAAAGTGGAGAAGGCGCGTCAGAACCACCTTGGATTTAACGCGGCACTTGATCAAGCCACACGGCATTTCGAGAAACTCAGCCCTGAGGATAGAGAATGGTGCGAGCCATACCTGAAAAAAATTAGAGTTTGATTGGCGGTGCCTCGTCGGGCTCAAATCAATTTTCTTTTAAAGTTACATGACACTGCTGCGACGCGCGGACCGGAAATGGCCTTTCAACAAGCGTATGATCTCTCTTAGCCGTGGTTCCGTCTCGTTTTGTTGAGCTATGGTTGCGCAAATCGTGTGACCTCCGAATCCGTCTTTACTGAACCCTTCGACGTCGATTCGGGTCAGGAGATTTTTCTGTAGATCCTCGAAAGCGAGTCGGGTGGGCAGAACGGCGAGTCAGCTTTGGTGATTGATTACAGACCCGCAGGACACTTTGGAGATCTGATGCGCGCGCATGCTGAGTCTATCTTTGCCTGCGAATGAGCTTACGTCTTCTGGACATCGGGTATGCCAGCTTTTAAGATGCCGCATGGTCAAAACGTATAAATTTGCACTTGTTGATGCGTTCGCTGAGACACCACTGGCCGGTAACCCCTGCGCGGTGGTTCTGGATGCGGACTCTTTGTCTTCGGGAGAGATGCGAAAAATTGCGAAGGAGATGAACCAATCCGAAACGGCTTTCTTGATGCCGTCCAATATGAGCGACCTGAAAGCCAGGTACTTTACTCCCGAAAGAGAGATTCCTCTTGCCGGCCATCCGACGATCGCATCCGTTCATGCGGCCATCGAAGTTGGTATGATCTCGGTCGGGCGGGGCACCACAGCCCTGTCGTTGGAGTTGAACGACGGGCCCATCAAAGTGGAGATCGAGCGGACGGAGCGAGGCAACTGGATTCGAATGTTTCAGCGTAAGCCCCAGTTTGGTGAAATACATGAACCTTCAGCGGTTCTGCCTCTGTTTGGATTGAAGGAAGACGACTTGTTGGATGGAGCGCCGATCCAGACGGTAAGCACGGGGACCAGGCAGCTCATGGTCGCCGTTAAGGGTCTTGACTCGTTAAAGAGGCTGAGTATGAATGTTGACCTGTACAAGAAGTACCGCACGAAAATGAACTTTTTCAGTCCCCATATTTTCTGTTTGAACGGAGTCACCCCGGAAGGGAATACGTTTGCCCGCCATCTTGGGGTACCACCGGATACCCTTGAAGACGCCTTCACAGGTTCTGCCACGGGAGGCATGGCGGCTTTTTTATGGAAACATGATCTGATCAAGCAGCCGCGCTTCATAGCGGAGCAGGGGCATTGGATGGATCGGCCGGGCAAAGCACTCGTCGAAGTGATTGGACCACGAGACAACATAGAGGCGGTCACAGTTTCTGGACCTGCGGTTACAGTGGTTACTGGATCTTTGCGTATTTCATAGCCAACTTTGTATTTAATTTGGCATTTGGTGTCTGAATCGGAATCGGTGTCTGATTCACTATTTAATTCCGTCAGTTCGTTTCGATAACCCGATTTCGTCCAAGAAGGTTTTCAGCGAGTGCCAATAGGTATCAAAACGGCTCAGGTCATTGTGATGTCCATTCGCGATCGGAACAAATCGGAGCTGCGACGACGCGGACTCGTCTGCAAGCATCTTGCCGTGTTTAAACGGGATGACCTCATCCCGCTCTCCATGAACGATCAACACTGGCGACTTGACATTCCAGATCCACAAATTTGACGGGAACTTGTAGCGAATCAGGAACGTCGGCACCCAAGGGAAAAGTTCGGCCGCCAACTTTTCGAGGCTCAGGTAGGGGCTTTCCAGGATCAAGCCGGCAACCTGATTTTCAGCAGCCAACTTGACCGCGATTCCCGATCCAATCGACCGACCATATACAACAATGTTCTCATCTGGACCTAACTCCTGCCGGGCGACTCGCAAAAGCTCGCTTCCGAGCCTATGCAGCTGATCTTCCGATCGGATTTGGCCCTGACTCCGACCGTAGCCGGGGTAGTCGATAATCCAAACGTTCCAGGAGGTTCGTTTTGCGATTTCCGACGCGACCATCCCCCAGTCGTCCAGACTTCCGGCGTTTCCATGAAAGAAAAGAACAGAACCCTTCGGCGCGGGAGCTCTGAAAAGCAAACTGTCAACGCGTTGGCCATCCAACTCGATCCAGCGCTCTTCAAACGGTTCATTGAATCCATATTTAGAGTCCGGTTCAAGAATCGTCGGCCTGAAAATAAGACGTTCTTGAAAGAAGAGGAGGATCATGGCGAGAGAAAGATAAACGGCGCCGACTCCGCTGAGAGCGGACACGATGGCGGTTTTCCAACCGCGAGAGGAGAACGCCGTTTCTTTCGTCTGTTTCATATGTTTATGTTCCTCTGATGAGGCATCGTTCTCAATTGATAAGTGCAGGTCCTCCGATAGCGAAGCTCAGCCATATTCTACTGTCCACGGCCGTTTCCTGCCGCGGGCAAAGAGGCATGCGGACGTATTGGGGCGAATTTCCCGTCCTAGAATTCCTCGGAGTGCCGATCTTCCACGGAGGCGACGGGCTGGTTTGAGTAACAACACGGCATAAAATTTGCTAATGATGGTCACATCCTAAAATTGGGGGAATAGTTGTCAAAGCTGTCTGAGCATTCGGAGCAGACATCGGCTGCTGCGAGGTCGGTGAAGTCCGCGCCGTTCAAGAAGAGTGGTTACGCTCAAAATGGCAAGGTGAAGGAAAGATCTCATTATCCGCGAAGTCGTGATCGCTTCGATAGCGCCGTCTCAGTCGCAAATGGAGACCTACGTCACCAGCTTCGTGAACTCCTTCATGTCGTCAAAGCGGTTCGACGCGGGGAATTCTCCGTGCGCATGCCCGTTGAGGGTGATGGTCTTATCACCGAAATCGGTGAAGTGCTGAATGACATAATTGATTTAAATGAAAGCATGGCGAACGAGTTCATTCGGGTCCGAAACATCGTCGGTCTCGAGGGAAAGATGAACGAACGCGTATCCATTGGTTCCGTCAAGGGATCCTGGGCAACCAGTGTCGACTCCATCAATTTTCTAATTGGAGACCTGGTGCAGCCGACATCGGAAATCGCGCGTGTGATCACATCCGTGGCAAAAGGCGATTTGTCCCAGGGTGTTTCTCTCGAGATCGAGGGACGCACGCTCAAAGGTGAGTTTCTGCGAATCGGAACCACCGTGAATTCGATGGTGGATCAGCTGAATTCGTTCGCGTCAGAAGTGACGCGTGTGGCGAAAGAGGTGGGCACTGAAGGGAAACTCGGAGGTCAAGCGGACGTCCGTGGTGCCTCGGGGATTTGGCGGGATCTCACCGACAACGTGAACAACCTTGCCAGCAATCTTACGGATCAGGTTCGGAATATTGCGAAGGTGACGACGGCCGTTGCGAAGGGAGACCTGTCGCAAAAGATCACAGTGGACGCGAAGGGCGAGATTTATGAACTGAAGAACACAATCAACGTGATGGTGGATCAGCTTTCCTCCTTTGCCGCGGAAGTGACCCGTGTGGCGAAGGAGGTCGGTACGGAAGGCCGCCTTGGTGGACAAGCGGATGTGAAAGGGGTTTCCGGAACATGGAAAGATCTCACCGACAATGTGAATAATCTTGCGAGTAACCTGACGGACCAAGTGCGCAACATTGCGAAGGTGACGACGGCGGTTGCAAACGGAGATCTTTCACAGAAAATCACGGTGGACGCTCGCGGTGAAATTCTGGAGCTGAAAAACACGATCAACGTCATGGTGGATCAACTGCGATCTTTCGCGGCCGAGGTGACTCGTGTGGCGAAGGAGGTCGGTACGGAAGGCCGGCTCGGTGGCCAAGCGGATGTGAAGGGTGTTTCCGGAACATGGAAAGACCTGACCGATAATGTGAATGGTCTCGCCAATAACCTGACCGCCCAGGTTCGGAACATCGCGAAGGTGACGACGGCGGTGGCGAATGGAGACCTTTCGCAGAAAATCACGGTGGACGCCAAAGGAGAAATTCTTGAGCTTAAGGACACCATCAATACCATGGTGGACACGCTTCGCTCCTTTGCGGCGGAGGTGACTCGCGTTGCGAAGGAAGTGGGAACTGAAGGAAAGCTGGGCGGACAAGCCGATGTGAAAGGTGTTTCCGGAACCTGGAAGGACTTGACCGACAACGTGAATGCGATGGCTTCAAACCTGACCGTTCAGCTCCGCGACGTTTCCAAGGTCGCCACCGCGATCGCCAACGGGGACCTTGGCCAGAAGATCACCGTGGAGGTGAAGGGCGAGATTCTGCAGATTAAGGACGTTATTAACAAGATGGTGGACCAGCTGAACTCGTTTGCGGCCGAGGTGACTCGCGTTGCGAAGGAAGTGGGTACGGAAGGAAAGCTGGGCGGTCAAGCTGAGGTGAAGGGTGTTTCCGGAACATGGAAAGACCTGACCGATAATGTGAACAGTCTTGCGGGTAACTTGACGGCGCAGGTTCGAAACATCGCGAAGGTGACAACCGCGGTTGCAAAAGGAGACCTGTCGCAGAAGATCACGGTGGATGCGAAGGGCGAGATCCTGGAGCTGAAAAACACGATCAATATCATGGTGGACCAGCTGAACTCGTTTGCGGCCGAGGTGACTCGTGTGGCGAAGGAAGTGGGTACGGAAGGAAAGCTGGGCGGTCAAGCTGAGGTGAAGGGTGTTTCCGGAACATGGAAAGACCTGACCGATAATGTGAACAGTCTTGCGGGTAACTTGACGGCGCAGGTTCGAAACATCGCGAAGGTGACAACCGCGGTTGCAAAAGGAGACCTGTCGCAGAAGATCACGGTGGATGCGAAGGGCGAGATCCTGGAGCTGAAAAACACGATCAA
>JBFWQY010000051.1:11612-18297 GCA_050249195.1 Bdellovibrionales bacterium
CGGGTAACTTGACGGCGCAGGTTCGAAACATCGCGAAGGTGACAACCGCGGTTGCAAAAGGAGACCTGTCGCAGAAGATCACGGTGGATGCGAAGGGCGAGATCCTGGAGCTGAAAAACACGATCAACACCATGGTGGACCAGCTGAACTCATTCGCGGCCGAGGTGACTCGTGTGGCGAAGGAAGTGGGCACGGAAGGCCGGCTCGGTGGCCAAGCCGAGGTGCGTGGGGTCTCGGGTGTGTGGAAAGACCTGACCGATAATGTGAACGTCATGGCTTCGAATCTCACCAAACAGGTACGCGGGATCGTGAAGGTCGTGACCGCCGTCGCCAACGGGGACTTGAACCAGAAATTCCTAATTGAAGCCAAGGGCGAAGTGGCTGCGCTCGTGGATACGATTAACTCCATGACCGACACACTTCGGACCTTTGCCGACCAGGTGACCACGGTGGCGCGCGAAGTGGGCATTGAAGGGAAATTGGGAGCTCAGGCCCGCGTGCCAGGTGTTGCTGGCACCTGGAAAGATCTCACCGACAACGTGAATTTTATGGCTTCGAATCTCACCACCCAGGTGCGTGGGATTGTGAAGGTTGTAACCGCGGTCGCCAATGGGGATCTGAACCAGAAATTCGTCCTCGAAGCCAAAGGCGAAGTGGCGGCACTCGCGGAAACCATCAACTCGATGACGGATACCTTGCGGATTTTTGCCGATCAGGTGACCACAGTGGCACGCGAGGTGGGGATTGAAGGAAAACTCGGAGGTCAGGCCAAGGTGCCTGGAGCCTCGGGAACTTGGAAAGACTTGACCGACAACGTGAACCAGCTGGCGGGAAATCTCACCGCTCAGGTGCGCGCGATTGCGGAAGTTTCCACCGCGGTGACAAAAGGGGATCTGACCCGATCCATTACTGTGGAAGCCCAGGGCGAGGTGGCCGCCCTCAAAGACAATATCAACCAGATGATTTCCAATCTGAAGGAGACGACGCAAAAGAACAATGAGCAGGACTGGCTGAAAACCAACCTGGCGAAATTTTCGGGAATGATGCAAGGGCAGCGGAGTATTGCGTCCGTGGCTCAACTGATTATGTCTGAACTGACACCGCTAGTGGACGCCCGCCACGGAACGTTCTTTATGCTCGAGAGCGACGGCAAGGAGAGCACGCTCAATTTGATCGCGAGCTACGCGTTTATGGAACGGCGGAATGTGGCCAATCGGTATCGGCTGAAGGAAGGCTTGGTCGGGCAGTGTGCTTTCGAGAAGAAGCGTATCCTGCTTAGTTGCCCGCCTGACAACTACGTCAAGATCACCTCCAGCATCGTCGAGGAGACGCCAAGGAACATTGTTGTCCTGCCTGTTCTTTTCGAAGGTGAGTTGAAGGCCGTGATTGAACTTGCGTCCGCGAAGCCCTTCACGCAGAACTACATCAATTTCTTGGATCAGCTGATGGATAGCATCGGCGTGATTTTGAATATGATTTCCTCAAGCATGCGCACCGAGGAGCTGCTGCAGGAGCTCAAGCGTTCGAACGCGGAGCTGGAGGCGCAAGCAAAGGAGCTAGAGGAAAAAGCCAAGCTCCTGGAAGTGAAGAACCAGGAGGTGGAACTGGCCAGCCGATCCTTGGAGGAGAAGGCGGAACAGTTATCCCTCATTTCCAAGTACAAGTCGGAGTTCCTCGCCAATATGTCGCATGAACTGCGCACGCCTTTGAACAGCCTTCTGATACTGTCGCGCGCGCTGGCGGAGAATCGCGAGAAGAACCTGAGTCCTGAGCAGGTGAAATTTGCGAGTACGGTTCATGCCGCGGGCCAGGACCTTCTGGCGTTGATCAATGAGATTCTGGATCTCTCCAAGGTGGAAGCGGGAAAGATGCCCGTCAATCCAAAGGCAGTAGAGATTGAGGAAGTGCGTGATCATCTGGAACGGACCTTCCGGCCTGTCGCGGAACACAAAGGCATTGAGTTCCAGATCGAGGTGAGTGAGCGCGTCCCTAAAGGAATGTTCACCGATGAGAGTCGATTGCAGCAGATTCTTAAAAACCTTCTCTCAAATGCGTTCAAATTTACGGATCGTGGGCGGGTGCGGCTCGAGATCGCGGCCGCAGGTGCGGATCGCAAGTTCGCCGCCGGCATTTTAAACAAATCCAAAAACATCTTAGTTTTTCGGGTCATTGATACGGGGATTGGAATTCCGCCTGACAAGCAAAAACTCATCTTTGAGGCATTTCAGCAGGCGGACGGCACGACAAGTCGCCGCTATGGGGGTACGGGATTGGGCCTCACAATTAGCCGCGAGATCGCGCGTCTTTTGGGTGGGGTGATCGAGGTTGAAAGCGAGCCTGGACGTGGGAGCACTTTTACGCTTTATCTCCCGCAGAATTACGTGGGCGCGGATGCGGCGGAGATTGAGGAAGAAGAAGGCGTTATTCGCCTCGAGGGTCGTTTGCCCGCTAACGCGGATTTCACAGGCCGCAAAGTACTCATAGTGGATGATGATGTTCGCAATGTTTTTGCGCTCTCAAGCGTATTGAAGATGCATGGGATGGAAGTGATCTACGCGGAAAACGGGCGGCAGGGAGTGCATATGTTGCGTGCCAATCCCGAGACGGAGCTGGTCTTGATGGACACGATGATGCCGGAAATGGATGGTCTTGAAGCCACTCGAGAAATTCGCGCCGACTCCCGTTTCGCGAAACTGCCGATCATTTCTTTGACGGCAAAGGCAATGAAAGGAGACCGGGAGAAGTGCCTCGAAGCCGGAGCTTCGGATTACGTAACGAAGCCCGTGGATGAGGAGAATCTGCTTTCTGTGATTTATAATTGGCTGGACAAGCCCCGGACTCTGCATTTGCAATGAGTCCTCAGAATCAGCCCGTCAGTGTCCTGATCGTTGACGACCGAATGGATGGCTTGATCGCCCTCGAGGCCGTCCTTGGTCGAATCCCTGGAGTTTCACTGGTTAAGGCTCAGTCCGGCCAGGAAGCATTGGACCTCCTCCCCGAATACAATTTCGCGTTGATTCTTCTCGATGTTCAAATGCCCGAGATGGACGGATTTCAAACCGCCAACCGAATTCGGGAATTTCCAGGCTGCGCCTCCACCCCCATTTTGTTCGTGACCGCGATCAACAATGAAGATCATTACGTGCAAAGAGGCTACGAGGCCGGCGCTGTCGACTACATCTTCAAGCCATTCGATCCGAACGTCTTGCGTTCGAAGGCCTGTGTCTTTATTGAGCTGCACAGAAAGTCGGAGTTGCTTAAGGCCCAGGCGGAGATGATTCGCGAGAGTGAGAGGCGCGAGCGCTATCTGCGGTTGACGGAGCTGGAGGTGGAAAGTCTCAAGCGTTACCGCAATTTGGCAGATGCGATTCCACACATGGTGTGGCGGGCGCGGACGGATGGAAGCCTGGACTACTTCAATGCGAACTGGACAGCGTATACCGGGTTGATGTTGGAGGAAAGCGTGGGCATTGGATGGCAGAAAGCGATCCACCCGGACGACCTCGGATTATTCCTGAGAATTTGGATGAAGGCCATGTCCACGCACGAGGCCTTTGAATTGGAATGTCGGATCCTGCGTCATGATGGCGAGGCGCGCTGGCATTGGATCCGAGCCGTGAGTGAGGAACACTTTTCCGGAGGGGTTATCGCCTGGCTCGGCACGTGCACCGACATTCACGATCGCAAGCTGACGGAAGAGAAGCTGATTGAGGCGGAACGGGCTGCGAACCTGGCGAACTCCTCAAAGACTAATTTTCTGGCCAATATGAGCCATGAGATCCGAACTCCCATGAACGCGATTCTGGGGTTTACGGAATTGATGTTGGATCCGGAGCAGAGCCTGGAAGACCGTATGTCATGCATTTCCATTGTTCACCGCAATGGGCGCCAGCTCCTGAAAATCATTGACGAGATCTTGGATATTTCCAAAGTGGAGAGTGGCCGGCTTGAGGTGGAACATGTAGACGTGAATATCACTTCCATGTTGAGCGACATTCGCTCTCTTCTTCAGCTTTCCGCGAGTGAAAAAGGACTTCTGCTGGAGTTCTCCTGTCGAACGCCGTTTCCCAATATCGTCAGGACAGATCCAACTCGAATGCGCCAGGTTTTGCTCAACATTATCGGGAACGCCATCAAGTTCACTGAACGTGGGCTTGTGAAGGTGGATATCGGGTGGGAGGACGCGGGAGCTGCGGGCGGCCGACTCCTATTTTGGATCACGGATACGGGAATGGGAATCATTCCGTCACAAACCCACCGTCTATTCAAGCCCTTCTCGCAAATCGACGCGTCCACGACTCGCCACTTTGGTGGGACCGGATTGGGGTTGGCACTTTCCCGCCGACTGGCGCGTGCACTGGGCGGTGACGTGGATCTCGAGTCAAGCACTCTCGGTGTGGGAAGCACATTCCGGGTGACGTTCACTGTGAGTATCGTCAGCGGGGCGGAGTATCTGAAGCGTTTGGAGACGGCGCCCGAATTTTCGAATTCCTCGGGTCCGGTTCAGAGCGAGAACCTCGCAGGTCTGGATATTTTGCTCGTGGAAGATTTAGAAGAGAATCGTGAGCTGGTTGAGCGTATTCTCACGCAGGCTGGAGCTTCCGTCGAGACGGCCGATAACGGTGAAGAAGGCGTTCGTAAGGCTCTCGCCGGGGACTTTGACATTGTGCTCATGGACATTCAAATGCCCCTGCTTGACGGATACGCAGCGACTATGCAACTTCGTGCCCAAGGGTACAGGACACCGATCATCGCGCTTACAGCTCATGCTCTCAAAGAGGAGCGCGACCGGTGCTTGGATGCGGGATGTGACAGCCATCTCACAAAGCCTATACAGCGCAAAACATTGATAGAGCAGGTGCGACGCGCGGCTCAGCACGCGCGAGGGGGAGATTTGGGTGTTTGATGATATTCCGTACGAAGTGCGTGAGTTCATCAAAAGAAATGTGAGTTCCGTCGGCCATTTGGAGGTCCTGATGCTTCTTAAGCGGGACCCTAGCCGAAGTTGGACCGCGGACTCCCTGAGTGCCGAATTGCGCACGAACCCGTCATATGCGACTCAACAGTTACGTGAACTTTTGGATTTTGGTCTAGTCGCTAAGATAGACGACGCGTTTTGCTGTTCACAGGAACCGGAAGTACTTAACCAATTGACTCAGCTGGAAGCTGTATACCGTCTGCGACGCACGACAGTTATAAATTTTATTTATTCTCAACCTATGGACCGCATTCGCGATTTTGCGAATGCATTCCGGCTTAAGAAGGACTAGAAATGGCGGGAATTGTTTACCTCTTATGCGCTCTGACTAGCCTTGGATGTGCGGGAGTACTGATGCGCGCTTACAGGAATAGTCGCTCGAATCTCTTGCTTTGGAGTAGCGTCTGTTTCATTGGCCTCGCAGCTAACAATGTTTTGCTTCTTGTAGATTTGCTGATTGGGCCCGCCTATGACTTGACCGCGTTTCGTGCCTACCTAGCACTTGCGGGAATGGGGGTTCTCATTTACGGCCTTGTGTGGGATACGGTGTAGATCGATGAGTTCAGGAGCTATTCAGTTTATTTATGGAGCGGTGATGATGGCCTCATTAACTGCGGGTTTGTTCTTCCTGAAGTTTTGGCGGAAGACGCATGACCGGTTCTTTGCCATCTTCGCGTTGGCCTTTTGGCTGTTGGCGGTTGAGCGTTTGTTTCTTCTTGCGATAAATCCTCACCATGAAGCGCGCACCTTCATCTTCGTGTTCCGTCTCTTCGCGTTCCTCCTGATCATTGCGGCTGTGATTGATAAGAACAGAAACCAAATATAGATTTCCTGTATGTGTAAGATATCGACATCGATCTCAACGGCGGGATGTGCACGAGGCCCGTGGAACCCAGCTTGCCTTTCGGGTGATCAAGTTCACTTCCTTGGATAGAAGGGCGTGAGCCTGACCTGTCTGCGAGATCAGTTTCTCGCAGTCGCAGCTATCCCAATGGATAACCTGGTCGGAAGGGAGCGCTTTAAGATGATTTTGCACCAGCGTCCGAAGTCGACGCAAGCATCCTTGCGGCGGCGCTTTCACCGCTAAAGATTCTTCCACGTAAGAGTATGTCAGCTGATCACCTTTAATCGTCGTGTCACGCATATTGGGAATCGAATGAACCTTGCCCTTTGAATTCAAGCTCACGACAAGCGTCGCACCGGAATCTATACCAGAGCCAGTGGAGACCATTAAGTACCGGCCCGCAATCGAAAGAAATCGGTCATTATCGGAATCAGGTCCCCGATTCCACGAGAGGAGCGGAGTCTTAGGAAGATTGGCGCAATGATGTCCCTTCCCGGCGCGATACACGGTGATCGCCTCCCCCGAGTGTGATTCATAGGGAGTCGTTTGAACGATATAGGCGCCCTGAGTCGTGCACGCTGTCACCGCCGAAACCGGCGGCCAAGCGAAGAGCAGAAAGAGGAGGTTCATTGCTGAATTATGATAATTCCGAACAGGAGTGGCAAACTGATTGTGGAAGGCGGTGCAGGAAACGAAGGGCGCTGGCCGAGATGAAGGGACGCGGCTGTCGCTCAGGTAATGCCGTTTACTTAATGAAAATGGAAAAATGAGGGTTGACGACCAGTCAACTTCCCGGATTTAATTTGTAGTTTGTTCGGAACTTAAAAACTAAACAAAGGATGTTTGACATGCTGCGGTCGCGG
>JBFWQY010000052.1:0-16771 GCA_050249195.1 Bdellovibrionales bacterium
TTATCATGGTTGTTCTCCTTCGAGAACAGGGGCCACCTTCATGGATTCAGCTACTTAGCTTAAAATCCGCACACTTTTTTGACTTAAACTATCCCATGGCTTGTGACGATCGAGCCCGGACAGCACACTAGGTTCCGCTAACAAGGCAAAGGTAGCCGTCGCTAACCGCATTGCCAGAGCAATCTACAAAATAATCGCGGGAGACAAGTACAAAGAGCTTGGATACATGCGAGGTGATCCCAAGGAGCACAAGATCAAGCTCCTCATCAAACAGCTAAAAAATTTGGGCGTTGATGTTCATCATCACAACCACCAACTCATCACTTCAATCAGAAAGGTCAACGTGGACATTACAGGGATAACGCTGAGCTGAATTGACTGCAAAATTTTGATCTTCGAAAATGCGGCTAACGCCGCAAATGGATTGGTTCGCGTTTTTTACGCTATTGGCTTATTGAGCAAATGAGGTGAAGTTACCAAATTTTGGGCACACCTCGGCCCCGTCAGAATTTTCACCGAAAATTCTGTTAGAAAATCTCAAATTTTGATTTTAGACCGAGATCCGAAATTAGAGATTTCACGAAAAACCATGTAAGCCGCGCAGCTTAAGGGTGTGCGCTGGTTTTTCTATGTGGTATGCATTCACGAATTCAGTGAGAGCACTTTTTCAGCTTCTCACCCGCTATTCGGGAGATTTACAACATGGTGATGCGCGATCCCAAGGGTGGTTTTCGAATTCCAAATGTTAAATTTGAAAAGAGTAAGAAGGCGCTCGTGAGTCGTGCGGGGCTTCACGGATTACTTCAAATCTTCGACAGCACAGACCTTGGAAAGGAATTTGCGAAGTGCTTACCCGTGGAGGGCAGCAACCGAGCCTACGGCAACTATCAGTTAGGTTTATTATGGATCGCCTGCCTGCTCTCAGGATTTGATTCGATTGACGACGTTGAAGAGTTTGATGACGACGATCTGATTCTTGAACTGTTCGGTGGAAAATTGCCTACGGCTAAGACTATGGGAAATTTTCTGCGAGCCTTTAGTAATCAGAATATTCGGGATCTCAAGCATTTCTTAACAAAAATGGGTTACACTCTTCGCGATCACTCACAAAAGGTGCATCCCCATAAGGGAGAAGCCATCCCTCACTTCAAAATTGACGGTACTATCCACGAGCAGCACGGCA
Organism: Bdellovibrionales bacterium; assembly: GCA_050249195.1. Taxonomy (GTDB): domain Bacteria; phylum Bdellovibrionota; class Bdellovibrionia; order Bdellovibrionales; family UBA1609; genus JALHOQ01. The sequence continues at coordinate 1,184 of JBFWQY010000052.1, forward strand.
AACAGATGGAAGGTTGCGGCTGGATCACTAAGTCGGAAGGTGTGACGATCTATGGCTACGCTTCACAAACAATATTTGATGAGATGGGATTTTGCTATGCTGGAGAGCTTTGTGAAGCCGCTCACCCAAAGGGAAATCCAGAAGAACTCCTTGAACAGGTGCTTTCCCCTTTGAGAGGTAAGAAGATTGAAAATCCATTTGAAAAAATAGCCGATGTCAGCGGTGATACGGCCTATTTGACTGAAGGGGTAGTTCGTGTCACGCAAAGCAATCACGCGACGTTTACAATTGCTGCTCCTCGAACCATTTTATGGCAGAACCATTTGGAACAAATGGAGTGGACGCCTTGGGAGTACTCAGAGGAACAGCTTAAAAAGCTCAAAAGAAAAAAGATGGCACCGCAAGAGTGTCTTCTGAGTCGGTGGCATTGGAGCCCCAGCTGGTCAAAGGGAATGCTAAAGTTTCCAGTGGTGATAAAAAAAGAATGGCGTCCCGACGAGGTTATGGGTGAAGCTTGCGGCGCCTGGCATTACCATGCAGTTGCAACAAATCGCGACCTATCTCACCAAAGCTATCAATCCGTGGTCGAGGCTTACAGACCCAGAGCGGAGATGGAAAATCAGATTAAAGAGTTTAAGATCAATTTTGACGCCAAACACTTGCCCTGTCTGAAAAAGTCAGCCAACGAGGTGTACTTCCTGCTCGTGCTCGTGGCCCAAAATCTAATCCGCTGGGCAGCTATACTCGATCGACCCGACAAGCCCCACTACGCCAAAAAGATTAGACGAAAATTAATCAATGCTCCCGCCCAGTTGTTTACAGGCGGAGGTCAGCTCGCACTTCGTGTGAAAGAAAAATTCCTCAAGGGGGTGAACACATTTTTAGAGAGATGGAGGTCCTACTCGGTAACAATTCCTCCGTTGGCCTTCTCGACGGCGTAGTGCCTGAACAAGGCCGGCGAGCTCTTTGACAATACGACTGGTCCGACACCAGAGGTGGTCGGCAAAGTTGGTTGGACAAAGGGTTCGAATCAGCGGCTGCCGCGAAAGCGGACGCTACCAAAATTTAGCTACATCCTGACAAGGCGGTGGTGCGCCTAAAAACACTCATCGGCCCAGACGAGTCGCTCGCCGAGGTTCAAACACGACTCAAGAAATGAGGTGAAGTTACCAAATTTTGGGCACACCTCGGCCCCGTCAGAATTTTCACCGAAAATTCTGTTAGAAAATCTCAAATTTTGATTTTAGACCACTAACGCCGACCTTAATTTCGGATCTCGGTTTTAGACCACTAACGCCGACCTTAATTTCGGATCTCGGTTTGGCAAAAAAAGACCGGCAAGTCGTGCCGGTCGGGTGTTCGTACCGTTCTGGTTAATCGCCCGCCGCAGGCGCCGGAGATTTGGTGGACGTGACAGGAATCGAACCTGCGACCCTCAACATGCCATGCTGATGCTCTCCCAACTGAGCTACACGCCCAAACGTCTTCCGCAATGGAACGTAACTTTTAATCGGCGTTCGCCAGGTTGTCCAGCGCGAGTTTAAAAAAATCTTGAAAAACAAACCACTTGAGGGGTTAATCAAAAGCTCTAGCGGACACAAATGACGTAAGTGGAAGAGGGGGAAGGGTGCATGCGTGGGTTTATTGTGGGGATGCTAATTCTACTCGCATCCTTTTCGACAGGGGTTTTGGCTAAGGAATTGGAAAGCCGCCTTGGTGTGGGGTACGCCAACCAGTTTGGATTGAACCAAGATTTGCCCAGTGTGGCTCTGCGCTATTACCCGAATTCGCAATACGGCCTAATGGGCGCGCTGGGTGTGGATACGGAGAAGGATGCCTCCCGCTTTGGTTTTCAGATGAAAATTCTCAAGCTCGTATTCAAAGAGGACAACTTAAATTTTTATACGGGGGCTGGCGCCGGAATTATCAGTCGAGAGTTAGACGGCAGTACGGACTCGGGGTTTGATCTGACTGGGTTTGTGGGGGCCGAGTTCTTTTTTGCGGGCCTTGAGAACTTGGGATTTAATTTTGAGGCTGGTGTGGGCGTGACCAGTGTGTCCAGCGAGGTGCGGTTTCGTACCATTGGTGATCATCCCTTGCGGGCAGGTCTTTTCTTTTATTTTTAATGATCTGTTGCATTTTTGAATTTTTGCACCTTTAAACATCAGGCTTTTGGATTTAAAAGATTTAAAGCATTAAATTTTACGTTTTAAACTTTAAGTTTTAAAGTCCAATTCAACCTCAATTCACTAGGAGGCCTTGCGAATGAAAACGATCCATAAGACAGACAAAGCGCCGGCGCCCGTGGGTCCTTATTCCCAAGCCGTTGAAGCCGGAGGCTTCTTGTTTTGCTCGGGGCAGATCAGTATCGATCCTCTGACAGATCGGGTGCTCACCGGACCCATTCAGGAGCAAACCCGCCAGGTTCTTGAGAATGTGCGCGCGGTCTTGGAAAATGCGGGATTGGGATTTCGTGATGTGGTGAAGACCACGATTTTCCTGACGGATATGGCGGATTTTGCAGCGGTGAATGAGATCTATGCCCAGTATTTTAACGAAGACCCGCCTGCGCGTTCTACAATTGCCGTCGCTGGTCTGCCTAAGGCCGTGCGTGTGGAGATCGAAGTGATTGCCAAGCGTTAACGTGGATGCTTTGTCCCGAACGTGGCGCGGGCTGCTGCTTCTCCTGATTCTTGCAGCCGTTGTCTTGATGGTAGGCGTGTTCCGCCGTGAACTGAAGCATATCGCCAGCGAGCCCATTACGGCGTGGGAGGAGGACCATCGTGGAGATTGCGCGGTCGTTCTCACGGGCGGTCCTGGGCGCGTGCGCGAAGGGTTCGATTTACTCGTGCAAGGCCAGGTTCATAAATTAATCATTTCTGGCGTGCATCCCCATGCCAGTTTGCGCGAAATTTTTCCGCAGTGGCCATTTTATTCTGGACTGTGGGAGGAAGACGTCGTTCTCGAGCGGCGTTCCGCCACCACGTACGGTAATGCTCAGCAGAGTCTGCCCCTAGTGGAGGCGATGCGGTGTCGGAGCGTGGTTTTGGTCACCTCGCACCTACACATGCGGCGGGCGTTCAAAACTTTTCGTGGGATCTTTCCCGAAGAGATTCTCATTTTAACACGCTCAATCTCCTCAGGATCGCTTCCGCCGCAGCGCTGGGATCTGTATGTGGAGACGGCCAAGGCCCTGTTTTATAGTCTCTGGGCCTACTAGTGTTGCTCCAAACCCGGTCAGGACGGGATTTTTCTAGCGGAGCACGAACGTCCGGCCCGACCACGACCATCTCTTGTCTCAAATCATGGCCGCGTCTGCCGATAGTCTACGTATTACGTACCGTATAAGGATGCTTGTTTAGAATGTCTATGCACGTGGCACGCGTTGTGAACAACACATTGCAAGGACTAGGGCGTCGAGCCTTAAGCCCGGTGGAGTACACGCTCGAAGTCTTTTTGATGATCTATCTTTCGTTCCGAGCTGCGTTTTTTGACCAGGCGCAGGGGCTTCGCTCGATTTTCAATGTGGTGTCCGCGCAGATTTATTTTACCGGATTTCAGGCTTTGCCATTAATTTCAGTGCTGGCTTTGGCGTCAGGGAGCATTGTGATTTTGCAATCTTCCACCAATCTCAGCCTACTCGGTGGCGGCGCGATTTTAGGTGATTTGATGGTGGCGATTATCGTGCGTGAATTGTCGCCGCTGTTGACAGCCTTAATCGTGATCGCGCGCTCGGGCACTGCGGTTGCGTCGGAAATCGGCAATATGCGTGTGAATCGTGAAATCGAGGCCCTGGAGGCGATGGGCATTCATCCCCTCAGTTACGTCGTTTTTCCCCGCCTACTGGGCGGAATTGTGAGCGTGATCTGCCTGGCCTTGTACTTCGTCCTGATTGCTTGCATGGGAGGGTTTCTGGTCACGTCCTTGCTTCATGATCTGCCATTTTCCTTCTATGGCGATTCACTCGCACGCGCTTTTGCCTCGGTGGATGTGGGGCTGTTTCTTCTGAAGAATGTCTTTAGCGGCGCGATCATATTTATGATTTCCTGCTACCAGGGGCTTCTGGTTCAACAAAGCCCTCATGAGGTGCCCCAAGTCACCACAAAGGCCGTGGTGAACAGCGTAATTTACGTTGTGCTCTTCAATATGACGGTGACGATCCTCTTTTATCTCGGGCGCCTGGTTGCGTTGGGAGTGGTGAGCGTATGACCTCTCCGGCATCGTTACAGATTCGGAGTATGAGGCTCGAAGGCGTTAGCTTCACCTATGGAAAAGCTCAGATCTTTGAAAATATCGACTTCACGATGCCGTCGAGTCGGGCGGTATGGGTGAGGTCGCCTGGAGGTCGAGGCAAGAGCACGCTCTTGCGTATCCTGGCCGGACTCCTTACGCCGCAAACGGGACGCTATCTGATCAATGAACAGTCCGTGAATGAAATGTCTTTTGAGGAATTCTTAAAGTACCGGCTTCTGATCGGGTATGGTTTCGATCTGGGCGGACTACTCAATAATAAAACTTTGCAGGAGAACCTTCTTCTTCCACTTGTGTATCATAATCGTTTGTTGCCCGAAGATGCGGAAGAACGCGTACGCGAAGCCATAGACATGTTTGGGCTCGGACAGGCCAAAGACTTGCGACCGTTTTCCGTGCCAGGGTCTCTGCGCAAGCTCACGTGCATGATCCGCGCGTTTATTCACTGGCCTCAGGTCGTGTTTCTCGATGAGCCAGTGACGGGACTGAAGGAAGATAACCTCAACGATTTAATCCATTATGTCGAAGAGGGATTTGCAACCCGTGGATTGAGACAGGTTTTCTTCACTTCTGAAAGCCCGCTTCTGGCAAAGCGCTTTCGAGCGGAAGAACTCTTGATCTCCTGTGATTGGTTCACGACAAGGTCGGTGGCGTAGAATGAGGATTCGCTTTAACAAATTCGAGAAAGTGGCGGGAATGTTCGTCGGTACCGCGATTCTCGGTTGTCTGGCGGGCACTGTCGGCATAGCCGTCAAGAACGGATGGTTTGCGCTGAAAGTGCATTATTACACGCAGCTGGAAACCGCCGACGGGATTCATGCCGGAACGGTGGTTCAGATCGCGGGATTGCGCGTGGGGAGCGTCACCTCGGTTGAGTTGGAAGATGACCGGAAAGTGCGCGTGGAATTCGAAGTCTTCGATCGTTTTAAACAGAAAATTCGCGCCAGCAGCAAGGTCCAACTTTTCCGGCCCTTCATTTTGGCTGAGAAAGTTCTGGAAATTTCCATTGGGCGTGAGGACGAGCCGCTGCTCGAAGTGGGTGCGATGATTCCGGTCACATCCAGCTATGATGTGATGGATCTCTTAAGTGGAAAGAAAATGACAGCGATTCTGGCCTCGTTCGACCGTCTGGCTGAGTCTTTACAGATTGTGGGATCGGCGTTTGCCGACCCGGAACGCATGCAGGGCTTGGTGGAAATGTTCGACCGTTTAAAGCCCTTGATTGAAAATCTCAACACCATGTCCGTGGAAATCGTCAAAATCACCTCCGTGGCCAATGAGAAAAAACGGATGGAGACGATTATCACCAGCCTGGTCACGTTGAGTAATGAACTGAGTCGGGCCATCCCGGCTTTCTCTAAAGAGGTTCCCGACCTGGGACAGCAGCTCGCCCAGATTGTAAAGAATCTGAATGTCCTGACCACCGAGTTCAAGCAGCTCACGCCCGCGATTTCAGCCGTCGCACCCGAATTGCCGCGTGCCAGCCGAAGGGCTATTGAAGCTATGGATGAGATGGTGGTCGTGCTTAAGGCCCTCGAGCGTTCGTTCCTGCTGCGCGGAAAAGCCAACGAAGTCCGTGAGGAAGAAGGACGGCGTCCGGCCAACACCTCGTCGCCTTGAGTCCCCTGGGTCCGATGAGTCCCGCCGGTCAACGACCCTTAAAGCCAGGGGAATACTGTTGGACAATTCCTTGATGTTTTGAAACGATAGGCCGGTTTTATGCTGGCGTGGATGATTTTTCGCAACTATATGCTTTCGCGGCGTTCAGGTGCGCTTGTGCGGACAATCGCCTGGCACTGCATTCTCGGCGTGGGGATGGGTGTTGCGGCTCTCGTGATTGTACTGAGTGTAATGAATGGCTTCAATCTCACCATCCGTAGCCGGATGTTGAGTGTAGAGCCGCATCTGGTCTTCACCCAAAAAGGCCATCCCACACCCAAGGAACTTGCGAAGCTTCGCGCCCGCGTGGCGGCCGCAAGCCGCTCCGGAATCCAAGGCATTGTACGGTTTGAGAGTCAGGATTTGATTTTGCGCTCTGTCGACGGCACTTTTGGCGGAGCCGTGGCGCGCGGTTATGATCATCGGGCTTTGGCCGATATGATGTCGCGCGTGTGGGGAGCCTCCCGGTCCTCGACCGCGCCCCCCCAGTCGGAAAGCGCGCAACTGGATGGCAAGGAGTTGATCCTAGGTGCGGATCTGGCACGGGGGCTCGGCGTTTTTGAGGGGGATCAGGTCATTCTGATTCCACCTGAAACCCTGCTTCTGCCGGAAGGCGAGATTCCGCGCTTTCAAAAGTTCAAAGTGAAAAGTCTGATTAGCACTCAGATGCCGGAATTTGATTCCAAACTGCTGTTCTATAATCTAGACCAGTTTCCCAAGCGGATGCGCTCGGCCAGCCGCGAGTCGGGATTCGAGGTTCGCTTGAATGATCCGTATGAAGCCGATGCGATCAAAGAGGTTTTGGTCAAACAGGGCTATACCGTACAGACCTGGAGTGAGCGCGACACCTCGTTGTACTTCGCCCTGAAAATGGAGAGTCTGGCCATGACTTTGTTTTTAAGTCTGGCGGTATTGATCACCAGTTTCTCGATCGTGATCGTGATGGTGCTTTTGATGAGCCAAAAGCGCCAGGACATCGGAATGTTGATGGCCATGGGCCTGTCACTCCGGCGGACCCGCTGGGTTTTCCTTCGCGTGGGTCTCATGCTGAGCTTCTTTGGTATTTTAGGCGGGGTCTTGGTCGGGAGCTTGGTGGCTTTTCTTCTGGACCGCTATCCGATGGAGCTCTTGCCGGACATTTACACGGATGCGACCTTACCGGCTAAGCTCACACCTCGTATTCTTCTCTTTGTCCTCGGCAGTTCCAGTCTGATCGCTCTTATTGGATCCTGGTTGCCGGTGTGGCGCTATGTGGTCCGCAATCCTTCCGAAAGCTTGCGTAAACCTGCGGGCGCCAACATTTAATCAGGCGTGAGCCATACGATATGGATCTTGCTTAAACCGGAACCTCAAATTCGCGTAGAACTTGATTCAATGATGTTTTGCGATCCGTGGAAGCGCTGCGCTCGCCAATGATCAATGCGCACGGCACTTGAAACTCCCCAGCGGGAAAACGTTTTGGCAGTGTTCCTGGAATCACGACACTGTTTTCGGGAACCTCGCCCTTGGTGATTTTGGGTACACTCCCACGGGTGTCCACAATAGGCGTGGACTGAGTCAAAACCACGCCGGCGCCCAGCACAGCTCCGCGGCGCACGCGCACACCCTCGACAACAATACAGCGGCTGCCAATAAAACAGTCATCTTCGATGATCACCGGCGCGGCCTGCGCGGGTTCGAGAACGCCGCCCAGACCCACACCTCCGGAAAGATGGACGTTCTTGCCGACCTGCGCACAGGAGCCCACCGTGGCCCACGTGTCCACCATCGTTCCCTCATCGACGTAAGCGCCAATGTTCACGTAGCAAGGCATGAGCACGCAGGACTTGGCAACATAGGCGCCAAACCGCACGGTCGCCGGGGGCACCGCACGCACTTCCATATCCAGAGTCCACTGTTTGATGGGAATTTTATCGGTCCATTGAAATGGGCCGAGTGCCATCTCCTCCACGTAGCGGAGTCGGAAATAAAGAAGGATCGCTTGCTTCAACCAGACCTGAGTTTCCCACCGGTCGCGGGCGGGCTGGGCAATCCGCACTTTTCCGCGATTGATTAGACCGACTGTCTCTTCAATTGCATGTTGGTGATTGGGCGAGAAAAAACGGCCTGGCATCTTGGCCGCAAAATCGTATGCCTCTTCAATTAAGGGTTTGAGTATGTCAATGGGACGAGTATTGATCTGAATCATAAACTGACCTGTCTTGTGGATTCTGTCACCTTAAGAGCCTCTTCAAGCGCTCTTACATGTGTGTTCAAGATCTCGCGGGTCGGAAGGCCTCGTTCAATTTCATAGGTCAGCGTCGGCATATCCCGTTCAAGGCCGCAGTACGTGCCCAGGCAGCCTGGCGTTGGATAACCGATACTATCCTTGATGGTATAACCGGTCCATTGCGCTATAACTTGGGCTTCCCGCCCGCAATCTCCATTGATGTTGAGGAGGGGATGCCAGGAGTGCATGGAAATCACAAGCGCCGGTTTGGTGTCTTCGAGAAGCTGAATCAGCGCTCGGGTTTCCGGTTCGCTATTGGCAAACGGACCCGGATTGTAACGGGGCGTAGGACATTCAGACGACCAATCGTTTGTGGCCATGTTGCGATTAAGATCTACGCCTCGAGCGTTTGTGCGCTGAGCGCGAATCACCCCATCCAAGTTCAATGCGGGAACAAGAAAAACTTGCAGTCGGAATGGAAAGGAGACGCTCCAACGCTGGGCCAGGCCCAGACAGGCTTCCACACCCTCCCGCTCGTCCCCGTGGACGCCGCCCAGCAGGATCACGCGTGGCCCGGAGAAGCCAAAGCGGTATGCGGGTATGGGGAGTCCGTTGGCGGTTGCAAACAGGAAAAAGTTCCTCATGGGTCTTGAGTTTTGAATATCTTAGGGGGAAGGTCAAGTCGCGGAGGTTTTAAGTGTACATCCGAGAAAACTCAGAGTGGAAAGTCCAAACGGTGACAGGCGTTTGGAGTTTGCGCGACTTCGTGCGGAATCGAACCCGGCCGTTTTACTTTTATGATCTGGATGAGGCCATGGAACGAGCCAGACCCTTTTTGGCGGCCGGACTGGGAGTCCACTACGCGGTCAAGGCCAATGCGCATGGCCGCTTGTTGAGCGGCTTCGCCGAGCTGGGGCTGGGTGCGGATGTGGTGAGCCTGGGCGAGTTGCAGCGCGCCTTAGAGTGCGGTGTCCCGGCCGGAAAGGTCATCTTTTCCGGGGTGGCCAAGGATCAGGAGGAGCTTGCAGCCGCGCTGGCGCACGGAATTTTGCAAACGAATGTGGAAAGTTTTGAGGAGTTGGAGCTGCTGGAGGCCGTGGCGCGAGAGCGAGGGACTCCCGCTCCTATCGCGCTCCGGGTTAATATCCATCTTGAGGCTCCCACCCATAAAAATATCCAAACCGCGACGGAAGAATCCAAATTTGGAATTCCCGCGTCCTATCTGGGGGAGATCCTGACCTGGATCAAGCGTAAGCCCTTTATTCAGCTCAAGGGTTTGGCTGTACATGTGGGTTCACAAATCATGGACGTCGGGGTATTTGAGCGAATGTCCGCAGGAATGGGGCGCCTGTATCGAGAAGTGAAAGGCCAAGGATTCGCGCTCCAACGCCTGGACTTGGGCGGTGGTCTGGGAATCGATTACACGTCTAGCGGCGAACAGGACCGGGACCACTTGGAGGCCTATCTTCGCGCGATCGCGCGCGCGCATGCGACCGACGCCGAGATTGTTGTCGAGCCAGGCCGCTTTCTGGTCGCACGCATGGGCGTGTTGTTAGCTCGGGTTGTTTATGTGAAGAAAACGGCCAATCGCAGCTTTTTAATTTTGAACGCGGGCATGAATGCTCTAATGAGACCCGCGTTGTATCAGGCCTATCATCGCATCGAACCTGTATTCACGTCCGATCCCGAAAAACGGGCGAGGTACACGGTTGTCGGGCCGATTTGTGAAACCACGGACACCTTCGCTGAGAATCGTGAGATGCCGGAGGTGGCGAGGGGAGACTGGGTTGCGATTTTTGATACTGGCGCCTATGGTGCGGTAATGGCCAACACCTATAATGAGTCCCCGCTCCCGAAGCAGTGGAGCTTGCGGCACGGAGTGATGGAGATTGCATGAAGCACATCATGTCGACTTTCTTTAAAGGCCTCTTCACTCTCCTTCCGCTGCTCTTATCTCTTTATTTGGTCTTATGGTTTATCACCTGGGTCGAAAGGTTTTCCCGCAGCACCTTGCTCGTGTTTTGGCCGGATTTCCTTTATCTTCCCGGGTTGGGTTTACTCGTCGCGTTTCTTCTGATTTACGCCTTTGGAAGCGTGGTGGATCGTCCCTTAGCGCGTGGGGTATTCAACATCGTGGAAGGCCTGTTTCGTGAAACCCCGATCATCAAGACGGTCTACCTTGCGATCAAAGACTTCACCGAATATTTGAAGCCGGGCAAGGGACGCACCAACAACCAAGTGGTTTTGGTGCGGTTTCCTAACTCCGAAACGGAAATCATGGGTCTGCTCACGCGCGAAAATTTGCGCGATCTTCCGGATGCCGTGACCAAAGAAGAGCGAGTCGCCGTTTACATTCCGATGAGCTATCAGCTCGGGGGCGTCACGATCTTTATTCCGCGGGCCTGGATCAAGCCAACGGATATGGGTGTGGAAGCCGCCATGCGCGCGATCATCACCGCCTGGCTGCCCGGACAGGATAAAAAACTGGAGAAGAATGTATGAGTGATGTGGTGCAAGTCGTAAATCCCGCGACCGAGGAGGTGATAGGGGAGTACGCATATCTGGAGTTGGAATCGATCGAGCGCATCCTGGAGCACAGTGTGGAGGCTTATGCCCACTGGCGCCGGCTTCCACTGGCCTCCCGCTTGGACTGCGTCCAGGTTTTTGCCAATGCCCTTCAGGCCGCACGCGTCACCCTCGCCGAGCAGATCACTCGTGAAATGGGCAAGACCACCCGTGAGGCGTTGGCTGAGGTGGATAAGTGTATTGCGAGCTGTCATACGTTGTACCAGCGCTTTCCGGAATGGAAGTCCGCGCGTGAAGAAAGCTTGCCCAGTGGATTCTCAGTGCACCAGGAGTCTCTGGGTGTCATTTTGGGTGTGATGCCGTGGAACTTTCCGCTGTGGCAAGTGGTCCGCTTTGCGATCCCCGCATTGCTTTGTGGAAACACAGTTTTGCTCAAGCATGCGCCAAACACATGGGGCGTGGCTGAGTTTATCGAGGAGCTGTTTTGGCAGGCTTTGCCCCATGCCGTATATCAAAACCTAAAGATCGGTGTGCCTCAGGTTGGCGCCTTGATTGCGGACCGACGCGTGCGCGGCGTCTCCCTGACCGGATCGCGACAAGCAGGAATCAGTGTCGCCGAGCTTGCCGGTCGCCACCTGAAGAAGGTCGTGCTCGAACTCGGGGGCAGCGACGCTTATGTTCTTTTAGACGATGCGGATCTTGAAAAGGCCGCCGAGGTGTGCGCGCGGGCGCGGCTCATGAATGCGGGACAAAGCTGTGTGGCTGCGAAGCGATTTATCGTGACCAAGAGGAATTATGATGAATTCGCGCAGCGGTTTCAGCAAAAACTAGCTCAAGCCCGGTTTGGTGACCCCTCTCGCGGCAATACCGATTTTGGCCCCTTGGCGCGTCGGGACCTGCGTGAGATCTTGCACGATCAGGTAGCGCGCAGTCGATCCGCCGGCGCCAAGCTGCTTCTCGGCGGAACACAGACGGAGGGGACGGGTTTCTTTTATCCGGCGAGTCTGCTTGCGGAGGTTCGCCCTGGGCAGCCGGCCTTTGATGAGGAACTCTTCGGCCCGGTGGCCGCCTTGATCCGCGCTGAAGATGAACAGGACGCTTTGCGCCTGGCGAACCTCTCCCGTTATGGCTTGGGCGGAGCCATTTTCTCGCGTGATGAAGAGCGCGCGCGGGCCCTTGCGGTGACGGAGTTGGACGCCGGAATGGCCTTTGTAAATGACTTTGTGCGTTCCGACGCTCAGGTTCCCTTCGGCGGGGTCAAGGATTCAGGATTGGGGCGGGAGCTCGGACGCGAAGGTTGTTTTGAATTCACAAATATCAAAACAGTTTATGTACCCCCCACCTCTAACACCTCTAAGAGCTCTTAATATCAACGGTCTCAAGAGCGTCAAAGGCGAGTCCACCCAGCAGGAGTCGTATGGTCTCTTCCAACCGCGGAGAGAAATCCGTACATAAGATTTGAATACGGCCCCGGCCTGAGAATTCAAGCTGGAGAGATTCCATATCTTCAATTAAGGCCTGCCCCGAATCGACAAGTTCCACCTGAGGACCAGCCGCCTTGGCAATGTTGGTCTTGAGTACAGGGTAATGTGTGCAGCCCAAAATTAAGGTGTCGATCTGGTGACGTGAAACTGTGCTCACATAGCGATAAACAATCAGGTTCGTGACAGGATCCTCAATCCACCCTTCCTCCACAAGGGGAACGAGAAGCGGACATGCGATTTGGAAAACTTGAGCGTCAGCATTGAGCCTCCGAATCGCGTGCGGGTAGGCTTCACTGTGAATAGTGGCGCGGGTCCCTAGAATCCCTATGCGCTGACCCGAGGAACGGCTAACGGCCTGTCGCGCTCCCGGCTCCACGACGTTGAATAGAGGAACTCCACATTTTAAGGGAGATTCCAGAAGAGCCGCGGACGCCGAGTTGCAGGCCACGACGACCGCCTTCAAATCGTATTGCATCAAGAAGGCGATGTTCTGTGCGGTATAGCTTGAAATTGTATGCAGGGATTTGCTCCCGTAAGGGAGGCGCGCCGTATCCGCAAGGTAGACGAAATTCTCTCCCGGCCAACGCGCCTGAAGAGCTTTTAGCACTGTGAGACCGCCCACACCGGAATCAAAAACACCGATGGATTTCATATTGAATCCCACTTCCGCCTTTTCACTTCACGCCGTGGGCCATAGATTCACGAAACCCGCTTGGCGTCATCTCGATAAAGCGCGCCTTTTCCGGAATTTCTCCCAATTCCGTGGCGTTGATGTAGCTCATTCCACTGCGCAAGCCGCCGGCGAGTTCCAGAAGAACATCGCGCACGTGGCCCTTGACTGGCACGGCCGTGGACTCCCCTTCGGGAGCCATGCCCTCAGGCAGGCCGCCACGCCATGACACCTGCGCCGCGCGAGAGGCCATTCCGCGATAATGCTTTTTGCCGTAGTGGATTTGGCCTGGCGTCTCGAGAGTTCCGGCTAAAAGGGAGCCGAGCATAACGCTCTCCGCGCCCGCGGCCAGAGCTTTTACAATATCGCCGGAGGTCCTGAGGCCGCCGTCAGCGATGATCGGGACACCATGTTCACGAGCCACCTCACAGCACCAGGCAATAGCCGTGAGTTGGGGAACTCCGCAGCCCGTAATCATGCGAGTCGTACACATGGATCCAGGCCCAATACCCACCTTAACAGCATCGGCACCGGCTTCAATCAACTCCCGAGTGCCCTCTGGGGTCGCCACATTTCCTGCAATCAGGTCCACGCGGTCACCAAAAGCCTCTTTTAACCACTGCACGGTTTCAATCATGGCAGTGGAATGGCCGTGCGCAATATCAATGGTGAGGAGATTGGCTCCGGCATTCACCAAAGCCTGCGCGCGCTCCCGGCCCTCTTCATTCACGCCGATGCTGGCGGCGACGAGTTCCGCTCCGGCTTCACGCACGTGCTGGACTTCCTGCACCTGGCTCTCAATACTCATAAACCGGTGAAGAATGCCCAGCCCACCCAGCTGGTGCATGGCAATGGCCATTGTGCTCTCAGTGACGGTATCCATATTGGCGCTAATGAACGGGAGCGAGATTCGATGCCGGCGCGTGACCCGGGTCGTAAGACTCGGATCCTTGCGTGAACGAACCGCGGACTTACTGGGAACGATCAAGACATCGTCAAATGTGAGTCCACGGCCTCGAGTTAAGATTCCTGATCCCGTAAACGTAAGATTGAGTTCACTCATGGTATCGTTTCTCCCTCACGGCCTGCTCAAAGAGCAAGAACAGAAAACTATAGGTCCAGACGGAGATCAAGAAGCTGACCGCGGTAAATCCCACCCGTACGGGGAGGACATAAAGGCTCATGTACATTTGGGGAAGGAACTCCAGCCCAGCCTGAGATACGGACGTAAGAAAAATTACGGTCAGAATCACCCACATCCGTCCTCGCGACAGCTCCGCTGAAAGCTCTAACGCGTCGGCCTGTCCCTCACGGTACGCTCTTGAAAATATCGCAATCAGCGGAACGAACGCCAAGCGTCCGTAGCGCACAAAGCCAGGAATCAATAGGAGCAAGCCCCAAAGAAGGACCTGAGCCAGCATGCGAAGATATTCAGCAAGAAAGCTGGATAAAAACGGCTTCGAGAACGGCTTCGGCTCGAACCATTCCGGGCTCAAATTATCAACCTGGGTGACGCCGCGACTGAGAATCAGAATCAACAATAGGCCTTCAATTAAGTCCCAGATGCCAAGGCTGAGCTGAAACATCCACCGCGAGTCCTGCTCCGACGGTCCGAGCCCTCGCATCGCCCCCTCGATGGAAGTTCCGAGCAGAGTGCCTGCCGCAAACAGAAGGGCGAGCAAGAAAGCCTGCGCCCGAACCAGTTCCATGCAAAAAGGGAAGGACTGTCGTAAGATATTAACAAGACGATTCATTCACCCAAAACATTGACAGATGCAGCATGGAAAGTCACTTATTAGCTCCTCTATTGGAACTCTCCACCAACCACGCCCCGGTGGCGAAATCGGTAGACGCACAGGACTTAAAATCCTGGGTCCTGAATAAGGACGTGCCAGTTCAAGTCTGGCTCGGGGCACCAAATGTCAAAGTATTCGAACTTAAATTGCCAAAATTCTGTCCCACCGATCGACGACCCGCAGAGATGCGAGAGCCGGCGTCTTTTAAGGCCAGCTCTCGCTTATAGCGGCATTTCAGATTTGCGGCCGTTACGGTCACGGATTTTGAAGCGGCCGGCAATTTCGCTGATGCTACTTTGACCTCGTGAAATCCCGAAGCCGCGTGCGCTTGGCGCCGCTTGTATCGCCACAGGATTACGGTCTCATACGGAATGCCACTGTGCTCGGCCACGTGCTTGGCAGGACCGAGTTCATCCAGTTCGGCCACCCGGGACTTTATCGATTTTGGCCAAACTCGGCGCCCTTTGCTTACCTCGGCAACGTACTGTGCTTTTATCAGACGAATCTCATCGATTAGCGCTGCTGCTCGGTCTACCATGATGTACCTCCTCCGAGGGAATTTGACAGATGGCTAGCGCCCAGTTTAGGTGCGAAGTACGCAGTGGTTACGGCAAATCATGATTTTACCTATTGTCAAAATCTGATCATAAAACCCGTTTCTGAGACCTCCAAAGGGCGGAATGCACCCAGCAACGCAATTCATTACTGCGAAGATGAAGGGATCTAATCCAGCTTAGCAGCAATTGCCGAAATTTGCGCCGCATGCTTCTGGACGATATCTATCTCCGGGATTGCCCGTCGATCTGTTGAAATTCGTTAGCTGAGTGGCAGTTTCATTTAAGCGACCTCTCCGCTGGTGTCAATGTGTTGCTCAATAAGCCAATAGCGTAAAAAACGCGAACCAATCCATTTGCGGCGTTAGCCGCATTTTCGAAGATCAAAATTTTGCAGTCAATTCAGCTCAGCGTTATCCCTGTAATGTCCACGTTGACC
>JBFWQY010000053.1:0-16381 GCA_050249195.1 Bdellovibrionales bacterium
ATCCGAACCGCCTTCATTCAGAAAATCCTTGCTGGCTGCGGCCCTCCTGATGGCTGTCGCTGGAGCAAAGCTGCTACGGCTCAACTTACGTCATGATGATTGAAGAAACGAACCGGTCAGCAGTGGACCTTTTATAAAAATCTAAGCGCTTTCAGGAATATGAACCTTATTTTTACAATCACTACACTTTGGGTCCTTGCGAGCCCAGCGGCCGCAGCCACATTGAAGACATGGCAGGCTCAGCAGATTCAACTTAGTATTCCTGTACAGAACTGGTCTACACCCCAGGTTATGTGTCCCACCGGGCAAGTCGCAAGTGTCCTCTGCTACGGTCCGCCACCTTACCCCAGCTATCCCGGTGTATCAGGTGCAGCGGATAGTAGCGGTGCTTCCAGCGCAAAGTGTTTCAATAGCAGCCAGACAAGCACGATTGTATTTATGAGTGCGGTATGCATGCAGATCATACCCTGAAGGTCTCCACAGAACCATTCAGCCCTGCTCTTTGGCTGTACAGCGCTTATCAACACCACAGCGCATTTGGTATGGGCTGATCTTCATCTTTGTTTTGACCGACGCGGCCCACGGCTTAGCGCGTTTGTGACCATTGGCCTCGCGCCTGGAAATACCTTTTGAACTTGCCCGGAAAGGTCAGGAATTTTTGCGGGACTTCTGCTTCCATGTGATCGCGAGCCCCACGATATGACTTAGGGCCAAGGCCGAGTTGGTGACGATGAAAACCATGTCCTTTACAAGCACACTGTAGATTACGAACCCTACGCTTGCCAGCATTTGTCCTACAAAGAGAAACCAGGAAACTCCTTCGCTCGTTCCCTTCTTCCACTGGGTGTAAACCTGGTTGAGAATGGTGACGAGCAGAATTATCGAACTTAGCCATCCAAGGAGAGTTTTAAGGTCCATCATGAGCATCATGAGCTGGAGTAGCTTTGACCTCTACGAGTGTCAAGAGCCCGGCCCTTGCTGTTGCCGTTGCATGCAGGGGCAATATTGACCGCGCTTTCTGCGAACTGATCTCTATTGTTCTCTTATTTTTAAATATTACTTATCTTTTTGAATCCTACTCGTCCTCTTTCGGATCCAATCCTAAGCGAGCCTTGATCTGATCCGGTCCCAACTCCTCGTCCCAATCTCCGCGCGTCAGCGCCTCTACAGTGTCCTTGCCTAGGAGGCGATCGGCTTCGGCCTCAAGGGGCGTATTCTCGGTCGTGTATTGGACATGAATCTTGCGTCCTTCAAAATCCAACTCGTCCCAGATCCGGGGGAAGTCATGATCATTTTCGGTATTAAAGAAAAGCTCGAACAGAGAGCCGGCCGCATCGACGGCTAAGTGGAGAAGCTTCAGGACATTGTCCTTGTCACGCTTGTAAGCAATCGAGATTTCAAAATTGTTCTGCTTAAGAGCGTCTTTGGCGCGATAGCCGACCTGAATCAAAATTTCTCCGGGGTAAATACGCCCCTGCGCCTCGACCGTGCCACCCTGGACATGTTGCTGAAAGTTCTCACGAAATACAGATTGAATTTGCTGAATCAATTCCTCTGGCACGGAGGTCCATTTGCGCGAGGAGCTCAATCGGGGCTGCATGCCTGTCCTTTCCGGTCTTTAAATATGTGAAAAATTTGACCTTGGACCCAGATTCACACTATATAGATCTATTCTCGTAAAGCATCCACCGAGCCCTGGCTAGAAAAGGTTACGCTACTCAACGAGGTTACGCTAGAACTCACTCGCATTTGGGTCAGGATTTTCAACTTGGGGTCGGTTTAAAAAGAAGGACTATGCAAACAGATAGCGTCGGCGCCCATTTTTCCCTTCCTCCTATTGGACAGGGGGATGGTGTGTATATTTCCACCTATGGCTGCCAGATGAATGAAAATGACTCCGAGCGCATGATGACGCTGTTGGAAATGATGGACTTCCGCCCGGTCACGTCGCCCGATCAGGCTTCACTAATTATTATCAACTCTTGCTCCATTCGCGAGAAGCCCGTGCATAAGGTGCACTCCGAAGTGGGGCGCTACCGCAAGCTCAAAGAGCTGAATCCGAGTCTGAGAATTGGCGTGGCGGGGTGTGTGGCTCAGCAGGAGAAAGAAAAACTGGCGCTCGATATTCCACTCATCGACTTCGTGCTCGGAACGGACGCGATCGATCAACTGCCCTCGGTTGTGGCGCGCGCGCGTGCCGGGCGGGCGGTGGTGCAGGCGCGCTTTGCACACCAGCAACCTTACCATGTCGAAACCTTGGTGCGAAATCCAGGTGTGAGCACGTTTGTGAATATCACCAAAGGATGTGATAATTTTTGCACCTTTTGCGTGGTGCCGTTCACGCGGGGTCGTGAACGTTCGCGTCCAGTGGCGCACCTTCTGCGCGATGTGAACGCGCTGGTGGAACGAGGGGTTAAGGAGGTCACCCTTCTTGGGCAGAACGTGAATTCCTACCGCTCGGAGTGTGGCGCTGACTTCGCTCAACTCCTGGCTCGGTTGGCGATGGAGACGGACATCCAGCGCATCCGCTACACGACCAGCCATCCTAAGGACTTCAACGATGAGCTGATAGACGTGATGGCCCGCCACGGAGACAAGGTGATGGAGTACATCCACCTACCTGTGCAAAGTGGGAACTCCGAGGTTCTTGCGCGTATGAATCGTGGTTACACGCGCGCGGAGTACGTGAGTCGCGTGCGTGCGATTTTCGATCGCCTGCCACATGCGGTCCTGTCGACGGACATTATCGTGGGTTTCCCCGGGGAGACAGAGGCCCAATTTGAAGATACCCTGAGTTTGCTTCGTGAAGTCCCGTACGAGAATATTTTTGCATTTGCCTATAGCCCTCGTCCCATGACCAAGGCGGCCCGCTTTACGGATCAGGTTCCGGATGTGCAAAAGCGAGAGCGTTTGAGCCGTGTACTGGAACTGCACCGGGAAATTGCATTCACGCTCGCGAGAAAGTACGAGGGGCAGATCTTGAAGGTTCTGGTCGAGCGTTTTGATGAGGACAGTGGACGCGTGCAGGGGCGTTCGACGCAGAACAAATCCGTGCACTTCCGGGGTGGAAAAGACGTGATCGGAACTACGGTAGATGTGCGCGTCCTCGAGGCCTTTCCCCTTACACTGCGCGGAGAAATGGTGACATGAAACGAATGATTGAAGCTCAATTAAAGCCGGTTGGCGAAGTGACGGAAGACGTCATCGAGCTGGAGGCTGCGGGTCTGGCGACGGGTCTAGATCGTGCGCGACCTGTACTGCTTTTTCGCGAAAAGGGGGGCGAGTCCATCTTGCCGGTGTGGCTTTCACCGCTCGATGCTGGCATCGCGGTGACTCAGAACCATGTTCAGGCGTTTGCCTTATCTCCCCACGATGTGTCTCTCCATGCAATGAAGGCCCTTGGCATTCGTTTGGAGAGTTGTCATTTTATCGAACTTAAAGGCAATCAGCAGTACATCGAACTGAAGTTCGCGGGCTCGCGTCGTCTAAAGACATTAAGGGTTCGCGCTGATCACGCGATCTCCTTCTGTCTGCACGCTCAGGCCCGATTTTTTTGTTCCCGTAAGTTTCTGGCGGAATGTCGCGAAGTGGATGCCCATATCGAACGACTTGAGGTTTCGTTGAATCACAAACCGTCCGTTCGCAAGAACACGCATCCCTATTTGAACTGAATTTGAACGTGAACGGATCGAATGAACCGAAGTGAATTGGATTGGATTGGATGAATTGAGAAAACCGGGGTTGATATTGAAATGATTCTTCCACTGCTCGGCAAAACACCACAGGTCGGAGACGGGAGCTTTGTCGCTCCGAGTGCGGATCTTATCGGCGATGTGCGTATCGGTAAGGAGTGTTCCATTTGGTTCAATTGCACCTTGCGCGGGGATGTGATGCCCATTGTAATTGGGGATCAAACCAACATCCAGGACAATTCTGTGGTTCACGGCACCTACAAAAAATGTGGAGCTGTGATTGGGAGCCAGGTGACCGTCGGACATTCGGTGATTCTGCACGGGTGCACTATTGGTGATCTTGTGCTGGTCGGTATGGGTTCGGTGATTATGGATTTGGCGCAAATTCCAACTCGTTCAGTAGTGGGCGCGGGTTCGCTGGTGACGGAAGGGTCTAAGTTTCCGGAAGGCCATTTGATCCTAGGACGGCCAGCGAAAGCGGTCCGTCCCTTGAAAGATGAAGAGCTCGCGTTTTTGAGCCAGTCGGCCCGAAACTACATGGAATATATGGAGTGGTACGGAAAGATCAAAGGAGGTCATTATGGATGAAGTTCAAATTCCCATGGCATACACGTTTGACGATATCCTCCTAATCCCGCAGTACTCGGAGAGTGTGCCGACGGAGGTGTCTACCGAGGCTTTCTTCGCGCGCGAGACTACCCTCAAAATGCCGGTCCTCTCGGCCGCAATGGATACGGTGACGGAACATAAGATTGCTCAAATCATGGCTCAGATGGGGGGCCTCGGCATTATTCACAAGAACCTGAACATCGAGGCCCAGGCCTTTGAAGTGGAGAAGGTGAAAAAGTACGAAAGCGGAATGATCATGGATCCCATCACCCTATCTCCGGAACATAAGGTTTCGGAAGCGTTGGATCTGATGCGCCGGTACTCCATCAGTGGCGTGCCGATCACAGTGGAGGGACGGCTGGTCGGTATTCTCACCAATCGCGACTTGCGATTCGAAACCAACGTCGAGCAGTCCATTGCCAACGTGATGACGAAGCAAGAAAAGCTCGTGACCGCCCCGGTGGGAACAACCCTCACACAGGCCAAGTCCATCTTGCAGAAACATCGGATTGAGAAGCTGCCGGTGGTGGATGGTAAAGGATTTCTTAAGGGTCTGATCACAATCAAAGATATTGAGAAGGCGCAGACCTTCCCTCAGGCGACAAAGGATAAGCATGGTCGGTTGCTCGTGGGCGCCGCCATTGGGGTCGATGCCACCTCCAGAGAACGCGCAGAAGCTTTGATTGCCGCGGGCGCGGATGTGCTGTGCGTGGACACCGCGCACGGGCATTCCAAGAACGTGGTGTCCACAGTAAAGTGGATCGCAAACACTTTCAAAGATGCCATCGTGGTGGCCGGGAATGTGGTGACTGAAGACGGAACAGAGATGCTTTTGGACGCCGGTTGTGACGTGGTCAAGGTCGGTGTGGGGCCAGGCAGCATTTGCACGACCCGGGTCGTCTCTGGGGTTGGAATGCCTCAGTTATCGGCCGTGATCAACTGTTCTCGGGTCGCACGCAAAAAGGGCAAGACGATCATTGCCGATGGTGGAATTAAATTCTCGGGAGATATGACCAAGGCCTTGGCACTGGGCGCGAACGCCGTCATGATCGGAAATCTTCTGGCCGGCGCCGACGAGAGCCCGGGCGAGACGATTTTGTACCAAGGGCGCACCTATAAACTGTACCGTGGAATGGGCTCGCTTGGGGCTATGCAAAAGGGTTCTAAGGATCGCTACGGACAGATGGATATTTCCGATCATGAAAAGCTTGTGCCTGAAGGAATCGAGGGCCGCGTGCCCTACCGGGGCTCCGCGCGCGGCATTCTACACCAGCTCGTGGGCGGGCTGCGTAGTGGAATGGGTTATGTGGGCGCGCGCAATATTGAAGAACTGCAAAAGCGGGCGCGGTTCGTTCGCGTGAGCCCACAGGGATTGCGGGAATCCCATGTTCATGATGTGAGCATCACCAAAGAAGCTCCCAACTACCGGTTGGAGTAGGGCCACATGGTTAAAAAAGGCGTCGTAATCCTCGACTTTGGCTCTCAGTACACCCAGCTGATTGCCCGGCGTTGCCGGGAGATGGGTCTCTATTCGGAACTGATGCTCTTTGATTCCCCCGTGGAAGAAATTCGTGCCCGTGAGCCGGTCGCGATCATCTTAAGCGGAGGACCAAATTCTGTGGATGAGCCCCAGGCGCCCCAGAGAAATATTCCGGAACTCCTCCAGGTCGCACCGGTGCTCGGGATCTGTTACGGAATGCAGCTTCTGGCTCATAACATGGGCGGAAAAGTGGAGCGCGCCTCAAAACGTGAGTATGGATTCAGCACGGTCCACTGGCGGGAAAAGGCGGGCGGGCCGTGGCCCGACAACCAGAGGGTCTGGATGAGTCATGGGGATGTGATCACACAAGCCCCCACGGGATCGCGGGTGGTGGCTTGGTCCGGTAATGAGCATCCAGCAGCCTTGGTCGGCGAGCGTTTTTGGGCGGTGCAGTTTCATCCCGAGGTCGCCCACACGGAAAACGGCATCGACTATCTGCGCGCGTTTTTGTTTGATTTTTGCAAAGCAAAAATCAATTGGAATCCGGAGCTGATCACCGATCATCTTCTTCACGATATTAAGGAGAAGGTCACGCCGGACGAACGTGTGCTGTGCGCTTTGAGCGGCGGTGTGGACTCCACCGTAACGGCGACCCTTTTAACGCGCGCCCTGGGCGCTGAGCGTGTGAAGTGCGTGTTCGTAGATACCGGTCTGTTGCGCAAGAACGAGTTTGAAAACGTTCAGGAGCTTTACAGGGAGCTTGGATTAAATGTACTCGGCTTTGATGCACGGACTGACTTTCTGGGCCGCCTGAACGGAGTTGAAGATCCTGAGACCAAGCGCAAGATTATCGGGCACACGTTTATCGATGTTTTTAAAAGAGCTTTCACTCAGGTTGGCAGCTGCCAGTGGCTGGCTCAGGGGACGCTCTATCCCGACGTGATCGAATCCGTAAGCCCGCGCGGAACCTCCGTGACCATAAAGTCTCACCATAACGTCGGCGGGCTGCCGAAGGATCTCGGCCTGAAATTGATTGAGCCTTTACGGGAACTGTTCAAAGACGAGGTGCGCCGAATTGGCGAGGAAATGGGAATCCCCCATAAATTTCTATGGCGGCATCCGTTTCCGGGACCTGGACTCGCCATCCGCCTGATTGGTCCGATTACTGAGGAAGATATTCGTATTCTTCAAGAAGTGGATGCCATCTACATCGGAGAGCTGGAGAAAAACGGGCTCTACGATAAGATCTGGCAGGCTTTTTGTGTCCTGCTGCCGGTGAAAACGGTGGGTGTGCAGGGGGATAACAGAACCTATGATAGGGTCGTGGCTTTGCGCGCGGTGACGTCCACAGATGGGATGACAGCCGACTGGTATCCGTTCGATCCTCAATTTATGAGTCATGTATCCAACCGGATCACAAACGAGGTCCGGGGCGTAAACCGTGTGGTGTATGACGTGACCAGTAAACCTCCCGGCACTATAGAGTGGGAGTGAATGGGAAATAGCAGGGATGTCCTTTGTCCATTTGCATGTGCATTCGCAGTATTCATTACTGGAGGCCACATGCCGCGCCAAGAGTTTAGCTAAGAAAACCGCTGAGTATGGTATGCCGGCTGTGGCTCTCACCGATTATGGCAACATGTTTGGTGCAATCGAGTTTTATTTTGCCTGCAAGGATGCTGGCGTAAAGCCGATTCTCGGTTTAGAAGTCTTCATTGCGCCCAAGTCTCGCCTTGTTAAAGGTGAGGATAAAGAAGCGGCGCAACAGCCGTCACGCCGTTTGGTTCTTCTGGCCCAAAATTATGAGGGTTACCGGTCCCTGTGCCACCTTTCCAGTATCGGTTATCAAGAAGGTTTTTACTACCGTCCCCGCGTGGATTACGAAACACTTAGTCGACATAATGAAAATGTGATTGCTCTCAGTGGTGGACTGATGGGCGAAGTCGCCTGGACGTTCAACAATCGAGGCCCCGAAGCGGCGCTCGAGCGTATTGAAACCTTTAAAAAAATATACGGCGACCGGTTTTACCTGGAGCTGTGTCGAACAGGCGTGAAGGGATGGGATCAGCTCACGCCGTTTCTTCTCGAAGCCGGCGAAAAGATGGGTGTGCCGGTGGTGGCGAGCAATGATGTGCACTACCTGACCCGTGATGACCAGCTCGCGCAGGAAGTGTTGATTTGCATTGGGACCAACAAAACCTTGCAGGACGAAACCCGCTTCCGTCTCGGAAGTGATCAATTTTATTTCAAGTCGCCGCAAGAGATGCGCGATCTGTTCGGTGACCTTCCCCGGCTTTGTGACCGCACTCTTGAGGTGGCTGAACGTTGCAATACCAAATTCAACCTAAAGGATGCGAACGGAGGTCCCATCTATCACCTTCCCTCGTATCCGACTGCGAACGGGGTTTCACTCCAGGAAGAAATCTCAAGACTTGCGCGTGAAGGGTTGAAGCGCCGTTTTGAGGAGGCGGAACGGCGCGGGGAGGCGGTACCCGCCGAGCAGCACCCGAAATACCATGAGCGCCTGAATTTCGAGCTCGACGTGATCGGAAAAATGGGCTTTCACGGCTACTTTTTAATCGTGCAGGACTTTATCGGGTGGGCCAAGGAACAGGGGATTCCGGTCGGGCCAGGGCGGGGTTCTGGAGCGGGCTCATTGGTCGCTTACAGCTTGCGCATCACAGACCTGGATCCGATGCCTTACAACCTGATTTTCGAGCGCTTTCTCAATCCTGAGCGAATCAGCATGCCGGATTTCGATATCGACTTTTGCCAGGAGCATCGGGGACGCGTGATCGAGTATGTGACGCAGAAATATGGTCGCGCGTCCGTCTCTCAAATTATCACTTATGGAAAGTTGCAGGCCCGCGCCGCCATACGGGATGTTGGTCGCGTGATGGGAATGACCTATGCGGAGGTGGATACGGTTTCCAAGTTGGTTCCTGAAAAACTTGGCATTAATCTGAGTGAAGCCATCGAAATGGAGCCGCGCCTGCGCGAATTGATGGAGATGGACCCGAAGGTCAACACATTAATGGAGTTGGCGCAAAAGATCGAGGGCCTGGTTCGCCATGCCGGCATCCACGCGGCCGGGGTTGTGATCGCGGATGGTAATATCGTGGATCACGCGCCTCTTTACCGAGGGGCGGATGGCGAAAACGTGGTCCAGTACGATATGAAGCACGCCGAGAAGATCGGACTTATCAAATTCGATTTCCTCGGGTTAAAAACACTGACCCACATTCAAGAAGCTTTGGATCTCGTGGCCAAGAATCGGGGAAAACACTACACCGTACAGGACATTTCCCTGCGCGACCCCGGGATCTACTCCATTATGTGTTTGGGAGACACGGCCGGTATTTTCCAGTTTGAAGGCGAGGGGATTACGGACCTGATTCGCAAGGCGCGCCCGTCGTGCTTTGAAGACATTGTGGCTATAAACGCGCTTTATCGCCCGGGTCCGATGGACATGATTCCCGATTACCTGGCGCGCAAGCATGGCGAAAAGAAGGTGGAGTACCTCTTTCCGCAGCTTGAAGAAATTCTGCGCGAAACCTATGGCGTGATTGTTTATCAAGAGCAGGTGCAACTTGTGGCGGCCCGGATTGCCAACTACTCGCTAGGCGAAGCCGATATGCTCCGCCGCGCGATGGGAAAAAAAATCGCCGAGGAAATGGCCGTCCAAAAGACTCGATTCCTTCAAGGTGCGAAGGAAAACGGTCATGATTTGAAGAAAGCGGAAGAGCTCTTCGACACAATGGCGGAGTTCGCCAAGTATGGCTTTAACAAATCCCACGCCGCCGCTTACTGCGTGGTGGCCGCGCACACGGCCTGGCTCAAGAATTATTACACAGTGGAGTTCTACGCGGCCCTATTGAGCACGGAGATGAGCGACACGGACCGAATCGTGAAGTACGTGAAAGATGCCCAACAGCACAAGATTGAAGTTGTTCCTCCGCACATTAATTATTCAGAATATAAATTTTCGGTCGGTGGTGACAAAATCCTTTTCTCACTCGGTGCGATCAAGGGCGTGGGCGAGGGTCCGGTGCGCGCCATCGTCGAGGCGCGCGAGCGTCTCCCACAGAAAAAGTTTGAAAGCCTGGAGCAGTTCTTTGAAGAGCTGGATCTCAAACGCGTGAATAAAAAAACCATTGAGGCGCTGATCAAGGCCGGAGCTTTGGACGGGTTTGGCTATAACCGCAATGAGCTCCTCTCCGGATTCGGGCGTTTTATCGACCGCGCCGAGGGCTTGCGCGCGGAACGCGAAGTGGGTCAAACTTCTCTCTTTGATCTCGCCGGGGAGGAGGTTGCGGAAGACAACCGAGTCAAGCTGGACCGGTTGGAGCCATGGACCCGTGCTCTCACTTTATCTTTTGAAAAGGAAGTTCTCGGATTTTATTTAAGCGACCATCCCCTGCGTGGGCTCGAGGTGGTTTCCAAGATCTACGGCGCCCAGCCCGTGGAGGAGGTGTCTCGCCTGGAACCTAAATCCAAGGTGCACATCTTGGGGCTGGTCTCGAGCTACCGCGAGATCATCACCAAGAAGGGCACGCGCATGGCGTTTGCGCGCTTGGAGGATATGACCGGAAATCTGGAGTTGGTGGTATTTCCAGACACCTACGCTCAGTATGAGCGCATCCTTAAGGCGGAGGCTCCAATACTGGTTGGCGCCACTCTAGAGAAGGACGAGGGCAACGCGAAGTTGATCGCGGAAAGCCTTAAAGCCGCTGAGGAAATCTTCAAGCAGATCAAACGCGTGACGCTCGATCTGGATCCGAGCATGGAAGGAAAAATGAGCCTGGTTCGTCAATGGGCGGAAAAATATCCTGGCGAAGCGGTGCTGACCCTGAGACTTCGCCTCCCGGATCTGAACCAATGCGTGGAGGTTGAGCCGCGCGAAATGGCCGGTGTCCAGCCCTCCTCGGAATCTTTGGATGGTCTCCTTCGTCTGGGAATTCCCATGGGTCTTCACTAGGGTGTTTCCTCGTTCAACATGAGGAGACGCCTGAGAATCCCTTAAATCTCCTGTCAGGGTGGGTCGCTTTGGCTCCACCTGAGCCTGGTACATCGCTTGCTCATATTCCTTTACAGGTACGTTCCTGGTGTCAACAGAACACCGGCTAGGAGAGGGGAAGAAAGTATGTCCGAGACTCAAATTGGTCCGCAAGTGGCCCAACTCGCAAACCGTTTAAAGGTGCGACAAACCCGCATCGCGCAGGATTGCGAAATTTCGCGTATTTCAGTTAACCGTTTCTTCCGGGGGAGGAGTGAGATTCGGGCTTCTGACCTGGTCAATGTTTTGAAGGTGCTCGGAATTGATCTGCAACAGGAGATTGAGCGACGGATGACACCATCGCCCGCTCCACCGAAAGCCTACTAGAGTTCCGTAGGCGGCGTCAGCGCGATTTCTTGCTTTCGTTAATTTCTTCCCAGCTGGTCAAGTCGACGGTGGCCAGCTCAAGGAGACTGCCGAGAGCGTTTTGAGCCTGTTCGATCATACGTCCCAGAGACTGTAGGCGCTCGGGAAACAGCTGGGCCCGGTCTAAACTTTCCGGGCTGAGCATGGAAAGCATTCGATGACTGGTTTCGGTTTTCGCGAGCATCTTTCGCTCCCGCCGACGCAGAACATTCAAGATCACGTCGAGGACGTCAGGGTTCGCGGCATAAGTTTGGGTCCCGCGTGCCGATTTGCCGGCTTCTAGAATCACATCGTAGCGGAGGAGATCATTGAGCGACAAACTGATGAGGGCCTTCGACACCCGTAGTCTTTGCATGAGTTGACCAGCATCCAAAGGGTCTCGGGACAGGTAAATATGCGTCCAAAGCCGTCCGTGGATTCTCTTAAATCCCCAATAGCAAATAAAATCGCCGACCTCGTTGGCCAGTTCTTCCAGC
The DNA here is from genome assembly GCA_050249195.1 of Bdellovibrionales bacterium. Classification (GTDB taxonomy): domain Bacteria; phylum Bdellovibrionota; class Bdellovibrionia; order Bdellovibrionales; family UBA1609; genus JALHOQ01. Next base: position 11,680 of record JBFWQY010000053.1, read on the forward strand.
TCAGGCGGAACTATGTCCAGTTCACTCATTCTCACCACCGCAACAACATAAAGAGCATCAACAGAACATCAACAGTGAATGTGGAACACAAGCGATCTTTAAGCGCTGATCTACCTGCTCCGCGTCAGTTTGTCGCGCAAGAGCTTCTTTTGACTATCAAGGATGATCTTCACCACGACTTCCGGGTTTACCTTATAAATGGAAACCATTCGAGCCAAGGTCTTCAGCGGCACCACCGATATCCCACGTTCAATATTCGAGATGAATTGTGGGCTGGTGTACCCCAACTTCTGCGAAACTTCGGCCTGAGTCATCTCCGCCTGCTCTCGCACGCCTTTAAGGTATAGCCCCAACTTCTTACGATCGTATTCCAGCATTTCTGTTACCTCTGAGTTCCCAATACCAAGGCTCCTTTGTATGACACTTTCCTGGCGTGTGGGAACTAAAAATTGCCTGACCCATTAAAATTCGCGTACCATAGGCCCATGATTCGAAGATCCGGACTCCCCATTATCCTTTTTTTCCTTAGTTTTTTCCTCATTCTTGCAGCTGAATCACGTGAATTGACCGATATGACGGTCGAAGTGGTAACACCGAAGCGCGGCACCGAAGCTAAACAAGAAGCTTTTGACCGGGCCGCAGAAGAAGCCGCCTTGAAATTGGCCCGAGATGTACTTGGAGAGGACCGAGCGGCGAAAGAATGGTCGCAGATTAAGCCCAAACTCCTAAAGAATGTGACCCGGTATATTCTTTACACCCGTGGTTCTCCTCCGGAGATAACCCCCGAGGGCACGAAGATCAGTGTTCAAATGCGCCTGTCTGTTGATGGCATGGAGTCTCTGCTCCGAGAACTGAAGGCGCTGGCGCCCGGCACCGTTCGGCTTCTGCCTCTCATTGAGGTCCAAGACGAACACGGGGATAGATATATTTGGTGGGCCGACCACGACGAAGGAAAGGACCGAACTCCTGCCCGTCGGTTTTTCAAAAAGCTCATTGAAAACGCGTCGTCGCGCTTTAAAACCAAGAATATTTACGTGCTGGATCCGACGAGTGAAAGCTTTCGCATGAGTGTTCCGTCCAACTACCGGACCCAGGCCCTTCGACGCGAGGATCAGATCCTGCTGGCTCAGTACCTGAAAGCTGACGCTGTCTTAAGTGGGCGTTTGGTCCTGTCCCGGACGCGATCGGACTCCAATGAGGTGCGCCTCAATTATGATCTTCAGCTCTGGCAGGCGAAAACGGGCCGCAATGTTGCGGAAGAGTCCCGTACGGAGGCTTCTCCGTCAGATAAATTAAAGGTGGTGAGCACCGTTGTTGACCGTAGCAGCGGCAAAATTTTCCAGGATCTTGCGGCCCAACTTGCAGACCTCGTAGCAAGTGGAAATTTGAACCTGGGTGTGGTGCGCGTGGCGGTCGTGGGGGGACTAAGTTATCCCCAGCAGGTGGAGTTTAAAAAGCAGCTCACCAGTGTTCGCGAAATCCGCGATTTGCGTGAGCGCCTGTTTGAGCCGGGTAAGCTGGTATACGAAGCGGAGACGGCCCTGAACGGCGACGATCTCGCCCGTGTTCTGCAACGGGCGCGGTTTTCTACATTTAGGGTGGATGTGGACAGCGCGCGCGACGATGGTCTGGTTCTGAGTGTAAAGGCGCTCTCCTCGGCCTCGGCCCAATAGTGTTTGGTCCCGAATTCACTTAAATTCAAAGTGATGAGACATGGCCTTCTGAAACTTTCGACCTTTGCTCGAGGATGTTGGACCTGGCTTGGAATTCCTGGCCTTATCCTGGCACTTTCCGCCTGCAGTGCCCTTTCCGGACGTCGGAGCGAGGCCCCGCCCGAGGTGGAAACACGTGATGTTCCGTTTGCCGCGCGCGCCGCGGAGGAGTCCCCTCGCCATCGCCTGCTGGTGCTACCGTTCTTGGACGAACGTGTGGAGGCTCAGAGCCGGACAGCCGAAGTCGCCCGCCAGACTGTCGTGCGTGAATTGATGCGTACAGGCCATTTCGTCGTTGTCTCTCCGGGTGACTTTCCCCAGGATCCCAAAAGTTTTCTGACCGAGAACAACGAGTATGATTTAGCACAGGTCGCGCGAATGGCCTCCGCGCTGGGCGTGGCTGCAGTGGTCGAGGGTAAGATCATGGGTCTTAAGGCTCGGAGGGTCGGGGATTCGATGGGTCTGATTCGAAGTGTGAAGGCCGCCGTGTCCTCTCAGGTTCGGGTACGGATTTTTGCGGGTAAAAACGGCAAAGAGATTCTGAATGAGATGCGTTCGGCGGACACCGAAGCCAGCACCACTCATGTTGCCGAAAGGGGGGACCTCACGTCGTCACTGAGCAACAATCCCGAGCTCGCGCGTGCCGCGATCCGCAAGGCTTTTGTCAGCTCTATACCCAATATCATTCGCGCGGTCGAAAAGCTGAGCTGGGAGGGGCGGGTGGCCATGGTGGCGGGTGAACGGGTTTATGTCAATGCAGGGCGTCTTACGGGTCTTCAGGTGGGTGACATTCTGAAGGTGACGGAAGAGGGCGAAGACGTATACGACCCCGAAACCGGACGCTTTATTGGGACGGCTCCTGGGCGACTCAAGGGCACAGTGGAGGTTGTGAGTTACTTTGGCAAAGACGGCGCCATTGCGGTCATTCACTCAGGTTCCGGGTTTCAGGACAATGATCGGGTGGAACTGTATTGATCCACTGGTGATCTCCTAGTGATCTACGAGCTGATAGAGACAAGCCAGAAACCGCCAGAAAAAGGGACTTCTCTTAGTCGATCCACTCAGGTAAATCGGCTTTATCCATGCAGGCCACCTATCTCGGACATCTCCCTTTTGACCGGGCACTCGTCGCTCAAGAGGAGGCCCTTTCCTGCGTGCGGGCGGGAACAGCGGACGGGGTGATCCTCGGATTTGAGAGCGATCCCGTTGTCACGTATGGTGTGCGAGGAGATCCGGAGTCTGATCTTATGCATTCTCAGGACTGTTTTCGCCGTCTGGGGTTTCAATTTCATAAACTCGATCGCGGGGGTCAGGCCACAATGCATCTTCCAGGTCAGCTTGTGATCTTTCCCGTCGTGGCGATACGTTCCATGGGTCCCCGTGCATGGATCGATTTTCTGATTCGAATCACCCGGGAGATGCTTGCGGTGGAAGGCCTTGAGACTCACTGGAAATCCGAAGCCCCGGGTCTATATAGCCACCACGGGAAAGTGGTTTCGCTGGGAATTCGTCTCCGCCACGGCGTTTCTACCCACGGACTTGCGATTCAGGTGCATAATGACCTCGAGCCCTTTTCTTGGATTCGGACGTGCGGTGTTGCATCCGCTCCTATGGATCGACTCCGGACCAGTTTATCACTAGAAGAGATTTTCACGCGGTGGACACAGGCTTTTCGGCAGACGTGGTCGTGAGGAGTTGACAACATAAGAAATCTCGCGGAATTTGAAATCCTTCATTGATCCCGTGGCGCAGTTGGTAGCGCGTTTCCTTGACATGGAAAAGGTCACAGGTTCAAGTCCTGTCGGGATCACCACTTTTCCTTGAAGTCAAAGCTCCTTTGCACGTCTTAGGATCGTAGATCTGAGTTGAAATTCCCTCGCGTTGGATCCGTTCAAACTCTTCCCGAACCCGGTCGACCGTGGCCTTGGGTACGCCGGCCTCAGCCATAACATCCGCGGCATTGAATGTGGTTGCGGGGCCGGGCAAAACGAGGTGGCCTAAATCAGAAACATGCAAGTTCCCCACGCCCGGCAAGGTTGCCTGGAACATGGACAGGGCGCGATCATGAGTGGCATAGACCATCATTGTGTTGGGCTTCTTATAGAGATCCTTGAACACGGTCAGACCCACGGCTTGCTGTTGGGCGAAGTCGGTACCGCTTCCAACCTCGTCAGCGAAAATGAGAAGAGGATAGGCGTCGGCTTCAAAGTCCAATAACTGCGCGATCCGCTGGGAATCGGAGAAAAACGTGCTGGCGCCTCTTTGAGTGGAGTCGCTGACATGAAGATGGGTGCGGACGAAGCATGGCACAAGCGTGGCCCGTGCGACCGGTACAAACCCTCCAGTCTGGGCAATGATCTGCACTATGGCCGCTGTTCGAAGATAGGTCGTTTTTCCACCTGTATTGGGCCCCGTAAATACAACGGATTTTGTAAAGGAGTCCGAATCCATCGGACGTGCCATCATGGATAGGGAGAAGGGATTTCCAATCGAGGTGACCTCCTTTTGCCCAATTGCCAAATAGAAGTGATGAGCTTCCTGAACGTCGATGTAACCAGCTCCTCTATCAAGAATAGTGACGGGTACAAGGAATCGGGGATGTACGGCGGCGATCTCCGACATTGCGTAAAGAGCTTCCAGATCGGCCAGTGCACCAAGGAGGACCGCCATCTGGTTTCGGTTCTTAATAGCGGAATAAGCCGCCACTCTCATGGTGATTGCGGATAGGCCCGTGAGGTCCTGAAGGGCGGCGAGGGGACCATACTTCCCGCCTACCTGCAGCGCCCGGCCCATTCTTCTAAGGTGGGAGTCTTGCGGACGGGTGAGGCTTAAGATATGGGCGAGTTCGGATAACAGAGGGCTTGGTTGCTCAATAAGCCAATAGCGTAAAAAACGCGAACCAATCCATTTGCGGCGTTAGCCGCATTTTCGAAGATCAAAATTTTGCAGTCAATTCAGCTCAGCGTTATCCCTGTAATGTCCACGTTGAC
>JBFWQY010000054.1:0-15965 GCA_050249195.1 Bdellovibrionales bacterium
TGTGAGTAAGGCCGAATTTTGGGCACACCTCGGCCCCATCAGAATTTCCACTGGGAATTCTGCACAAAAAATCATGAAAAATATGAATTTAGTGAATAACGCCAACCTTAATTTCGGATTCGGGTTTGAAAATCCGACTGGCCGGCACCAGAGGAGGCCGGACAGGAAGATGGACGAAGAGTTTGAATCAGCGACTGCCGCGAAAGCGGACGCTACCAAAATTTGCTGCGACCCGATATAAAGGCAGTGGTGCGCCTTAAAACTGCACTCAGGAGCCCAGACGGTGAGCCCGCTCCGCTTTTGTCACTCACCAAGAAGGCAAAGGTGTCATAGTCTCGCGTAGGATCGGCCGCGAAAAAAGTCGTCGATCTCAAAAAATCCCAAGATAAACAAACGGAGTAGATGACGGAGACCTATTTTCGGATTTGGGGTCTCAGCCTACGCCGGTGATCTCAGTGAAACGATCGCCACTCTCGGAAGAATGATGAACCGGCAAACAGCAACCAAAACTCAAATTTTTCCGGGAAAAACCACGACTGCCGCGGGGGAACCCCCGATCTGGGTAATTTCGGATTCGGGTTCTGATTGGAATGGATTCTAGCTATTCGAATTTGGAGCGGGAGACGGGGCTCAAACCCGCGACCTTCGCCTTGGCAAGGCGACGCTCTATCAACTGAGCTACTCCCGCAAGCAAGTGGAGGATATGGTTGTAACGGTTCAGTCGGGGGACGTCAATTATGGATTTTTATGGATTTTGACCCGCCCCTGTATCGGCGGCCTGGGTAGTGGAGCGGATTTTCTTGACCTCTCCCTCTTCCAGCACATGGGAGACCCCGTATTGGCCCTCCTTCACGCGGGTGAAGAAGACCCAGCGCCGTTCCTGAAGGATCGGAAGAGTCATGGGAGCGCCGCTCAGCTGCACACGTTCGATCAGCTGTCCCTTGTTCGGGGTGTAAATACAGAATCGATGGCTTGAGCAGGGGCTCCAAATCGTCCATCCCTTGTGGAGCCAGTCCATTCCGAACTCTTCAATATGCTGTCCCTTGAGTCGGGCGGACCACGTCTCAACCAGCGGATTTTTATTCTCGACATTGTGGTGCCAAACGGGTTTTCCGGTCTTGGCGTCCAATGTGACAAGCGCGCCTTCCGTGTTGAGAAACGACAGGCGTCCGACTGTGGGAAGGTAGGTTGGGGCGGCGGCAGCGGGGTATTCCAGCTCCACCTCCCATTCCAATTTTCCTTTTTTGGATCCATCCAGCTTAATCAAGCGGGCTCCAAGCGTGGAGACGTAGATCTGATTGTCCACGATCACGGCCGGACCTTTTACAGGGTCGGTTAAAGTTTGCGACCACAGCGCACTCCATTCATCGGGGTCAAGAGCCACAACTTTGTTGTCAACGGCCGCGAGAAGAGCGTCGAGTGATTTGCCATACGAAACTAAAAATCCAGGTTTAAGATCCAACTTTGGTTTGCGCGTTTTGACACTTCCATCAGTGCGATTGATCAGGACGAGCAGGATATTTTTTTCGCCTTTCACCGGAATCACCAGGTCACGGGCCCAGATAAAAGGATTCGCAGCCACCTCTTGTTTCAGAGGTAGAATCCACCGGATCGCTCCGGTCATTTTATCCAGCGCCACCACTTCACCCTTCGGGTGCACCAAATAGGCTGTGGCCTCATCAGCCTGAATGGGGAGTAAGGAGCTTTCCGAGTCCAAGGTGTGAAAACGAAATTTCCATATGGCCGAGCCATCTAAGCCGATCTTGACCGCCCAAGGACTCCGTCCACTGAGAAAGAACCCGGTTTCGTCTTGCGAGATGTTCTCAGTCGGAAGCTCTTCAAGCCCATGCTCAACAATATGGTTCTCAAACTCCACATAGTTCTTATTACGGGTGGCTCCCAGGTTGTCCACGGCTGTGCGTTCAAAGTTGAATCGGTCCAAAGTCGTCACAGCGCCGGGCTTTTCCACCGGAACAGGTTTGGCCGGAATGGGGAGGCGCCGAGTTTCATCGGCACTCATCAACTCCGCGCGCAGCTCATGATGAGAATACAGATACGGATTGCCCTTGAACAAAACGTATACGACGGCTCCACAGTACACAATGAACAGCAGGAGCCAATACCATTTTACTTGCCTTGATTCATACTCCATTGGGCCTCGCTCAGGCGATTGAACGTCAGCTCGGGATTGCAAAAATCTTTAACCTCAAAGGCCCGATAGGACGTTTTGTCGCGATAGTTGCGCACTTGCATGACGCTGATCAGGGTCTCAAACTCTTTATCCGCCTCCCGCAATTGCTTACATGTGGCCTTCAAATCCAAGAAGCGCATATAGACGTTGCAGTGCATAGCGGGCTGGCGGTTGAGTTGCGGGCCGACCGCGATTTCCTCCGCCCGGCCCTTGTAGATCGCGTAGGTCTGTTGATCACAGTCCTCGTGCGCCGCCTCGGGGTGGAGCGCCCATACATCCAAAAATGTCCTCACTTTGGAGGTCCGTTCCAGATTGAGGAACGGTGAAATCTGAGCGGACCAAAAAAATGCCAGAAGCAGACCGCCCCAAATGAAAGTCGGTTCGGGACGGATGAAGGATTGGTAAAGGTATTCCCGCTCCGCTTTCCGCAACTCCAGTTCATCAAACAGGATATACAGTAAGGCACCCATCCCCAGCGAGGCACCCAATAACTCACCCACGTAAAGTTGAGCACACTGGTAAAGAAAGAGTCCGATCCACCCGCTCCAGAAATAGCGCCCATCACGAAATAGAAGCGCCATGCTCCCGATCATTTGCACGAGCACGCTGAGTGCCGCGAACCATTCTCCCAGTTTTATGGGCAACCCGAGATGTTCGACGTACCAGTTGCCCGTCAGCCAGTCAGGAGAGGCCTGTGAGAGACCGCGGGCCGCGAAAAAAGAGACGATTAACCAACGCATCAGCCGGTGCTTGGAAGGCACGAAGAGATAGGCGAAGGTCAGAAAGAAAATAAAATAGCCCTCGTTCGAACTGAGTCTAAGATCTTGGAAATAGAGGGAGGCGCCGAACAAAAGGCCGGTGAACAGGAAATAATACCCAAGTGTCACGAACTCAGTGAGAAGCAGCAACAGGGCCGCAAGGCCAATCACCACTGCATAACCATAGTAAAAAAAGCTGAACAGGCTTTTGGGAACGAAGCCTAGCCAATCACAGGTTTCGAACAGGGACCAGCACATACGGAGATCTTGCTGCAGGTACTTGAGCGGCAGATGCCCTTCATCCCACCATATGTAGAATAAGAGCAGATTGAAGAGGGCGAGGAGCGCTCCCAGAGTTTTGAGTGAGCCGGACTTCTTAATTTCCCAGATATTCGATTTGAAGATTTCCATGCTTTTAAGGGAAACACTGTTTCAATACTTGATGGTTATGTAAACCCGTGAAGCAACGCGATAGATGTCAGTTAGGCGCGACTTCGGTGGTACCCAATCGTGTACTCCACACCGGAAATCAGGCTGAGACCCACACTCACCCACAATCCGTAGTAGCCGATGTCCGCGAGCGGAATACGGAATACGGGCTCATAGATCAAAAGGCAGGGTACGGCCACCATTTGGAAGACGGTTTTCCATTTGCCAAAGGGTTTGGCGGCAATGATGATGTCATTGGCCGCGGCCACGGATCGAATGCCGCCAATAAAAATGTCGCGTGCAAGAAACAAAAAGACCATGATGGGGTCCACGCGTCCCATATCCAGGAGTATGACGATCGCGCCGAGAACGAGGATTTTATCGGCCACGGGATCCATAAGGCGGCCCATATTGCTTTCGGCCCCATACTTACGCGCGAGTGCTCCATCCCACCAATCTGTGAGTGAAGCCAAAATAAAGATCCCCGCCGCCAGCAAGCCGGACCAAATCCATCCCGACAAAAGCACGGCCACAATCAGTGGCGCCGCTCCCGCGCGAGAATACGTCAGGAGCATGGGCAAGTTCTTCTTCCAATGGGGGGTCATTTAAATGATATATCGCAAAGGTGAGGCATAGTCGAGATGTTGCGATGGCTCTTTCTTTGTTTATTGGTGCCAGCGTTTGGAGCGGAATCCAAAGCCCCGTTTTGGAAGGCCAAGGAGCGTGTTTATAGTCGGATCCAAAATGGAGAGATCATCGTCTCTGTTAAGAAGGCCGACAAACCGGCGCGCAAGGAGTACAAGCACACGGTTTCCATTGCCGGCGGCGGTCATGTCGGCGCGCCTTATGAATTCGTATATACCGAGGCCATGGATTTTCAGGACCTTCCTCGTGTCAGTGGCTATATCGATAAAGTAAACTTCGACTCGAAGGCTCAGCGGCTGAGTCTGGATGTTTCCGCCCTGGGACACAAGGCGAGCCTGGTGTTTCAGCTGAGAATGCCTTCTGTTGAAGGGCGGCGGCGGATCGAGTTTGAAGCTGTGAGCGGGCCGATGAAAGGTCTGAGCGGACGTTTCGATCTTGTTCCACTGGGTGCCGCGAAGACCGAGGTTGGAATCGACGGCGCTTATAGCTACGATGAGTTTCCGATCCATCGCGTTTTCCTTGAATTTGGGCTGGAGTTTATCTTTCAGCGTATGGCCGCGCGTCTCCGGTCACATGTGGAAAGTGAGTACAACGCGGCAAAAAACAAAGGGGCTATGCAGAAGAAATGAGTTTAAAGGATTTCAAGAATGCCGACGAACAGAGACGTTTTCCGAGAGTCCCGTTACACCGTGAGCTTTCCGAGCTGCTCCAGGTCTTGGGCGCGCAGTTGACTTGGCCCAATCTGGAAGTGTCGCGAGTGTTGGACTTGAGTTACAAAGGGGTCGCGGTTGAGCGGCCCGGGCTATACCCGCTCGCGGCCCATGCGCAACTCGAGGTGGAATTGAAATTGGGCGCGCAAAGCCCGTTTCGGGTGCTGGCACGCATCGCCTGGTTCAGTTTGGACGTGGTGGGATTGGAGTTGAGAACCCTTCCGGCCGAAGGTCATCTTGCCATGGCGGAGTACCTCGACGTCAAACTGGCTGGTCTGGGATTGAAGGCGGTGGAGCGCGCTTTTTTCTCGCCTCGTCACTCCTTCCAACATTGGTTTCAGCGTCCCGGCGGATTGAACGTCTTCGTCTGGCGGGAAGAGGGGTGTCAGAGGATTAATCGGGTCGTGGTGGAATGGGATGAAGCGACCGTGGAGTTTGAGCGGGGAAAGTCCCCCGGAGGGTTTGAGCCCGATCGGCGCCGCGCTTTGTTGGTTCTCTCGCAGATGGACAAACCGGATCTTCCTATGGAAGAATTCGTTCGCAGTTTTCGACGGGGAGAGCCGGATTGAGCGAAGACTTCCAGGGTCAGGGTCGGGACCAGTGCCAGGACCAAGGCCACACATTCAGCTACGAGCGGCGAGTCGCATTTGTCGACACGGATGCGATGGGTGTCGTTCATCACGCCAATTATTTGCATTACTGTGAAGAGGCCCGCGTCGCGTGGATGCGGGACCGCGGTCTGGCTGAGACTCATTATCCCCACACCGATCATGTTCTGGCCGTGCTCCATTATCAGGTCTGGCATCGGCGACCCTGCACGTTCGACGATCGGATTCGTATCGATTTGCAGGTGCGCCGCGAGGGCATGAAGATCCATTTTCAATACACAATTGTCAAAAGCGAGGAACTTCTGGCTCAGGCCGAAACGCTTCATATCCCTCTGGATGGGAATTTGCGTCCGGTTCGACCCAGTCTTGAACTCGTACACGCTTTGGAGAAGGAACCATGGACAGAAACCTGGCTCTCGAATTCGTAAGGATCACGGAAGCGGCGGCTCTCGCGAGCGCCCGATTTATGGGGCGGGGAGATGAAAAGGGCGCGGATCAAGCGGCGGTGGATGCCATGCGCCGGGCGTTTGATTCCGTAAGTATTGAGGGTGTGGTGGTTATTGGTGAGGGCGAGAGGGACGAGGCGCCCATGCTCTATATCGGCGAGCCTGTGGGGCGTCGCCTGCCCGAATGCCCCGAGATTGATATTGCGCTGGATCCTCTTGAGGGCACCACGATTTGCGCGCAAGGAGGAGTGGGGGCGATTTCGGTTATCGCTGTGGCGGAGCGAGGCATGTTTTTGCATGCGCCTGATACCTATATGGAAAAGGTGGCGTGTGGGCCGCAGGCACGTGGCCGGATCTCCCTGGAAAAATCTCCTGAAGAAAATGTGAGAGCCGTAGCCGAAGCCTTGCGCAAGCGAGTGGAGGATGTGACCGTCGTCATTCTCAACAGGCCTCGGCACGAGGAGCTGATCCAACGGGTACGCCAGGTCGGCGCGCGGATTCGACTGATCGGCGACGGCGATGTCTCAGCAGGTATTGCGCCTTGCTGGGAAGACTCAGGGATTGATCTTCTCTTGGGAACGGGCGGAGCTCCAGAAGGCGTGATTGCGGCGGCGGGATTGAAGTGTCTGGGTGGTGACATGCAGGGCCGCCTGAAGTTCCGAAACCCAGAAGAGCGGGCGCGCGCGATACGCATGGGCCTTAAGGACCCGGATCGGATTTTTACCCTCGAAGAGATGGCACGGGGTTCGGTGATGTTTTGTGCGACAGGCGTGACGGATGGGCCCCTTTTGGAAGGTGTGCGGACTCTCCCCGGTAACCGCGCCCACACCCATTCCATTGTCATGCGCTCAACGACGGGAACGGTTCGCCGCATTCAAGCCGAACATAACTTTAATATCAAAGCACCGGTGGTCTAGATCGTGATCCGATTGCGCTGCCACGCGTGTGGCACCGAAATGCAGTTCAGTGAACGGGTTGGAATTCGCGAAGAATGTCCCAAATGCCGGGCGGATGCCCATGTGTGCAAGAATTGCGCTTTTTATGATCCCAAAGTTTATAATGAATGCCGCGAGCCTCAGGCGGAGGTGATTCGTGAACGGGACCGCGCCAATCGATGCGATTACTTTCAGCCGGGATCGGGCGGAGCGACCGCGGGGCCCTCGCAAGAAGATTTGCTAAAGGCCGCCGAGGCTCTCTTTGGAAATCCCAAAAAAAAGTAGAATAAAACTTGTAACTAGAAATCAAATTTTAAAGCCGGAGTTCTCGACTCTGCGATCACTTCTTGGCCTTGCCGACGCGCGAGTCAATTTCCTGAACGATCTTGGAAATTCGATAGAGGTTGGAAACCCAATCTGTAATCAGAAGCTGGTTGGTCCGGGTGTAGGGGACGAGTTCTCCATCTCTCGAAGTCAGGATACGCAACTGCTTGTTGACGTCGTCCGCTGAGGCGTTTTTGAGGTTGATCACCCAAGTGAACATGCGTTCGGGCCGCATCGGCGGCAGTGTTGTCCCGACCTCAATAAAATTGCGTTGGATGGAGCGCGCGTGTTGAATCAGCATCACCCCGTTTTGATCGGAAATCCCGAGGCCATTCGTGGCCAACGCGGTCGAGAGCTGGTTGAAGGCCTCATCAACGGCGATGGGTTTGGGATTAATAATGGTGATCTGGCCTTTCACATCTGGAGAAATGATAAACTTCTGGCCGCTGGCGTTGGCGTAGTCCTCGATCACTTTAGTGATGTCGGTGCCTCGGTAATTGAACTTCATGGTCGAGTCGGCGGCGGCTGTGGCTGCGGATAGGGGCAGGGAAATGGCTAAGAGCACGAGCGAGAGGGTGGGGACCAGAATCCACTTCTTTGTCATGGTCATGTGCATGCGTTTGTACCTCCATATGAGTTTAGTAGAGTCTGCGTGTGGATTTGTGGCAGGGCAAGACACGTGAGGAGATTTTCATTCCTCCTTCACTTCGGTTTCATCTTGACCCAAGTCGCAAATATTCAGATCCTGATTGGAGTTTAGGACAAGTCATGACATTTCGTACTGTGTTTTGGACAGCTGTTAGTCTCGCTCTGTTGGTGAGCTTCGAGCCGGCGCGTGCCAACGTGGTCGGGGCGGACACCCAGAACTTCAACCCGACTAACGACGGGCTGGACTTTGTGACAGTTCATTCGTCTGAAACGTTGACGCCCGGATTGATCAATCTTGGTTTTTTTCTTAATTTTGCCGTAAACAGTCTCCCCAACTATGAAGATGTAACAACCCAAACGCGGACGGACTTCAGTGATTCTCTGCTGTCGGCCGACCTGAACTTTGCCGTCGGCCTTACGCCTGGATGGGAAGCCGGGGTCAGCTTCCCCTTTTTACTGCATCAGAGCGTGGACAGTGAATTGAGCTCGTTCGGAGGCGAATTTGCTGAGACCGGACTCACAGAGTATCGGCTGATGACCAAGGTTCGCTTTTGGGGGAACAATGAGGGCGGTGTGGGCGCTGTGGCCTCGGCCAATCTCAATCAGATCGAGGACAATCCTTTTACAGGTGAAAACGCCGGCCCGACTTATAATTTTGAATTGGTCGGCGACATGACCCTCGGTCCGGTCGCGGTGGGCGCGAACGTCGGTTATCGTCTGCGTAACCCAGGAGATCGGATTGGCGCTCTACCGATAGAACCTTTCGGGGATCAGTACATCGCCTCGGGCGCCGTCAGCTATTTGATTCCCGGTTGGGACACAAAATTAATTGCGGAACTTTTTGGAAGCGTGCCTGCGGAAGAGCGCGAGTTTGTTTCCGACCGCGAGGATTCCTCCTTGGAGTTCTTGTTGGGAATGAAAATGGACATTTCCCGTTCTCTTGCGTTTCATTTGGGCGGGGGAACGGAGGTCTTGCATGGGACCTCATCCCCCGATTGGCGGGTCTATTCGGGAGTCAATTGGGTGATTGGTCCACTCTTCTCCAAGCCGCGAGAAACCTACGTGCGCGTGCGCGGACAGCAGCTGCGGTCGCTGGAGGAGCTGGAAACAGAGGACCCTTTCGTGGGCGCCCCTCAGGTGAATGAGGCATTTATCGCAAGAGATGTATTGTTTGAGTTTGATTCGGATCAGCTCAGGCCGTCATCTAAGGAGATTCTCCGCCGTATGGTGAAGTACTTGCAGCGGGGAACTTTCCAGACTCTTACGGTGGAGGGCCATACCGATTCGGTGGGAAGTGCGCTCTATAACCTGAATCTCAGCCAGCGCCGCGCGGAGCGTGTTCGCGGCGCGCTTGTGGAAATGGGCCTTCAGGCCAACAAGGTTCGTGCCGTGGGATTTGGTGAGTCGCGCCCGATCGCGAATAATGGAAATTATCAAGGCCGAGCAATCAACCGGCGTGTCGAATTCAAAGTGCGACGGTAATAGGAGCCGCACGGTGGTTGTTTGACCTTTAACCGTTGCCGGCCGATGACGGTGAGTGAGGTGTATGATGTCGGAGGCCGCGTCCAAACTCGGATCCCTGTCTCAGCCAATCGAACCCGCGCGGGATCGCAACAAGGATAAATCGTCGGCCCTGATTTCACCAGGGATTGACAGGTGGGTCGTGGGAGGAGCCTCGATCCTGCTCTTGCTCGTGATGAGCGTGGCTCTCAGGCGCCGGGGGCCAGACGAAGCCATTTTCATGTTTGTCTTTAACTTGTCTTTTGCGGTCAACTTTCCCCACTTTCTCGTCTCCTATCAACTTCTTTACTCGGACTTCGGCCATAAGATCTTTCGTGAAGCACGTTACTTTTGGGCCGCCGTGGTTGTACCCCTGCTGCTTCTAGGAGTTTTAGGAGCAGGATTGATGGCAGAGAGTCCGATGCTCTGGGGTCACCTGGCCAACGCCATGTATTTCTTCGTTGGTTGGCACTATATCAAACAAATCTATGGCGGAATCACCGTCGCCAATGCTCTGGAGAAGTTCCATTATAACGGGCTCGAGCGGCTCGCCCTTAAGACAAATTTGATTGCGCTGTGGGCGGTGGCATACATTAGAGCCAATCTGGGCGATGAAAGCCAGGAGCGATCCGGAATACTTTATCATTCCCCGGATTTGCCCGAATGGACCCATACCGTCGCTTACGGGGCGTTGGTGGTCTCCGGTGTTAGTGTTCTCTACGTGAATTTGGCGAAGTACGTGCGTGAGGGGCGGGTTCCCAGCGGGACCGCCATAATCTGTTTTCTGTCGATCTACGCTTGGTACTTGCCTTTGTTCAGACATCCCATGTTCAAGCACACGATTCCCCTTTTCCATTCGGTTCAATACTTACTTTTTGTATACGCATTCCGTCGCAACAAGGTCGACGCGCACATCGAACATCCCCAGACTCCGGAGGGGCGAAAGAAGCGCTTGCTAGGACTTTATGGTTATCTACTGGTCCCCGTGATAACGGGGGCCTTCCTGATGTACTTTCTTCCTCAGTTTCTGGATGAGGCGAGTGGCCCGCACAGGGGTGTCTTTGGCGCCACGCCGTTTTATTTTGCCTTCTTGGTTTTCATAAACATACATCATTATTTTATTGATAGTGTGATCTGGCGTGGAAGTAATGAAGAGATGCGCGCGTATCTCTTTTCGCCGAGATCCTCCTAGTGGAGGTGTGAGTCGACCGGTCAATCCCACCTCCGTTGGTCGGGGGGACGAAATTAGGCTGGCCTCTGGATATTCTACATATCCCGCTGCTGCGAAAATCACCTCAATAACAATGAAACATGGAACGGCGGTTGCTCGTACACCTCGCGGCGAACGGAACGAGGCTGTGTATGAGAAACCTATGTCGAATGTTGGTTGTTCTGAGTCAGGTTTTCTTTCTGGCGGGCTGTGGCGGCAGCAAGAGTAAAGGTGCGGGCCCCGTTAAGAGCGCGGAGGAGCTTAAAGCAAGCTGTTCGAAGTTTATGAAGGAAGTCGCGGAGCCTCAGGCTCTTTTGGGGCCGCTAAGAGATGCAGCTAAGGCGGGCAGGTCCGTATCGTTCATTCAGTTCGTTGTTGCCGTTGAAGGTGATCGTTCGCCTGAACCACAGTATCCTGATGAAATATACTATGAGAAAACGGGGCTCCGTGATCCGTCCGACCTGCGGCGGGTTTTGAGTGCGGACACAACATCGGAAGCCGAACTGTATGCAAGTTTCTGCAAAGAGATGAAGATGAAAGTCGACAATGGAGATCCTTTCCATTCGCTTCATTTAGTCGATGCGTCGGTGGACCGAGTTGTCTATCGCCGCGACTTTAAAAGCGAGGCTTTGCCTGATAGCAATGGCAAGGTCACCGTTACGGGGTTTCTCGAGATAATATTGAGCGTGCTGGATTCCGGGCGGGGATACCAGGATACTCAATACCGGAGTTCTCACAATATTGTGCTTAAAGGGAAATTCCCCGGGCAAGACAGGGAAGAAAACGCAACGTTGAAGGGTAGCGAAGGTCATATTCGAAGGCGAATCGTCACAGACAAGCTACCCGAAACTGTTGAGGTCAATGCTTCGGTTCTGCAACTGTTTCCCCCAGGCTTGGCCGCGCCCGCGTCCACACTTGAGAAAGCCGCGGGCAAATTGCCTTCCGACAGGATTAAAATATCTGTTGCGGAGCTGAAGGTGCTGCAGAACGCCCTGGGCCGGGCGACTCCATCGCAGCTGACAATCAAGAAGTAGAGGACAGTCAAGAGGTAGAGGCCGCGGCACTTTCGCGGCGTGACCGCCCAAATTGGGCTGGAGGTGCCCCTTCTTGTCAGCCCGAGAGGGAACCAGATTCAAACCAATGGTTCCTGGCTCGGGAAAGCCCCTGGTCGATGGATTGCAATTTGTCGAATCTGGCGAGGGAGATTATTCCCGTCCCATTGTGTTTACGTGATTAAGGGATTTATGGGGTACCATATGTCTGCAAAAATCTGGGTTCTAGGGTTAGCGCTCACCACGGTGGCTGTTTCGGGCTGTCAAAAGGCACGGATGCAGACACGCCCAAAGAAAGTGCAGCCGGCCGCACCTTCAGTGGTTCCGGCTGCGCCCGTTCCTTCACGTGTGGGGAGTCAGCAACTCCCGCCACTGCCTCCAACCCGCGGCACGGGACCCGCTGCTCCGTCTTCGCCTTCGCCGGATGGACCCATTCCAATTCCGGCCGCTGCAGGACCTATAACGACGTCCTCGAGTCGGCCGGTGTTTGGAAATTCGCCTGTGAATTCGCCTCCCCAAGATGCACCCGCGCCGGAAGCTGCGCCCAATATCGAGAATATCGAGCCGGCGGTTGCTGTTAAGCCTCTGCCCGCAGCATTGCCTGAGAAACCTCGGGGCGCCCCGGGACCCACTCAAGTGATGAGAGCTCCAGCTCCGAGCCCATCTGGTGCAACTTGCATTGATCGTGAAAATCGCCCGTGTCCCCCGATGCCCGGGAAATGCGAAGCGATTTCATTAGCCGCTGAGAAGGAACTGAAGGCTCTCGATGTTTTGTTTGTGGTGGACACCTCGACTTCATTGCGCGGGGGACTCTCCTATCAAAAGAAGAAGGGGAAAACAGTCGCCGTGAACGATCCGCAGAAAGGCGAACTTGTTCAGATCGCCCGCGAGATTACAAATTTCGTGCGCCGATTGGATCCCAAAACCGACTATAACATCGCGGTTTTGCTCGGACACGGGCCGCCATCTCAGTACTACGGCAGACTCTTCTCTTCGGATGAGCGTCAGGATCCAGCGGTCATTGAATTTAGAGCGTTTTATGATCAGGAAAAAAAGCGCGGAGGAAGCGAAAAGGAAATCCGCACGCGGGTTGAAGAGCGTATTACCAAAGTTCTCGAGCAAAAGATGCTCAGTATTCCCAAGGATCCTTCCGAGGCTCAAGGTGAGGCTCTCTTGATGAGTCTGTACATGGCCATAGCCGATCCGGACTCGCTTAAGGCGATCAAAAACGCCCGTTTTTTCCGTGACGATGCCGCCTTGGCGGTGATTCTGATATCGGATGAGCAGGACGTGTGTTACGACTACATGGCGAACCAGACTCCGCGACGCCCCTTCCAGCGCGGTGGGAAGACACTTAACGAGGATCCTCATGAAGTCACCTTCTTCAATGACAAAAAGAACGGGTGTGCCGGTGTGGTGAACGGTGAACGTCTCACTCCCAACCACGTGTTCGATGCTTTGAACTGGCTTAAGAACTCGAAGTCCAAAGGGCGTCAACAAAGCAAGTTGATTACAAGCGCGATCGTGTATACCAGCAACGATATTCCACAAGGAGTGGAAGACGAAAACGAGATGGGCCATGGTTTGATCGAGCTTGTACAATTGGCGGGCGGTCAGATCGCCGATTTGGCCAAAGTGGATCGTAGCAATAACCGCGTTTCATTCGCGAACGAGTTGAAGTTTCTCGGCGATTACACACATTTTGAGTTGAAATACGACTCCAGTTTTGAATGTAAATCGTCCGTGCATCCCATTGCGGTGAATCCCAGTACATTGAGAGTTCGGGTCCTGGATTCAACAGGTAAGGTTGTGGCCTCGTTTGTGAGTCCGGAGTGCACGCCCGACACCCTATCACCTGAGTTTTCCAATGCGCCGGATACGGCGTGTCGGGAAGCTCACGGTCACATCACTCCCAAAATCATGGAGGTAGGAGGCCTCAAAGGTAAACCCTACCTTATGGTGGAGGTCCCCAACGCGATCCTCAGAAAGAAAATGGAGGAGCAGAGGGTGACCGCCGGTACTGTGGAAATCAAGTTCTTTACCCGCCCCGAGATTGAGCCTCAAACCGGCAATAAGAGATAGGCCGTGACCTCAGACCGGCCTTCTGATGATCCCCAACCGGGGCCGGAAATCAGAGCCTACCAGGTCATCCGTGCGACCTGGCTTTCACGCAAGCCAGGTCGTGAGGCCTTCCCGGCGGCTGTATACTCGGTGCTTGCCGTGGCTATGGGAAGTGTAATGGCGTGGCGGAACTTTCACGGGGCCGCTGAGTGGATGCCGGCCTCGCGTGAGGCCGTATTCATGCGCGGGGAGTTGTGGCGTCTATGGACCACGACGTTGGTACACGCCGATCTCGGCCATCTGCTTTCCAATGGCTTCTTGCTCTTTGTACTGGGTTATTTTCTGACGGGGTATTTTGGCCTGCGCGTGTTCCCGCTTATGGCCGTCGTGATGGCGGGAGCCATTCACGCGGGCGCTTTGCTGACCTATCGGCCCGAGGTGCGATTGGTCGGGGCTTCTGGGGTCGTGTTCTGGATGGGCGGCGCGTGGCTGATCCTTTATTTTTTTTTGAATCGCCAGAAGTCACTTGGCCAGCGGGCCCTGCGCGCTTTGGGAGTTGGCCTGATGCTCTTTGCGCCGTCGCAGGCGTTTGATCCGGACATCTCGTATCGCACGCACGCGGTCGGCTTCGGGCTCGGTCTGTTATGGGGATTGGTTTACTATCTCTTACACCGAAGGACGTTCCGAGCCGCTGAGGTGGTGGAAACCGTGCAAGATGTCGAGTGATCGCATCAACGCTTGGGGATAGGACTCTGATCGCGTGGGGAGAAAGGGATCAGGCAGAAACTGACTTAAAAAGAGACGCCGACAGAGAGTAAAGAGTGCGAAGACCTTGATTTTGATCCGGGCTTTTCCGAAGAGGGCACCGGGGGTAATAAGAAATGCCAAAGAAAACCATTCGTAAAACCGCGGCCGCCAAGTCCCGTACATCCAAGCCCAAAATGCGCGCGAAAACTGCAAAACCCGTGAACAGTCACGTGAATCGTCAAAAGCCGGAACGCGCCAGCAAGAAGGCTGAAGCTCGTCCTGTCGGTAAGACCGCCACGTCCACAAAGGCAAAGCCCAAGGTTAATCTTTTGAAACTTGCGCTGGAAATGAAAGAAGCCCAGCGTAAGGAAGCGGAAAAAAATCATCGAAATGTCAAAAGCTTGCGCGACTGGGACAAAGGGCCTAGCTTTGAACGTGATCCGAAATTCGCGAAATTTGCTGGGCCGAGGCGACGAGTCGGCTAGGAAACACGGTGGACCACGGGACGAATGCCAACAAATTTTGGCGTAAATGCAGCACCTGCAAAAAGCCTCTTCCATTTGCGTCGAAACACTATGCTTGCAGCGTTTCGACGTGCAACTCACCTCGCACAGGATATGTTTTCTGCAGCGTCAATTGTTTTGAGAGCCATTTGCCTGTTGCGCGTCATCGAGATGCGGCCGCAATTGAGAAAACGGCCCCCACGGATGCCGGTGAGACTCGAGCCCCGGCGCGGATCTTAATCCCTTCGACATCCGCAATCGCGTCCTCAGCCTCTAACATGGCCTCCTCCTCCTCTGTGGGTTCGCGCGCCTTAGGTGCGCACGGTCTGCCTCGTGAAACCTTGATCATTGCTTCGCGACTAAAGGAATACATCCAGGCCGCAGGTGAAATGAACACCTCAGCCGCAGTGATGGATGTCCTCTCCGATCACGTGCGGCGTCTTTGTGACCGCGCGATTGAGAACGCCCGTGCGGACGGCCGCAAGACCGTATTGGATCGGGATTTCTCTTTTCTAAAAAATCTCAAGTGAGCTCTCCCGACGGGCGGGGCTTTTCCAAAATCACAGTTTCTTCATGTTTGTTACATCCGCCTATGCCACTCCCGAGAGCATCGACTTAGCCCCCCGTAGGGGGTCCATGGCATCGCCCGCGTATTTTGATGGGGGGCGATGGCCTTCCCCCTTAGGGGCGGGATTACTTTCCTGACGGAGAGTGCTGATACTGAGGGCATTACTCGGACTCGGTAGGGCGGGCGAAGGAGGCGATCTGGGCGGGGGAAGGGCGGGCCGGGACCATGACCCCCATTGCCCCCAGCACAGATGGGGCGATGGAGCCGGCAAAGACTCCGCTCCCCCTTTGCCCTTGAACTGGCGGGGCGATGCCCTCCCGCCAGTTCAAGGGCGGTGCCCCTCCACCAACTCCTGCTCGAACGACGGGCGACCCGGACCAACAGAAACACTTCATTTCAAACTTAAGTCTCTCCGGTGGGTGCGGCTGAGTTTGCTTTTCTCTGTTCTCACGTTGCGCTCGCGCGTTCAACGCAAAGATCGAACCCCTCCCCGCAAGGAAAGGATAAAAACCCCGTCATCGGGATCATTCGGTCCGTGGCGCACAGATACCGGGTTCGGATCTATCGCTTGGCTGTGGCTTCCAATCACGTTCACTTGATCCTGAAGTTTGGCAGCCGCGATCTCTACAA
>JBFWQY010000055.1:0-15763 GCA_050249195.1 Bdellovibrionales bacterium
ACGAGTCGCGAAAATACCGGCGGGAACTGAAATCGCCGGAAAGTCCGTATCCTCGCAATAACACCGTCTGGAATGTCATCATAATGAGCTGTGCCAAGAAAAAGGGAGGCCTAAGTAAACGGCATTAGTCGCTCAGGATGTTGAACATTTTGACAGTGCAACTGTTCCGACAGCTACAAGGGGAAAAGATCCAATTTGATCCATCTGAGCGAGCATTATGATTGCATGGGACGAAAGGGTAGGGGTCGTCAATTCAGGAGGGGTAACGTGGCAGATCGTAAGTGTCCACGATGCAAACTGCAGGTTTCAGAAGAACGTTGGAAATCCAGCCCAGCTATTTGTAACCAATGTGGGTTCGTACTGTCCTCAACCCAGTCTGGAATTGAGACACAGTTGGAGCGCTCCAATCTCCGCATGGTCGCGATTGTATCGGCAACGGTCCTGGTCGGATTCTTTCATCTTGCGAGTTGGGGTCCTTACTCCTTTGAGATTCGCATGCTGCAATTGCGTGATCTGACAGGATTCTCGACGGTCGCGAGTTTGGAGCGTATGGCCCAGATTTGCGGTGACCTGAAAAAGACGGCATGCGTGGAGTATGCTTACCGGAAGCAGGCACGCCTGAACACAAAATATGCGGTTCGTTTAGCGGAACATCTCATTGCACGGAAGAAGTATGTTTTGGCTGCGTCCAGTCTGAAACCAAGATTGCTGACACACAAGAGCGATGCGCGCGCAGCTTTCCTTTACGCACAGGCTATGGGCGAGCAAGGAAAGATTCGAGAAGCCATACCCTACTATGAATATGCCCTGGGCGCGACGAAGTCCCATGCAGGCCGCGAAGAGGTGGTTCGCAGTTACGTGAAACACCTGGCGCGGGCTCGTTATTTTCAGCAGGCACAAAAGGTCATATTGCGTGTTCGCCAGAAATACGTACGCCGCTCGCGCTATATGGACTCAGAGTATCGGCTTCTGGCCGCTCTCAAATCCCCGCGAAGTTTGAAATAAGATCCTATCCAATTCCCCGCGAGCCGCTACCCGCGGTTGCGCGCCGGGGCGAGGGGCACCCCGCAGATCACAGATTCGGGCGCAGTCGCTCCAGGATTTCCTTTACACGCGAGTGCTTCATGATGACTTCAGGATTGCTGGAGAGGTACTTGGAGTAATTCCGCCAAAAATCCGTGTCCACCGGTTCCGCGGGCCTTTCAATGATGTTCAGCACTTGGCTCGCCACGCGTCCTGCTTCTTGGCCGGAAAGATTGGGCATTTCGTCGAGGATCGTGTCGATGTTCACAATCAGCTCGCTCATGAGCCGCAGCCAAGCCATCCCCGGGTCGTTTAGTGAAGCATGAAGAAGTTCGTAGGGAGTGATCTTGCGACCCAGCTCCGCCTCTAGCTTCTTTGCCTCGAGCATCAGAAGGTCCCGGTGCAGAGACTGTAAGGCGGTGCTGAGCTCCTTAAACGTCGCTTTCAGATGCGCGGACATGGAGCTACCATAGTCCGCCTCGTATGACATTGCAATGGGGCAAGGAACTACTCGAACCGCAGCTTTCGCCAGTTATCTAGCTGTGCGCCTAACTTTTCAGCGAGCTTGGATCCCAACGCGGAAAGCTGAGTGTCGCGGGCATTGACCACGAACTGCTCCGCAACCGAGGTGACTTTAATGACGCCTTCAAAGACTCCATTTGTAAGCGTGAAGGTCGCCGTAAGAAGAGACTTGCTGGGTACACGCAGATGCATCTGATCCAGGAGATGATAAACTGTGGAACGTACGTCATAGGTCGGTTCGAATCCAGAGAACCGAATTTTAACTTCTTCTGCCAACATTTTCGACCTCCCTGACAACTATTAACAACCTCCAGTTTAACAGAAATTCGCTCGCGAGCGGCACAAAAATATTTTATTCGAGGCATTCCATCGTCTTTGGAGCCCCTGCCTCATAACAAGAACTAGACAAGAGTTATGGATGTTTGGAGCTCGCACACCTGTAAAAAATTTATACAATACAGGAGAGATCAAGATGACATGGAGCGTGGGTCACTTTAGATTGAGCCTAAATGACCGAAAGCCGGCTCCTGGCGCATCTGCGCGAAAATCCTTTTGTTCTGGCTCCCATGGCGGGAATCACGGACCGTCCGTTTCGTTCCTTCATGCGTTCGCTGGGGTGCGGAATCGTCGTGAGCGAGCTTGTGAGTGCCACCGGGCTTCGTTTTTCTTCGGAGAAAACACGCAAACTGATGGAGTTTGACTCTGATCAGCATCCTGTTGGAAT
This sequence comes from Bdellovibrionales bacterium, assembly GCA_050249195.1. Taxonomy (GTDB): domain Bacteria; phylum Bdellovibrionota; class Bdellovibrionia; order Bdellovibrionales; family UBA1609; genus JALHOQ01. The sequence goes on from JBFWQY010000055.1 coordinate 2,270, forward strand.
TCAGCTCTTTGGAGAAAACCTGGAACACTTGGCCGAAGCCGCGCGTGTTGTGGAGCAGATGGGGGCGGATTTTGTGGATCTGAACTTCGGATGTCCAGTTCCAAAAGTGGTGAATAAAGGAGCGGGCTCCGCCTGCCTCAAGGATTTGGTCCGCTTGCGCGATGTGATTCGAGCAACCAAGAGCGCGGTGGGAGTTCCCCTAACCATTAAGATCCGTACGGGATGGGATCAAAACTCGCGCAATTCGGATGCGGTGGTGCAGGTTGCCTACGACGAAGGTGTGACGTGGGTTGCGATTCACGGTCGAACACGCGCGGCGGCCTACACGGGGCTTGCGGATTGGGATTATATTCGGGAAATCAAAGTGAAAAGTCCGCTCCCGATTCTTGGCAACGGAGATATTGTGAGCCCGGAATTGGCGCGCACGCGTCTTCGCACGAGCTTATGTGATGGTGTCATGATTGGCCGCGGGTGCCTAAAAAACCCAAAGATCTTTCTCGAGGCGAGAGGCTTGGATTCCAATCTTAGTCTTGAGGCGATTCTCTCCGCTTTGCTTGAGCAGCTGGAGTCTTTTTATTCTGAGCGCTTGGTCTTGATTCAAATGCGCAAGTTCGCGGCCTGGTTTTCCGCGGGCTTTCCAGGCGCAGCGAGCTTCCGCAAAGATCTTTTTCAGGCGGAAAACCGGGTGCAGGTGTGGACAAGAATTGAGAATTTTTTTAGGCCGCTTGCAGGTGTATGTCCCCGGGATACAAGTCACGAATCTTTCTTAATGGGTGGACACGGCTGAAGAGTCGTCTGCGGGATCTTCGGATTCGTCCTCGACCTCTTGCTCAAAATCGACCGGGAGTTCAGAGCGTTCCATGTGCTGCTCCATCTCCTGTTCCATTTCGTCGGTCATTTCTGCATTCAGGTCATAATTCGGACGGCCTTCGAACGATGCCAACGTCAATCCAGACCAGGGAAAATCGTTGAGCGAAGTCATCGCTGTTTCGTAAGCGGGCTCGGACAGTGTCCGAAAGACTTTCATTCGAGTCAAAATAACCGTGATCATTTTGCGGGCGTAAGGTGTGAGTTCCCCTTTTCGTGAGCTGCGCGAGTGAGATTTGGGATTGGGGAGAAGGAAGGCGAGATAGGCGGCCTCTAAGGGATGCAATTCCGCCGGACTCTTGTGAAAGTAGTGACGAGCGGCGGCCTTAACGCCGTATAAACCGGGGCCGAACTCCACCACGTTGAGATATTTTTCGAGAATAAAATTTTTTGAATACCGGGCCTCAATTGCATAGGCCAGATAAGCTTCCTTTAACTTTCGCCATAAGCTTTTTTCCTGGCTGAGATACAGATTCTTGGCCAGCTGTTGCGTCAAGGTGGAACCGCCTCGACGAAAACGCCCAGAGTTCAGATTGGCGTTGAAGCTTTCCTGGATCTCATGCCAGTCGAACCCCTCGTGAGAGTAAAATGTGGTGTCCTCCGCTGCGATCACGGCGTGAACCACGAACGGTGAAATGGACCTGAGCGGAACATAAGTACTGGACCCTGGACAGAGCTTCACTTTGAACATGGTCGTCGTAATGCATTTCTGTAACTGGTCCAGGTCAGGTAGGGAGAGGACCATCGCGCCCATAACAACTCCTAAAAGAGCGAGAGCACTAGCCGTCAAAATAAAGACGTGTGAGAAGAGACGGAGGCCGGGGATGCTTACCTTCATCCGAGAAATCCCTGCTCTTTCATCCAGCCCACGCTTTCCGCGAGCGCCTCCTGCGCCGGCCGCGGCTGAAAATCAAGCTCCTGGCGGGCTTTGCCGTGATCAAACCAATGGTAGAGGGTCGATGTCCACGCGTTCTCGGTGTTCACCGGACCTTTGCGGCCAAAGTTTTCTAGCAGATCTCCGAACCGTCCCATTGTGTGGACCACGAGGCTCGGAAGGTAAATCCGAGGCGGCTTGACGCCTGCAAGCCCGGCGATTCGATTGAAAAGATCCTGAATTGTGATGTTTTCCCCACTCAAAATATACCGTTCCCCGCTACGGCCGACGTCACGCGCGCGCAATAAGGCTTGCACCACGTCGTGAACGGAAACCACGCTGACCCCTCCTGAAGTGTAAAACGGGAATCGCCCTTGCGCCACTTTCAATTGAGTTCGACGACTACCTTTCTTGGCATCAGCCGCCCCGTAAATTGTGGAGGGATTGAGAATGACCGCGTCTAGTTCTCCGCTGTGACAAGCCTTTTGGACCAGGACTTCAGCGGCATGTTTTGTCTCGAAATAGCCCAGATTGAGATGGGAGACATTGTATGGAGAAAGCTCATTCAAAGGCGTGCCATCGAAGCTGGCACCCACCGCGACAACGGAGCTCATATAGACGAGTCGGGTCCGCGGGCGTCCTGAGAGCGCCTGGACCACGTTCCGGGTCCCCTCCACGTTCACCTTGTCCATCAGCGGGCGCATGGCCCGCGAGTATCCAACGACCCCGGCCAAATGATAGACGGCCCGGATCTCCGCCTGGGGATCCTGGATTGCTCGGCGCACGCTTTCGGCGTCCGTTACATCACCGATGACGGAATAGACGGGAAGTCCGTTGAGGTCCTCGAGCGAGGAGTTTTTTCGATGTAAGACGTGGACGGCTTCACCCTGGTCAATCAGCCGTTTTACCAGCCAAGACCCAACAAATCCCGTCGCACCTGTAACTAAGACCGCCATGAGGGATGTGTCTTACACCGAAAGTCCGTGAAATGAAATTCCGGAATGCAACCTTTTGTTCTTAACCTGGGATCAGTGCTAACCTTAAAAGAAACCGTTTGAGGAAAATCTATGAGCCGCAGCTTGCTACAAAATGTCTATTTGTTCAAAACCCTCAGCAACACGGATTTGGATGGCGTCAGTGCCCTATGCGAGGCGCAGACCTTCTCGGCGGGTGACACCATATTTATTAAAGGGGAGCAGGCGAAGGCCTTGTACCTGATTAAGTACGGCTCGATCAAGATCCAACAGAGCACGAGCACGGGCGATGCCCTCGATGTGGCGACCCTGGCGATGGGAAGTCATTTCGGCGAGATGGCATTCGTGGACGGCGAGCCGCGCTCGGCCTCGGCCGTGGCGGTGGAGCGGACAGAACTCGTCGTTCTTCCCTATGAAAAACTAAGCACGTTCCTGAGCAGGAATCAGGACGTGGCCGTCAATTTTTACCGAGAGCTGGCTCATTTTCTATGTGGGCGCTTGCGCGTTACGACTCACGACTTGGGTTACGCGCGTGAGAAAAACCTGAGCCACTTTTAGGTTCGGGAAACAAGCGATAGGTGGCGCGCATGCAATTCACCACGATTCTTGGACTCCTCATAGGTATCGGCGGCATTCTGCTGGGCAATTCACTTGAAGGCGGCAGCGTCGGCACCCTCTTTCAATTGACCGCAGCATTTATTGTATTTGGGGGAACCTTGGGTGCGACGATGGTTTCCAATCGCTTGGAGGATCTGAAGCTCGCATTCGAATACGCAAAGCAAGTTTTCACGGGTTCGGAGACCCAGGAGCGGGCCCGGATCGCTGATGAAATCATCCGTTCGGCCCAGCTGGCCCGTCGCGAGTCCATTTTAGCGCTAGAGAAGACCATTTCCGGATTCAGTGATCCATTCATGCGCTCCGTTTACCGTTTCGCGATCGATGGCGTCGACCCGGAGGTGCTGAAGCGTATTTTTGAGGACGAAATCCATGTGCACGAGCGTCGCAAGATGGCGGCCGCCAAGGTGTGGTCGGACGCCGGCGGGTTTGCTCCTACAATTGGCATTATCGGCGCGGTTTTGGGGTTAATCAGTGTGATGGCCAATCTGTCGGACACTTCGATGCTGGGACATGGAATTGCCGTGGCTTTTGTCGCGACCGTGTACGGCGTTGGCTCCGCCAATCTTGTGTTCATTCCGGTGGCAAACAAGCTCCGTGCATTGATTCGATTTCGCACGGAAACCGAGCATATGATTTTAGAAGGAGCGGTCGCGGTTATCACCGGGCTTAATCCCTATTTAATTGAGCAAAAAATGAGGGCCTTCACGGCTGAAGAGCAATCGGCATGAGGTCCTCGAGCAAGCGATCCGACAGCGGAGAGCACGAGGAAAACAGTCATGAGCGTTGGCTCGTGTCTTATGCGGACTTTATCACATTGATGTTTGCGTTTTTTGCCGTGCTTTATGCCACCTCCGAGAAAAATCTCGAGAAGTCCCAGGAATTCCAAGAATCCATCAAACGCTACTTAGTTAAAGCGGGTGCTTTCGGTGACAGTGGACAGAAGGTGTCGCCCGGGGACATAAAGAACACGGTGATCGAACCGCCTCTGGAAACGTTTAACACCGCGAATCCGGAAACTGTAAAAATGTTGGATCAGGCCCAAACCTTCCTCGAGACTCACCTCAGTGAACAGGAACGTAAGACGTATATCCTGGATTTGAGCGCCGATGATTGGGGGGTTCGCATAACACTACCCGCAAGCGCTCTTTTTGCCCCGCGCAGTGAGAAGTTTCGTGAGGACGCGATGCCTTTTATTAAGAAGTTGAGCGGATTGCTCGCGCAAACGGAGCGCAAGGTTTTGATCGAAGGCCATGTGGATCGGGGAGAGACCGGATCCTTCCGCACGAGCTGGGATTTCGCATCGGCACGGGCTGTGAATGTTCTTCGATTCATTCAGGCTCGCGAACGCCTTCCATCGAGCCGTTTGGCTGTCGCTTCATTCGCGGACAGCCGCCCCCTGTTCGAGAATCGCAAGAAGGGCGCCAACTCGCGAATCGAAGTGGTGTTGATGAATCAGGATCTTCAGTTTTAGCTCGCTTGCGAGATCGATGGATCGGTTGACCGACCGACCTGATCATTTTAGCGTGCAGCTTCAGCCTGCGAGCCTCCGATGGGATAGCTCACGTTTTGAAATGGTTGTTCTCGTTCCGGCGTGGCGCTTAGTTTGCGGGATAAGGGCGGATTACAACTGGAACGACCATTTGTGCACGCTGTTCGAAGCTTGCGTTCCTTCATTGCCGTAGCCGAAATACACTTCAAAAGCACGCTCGGACGTGACGTGGATTCTGGGACTGAAAATGGGGTTGCCCGCGGGATCGTCCGCCACAATCCCATCGGTACCATTGTACGGGCGGAAGGTGAGGCCGTCCTCGGAAATCCACAGGGCCAGTGTAGAGGCGGAGCTTCTGCCGATCATCCAATAGAGGCCATGGGCGACCTGGACGTCAATACTCGTCAGTCTGATTGGCTGTCCAGCCCAATCCGTTGGTTGCTTCGTGTCTATTTTTTCCCAACCATTGTTCTTTAGACGAACGCGAAAGATCTTGGGAGGTCCGTTAGCCGCCAGGTCACCGTCGATATCGTCCTGACATTCGACGGAATAGCATTCAGCACGAGACTGATAATAAACGAGAACTTCGGATCCGACTATAACCGCGGCCGGCGCGCGCGCCCCCGTTTCATTGCTGCCGTTGCTTTGATCGATGATCATGTAAGGCTTGGAATCACTGGCGTGACCGGAGTGCCTTGAGTCTCTAGAATAGCTGGAGTCGCTGAAGCTGCTGGAGCCCTGGATATCGTTGAAGTTATGTAGCACCGTCCACGTCTGCGCGCCGTCCGCACTGTAAGCCGCTCCCACCCCGCTATCGGTGGATACATCAGCAAACGATTGAGAGTCGTCACTGGGTACCGCAGTGAAATACATCCAATAGAGACCGGTCTCTTCGACATAGACCACCGTTGGGTCGTTCAGATGGTACCCGGGGATATACCCAGGCTCGTACCCGGAATTGTTGAATATCAGTGGTTGGGGATCCTGCCACAAGCCCGTTTGAATGAAGCTCTGGTAGAGGCGGCGGTTGCCGCGACGGTTGTCACTACGTTTCAAATAATCGGATTCTGTCTTCCAGCCGTCGAGAAAAAGATGGCTGTTGGCGATTTCGGACGCGTGGAGGCTCTTGAATCCGCTGAACAGTTCCGTGCTGTTGACCTTCTCAGCTTGCCCGAACACGCGATGACAGGTGCTCTTCGCTGGATCAAGAGCGTATCCGGAACTGCAACTTTTGAGGCTTGCGCAGGTACCCCATCCGGAACCTGTGGAGTTGCAGGTTTGTGTACCGGCGCCGTTGCGGGTGGAGCAGGTACGAGTGTGATTCGGTTTACAAATAAGATCGGGTGAGGAGCTGTCGGATCTTACGAAAACAACTTTGTCGGTCTGGAAAGCCTTTGCACAGCCTGCTGCAAATAGAATTATTGGAACTGAAAGTGCATATATCGAGAGACGCATGCTTCCCCTCCCCCTGCGCAGTGCCTGTGCAACCGGAGCACCAACATCAGGTCGCAGGCACCATAAATTAGCCCCTAAGTACAAATGGTTACGATGTATTAAATTGAGGCGAGAAAGCGCGTCCGCCTATTTTACGGTCGACTGATAAAACTCAGGACATGTTATATGGCCTTAAGGCGAGTTTCCTACTACGGGCGCCGATCGAATGAGGGGCGACACACTGAACGCCGAGACGTAAATCTTGGTGGGAGGCGGTTACCAAATAGAGTTTTCAGAATTTGGGCTGATTTGCGACCAGGGGATCAATTCGAAGTCGGTATGGAGCCTGATCCAACATTTCTTAAGCTGTTGGAAGATTTGTGGCGGCTGGTTTCCCTGCGGAGAGCTGGTCATTTCTCAGGGGCCAACTGTTTCGAACTTTGACGAGCCGTACATTCGTGCGGCATTCATTTTGATACCTTCCACAATAGAGACATCATTGTAATTTACACATTAAATGTTTATAATTAAGGATAAATCAACGATGTGATCTTTATCAAACTAGGAGATGCTTCATGGCGAGTCTACTTCTCGTTGAAGATGATCAGTATTTCCGATCTGCTCTCAAAAAGGTTCTGTCAGAAAAGGGATGGAGCATTGTTGAAGCCCCGGATGGGAAGGTGGCCCGGGACATTTTGAAGGCCACCCCTCGGTTTGATGTCATTTTGTCGGATATTCAGTTGCCCCACTTGACCGGGGTTGAACTCCTGCAATGGGTAAAAGAGAGCAAGCCGACACCGGTTGTATTGATGACCGGATTTGCAAGAATCTTGGAGACCACCCGAGCTCATGAGCTGGGAGCGGATGAGTTTTTAACTAAGCCTTTTGAAATGTCCGATTTGCTCGCGGTCCTAAAAAAGTTTGCTCCCAGACCCGCGGATGATAAACCCGCGGTTCCCGCTGAAATCGAGAGTGCTGAGTTTTGTAAGGTCTCGCTCGAAGATTTTGTGAGCTCGTCCAAGATTGTTTTTGACGTTTTTGTTCAGCTCGGGAGCCGCTTCTTGAGGATTGGCAGGAAGGGAGAACCTGTGCCGGTGGAGCGCTTCCTGGCTTATAGAGAAAAGGGATTGAAGTATCTTTTTGTGCGTCGAGATGATTTTCGAAATCTTGTTAAATTCAACCTTCATCTTACCAAGACATTGAAGGCCAATGCTTCCGTTGCGAAGGAAAAGAAGAAAAACTTCTTGCGCTACACCGGTGAGGTTCTTTTAGAAAAAGCATTTGTGGCCGGCATGAACACGGAAGCGGTCCTTGAGGCGAAGGACTTCCTGATTACGAGCTTGGACCTTCTTGCCGACGAAAGTGAAACATTTGAACTTATCGAGAGCTTTAACTCGCACTCTGACCACGTATACGCTCACAGCCTTTGTGTGAGTACATATGCGACGATGATTGCAAAGGCGATGGATTGGAAGTCGTCGGCGAATCTGTTTAAATTGGCCCTTTGTGGATTGTTTCACGACATTGGGAAAAAAGAGATTGACCGTTCGATTCTAGACAAACCTCGACACAAGCTTACAGCAGCGGAACGGAAAGTGTACGAAACGCACCCGACCCGCGGGCGTGAGATTCTTGCAACGATCAAACACATTCCAAATGAAGTCATCGCGGTCACGTACGAGCATCACGAGGACAATTTGGGCAGGGGATTTCCCCGGAATATTTCGCGGAAAGAAATTCATCCTTTCACTCAGATTGTTCGCGTTGCGAACCTATTCGCGAATCTTGTTATAAGAACGCCTTTTCATGAAGGAATGTCTCCGCCAGATGCGATTGAACACATTCTCATACATTATGGCGATTCGATAAACCCGGAACCTTACGATGCTTTAAAAAAGCTCTTTGATCCGGGGATTTTAAAGGCCAAAAAATCCTAACACCTAACACCTAACACCAGGTGCTAGGCCTGTAATATCCAAAGGCCTTTTGACCACCTGAAAGTTTAAGAACTGGCCCACTTGCGTGTGCACTCATTGCGCTTGGATCAGGTGAAGATTGTGGAATAATGCGTACATAGCCAGGTGGCCGGCCAATCTTTCCGGGAGTTTGGTGGTGCACCATGTTTTTCGTATCAATCGATTCACATTAGCGCGAAACATCGCGCACGTGTGATTCAGGCTGAACAAGGGATCAAAACGGATCTTCTTAAGCTCCCCCTGTCCGACAATCGATCCTCTTTGCCCCTTGTGCACTTCATGTGTGGCGTTTGGAAAGTGCTTTTTGACATCGGGTCCGTAGTGAGGGTTTTGATCTGACTTGATGAGCGCATCCTCCTTGATCAGCGGCTTCAGCTTCTCAAACAGACGCTCTCGTCCGGCTTGGCGTTGATCGGGTCTGGGCCCGTATTTCTTACGAGAGATAGGGGCCAGTTTACCTTTGGCTGGCATTTGCGCGACCTCAAAGCCCAAGATCCGCCGTGTCCGAGATTCAACCGCCAAAGTGATGGAGAGGGGCTTACATTTGGTGTGTTCGAATGTTTCCATATCATCGAACTCAACCACTTCCGCCTGAGGCTTTGAGAGATGGTGCTCGGCTAGCTGCGCCATTGCCAGCTCTCCAAGCAAGACGGCCTTACGCACTACGGTTGTGCGGGAGAGGTTGAGGATCTTTGCGCATCGTCTCAGCGACACTCCCGAACACAAGAGCTTGATCAGAGGTGTGTTGAGTTGTCGCTTCTTCTGACGCACATACGGGTGTGCGGTGGCGCGTGAGAAGTGCTTTCCGCATCCGGTACATCGGAACCGGGGCACCACGCGAGAGTCGGATTTGCGTTTGAACTTTCCGGCCCGATAGACTTTCGGTCGAGGGCCGGACACATCATCATTAGGTGTACAATACGGGCATTTGACTTTCATTCCTGTAGAGCAAAGCAAGTCCCGACCCAAATTTTTACGCAGACATGTGGGCCAGTTCTGAAAGTTTAGGACGCCTTGTGCGCGCCCTTATTTTCAGACTCAGATTTGGTAACAGCATTCGAAATAATACTTAACATCTCTCTGCTGTTAAAAGGTTTTTCAAATATCGCGACCACGTTATACCGCTTAACATCTTCCGCTTTTAAATCGAGATCGCTGAATCCTGAACACGCAAATACCAGGGGCTTTTTCTCAATCTTGGTGGCGATGTTCTTAATGAGAGTCAGCCCGTCACCTCCGGGCATACGGATGTCGGTCAGGACCACGTCAAATGCGGTTTGTTGAACCATTTCGAACGCGATGGCTCCATTCTCGGCGACGGACACTTCGGCACCCTGAGCTTTGAAGTAGTTCGCAAGTGTTTCGCGAAGTAGCGTGTCATCCTCAGCGACGATAATCTTCTTTCCTTTCAAGGGACTCAAGCGGCGCTCCTTTCTGTCATTGGTTGAAAAAGCGGCAATTCTAAAACAAAACACGTGTTCTTTTTTGAACTGTCGAGGTAAAGTCGGCCGTGATGATCCTCAACAATTCCCTTGGAAATGCTCAATCCGAGACCCGTGCCACTGCCAACTTCTTTGGTTGTAAAGAATGGCTGCATGATCCGTTCGTGAAGGTCGGTGGGGATTCCCTGGCCCGAATCAGTAACGACAATCTTAATCCTGTCAGCCGAGCTCTCAATTATAATTTCAATCCATTTTTCATTCAGTTCCCGTACAGCATCATAGGAGTTGTTAAGAAGGTTAAGGAGAACCTGTGAAATCTGTGCGGGTCGGCATTCTATTTTTCGGTCGCCAAAGTCGGGAATTCGGAACTCAATAGATCGATGCCTGAATTTTTCGAGGCAAAGTTCAGGTGTATCGTCTAGAATTTGAGACACAGGTACGGTGTCCATGGGATCGCTCTCGGAACTTCGCGAAAATGTTCGCAGTCCTTTAATAATCTTGGCGACCCGATCTGTGGTGTTCATAATCTTGATCAATTCCTTGATAAAGATTTCCCGATCGAAGTCACCGGTTTCAAGGCGCATTACGAGTTGATCGGATTTCGCCTGAATTATAGCGAGAGGCGTATTGATTTCATGAGCAATGCCGCCGGCCATTTCCCCCAGCGAGGACATCTTTGCTGAATGTATGAGCTTCAATTCGGCCCTTTTTCGTTGAGTCACATCGAATCTCACCGACATGTACTGTTCGACTCGCCCGGTTTCATCCAAGCTGGGCACAATCGTGGTGTCTAACCAGAAGAGTTCACCCGATTTCGTCCGATTACAAATCTCTCCACGCCAGATCTTTCCGGCCGAGATCGTCTTCCAAAGATGGATAAAGAATTCCTTAGGATGGGTGCCGGAGTTCAAGATTCGGTGATTCTGCCCAATCAGTTCGGAGCGTCCGTAGCCGGAGAGTTCACAAAAGAAATCATTGACGTGGGTGATCGTTCCCCCCGGATCGGTAAATGCCACAACGGCAGAGCTATCAAGTGCGGATGAGTATAGGGTTGCGGTCTTCAAAGCCTGTCTGAGCTCATGTTCCACGAACTTTTCCTGGGTGACGTCCCTGGCGGCCGCGTAGATCTCGTTCTGCACGGGAATAGACTTCCACGAGAGCCAGCGGTATGTCCCATCTTTACAAAGGTAACGATTCTCAAACGAAATGACGGCACCTCCGCCTTTTTGTCTTTCTATCGCTCGAAGTGTCGGCTCTCGGTCGTCAGGATGGACGAATTCAACGAAGGGTTTTGAGCAGAGTTCGTCTGAGGTAAAGCCCAAAACTTTTTGCCAAACAGGGTTCATCCTTTTGAAGTACCCATCAATCCCCGCGATGCACAACATATCGAGGGACGCTGTGAAGAATCTCTCCAGCTTTTCTTCAAGGCTTTGACGCTCTTCAGTCAGTCTCTTGCTTCGGGTAATATCCGCGTGCACGGAAACAAACACCATCCCATGTTCAGGATGTTCGAACTGAGAGGTCGTAGCACGGCACCAGATCGCAGATCCATCTTTCTTTTTATTCAAAACCTCATAGGTGTATGTTCCGTTCCGTCGAATGGCCGTTTGAATTTCCGTTGAAACCTGTTCAGCGGAGGCATCTGCTCGATCAGCGCTTAAGAGCTGTGCTGACTTTCCGCGCAGCTCACCGGAGGCATACCCGAACATGGCCTCGAATTTCGGATTGGCAAAGACAATCAACCCGTCGCTGGCTCTGACCATGCATACGCCTTCGGCCATATTACTCATAATAAGGCTTTGCAGCTCCAGCTCCTTATCAAGTCTTTGTCGCTCTAGAGATCGGCGGTGAATCTCAACTTCCATTTGACAGGCGCGCGTCTCGAGTTCAGTGGAAATTTTCTTCTGCTCAGTTTCGAGCTTCTGAAGCTTTACGAATTCAGTTACATCCTCCACGCGGTGGATGATGTAGAGAATATTTCCGGATTCGTCGAGCACCGGTGAATTGACAGGACTCCAAAAGCGCTCCTCAAACCCGCCCCCCAGAGAATGCGGGCGGCGGATGTCGTACTTTTGTAAGCGCATGGTGTGAGGTGCCTTGTGTGTTAAAACCCGGTTTAGCGAGTCTCGCAGATTGTTCACTCCATCGGCTTGAGGGTCGTCAGGGTTGTCGGGGAAAACATCAAAAAGATGACGTCCAATAATTTCCTCGCGGACGGTCATTGTGGCTTGGAGATAGCGATCCGTTACGGCGCAGATGATAAATTCAGTCGATATGACCAGATAGAGACCGGGAGCCGACTCAAACAGGGCGCGAAAGTTAGGCGCGATTTCCAGAGAACGGGCTTCCATATACGGGACGACTTCTCCTCAATCAGAAATTCCACACTGTGGGCAGGCTGCGGTGGGCACCGCCCCTCAATTCCTCTCTTCGGCGTCGAATAATAGATAATGTAGAGATTTAACACTAAAAATGTTTAGAAGCCAGTCACGGGAAGGTCGAGGTCTTTTACACCACGAGGGGGAGGAACTCGCTGATGGTCGTAACAGCCCGTCTCATTTTGGTGTCAACTCGGCGAGGGCCTGCTCGAGATCCTTAAGCCGAGTGAAAAAATGGATGCGGAAGTGCGCCGAATTCTCCGGCGCGGTCTCGACCCGGTCCACAAGCGTCTTGTCCAGGTAGACGTCGATCCGCCGCCCGTATCGGGTTTGACCTTCAAACTCGAGGGGAGAGGTTGATAAAAGCTGGGCCCACTTCTTCAGATAGGTATGCGGATCTTGCGAACTCGCCAGAATCTCGAAAAGTGTCATATTGCTGGATACAACCGAATTCGGTCGAGTGCTGAGCCCTTGTACGAGCTCGCATCGAGGGTCCTGGACGTAAACAGAGGGAGTATAAATCAGGATATTGAATGGCCTTTCGCCATTGTTGGACGATTGGTTCTCAATGAAGTAGCGGACGGACCTCCGGAAACAGAGTTCAAACCAGCCCCCTGAGAGGACAATGGTTCGCGAAGAAACTCGGAAATAGTGATTGCCGCCGCCGGAGAATAGGAACCTGTCCGATTTACAGGCCGCATCCAGAGCGCGAGGTATTTCCGGTTCCTGAAGCAGCGTCACCATCTCCGCAGACTCTCCTATGGAATCGCGCAGGCGAACGAGGCTTTCCAACGGCTCACCCGTTAGTCCGAGGGAATCCAGAGCTCCAGGATGGACGTTTATAAAGAGGACCTGAGGGGCCAGTGCCGGCTGTTGCCGTTGGTGGTCGTAATGGATCCGCTCTTCGTCCAGACTTTGAGGGTAGGAAAGTGGCAGGCGAATATCAGGAACTTTACAACCGGATCGACGGGACTGGGCAAGGTCGAATCGCCGGACCTTCGCTTCAATTTCATCCGCCGAGCAATGTTTGAAAGGAGGAGGACTTCGCTGCTTTTCCCAGGTACCCAGATCTGGCCGAATGACCCGCCCGTTTAGAATCATGGAGCGATCGAGCGCGCTCGGTTCGGCACCAAGTACCGGAATCGGGAGAGTGACAAAGTAAATTAGAAGTATCATTAAGCCGGAAACAAGAGTGTCGACTCGCATGCCGAAAGATTATGCAATCGGAAAGCCAAAACGGATAATGCGTGTTTCGACGTATCCAAAGATAACTGCTCAATAAATGGACATAGCTTACAAATTTGGACTCTGACGAGGATTCTCTATGACAACGAGTGGGATCGAGGAATTTCGCAAGTTTAGTGCAGATTCTATTGAAATTCCGCGGATTTTGTAGTTAGCGAAATTTGTTGGATGAAAAAGACTCCAGCCATTGATGCTTC
>JBFWQY010000056.1:0-15199 GCA_050249195.1 Bdellovibrionales bacterium
AGGCCCAACAATAAACTGTAGTGCTTGTGCAAATCGGATGAGGTTTTCACCCGAAAATATCAGCTCAAAAACCAGGCAAATTCAAGTCACACCCACTAGACAAGCCACAAAAAAGTCGGAATACCCATAATTATAATCTTCCCGATTCATCCATATACGGTCATTGCTGCTTAAAGCGAGTCTGATTCGCGGTTTCTTCCAATTGGCGACGGATATCGTATTCATCAGCATCTACTGTAGGGCCCGCTAAAATCCCGAAGCTGATTGTGGGTAGATCAAAGCAATACCGTTCATCATTCGTTCACCTCCATTTCTATTTCTACGATTCCTATTTTCTTTATCATTGTCTGATCTGGGTGAAATGCACTGCTGGTTGTGAAGAATCCAGTACGAAGAACAGAAACCGTTGACCTCAGGTGAACACTTCGGCTGTCGGAATGGGAGTTGCATGAACGGCCGCTGTAGAGCCTTAATCCTAACAAAGAACGCAATTTGAGAAAATTTGATTAAATGCGACTCGCACTGGCTGTAATTTTTTTTCAATCGATGATGTGTTGGGGTGCCACCACTCCAACCGTTGGAACTCATTGGCCCCAGATCATCGATAAATTGATAGGTGCGGGAGTGACCCGGGTCGGGTCTTTTGACCTTGTTGAATTCAGGCGCTCCGCCTCGGATCCCGATGGCATGCATTGGGGCTCGTTTTCAGGAGTTCCACCCTCGCTGCTCAGTGGATCTCGGCAGTCGGATTTTTATTTGAGATGCCGGCACCAGGCTTACGTTTCAAATCAGCTTCCTCCGGCGGATTTCAGTTCGCTTCCCCTGTGGGAATTGCATATCGTGCTCGGTGCCCGTTGTTTTTGGGACGACGATTACTCCAAATCCATGGCCCTTCTTACGCTTTCTGAGACAACGGATTCGGGGTTGCGCCAATGGCTTCTCCAAGCCTACGGCCCTTTGTTCTCGCCGCCATGGCTAATGGCTGGTGGCTCAAGTGTTTCCAGCGGCGGAGATCTTGAAGCCGTTGCCGCCAAGGATGCCGTTCGCCGACGGGTCATTCTTGAAAGCCAGCGGACGGGCACAGATGTCGCTCATTTTCTGTTGGCTCACCCGTCGATTGTATTCGAACCGCTTCATGATGATCACTTGGAGTCGGTTTACCTCAAGTACGACTACTTTCCGCGCTTCGACGAGCGTGGTCGATCCGAAGTGTTTTCGGTTTATGTTCCGATCAAGCGCTGGCGCGCGGGTGAGGCGGCGCGCGAGCAGCTGGTTCTTGAAATCGCTCGAAACGTCACATCCCTGTTCCCGGTTTCACGAAATCCAGCCTTCACTTCATTTCATACGTTTCAGCCCTCGGCCTGTGCGTCTCGCTCTCAACAGATCTCATTTCCAGCAACGCAAGATCCGGCGGCTCGGAGCATCCAGGACTTCCGCGGCGGCATCCTTCTCGGATGCCAGTCTCTCACGAAGGAAACGAATTACTGGTCGGCCACATCGCCCATTTTGGATCAAGTCGATGAACCCAAGGAGCCCGGATATTATTATTTCAAATGCCAGATTGACTATCGGAGCTTCCATGAAACGTTCCGATTTAGAATGCGGCCGGGCACGGGTTTGGGCTTTGACCATACCCGGGCTGCGAGCTTTAATCGCGGAGATACTCTAAACTTCGTTACGAACGTGGATGCGTATGGCCAGATCACCAGCTCGCAGATCTATTATGCCGCCCCGGGGGCTTCGCCCGTTTATGCCAGTGGCCCTCTAAGATTAAACGGATACGATTTAACCTACAGCTGTGCGAGAGAGCCGTAGAGGATGCAAGCCCATGTTGCCTTGAGAAGGTATTTCGAACGTAAGAAACGCACCTCGCCTGGATTTTCATTGCGCTCTCTGGCAGCACGGCTTGAGATCTCCCCCTCCTTCTTAAGCCGGATCTTCAACGGAAAAAAGCCCATACCGGCGGAGCTTGGCGCCAAACTCGCTTCTGCACTCGATGTGGAGCCTGAGCTCTTACCCACGGCCGCACTGTCTTCTCAGCCCACCAAGCCCGAGCCTTTAAAAGAGGTCACATCGGCCGTTGAGGATTGGGAGATCACGGAGACTCAAGCTCTGCAAGTTTTGCGGAACTGGTACTACCTGCCCGTTCTTGAGTTCACGACACTTAAGGATTTTGATGGCAGTGTCGAACAGATTGCCACAGGTTTGCGACTCCCTCTCCCGGTTGCCGAAGTGGCACTACGTGAGCTGGAGTCCCTGGGTCTTCTTCGACGTGTGAATGGACGTTATGAAAAGGTCCACGAAAAGATTCGCTTCACCTCGGCCAAAACGATTCCCTGGATTCGCAAATTCCATGACAACATGATGGAGAGAGCCCAAGCTGAACTCCGCAATGCGACCTCTGAAGAGGAATATCAAAAGCGTCTGATCACGGGAATCACGCTGACGGCTGATCCGGAAAAGATTCAGGTCGCCAGGCAGAGGCTGGCCGAGTGCCTTCATGAGATCGCCAATGATCTGATCGCCTCTCCGGGAACCGAAGTCTACCATCTCGCCGTCCAGCTTTTTCCTCTGACTCGTCGGGGGACCTGAGGCCCTGCGCATTCTCACGCCGTCCGGCCCATTAGACCCGGCAATGGACCTGACGGTGGAGTCGGCTTTGAGGTCGAGTTTACATCCTCTAAGTCGTCATCAACTCACGCGGCCAGCAAATTTGCCCCGGCAGCGCTCGTCCTTTCCCCGACTGTACCGTCCGCGTCCGCACAGCAAAGCCCACGGCTTCGAGTTCGTTCTTCACCATATATTCTTTCAGAAGCTTATAGGCCTGGCCCCAGGCCACGATCCGAGTAAACGGGCGGGCATCCCAAAATTTAAGTCCTTTTGCGGATCCCCTTTGAGCGCCTAAAATCGCGCGCGCGATTAAACCAGAAACCGCCCGCAAGAAAGCACTGAACAAATGAGGCTTCGTAAGCCGAACCACGGCATGAAAATGATTCCAATTGGGGACAAGCTCATAGACTTTGATTCCGAACCTCTGAGCCTGCCGCCAAACGATCAATCGGACAGCCTGATTATTGTCCTTTTGCAGAAAGGATCTTCTGCCAGTGGCCAAGCTTGAGCGCATCACAAGGTGAATGGAGCGTTTTGTGCAAAGGGGTCGGCGCTCGCGTGGATGACCTTTGGTGAAGTCACCTCCTTGTACAAGGAGGTGCTTTGTCTTGAATATCTGAAATGCAAGCTGCCTCTGACGTTTCGACATATGGATTTTTCGCATGAGGATTCAGCGATGTCAATTATTAAACGCCGCGACAGTTGAGATTTACTTTACTTATGGAGCTAAGAAGGCTTTTGAATCAGGGAAATCGCTCGGGCAGAGAGTTATTGATTCAAAGACCGGAAATACTTACGAGATATCCCAGTTCGGCAAGCTGACTTGCTATAAACTAATTGAAGAGAGCATGAGCCAGCTAATGTGGCGCGGATTTGCCAGTACCGTGGCAACTGAATACTTCTGTTCAGGCCCAATCGAGAGCGAATAATTTCTTGGTACACCCCTCGAGTGTCGATCAGACCTAAACCGTCGCAATAGACGCGTCTTGAGAACAATCAGATGTCCCAAGTCAGCTCGAAATCTCGCGCATAATATTCCACAAATGTAGCTGACTTGCAGGCTGAGTCCAAGAGGCTCATTCGGATGGCAGCTAAATGGACAACTTTGTCAATTTCGTCAATTGCCTCGATGGTCTAGGCAAATAGGCCAACGAGCAATTCCTTCTGGCTCCAAAAGCGACCCGCTCGGGGCGGATCATGAAACGGGGGGCGGATGACCGCGAAAAAGAGGTGCTCAATCCTGACATGCGGAGCAATCGAGTCCATCTGTCCCAGCTCTCGAATCAGATCTGTCCCTGTTCGATCGAGCGCAAATCGGGTACGTTGCAACGAAAAGGAGACAAATTGGAAACGGCAGCGACAATGGCAGCGGCAGCGGCAAAAGCAAATGTAAAGGCAAACGCAAAGGCAAGGTCAGGGACAAAAGCAAACGTGAAGACACCTTACCTGCGCATTCGCCTTCCCCAATCGAGACAGCAGATCCGATCCAAAGACCTCGTCGACGCGATTCAAAAGGAATTGCGGACGGGAGTCGTGCCTGCGGGGACTCGGCTTCCTCCGGTTCGAGTGATCGCGCATCAACTCGGGATTTCAAAAAACACCGTTCAATCGGCCTACGAAGAACTGGAAGCCAGAGGCATGATCTGTGGTCGGTCTCGATTCGGGTACTTTGTCGAAAAAAGTGAAACCAGCGGAGCGGTCTCGCCGCGGCCGATGACCGCGCCAGCGCCCGTGTTGATCGAGGGAAAGTTTCCTCCCGTTTTTCGACTTTCAAAAGATAAGACGGCGACCAGGTCTATTCCGTTGGGGAGCGTCTTTATCGATCGTGAACTTCTGCCCATTGCGAAGATCGAGCAGTGCTTCCGCTCCGTGCTTAAGACTCCAGGACTTCACTACCTTTATGACAATCAAGGCTTTGAACCTTTGCGCAAAGTCATAGCCAAGAGACTCAACGCGCGTGGGATTTGCGCGCATCCGGACCACATTGTTATTACAACGGGTTCACAGCAGGCGCTCGACGTCGTGGCGAGGTCCCTCAAGACAAGGTCGATCGCGACGGAAAATCCTGCCTATGGGCTGGGGAAACTCCTCTTTGAAATGAATCAAATGAAGGTGACCGGCCTTCCCTTGGATCCGTTCCGTGGAATTGATCTTGGCGAGTGGGAAGAGGCCATCGCCGAGACGAGACCCGCGGCCCTTTATCTGACCCCGAACTTTCATAATCCAACCGGCTACTCTTACAGTTCGAGTGAACTTGAAGCGATTCTCGGTTTGGCGCGGAAGTATGCCTTCGGAGTTATCGAGGATGATTGGGGCTCGGATATGCTTTCGTTCTCCGAGTTCCGAACGCCCCTGAGGTCCCTCGGTGGTGATAATGTTTTGTACCTGAATTCTTTCACAAAGAAGCTTCTTCCAAGTTTAAGAATCGGCTATTTGTTAGCCAACGAGCCCATGATGCCGGCATTGCTTGCGGCAAAGCGCGTGGGAACTCTCGGAAACCCGGCCGTTATCGAGGCCGCTCTATTTGAATTTCTGGATCGAGGCTATTTCGATACTCACCTTAAGAACTTGCATGTGGCTCTTGATGAGCGATATCAGTCTTGCTTGTCGGCTCTCGAAAACTCCATGCCCGATGGTGTTCGTTGGACCAAGCCTGGGGGTGGACCTGTTTTGTGGCTGGAGCTGCCCAGAACAATTGACTTGAAACGGCTCGATGAGGCTCTCCTCTCCCGGGGTGTCACACTCGATATGAGAACTGCGGATTGGTTTTTCGGCGCACCTCATCTGCATGGAATCAAAATCGGCTATGCGCAAACAGACTCGAAGCAAATGGAGAAAGGAATAGGAATTCTGGCGGCGGAATTGAAGCGGGCCTTGAAATGAGGCCGGATTCTTCTCCCTCTGACCCAGACCCATGGGGCGTTTTTAACATCTGGATGGCAGAAGCTCAGGTGAATCCGCTCTTTAATCCTGAGACGGTGGCTCTGGCAACTGTCTCAGTTGACGACCATAAGCCTTCGCTGCGAATGGTGTACTACCGTGGGATCCGTGAAGGGGGCCTATCGTTTTTTACGAATTTTGATTCCAAGAAAGGAACCCAGATCCTTGAAAATCCTCAAGCTGCATTGCTTTTCTATTGGCCTCATCTGGGCCGGCAGTTGAGAGTGGAAGGCTATGTGGCGCGACTCTCTTGCGAGACTTCGAACAATTACTTTATTAAACGGCCCCGCGAGAGCCAGATCACGGCTTGGGTTTCAAAACAGAGTCGTCGCCTGAGAAGCTTTACAAGATTTGAGAACGAACTCAGAGACTTTGCACGAATAAATGACGGCGAAGAACTGAGTCGTCCGCCCCATTGGGGGGGATATAAGTTGGATCCTGATCTCTTTGAATTCTGGAGTGGTCAAAGTCACCGCCGGCATAAAAGAACGCAATTTCGAAAGTTGAAAGACGGATGGATGAGCCACCTGCTTTACCCGTAGACTTCATCAGCGTGCGGCTCAAGCGCTCGGCGCCCGTCAAAGGTTGACACGAACCCACCGCATACCACGGCGGATATAAACGTACCGTGTTCTCTGGCCTTCGCCGGTACTGAGACTAACTAAGGTTAATCTTTTAGGCTCAATGTAAACCTGAGTCGGGGTCTTCCGGCGCAGCGGCTTGCCATCGATATCAATGTAGGCGCCGGCGGGAGTGGTTTCGATGCGTACGATGGCATCTTCCGCTCGGGCTCTAACCTTAGGCAATGGAAAGATCGAGTAATAACTTTCCTGGTTCAGATACACAACTGTGTTCCATACATGGCCTTGTGCAAGCGCCTGCCGGGCCGGAACGTTTTCCATAAGGCCCCAGCTGAGAATTCCCACTTCGATAAACAGCGGGAGGAGGAAGATCATGGGTAAGTGTCCGAGATCGAATCCTGCGGAGCGGACGCGGATACGATCGCGACGAGAGCTCGGTTTTCGCGCCTGTTTCTCATTCTCCGCCTCCTCGTCGCTCCAATCGATTTTCTCCCACGCTTCCTTTGGCTTAAACGAAAGGGATGTTGGGGATGGCATGGGAAGCGATGCTGAGCCGTGGTCTTCGCGGTCGGGGGCTTCAGGGAGGGTGTTGACCGCGCGGGCGCGAGAATGGAGTTCGTCCAAAAGCGAGGCAAATCGTCCGTGCAAAAAGGCGGTGAGGGTGGTGGCCTTTTCCTCTGGCGGCCGAGAGGATCGTGCGGTTTCCAGATCGCTCATAAGCTCTTTAACTTCCGCGTACCCTGTGAATCCTTCCAACTCCAAGCATTTGATCATGATTTGGATCAAGTCTGGCGGCAGATCCGGTTGCACGGTGCGGGGATCGCGGGCAACAAAATGGTGGCGGGCGCGGCGGATTTCATCGTGACTCATCCCGGACCAATAGTCCTGTCCGGTGAAGAGCTCCCAAAGCACCAGGCCGATGGCAAAGATATCTTCTTGGGGGTTGGATAGCTGGCCTTGTAGACGGGTCTCCCCATATTCCATCAGGCTCACGCCGCCGTTGGACCTCAGGAGCACATTATTCGCCGTCAGAGATCCATGCGCCATTTGCAGGCTATGCAAATGTTCGATGGCTCGAGTGACTTCAATGGCGATCGTGATGGCGAGGTTGCGACTGAGCGTCTCTCCTGACGAAGTGAGCGCGGCGCAGACTTCCCGAAGAGTGAGAGCGTGCGCGTAGGGGCTGACAAGGCCCGTGTGGGTGTTGGCACTGACGATCTCCTCCACGGGGAGAAGGTTGGGATGCCGAACATCCAGCAGGCTCGTGATTGTGGTGCGGTCGGCTTTGGTCGGACAGTCTATCAGGCGAAGGAAGACAGGTAGGCGCGTTTGATCTGGGTTCACGCGAAATGCGAGGAACCTTTCAGCGCCATGAAGCGGTTGCACGAGAGTGTATCGCTCCAGGCGGAGCGGCGGGGACTCAGTCATTGCAAATATATCGGATCACGACCGGTGAAACTTAGGTGCCGGCAGCTGCCTCGTGGATATGCTGGACCATCGTTTGCGACATCTCCCTCTTTGAGTTCATGCAGGCCTGTTTGGGCACGATGCGTGATTCACGCTCGCAGATTTCGCGTGGCCCAAAGATCTTTAACTCCGGCTGATGGAGGTACTGGACCCAATCCGAATTGAGTCCGGACTCAAGATAGTCCCGAATCGCGAGGTTCCGGAAATGTGTGTAGAGGTGACTATTTTCGCCATCCGTATTCAGCCAGACGCCGTTCTTCCGTAGTCGAGGGCCGTGAAGCCCGAAGCGGGCCTCGGGTGAAACCCAGATGCGGAGATCCTTCGATGCGGACCCTTTGGTCAGTTTTGTCATCAACAGGGTGCAGGCGGAGTAGCAGCGGCCGACGACCGCGACCTGTAGAGGAACACCTTGTCGGCGCTGGGCCTTTGCGACGGCTAGCATGAGCGCGCTCATTGCCTGTGCGGCAATCTGCGCACCACCCCGCATATCTATAAACAGGATATAGGGCTTGGCAAATCCCTCTCTCTTGATCAGGCCTTTTAGCCGGCCAATGTCGGGTTCATCCAGTACCCCTTCGAGAGCGATTCCGGTGAAAGAGGTCTTGTGAAAAAGGCGGAGGTCCAGGGCGCCCGCTCCGTTGCAGGCAAGGATCAGAGTGAATATGGCCGCGAAATGGATTCCCTTCATGATATTCCCAGGTCATGTGAGTCATGCGGTTAAACACGTGTATTTGAATCTATAGAGTTAGGCTAACACTTGCGGTTTTTGGGCGATACGTCCCCGGATGCGCGTAATCGGCTGATTTGTGAGTGAGTGTGAAATAAAAATTGAGTGTTAAAAGAGGGGAGGGTGACCTCCCCATTTTCGCAGGAAACTATTAAACACGATTCAAGTGACCGAGCTGAACTCGGGGCTGGACCTTGGCCATCCTTGGCCAGTCCATGTGAGCTAAAGACCATGAACCAGTTCAAGTCGGAGTGGTGACTCCGACCCGCACCTCAGGGGCTATATTACCCCTGGAAGGTCCGGTTCAAAAGGCCGAGCGCTGTTTGAGCCGTTTGATTGGCTTGCGCCAGCACGCTAGTACCCGCATTCAACAAGATGTTGTTGCGAGTGAGTTCCGCGGTTTCCTCGGCGACATCCACGTCACGGATGCGGGAGTTGGCGGCGGACATGTTTTCCACGCTCACGGCTAGGTTGCTGATCGTGGATTGCAATCGGTTTTGGATCGCACCGAAATCCGCGCGCATCGCGGACACGGAGACGATCGCCGTATCGATAGCGGAAAGGGAGTTTTGTGCGCTCGCCTTATCCGCCACCGAGGTCAGGTTCACCCCCAGTGCCGCTGAGTTGGCGTCGGCTTTCGAAGCGTCGAAAGACAGACGATCAATATTCGGATCGTTCCTGGTTCCCACTTGGAAATCAAGAATGGATCCCGTTCCGCTCAACAGCTGAGTGCCGTTGAATTCTGTCCCGTCGGCGATACGATCAATCTCGCTGACGAGCTGATCATATTCCACGTTCAGGAATTGGCGTTCCACCGGGCCGATCGTATCCGAAGCGGCTTGCACGGCGAGTTCGCGCAGGCGGATCAGTATGGAGCTTATCTCGTTCAGCGACCCTTCGGCCACTTGCACGAGCGATACTCCGTCTTGTGCGTTTCTTGAGGCTTGTTTTAAGCCCCGAATCTGAGCTCTCAGGTTCTCGCTGATCGCGAGCCCTGCGGCATCATCTCCCGCTCTGTTGATCCGATATCCTGAGCTCAAGCGCTCAAGACTCCGGTCCAACCCGAGCTTCGTGCCCATAAGATTCCTTTGGGCATTGAGTGAAGCCGTATTGGTGTTAATTCTTAACCCCATGTTCCTCCTCCTTGAAGATTCAGGCATCGCATCCTTGATGCCTGCGGAGAGCCTCATGCCCTCCGAGGGATTACCACTTGCTGTTCTGATCGGTGTCTCAGTTTGAGGCTTTAGGAATTTTTGCGAGGGAGAGAGGATTCTGGACCCAGGTGGAGAAAATCCAGCGTTTGGTCGCGGACTTACGACAGGTGTTTATGATTTCACCAGCGTAAAAGCCTTTACAGGATGCGCTCAATGTTTAGACGGTTCGATCTGGCAGATGCCCGGGTGAAGCCCGAAACAGTTTGGCCTCAACCTTGCTCTAGGGAAAAGTCACACGGAGAAACGAAATGATGAGAGCCTCCCTTCTTCTTCTTATTCTAACCGCATCGTCTTTCAGCGCGGCGGAGCTTGACGGTGACGGAGCTGCTGCAGTCATGGCAGAAGCCACGGAGGAAACACAGCACGAGATAGCGACGAACGACTCTGCGCCGCTCGACCGCTCGTTCTTTGAGCCCAAGACGGTCGAAGATATTCATGCAATGGTGAACGCCGCGGAAACTCTGGATGGCATTTTAAGTACAGATTGATTTCAGATTGACCCATTAGACCCATACCCCATAAGACCCCCCACGTCCGCCCGGCCCCCCACACCCCCCCCCGGGCGGACGTGACCCCTTTGATCCGGATGGAGCCATGTTCATCTGAGGGACAAGGATTTACGCTCATTTTGCGGAGCTATTCGGGCAGACCTTCACATAATACTTTAGAACGAGACTGGGAAGATTTTCGACACGGGCCTCGGGCGGCGAGAAAGCAAAGAGCAGATCATGTTTCAGACGCGCGCAGCTTTTCGCGCCGCGGATCCGACCTTCCGTTCCGATGTATTTGGTCAGATCGATCACACCTGTTCGCACCAATTGCGAAGCCACGCGCCCGTCCCATTGGATTGTGCGGACCTCACCTCCGGCGGCCTGTTGTGTTGCCGGCAGCGGCTCTACTTCAGGGGCGAGACATTGGCCGCCCGCTAAGGAATCGATTCGGCGCACAGAGGCGAGAACGTGTTTCAAGTATTGGGAAACACGGTTTCGGACTGCATCCTGTCCCTCACCGACGGGAAAATTCTTGCGCAAGTAGCGGACGAAGCTATCGGGAGCCGTGCTCTCGAAATCAAAGTGGCGGGATTTAAGCTGATCTCCCATTTGCATCGAGTAACCTTTGAGCGTGGCCATGACGCCACCGGGGCCGGCATTATACGAAAGCATTGTCATGAGGCGCTTCACGCGTTCCGCATTGATTTCCGCAGGCAGGGCGATGCCCAGGCGAGACCAATAGACGTCAACGGAGCGCCGGAGTTGCTGAATCAAAAGAACAGAATAAATAAGGTTGCGCACGGGATTTTCCGGACTGCTGATAAATCCGCAGCGCTGGTCTATATCGGAAGGGTGTTTGGACATCATCGGCAGGATAAGGGCGCATGCGGGAAGATGGCTCCTCGACACCTGACGATAGGCGCGGTCAAACGCGTTGAGATTGACCTCGTCGATCCCAACGCGGGTCAACTGGCCCACGCCGACGTCCGTGGCTCGACCAACGGCATTCAGGTGCATGGCCGACTCCAGGTTAAATGTGGCATAGGCCAGGCGTGGATCATAGCCCAGGCATTCACTCACGTTTATGAGTGCGGAATGGACGGCGCGCACATATTTTTCGGAAACACAGGGCCGCGGATGAGTGCGTCCGGGACGCCCGTCGGCGCTGGGGCAATGCCCATAAAAGCCCATACGGGGAAGATTAAGGTGCGAGCGTTCCACGCAAGCCTCAGGCAGGTGTGTGAGTGTGGTGCCGTCAGGCTCCGGGAGTCCGGCTTCAAGGTAATCGTTGTCTGGGCCACATGTTTCATAAGCCCGGACGGGAAGGGGAAGGGATAGAATAAACGCGGCCAGAGCCGCCGGGATGTAAATATAAATATATGATAATTCTCGCATGCCGAATGCATCGGAGGAAGGAACCTGCATCTGAAGCCAGACGTCGCAGGGTCGGACGTGGCCCCTGCATTCTGGACCGCAGCCTAGAACTCTGTCGTCCTATTATACGGAGAAGTTACTTTCGGCGCATGTAAGTCAGGAATGAAAATGGGACCGGCTCCGTGCGATCGCGGCGTTCGACCAGGTCGAATTCTTTGGAACTGACGCGCGGGTAGTGAACATCGCCCGGAAATTCTTGATGAATGCGGGTGAGGTAAATGACATCCACAAGCGACATGGATTCCTTAAATATCTCTCCACCACCAATGATAAAGACCTCTTCGCCATACTTGGACACCTGAGTGCGGCAAAATTCGATGGCGGAATTCAAGTCGGGCTGAATCACAACGTTCGGCGCTGGCGGCGGGTAGTCCGGTCGTCGCGTCACCACCACGTTCAGGCGCTGCGGAAGGGGATGACCGACGGATTCAAAGGTCTTGCGGCCCATGATCAAGGCTTTGCCTTTGGTCTTGTCACGGAAAAACTTCATATCTTCGGGAATATCCCAAGGCAGCGTGTTGTTCACTCCGATCACATCATTTTCCGCCGCCGCCACGATATGAGATAAAATCATGTCTTAACCTCCGCCCGAGACTTGAGATGGGTGGATAGAAGGGTAGTCACTTCGGGAGTGTTTGTTAAGTGTTTATGCAGAACTCCCTAGCCCCTCTGGGACCTCGCACCGATTTCGCATTTCGCACGGATTTCACAGAGATTTTACCAGCGAGCTCAGCACGGGTCCCTCGCCCAGACTGCGTATATCAGCGACATTGAATAGGGGCAGGAGAGTCCGCCAAAGAGTCTCGGGGTAAATGTAATCCACACAGTTTCCCGTCGTTCCTCGGCATTTCGCAATGCTGCCGCTTGCGGTGAGTGCGTGGAATTCCTCGGTGGTGAGCGCCCGATTTGTTTTGAAGTCAAATGGAATGGCCATGAGTTGCGACGGGGCACCTATTATATTCAGTTCGGCATTGGTGAAAATCTCGCTGCGACCAATGACCCGTCCGCCCTGAATTCCGCGACCGGCGAGAATCACGGAGTTGTCGTACTGATTGTGGTTCGTCCCATCGCGACCGACACCCCCCTGCTCCCAGCAGGACCGAGAAAACTCGGACATCACGACAACCGTCGTCACGTCCCAAAGCATTCGCTTTTGTGGATCCTTCCCTCCGCGGAACGGTGTGCGCTTCAAGGTTGCGATGGTCTTCGCCACAGCCTCCATGGTGCGCTGAAGTTCAGGTAAATGCTGCCGCTCATGTTCATCGTGCGTGTCGAGATTGACACTGAAATCGCAAAGCGCCATTTGAGCGTATCCCGTGGCTAAACCCGCCAGAGAGAGGTTGATTCCATCCATCTGCGTGTCGGAGAGATTCCGGCCGCGTATCTCGCGTCCGAGAGTGGGGAGAAGCTCAAGGGCCATTTTATCTCTCTCGGCGAGATCGAGAGCCCGGGAAAGCGAGCCAGGACGTTTGTCCAGCCGCGCCTTATTTTCCAGGGTGTGTTGAAGGTCATCGGTTTTGGAGGGCTCGATGAGCTTTCGAATGGATTCGAGCGCGATGGATCTGGGATACCCTCCATCATAGAGAGCTTCGAGTCCCATCCGGTAGCTCACGCGCGGGGCTAAGCCGCTCTCAGCAAGGGCCCGGGCCAATTGGAAGGGGGCGAAGCCTTCGCGCTCATTTTCCGTGGATCCTGAGGCCATATAAGAACGGTTGACCTCATGACTGGGACTATCGTGAATCATCATCATGCCATTTATAATGGCGACATCTTGTAAATACGGCACGAGCGGCTTAAGAGCCTGGCCAATGAGCGCGCCTTCGATCTGCCGTAAGGGCTGGCGCGCGTTGCAGTAGTAGAATTCTGACGGCGAGAGGCCTCGTCCACGGAGCGCTTCAAAGTCGCGGGCATCGGTACTCATCAGCACATCCCAACCTCCAATCACTCGGATTAAAAACAAGAGATTGTCCGCCGCTGAAAGATTGGATTCGGACCGCGCGAAGGCGACTCCAGGTACCAACGGATGGGTTAAGCTCCAAGCCATTCCTGATCCGAGCGCTTTTAAAATTTGTCGACGTGAGGGTTTCATTTTCCTTTTCCTTTCTCTCTCATAGGGTCAGGAATTTGTGATCCAGGGCCACGAGGTAAACGGCTTGTACCAAAGCTTGGACCAGATTGAGCTTTGGTTTCTGAGCGAGGGTTTGGACGACGAGCGTCCGCAGGGCGAGATGATCCTGGGCGGGCAGAACACCCGGCCCGATGTAGGCACGGAGAATCTCGTCCACAATCCGCTCTTTCTGAGGCGGCGCGAGCGCCGCCCATTTGGTGGACGCGTTCATTTCAGGAAGTCGATTTGGATCCAGCCCCATCTCTCGGGCCATGGCCTTGAACTGTGGAGCGTAGCCCCCCGCCGACTCCCGCAAAGAACGCGAGACGCAAGTGCCTAATGAGAGGAGATAATCCCGAGGCGGGTAGTCTGAGCCCGGATAGCCGGTGTTTGTATCTAGAAATCCATACGCGGAAAGATTATCAAGAAGGGTGTAGCCACAGTCGACAGATCGTCGCATTTTTTGGCCAAGGACCTTTAATACGTCAAAATTTTCGAGGTACCGTGTCCAATTGTCGCGGAAGCTGGGTTGAGGTTGCGCGGGGGGAGCCCACTCGAAGTCCGATGGAACCAAGGCCATAAGTTCTGCCCGTTCCTGATCGTTCAAAGTCGGCCTGCCATTTTCATCTCGTGCACCAGCATAAATCCATCGCACCAGCAACTTGCGGTCGGATTCGGTCAATGACCAGGTCGCGGAGCGCGGGGGCATCGTGGGTCGCTTTCCGTTTCCCGGGATGTCCACGACCTTCATGATCTTGGTCAGCATAGCAACATGATGGTGGCGTCCGCCAATGGGCAGGTTGGTGAAGCTGGGAATCGTGCCTTCAGATTCATGACAGGAGTTGCAACGGTTGAACTGCGGCTTCATCTGAGTGAGGGTGGGAGGAGCCCGTATACCCGCCGGATCATAGAACTCCGAGCGCGCCACCAGAGTTGAAATCAGGCTTCGAAAATCACCACTGGTGGACGTAAACTGTGCCGCAAGCTCCTCTCTTAATTTAGAAGCGAGCGGATAGTCCTGTCCGATATACCAGTTCCACATTTTTTGCACTTGGCAGCGTGCATATTGCGGTTCAGACATTAATCTATTGGCAAGGTCCTTAAGACCCCTGACTTTCAGTCGGTGTTCCTTGCCGGAAAAGTCGTCATAAACAAATTCCACTTCGGTGTCGTCTCCTCCGGAGTTCAGGGCCATGGCGGGATCTAGCTTGCGATGACAAACCACGCATTGGGGGTTCACATGTGAAGTGCCGCCTTCGGCGTTCGCTGCCGCGAGTCCGGCTATGGGGACCATCGGGCCGGATTTTTGATTGCCGAATCGGAAGAGACCAAGGGCTTCCCGGCTTTTTTTGCTATGATCTACAAGTGCCACAGCCTTCATTTCGTCACAGAGGAAAACCCGGAACATGGCCGCCGGCACACTATAAATAGTTTTTTTATACCGCGCGGAGAGCGCGCCTGAGGAAAATATAGTGGATCCATTGAGATCCCCGGTTAAATACCTAACAGGCCGGTGAAAAACCTGGCCTGCGGCCGGTTTTTCTACCTCCGCGCATTTGCTTGAGCCATTGTCGTATCGTAGACTGCGTCCATGCGTGGCGCAAAATCAGATCAAGAAGACATGTTCA
>JBFWQY010000057.1:0-12972 GCA_050249195.1 Bdellovibrionales bacterium
ACGGCGCGTGCGTTGCCAACATCTGCACTCCCGCCTCTTCACGCTCATGCTCGGTCGGCAATGGCACCGGCTCACAAACCTGCAATAGCTCGGGGTCTGCCTGGGGATCTTGCGGCACTATCACGGCTTGCGACTCCGGATATCACCTCCGCAATGGCGCGTGCGTTGCCAACATCTGCACTCCCGCCTCTTCACGCTCATGCTCGGTCGGCAATGGCACCGGCTCACAGACCTGCAATAGCTCGGGGTCTGCCTGGGGATCTTGCGGCAATATCACGGCTTGCGACTCCGAATATGTCTTAAGGATGGGAGCGTGCTATCTCCCACGTAGACATTTGTTGAGCCTCAAGAAATGGAGCTCCACCGCCGTCGGCAAAGTAGTTGCCAATAGTGGTTACACGACGGTTTTATCGGGAACCATTAACATCAAAAAGGGCGACACCTTACGAATTCACGGGCACGTCGGACTTAGCAACGAGAACTATAAAATTGGACCAGTAGCCGCGAACATCCGTACGCTGGTCAATGGTGTTCAGGTCGGATCCACGAGCGCGGAAAATGTGGAACCCTGTTGTGGCACCCATCACTTGCCTCTATATACAGATGCTGTATTTGTAGGCTCATCCGATGGTGCCGCTAAAATGGAAATCCAAATATCCGCATTTCGCTCAGGAGCAAACGTGGACCTTAAAGTGGACGGCGAAGGCGAGGGCACGAGTCCGTATAGACAACTCCTTGTGGAACATTATCGCAACTTTTATACAGAAAGTTCGGCCATAGGCGCGTCTGCCTATCGACTACTGAGTTACGACGGCCAGACTTCGCCGCTCATTACATCCTTCGGGTCCGCAGCATTTCATCGTTCGACGGCATATAGCCTTGCCATGAACGTCGCCTCGGGTGACATCGTCAAAATTTTGGGTCAAGCCACCGGCCAATGGCGACCCACCTATAAGGAGGGAAACCTCGTTACTGCGGAAATGCAAGGCCAAGGCATCTACGTCGACACCACCAGCAGCGCACCGATCTCGGCATGGGCCACGGAGAATTTCACCTCCATTATACCCACCACTCCGCTATTTACCCACGCCGTCCATCGACCGACTGTGAATGGAATTTCCAGGTACCTGGTCGGCCTGCACTCCGTTGTGGACGCGGGAGGTAACTTGATTGGCGACGGCGGTCACATTCACGCGCTTCGCTTCACACCGGTCGCGACATCTAGACGGGGCTTCCATCTCAAAGAGTCCAGATCTGCCGCTCCATCAAATCACGATCCCGCCCAACTAACTGCAAATGCCTCGCAACCGACCGTGATTCGATCAACTTCGATTCAAGGCGAAACGAACGACCTTGCTGTCATCACTGGATACGTCTCAATCTATTACCCGACGGCGTCGGGTATAACATCGGGAATTTCCTGCGCCTCTCAGCTTCATATAAAAAATGCGGCCGGGAGTACCGTCAGCTCGTCCGCTGTTTCCTACAAGTACGTTACCTCAAGCCTAGAAAGCCTGGCCCTTCGCTCAGAAATGGTTGCGTCTCTACCCTCCGACGGGTCGTACAGAGCTGAAATGCATGCATGGTGCTACTATTCGCAATCAAGTCCCGTAATATCTTTCGGTCAGACTCACTTGATTGTCGATCGATACAGCGCCGAGTGACGGAATGGCACGTCCTCCGATCTCGCGTTTGCGCTAAAAGAATCGGGGCTCGTTTTTGTCTATTCCACGTCAGCGGGGTCTATGTACACGATATATTCCGAAAGTATGTCCCGGTTACGGTGGGCATCTATATGTCCGACGACTCTGCCAACTAAGAGGGTCTTTGAATACCCCTGGAAGCCTCTATGCAGAACCTCTTCTTCACCATAGATAATGACCTGCTCCCCGCCGCGGAGGTCACATGCGGGGTCGTTGAACGCTGAAAGCATTCTCTCCGCGACATCGTTGACCGCTTCCGCGTACTCTTTGTAGGCTTCGGCAAGTCCCACTATTCCGTCGTCGTGGGATTTCCCAGAAAAGCGGTTTCTGAGCGGCGGATGTGTCTTATCGAAAAAATAGGAGTTAAAACTGTCAGAGTAACTGGCTGCTGTGGTGTTGTTGAAATCCTGGCCTGCTAAAAAGTCTTCCTTGAAATCGCCGTGACCAATATCTAGCATTCGGGCGCTAACGCATGTGTTGGGTCTGTTCTGCGGTCGTTTGATGACACCCAACCTTCCATTCGATAGCGAGAAAGCCTTTCTGCCAGCATTCGGGTAACCAAGGACGACCTCCAGCCATCTAGAATTGTCATCACATTCCGAGGCGGAACGGCTACGCAAACACGAGTTGTTAATTCCTTTGTTCGAGCCTGTGAGGACTGTAATCAGGGGAATCCCTTCTGGGGCAAATCCGTCTATACGGGCCCGAGCGGGCCCGAAGCACTCTAGGCCCTGCTTTTCGTCTCCCCGAATACAGCCGCCCAGAACCCAGTAGTCCGATCCCACATTCAAGTGTCTGCGGAGCTCATTGCCATTTAAAACGCGGACGTCGGCAATAGCGGGCCGTGCAATTAGTGTCATGATGAGAAAGAATGACATTCCAAAGGTGCACGAGAGTCTCCGTATCATGACCATGTCTCCTGGTTGCACATTTTCGTGCAACACCTATGCCGATCTGTTTAGGAATTCCAAGAAATGAAGGCGGGCGGTGGGAGGGTGCGAAATTTCAATCTCATATGTCACAGGCCCCGGGGGCCCTTCTATTTGTAAATTGCTCCGTCTGCGGGAAGGGAACTTTGATTGATGAGGCCCCCAATCAGAATCATCTCTGATCCTGTCCATACTGATGCCGGACGATATCGAGCGGACAAGGGACCAGATTTCATCCTCGTCCATAATTGAGTTTTGGGATCAAAGATCCAGCCGTCACTGAGGAATGTAGTCCCATACGCATCGGGAAAAACGCCACTTCCGTCTTTAACCGATCCTCCCCAAATGATCATTTTGGAGCCCGTCCAAACAGCGACATGGCCCGACCTTCCGTGCGGGAGATTTCCACTCTGGGTCAACTGGGTCCAGCTCTGATTTTCAGGGTCAAACACGGCTCCGTCATTCAGTTCTGAAAAGTGGGTTCCGTCGTAGGTGTTTCCACCCCAAATAATCATTCCAGTTCCCGTCCAGACGGCCGTGTGGGCGTTTCTTGGAGATGGCGCACCATCAGAGTTGAGGGTCGTCCAAGAGTCCGTCTTAGGATCGTAGATTCCGCCATCTCCTTTCACTTCAAAATTCGGATAGGAATTTCCGCCCCAGACGATCATCTTTGATCCCGTCCAAATCGCCGTGGCGTAGGCGCGAGGCGATGGAGCGCCAACCGAACTGATCTTAGTCCAGGAATCTGTCAGTGGGTCGTACGCAGCGCCGTCGTTCACAACGGCCATGGTTGTTCCACTTAGAGAGAATCCGCCCCAGATTATCATCTTTGATCCGGTCCAAATCGCCGTATAGACACCGATGTTTCCAGGAGGATTCGTAGCGCCCGACCGTGTGAACGTGTCGGTCGCGGGGTCAAAGTTAACAACGCGGAAATCACCAAGTGAACCACTCCAAAGTAACATTCTAGAGCCTGTCCAAACGGCATGGGTTTGATAGGGAGTATCTAACGTGGTTTTTAACGAGACCCACTGATCCCTAAGCTGAGGTTCGGATGGTCGGTCCGAAGGAGCGTCTGCGATTGGTCCTGTCGTTTCTTCCGGCTCCGCGGGAGCGGGAACTGGAACTGATGAACCTGAAGCGGTAAAAACGTTCGATGACTCGAAACCAGGGCTGCAATTTTGATAGCTCAGCAAAATAAGCAGGGCCAGGGCGGCGGGTGCGTATCTTCTGGCGGGCGAGGTTCCAAGAAACATGCGCAGATGAAAGACTCCTTGATATCACCAACGTACTTTTATCATGGAGCATGGGGCGTTGTGGTTCAATGTGTTTCCTTTCCTGTATCACTTGGAAACATCAAATAAATAAAGCAGAATTCTCTAGATCCATGTTGCTCTTCGTGCACGACTTTCTTACGATTTGGTCATGTATTCTGATAATTGGGTCAAAGCATACGTCCTAGGTCGTCTGTCGCTATTGCAACTGGTCTGGATCGCGATGATGGTCTCAATGTTGACCTTAGGTTTTGTGACGTTTCAGACATCGCAAGGAAATATTGAACCCCACTGGGACCTGTGGGTGGCGGATCCATTCTTTCAGATCCTGGCGATCACGGCCGGGGTCACTTTCGTGTCCTCACGGGTGGTCCTTCATTTCTTGTTTCCGGTTTTGGCGAGAGCTTCCTTGGCGACGGCATGGACAGAAGATGCCTTACGTTCGGCGCGAACGTCCAAAGGCCACCGCACTTGGGCTGACAACGACATCCCCCAGCTTTTGCGTCTGGTAGATAAAGATCAGAAGGCTGTGCGGCTGTTCGGACCCTATTTTATAAGTAAGATAATTCAGTTTGCACTTACAGAAGCCGTAGCTATGTTTGGTTTTGTTTTGGCGACAGCCCATCAGTCAGTCATTGTTTTCGGACCGTTTGCCGCTGTCGCTTTACTTGGATTTCTACTTTCCAGACCCACTCAGGCTGAGTTTGAAGCCATTATCTCGCGATAACCGGAGAGGTTCGAGCGATAGCGGACCCATCCATCTTGGTCCATCCCCAAGGGGCGGACCTGAACGACCGTGAGCGAAGCCGCTACGCTTTGCAGCGAGCTTCGGTCTGTCGGATTTTTTCGCGTCAGGGTGTGAAGAGCAAAACTGAGCTCATCAGTCGAACAAGAAAGTACCCGTCCTGCAGCTGGCAACCCCAGTAGTATGTGCCCGTAAGCTGGACCGAGGTGGAAGATTCTTGTGGTGTTCCACGATTTACCGTCTTCGTCAGTTCTTTGTTTGCGGTGAGTTGGTATGTTGTTCCGTCGTCAGCTTCCAGACGTAGTTCATTCGAATTGGCCAACTGACATGCGCCTGAAGGTAAGGAATGTTCAAGTTTCATATTATTGTGAGTGTCAAAGATCCACAGAACGCTAGGGCCCGCAGTAAAAAGGCGTCCTTTTTTTATGACACTCTGAAAGTCATATCCGGGTGAACCCAGCACTGTTGGAGCGCGTGGCGGCGGCCAATTTCCGCGCACAGGAGGAAAATACGGTCGGTCCGTGGCAATTTATGCTGCAAATTGGCTCCACGAGGAACAGCGCGCTCGACGTTGACGAAATCCGCATCGAAGAACTCTCCTCCACCGCCGGTGCCGACGAAAAATGGTTGAGTACCGGCCGTTGCGTTCGGGTTCCCACAGATGTTATCGGTGCAGAGCTTCTGAGTGCTGAGAGCGCAATACAGATTGTCGCTCCGGACACGTATTATATCAGGCTTCCAAATAGTACATCGAAAGTTACTTTTGACATTCAGGGAACAAAGAGTAGCTCGATCTTTGATCAGATCAAAACCAAGGCAGGTAAGATTGTTTGCGGTGATCAGGTCATCTCAGATGATCTGGTCCTCAATTCCCAAAGTAGGGGGATCAAGCCGTTTCCGCGAAATGCGACCGATCTGCTCCTGAACCTCACTCTGGAAGATGTAATGCACCAAACGGCAGAAGAGGCCATTCAAAAATGTGAATCGTCTTCTGTGAATTGTGCCTTCGAAACGGGCCAGCAGATTCCTTACCCTATTTGGCCCTGAAGTGTTGCGACGGCCTTGCCGCTACCGGGCTCGCGCGCAATTCGCCGCGTGTGTTCGTTTAAAAGTTGAAGCCTGTTTTAACCGGAATCCCGGGCGATCAATAGGTCCGGTCCCTCAGCTATCGGAAAATAAAAATCATTGATTGAATTGTTTACTGGTTTTAACCTCAGAATTGATCTTATCGGAATCATCAGCGTGCAACGGAGGCTCTCGTGAAGAAGACGCGCAAGGCGGCAGGCAAATCCCAGCTTTCATCAAGACCCGGAAAACGTTCGAAGGCTAAGACTCCCAAAATCAATCTAGAGAATCCAACCTTGGCGGCCTCTTACCAAGAAATGGCGTTTAATCGCATAATCGCAATGTCCGCTCAGGCGTACTTGGTCATGAAAGCTTTAGAAAAGCACATTCCTGAGAAGGCACGAAAAGGCACTCATATTAAAAGTGTGGCTGAGCTTGCCAGTGAACTCCGACGGTCGGTTTGGGCGTCTGAAGATTTTGGCCGCCGGATTCTTGGTATCATGGATGCGGTTGGCAGATTCGCAAAGAAGGTCCAGCCCAAAGGAACGGAGCGGTTGCACCTGTCCTGGAAGATCCTGCGTGAATCCGTAACGTTCTCACCGGTGCTACCGCCTCCAGTTGTTTATTCCGCCGAGGGGTTTACGCCAGAGCAGGTTGAGGAGCTTCTGGAGGAATTTCGGCGGTCTCTGATTGAGTTCTTGGAGCGCCTCAAGCGACTTGTTAACGACGCGGAGGCTCAAAAGAAAATCGAAGAGCTCATCCGCCGCATACGCGAGGGGAGGACGTGGAGGGAGCTGGTCAACCTCGCAGGAGAGGTGAGTGGTCTGGTCGAACGGTTGAAACGCTTTCTGACCCCGCAGCAAATCTATGATCTGATCCATAAACTGAGGGGCCTGGCTGAAACGATCGGAAAGTTCCTTAGAGATAATCCGCATTTGATTGGCGGTGGCGCGGCTGGAGGAGCCGGAGGAGCCCAAGCTGGAGCTGCACTAATCGAGCCTCTGATTGTGATCATACTCTGTCTTCTCGCATTTTTGATTGGAATTGCCATCGGTACTTCTATAAATAAAATCCAGAAGGAAAACGAAGCTCAAAATCTAAGCGACGATTTGGGGGAGTGGATCTACAAGAAGTTCTTCGAGTCCGAAACGGATGCTTTGTTAGCAGCTCAGGATGTGCTCATCTGGGACCTCGGTGACTACGAGGAGAAGATCAGAGGGGGAGAGAAGCTGAACGAGGACGAGCGCAAGGCGGCGATCGAAAAGATTCTGTCTTTGATCGCGCTCTGCCAAAAGAAGCTGGATTTGGACGTCGAACCTCGAGATCTGGTCCTCAGACGCATGCTTGCGGCCACACGGATGCTCAACGAACTCATGGGATTGACCCCCATAAATCCATAGTTTGATGGGTATATGTAGAGGAATTAAAACGAGTTGTAAAATGCGAGATCGAAAGGGACGCCTACACGCCATAGGCGTCTCATCGGATAAGAGCAGGGTGTAGTCTGGGACTGAAATTGGACGGCGCTGCAGGCTTGGATCATGAGCCCATCCTCGCCACCTCGGCTGCCTCCGAGATACCAGATCCTTGTAAAACTGAGGATTTATAAATTGACCCGGATCGTATCGCCTGGGGACAATATTATTGTGCTCAAAGTTTCTTGTTTATATCTCTTCCTGACAGTTCTTCTTTCTGTCGCGGTTCAGGCCGAGGAAGTCGATGATTTTGACGATCCGAAGCCACTCCCGGCCGATGCGTCCGAGCACATCAACGTTATGATCAATGAATCTCTTTTGGAGGAGCTTCACCGCTATAAGTCGGCCGCTGGGTGCAACGTCAAATCTCTTAAAAATGTGGTGCATTCTTGGATGAATGGCGGCTTTATGACCCGCACCAAACGCGTTTTCGATCTGGGCCCGAAGTATATGATGCGGGTACACGAAGAATTTGATGGGGGAAATATTCACGCCATGAATGAATACAGGGCGGCGGATAAGGTCGAACTTTTCGGCAGACAGAATCACTCCGGATCTGTTTACAAAAACACGGACACGGACGCCGGTGGCTGTTGCGTTCGGCGATTGAATATTAAGGGTATCCCGATTGGTCTGGACAAGATCGATCATTTCTTTTCCACGGGACGCGCTCTGATCCATGACCTTGATAAGCTGAATATCAAAGATGAAAGGGAGCGAGACCAAAAGGCGCTGGAGTTGAGTCAGCTCTATGAACATGGTGTCCAAGGCTTGGCATTCACAGGGGTCAAGTCCTATGCTGACATGGCCTCTAATTGGGCTGGTTACACTTTTTGGAAGCGATTTCTCAGCCATCCTGAGGAGTATTTCTCATGCGCAGATGGAATGTGGAACCTAACAAAAAAGATCGACATTCGGGATTACGTCGATTGGTCTTGGAATGAATCCATAAATTGCAACTCATACCTATCTGCGAAAGTTCGGGATCAGGTCAATAAGAACATTGAAACGCTTGGATTTAAGCCCTGCCCCGTCGAGGCTTCCGTTTGCGAACAGCTTAAAGTTAAATACGGAGCGACGGCGCCCTCCATTTTAAGCCCTAGGTGCCTGGATCGGCACAAAGGCTTCAGCCAAGTAGAAACCGAAAAAATGGATTACCAAAAGGCCATGGAGCTCATCAGGAACATGAGCCTTCAAGATGTTAAAGGTTATCTCCAACGGAAGGTAGGAATCGCGCAATGAATTCTCGCCTACTCATCCTGGTCATTGTTTGTTGTCTCGGGGTTGAAGCGCGCGGTGACTCAGCTCAACATCGGCGGTTGGCTAACGGCCGAATTGAAAGCTTTCTTAAATGCGGAGAGAGGCGTAGCCGCGCCGAGCGCCGCAAGTGCATGGAAGGGCAACTTTTTCCGCCCATCCATGAGGACATCCTTTTGGAATATGAATCGGTTTACCCGGCGATTGTCCGCCCTTTGAAATTGTTTACCTGCTCGGCGGACGCACTTGGTCGAATTCCCCGATTCGAAAAATACCGATCTGACTTCACCTATTGCTTCCATGCCAACTTGAACGGGCCCAAAATAGGTATTGTTCAGTTCAAGCGGCTTCCCGAAGCCGTCCTCATTTCAAACTTGATGGTTCTCATTTAGCATTTTTCCATTCGTTCCCGTTGGTGCGCTTCGACTCGGTGGCCTGCGGGCCTCCTTTTTAGGAATCGAATTGGACTAAGGTCATGTCATCGCGGTTGCTTGAAGTAGGCTTAGACTTGTAAACAACTCTAATTAATAATTAAAAGTCGTCGTCGTTATTACTGGAGGCTATCTGTGAAGCTTTTTTTATTTTTGCTGATTTTGACTCCGCTCCTGACCGGAGCCCAGGGCTTAACCGTCAAGAAAGTGAACTCCTCGGCGACGAAGTTTCTTGGCAAAGCCGAGGGAAAGTCTCCGAAGCAAGGAGACAAGTTTAGGCTGAAGGACAAGTCTAAACAGAAATGTGAGGCGGAGGTCGTCAAGGCTAGAGGGAGCTCAGCGGTTCTCGCTTTCAGGGATTGTGCCAACAGGAAGAATATTCGGCCGGGAGACAAGTTCGATCCGGGTGAGCCCCAGGTCGTGGATAAAAAGCGTCAGGACGGCGAGCCAAGCCGAACCACGAGTTCCACACCGACATCGGCCGCTGCCAAATCTGAAACTGGTGCGGCCGCGGGCGCGGGCGTGCTGGCGGCCTCATCCGCATTGGCCTTCTCCGATGACGATGACGACAGCAACAGCAACAGGGAGAAGGCGGGCTCGGATGCGAGCAGGGACGAATCTGAAGAAGAGTCTTCGGACTCCAGCGACTCATCTGAGGCGAGCGGTAAGGATGCCGAGCCGGCGAAGGAAGAGCGAGCCGAAAAGAGTCAGGCCCAAGAGAGTCAGAAGTCCAAAAAAGAAGCGCGAACCGATGAGCTGAAAGAGGAGCCCCCACGCAACAAGAAGGACAAGGAACCGAAGAATCAGGCGCTTGACGAGGATGATGAGAATCCTGAGAGCCAGAAGAGGGCTGAGAACGAAAGGATGGAAAAGTCGAGAAACTCGGAAGAGGAGACGAATTTGGAAAAGCCCGAAAAGCCGGAGAAACACGAACGGTCGGGCCAGCATCTTTCCTTCTACGGCTTTTATAGCTCGGCAAACCGTTTGGCCTATGGATCTCTTAAGGAAACATCTGACGGGACCGTGACTCGCGAGGGCGAGGCGGAGATTTCCGCTGAGGCGAGCTTCGGGGGTGGAATTGAGACCTGGAGGGGTAATCCCCATTCGCTGGGATGGTCCCTCGGGGTGTCCTACGACGCGAAAAGAGAACTGAAGGAGGTGCGTACAGTCCTTGATGGTGTCACCTCCAGCAGTACCTACGTAGAACCGAGACCGAGCCTCTCTTTCTTTGCGGCCTATGCAAATATTATTTACACCTTCGATCGCTTGTATATCAGCTTAGGAGCTAACCACTCGTTTCCCCAGTACCAACATGAAGGTTCTGAAGAAGTGCGCGGAACATGGGGTTATCAGGGCGGGCTTGGACTTCACCTTACCGGGAGCTTAAGCCTGGAGGCTTTGTACCGGGTGGTCTCATTCAAAATGGAACAAACCTTCTCAAACCTCACCTACGAGTATGAAAAGGGATCTATGCAAGGCGCCCAGATCCTCCTCAAGTTGAATCTTTGAACGAAGAAGGCCCTACGGAAAAAGTGGAACTGGCTTCTGTTGGCCTGGGCGAATCCCGCCCATATCGTCTAGGATTTCAATGTCCGACGGGTCCGCGAGAAGAATCTGGGGATTGGCTTGATTGGCGTCGGCCTCGTTGAAAATCCCACGGGCGCGGACGCGTGTGAATACGTAAAGCTCGCGCTGCTCAACCGCGCCATGAACAAAACCAAGAGCGCCCGTGGTTTGGAGCTCCTGCTCGACCACCGCCACATCAACAGCAAACGTGGACTCCGCGGATAAGCCCGCAAGGGTCAAAAGGGCCGTTAGAAACCGGCAACAGAAAAGATAGATGTGTGTCATGGGAGTTCCCCTAACACAGGCCATCCTTTGCGTAAAGGCCCATTAGGGTGTCCGCTCGATCCCGCGTCGCGCGCGCGGAAGCGGCCAACGGCGCCGGTTGAAACCGGCGCTCATGGAGTTATCAGGGAACTACGCTGAGTGAGGCCGCCTGGCTGCTGATGCCTAGTGTTGCACCCTTGTTCCGCAAATACACAGCGTAAACGCCCGACTGGTCCGCGATCACTGAGTAATTACTGATCCCGGTGGCGCCGGGTATGGGAACGCTGTTAAGGTACCACTGGATCTCCGCAAGATTGGAGGGATCAGCGACGCTTACGCTGAAGGTCACCAGCGTGCCTTTTTTTACGGCTGTACTTTGGGGCTGTTGCGTGATGACAGGCTTTGTTTCGGCAACAGGAGCGGGCGCCGGGGCGGGAGCTGGCGCGGGAGCAGGTTCGAGTACGCTGAGTGAAGCTGAATTGCTACTGATTCCGACTGTGTCACCGACGTTTCGTAAGAAAGCGGAGTAGTGTCCTGAACTTTGGGCCGTCACTGTGTAGGTACTGCCCGTGGCCCCCGCAATCGGTTGCCCATTATGATACCACTGGATGACTTCGAGCTTAGATGGTTCCGCGACACTCACTCCGAAGGTCACAGATTGACCTCTTGTCACGGTCACGCTTTCCGGCTGCTGAGTGATGACAGGCTTAGGTGTGGGTGCCGGAGCGGGCGCCGGGGCGGGAGCTGGAGCCGGAGCAGGTGCAGGCGCCGGGACTGCCGACGGCTCTCGTGTTTGCGATGAACCGTCACTGGGTACCGCGGTACCCACGACGGCCGGCACGCTCCCCGCAATCACGGCGTCGTACAAGTCCGAGTTGTCGCAGAAATCAAGCCGACCCGTAGTGCCTCCGAGATCGGACGTCCCATACTGATAGACGTTACCCGGCTTAAAATAGGCAACAAAGGTCGCATAGCCACGGATCGCATTATTCGAGAGGCAGGAGATTTGGCTGCCTCCTTTTTCCTGTTGAAGGGCGGCAAAGTTGAAACGTTTCCCCTCATTCCAATACTTAAGAAATGTGGCCGCCGCATCCGCGCCGACCTGGTTCATATTGAGTCCCGCATAGTAGGGATCTCCGTCGGCCACGAAAAAACCCTCGCAAACAACATAGTCACCTGCTGTTCCGAAGTAAGGTGAGCTCGCCGCGAAGTTGATACTTGTCCCTGAGAGCATCGTGTTGACGGCGATGCTCTTACCCTGGGCTTTAACATACGCGAAGATATTATCGCGCGTGGCGGTTGAGATGTACGCGGAATCGACCAGGTCAATAAAGATCCCGTCGACGTAAACCGCGCTGTCCTCCTTCTCCAGGTTCACCCAGGTGTCCACCCAAGAAAGAAAATTGCTGCAGACTCCGCCGGGACAGGACCAGGCCGTCCGCGTTGTGGATTCCCAGGGAATTGGCGCATCCGCCGTGGAGGCGACATATCCGTAAATTTTGATGGATGGCTTGAGGCGCCGCAATTCCTTGATCACCTTTTTGAGATGCGGATAAGCCACGTCGGCGTAATCCGGATAGGCCGCCGTTTCAACAATGGTGCTCACATGTGACAGAATCAGGAGATCGAATTGCTTCAGCTTCTCGACAAGGTCCTCGGGCGAGCTCGACATCTTATTGTAGTCCCCCTGGAAGATCCCAAGCTGAGTTCCTGTGGCGGGCCCGCCAGATGCCATTCCAAACGGCTGCCAGGACGTCAGTTGCGCTTGCTTCTGGGACACTTGAGACTGAAGACTTGAGAACTTGCCGCAGCCCTGATGTATGCCGAGGAGAACAGAAATTATCGAGATCAGCGCTAAAGACAAGAACCGCGCACGTTTCACACGATTCGAGGCAAATGAGATCTGCATTGAACCCCCCGGTCCTATGGTGTGGTCGCTTATTCAGGCGCCGGTCCGGTGGCACTCTTGATCTGAAGCGAACATTACTCGAGCCTTAGCCCACAGGTAGGGATTGCAAGATCAAATCCAATGATCGGTCCCAGCGAGCTCCATTTTATGAGCTCGTCAGAACGATTTATCATTTTGAAACGTCGGGATTCTAAGCGGATGCCGCGAGTTTCGACAAGGGTTCCGGCTAATGCCGTTTACTTAGGCCTCCCTTTTTCTTGGCACAGCTCATTATGAGACATTCCAGACGGTGTTATTGCGAGGATACGGACTTTCCGGCGATTTCAGTTCCCGCCGGTATTTTCGCGACTCGTG
>JBFWQY010000058.1:0-12393 GCA_050249195.1 Bdellovibrionales bacterium
CAGGAAGAAGGATCGACAACCAAAGCCTGAGCTGTGCGAGTAAAACCAAGAGCCCGAGTGACCAGTTGAGTTTCGTCCATAAGAACAGGTATGCGATTGCCAAATTCTCGACTTTCGCGCGCGACACTTTCCGGGTCGTCCTGCGCGTTCCCGTCAATCCAATAGAACACGGCTTTATCTTTAAATTGTTGCTGAATCTTGTGCAGCGCATCCACATACTTGCGCACCATCGGGCACCCGACGCCATAGGACACAAGCACGACGGCTCGGGCTGAACCGGAACGGGACAGTTGGTGAAACTGACCGTTCTGGTCGAGCAAGGCGAAGTCCTGAGCCGGACGTAGTGGCCGTGGTGGCGTTGACTTTCGGGTACAGGCGCTCACGGCGATAAAGCCAATCAAGGCGGAAAGCAACATATAGGAGATTTTTGTGATGTTCATATGAAGAGCTTAAACCCAGCGACAATGCCGATGAAATCCAATTCTTTAAATCATTCGCTGCGAAGAGCATCAATCACTTGCAGCTTTTCCGCCCGCAACGCCGGACCTAACCCGCTCAAAACACCCGTCAGGGCAATGGCCACGAAGGAGAACAGAAAAGCCCAAGGGTTAAACACCCACTCGAACTTCAGATCCGGAATTAACTGCGCTCCCATGTAAATCAAAACTTCGTATCCGGCAAAGCCCAGGACCAGACCCAGCACCCCCGCCACTCCACACAGGAACACCGATTCCGCGAAAAACAACTGGCGTATTGCGACATGGCTCGCCCCTAAGGCCTTACGCAGTCCGATCTCGCGGAACCGCTCATTTACGGAAACCAACATCATATTCGTAATCCCCATTCCGCCGACCACCAGAGATAAAGTCGCGATCGCAACCAAAAGTAAGGTAAATAGACTTAAGAATCGTTTCATTTGCGCCACAAGAACCGTGTCCGACGACGCATTGAAACGACCTGAGACTCCATATCGTTTCTGAAAAAACGCCTGCAACTTTTGGCCGGCTTGTTCCGCATCCGTGCCTGGATGGACCTCAATCAGCAGCTGATCCAGTTCCCGATGCCAAGGTCGAAACGGTAAGGTCTGGAACAAACTAAAAGGAATCAGGATCTGCATGTCGGGATGAAAGCGGGTTTCC
The DNA here is from genome assembly GCA_050249195.1 of Bdellovibrionales bacterium. Lineage (GTDB taxonomy): Bacteria > Bdellovibrionota > Bdellovibrionia > Bdellovibrionales > UBA1609 > JALHOQ01. Next base: position 1,140 of record JBFWQY010000058.1, read on the forward strand.
TTGGAGAACATCGGCTTCGAAACTCCGACCACCTGGCAGGCAAAGGTGGCTTCCTCAATTGAAACCTGCAAACTCTCCCCGATCGGACTCCGGCGTTGGAAGAGCCGCTGAGCAAGTTCCCATCCGATCACGCAGGCCGAACTGCGCTCTCGAATGTGATAAGGCCTCAACCCGGAGCCACTCGCCAGCTCCCGCCGTGTGATCGCCATCGCGTGCTCACTCACGCCCAGAATGCTGACGTCGTCCTCTACCACTCGCCCGCCATAGATCGCACTGTGATTGTAACTGGAGTACAGCGGAGAGATGTACCGGACCTCCGGAAAGATCTTGTAAAGCGGCCATACATCCCGGTCCAAATCCAGCGCATAAAAGGCGTTAGGGGGACGGTCAACAGCTTTGAGATTCCAATTCATGCGCGCATTAAAGAGCAGAGTGTTGATTCCCAAAGTGGCATAGGATTGAAGAATCCGTTCCTTGGTAAACGTCCCCAAAGTCAGCATCGCCAGAATCGAGGCGACGCCCACGACCACGCCCAGCATCGTTAAAAAAGTTCTCAGCCGGTTTCGGGTCAGGTTGGCCCACGCCTGCGGGAGACTTTCGCGAAATAACGATGACAGAAGAAGCGAACGCAACCGGGGCTTTTCCGTTCGTAGGGGCGGTTCTTCACCAAATGTTTTCCCAGACGCTTCCGGCTCCGGCGCGGACTCAACCTTGCCGTCCTTTACCCAGATCACGCGGTCACAACTTTTGGCAACCTCGGAATCGTGCGTGATAATCACGATCGTTTTACCTTGGCGGTTCAGCTCACGCAGAAGAGCCAGAATTTCCGCTGACGTGCGCGAGTCGAGATTCCCAGTCGGTTCATCCGCCAGAATGATCGGGGCGTCCCGAATCAAAGCTCGGGCTATGGCCACGCGCTGCTGCTGTCCACCCGAGAGCTGCTTGGGGGTGTGCCCTAAACGCTCGCCTAATCCCAGTCTCGAGGCCAAATCCCGGGCCCGTGTCTTGAAGTCAACAGCTTGATCTTCATTCTTAGGCAGCTCCAGCGGATATGTCGTGGGTAGCAATATGTTTCCAATGACATCGGTTGCCGGCAGGAGGTGAAACTGCTGAAAGACAAAGCCCAATTTACGGTTGCGGACATAGGCCAGTTCCACATCTCCCATTCGAGTCACATCTTGACCCAGGACGCGAACCTGCCCTTGATCGGGTTTCAGCATGCAGCCTAAGAGATAAAGGAGTGTGGATTTGCCGGATCCGGATGGCCCCTGAATCGCGACCATTTCCCCTTGGCGCACACGCAAACTGATCCCATTCAGGGCCGGGACAAAATGGTCCCCCAGATTGTAAGAGTAATGGACATCCTCAAGTTCCAATAGCAACGGCTTCATGCGCCTTTCTCAAGCAGCTTCAGGAAGTCGATCTGCTCTACCTGATCTCCTTCTTTCAGGCCGCTGCGAACTTCAATGGCCATTTCTGATTGGTGACCGACTTCAATATCCTGGCGCCGTCCGTCGCGGGTGATCACAAAATAGCGATCTCCCTCCTGGTTGATAAACTCATGCCCAAGATACAAGACGTCCTCAAACCGCTTGGTCACGATATCGACAATCGCGGACTGGCCCGAACGTAGCTCCGGTGGAGGCTCGAGCACCTCCACCCGCACATCAAAGGTGGACTGCTGTTGCCGCCACCCATCGGCTTGCTCAGCCGCAAGATCGATCGCACGCACTTTTCCCTTCAGAGTCCCCGCACGCAGGGCACTGACCCGGATCTCCACGTCCATTCCAGTTTTGATTCGCGCGGCATCCAGCTCCGGCGCCTTACAGATAACGAATAACTTCGACTGATCATCCAGGCGCACAATAATGTCCTTCGCATCCTTGTCTGTGACATACTCTCCTTCCGTCTTCTGAACATCGACGATCACACCGGCAAACGGAGCGCGAATGGGGAAGACGGGCTCAGGGCTCGCAAGTGATGACGTGATGGCCACAACGGGCGCGCCCTCTTTCACCTTCTGACCGATATTCACATAGAGCTTACGGATGTAGCCGGTGTATGGCGCCACGAAGTTCGCCCGACGGAGGGGATGGACTTGGCCCGCCACGGTCACACGCTGCACCAAATCTCCCCGTTTCACCGTACCCAGACGCTTTGAGCGCCCATGCTCGGGCGCGTTCACCTTCAGTTGCCACAGAATGCCGGCAACCAGACTGACTATTACGATAACAAATAGGCTACTTTTTTTGAATAACCTCATAAAGTTCACCCCGGTGAAATGCGTAGACCATCTGCTGCTTCATTAGGCCAAAATATGAAGCCATAAACTTCGAGCGGGCGTCGATCAGAGAGTTCAGATTGGTAATCAAATCCAAATACGAAGCCCGACCGTTCCGGTATTCCGTATTTAAAATCGTATAACTTTGTTGCTCTAGGATGAGAAGTTCGCGCGAGTTCGCGAGATTAGCGCGGAACTCCCGCAGGCGCAAAAACACCTCACGCAACTCACTCCCCAGATCCAACAAAACCTTGCGATTATCATCAGCGACATTGCGCTCCCGAATCCGCGCAATCTGGACATCGCGGCGGCGAATTCCAAAATCCCAGAGATTGTAGCGCAAAACCAAAAACAGCCCATAACTCCATCCATCTGCCTGCGACCACCGATTCCCGGTACCCATATAATCGTGATTGTTGTACTTCACCTCTCCCTGAAGGGAGAGGCGTGGCCAGTAGTTGCGCTCGACAATTTGACTTTCAAAGTCCGCCTCTTGCGCCTTGAGCGCGGCGATCCGGGACTTGACATGATCCTCTAAAGACAACTCCTTGGGCTCCGCTCCGACAGCTCTGCGGCGAGTGTTCGCCTCCTCGCCTTCTATTTTTTCGGCTTCAAGAACCTGAGGACTAACACCCACGACCGTCGCTAGTTTTTGAAAGCTCAGCGCGACCTCGCTATCGCGGCGAAGGACGTCCATTTCCAATTTCTTGATTTCCGTCTCAATTCGCAAAACGTCGCGCTTCGTTTTTATCCCTTGCTTGTATTGCACCTCGAGCACGTTGTATTGACGGCGAAGCAAATCGCTTTTGTTCTCGTCGATCTCACGCTGTTGCAGCGAAGCCGACCAGTCCAAGTAAGCCTGGACGATTTTAAGCGCGGTCTCGTCTCGCTGGTAAATCGACTCCAACCTCACTCGCTCCAGGCGCCGGTCCATCAAACGGTATTTGGTCGGCGTCGCATTGTTGTCGGGATCATACAAATGTTCAGTTAGAATCAGATTCATCTCGGAATGCCAGGGGGAAGAGCGCAGTTCGGGAGCCGTCTGCAGGAGTCCGTGTTTGGCTTCGAGATCCAAGGCTGGGAAAAACCGATAAAAGGAGTTTTCCTTCTCGAACTCGGCAATCTCAAGCGCATTCCGGGCCGCCGCCATCGCCGGGGAATGCCGTTCGGCCAACCCAATCAATTGGGCCAGAGCTGTGGCTGAAGGAGACGCTGGCGCGGGTCTCCGATCACCGCCTCCGTCAGCGGCCTGAGTTCCCATACAAAAAACAAACGTCCACGCGACGAAACAGGAACGCGCGCCGGTCATTGATGCTCTCACTCCCAGTCTTGCTTTGCTTCTTTGTTTCTCTTCCTTGTTTCTCTTCCAGCCCGTATGCTAGCGTAACGCAGATGTCTCCCAAACGAAAACGCGAATTCGTCTATTTGGTCCTCAGTGGTATATTTATTACCAATGCGCTGCTTGGTGAACTTATCGGCGGCAAACTGATCCAGGTCGGCCCCTTCACGATGAGCTTAGGGGTCCTTCCCTGGCCGGTGGTTTTCCTCACGACGGACCTGATCAACGAGTACTTTGGAAAAGCGGGCGTGCGCAACCTGACGCTCTTTACGGCAGCACTCGTGGTGTATGCGTTTGTAATTCTTTATGCAGGGATGAAAATTCCCGCCGTTTCGTTTTCCCCGGTGACGGATGACAACTTTGCCAATGTTTTTGGCCAATCCCTTTGGATCATCGTGGGCAGCTTGATCGCGTTCCTAATCAGCCAGCTGATCGACGTCCTCGTATTCTGGTTGGTCCGGGCCAAGACGGCCGGACGCCTGCTGTGGCTGCGTGCCACGGGCTCCACGGCCGTTTCCCAGCTTGTGGACACCTTTGTGATCATGGGCATCGCCTTCTACTTGCCCAGCGTGTTAAAACTGGTCCCCGAAGACCGCCGGATGACCTTTGAGCAGTACTTGGCCCTATCCGGTACGAATTACTCCTATAAATTATTGATCGCCGTCCTTCTGACTCCGTTGATTTATTTGGGCCACTCCCTAATTGACAATCTACTTGGCCAGCAAGCGGAGCACTTGATCGAAGAGGCCGCCGAGAGTAGTTTAGGAAACCTCAATAAGCCGACGTAGCTCAGTTGGTAGAGCAACGCATTCGTAATGCGTAGGTCGCCGGTTCGAGTCCGGCCGTCGGCTCCAAAAGATTTCCGGTTTTTACAGCGCAATCCAAAAAAGATCGAAGTTCTAAGTACTTAATTTTATTACGAGTCGATTCCTGAATTTTGACGAATGGCCTTTTACGCCCTTCGAAGTCCGTACCGTTCCCTGCCAATACCCTGCCACCGCTGCCTCTCGCTGGGAGACGTCTCCCAAAGTTCAACTTTTTTGAACCTGGGAAGACGTCTCCTGATCTTCAACATCTCCCCTCTCAAATTAACGAAAGCGAGGTTCACATGGGTAACTATGGACTCATAATCAAACGGCTACGCACGATGAACGGCCATACCATCCGATCCGCCGCGCAAAAGATCGGGAAAAGCACTGGCTGGCTGAGTGAGATTGAAAATAATCGCGGGAAAGCGAGACTCAGCTCGCAGGAATTCGATCGAATTGTGACCGCACTTGGCGGAGAAAAGCATCGATGCCGCTTCAAAAACTGGGTCATCGCGGATCGGACAGTGGCTCAAGGAGATCGTTCCCTTGATGGCGCTATTCTTAAATATTTTCGCATGCAAAAGAAGATTTCACTGTTACAGGCGAGCCAAAAAATCGGGATTTCGAAAAGCTATCTCACAAACATAGAAAATGGGCACAAGCCGATTACGCTCGGGCTGCGAGATCGAATCATGATTGCGTATGGCTACTGCCCCTCGAGCTTTCGTAACATGACAGAAGACAAAAGAGGGTATTTAGTACCAATCCAATACAAGCTGCGCATTTTGTTAAATCAATTGAGTCCCGAGCAACTCAATTATGTCTTTAAATTCATCATTAATGATTTCGAGGCAGGCGCTTCACTTGGATAGAATGGTTGGCGATCTTTTGGATGTAAGCCGAATTGAGTCTGGACACCTCGAGCTGAACGCTGAAGTTGTGGCTCTGTCTGAAACTCGTGAAAGATGCAGTCACGCTCCACCGTTCGCTATCGCCGATCCATGTTTTCACAATTTATCCATCCTCACTTAAAATGGAATCGAAGACAGGTGCTGCTGGCCGCACCATTCTTTTTGCAGGGGGGGTCCGATTCCCGCCAGACAAGCGGCGCCCAAGATGTGTTTCCAGAGCACTTGCAAAGGCAGCGAGGTGATTCCAGACGACGATTCCTTACGGAAGAATCATTCAAAACTTTCGCGAATGGAGGAAACTTTCTTTCTCATAGCTAACCTTTATTCGCTTCAAGCACATCGCCAGACTATCCCACGAGCAACAGATCTAGTCTTAAAATGCATCAAAATGACCAATAGCAATATTGAATCCTCTCGAACATCAAGCCAGGCTGTCAAGCGCTCACCCATGAGTGCATTGCTCTCGTTCAAAACTTCTCATTGTTTAGGTCCCAAAAAGTCCCGAGCTTTTGCCCATCTCACGGAATTTACAATTTTGAATTTCGCCCAGATTTTGCACACTCAACATTTTTGAATTTGCAAAATGATCGCGGATCTAACGGGGTGCGCATGAAGATGGAAAATGACTCGATATGGTCAGTCACTAGCGGAAGTACAAACCAGTATGGCTCCTTGAAAGGCGAAATTTCTGCGGATGTAGCAATTGTCGGTGGTGGTATTTCCGGCCTTACCTGCGCTTACTTTCTTGCTCAAGCCGGCCAAAAGGGGTGGTGATTGAGTCAGATCGAATCGGTATGCGAACGACTGGGCATTCAACCGGAAATCTTTATAGCTTAGTTGATCAAAGGCTATATGGGTTAGCAGCAAAGTGGGGAACTGATACGGCCAAAGAAGTGGTTCGCTCAAGAACTGCAACGATTAACAAGATTGAAGAAATCGTACGAAAGAATGCAATTGATTGTGCCTTTGAGAAAGTCGTCTTCACGTATTTTTCGGAACGTGGCAGTCGCAAGGGAATGCGAACACTTGAGAAGGAAGCAAAAGCGGGAGCTGATCTTGGTCTGGACCCGCAGATGCGAACCGCATCCGCTCTTCCATTTGCGACGAAGGCCGCCTTGGAATTTGGCAATCAGGCGCAGTTTCACCCTTTACGTTATGTAAGGGGAATTTGCGCAGCTCTGCCACCCTCGGTACAGGTTTTTGAAAACTCGCCTGTTTTGGAAATCGATCCGAGAAAAGGGGTTTTGAGGTGCCCCTCTGGACAGGTGATTGCAAAGGTGATTGTGATAGCAACACACATCCCAAAGGGCTTCGCAGCAGTACAGATGCGTCTTTCACCAATTCGGGAACATGGAATTGCGGCCCCTCTTAAACACGCTAATTTTGAAGGCACGTTTTGGCGCGTGGATAGTCCCAAACGCTCCATCCGCACATTAAACATCGATGGCAAAGACTACGTGATCGTAATTGGTGATAAATTCAAAACGGGTCATAATTCGCACAATGAAAAAGAAAATGATGCTTTAAACGAATATGTGAGTGAGCGTTTTCCGCTGCTTGATCAAAGGTGGTGGTGGGCCGCCCAATCCTACCGCAGCGCCGACGGACTTCCGTTCATTGGCTCTCAGCGAAACAATACCTACTTCCTCACAGGGTTCTCTACAGATGGTCTTGTTTATGGAACCCTCGGTGCCGAATTGATAGCTGACCAAATTCTAGGACGTAAGAATCAGTGGAGCGATCTTTATAAGCCCAAGCGCTGCACTCCAATGAAATCCGCCTTTGTTGTTGCTAAAGAAGGCATCGACAACGTCTGCCAATACGCAAGAGACTTGCCGAAAATCGGAACTGTGCCGTTTGAGCAGATCCAACCGGGCCAGGGCGGCATCGTTGAAAGCAGGGGAGAGAAAATCGCGGTCTTCAAAGATAACAACAGCAAACTTCATGCGATATCAGCCGTGTGTACGCACATGAAATGCATCGTCCGCTTCAATCCTGCCGAAAAAACCTGGGATTGCCCCTGCCATGCCAGCCGGTTCACCGTGGATGGTAAGGTAATTGAAGGACCCGCGATTCGCGATCTGGAGGCAAAACAATTATGAATAATTTTGAACTGGCAATTGCGTGTTTTTTGGTGGCGGCCCTTCTAGGAATCTATTTACTGAGTTTCGTTTTGAGAGGAAAGGAGACAAGAAAGGGAATTGCGCTGTTGCATGCGCCCTTCGCTGCTGGTGGACTCATATTCCTTGCCATTCATATTCTCGCAAATGATGAAACGCGGCTGTATCCAGCCCTTGGTCTTTTCGTCGTAACGGCTCTTGGTGGATTCTATATGTTCGCCAAGGATATTACCGGACATCGAGTCCCAAAGTGGTTGGCCCTGGTCCATGGAACGGCTGCCGCCAGCTCACTCGTCCTGCTCTTTGTCTTGTGAGTTATGGCAGCAACAAAAGACTTATCTAAAAAAAGACCGACTGCAAAAGGGCCCCAGATATACACGTTAGGCCACTCCAATCGTTCGATTGAGGAATTTATCGATATCTTAAAGACTCAAAAGCTCAAACTCGTGGTGGATGTCCGTAAAATTCCGCGGTCACGCCACAACCCGCACTTCGGTGCGATCGAACTTGCCAACAGCCTTAGACGAAAGAACATTGAATATATCTATCTTCCAGAACTCGCAGGACGCCGTCCATCTAAGAAGGACTCCATCAATACGGCCTGGAGAAATTCATCTTTTAGGGCTTATGCTGATCACATGCAGACTGAGGAATTTGGGCGAGGCATCAAGCACCTCGTTTCGTTATCAAAGCGAAAGCGTCTAGCCATAATGTGTGCGGAAGCTGTTCCTTGGCGTTGTCACAGACGCCTGATTGCCGACGCACTCCTCGTTCAAGGCCACGTTGTGCTTGATATCTTTACTAAATCGACCGTTAGGGAGCATCTGATCACTCCGTTTGCCCGTGTTCGCAAAGGCAAGATGGTTACCTATCCGGCAACTAAAAAGAGGAACCGTCGAACGCTTTAAATACGGGTTATAGTGGCGGCGTCACGATTCTACGACAATTGAATAAACAGGTGCCATCGGTTATATTCTCAGTAGGAGTAAATGTGAAAACAAAACAGGTTCACTACATCTCAATATCTTCTGCCCAGATTGGCTCTAAATCTGGCCGAGGCAATCTTATCTTTCTCTGCTAACTGCGGCCCGCTAGTCGGGTTCAAAGTGGGTCGCTCTTCGCAAAATTTAAATATAACAGATAACCACCATCTCCAAAGGGAGGGCCGCTCATGATATTTGCCTGGGTCAACCGGCTTCTCATTTGGTTCAAGATGCAATGGGAATTTGTCTCTGCTCCGTTAGCGAGGGCTCGAGGTCCGCCTTCGCTTTCACCTAAAAGGCAAAGTTTTCTCAGGACCGCTACTAAGGAGGAGTGTAAAATGAAAACTGCTGTTCTCGCAATTGATGCAACTCGGGATAGCTCGAGTGCTGTAGAAAATCTCTGTAATGGGCTGATCCGATTTCAAAGAGCCGGCTTGCTCGAAGACTTGCACCTTGCCTCAGTCATCCATCCCGATAGTTTTCTGCTCCCCAACTCGTACTATCGTGAAGAAAAATATGACTTGGGAAAAAGAGCTGGGTATGAACTTCAAAACAAGCTTAATCCAAATCTAAAGGTCCACTCCTCCAAGCTGCTCATTACTGAGAATCAGAGCATGGATGAGCACATAGATTCGATTTTGGAGCTTGCACGCGAAGTGAACGCCGATGCATTGATCGTCGGAACGAGCCAAAGAACCTCGCTTTCGTACATGGTCCAAGGAAGCTTTGCCGAAGCAGCCAGCTTAAAGTCTCCCCTTCCTGTCCTTGTCTTTGGAGCAGTCGCTGGGAGCGTACGAAATAGCCACAGACCCAGCTTACTCGTCGTGTTTAGCCCATCAGATCCGCCCTCGGCTGAAGCTCGTAAGTGGATCGTAAAACTTGCCTTAGACATGAAGGCGTCGATCCTCTTGCTGCTACTTGATGACCAGAACCGTTGGTGGGCTATTGACCGCGAAATGAACAGGGAAACAGCCGAATTGATCCGGCGTGAATTTGCAATGGAAGGAATCCTGTCGGTCGCGATTCGAAAAGAGCCCGTCCTGCCCGGCCAAGTTGCTTCTGTGGCGGACCAAGAACAGGCTTGGCTAACAGTTTTCTGCTCAAATTCCGCTACAGCCCGCAAGCCTATGTTTTCGCCATCAATTAACGGACGAATCATTGCTGATATGTCGCGTCCCATTCTCGTTTTGAAGGAGGTTACGTATGATTCACGGATTGAGAGTGCAAGAAGTGATGACTCGCACACCGATCACGATCAGATCGAAAGAGCCGATCAATTCCGCCAAAGAGTTGATGCATTTACATGGAGTCCGCCACTTGCCCGTTTTGAAAGACCTTAGGTTGGTCGGAGTAATTAGTGATCGCGACATAAAAGAGGCCAGTTTCTTCCAGGGACCTGGTGAACTTCTAACTGAAGAGATCATGTCGTATGACCTTGTGTGCGCACCTCCGGATTCACTGCTGACTGACATTGTTTACGCGATGCTTTTGAAAAAGATCAATGCCGTTCCCATTGTAGACAAGGATGGAGAACTCGTCGGGATTTTCACGAGCTATGATCTTATGCGTTTGGTTCTAGACCATGCGATTGCTAGAGAAGATGTTGAAGAATTTCATCTGCCAGCCGCACTCCCATTTCCGGAGGGGCAGAGTCTTCAATGGAAGAAAGGTAAATCATGTGAAGTGAATGAGCCCGAACCACCGTATCCTACAGGAGCGTAGATGGCGTAAGCTCTATTAATTTGAATACGGCTCGGGGGTTCGCCTGCCACTTTCTCCGACATTTCAATACTCCCGAGCACATTAACGAGGGCCATCGCACATGTTTATTAAGATCTTCAAAAATACGAATTTTCGGCGCAATATTCTGAATGAAGGGGGTAATGGCTATGAACCCAAACGATTCATTCCCGAAAGATAATGACTTTTTAGAGGTCGCGGAATTTTCGTTTGGAGAGGTTCGAGAGGTAGTAAGCGGCTTTTACTCCAAGGTAGCAGTCGACCCACTGCTGAAAAAACCTTTTGCGTCAGTTGACAATTGGTCACACCATATAGAACGGCTGACTCATTTCTGGTGGGTACGTCTTGGCGGAAAGCCGTATTTGCAGACAAGGTACAATCCTGTAAAAAAGCATTTTCTCGCAGGATTTGACCAAAATCTTCTAAAGCAGTGGTTAACGCTGTTTGAATCCACTCTCAACAAAAGTCTAGCTCCCGATAAAGCACGCTTGTGGCTGAATATTGCAAACAGCATGGGGAGCGCACTTACATTAAAAAACGAACTCTATCGCCAGAATATTAAATAGGTTGTTGCTGGGCATCCAACTTCATTCGATTGTGTTTAAGGCTAACCGCCCAGTATCTCGACTTTCCGGAATCAAATGTCAGATCCGGAAGCACGCTTGAATGAGCATTCTTCGAACTCAGGTTCTTCGCCTAGGTTCTTTTCCGATATCACGTAATCAACATAAATCTCAGGACGACAGCGTCCCCACTCTTGGTATCGAAAAAAAACACTTAGCGCCTCTCGACTTCGTGCCCGATCTTCAGAAAGAAGGAACCTACGCACACAGGTTGATGTGAGCTTCACAACTGCACCTCCTAATAAAATAGAGTCTGTTAATGTGAAAAGTGACCCGAACAGACTTTTGGCAACATCATTCCGGCTGCTGCGAGCTCAACTTCGTACGGTGGGCATAGGCGAGGTGGTTGACTGCTTAGATTATGGCCCAGTCGTCCTTGTGCGGGAAGATCACCCGCAGGTTTCGTCCGAACTTCTCAAGTGACATTTCGGCCGGGGTTTTGGGCGTA
>JBFWQY010000059.1:0-11711 GCA_050249195.1 Bdellovibrionales bacterium
TGAACATGTCTTCTTGATCTGATTTTGCGCCACGCATGGACGCAGTCTACGATACGACAATGGCTCAAGCAAATGCGCGGAGGTAGAAAAACCGGCCGCAGGCCAGGTTTTTCACCGGCCTGTTAGGCGCGGATTAGGCAGTGGTTACACTGACCGACATGATGGTCCGGCACTGAACCGCCTGCGCGATCGGAAACACACGCGGGAGTAGCGGCGCGGTCGTGTTCTTCACGAATTTGCGTGAGATTGTCGGCCATTACGGCGCAGGAAGCCTCCACATTCGCACACAGGCGTCGTCAAGAACTCGATTTTTAAGTCTGAGAACTTGAGAGTTTTTGGCTTTGTGAACTTTTATACAGCATTCCTGGCCAGACAATGAGTGCGAGTGCTCCTAAGCCAAAAAATCCCTTAGTTAAATAAAAAAAGAGAATTCCCACGGCCTCGAGAAAGATATGGGATCTTTTCTGATGAAATATGTCTCGCGCCCTACGCACTTGGAGCCCGATCCCGGAGGTAATAAGTAGTACAGCTCCCACTAAATTAAGAATCGTCCAGGGAATAATAATCGCAAGGCCTAGCGAATTAGTGGCATTTTCAATTCCTTCTCGCGATAAGTTTCCAGGCGAGGCGCCAAATCTAGAAAATAAAAAAATCGGTCCAATCAGCACCACGGGGATCAACAGTGATGACAATGAGTGAAGAACAAACCATTTACGTCCGATAGCCCCTTTAAAACTCAAAAATGCATTGTTCTCAAATGGACTTTTCGCATTCATTAGCTACCTCTTTAGGCCTGTATCAAGAACAATTGCCATTGATAAAATCCATCGAATATCCATGTCCTTTCCAGCGCTGAAAATCTGTAACTGATACTTGTCTTGAACAGTATGCTCCCGGTTAAATTCCGCAATTAACTCGCCAGTCGCTGGCTGCATAAACACAAAGTCCAAAGTGGGAAAGCCCCGGTTTCCAAACGAATTGCGCAAAATGGATCTAGAATGGACTTGCGCACGAATTACAACATTGCCGGCAGGATTGCTTAGCTCCCATGATGGATGCCAGTTCGATGATTGTCCGCAATTAGAGATGGTCAAGCCCTGCATTTCCGGCACCTCTATCGAAAATTTTTTCATTAAATCAGGAAGAAAGGGCCAGTCCTCTTTCACAGTCCAAAGAACTTTGTCTTTTTCTTTATTGGCAAAGAATTGAATATTTCGTTTCGGCCATAAATAAAAGACAAGGAAAAGGGTTCCTAGCGCAATACCTGTAAACACAAGACCAGAAGAGATTTGAGCCTCAATGGATATTATAGCAGTTGTGATTCCGGCTAATAGAAATCCCATCAGCCCGAAGAAAATGGTTAAGATTTTTCGCAGCAGGCGCGCGCTTCGGAATGCATAAAGAGCCGGTTGTCCTTCCGTCGTGATCGTATAGTGCTCGGCAATTTGCACCAAAGGCTCTTCAATGAAGTATACGGCAGCCACCTTCGAAGCAGATGAGGTGTCTGAAGAGGAATTTTCCAGGCTGTGATCCTTTCGAGTACAAAAATTTTAACTTGAGCATCGTTTGTGTTCAAGAATCCGACTTTGGCCTGGACCTTTGAACAAAACACTTGTTTATGAAGCCTCTGTGCTTTTCATAAGCTCCATTTAACGTGCGTCGACGGCGCCATAAAGCTGAGAAACCCAAAAGGTTCAGGCATACTGTGCAAAGTGATTACTTAGTCTTGGGAGTAGCGCCGGCGTTGCAGTCAATTTTGCCGTAAAAGGGCTCTCAGAATCTCGGCCCGCACTGGCTTGTTACCATGGGTGCATGGCAAAAGACGCATGGAACCCCAAGCAATACGACAAGTATGTTACTGGTCGTTGGGCAATCCCTGATCTGCCAAAAATAGGTCACCCTGCTTATTTGAGGAGAGCGGCAGATACCTTTTCTAAATCCTCGCCCTTCCACCGGGGTCCTGAGCTTTTTGGCCTGCGCTTTCAAGGCTGGACGGATCTCGAACCTTCTGGCCGGTTGTGGCGGAATCCACGGATCGACGCCATAGATCGGCCGTCACGCGCCGAAATGGCGTCTTCGTCAGGCACCCGGGCGGGTCCCTGTGGCTTTATCACGATGGTTTGCGCCAGAGAAATGGATTCCCAGTCCAGCGTTCCGGGGCTGACGCCACACACTGATAGGTAGTGGTGAGCCGAGGGGCAGCGTCCCGGAATCGCGATCGCTCTGTCGTGATCGGATTTAACCCTGACCGGCGCGCCAGTTATGTTGGCCTGCCGATGTTGCTGAATGTCCAGAGACGCTCCCGATGTGGCTGGTGCGGACGCCCTTCTGCCACGGGTGTTATCGAAAAGCTCAGTCCCTCTAAGTGAGGCCAAAAGGGTCGGAAAAAACGTGCAACCGCGAATGGCAGATGCTCGAGAGCCCAAAAGGTGCAGGACCCCATTAATTTTGATGGGGCAGAAGGTTTGGTTATCGGCACGGGTATCGCATCTGTCGAATCAGAGTACGTTTTCGAAGGATGAAATATGTTTACATTGAAGGTTTTGCTGAGTGGAATAATGGTTTTTACATCTACCATCGCCTCAGGGGAGAATGCCGCTACTTCCGAAGCAAAGGAAATTGCCCAAAAAGTCAAACGGCAATTAGAAATGTATCACGTGGATTGCAATGAATTTCCGACCACCGAACAGGGACTCAGTGCCTTAAAATCCCCACCCAAAGACGGTTGTAAGAACTGGGGTCCCGATTCATATCTGAGGGAAATTCCCATGGATCCGTGGAATCGGCCTTGGAAGTATAAACAAATTGATAAAAACAGGTTTGAATTATGGAGCCTAGGGGCTGACGATTCACCCGTAGGAACGGCCGATGCTACAGACGTTCGCATTCAGGGAAAGCTGTAGGCGACGCCCAGAGCCACTGCACTTTGAAATGGCCGAGTATCGAGGAAGTCGCTCGTGACGCGAACGGCATCTTTATTGTTCCCCGCCAGGTCCCCGTGGATGCGATGGACCGGGTGATCATGTGTAAATTCGTCCCCAGGGGACCGGCCTGGATGGTGAACACTTGATTGCGCATTCTGGCCACCCGGTGAGTCTTCCGGGAATCAGATCTGCTTGGTGCGCTTGACGTGGCTATCACGGGTCCAATAGGCGCTTGCACCCGCGCAGTGGTCGATTTAAGCGATTTCGTCCCCACTCGGCCGATCCAGATGGTCTCGACCGGCTGGAGCCCTAAAACCAATAGAACGATTTCTTTTTGAAGCTCAAACTGATGGTCTATATGTTGAACCGGCGAAGTCCTTTGGCGACAGGAGTACGTGAGATGCGGCTTATTGCTTCTATAGTGACGATTTTTGGCCTTCTCTGTGGTCATCTTTCGTATTCAGCCACCACTCCGAACGATTGCGAAAAATTCCTACTCTATTCAGAACGATATCTGAGAATCCCAGAGTACGGTTCGTCGGGTCCTGTGGATCTTGTATTCGACAATGTCGAACTTGCGGGAGATAGGTTAACCATAAAAGAAGAACCGGTAAAAGCGGAGGGGCATTCGACCACAGTCAGGATTGCAATAGCTTATTGGCCAGACAGATCCGTGCCTACGAATGTTGCCCACGGAGATATCGAGACCGTAAGGGTAGACAGCGACAATGGGGCTGCAATGAAAATTCAGCGCGTATTTCTCGACGCCGTCGTGAAAGATAAAAGTGGCGTGGAAAGACGGATTCCAAAATTTATTACGGATCCTGCGGAGGCGATTGATCATTCCACGCCTGACTCGCTTCGAACTTCTGTATTTGCAAACCTTTTAGCATTTAAACATGCCCTTCTGAATTTTGGGGCCGCAAAACAGATCTCGCTCGCCTGGATTGTCAACTTTCACACCGTCATGGAGTTAAATATTAAAGAACGAATCTGGCAGCGCGATCACGATGGCGCTGAAATATCGAATGAAGTGCGCTCGCTTTTGATTGAAGGGACAAGCCTCTATCGATACGGTGAGCAGGTGGCAGAGGCCACCGGCCACAGGATTCGGGGAGTGAAAGTTAGTGGTGGTGAGCTTCAACCCTATTCCAGTCTCCTGACCTATGATCCGGGCCATAAGCCGGATGTTGCGCGCCAGGTCCGCGCTGAACGAAATAGAAAATACTTTGAGGAAGGCAAGCAAGAAGCTCTTCTTAAGGGCCTCACGTTGAGGGAGTCTGATCCTGTTTTAAGGAACTTTTATCTGACTTTTGATGTCGAGCCTTGGAATGCCGGTAGGTGAATGTCAGCAGCGACCATCAACCACTCGAATTCAAGCTGCTACCCGGTCGACGGACCGCCGGGTGGTCGAGCGCCGATTGTTCTTTCCATTCTGTATCTTGCACGTTTCTGATCACGGACCGCCCTTACGCGACATTCGCCGCAACCGTGATGGCCCGAAATGACTCCGGAGGATTTTGAAGCGCGATCACCATGTGAAACTGGTTACGTGGTCCATCTTAGGACCGTTCAGGTCCGAAAATTTCTATTCAAAGATCCCGGTTGGCGTCTCTTGTAACGAATTTACGTCTGGACCAGAATCGGTCCGCGACCGTGGCCGGAAATGCTCAAGAGTGGTAGCGACTAGATCAGATACGGGTGACTTGCAGAAGTTCGATACGCAAGTGGTGGCCCCACGAAGTCGATACGTTTACGTACCATCGTCGCCAGGATTTTCAGTGAATGACGACCGCGCTCTCGCTATAAGCGACAGTAAATTTTATAGTCTCTAACCCAGCCAATGACTCGCATGGCCTTAATGGGCCCCTGCGGCCATCAAATCTTGTATATTCTAGAGTGACATCGCCATCTGTGACATTGGCTTTACAAAAACCTGGTTTGCTCCTATCAGGCGAGCCATCTTGTTGTGTTTCATAATCACAGTAAATAGGGTCCTCGGGTCCGACGAATGCGAACATTGTTCCGTATTCCAGCGTTACGTTGCTATGCCAACTTGCATGCAAATATTTTCCCGTAAATTCATATTTGGGTTCATGTTCCCATTGAGGAGACTCAGGGCTGACAAGCCGATGTTGAATATAGCTTCGCAAACACGTGGTCATCTCTTCGGGGTTTGTAACTTCGAAGCCGGCATATGCTTGCCATGAAAAAATCAAGACTCCCGATATAACTGTAAGTGTCTTCATACTTGCTCCCTCCCAATCTGTTCGGATTCCTGGCTTCTTGGGCCAATTGATCTCGGCCCCGGCCTGGTCGATGTGCGGAGCGAGCCGGTGCTCGAAATCCTGCACAGCTCGCGCAATGCGCAGAACAGCCGCAAATTTGCGGTTTTTCTCGAGCAGTTCATATTCGTTTTTCAGCCGGTCAAATTCTTCAGGCGCCGCTTCTGTGGCGGCGCAAGGCTCCGCTTGATCCGCAGCTTCGAGTTCAAGACCTTTGAAATTTCCCATTCCCTATCCTCCCGCATAGTGCTTTGTTCGCGTAAATACGGGCCTTTTCATGAAGAGGGGCAACTGGAGAGGCTCACAGGCCTTCAGTCGTTGGTGGATGAGTCTACTCACTTTGGGTTTGGTTTGGTTGAACAGCTCCATTCAGAGCGGATATGGGCTGGATGCATGGATTCTGGTTGAGGCAGTCAGGGTCGCTGGAGTAGAGGACATCGCATTTTGCTGAAGCGCTTGGCTCAAGTATGAACCCGAGTGCCGCAATTGCCGGGTTACTTGCCTCAAAAAACCACACGAGCATCCGGCCAGCGATAACGCCAGCTTCCCGGATCAAGATTACGGAAGGCAAGGAGCCCGCCAATTTGGATAGAGTATTTCCCGCCGTAACGCCGGCGGTGGAAGCCGCAGCCGTTTTACCCGCTTCGGATATAGGGTTGAAATCGGCCCCCTCCATCTCTCGTTTATCGTTGCAAAGTTCTGTCGACCAGGGAACGGGGTCCGCATGAGTGAGGCCTGTAAGGCTCAAGATTAGGCCTGCAAAGAGAATTAAGGCTGCATTCCAAATGGACACTGTTTCACCCCTTCGGTCATGGACCGGTTAAGTGAAACGAGACTCGTCTTTTTAGGGGCTAGCTTATCGGTAGGGGATTAGGCGGTGGTGACCCCGGATCTGAGATTCACCACTCGGTCGGGGGCGACGACTCGCGCCGCCCGTGATGGGTTTACCTCTCTGGCCTTCGGCGGCACCCTTCCGTCTTGTCCCTTTTCGTGCCGGGGTAAAGGCAGGGTTTCGCTTTTGAAGGAGTCTTGGGATTGGCCCACAACATCTTGCTGTAAGCCGCATACGAAATCTGATCGTGCATGTGGGCTCGAGCTGCCGCGGTCGCCATTTTGTAGGTGAGCTGGGCGAAAGAGTCCGCCAACCCCAGAGTTAAGATCACGCCAACAACCCACCAAATGAATTTTACCTGCACGTTATCGTTCGAAGACGTAGATGATGTTTTTCCACGGCAAATCATTCGAAGAAGAGAAGGCGCGAGTGGCGGCGGGCGACCGGCGCCCAGAGGCGCCGCTCTTCCAAAGATGGTGTGCGCCTCTGGTGGATCAGGAAGGCAGCCCCCACCTGATAAAGCCATGAGCGGTCTGTGAGTGGCGACACGGCAGGCTAAGTAGCTCATGCGGGAGAGGATCCCGGGTGCTCCGAGGTATGGTGAGCATCGCTAGGCCGATCAGCCATAAGAGGGGCAGGTGGTGGGTGAGGAGACACCCTGACTCTGCGAGTGAACTTACGGGGCGGGGTGCTCGCAGCCAGGCCCGCACGGGTGGATTTTGGGTGCACCACTCCCTTGGCGTGTAGCAATTTGGTTAGCGCCGCTTTGAATGCGGTATCGCGGATTCAATCCCTTCGTCACCCAACCTGATCCTGCCACCTCTGGTGCAGGCCAGTTTGGATTTCAATTTCAAAGAGCTCGAAGCTCAAAGGATCACGCGTTAATCAAATCTGTGGGATTTGCGATAGGTTCGTCACTCAGTAGAAGCGGATGCTCCCTTTGTGTATCAAAGAGATACGTTCAGGAACTGAGCGTTTTCCAATTTTTGGACACAAAATTTGTATCAAAACGGAATGAATCACACCTAGCTGGTTCAGCATTTGCTTTTGCAGTCTTTTAAGAATGGGCGGAGGGCAAAATGGGAATTAAGCGTAAAGATCTATGTTTAATATGTTTACTCATATTCATGCTTCAGGGCTGCGGAAAGTTTGAGGCCCCAAAGGTATCCGTCATATCGAAGGCTCGATCTGCTGGGTCTGGCCTGCATGCATTCAACCCAAGTAGTACCACCGGCGTCGGCAATGAGTTGAGCCTTCAAGACCTACAAAACACCGCTGCAATGTCCCGAGGCGAATATCCGAATGGTTTGATTTTGTCAGGGACTTCTCTCGACCTGCAAAACTGCAATTGCACTATTGTGGGCGATATTGATCTTTCCAATGGAGCCAGCTTAAGAATTTACAATTCCATTTTGAAGGTTTATGGGAATGTCAGAATACGCAATTCTTCTCTTGATCTGAACCTAACAACCATTGATACAGTTGGAAGCGTTGCGAGAGAAAGAGCTTACTACTTGCATTCGGGAGCCCAGCTCACCACCACAAAAAGCACGCTTGGTGGTACAAAGTCCGCGAGTATTATTCAAACTGTCTTTCAACTGGATAGCGGATCGAATTGGACAGCGACAGATACAGTGATTCGATACAGCTATGGAATTCAAATGAGTGGTGGCAACCTCTACGGCACCCGTTTCTTGCCAGGTGAGAACCCCGACTCAATCATCATGTCATCGACATCCAATGTAACCCTTGTGGACTCAGAGTTTGGCATTTCACTACAAGCGGATGTGAGCCAGGGAGGATCGTCGAATCTCTACATTACTTCCAAAGATCCAATATCTGCGGTTTATAACTCGTCCAATGTTCCAGGGGCGCAATACACACTCAACCTGACGAACTCAAGAGTGCCGTTTTGGTTCTTGTTTATTTCAGGTGTGTCCCAAAATAATCCTTCAGCGACAATGACCGTCCAAGATGTGCCTGGCGAAACTCCAGCGCTGGTCGTGGGAATCATGGGTGCCGCCGATTGGTCCGGGGAAGCTGATTTGAAATCCACGTGGCAATCGGCAGGCAATGGATCCGGCAGTTGGTCCGCCGCACTTCCGCCCAACACGTCGAGCCGAGCGGGCAATTTGACCTTCACCAATTTAGGTAACCTAAATATTCCCGGATGGTCATTGTATCTGAGTTCTTCATCAAACAACGTCAACGTCACATCAGTCACTGCGTTGCCAGAGGTCATCTTGACCAATGGAGCCCGCTTTAGCTCCACGGCCGCCGGCACACTGATCACAGGAACCACGTTCAATGTAGAAAGCGGCTCGGTGGCCTGGCTTGCCCCAGGAACTATATTGGGAGTAGCCAATCAGAGCTTTCGCGATATTGGGATTAGATCAGAGATTAACGTTTCCGGTACGGGCTCAAAAATCCATGTGGATAGGGCCTACCTGGTGGATCCCGTTTATGTGAGTCATGATGGCACAGATGCTTATGTTAAGTTTAGTGACGCCTATGCGAACGGGAAAGCTGTTTACATCCACAAACCAAGTGGTGATCAAACGGTAACTGAGAATTCAGGATTGATTTCATTTGAGATTTACTACTCAACCGTCACCCTGGGAAGCGTCTCAAGTGCGCCAGCCGGCTCGTCAGGCTCACCTCAGGGCGGTAGCAAATTTTTTAAGATCAATGGCGGGTTGTTCTACTCAATCAGCGATACGAGTTATTGTGCCTTTTCCGGCTCTTCAGGATGGGATCTTTACCTCAGCTGGGGTGGACCTTCCGACACGAATCAGCTTACCAATCTTAGCTCAAACCCTTCAGCCATGACCTACTCTGGAGACTGCAGCTCAGGATCTAGCGCCAGCTCAAGCTCGGGCTCGAGTTCATCATCTGGCTCGTCGTCCACATCGGCCTCGAACACAGCTGAGAAAATGAGCGGATTCTTCAAAATCAATGGCGGGCTCTTTTACTCCCCGGGCAACTCAACGTTCTGTGCCTTTTCCGGCTCTTCAGGATGGGATCTTTACCTCAGCTGGGGTGGGCCTTCCGACACAAATCAACTCAGCGACAGGAGTTCAAACCCTTCAGGCATGACTTACTCTGGAGTTTGTAAATGACCTTTAAGCGTCATTCCCGATTCGAAGCTCAAGTACTGGGGAACCTGTGTCGGCGACAGTGGGCATACCGTACCTGCCGCCTATTCAATTAATCCTTCGAGTCCTCTCAAGTGCGATTCAATGAAATCGGGCACTTGCATTCCTTCACTCTCTCTGCAAAGGAACAATTCGCTAGCTTTGAATATGTTTTTATCGCACAGCTTGGGCTGATACACCGCCGGTTAGTGCAGAACCGTCATCTGGCTCTGTATCGCAGAGACTAGGGATGTCGCCTGAATAGTATGAAACAACTTCCAACTGACCTCCCGGAGTTTCGGCTTCACGCACGAGATCCACCGGACGAACAACTCTCGAAACTTTTAAATAGATATTTTGGAGCGCCATTTTCAGCCTATCCTTAAAGCTGTGATCCACTGTTTCATGTTTTGGAGCGAGGCCTAATCTTGCTCTGAAGAGATCCTCTAGCTTTAGCTTACCTTGCTCTAGATCTCTTAGTAGTTGTTCAAGATCGTTCTTTTCCCTCCTTAGATTGGACGGAGAACGTTTAGCATATTGGGGATTTCCCAATTCAAATTCTAGCGTCTTAATCTCACTTTTATATCGACTCAAAAAGTGATTAATTATTCCCTCCGCAGCATCATGAGCGATTGAGTCTTTGTCCCTGCCAGCTTTAAGTTCCTCTTCAAAACCTATTTTTAATAGCTGTTCAACCGACACAGATTTATGAAATTCTTTGCCCATTAGGGAATATAGTGTAACCGGCACTTCCGAGCAATACATTCTAGGGAGATGAGCTTGACCATCGCCCTGGCGGCCATAAGTGATCATGTTTCTAAGATGGCTCTTTTCGGCCAGATCCATGAAGCTTACCTCGGTCTGAAACAACGGATCGTAATCAAATCCAATTTGCCTCATGTTCCTCGCGAATTTATCAACTGCATCCCTGTCTATGTTTTTTGGCCGCAACACTATATATGGTCGACCACTTTGAAATTCGGAACATCCTGAGTTGAGGGGCGACTCGAGCCGAAACAATTCTCCGCTCGCTTCACGCGCGACTAAGGCAGCATGCCTAAATCCTTGAAGACCATTCCTATAAACTGACGGCATCTCTGGAAAACTGAATTCACTCTGGCCCGTTGGAATATCAAGATAGACCAGAATATCTGATTGCGGGCATATGTCACATAAATTTGCATGAACTGTGCCCTAGTGCGAACCATATAGCGGGAATTTATGTTTACTTTCTTTTCAGCTGATCAAGGTTCTTGCCAGCCCTTCTTTGGAGTGGTCTTCACTTTGGGGTTGGCGGGACTCTTTCGCCTTCCTTAAGTGATACATCGAACCCAGGGCTCTTCTTAATAAAGTGTCTGTGGAGTCATATAAGCCGCCGCCTTAGCTAACAAAGGGCGATACGGTCACAGATAAATCGAGGTTGGACGATAGGAAAAAAGATGGGGTTCAAGTGAAAGTAAAATTAAAACGAGCTTTTCTCATTGTAGGTGCTTGCCTAGCAGGATTTTATTTTACCAGTTGCTCATCGCCTCAGTCCACTGGTGGAAGTGATCCGAAGATCCAAGGTCCCAGCCCGAGTCCAAATCAAGCTTTTGCCAATCCGGAGCTAGTGACGATTCAAGGCTACGCGGGGCCGGCAGAGGACCCGGTCTCTTCGCCCGACGGCAAATATCTTTTTTTCGACAGCCACACGGATGATTCCTCAATACCGGTCCGGTTGTATTATGCGACAAGAATTGATTATAAAACCTTTGTTTTCCAAGGAGAAGTTCTAGGCGCAAATCCGGCACCTGGAAGTACCGATATCTCCCTTAATGGGGCTATCGATTTGTCCAATCAGTTCTATTTCACGACTTCCATGATCACTCACACGAGCCCGAGTATTGTCTCTGCAAAATTCCAAAACGGATCTATAGCCAATGGTGTCCGACTTACGCTCTCGCCCAGCCAACCAGGTGGGTTCATTATGCAAGTGTCAATATCACCTGATGGCCAGACTTTATACTATTCCGACTGTGGTCCAATGAACGGCAATGGAACTCCGTCATCGTCCCGCATTGCGGTTGCGGCTAAAAATGCCGATGGAAGCTTTACGAAGGTGAGCAACTCCGAGCAATTGCTCGCGAAAGTTAATGCAGTTGGATCGGTTTTATACAATGCCTGGACAACGGCAAACGGTCTTGAGCTTTTCTTCACCGTTGCAGATCTGGGCCAAGCCTATTTTTATACCATCTACTCGGCCTCCCGAAATTCAGCTTCGGACTCTTTCTCTGCTCCAGTCGAGATAAAAGCGCCAGGCAATAACTCCGAGAGCGGGAATCTATCGCCTGACGGAAAGCATCTCTACTATCATGAATTTACTGGGAGACATGGAACGGATCCAAAAATTTATGTAGTAACAAGACCGTAAGTGTCCTGTCCGCGCACCCCCCGCACAAAGCGGGCTGAAGTTTAAGTCAACGTCGTATCCAAAGGTGACAACTCCTGTTCCCAGTGTTTTCTTCTCAACTCTTCCGCTCGCTGTCTAGCCCTTTCC
>JBFWQY010000060.1:0-10844 GCA_050249195.1 Bdellovibrionales bacterium
GAAGCATCAATGGCTGGAGTCTTTTTCATCCAACAAATTTCGCTAACTACAAAATCCGCGGAATTTCAATAGAATCTGCACTAAACTTGCGAAATTCCTCGATCCCACTCGTTGTCATAGAGAATCTCTTTAGGCGCCCATGATTGTTCTTGAAGCGACATTTTCCGTCACCTCTCGGCGCCGAGCGCGAATGCTGCAGCACGTGAGCGTGGCACAAGGCTTGCCCCTGTCGATGCTGGAATCTCGGGAATTCATCGTGAATTCACTGAGTGGGAACTTAAGGGAGAAATCATGGAATCCAACACCAGTTTCTTCGGGTCCATCGTAAACTTCTTCGCCGTTGGCGGAGTGTGGATGGTGCCGATCTTTATCGCGCAGGTGGTCTCGTTGGCCATAATCGCTGAACGTATTGTACGCCTTTATGTTCAGCGTCAGATTGGCTTACGCCGGCAGGCCTCGCTGTTTGAAGCGGACATCAAAAAGGGCAACCTGGAACGGGTGCTCTTGCAGGCACGAAGTCTCGATCGCGGCTCGGCTCTGCGACATGTGGTCGAGGCCGGGACACAGGCGGCATTGAACATGGGCGGCCGCGACGAAGTTCAAGCCAAAATGGATGAAGTGCTCGTCAATGAACAAAGCAAGCTTGAGGCTCGGGTGGACTTTCTGGCCATGCTTGGGAACGTAGGTACCTTGCTGGGTCTGCTAGGTACGATCGTGGGAATGATTCGGTCATTCGCCGCGATTTCCCAAGCGGACCAGATGACCAAGGCCGCGATGTTGGCCGCGGGTGTATCGGAAGCCATGCATGCCACAGCGTACGGCCTGATCATGGCGATTCCCGCGCTTGTGATGTATTCCGTGTTACAGAATCGCGTGAACAAACTCTCTGATGACATGACCCAGGCCGCGCTCCGCATCTACAACCTTTTGGGCTTTCATTACGACTCCGTGACCGTCAAGAAATCAGCCGGGAAGTAAGGAAGGGGGCGGACATGCATGTGGCGGGGTCGTCAGGAAAAAAAGGAAGTCGCAAGAGTCTCAACTTTGAATTGAATCTGGTTCCCTTTATCGACATGCTATCTGTTTGTATCTGCTTCCTTCTGGTCACAGCCGTGTTTATCAATCTTGGTTCCTTCCATGTGAGTCAGGCCATCGGCAGCGAAGCTTCAAGCTCGGAGGAAAAGCCGAAGGGTTCGGTTACAGCTTCGCTGGGTGATCGAGGTGAAATTCGCTTTGAGGTCAAAGATGTGCAGAATATCGCCAAGTCCGAACGGATGATCACCATTGCGGGTGATGGTGGAAAGCTCAACCTGGAGCTTGCCCGCCGTTGGATCGAGGCTTTTGCAGCTAAGCACAGTGATGTCAAGACGGTTTTGATTCTGCCCCACCCGGGTTCCAAATACGATGATCTCATGCAACTGATGGCCCAGTTTAGACGCTCGTCTTTGGATCAAATCGGAATTGCGCCCCTGTGAGCAGGAGAAAAATAGGGAAGAGGAAGAGGTAAGCCATGTTGAACTCCGCCAGTCCGTTAGGTCGGTCCGCTCTCCAGTCCGCGATCGCGGGTCAGTCCATGATTCGTCCGCAAGGGGCGCGTTGGCGCCGGACCATGGTGGCCTCGTTGATGCTGACCTCTCTTGTCGATGCGTTTTCGATTCTCGTGATTTTTCTAATAATGAATCACGGCGCGAGCCAGGATGTGGTGAACCTTGGTCATAAGATTGTCCTTCCGCGCGCGGAAGAAAGCCAGTTTATTCAAAACGGTGTTGTTGTTCGTCTCGAAGCCGGGAAGTTCATAGTCGAAGATCAAGATGTGCCGATGCCTGAATTGGCGTCCCGGTTGAAAGCTTTCAATGACGGTGCGGATGCGGCCAAGAAAGAAGGCATCATCATTGTCGCAGACCGAAATCTGGACTACGAGTCCTTGAGTCCTGTGATTCTTGCGGGGTCGCACGCGGGATTCACTAAATTTAAGTTCGCGGTGATACGAAAGTAGAGTTTCGCGCGGCTACTTCAACTGGCAACTGGACCTTATTTGGGTGCACCTGGGGAAGGTGCATTTTTCTTCTCGATCTTTTCCGCCACGTTTCGAAGTTTGGTCTTCTGTGTGCCATCAAACATCTTCTCGTAAAAGCCGTGAGGGTTCTTCTGCGCTTCCAGCAGCAGTCTCTGCATGGCCTCCGGATCGCCTTTGGTCTCCCTGGTCAATTTATCCATCACCTCGGCCGCAATCCCGTAAATTTCCTCTTTCTCCTGACCCGATCCCGCCAGGTCTTCCACCTTGGCATCCACATCTTGGGCCGGTTTGCTTTCCTTCATGAATTTGCCGCGCTGAGAGGGGGATTTTAACAGCTCTTTGGTTTCCTTGAGACCCTGCTCCGAAGGTGCGTCCAATTGGGCATTTGCGTGGGGAAGGAGAAGACTCAGCGCTATTATCGGTATCGTTATAAGACGGAATGAAAATAGGCTCATCCCAGCTTATCGGCCGAGGGTCGCCTTCTCTGAAGCTGCCGTTGGAAAAAGCTGCCCCTATCGTAGGAGATCGCCTTCAACAGCCATGCGCAAGCCCATCGGCTCCACGCGAAACTGAAAGCACGTTCCGCTGACCGGCTCACCATCCAAATTGATCTGAATTTTCGAGGGAGTTTCCAGAGTGAATTTGGACGCCTGGATGTAGTGGACGTGGTGAAGTTCGAGGCGGGGCTCGTCTTGAAGGAGTTCGGTGCCCAGCGCGGCGAGTTCCAGAAAACTTTGCGCGGGGACCACAAGCAGATCCAAAACACCATCATTGATCTTCGCGGCGGGAGCGACCTTTAATCCGCCTCCCGCGCTCGACGCATTCCCGACGGCGAAGGCCACGCACTCTTCCTCAACCTTCCAGGAATCACCCCGAAATCGCATGAATGAAGACGAGATTTCCGTCGCCTTCGCCAGTGCATTGAGATAGTAGGCGAAGCGGCCAAAAAGGCCTTTGAGAGGTTGAGCAATATCGGACGTGGCTTTGGTGACACAACCGCCGGACGCGACATTGATAAAGGGGTGGTCATTAACCC
Organism: Bdellovibrionales bacterium; assembly: GCA_050249195.1. Lineage (GTDB taxonomy): Bacteria > Bdellovibrionota > Bdellovibrionia > Bdellovibrionales > UBA1609 > JALHOQ01. The sequence goes on from JBFWQY010000060.1 coordinate 3,054, forward strand.
AAGCGACGTCAACATTCCGCACCGCCGCCTTGGCCGTACGGAGGAAGGTTTCTCCCAGCGTGGCTCCGCCCACGCCCGCCGAAATTGCAAAATCATTGGCCGTGCCCATGGGAATAGCGGCGAGGGGCAAGCGCCGGTCTCGAGGTAGGAGCACCAGAGCTTCCACGACCTGGTGAAGAGTTCCGTCTCCGCCGCACACAAGCGCGCGGTCATATGCGGTGTCTTTGGCTTCCGCTAGACGTTCCGCGAGCTGCTGACGAGAAGGTATGTCATCTAAGAAAAGAAGAGTGTGGTGAAATCCCTGGACACTCAGATCTTGGAGAATCGTCGTGAGCGAGCTGCTCATCAGCCTGTGGCGCTCAATTAGAACTAACAGCGGCACAGCCAAGAGAACCTCCTCCTACTGATTTACGTCTCTCCTCTCAGAATGTAAACCCTGTCACCCGGCGTGATCTTGTGCGCCACGTAACGGATTGATGGGACCAGATCGTGGGCATACACGGGCCATAGATTTAGGAGGTACCGCGGATGGGATCTTTATCTGATAACCCGCACGATAACTCACACAAGGGACACCTTAGGGAATCCACAGATCTCGATGTCAGCCAACCCCTTTCCATTCCTGTCGTCGAAGAAACAGTTTCAATCCGTGCGCGTCCCGTGGAGCGCTCCCGAGTTCGGATCGAAAAGAAAGTCATGACGGAAGATGTGGCGCGGGACGTCCTGTTGCATAGCACACGAGTTGATGTGAGGCGCGTCCCTTGCAATCGACCGGTGGATGAACCGCCTCCGATACGCGTCGAAGGTGATGTAACCATTATTCCCGTGGTGGAGGAAGTGGTGGAAATCAAAAAAAGCCTGATCCTAAAGGAAGAGCTTCATATCACACGAAAGGAGGAATCCCGTAAGGAAACTGTGCATACGAACGTGCGCAGGGAGCAGGTCCACGTGGAGCGCCTCCATCCGCGCGGTCAAAATGACCCATCAAACGAACCATTAAACGAAGGAGAGATTGAATGAATGTCAGTGAGGGTGCAAGTGAGAACTACAGAACGGTCAGCGCGGCATTTGATAATCCCGGCGAGATCCCATCTCTGCTCAACGATTTGACGGAAAACGGCATTGAGGCCCGGCGAGTGGAAGCGCAGGGGCTCGAGTCGGGGGAGGGCCGTCGCTCGATTTTATCAACAATCCGCACCTGGTTATCGGACCTGGGTCTTACCAGCGAGGATAATGATCTTTTTTGTGAGATCGTCCGGCGGGGAGGCGCCGTGGTTTCCGTTCATGAGGTTCGTGACGAACAGGAGATAGATACGATCAGCCGCATTTTTTCCCGTCACGGAGCCGTCGATATCGATGATCGGGCCCATCACTTCCGCCGGCAGGGGTTCGCCTCATTTGACGATTCCGCGCCGATGTTTAGCGCCGAAGAGTCTGTGGCGGAGAGGGAACGCTATACCCCAAGCGGGGAGTTCACAATCCCTGTGGTCGAAGAGAACGTCGAGATCGGAAAACGCCAAGTTCAACGTGGAAGTGTTCGCGTTGTGAGCCGTGTGCAGGAACGTCCGGTGGAGAAGGACCTGAAGTTGCGAGAGGAGACGATAGAAGTGGACCGCCGCCGGGTGGACCGTCCGTTAGAGCCGGGAGAGGCTCAACCCTTCCAGGAAGGGGTATTTGAGATGACTGAAACAGATGAGGTGCCCACCGTGAAGCGGGAGGCCCATGTCGTGGAGGAGGTCCGCGTCCGCAAAGACGTCGAGGAGCGTGAAGAGCACATTCAAGAACGCGCTCGCCGCTCCGATGTCACTGTTGAACGCCAGGAGGATCGCCCAGGTCGATAACTCTCCGACCGTTCTCGCGGAAGAAGCAGGGGCAGAGTTCCCCACCCGGGTCCCTTAGCTCCACACTCGATGGGAACCCTGCCGTCCTCGCCTGTGTCTGCAGCACCGTGCGGTCTTCGTCTTGATTCGCGCTCACTGTTTCAAGATGAGACAGCTTGTTCGTTATGATCAACGTGACACCACCTGTATGGTCTATAAACGACGGTGGCGAGATGAGCGGCTTTTGGCTGTGGCCACGCCTTGCACTTCTTCACGGAATATGAAAATCAGCGTGATACTCACGGTCGCCCTTATCCTCGGTTCGGTTTCAGCCTTGGCCGATCGTACGGGACGAACAGACAGAGGCGAAGATCGAACCACATCTTCAGATTCAAGGAGCGGAACGCGGTATCAAGAGGTCATGCCAGCGGATGAAATTCAATGTATCTTGCAAGATGTTGGCGTCAAACAGGAAGTCGCTCACCGGACTGCGGAAAGTCTGACACAAGCTCTGCGAATGATGAATTTCCCGCCTGAAAAGTTCACGCGAACGTCATTGCTCCATTTTCTGACCCAGATCAAGGCGGAATCGGACGCCTGTGGCAACCTGACACAGGATGGAGCCAAATCTAAGGAAAAGACGGGATACGGTTGTATCCAGGTCACGGGATCGTACAATCTCAAGGCCGCCGAAAAATGTATAAACGAGAGGCATCCGGGTCTGGGAAAGGGCGTGAGTTCTGATCCGGAGCATACGATTGGTGAGGGAACCGAAAATTATGTGCTTCCTGTCATGGCTTCCTTGTGCTGGTGGGAAGCGAATATGATTGAAAACGATGATCATAATGACATCACTCGCGCTGTGGGTTCCTCAGCCGTCCAAAATATCACTCATATTGTGATGACAGGACGACTGGACCCCAAGCGCCTCAGCAAAAAGAATCGCAAGGCTGTTGCAGCCAGCGTGGAAAAGCGTGAGAAGATTTCCGAAGAAATAAAAGAGGGAGAACGGAAATGCCGGCAGCTGGCGGCCTGATGCAAGCACCTGGGCCTCGTCATTTTCTTAAACTGAAGCTTCAGCCGAGGTTAACCACCATTGTAGGTGCCGCCGTGGTGGCGCTCGCGCTCCTCGTTTCGCCGCTTCAATTGTTCGCGAAGGAGAGCGGATGGGGTCCCATTACTCGCCCCGGACAAAAGGAGTGCAATGCCGAAGAACCTTGCCGAGTGATTCAGTCCGACGGCGCTGTGTTCGAGGTGAGCTTGCTGGCAGAACCGCGCGGGGGGAAGCGCATCTTGAAGAGCCTGGAGATCCGCAGCCTGAAGACGGGACACGTACAGAAATTCGAACCTAAGGAAGTCAATAACATAAAAAGCGACGAGTCCTTTGGCGTTTACAAAGCGAATTTACGTCCGGGAAAGAATACGGATCTTGCCCTTATGGCCTACAGCTCGGCGCACGAAGGTCCCGTGTACCACTACTTTCTCTACAATTCCGCGCGTAAGGAATTTGTGGCCTCCACAGGTACGTTTCCAAAGCTCGTGCGGGATTCAAAGACGGGAAAGTACCTTTCCGAAATTCAAGGCGCGCCTTATCGTTTGGGCTCGGATTTGAAATTCGTGGAAGCTGAAGAATAGCGGGAACGATAGCGGGCGGCGCGGAAGTCACGGCTGACGGCAACCCTGCCCACCTGGACTCTGCCCAAACGCCTAAAGATCGTAGAGACGAGGAGAATGATTGCCGCAATCGATCGGCTTTCTAGAGGACTTTTTAGCTTTTGCACAAACGCAACGTCTATAGGTAATCCGGAGAGTTCTTAATCAAAGTTTGTATGATAGCCTGATGCCGTTTTGAGTAGAAGGGCTGTTGGTAGTAATGAAGCACGACATCTGTCTTGTAGGTCTTGAATCCCTTGACGATCTTGAGGTCATTGCCGCTCGAGACCAGATGTACGGGCATCACCGCTCGGCCTAAGCCCAATCTCACGGCGTCGATAATGCCGTAACAGTCTCCCAAATAGGATCGCCGGTATTTGGCGGGCTTCCCACCCTGGGCCTTGAAAAACAGCTCTGTCGCGCGGTCTCCAGGGTCATTGTCCAAAAAGACGTGATGACGTCCTTTCCCCTTCTTTCCCTCGATGACAACATAGTCCTCGCATCCCAGCTTCACCGTTTGGAGCTCCGCTCTCTCAAGAGAGTAATCCAGCACCACAAAGTCCACCTCCGCTCGTTGCAAAAGACCGGGCAGTTCCGTCATGGAGGCGCAGATGAATTCGCAGAGGAGGTTGGGATGAGCTTCGATGAGCGGAGCCAGTGCGGGAATCAGCACGGACCTGACCACAGAGGAGTAGCCCGCGATCTTGATCCGCCCCGTAAGCTCAAACGCCTTCGAGACATTCAAGTCTTGAATCACCTCCTCTTCGAGAGATTCGCGTGTTTGACAGTACCTCAGCAGTCGCTCGCCGGGTTCGGTTAAAAGAGCTCCGTTGGGCGTGCGAATGAACAACGTGAGTCCGAGCTCCTCCTCGAGATTCTTGATCCGCTGCGAGAGCGCCGATTGGGTGACATTCAACTTCTGCGCGGCTGATGAAAATCCTTCGGTTTGGGCAACAGCCAAAAACGCGTCGAGATAGAGGGAAGGAAGGCTCATGCGCCATTAGCTAATACGATTGGATTATTAAATCAATTAATTTTCCTAAATGAACAAGGCCGATTACTTTCGCCCGAGATGCAGTTCGATCAACTCAAACAAAAACAAATGACAAAGGGGGAAATATAAAATGAAAAATTTAACTCTCATGATCGCGACCGGCGCCTGGATCTTCGGCGCTGTCGCGCACGCGGACTATCACTGCGCCGTTCCTGGCGGCCAGGTTAAACTCACAGTCGATGAGAATAACATCACTCGGCTTGGGGACACGGTGGCGACTCTTCAGTCGGGAGAGGAGCCAGCCTCGACCTTGCTTGGCTACATGCAATCCAGTGGCGGCGCGCTGTACATCAAAAAGACCATGGATCTCTACCCTCATACCGGGGACACCCTCACCATCGTAACCGAACCCGAGTTTTGCGGGCGGGGATTGTGCGACCTCACGAGCGGTCCGAACATCACGGCACTTTTGAAAATGGGGGAGACGGAAACGTACTTCACGTGCCATGAGACTCCTACTCCTTAAAGCCGGCCTGGCTCTTTTTGCTATCCTTGTGGGCCTCCTGGTGGTCGTGACTCATGGCGATCAGGAGGTTCTTATCGAATCCCACGAATCGAGAACCACTGCGAACGGTCCGGTGTTCAACCGGATCAAGTGGATTCCGCTTCCGGGCAGAGATGTGTGGATGATGAATCAAAGTCATCACGGGTTGGACGCACCGGCTGGATCCTGGGACCGTTTGGCCATCGTGGTGGACAAGACGCGATCGCCAAAGACGGCGCGCTATTACCAGCTGCCGCCGGGAACGCTTGAGTGGAGGGAGAACCTTCCAGAGACTTCTTTCCGCGTGTCGTGCTTTATGTGCCATAACAATGGGCCCAGGATCATTCGGCCAAGCCGGGTCTCGCAGGCGGCGTTCTTGGGTTTGGGCGACCGATTGAAAATGAGCTATTGGAACCTCAGGATCAAGCTCTATGGGCGAGTGATTCCTCACGAGATCCATGACGAGAGGGATCCTTCGTTGCATCCGCCGTTCCGGCTTCGCAGTTCTTACGAGAATGAACCGTTGAAGGTGGCGGCATGTACGAAGTGCCACAAGGAGGAGGGTTGGTTCGCTCGGGGCTCGCTCCGCCGGCAACAGCTCACCACCATCAGGTTTATGGTGAACAATGGCTACATGCCTCCGCTCGGGTTTGGTTTGTCCGCGAAAGAAAGACAAGAGCTTCAGTTTTTTCTGAAAGGGTTTTAGTTATGTTCAGCGTTTTGGCGTCTGTCGTCCTGTTTGGATGGGTTCATCCCGCGAGCAAGCTCATTCTGGATCAAGGCATCCCGTTGAGTTATTTCTGTGTTCTCTATGTCGGGATCCGCTTGATCTTCCAACTTCCATTTCTGCTGAACGGCCGCGAGTCCATCGCCCGCGGTTCACGAACTTGGGGGAGCCTTCTCTTGATTGGAATTGCGGGAGCGCTTCTCCAACTGTTTGAGTTCAAAGGAATTGAGGAGGGGCTGGCGCCGGCATTCGTCACCGTCTTGATGTTCTCTTATCCGATTTGGATTCTCGTTATGAACTTTGTGTCGAGTCCGAAGTCCGTCGGCGTTGTTGAGGCCGGACAGGCTCTGGCCGCGGTAACAGGAATTTATTTTGTCAGCGGTTCGCAAGGATCGGTCTTCAAAGATAAGGATGTGGATCCCGCCATAGTCTATCCATTGTTGGCCAGCCTCTTTATTGCCCTTTGGATTGTACTTTCAAACCGGCTTCGCAAGAAAGGGATGGGTGCATTGAAGTTATCCGCCCACTATGATCTTCTCTCGTTGCTAGCGCTCCTCGGGATTTTTGGTTCCACATTGCGCCAGGATTGGAGTTCATTCGTAAATTGGAGTGCACATCCCGGACATGTGACATCGCTTGTCACATACGCCATCCTTGTCGGGCTTCTACCGAACCTCCTTTTTTATTATGGAAGCCGTAGCACCACATCACATTTTACGGGCACGGCGTTGGCCTTTGAACCATTTTTCTCCGCAGTTTATGCGGCGGTCATCTGGCAGTGGAGCTTGGATGGACTTTTTCTGATTGGCGGGATTTTGATTCTCATAGCAAATCTTCCAAAGGAAATTTTAAAAAGTGTCTTTCGTGGGCAACTAGCCTATGAAAGGCCAGTCGCTTTAGGAGGTAAACAATGAAGTCTTTGATTTTGTTCACGGCTGTCGTTCTCATGTCAGCGGAAGTGACCGCCGCTACGACTATGACTGCGAGTCCCACGACAACCACTACCGCCACCGCCACAACCACGACCGTTTCTCACTATGAGTGTACGTCGGAGCGCCCCGAGAATGTCGGATTTCACAATATGGTCATGTTCGGCAAGCCCGACGATCAACTCTATGTCTATCACCTTCCCCTTTTCACAGGGAGTGTGAATGGGGAAACGGGTCATGTTCTGATGCATGTGTATCAAGGCTTGTGGAAGGTTCAGCTGGACGCGGCCACCCATGCAGCCTATGCGTCCAAATTTAAAGAGAAGAAATCCGACACCACTCCATTTCCCTTCTTCACTATTGGTCCGCAGATCAAGAAGTTTAAGGTTCCGGAAATGTTCTGCAACCCGGGTTTCTCGCTGCAGGCGTTCGCCGTGTTCGGCCATATTGAAGGAAACCGCGCCTTTCCCGCACCGGAGCCGCTGCTGGAAGAATTATCCACAGTCAGCGTGGTCGATGCTCCCGTTTTCGCGCGCCGGTTTGACGGCCAGGGGCTGTCTGCGCTCACGTATATGATCTTTGGTACACCCAAACAACATTACATGGCTCACTTTCTCACTGACGACGAAAGCAGTTTTGATCAAATTGTCGCCATTGATATTTTGGACGCCAACCTGAAGGCTCTCGTCGCGGCTCAAGGAACCGTGATTGTGAAGGTACCGGTCCTGGAGGAGAATGGCGTCATGGCCCTTCCGGAGTACGCGGGTCATGAAAGCTCAAACAACAAATGGAAACTGAGGACCTCACCTCTCGGCCAGGTGATAAAGGTTGCAGACTCCAAATCGTCAACGGCGGGTCAGGTCAAAGTCACCGGTGAAATTTACTTTAATAACAATGGAGATCTGAGGAAGTAAAATTCAAGAACTGGCCCACTTGCGTGTGCACTCATTGTGCTCCGATCAGATAAAGATTGTGGAATAATGCATACATAGCGAGATGGCCGGCCAATCTTTCCGGGAGTTTGGTGGTGCACCATGTTTTTCGTATCAATCGATTCACATTAGCGCGAAACATCGCGCACGTGTGATTCAGGCTGAACAAGGGATCAAAGCGGATCTTCTTAA
>JBFWQY010000061.1:0-8750 GCA_050249195.1 Bdellovibrionales bacterium
CAGACGTACTTCGGCCTTTTTAGTTTCCGGAGATCGCCGGTTGGTTACCCTAAATTGTTAAATTTTGGTAGCTTATGTTGCTGAAGGTCCGCGCAGCGCCTGCGGCGCCCGCGGGTCGGCGTTCTTGAGAAAGGAGAGCGTAACTGCGCTTCGCACCTTGGAAGGCGTCGTGGAGAGCTCCAGTCAGCCTTCGGCGCAATTCTCCAGCTGGGAGCATGCCGTATAGCCCGATTTGGGCATAAACAAGTGCTATATACATGTCCTGCGTGGCAATGGTTGCGGCGAGGGCGCCTAATTGTGCAAGGTCTACCTTGCCGATAAGTCTCCCACCGTTGGCCTCGGTAACGTTTGTTTGCACATACCGAGATGTAATCCCTTCTCCATACGTTTCAGCGATTTTGTTAAAAATTTTGCCCAAGGCTTGCCGCAATTCCGGATGTGATACGAGGTGAGCGACGGCATCTTGACGCTGCCGAATATACTCCGAATCCAAGTAGGGATGGGTCAGCAGGTATCGCAGCCGTGCCTTTCCTAAACCAGAAGGAGCGTAGCTGGTGATCTGCGGAATTACGAGCGAGTTCATTTCGAGATCAAGAATCGTCTTGTCGTCAAGAGTGTCGTGAATAGGTTCGTCTCGGTAAACGAGCCTGCCTGATGCAAGGGCTTCTACATGGTCCCGTGTCGAATCCGGAGTGAATACTCGACGGAGCCCCGTCTCGACGTTTGTAAGCCAGTTGGCGCGCGCGAAATTTGGCGCCAGGCTGACGACAACAAGGCCTACAATTGTCACCTGATGTAGATGAAGGTGCACTGGAATCTCCTCGAGTGTGATCTGTTGGATCAGCTTTGGTCCTTACAAGTATGATGCCTGCGATGGCTCGTATTTTCCTGGCGAGCCGAGGGAGCGCCAGTTTTTGGCACCCTGTCAGGAATCCGATAGTTGAACCTGACGACCATATGCACGTATATTCCCTGGAAATTTGAAGATCACCCATCCCGCGGCGTGGGCTTAGTTTTGAACGCGGGTGTTTTGAGCCGTTGACGGCGGAGATCTTGGGATCCATAACGCCGAAGTATGAAGCGGCTCCTCCATATTTCCGATCTTCATTTTGGTCGCTTACATCCTCCGGCCCTGGATTCCCTTCAATTTTTTATTCAGCAGCAAGATTATCCATTTGATCTCGTCATCGTTACAGGAGATTGGACGCAGCGGGCGCGACGGCGTCAGTTCCGGGCGGCGCGGGAATTCTTGTTGGACCTGAGGTCGCCCGTGCTGAGTGTCCCTGGCAATCATGATGTTCCTTTATATGATCTGTGGTCACGGCTCCTGCGCCCGATGCATCGCTATAAGCACTATATCGAGCCACACGGCGTGAATGTGTTTAGAGACCGGGATGCCGTCGTTGTAGGAATTTCCACTGTGACCCGGTTCGCGGTGCAGGAGGGAAAAGTCCACAGTCGTGAACTCGAGCGCGCACAGGCGGAATTTGCCTCAGCGGCTCCTGGCGCCACACGCATCTTGGCGTGTCATCACGGGCTTCCCGAAGAAGCAAGCCTGAAGCTAAATGCCGATGTCATCCTTAGTGGTCACACTCATAGCTCAGCAGTGGAGTTGAAGTGTTATCAGGGGCGCTCGGCGGTCCTGAGTGTTCGCTCGGGCACGACTGTTTCCGCGCGTTGGCGTGAAGAAGTGAACTGTTTTCATGTTCTCTCGGTTTCGGGTCGTGATGTTGCGGTGGAGACCTATGATCTTGGTGCTAGCGGATTTGTAGCAAGAGAGATTCAGCCGACCCTCTACCGTTTGCCGATCCCGCACTCTGTGTATTGAGGCAAGGAGTTTGCAAATGGCTGCTTCTTAACCCGAGGGTGCCTGTAAACGGAGTTTGAGAGCACTTATAGAACATCAGATGAGGAAAAATTCCGCGATGGGCGAGCTGCAGGCTGAGCGAGTGTTGATCTGGACCCACCTCACTCCAGAAGGAGAAGCCAGCTCCATCAGCCTCAGTCGTGCCGGATTTTCCACTCATGTCTGCGCGGACGTCGACGAAGTTCGCAGAGAGATTCAGAAAGACGTAGGTGCCCTCCTAGTCTCCCGCGAAGCGCTCTGTGGCAGTAATGCTCATGCTTTGTCGGAGGTCCTTTCCTGCCAGCCGAAGTGGTCCCATCTTTCCGTCATCGTGCTTTTGCGAGAGAACGAGACGGGATATGAGAATGCAAGAGGGGGCGGGATTCGAGGACTGGCGGAGCCAGATCTTGCGAATCTTGAAGTTTTCAGCAACCTCATATTACTTGAGTGCCCAGCTCGAATCGGAACCCTGGTGACTACGGTTCGCACGGCGTTGGCTTACCGGCGGCGCCAGTACCAGATGAGGGATCTGCTGAAGGAACTGGAAAAATCTCGTCAGGAAGCGATGGAAGCCCATCGGGTCAAGAGCGACTTTCTGGCCAATATGAGCCATGAGATCCGAACTCCGCTCGGAGTTGTGATTGGATTTTCGGAATTGCTTATGGAGAGCGCTCCAACTGAGAGAGAGCGCCAGGTGTACATGTCCACCATCCGGCGAAATGGTCAGATCCTGTCGGCTCTAATTGATGATATTCTAGACCTTGCGAATGTGGAGAGCGGTCGGATCGATCTGGAAAAAACAGAATTTTCTGTTGGTGAATTGATTGCGGGCATTGTGAATGAAGTGGAGCCCAAGGCGTCGCGCAAACGGCTCTCACTCGTGGTTGAACGCGACGCGACAACGCCCGATGTGGTACGTACGGATCCCGTACGTCTCAAACAAATCCTTTCCAACCTGCTCACAAACGCCGTGAAATTTACAAGCCAAGGCGCGCTCACTCTGCGTGTTCGAATGGAAGCGGGCGAAGATCCCGCTCCCTCGAAATTGCGCTTTGAGATCGAAGACACGGGAATTGGAATTCTTCCTAAACATGTTGGCCGACTTTTCCAGCCGTTCAGTCAGGTAGACACGTCCAGCACGCGACGCTTTGGTGGAACGGGGTTGGGGTTGGTACTCTCGCGCCGACTTGCACGCGCCCTCGGGGGAGATCTGCGTTTGCAGTGGAGTTTGCCGGGAGCCGGCAGCTGCTTTGAGTTTTTTGTGCCCGTGGAGGTGGGGTCTCACTGCAAGATTGTCACCCCGACTGCGGAGTCCGACGCCCTTTCAACGGCCCTGGGCTCGACTCTCCCTCTGCGAGGAATTCGGATTCTTGTGGTTGATGACTCATTGGACAATCAGTTGTTGATCGCCCGCATCCTTCGGGTTCTGGGAGCTCAGGTAGAGTTAGCTAATGATGGACGTGAAGGCGTCGATATGGCTCTGCGGCAACGCTATGATGCGATTTTGATGGACTTGCAAATGCCGCGGCTGGGAGGCGTCGAGGCCACGCGTATCTTACGTGAGAAGGGATTTGACGCGCCCATTGTCGCCGTGACGGCGCACACCCTTCAGGAAGACCGAATGCGTTGCTTAAGTGTGGGATGCAATGAATATCTCACCAAGCCCATTCAACGCCAGAATTTAGTGGCCGTGCTGGAGCGGGTCGCGCGCTCCGATGCGAATGTCCGCGCTCCATGACGAATTTTGGTCCTGAATCGCTCGAGAAAACGCTTGTCTGGCATCCGTCGTAAATGGCGAACTAGAAGAGATGTCGAACCACTCTCTTCCCATACTGATTCGTGATTTGGCCATTATTCTTATGACGGCGGGGTTGATCTCCATTGTCTTTCGTTGGTTAAAGCAGCCGGTCGTGCTGGGTCTGGTATTGGCCGGCGTGATTGTCGGCCCTCATGTGTCCTGGACCACCAGTGTTGTTGATGTGGAAAACATCAAAATCTGGGGAGAGATCGGCGTTATATTTGTTTTGTTTAGCCTGGGTCTTGAGTTCAGCTTTCGCCGCCTCACGCGCGTCGGCGGACCGGCGACATTAACGGCTGTCGTTGAAACGAGTCTGCTGCTGGCTTTGGGCATGTTACTTGGGCGAATGATGGGGTGGTCGCAGATGGATGCGATTTTCCTAGGGGGGATGCTCTGCATTTCCTCGACCACCGTGATCGTCAAAGTTTTCGAGGAGCATGGACTCAAAACCCGTCGCTTTGCTCAACTTGTAATGGGTGTGTTGATCGTGGAAGACCTGGTCGCTATCTTACTTCTGGTCCTCCTCTCCACACTGGCTCTCACCCGTCAGCTCAGCGGCATGGACCTGGGATTTGCGACCTTGCGCTTGGGATTTTTCATCGTGCTTTGGTTTGTAGTGGGTCTGTTTCTGTTGCCGGGATTTATGCGACTTATACGGCCGTTACTCAGCCGTGAGACCACGCTGATTTTTGCCGTCGGTCTTTGTTTGATGATGGTCTTAATTGCCACTCGGACTGGATTTTCTCCCGCGCTGGGAGCGTTTGTGATGGGATCCCTTTTGGCGGAATCGGATGAACGCGAACGTATTGAGAACGTGTTGCTGCCGGTCCGGGATTTTTTTGCCGCTGTTTTTTTTGTTTCCGTGGGCATGTTACTCGATCCATCGATGCTCCTCACGTATTGGCCTTCGTTAATTGCGGTCACATTGGCTCTGATCGTGGGTAAAGTTCTCGCGGTCAGCTTGGGGGCGATTCTTGCGGGGCAATCCTTGGGCACGGCGGTGAGGGCTGGACTAACCCTCACGCAGATTGGCGAGTTCTCATTCATTATCGCGGGCCTGGGATTGAACCTGGGCGTGATCAGCGAGAAACTCTATCCCATCGCCATTGGTGTCAGCGCCCTCACCTGGTTTATCACGCCTTACATGATCTCCAGTTCAGACCGTGTTTACCGCGAAGTCGATCGTCGGCTCCCGATACGACTGCGCCTGGCGATCGAGCGCTACCATTCGGCGATCCAGCGAAATCAAAACTCAAATCTGTTTCCGGCCCTGGTGCGGGCTTATTTCCCCCTTGTTGTCATCAACATTGTCCTAATACTGGCGACAACCTGGTTCGTTCGGGCGCTGGTCTTCCCCCAACTGCGTGAGTTCTTTGGGCCGGTGCTGATGGTGAGAGTAGGTGCGTTGATGCTCAACCTTTTTCTGTGTTTACCTTTCTTCTGGGGATTGGGTTTTCGCCGTCCACCGAGTTATTTTCGCAAGGTGATCTCCTCGTTTGCACGTGCCTATTGGGTGGAGGTGGGAATTGTATTGAGTCGTGCTGGGGCCACGGGCGTTTTAGCCCTTCTGATCGTGGCCCAGTATTTGAGCTGGCGTACACTTTCCGGCGTGACGGTTGGGGTCCTGATGGGAACAGCGTTTCTGCTCCACCGTTTTGGGGGACAGATCTACCGGCGGTTGGAAAAACGGTTTCTGGGTCAGTTTGGAGGAAAGTTGGAAGGTGAGGACGATCTTGAACCGCCCCTGTTGCCCTGGGATACGCACCTGAGCGAGCTGGTTGTGAATCCGGAATCGCCCGCTGTGGGACTCAATCTTGAGCGTCTCGGACCACAGGAAAATTACGGCGTGATGATTGCGGCCATTCAACGGGGAGAAAAAAGAATTCTTGCTCCGCGGGGCAGTGATCGGATTTTTCCCTACGATCGCCTGGCTGTGGTTGGAACTGATTCTAAGATCGAGAGTTTGCGCCAATTAGTGGAAGCCAAAGATGGAGTGCAGTCGCAAAAGAGCCCGCTCCTCCTGGAGTCCGTCGTGATCGAATCCAGCTCTCCGGTCTGTGGTCGGACTCTGCGGGAATCTGGAATCCGCGACCGGGTTGAAGGTCTAATTGTGGGCATCGAGCGCCAGGGGTACAAGCAACTGAACCCGCCCGCCGATTTGTGCTTGGAGCCAGGCGATCGTCTGTGGATTGTCGGCGATCCCGAGAAAATTTCGCACCTCAATCGCGCCTGACCGAACGTCACGATTTCATGCAAATTGAGACGGTTTTACACGTTCGTCTGGTCCATTGAAGCCAGGCCCGTGCCGATAGGATTCACGTGGAAAAGCCCGTGAATATATCGACAGGGACGCACACAGTGAACCAGCGCAATCGAACGGATCGCATTCTGGTCGCCGTGGCTCTGGCCATTCTCCTGATGGCGACGGGGCTTTTTTATTTTGATGACTGGATGTGGGGAAACCGGCGTTTGCGCGGCGAATCCATCGGAATTGTCTCCAAGCGTTCGGGTGACGTTCGTCTCAAGTTCGAAGGCGATCTAAAATGGCAAAAGGCATCTTCGGGCCAAGATCTCGTGTACAACGATGCCGTGTATGTTGGAGCCAATTCTGAAGCCCAGTTGGTTGTAGGAAAAACCCAAATGACCGTGACGGAGAGCACGCTTGTGATTCTTCGACGCGATCAGAACGTGAATTTCTTGAACTTGAATTACGGGACGCTCTTTGGCCGCGTGGGAGAGGGTGAAAAGATCGTCGTTGATACCGGCTCAGGGAAACCCATCGAGCTGACCACTACCAAACAAGCGGCGATCACCCTGCGCAAGGTGGGAAATCGCACGGAGCTCGACGTGACCAGCGGCGAAGCCGATGTGGTCGTCGATGGCCAGCGCCGTCGGATCGGGAAAACTGAAAAAACGGCCCGTGTGGTGGTTGGGGAGAAGGTGAAGCCAACCGTTCAGCCCGCAAAGCTCTTGATCGTCAAGCCTCTTCACGATCAAGTGATCGCCTCGGAAGATCCAACGCGCATTGAGTTTGCATGGGAGTTTGATCATGGCCGCCCCGCGGCGCATAATGACCGCTTCACTCTTGAGTTCGCTGCCAAGCCGGACTTTGCGAAGATTCACGCCAAGAAGATTGCTCAAGGGCGGATGAACACATCCATGAGCGTAAGAGAGTCGCTGTCCCTGTACTTCCGTGTGCGCGGTCCGAAGGGCGAGATCTCTCCCATCGAGAGAGTGAACTTTCTGCGCTTGAAGCAGCCTCTCATCATGAAGCCTCTGGCGAACCAAATTTTCATTACACCGGCAAAAGAAAAAGCGCCGGTGGAAATGGAGTTCCGCGCTCCGCGTGACGCCAGCATTTGGTTCCAAGTTTCCACCGATCCCGATTTCACGAAAGTGCTGCTCAACCAGAACATCACGGATGACAGAGCCCTCGCCGAACTTCCTGTCGGCGAGTACTTCGTGCGCGCGCGCTCGGATTACGGCAATCATCGAACAACGGAATGGACAACCGCAGTTCCCTTTATCGTTGAACCCAAACTGGAGATGTTGCCCTTGGCACGCCGGGGAAGCGTTCCTGACCGATTTGAGATTCCCAATCGCCCGTACCCCGCATCGTGGTATTCCGCCTCTTCCGGACGGGTGGCGAACTTTCTTGCCAAGGAGGGAACATTGCGACAGTTCTTCCCGCTCTCCAGATCTGATTTTGACACACTCACAGTGGAACTTGACGGCGGACGTTCAGGGGTCTTCGAGCAAACAACCACAGCATGGCCCGCGCAGAAGTTGATCCCGGGCCAATATAAGTATCGCTATCAAGCGCAAAAGCAAGGTTTTCTGCCTTCGGCATGGTCCCAAGAAGCCGGGTTTGAACTTGCAGTCGAGCCTCCAATTCCAACTGGCGAACCTAAATTCGGCCAAGTGGACTCCGAGGGTGAAGTCGAGAGCCAATGGGCGTTTACACCGCTGCTGTTCGCTCGCACCTACGATGTCGAGATCTCCGATTCCGCTGGATTTGAAAGTGTCCAAGAGCAGCGAGTTTCCGAACCCTCAGTTAAAACCCGCTTGGCCGCCGGAACAGATTATTTCTGGCGGGCGCGGGCCCGCGATCATCAAGGCCGAATCATCAGTGATTTCTCCCGACCGGAACGCTTCCGCACACCTGAGGCCGCCCCTGTATTCCTTGCCAAGAGAGAACCGGCCGAGGTGCAAAAAACCATCACGCGCGTCGAGCGTGTCCGCAAAGACAACCTTGAAAAAAGTGGCTGGTGGGCATGGCTTGGGACTGGGATGAACTATGTGGATTACCGTCAGTCGGTGCCTGGGCGAGGGACGCTGACCTCACAGAATATCAAGGCACCCAGTCAATATTTCGAAGGCGGCTATGTGGGATCGCGCGGTTTGGGTGGCGTGATCACATATAAAAATACTCCTGGAGAGTTGATTTTTGAAAATGCCGTGGCTTCGAACGCGGAGTACTCATGGTTGACGCTGGGTCTAGAAGGGATCGTCCGTCGGACCGCGAGCTTGTCCTTATTGGATCGCCCGGTGCTTTACGGACTCCGGGCCGGAGTCCAACAGCATAAAACGCCTTTTGTGTTCTTGGATGAAGAAGCTGAGCTGAGCGTGCGTGAGAACGAGATGACCACGGGCTCATTGGGAGCCTTGGCGGAATGGAGTCGCCGGCGTTGGACCTATTACTGGTCCATGCGCTACCAGTTCCCTCTCAGCGCGAAGGCCAACGGCGCGAGTGAATTTGAAATCAAGCCCACCTTTGGTTTCGACGGTTCCATTGGAACATCCTACAATTTCACCGAGCAGTTGAAGCTGGGTTTCTTCTGGTATGGTCAATGGCACCAGTACAATTTCGTGTATGTGAATCCCGAGGTCACCAACGAGGGCTTCCAGTCGTTATTCTATTCTAACATCGATTTGCGGCTCGGATTTGAGTTCTGATTTGAGCTTGGATTCAATTTCGAGGGTTCTCCGTAATTAATTGGGGTAGGTCCAGGAAATAAGTGCAAAGGTATCCATCCCTTAGCTCGATGTGATTTGATTTTTCTGCAACGAAATTTCAACACAGAGAGGTTCAGGGATGGACGGATG
>JBFWQY010000062.1:0-8664 GCA_050249195.1 Bdellovibrionales bacterium
CAGACGTACTTCGGCCTTTTTAGTTTCCGGAGATCGCCGGTTGGTTACCCTAAATTGTTAAATTTTGGTAGCTTATGTTGCTGAAGGTCCGCGCAGCGCCTGCGGCGCCCGCGGGTCGGCGTTCTTTTCCACGATCTTGTTGATTTCGCTGTCCAGTTGGCGGGCAAGATCTCCGCTTTGGAGTTGCGCTCGGATGTAAGCGAGGGAATACAAATAGCGAGCCGCTTGAATCCCATAGTCTCGGGCCCACTGTCTTTCGGATTCGGGGATGGCCTGAGAGAGCCTGTCAGCGGGAATGAATAACGGAAGAATTTTATCTTTTTCATCGGCTGGGAGCATGTTGAAGGCCATGACATTCAAAACATCGGCCTGTTCAATCGGAGTTTTCGCCTTGCGGGCGAGATCTGCAATTTCCGAGACCGTTAGGATTTTGCGAGTGAGCCCTTGGAAGTGACTGAGGACGGAACTGTTCTTTACCGCATAAGCATCGACATCGTATGAATATTTGATGATATCGATTCCAAAAAAATCGCAAAAATCATCGTAGATCGAACTGCGATTGAGAGTGTTTGATCTTGCGGCAAATTCCTCAAAAAGTTTCTTTCCTGGCCCTTCGTTGACATCGATGTACGCTGCGTTTGCTGAAATTTGAGATTGCACCACGCGATCCTTCGATCTTGCCCAGTCACTTGCAAACTTGAGATTCTTAGGTGTGACAACGTAAACTCCGCGGCCTGCAGTGCCATTCTCGGATTCGAGAACACCTTGCAAAAGAAGGGGACGATAGTTTTCTTCCCTACGTACGCCATGTAGAACTGTGAGGTCCGGCAAGCGCGATGCTGCGTTCACGATCACGCCAGCCGGAATATTATAGAGCTTTCGATTTTCCGCGACCTGCCGGGCATCCCGGTCTTTGGCGAACAAATACTGATTGATAGGCTCAAGGCCGAATTCTCCGACTAGGCGGTCTACTCCGAAGTGCTTGCACAGTTCATAGGCGGCCGTGGGATTGGTATACGAGCGAAATAGTTTTTTAATCACGTCGTCAATGCGTTTTTTACCGGCCGGCCTGCGAATAAAATTAAAAAATTCGCTTTCGCCCGAGAACGCTCGGTCAATGGCCTTTTGAGTTTGGGCAGCCGACTCTTGATCGATATCGAAGAGAGTAGTCTTGTCGGGAAATCCCTTGCCATAAACATGATAGTAGTTCATCGCTAGAATACGCAAAAACCGGAGGGCGAGTCTAACTTCATGGGCTTTGCCGGCTTTCGCGTATTCGGACTGCGCGAACACCTCTGGTGACGAAAACGTGACCGTTGGGCGCGCGTGATAAATTTCTTCAAAACCGTTGCCCAACCCTTCGCTATGCATGATTCCTTTTTTACTTAAGCGAATTTTTTCAGTTGGGATAAACCCCTCGTCCCGCTCGCTCTTGCCTTCATTCGTTGAAGGATCTAAGCGCCGCGCGGAAACCAAGTCGACTGACTTGAGGCCGTAACGTTCGATGTTGAATGAGTGGATTTGGCTCGAAATCATGTCCACATCGGATTCACCGATCAAAAAACGGCGGGCTTCGATCCTTTCAAGCGTCATCAGCTCATCGCGCTTGGCCAGGGCCTCTTGGCGGGATTTGATCTGCTTGAAATGGCCGCGAAGCCAGTAAACGTAGTCACGGGACGTGCCAGCAAAGAACTCGGCATTCGGGTCAATTTCCCAGACCGCAGCGAAAAGATCGACTTTGGGGGCAAGGGCCACCGCTAACTGCTCAAATTCCTGAAGGGAAAATAGGACTTCAAGCCGGGGATTCGCCCAGCAAAAGCTGCCAAAAATGAAGCCGGCGACAAAAACCGCCGATCCAACTGCGCTCATCACGATCCTAGAGTCATAATTACGATGGAAAAAATTGAAAGCAACTTTAATGCCAATCTTGTCGAGAAAGCTAATGAAAAACGGCGAGTTACAGGCTCTAAAGTTGGCTCCCTAAAGATGCCGAATCCCGTCCGCAAGATCGGCCCTCACTGAGGATCAACTTTCAGCAAATCGCCAAACCGATGGTGGTTTTGGCGATCAAAATGGCAAAGAACCTGGGTGTGACCGTAGAGGAACTTTTTGTTTTGGAGATAGGAGACCGATGATGAGGGATTAAAAACAGATACTCGGTCTTGGTGTTGGCGTTTCGCTACGGATACTTTGGCTGCCTGGTTGTACGTACAGCATATCGTTCTTCCAGAGGAATTCCGTTCTCAGGTGGCGCCGGACTACCGATCTAAGGCTCCGGACCTTAGTAAGATCTAGAATGGAAAAGTTCCCGTCAATAATTTCTGGATGCTGGCACTGGTAGCAGAGACCCCTGACAGATCTCAGCGACTCGACGATTCCGGTCCGCTTCGTACTTCCTGACCCTTTCAAGGGCGGCCGCTTTCATCTCGAAACCCTCAGAGCCGCTGTAGACATACTTGTGATCGAAAAACTTAATAGCTGTTGCAACTTCGTCGTTAAAGCCTTCCACCTTCGAAAGAACGAGCAATGGGATCATATCCTCTGAACTGATCTGCATGCGGTCACGCATTCCCCAACTCCTATCCCATGGTATGGGAGTTCCGCGCAAAGGAAGTAGGTTCTTGGGCATTCGGGCGATGAGATTCCGCAGGTGCTGCGGGTCTTTGATGGGTAGGCTTTTTACAGCTCTCATTTGGTCAAGGAGTTTGGAGCTTAAGGCCCTCCGTATGCGGTTTATGATTCTAGGGTCCTCCTCCTTTTCCATGCAGTATGAGAGAACCAAAGGAGCGAGTGCACGCGAGTCCGTTTGGGCGAGCTCCACCAGTGCCGCTAGCGCGCTGAGGCGATCTTCGAGGATATTCGTACGATCATTCAGCCATAAATGCAGCTCACGCAAGTCGTCAGGAAGAGTCTCGGCCATAGCCTGAACCTCGAGCCTAGGGGGGGGTCTATTCGCCTCCACATCGTATCCCCATCCCTTCAGCAGGGCCTCGCTTTTTTGGAACTTATCCTCAAGTTCTTTCTGACTAGCGTTGCCGTGTCGTCTGAGATCAATCCTATTCGGGACGAGTTCGTCAAGTTCTCGTCTGAACTCTCGACGAAAGTTACGAGCAAGCACGGAGTCTCCTCCAATAAATCGCTCAGAAAGACGCCAAAGCTCTCGGGGATGGTTCCTACTCGTGGTGAGTTGGGAGCCAGCCTTTCTCCACAACTCTTTCCTCTCCTGGGGTGTAAGTGACTGACCAGAAGCGAGCTTCCAAAGCGTCGGTGAGAAGTCATATAGGGCGGTGTCCGCTACAACCGGCTGAATCTGATTGAATTGGAAAAGAGCTCGATACGCATTGTACGGGTCTTTCATGATTTTCAAGTTTATGACATCTTCCTGGCGGGTCGGACGCACCAAATAGCTTTCACCAGCTGGGGCAAAGAAGTTGTACCAATGGCTGCCGGAAAAGGCTGACCTGTACATCACACCCGATATTCCTTTTCTGCGAAGGTCTTCCTGAGCGCGATCCCAAACATCTTTGGACTTGATTCGAAAATGTGCATCACCTTGATCCAATCCTGGATCCCAGGACGATCCCGTGACCAGAATAACACTCGTGGGTTGGAGCACCTCCAGTGTGATGAGTCGGTGGCGGCCCGTTCCTCCGTAGTCCAAAATGTTTTCAGCGGCGTAAAAGCCAGATCCCATGGCATTATTGACATTGCCCCCAGTCAATAAAGAGAGATCTCTCAATCCATTCGTAAGAATGGACTCAGCGGCTTCTGGAGTCGTCCAGTGAAAGTATGTGGCGCCCGCAGGTAACTTCACGATCGTGCCCATTTCCGTCATTTCACCGCGTCTCCCGTACAACACGGTGCCGTCATCTTGTATTCTGACGAACGAACTGACCCGAGTGCGAGTTCGGCGAGTCTGGCCAAATGCGAGATCGGGTAGACCCATCAGGACAGTCAACACCGAAACGAACGCAACCGTGGTGATCTTGGTTCTTTGTACCCATTCGGGGTGTCGAAATTGCAATCCTCCGCGTGCAAAGCGAAAAGCGCAAATTGTCGATTCCAAATCGAAATTCGTCACTCAGATCTCCGTTGAAGGTGAAGGCACCAGATTTACCTGTACCATTCATCGCGGAAGATCAAATTCCATGCCGCGAGCAGGGCATCGAAGAGGTTCAAAAAGGAGCTCTTCCCGCCCCTTTTGGACTAGTCCAACCCCTGGCCTTCTCGAGGCGATGAACGGCGGTGATTGTCGTCGTGCGGGGAACGCCGACTGATCTGCCGCGAGCCTAAACCCTCCTCGAATCGCAAACGCGCCAGCTCCGCGATGTCGAGGCCTTGCTTTTTCAAGGGAACTTCGTATTCTCGTGAAACGGAGAGCCCCGCGACTTGAGCTGCGAGGTGAGACGGCGTTTATTGAGCGGGTGCGGGCATATCGCGATATAGGGGCATTTGGATTTTACGATGTGGAACGGATCCTAGGGGACAGCCGTGACGGCATCTTTCACGTCGGCGGTGGCGGCGTAAAGGGAGGGTTCACCGATGAGTTTACCGCGATGAAAACGGCTCTGGCCAAAAGACAAAGCTCCAGAGCCCGGCTGTGATCAGATTTTGGAAATTCCGAGGGTGCAAAGGGGGCATGGGCAACGACCCACTCCCTATGGAGGCAACTCTTACGAGGAATGGGGCCATATCAATAGAGCTAATGCATTGTTAGTTGCTGAATCAATCGTTCATGCGGAGAACTCGACTCATTGAACTCGCTTTCGGAGAACGCCTTACTTCTGTCGCTTGCTGAGCAGTGTGAACTCATTCAAACACGTCGTCTTAAATCGGTAAACTTAACCCGGTCTTATATATCTCGCATCCAACAGTACAATCCCAGGTTGAACATAGTCATTCGTGAGAACTTTCAGAACGCGCTACGCCGAGCGGATGAACTCGACAACTACCTCGACGATACGGGGGACGTAGCGGGGCCTCTTCATGGTGTACCTTTCACGATCAAGGATGCCTTCAGAGTTAAAAACTTCCGAACCTCGTTCGGTTTCCCGGGTTTCAATTGCTTACCTTCATTTAACCACTGTCTCGTCATGGACAGATTGGTTTCGGCTGGCGCCGGTTTCATTGGCCAAACCAACGTTCCATTATCCTGTTTTGATTGGCAGACGATCAGCCCGATCTACGGACTCACACGGAATCCGCTTAACCCCGATTACACAGTTGGTGGTTCTTCGGGAGGTTCTGCTGCAAGCGTGGCCGCATTCTTTAGTCCATTCGAGGTGGGCAGCGACGTGGCGGATTCCATACGGTACCCAGCGCATTGCTGTGGAATCTTTGGGCTTCGGCCAACCCACAATTTTGTCCCATTCGACGATATCGGTCCTATTCTGCATAAAAGGTCCTTTGCAAATTTAGCCGTTGCGGGACCAATGGCACGATCAATTGACGATTTGGCTCTAGTGCTTAAAGTGTTAACGAACTCCGAGAACGTACCGAGGGCCAAAGATTTGGGGAATCATTCTGGGCTATGAATACAAACAGATGATTCCCGCGCCGTTCAAGTTCCGACCGTTTGTTGATGTATTTAACCACCTCTTCAACGTACGTCGGTTTCACGAAGGCCTTTTTAAGGACTCATTCCAGAAGGGCCTGTTTGCGAACAAGGGTCAAGATCGTACGGTCTTGAAAATCGCGGAGCACTTGCGCGACGAGTTTGCCCGCTCCATTCAGGATTTTGATTTTTGGTTAACTCCCATCTCCCCAGGTGCGGCTATCAAGCATCAGAAAACAGGTACGCCGCAAACACTGGGTACTCAGACCTATCCATATTGCATCTATTTGGGTAATTTTTTGACGGCGACAGCGTTGTTCCACCATCCGATTTTGTCGGCACCGATTGCGAGACTTAAATCGGGTCTTCCCATTGGAGTGCAACTGCATGGAAAGCATGGGGAGGACTGGCAGCTTCTATCGGATGCTTCCAAGTTGAAGACCTATTTCTATCACCACGGGCACCTGTTCTTTAGCGCGCATCTAGGTAAGAGATTTCATGTATCGAGTTACTCCGGTTCTCCGCACACAAGAATTAAGGTCGAGGTTGCTAATTCCATGGCCCGTACCCGCCCCCTAAAGAGACTGTAAGATTCTAGCGCATCCGGTAGGCATGGTCACAAATTCAAGCCGAATCCCTGTCAAGCGCGCATAGCGTTTTACCTTTTGAAGGACGGCTCGCACACGAGGCAACATGTCCTGAGCTGTGTCATCGTGAAAGCCATAATGGAAGTGCACGATCTGTCCTCGTTTTGCTTCGTTCGCCTGGTCCCGAAAGATTTTGACGGCTCTGTCCGCTGAGACGTGATCCGCCATCCCCGCATTGTTGGGAAACTCGATGAGCGCGCCTGATGGGGTTTCGACAATGTACGGCTGTGAAACCGGCGTGATGTCTTTCCACAATTCACGAACGGAACGGTAGAGGGGGAGGGACCAAAAGCCGTGCGCACCAATCTCCGGCGGGAGCGCCGAGCTGTCGATCGTGAGTCCCTCCGCCCGAATCGCGTCGAGCACCCGGGCGTCCGCGAGCCAACCTCCCGCGCGAAAAACTCGGATAGGAGCCGTGAAGCCGTTTTCCCTCAAGAGGTGCAATCCAAGACGCACGAGACGTCGCAACTCCTCAGTCGTATAAACATAAATTGGCACATCATAGCCATACCGGCCATCGATAAGCTGGGATCCCGCGGCTCCTATAAAGCTCGGACTTGAGCGGAAATCCACACCCGCGGCCTCGATCAGATCGCGCCACGCATGGAGATGCAGGCCAATCATGTCCCCGGGTCGCAACACGGAACCTATCTCCCGACGTAGATCGGTCGCCTCCGCCCCAGGTCTGGTAAAGTGCGCTGGATTCAGGAAGTGTAAAAGCGGAATCTTCGGAAAGTCCTCGCGAAACTGGCGCATGGCCTGGAGATGACCAGCCTTAGGGGTTTTGCCCTCCCAGTCCACCGAGATGGTCATGTTCACCCGTCGTCCCAAATGAATCAGCGCCGAAGCGTTATTCGAACTCAAAGCGGAGGTGAGAGCCATGACAATGGTAAAAAACGTCATATTTCAGCCCACGAGTTTTGGCCTAAGAGCCGCGAATCGGCAGCTCGGCGAGGACCTGGTGAAAGGCGCTCTACTCGAGACGTTGACATCAAGAACTATGCCCGGAGCGCAACGCGGTCACGATTTGAACGAGTTATGGTGCCTCACCGTCTTCGCCAGCCGGATCTAAGATTTCACGGCAGGCCTTCTGAAGGACCAATGTTGCCGCGCGACCCACTTTTGGCTTGAGAAGCCACTCCATGACGGACCTATAGCCGAAGGCGGTGCCGACCCCGCTTAAGGTCGGAACTCCGAACATGGCGCTAAGTAAACCCGCGAGGCCCGCATTCATCCTCCCCATATTCAATGCCTCAAACATCCGAATGATCTCTTGATCATAGATCATGAACGCAACCACTGATGCAAGGGTCGTCAACATTCCCGTATAAGTGCCCGCTATCCATGGCGGCATGTACCTTAAGCTCATTAAGCGCAATTGCTGATAGCGGCGATTCTGCTTTAGGGTGAGATCTTGATTGTTTAGAACTTCACCCACATCCTGAAACAGGGATTGGTTGAGCTCAGCTAGAGCCGTGATCACGCCGCTCGTCAGCTCGGTCCGTTTCGACCGGTTGGCTTTATAGATTGAGGCACTGAGCGCCTGCAGGTAAGCGGCCAGATAGCCTGTACGCTCCACATCCGGTCGGATCCCTAGTGAACGGATTGCGATTTCAAACTCCCAGGCGGCACTCAACAAATCCACAAGGTTATTTTGAATCGAAGATGGCCTTAGCCCGTGTGACCGGAACACATTCAAAAGTTCATTCTTGATAACGAATAAGGACGGAGTGCCAGCCGATACGTTCAATGTCTCAAAAGTCGAAGTCCGATCTATCCAGAAACCTTTCGTGAACACTCTCGCCATGACTGAGTTCGCAACGATCAATCGTTCTCGGTCGGTTCGACTGGTCCTTCCGGTAAGGATCCTGGCCGCTTCTTCGGGCGCGATCGAATGCTCGCCGTCCTCCAGTGGGCTTGCGAGATGGACCTTTCCTAACTGCCGGAAAGGCAGACTCGACGGGCGTTGAACTTGCGAAGCTTGGATCAACACAATTACGGCAAATATTAGTGGGAGGTATGTAAAGATCTCCATGCCACCACCGAACTGCGCTTGCGACCGCGCCGGAGCCACACCAATGGAGATGGCTAAAATCACGGGAATAAGGATTCGTCTCATCCACCACGTTCCTTGCAAACAAAAATAATCATGATCTCGGTGAAGTTCCCTGCAAATCGCACGCCGCTAAATTGCGCGAGATTTACGGCACCCGCGTCGCCGTCCTATTTTAAGTAATGCCGTTTACTTAATGAAAATGGAAAAATGAGGGTTGACGACCAGTCAACTTCCCGGATTTAATTTGTAGTTTGTTCGGAACTTAAAAACTAAACAAAGAATGTTTGACATGCTGCGGTCGCGGCAGACCCTCGCTAAATAATATACCAAACTTTGATTCAAGCTTTCAATCTAAACATCTAACAAAAGCTTTTTCTGACAAAGAGCAACGTCAGCGTAAGTTTTCG
>JBFWQY010000063.1:0-8149 GCA_050249195.1 Bdellovibrionales bacterium
CCAGATCGACCGAGTTCGCGATAAAAAAATCCAAAATAAATCGAAAAATTTCCGCACACCGAAGGCGGTGGGGGACGACCGGTCAAAAAAACCGGCCGTAGGCCAGGTTTTTCACCGGCCTGCTAATAGACTCCCCACAAATGCGATACATTCGGCTCCCGCCGAGGAGGCCCATGGTGTCCGACGAAGCCGAAAGTTTGATTCAAGAAATCCGGACATTGCGCGAGCAATACGTGGCTGAAGTGGGCGAAGGGCGTCGGGTGTGGCCGAAGTCGATCAAAGATCGAGTTCAGCGCCTCGATGAAATGGGCCTGTCGGCGCGGGAGGCGGCAGATCGGACCGGGGTTGGCTACGAAACGTTTCTTCAGTGGCGCTACCAGCGCCGGCAGTTAGCTAAGAAACAGTTCCACCAGGTCAACGTTCAGTTGGAGAGCAAGGCGGTTGCTAAAATCGGCACGGTGACGGTGCCGAAAATTAACAAATCCAGAAGTGTTCGCAAAACCGGCACGGTGACCGTGACGACACCCGACGGTTACCGAGTGGAATTGCCAGATCTGGAATCGGCGGTCTCACTGTTAAAAGGGCTCACCAAATGTTCTTAGATAGAAAAGGCTTAAGAATCTTTGTGTACCGGGAGCCGATAGATATGCGCTGCGGTTTTGAGAAGCTGCATTCTTTTTGCGTGCACCAAATGAAAGCCTTGATGGACCAGGGGCATGTGTACATGTTTTTTGGTAGGAACCGCAGGCGCCTGAAGCTTCTGGTTTACGATGGTTCGGGGTTGGTGCTGCTTGCCAAGCGAATGGAGCGCGGAAGCTTCATGTCGCACTCGGAGCTGATCGGCCGCAGCGAGATCAGCCAGCAAGAACTTCAGTTGATCTTGCACGGAAGCGTGATCCGCAGACCTGTGGTGGATCGGTCACTTCAGGCCACTGCTGTGACGCAAAGGGAGTCAGTTGCTCTCCCACTCGGTGTTGAGCAGACTTGTTTTTGAATGGACGCACGCACACGCCAGATTTTAGAGAACGAGAAGGACCCGCGGATTTTACGTGCGTTGATCGCCGATCTTGTCGATCACAATCAGAAACTGCAAGTCCGGGTCGATGAGGCTGAGCGCCGCAAGCTTGAGCAAGATCAGATGGCTTTCAATCTTGAAGAGCGGGTAAAGCTGCTTCGTCGTCAAATTTTTGGCAAGAGCTCGGAAAAGCGTGCCGAGGCCACAAGCCGTCCACGCGACAAGAGCCAAGAAGAAGCCTTGTTGTTCTCTCAAGCGGCGTTCCCGTCGCCAGATGGGCGTGATGTTCAAAAAGGCAAAGCCAAAGGTCAGGATCTGGAAACGATCGTGATCGAGCAATGCATGCTGGATAGCGAGTTAAAGGCCGAGAGCTCGGATCGCGGTTTAGAAGGCCCAAGCGCAGAGCAATGGGTCGATACAGGCCTGGTTGATGAAGTAATTAAGATCCAGATCGTCGAGCGCAAGTACATCCGCGAGCTTCACCGCAAGCATAAATACAAGCTGAAAAGTGAAATCAATCCCGACGTAGAAAAAGAAGTAATCGTAACCGCAAGCGGAGTTGCGGAGCTTTTGCCTGGGATGAATTACACGACAGAGTTCGTGGCCAGCGTGGTAGCGGATAAATACATCTCGCACATGCCACTTGAGCGGCAGACTAGAGAGATGGAAAGCCTTGGTCTTCGGGGCATGAAGACGAGCACGCTATCGCGGATGTGCGCGCTGGCGGCGGCAAGCCTTGAGCCAATGCAGGAGCGGATTTTAAGAGAAGATTTAATCCCCAGTGATCTGGCTCTCCACCTTGACGAGACGCCATGGAAGATCCAAAACAAAAATGAAAAAGACGGCTACATGTGGGTGATCTCCAATCGCTACGCGAGCTACTACTTTTTTAAGCCGACGAGATCGGGGCAGGTTTTAAGAGAAAAACTTGGTTCATACAGCGGGCCTGCGCTGACCGATGGGTTCAGCGGCTACAACGTGCTAGCAGAGCTTGGAGTTGAGCAAGCCTACTGCTGGGCGCACGTGCGCCGAGAGTTTTTGCCGCTTGAAGGGCACGATCCAACCATCAAGCCGATCTTGGATCTGATCGACGAGTTGTTCGTGATCGAGCGCGAAGCTAAGTCGTTCGACGAACTTCTAAGCTTACGTAAGACAAAAAGCCGGCCCGTTCTTGACCGACTTCAACGCTTGCTGATGGACGAGTACCCGAGATCTCGGCCGGGAAGCCAAAAGCGCAAGGCGATCGAATACACGACCAAGCGTTGGGAAGGTCTCACGCTGTTCGTGAATGATCGCCGCTTGCCGCTGTCGAACAACGAAGCCGAGCGTACAATCCGCCACGCCGTCATGGGCCGCAAGAATTACTACGGTTCGGGTAACCACGCCGGCGGCGACACTGCCGCCACTCTCTTCACCGTCATTGAATCGTGCAAGAAGAACGACATCGATCCGCGCTCGTTTTTAATCATGATCCTAAAGGCCGCCGCGTGCGGCGGGACACTCGAAACGCCGCTGGCCTATGCTCGACGAACCCGATCAGGTCAAAGCGCGAATTAGGCAGGGGTTACCGGTCAGTAAGACACGCGACTTGGTAAAGGTTCCCTTGAGCGCGCCCAGTCCACTTTTTTCTGCAGCCGGTGCTCCGGGATCTCGGCAGCCGCCGAGAATCAAATTTTCGGTGCACCGGTCCCAGACTTTATTTTAATCAATTGATCTTATAAGGGACATCAGGTTGTTGTTGACCTCAGTGAGTGAAGAGCCCCTACTGTCTTGATCACTTTGGCCGGTCTCTGTATAGAAATCATACTCGTCGTTTGGGAGTGCAAAATACCAGGCATTTAAATCGGACGGTCCAAGCTTATTAGATTTGGACCAGGCAATAATCTCGTTCCATATCCAACCTGAAATGTAGCTTGCAACCAAATGATTGTGCTTGGGTGAATCAGATGCATACTTGTTGCGTTCCTCTAATTTGGTCCCAATCAGGGTCTTTAGATCCTTATTCCGAATTTGGGCGACATGTGTGCTCCATCTTCTCGCACCGAAGACCTGGGGGCTCACTCCCTGGGTTCTCGCGGCCTTTACAGTCTCAAGAAGCACCGTCGTGAGCCACCTGTCGGCATCAGGAACGAGTTTGCGATATCGTGCTTCCGAGCGCAGGACCCAGGGGATCCGAATTCGGTTGAGTCCTGAAAGAAGTCGATCCACTGTCGTCGATTTGTAAAGCGTCGTGACATCAATTCGGGCGAGCCACCTGCGTTCAACAGGAGAGAGTCCGTTCCATGCCTCAGCAACAACGGCCAGACATTTGATCCGGGCGTCATCACCGTTCATGTCCTTTCCTTCCGTTCGTAAACTCTCATTCAATTGGGTCAGCTTCGACAGGGCATAATCATGCAGCTCATCAGGGAGCGAGGTGATCAGGTTCAGCGCGACGTCCATTGGATCCACATTGCCGCCAAACTCATCTTTAAGAACCTGAAGTCCGCCATGAACTGTATCGTTTGCAAACATGTCTATTTGATCCTGCGAAAAGTTCAAAGAAGGTGATACAGGATCAATCATGGCCATTGCGTCCGAGGCATCAATAGGTTCCGTTGTAATCAAGTCGGGATCGACCGTGTCGTGGTCAACCTCCACCTGACGGTCCTGCTCCACCGGGTTAGGTTCAGGAATTCTTAAGGTGATCTGATCATAGGGGAATAGGGCAAACAATAGCTTTATAAGCCCATCCCCGCCCTGTCCATTTTCGCCCTCCCGGCGCTGGCTAGGTCACTTTTTTGATTTTGCGGCTAAAAATGCTGGGGTTGGCAATGGTCTTGAGGGCTGTTTTT
Organism: Bdellovibrionales bacterium; assembly: GCA_050249195.1. GTDB lineage: Bacteria > Bdellovibrionota > Bdellovibrionia > Bdellovibrionales > UBA1609 > JALHOQ01. The sequence goes on from JBFWQY010000063.1 coordinate 3,850, forward strand.
GGCATTGATTGAGGCTCATTGGGTCACCTTGGATGCACGTCGGCATGCTGGGAGTCGGCACCTTGCGTGTGCAATTGATCCGGCGGTCGGTGTATTTCTGAATCCAGAGCCGTTGGCACTCATGCTGTAGGACCCAAAGATTCTCAATCAGATGAACATTCTTCCCGTGGGAAACCGCTCCACCTAGTTGGTAAAAATCGAATGCACCGACCAGTTGGCTGGGCTCCAGCCTCCCGCGGGTGCTGGCTTGATTTCAGTCCAATCGTGACAATCGACCCGTACGGCTGAGTTGGTGTAGCCCCATGTTGTCGAGGTAAGGCCGTTGCATCCAGCATAAAATGGCGTCGTATTGGCCCCACGAGGATTGTTCACGGTACTTTGCCAAGCTTCCCACCGAGTCATTCCGTATTCCCGAGTAAAGTAGAAAAGTTCACCGCTCACCACGTCATCCATCTTGATAGCGTCAATGGCCTTGGTCGGAACGGCGTAGTGATAAACTACGACTGTATAGAGTTGCCTACCGTTGGAATAAGTGACGAGCTCCGGCCGGGCTGTCCACGACGTGACGGAGTTCGCATGAACACCCGCGGTAGCACCCGCTGGGAAATTGCAGTTGGGACTTGAGATCCAGGAATACGTCTGGTTGGGACTCACGCCAAAGCTCTTAGGGAAGAGAATCCAGGAATCATTCATACTGCAGCCTGGGGAATAAAACGGCTGAAGGCCACCCGTCTGATCATAAGTGCCAATGATGCCTATATGATTTCCTTCGGCCGCAAGAACACTATATCCCCCGCGATTCGGATTGAAGTAAACCTGCCCGTAAGTCGGTAGGTCCATAGTCCAGAACATCGTTTGCAGTACGCGGAGCCGTCCATCAGCGTCAGGGAGACGAAATGAGTCGCTAATCTGCGCGAGCAGCCTGTCGTATTTATGGTAGGGCAACTTTTCACCAACATTTATTTTGCGCGCATTTCCACTTCCACACGGACACAGCGTACCGCCTGGCCCAGGGTCGAATGCGGTCGCGTTTCCGTACCCGTCATCACAGACGGTCTGGTCCAGGAAATCAATTGGTGTGCTCTGCCGGTTAAACAACCCGAATTGCACGGGAACGCAGGCTGGAACGGAAGCACCACCCGACTGACCGCTCGCGCTAGTCGAGCTGGAAGCCGCGCGTGGCGGGTTACTCGCAGCTGTCGATCTGGCGGCGGCCGACCCCGAGTACCAAATCACAACGTTAGACCTATTTCTGATTTCAATACGATTACTCGTTAGCTTAAAACGCGCTCCGCGACCATCGGTGTTGCTGGCCCAAATCGCATGATGCTTGTTCCCTTTGTAACTAGGATCATACACAACCAGATTACCGTCGCCCTGGAAGGCCGCATAGCATTTCGAGCATTTTCGCCCACTCGTATTCGATGCCCAGACGGGTTTTTTCTTTTTCCCCTTGGAACCTGATTCATACAATACCAGGTTGCCATCCGTCTGCATAATTAGTATTTGTTTATCTTTGACATACGCCTGAGGACCTCTTTTAGGATCAGCATGGAGGATAAAGGCCCTCCCCGCCCACACGATCTGGTTCTTCGTATTCAGAATCTGAATGCCACCGTCAGCTATTCGAAGTTTAGCTCCGCGACCATCGGTGTTGCTGGCCCAAATCGCATGATGCTTGTTCCCTTTGTAACTAGGATCATACACAACCAGATTACCGTCGCCCTGGAAGGCCGCATAGCATTTCGAACATTTTCGCCCACTCGTATTCGATGCCCAGATGGGTTTTTTCTTTTTTCCCTTGGAACCTGATTCATACAATACCATGTTGCCATCCGTCTGCATGACGAGGGACAGGCCTCCCCCGGCAATGGATTTCGTACCCTTTGAAGAGTTCGCATACAGTCGAAATGGAGAACTTAAAGTTTTTGCAGAAATCTGGGTGTAAGGCCAAAGAGCCAAAATCACACACCAAACACCAATGCGCGCAAGCCCCCCCATCCAGACCTCCTTCCATTCTACGGACAGGTTGCAATAAGTGGTCCGACAATGTGATTGGGCCGCCCCCAAAAGTCTCCTTATGAACCATTTATTTGGTAAAGGATATGAACAGTCGCATACAAGTTTGGCAGGCGGACCCAGCTTTTGTCCCGAAATTTCAGTTCGAAATCCTCGTGCTGACAGAAGCCCTCATGCCGATAACTCTCTAAAGAATCCACCGAACTGCATCTATTGTAAAATGTTTGAACCAGGATCCTGTAAGGTTTCTCGTTGACCACATTTCCATTCCCCCGTACTGCACTCCACATCTGCAGTTGCAAAAGGAGGTTACAATGATTCGTTTCTTCGGTGGCTCGTTTCTACTTATCGCGTCCTCTCTCTTCATCGGCACTTCCGCTGGAGCGGAGATCAGCACTCACGCCTGTGCGCCAGCGGCAACTCAATATTTAACCGAGTACTATGCCGCGCAAAATAGAATCACCGACACCGGGCGAATTCAGGTGTCTTACCTGGTCCTGCACCCGTCGACTCATATCGCACCAAACATGTACTTTGAGGGATTCCTTGAAGTCGACGGTCACTTTGTGAAACAAGAATTTGGAATCATTGTATCGCCCAGTTGCGAGCGGGTCGACGTGGTTGAAATTTCCTGTGGCCATGGCTGCTAACCGGACTCACAAATTGGCGGACGCTGAAGCCGGTCCGTAGGGCTGACCCCTCAAAATGTTGGCCCTTAACAACCGCACTTCAGCGCCTACAGTTGAGCGTCACACCCACTTGCGCTTCCGGCTTCTCGCCCGGCACCGGGGGCGCTTCAATTTCTGAGGCCGAGACTTTACAGATCTCCCCGTTGCTAAGGGCCACAAAACCGGAAACAGCGCGACCCTCCTCAGGCCGGAGTTTTTCATTTTTGATCTTAGCGCCTTTCGCAAGTTCCACCTGACGCCTGAGTTCCTTGACGAGCCCGGCGTTTGTTAGCTCCACTTTGGATTCCCGCCCAGGAGAGCCCTTGCTTCGAAAGGCCGATTCCAGGTCGGGCGCCGCGAAGAGTTCATTAAATGCAAACAGACTGCATAAGACCAAAAAGGAAATCGAAAGTGACAAAATTAGGCCACGTGGCATTTTCAAATTCTCCTGGCACCTCAGTGGCGCTCGATAAACTTTACCTTGCAATCCTGGTACCTGGTCGAGGGCGTGTCCGCGAAGAACGTGGCCACAATCAGCCGGATCCGACCAGATGAATCGACTTTCGTCCGGTTCAAACGATTAAGACCTGTGTCCCTTGAAGTCCGGATAGGTGAGCCTACACTACAATCAATGGAGGAGTTTTATGAAGGTCTGTTTCTATGTCCTGGTTGCGTGGTTCGCAGTCACAGCTCATGCTCAAGAAAAAATCAAAATTCTCGCTACGTGCCTGAAGCAGCCGGGACTTGTTATGGAGCCCTCCGAGTTTGTTGAGTACTTGCAAAATCAGGATGTACCTTCGGCACGCATTTCACAGGCAAAAGTGTCCTGCAATGAAAAAGTCACCATGTACGGGGACAAGGCGACCATGGACAACTCAGATTTTTTCTCGGTCGAAATCGATAAAAAAGATCTTGCAAGACTCATAAGGAAGCGCGAGGCAGTTTTGAAGAATCGCGACAAGAACCAAACACAATTGAACTTGGCAACGACACTAATAAATTTCCAGGAGAACTGGGGAATGAATATGTGCGACTTTCTCATTCCGGGCAGATTCAAGGAAATCCGCGCAGAAGATCTAGAGAACCGAGCCACCTCACCTACGAAAACCGAAGCCGGTCGCTAACTTTCTTTAAAAACCTCAGTCGCAGGTTGATCCTCGACAGTTCCATAAGGTCTAATACACCCACGGAAATAGATCAAAGTTCATCTGGAAGACCTTTTCTGACCGCGCGGGTCTCACTATGGATTCGGCTTTCTTCAGGCACTCAATAGATCCTTGGTCTCATCGGTCCCCGTGAAAGTAACAGAATGGGAGTAGGCCTGGTCTCGGCTCAAACGTTGGAGCTGATCGATTGAGGGGATAGGGCAAACAATAGGTTTATAAGCCCATCCCCGCCCTGTCCGTTTTCGCCCTCCCGGCGCTGGCTAGGTCACTTTTTTGATTTTGCGGCTAAAAATGCTGGGGTTGGCAATGGTCTTGAGGGTTGTTTTTGGCATTGATTGAGGCTCATTGGGTCACCTTGGATGCACGTCGGCATGCTGGGAGTCGGCACCTTCTCCACGGTCTAACAGAAGTCGAAGTGTTTCTGGGGGTCGAACGGATCTGAGGCCG
>JBFWQY010000064.1:0-7163 GCA_050249195.1 Bdellovibrionales bacterium
GGTTGCACGCGTGAAGAACTGGCGCTCTGGCCCCAATCAAGTACTTCGCTGGGCAGCCACTACTCTGCTCGAGGCCGAGAAGCGCTTCCGTCGAGTGCGTGGACATGTGCATATAATAAAATTAGTTTAGCAGTTGAAAACTTTCTCTATTGAACGGCAAAGCGAGGTCGCTTAAACATGAATCAGCCCTTCACGAATCCCACCGAAACGGCGGACATCCTCTCGGAAACTGGCTTAATCGATTGTATTTGCAATATGGACTCACAGATCTGTTCCGGAGTTTTGTCTTTCACATACACAACATGTTTGGCGAGTTCATCATGTGAAGAATGGAACACAAGATGCTCAAGTATAGTCCACGCCTGGGTCTTGATGTTTAGACGATCATAAAGGTACTGAAGCGACTCTTTTTTATCTTCGGCGGGAATAAGAAAAACAACATTTTCAAATTTGGCCAATTCCTCTTTGATTCTGGTAAATTCATCAGGGAATTCTCCCATGACTCCACCGCCACCAAAATCAAAAATACAATTTTGGTGATCTTCCAAAAGTCTCTTAACCGCATGAGATCCAAAGACTCTAAGATATCGATAGGCTCCTGGTTTGCCCTGTTTCTCCATAATTGACTTCCAGTGGCCTTCATCAAAGCCAACTTCGGCCATGTATTTAAATAAAGTGTCGTCCATGGATACTCGAGGAACTCCTAACTTCTCAGATAGAAGTTTACTGACAGTTGTTTTACCAACACCCACAGGTCCAATGATGACGATTTCTTTTCTAATCAAGCGATCTCCAATTTTTAAAACATCTCTCTAACATATTGATCCCCTGTTGAACCACGGAACCTGAAGACGATTCCCCCAGAGGGGAGAATCAAATCTTTCTAATTACTTAGAACCATTTTCAGGTTCCGTATATGGTGGAGGCTAGTACCCGAATACCGGAACTTCTTCCTCCGAAATCCAGGCTACAATATCAATGAAATTCAAAGCTTGGAAGTGGCTTCGTAGGCGGTCATTTCCCGTGGAGGAACTGGAGGAAATTTCCTCCAGTCAGGCGCTCTTTCGCTCCCATGGATCGGTCAGGTCAGCGCCGTTCAGAATCTTCCCGAAAACCCGGCAAGCAAGAATCCAAAGACCATTAGGCAATAACTAGCAGCGTAGAGAGCCCTTCGCGTCGCCGATCCACTAGTAACACCCCAAGAAAAGAAATTGCCACGCTTGATCTGGTCCCACTTTGAATAAACGAGAATGCCATATCCGACCAACATACCGCCGATACCGACCCAGAAATACGGACTTGAAGAATCTGTCCATCGCGTGACGTGAGTTAAAAAAACAGCAATGAATCCAGCCGCAATTGGTAGTCCAAAAACAATCCCAGCTTGTACTTTTGCCTCTCGTTCAAACATCGACCCCATTACGATACCCCATCGCGGCAAGACTTGAATAGAGTGGCAACCTCTTCTCCCGAAAGCTCCTCCCGCCGAAATAATTCTCCAGCTATTATCCGAATCTCCCTTGCATATTGGGCCAGTTCGTCACGGCACCTGGGTAAAATGTGGTTGATGTAAGCCTTAACGAGGCGATTCTCAATCATGTTCAAATCATTCGATTCGGGAGCAGGTAATTGCGCCGCCCAATTACTAAAGTCCTCGTTTGCCAACATGCCTTCAACCAAGTTAGATGCCCTGGTTAGGTCATCGCAACCTATGCCCGTGCTACCCAAAAACAATAGTTCACTGGCATAACCTCCCAAGGCGATCCTAATTCTCCGTACTGATTCATTAATCGTAATTGTCGGCTTTTGCTCAAATGGCTCAAGCGTTGTAAATCCGAGATATTTGCCTGTTCCTTTTGGTGAGTCCATCTCCCCAAGCGATACCTTTTGAATCCCTTGGCCACAGATTAATGCCGTAACCGCATGACCTGTTTCATGAAGTGCAATTTTCCATTTTTTGTGATCTACCGCTTGTCTTTAAACCATTGATTCCATTACGACACCTCAACGCGGTTCATTCATTTGCGGTCCACTTTTCTTCAATATCCATATTCGCCAATTCCCCGCCCTCTTTTCCGTCAGCACCCGTCGAAGTTAACACAACGGTCTTCTCATGCAGGGTTAAGATCACTTGGTTGCCCCAGCCATCCATCGGCAACCTTCGTAGGTACGACTGAACCTCTTTGCATTCCGCCGGTGGCGGAGTGGCCACCAATTCGCTCATTGTTGTCGGAAGTCGTTTACAGTCTTTGTAAAAGAATTGTATGGCTTTCATGGTTTCGGCGAGAACGATCCGAGTGGCCTTGTAGGGCTGTTTCGGCTCTCGGATTCCGAAGATAGAAAGGTTCACCGCAACACATAGAAAGATCACTCCAGGGATGGCCAATAAAACCAAAATCGCCAAGACCCACTTCGGAACGCCTATCTTTCCCCTAATGAACTTCATCACTCTTCATTACTCTCCGGTACTGTTAAAAGTCATCAAGTTCGGCCCAAGTAAATTCCAAAATGTTGGGTAATAAGAATAGCCTGAAATCTCGATCGTGAAGTTCACCACCGCCAATGCGCTCTCTCCAAAACTGTCGCCTTGAAGCTCTTGTTTCGGCTGGGTCATCGCGCTCCACTACGAATAGATCAAAGGCTTCACGGGCTCGCTTCTTCCACCTTACCCATTCTGCTATTCGTTTGTTCAAGTGGGTATCAAGGCCGCCGTAGCCAAAAATGACTATCCTGCGCGACTCATCAAGAGCTTTCCCAAACATCTCCCAATACGTGGAAAGCAATTTGCTCCCGGAAATGATCTCCGGCTTTATCCGTGTGTGGTTGAGAACAATGTGGCGGTGAAGGACATTGGGCGGATCGAAGCTGTCATCAAGATTGGGTTGCGTGATTTTCCTTATTGTTTCACCGTCGTCATAAAAGAGTGGCGAACCGTGGAGGTGAAGGTACCAGCCTTTTCTACGGTTAAACCGTTCCATGTGCGATTCATCAAAGAACAAGCCAGCAAAACCGTCGAGCAGGTGGCCGTTATTTGCCAGAATGTCAGCATCAATAAGTGGCTGATAGAGTAAGTTGTCATAGTTCAGGGTCGCTACATGAGCGTTGTTTTCACGCACGAACGTCACTACACCGGCGATAAATGCGTCAAACTGCGCAGAGGTGGTGGCGCATCGGTGGAAATAATGGGCTATGCGACCGATGAGGTGTTCGATCACCTGGGGAAATCGGTGGCCGTGGTCAGTGAGCCAAATCCTCGCCCCATTTTCTACTTGGCTTATCAGGCCGCAGGCAGTCACAACCCGGTGAAGGATTTCAAGATCGTTCTCACCCGTCGGGATAGCAGGTCGGGCCCCGGCGATCGCGGGGAGGCACTGTATGATTGATTGTTTACTATCCCGAGTAATCAGCGCGTCTTCGTCATCCCAAACAGCCCGAATGCCGGTTTCGATGCCGAAGTAAGCTGGGTCAAGGGCCCGGCCCAAGCCGTTACCAAAAAGTAGAGTTGAAAATGACATGTCCTCAGTATGCGTGGCCGGTGGCGGCGACACAATGCTGCGCAGCGTGCATTGGCCTTGGCGGTTAATTTAGTGCTGTAGAGTTTACGACGATTTGAATCGGCGGCACAGGTACCCTTCTGCTCGACCCAGTGGCGGGAGTCCTGTACAAGGTTCCTAAATCCAGTGGGAATGATTGTCATCACGTTAACGCCAGCCTATTCCCGCTTTTTACTCACATTTGGGGATGGGGAATGGGAAGTCTCACAGAGATTCAGGCGTTGATTGAAAAGGGCGAGCTAGAAGCCGCTAAAGCTCTGCTTTTAAAAGCAGAAATCCAACCCCAAGACGATACGGAGCGCCGGACCCTTGCAGCCCTTTTTTGCGAAGTCGATCTTCACGACGAGGCTCTAACCCAATTTGAAGCTCTTGATAGCCCGGACCACAGCGACCTTATCGAGAAAGCCATTTGTTACTACCGCACGTCGGATATGGCCGAGGCAATTAAGACCCTGCGAACGAGTTTGCTCCTTAAGGAGACTTCGCGGGCGTATTACATCCTCTCGCTGGCCCTCTCGAAGGGAAAGCGCCCATATCAGTTGGACAAGAGCGTAAAGGAGGAAATAGTCGCGCTCCTGATGAAAGCGACTAAGCTCGATCACTGCGGGCCGACCACGTTCCTCGAATTGAATAAGTATCTCGATGGTTATGCCGATGAAGACAATCAGAAGCGAGGAGCAAACCTGAAACTCGCGCTATACCGCCACCCCGATAACATCGAAATCAGAACCACATACGCCGCTTTTCTCCGCTATCCGGGCAAGGACCCTAAAGAGTCACTCGCGGTTCTCTCACCGCTATTGGATAAAGATGAACCCTATCCGCTCTGGCTCGCATATGAGGCTGCCAAAGATATGGGTGATCTCGAAGCGGCCCTCGCTTTCGTCGAACGATTGAAACCCACTAATGGAGAGCAAATTTCAATCAGCAAAATCAAAGGGGACTTGAACCTGAAGCTCGGAAACGTTGACGCGGCTATCGAGCAATTCAACCGCGAGATTGCATCAAAGGTTGATGGGGAACGGAAAATCATCGGCTTGTTTAGCCGCGCCTTCGCAAATTTACAAAAAGGCGATGTGAGTCAGGCTGCCAAAGATGCGGAAAACGCTGCTCAAATGTGCTTTGATCTGGATGAGTGCGACTTCCATGCATGTCGCGTTGAGTTCGCCGAAGGCTACAGCGACATGTGCGGCGTCGATGAATGCGTGTTCGAGGTCTGCAGGGCATTTATAAGTGGCATAGACATCAGTCCGATCAAACGAGATTCTGAAGCCTTCGGCCAACTTTGCTATTTGTTCTCCAAATACGAGTCCACTGAGAGCGGAATAGAGGACGAAGATAGCGACGAGCCAAATTTTTGGGTGGCTAAGGCCGCAGAAGTTTTATCCCATCCAGTATTGTCTGGAGCACTAAGCGATCAATTGCGCCTGGAGGACAATTTTCCCGAAGCCCTTGAGCACCACATGCGCTACTGCATCTGGAAATTTAGACAAGCTGCGGAGACAGGCCGTAAAGTCCATTTAACCGGAAGCTTTTACGATGTTACTGACTACAAGTGTTCCAAGGGTGACTTAAAGAGAATTCAAAAAATATTAAAGACCCATCTCGACGAGCACGGCCACGAGCCTGTGTTAAAGCCTCTTTTCGTTTCCCTCTATCATTCAACGTGGTCCCCACTTCTATGGGCTGAGAAAATGTTCAAAGAGATGTTTGCCGTGGCCGAAGTCTTGGCGCCCACGAGCGAGAAGGACGGCATCTGGTTCGACTTAGCCTATAGCGCCTCTTCACTGGAGAAAAAGGGGACAGCGGAGAATGCTTACCGACGTTGTATTGAACTCAATCCTAAAAACTCCTCTGCGCTCCACAATCTTTCACTTTTGATTGAAAAGGCGGACCTAGCCGAAGCCATTGAATTACAACAGCGCGCCTACGACAAGAATCCAAAGGATGAGGTGATTAAGAAAAGGTATGACCGCTTCAAGCCGGTAATCCACTTTAAGAACTCGATGGAGCTTTCGCTAAGTGAGCCAGTTGAATTTGAAGCGCTTACCTTAAAAGACCGGCTGTATCTGGGCGCGGTTTTGGTCGCCTGTCTTTCTGAAGATCAAAAGATAATTCATTCAGTTAGTGAGATTAACGAACGCCTTGCACCTGGCCACGACTACGTGACAAGCATTCTTCGACACCTGTGGCATAGCGATATACTCGTACTTGACCCGCATTCTAATATCGAGGCCCTGAGCTTGTCCGAAGATGGTCGCTACCTAGCCAAGCTTCATAATGTGCGCTGGCTTCTGAATGTAAAATCGAAGGATAAGATGAGTCGCGCGAAAATGCTGACGGAGTTAATCCAGCCGGAACTGTTAGATACGGCAAATCTCGATGAAGCAACTGAGCTTTGGCACGAAGTCGCACTTGAGGAGTCACTAGAATACCTTCAGTACAAACGTGACTCTGTAAGCCTCTCCGCTGAGGTGTCCGAAAAAACGAGAGAGTATTTTGTTGATCTCATGCAGCGATATTCGACGGCGCAGATGTACAACATCATCTGGAACTCCGTGAAGAACGCCGTAATGTATCAGCGAGAAAAAGGGCTACCAAACGCGCACGCGGCAAACCTTGTGGTCTCCCAATGCAAGCAATACGGTGACAAAGCGATGGCCGAAGGCTGGGACCTGAAACCTTATCGCAGGAACTTTGATCTCCCGCAGACCATTATAAGCCACCTACTCTATGACCGACTTCTAGGTATTGGAGAGGCAGGATTCCACTGCCGGCCGGGCAGCTACCCAATACTCGGCGGTGCTGGCGAGCGAGAAGCTACACCGCTACTTGAATCTTAGCCGATGGTGGCCCAATACCTTCTCTCAACCGGCACCGCATCTATGTGGCGAAGGTTTTCATCAATGTCAGCGCGGAATCGTTGCCAATGGTCTCCAGGTACACGGACTTTGAGATAAGCGAAGGCAACTAAGTTTGCGAATCGAGCAAAGGTGTGCAGGGCGGAAATAAACCGACCGTCAAATCTTGCATCCGCGTCGCCGTAAGCGAGAAAAATAGCGTCACGGTAGTTTGCTTTACCCCTATACCTAAATGCGCAGTGAAGGAAGTTTACCTTTCTCGGAGCCGCCCGGTCCCGCCGTTCGCGGTTTGCTGCACTTCTAAAATCTTGGATTCGGTGTTCACGCCGCAGTCGATCTTTAACTTTATCCAGCTCAAAACCTGTCGTGCCTTTAAGGTACTGCACGATCATTCCTCGGCATTTCGTCGCATCCGGCTCAAAGGTACGGGTCAAGTCGTAAACGGTGGAGTGATTGTAAGTCGGAAGTTGGCAGAGGTAATTTTCGCGGTCCTGCCAGTCTGCGATCATGTTGAGCGGATGAGGCATGAATTGACATAGGTTGTTCAAGGATTTTGCCAAACTCGCATGTGTGTCCGTTAGTTCAAAGGTTTGAGCAATATTGATTGCTCGGAGTGAATTGGGGCATGTCCGCAGTTCTGTTGAAATTTAAAGGTTGAGTGGTTCAACCAGATCGTGTTTTCAATAAGTTATCGAAGCTTTTTGAACACACGGAATAAGGAGGAACCACCCAATGGGGAACGTATCGT
>JBFWQY010000065.1:0-6854 GCA_050249195.1 Bdellovibrionales bacterium
GCTCGCAGATTTGGCTAAGCTCACTGAAGAGTTCGGCAACACGGTCATTCATCGAGACACCTCCGTTGCCGCAGGCTAAAAACGAATTTGGGATCAGAAAAGGCCCTTACTTATGCCCACCGTACTGTCGATCAATTTGCGTTTGATCTCTGGTTTCGCATTTCTATAAATGCTTACAGTACGTTGTGCGAGTTCAATGAGAAGAACACCCCTCTCAATGTATTCCTGCTTTTGATCTTCCATCGACGACAATTCTACTTTGATTTTGTCACGTTCTATTCGCCAGTCTTCGTTCTTTTCGCGCCAAAGGGCTTCAGTGATCGTGCCATTGAGTTTGTCCTCGTAAGACGAGTCGATGTAAGTGTTGAGCATTTTCAGGCGGCTGTGGAGCGCAGAAAGCTTTTGGCTATGCTTCTGGCTTTCGTCCCTATGGTGCTGAAGTAAAACCTCTTGCATCCACTTACAGTCCTCCTCGGTGAACTTAAGTGGTACGAGAATTTCCTCAAGTTGTGCCTCCAAAGCATCTTGGCGCATATTCATCCTTAAATTTCTGGCTTTCATGTGCTCGCGGTTGCGCTGTGAGCAGGGTAAAGTTGTGTTCGAGCAACGCCAGTAGATATGTTCCTTTACGCTACCGTCTTTTTGGGGCTTGCACTGAACCTCGGCAGTGATGGCACATCCGCAGAGTTGGTCAGTTTCCTGACCACCCTCATTCAAGATTTTCCCTGCGCACTTCATCATGCCCGTGTATGGAAGGCCGACCTTAGTGCATTTGTTTTTCCATCCACGTTGCTTAAATGCCTTCTGTGCTTTTTCCCAAAGTTGAAATGAAATTAGCGGCGGATGTGAACCACGATAGCGGGTACCCGAATAATCAAAATCTCCGTAGTAAAAGGGATTTTTGAGTAGCTTCTCCATGTACTTGCGATCGGGTTTGCGACCATGAAACCCACCGAACTCATTTTCCAATTCTTGAACCAAGCGAGCAATAGAATATCTGCCACTTGCGAACAGCTCAAAGGCGCGGCGAACGTAAGGTGCGGTGACCTCGTCAATTACAAAGGTACTCTCTCCATTTTCATGCGGCCTGAAATTCTTGTAGCCCATTGGGGCTTTGCCAGGAAACAAACCATTTTCAATTCGCTTAATGGTGCCGTCCATGACGTTCCTGGTGTGATCTTTAATGTATTTTTCGTTGAGACAGTTGAAGAGGTCCCATCGCATCCAATCCTCGATTGGCGAATGGGCGTTGAGCTTCAAGCCGTCGCGTGCGCAGTGAAGCGTCACCCCCATATTACGAACGAGCCACTCCAGTTCTCTTGCGGACTCTCTATTGCGGTTTGAGCGAGACTGATGACTAAAAACAATGTGCTTTACTTGTGGATGCGTTTTTACGTAGTCCAACATCTCGATAAAGTTTTTTCGATCTTCGTGTTTCGACGCAGTCTCCGCGACATCCCATTCAGGGCGAGCTAGTATTAGTCGCTCCCTTTTCATATAGCCATTGATGGTTTCGATTTGCGCTTCGTCCGAACGTCCTCTGTCCTTCTGCCCCTTCGTACTCACGCGGCCCATTGCAACCGCGATGTTTGTTTCCGGCTTATACTCTTGATCTAAAAATCGTTGCTTCAATTCGGACTTCGAGAGGTCGTTTATTTTGGAATAGACACCATTCATTTCATACTCTCGCTAGTCAAGATTTTGAAAAAACTCGACAGGTTATCTCGAATTTCCATTTTTTCGACCTCTTTAAGCGGTCTTCCGTATCGCTTTTCCCAGTGCAGGAAAGATACCTGTACCGACGGCGGCTGCAAAACGCTTTCGGGTTCAATATTTGGATAATGGGGTTGGGTATTCCTTTGGGAAACCGCCGCTGGCGGGGGAGACGGATTTCCGGATGCTTTGGCTTGTTCTCGCCTTTGCCGCTTGCGAGCCTTCTGGCATTCCTTGCAGGCGCTGTCTCTGCGGGTACCTTTTGAGTAATAATCGGTGACTGGCTTTAAGAGCCCGCAAGCAGTACAGACTGCGTCCTTTTGGGGTCTGCTAGGCTGAGAGTTTTGGGAGAGTATAAAGCTCACAAATAGAACTATCATGGCGCGTTTGCCATTCCTGAAAAAATCTATACCCGGGAACTGCTAAGTGCCTGAACTATTTGGGAAATAAAATTTTCTCTCTGGCGGCGTGTGCTTCCAACGACTCCTAATCGTTGGGTTGCCCTCAGTCGAATCGAGCACTTACGTGGCCATACAATTTGTAATTCCATGAGCGCACGAATCTTCTAGATGCGGGCATTTAAGTTCCGCGATTGGAGAAGATATGAGCAAAGAAATAGGTATTGTAACCCCTTTGGAGATCGACACCGCCGTCGTCCAGTTTCTGGCAGAGAGCCAATGGCAACCGGGATTGGAGCGTGTTCTGCTTCAAGACCTACATAAGGAGTTCTTGTGCTGGCTAGGCGTTAATAGAATGGGGTTTTCGATTCCGCAGCGCCAGTTTTGTCGCCACCTCATTAAACACGGCTACCGAGCCGCCTACGCAAACATTAAGGGAGCCAAAGGGTGGAACTTCCGAAAGATCATTTTTGCAAGCAATACGGCAGCCACGGGAAGTTCCCAGGCACCTAAAAAGTAGTGAAGGAGTAATGATATGTTAAATATAGAAGCTCTACTTAAGGAAACGCAGGCGATCATGGAAAGTGACACCCTCGTGAAGCCAAGGTTCACTATGACCTTAGAAATGCAAAACGAACCGCATGAGATTTGGAAGCTGATTATGGCCTATCAAAATCACGGTGAGCCCTATATGCGCATCTTTGGCCTGATTCTAAACTGGCTTGCTACCAACAAAAATACTGTCATGCTGCTCTCGAAGGCCATTCTCGATCTCTATCTCAAGTCTGGGGAACTTCCTCGTACTACTTGTGATTCACGTTGTTGGAAACAATTGGAGAGAGTTTTCGAGGCCAAGACGCCATATCTCAAATGGTTAACCAAAGGTCACACGTCTGAAAAAGGCGAGCATGTCGCGGGCTCAGTCGAACTGGTACACCCGGAGATACGTAGATTGTTGGTTGATTACATCGGCGGCGAGGAAGCGGCCCAAGAGGCTAAAGAGTACTTCGTTAAAATTCGAGACGGCATCAAATCAAATATAAGTGGAAACGGATGCACCCCTGTTGTTGTGGAAGTTGGTGTCGACGTAGGTGTTGACGTTGAAGCGCCAGCACCACCACCGCCTCCATCTCTTTCTCTTCAGGAATCACCTAAGATGGACGGGCGTACTGTTGAAGTCTACGGTGCAACTTCCCTTGTGGTTACAGGCGGCACTTCTATCGAGATTAGGGAAATAGCCGACGACTTGGCCCTGGACCCTGCGTTTGAAGCAGAGCTAGAGCAGTTTGAAACAGAAATAGCAGTGTTAAAGGCTGAGTTGACCCCTGAAGAACTCTACTTTGGCTCGAACGAATATTTTTCTGAGACGGAGAATCAGCCTGGCCACCTGTTGGTACGAGCGTCAGACCACGCCGTAAGAATTTTGCTTGAGAAGGCAGAATCAGCCTTGTGGTCGGATAAACAGGTTATGTATCTACCAGCCTTGTTAGATGCTCTCAATGCGCTGACCAAGAAATACGTATACTGCACTCTTCACTATCCGGTGATCGAAGAGCAAAGATTTGTCCGAGCTTTAGAGGCTTCACTGAAGACGCGCTTCAAAGTCGTGGATAAACAGAAGGAGTATATGCAGTTCGATGGTAGGTACTGCCAAAAACTTCGAGCTAAAGCGGTTGAGGTGTTTCAGCGTTGGCAACAGAACATCAAAGCAACCGCAAAACGTGTCGAAGCGAAGGCCGCAAAAAATCTTACGGCATACGAGGCGTCGGAAAAGGTTGGGCAGACTGGCGCCTAGACTTTGGATTTGGTCCTCAACAGGGTACCGCTATATTCACTAATTCCTTATTTGCGTATTTGTACGATCAGTATGAGTCGTTCGACATATTTTGGTTTGGTATTTCACGGTGGCGTTCGATACTAGAGCCAGGAGACTTGTATGCTGGCGATTCTGAACCAAAACATTTCCTACGTAAACGCCGCTGACCGCGTTGTCATAGTTCACAAGGGAGCGATAGTTTTTGAAGACATTGAAAACGGAATTGCACTTGTAAACGGCGATCACGTCAGTGTGGAGCCAGACGAGTATGTTCCCGTGACCTCATTCAATTGAAGTCACTGTCATCATCGTCAAGCAAGATACTTTCTATAGTTTCGTCCGGCTCTTCGTCAAATCTGCGACAAGCCTCCTCTAGGCGTTCTGCCTCGTTGGCCCTGACCAGACATGGCCGACACAAGAATAGTCCACGAAACACCGCTGGAGCATGAACTGGGATAGCACACTCATTACATTGGTAGGCTGGCGATAGGCCAGTCGGTGGCTTGTACTTCATAACTCATGACTCCTATGGTCCGCAGTCCTTGAGCATTGCACGATTTCAACTACCGGCCCTATATTTCAAGTTCACTTGATGGATTCTCAATCACTAGACCAGTCACATGGCTTCATGCTCATTATAACGCCTCGCACGTAAAATGAGCACAGCAAAATATAACGTGCTAAAATAACGTGTATAAATGGGGCACTTCAGAGGAGTTGGTTGAGAATGGCAAATAAACGCAGGAGAATCGAAGCTAGTGACATTATCGAAAAGGCCAGAAAGGCCAAGCTAACCAGGGTTAATGTTACGTATAGGATAGATGGTGAATTAATGGCCAGATTTATGTCACTGATTGAGGGAATCGGGATTTCGGGAAATCAAATTGTAGAGACGATGATTCGTGAATTTGTAGAGTCAGGCGAGGACAAAAAAAGATGAATACGGTTAGGCCGGAAATTTTCGGTTTTTCCTGGAAATTTTTTTGTTCGTGCTCGCCGCGAGTTTTCGGGAAATTGATTGGGAACGGCTTTGGCGCGTCCGTGTGGAAGAGTATGGGGATTAACTACGCCTAATAGGGGTTTTACCGGGAACTCGGTATTTATGTGTGAGCCGAGGCTTCTTGTGGATATTTCGCCTTTTACCCAAGAGTGCGCACAAATGGAGTGCCGATATGAGAAAAGATGGCAGTGACAAGGTCGTAAACCTGGCAAATTTCGGTGCCAAAACTGCAAAGGCGAACAGCCCTATAGCCTCGATCATCAAGTCTTTGTCGCGTGAGGTCCGGCGACATCGGCTCACATATGACCAACTTCGATTCATTTTCAAATCGGTACGACAGCGATGTGAGGTGGAACCGCCTAATCGCGGCCAGACACTTTACGAGCTTCCGACCAGCGACGAGATGCAGAGATTCTATGCCGCCATTGAGGACCCGGTGCATCGCCTGATTTTTGAGTTCTTAGATGGCAGCGGCTTAAGAGTCAGTGAACTATGCAATCTTGAAGTGAGCCGAATTGATTTTAAAGGCAATACTGTCTTCGTCAAAGAGGGCAAGGGTCGCAAAGACCGGGTGACGGTAATCGGCAATCAATTACTTGAAAAGCTTCGGCTCTACTTGGCCGGGCGAAACAATCGGTATCTTTTTGAAAGCAACCGTCATACGAGGTTTAGTTCACGGCGGATTGAGCAACTCTGCAAGCACTACCGCGAACGAGCCAATATTGAGCGACAGATTTCACCACACTCCTTCCGGCATCGCTGGAACACCTTTCTCGCGGAAGGGGGTATCAGTCGTGAGGGGCGGGAAATTCTTGCCGGACACGCCAAAGGCTCGGCGACGCAAGACACGTATACGCATTTGGGCCTTGGTGGGATTAAGAATGATGTGATCGCTATATTGGACCGCGTTCACCAACGAAGTTAAACGTCAGTTGCTTCATCGGTAATAGGTGCGCTCGCCTGCGCCTGTCGGCGAAGATTCGCATAAAATGCCAAAAATTCACTGTGCGTTTGGTGCCCTGATTTTCTCTCTGCTTCCAGTTTCGGTATTACTCGCGGTGAACTTTGCTCCGTGGGCGGAGCATCCTTGGTCATTCGGTTAAGACTCTCAACAACCTTAATATAACGATCCACTAGCTTAAGAACGTCCTTTGACGCTTGGTCAGAATCACACCCAGATCGGATTCGCTTACCAAGTTCTGACTCGAAATACTGGGAGAGTTCGATTAAGAAGGTTTGATTTGCGCATTTTATTTCTTTTAGGGTTGGTATCGGCAAATTCGACATAGTTTTTATTTCGCCGTTAGCGGCGGTGATGGATTTCGGACAAGGAGTACACAAAGGGGTCGAACTTTGTTCCAGAGCCACTGCGTATGACCTGCCCGCTTTCTATTAAAAATCTCAAGACTGGTACAAAACGCGCACGTCGGATTCGCGAGAACTTTTGGAGTTGGTCTTTTGTTGGCTTTCCACTAAGTGCACGAAGAGTTTCAATAATGATTAGGTGATAGGTCATTCTCCGAGCCTGACCGCGTTTCATATTCAGAATATGGAAGGCTTCGTCCCAGACAGAAGGGGTTTTGAGCACAACTTCGTTCTTTGGTATTTTCATAAAGGAAAGATTACCGCAGCCCGTTCCCGCGCTGCGCACTTGGAAATATTAGACAAAGTTGATCGTTGATACGCACGGCCCGGCAAAACGCGTTCTATGCCCGTTCCGGACAACGGCTGATTTGGGTCGATAGTTGGACAGTAGGGAACGATAGCCGTTCCCACCAAATGGAACTTTCTGGTGGCTACCTGTGCTGTCCGGGCTCGATCGTCACAAGCCATGGGATAGTTTAAGTCAAAAAAGTGTGCGGATTTTAAGCTAAGTAGCTGAATCCATGAAGGTGGCCCCTGTTCTCGAAGGAGAACAACCATGATA
>JBFWQY010000066.1:0-6305 GCA_050249195.1 Bdellovibrionales bacterium
CGGCATCGGACGCTGGACACTTGCCTTTACGTTCCCGCTCGCGCTGTGACCATTTGAGTAGGGATTGTTGACCAGGTCTAATGTTATATTAAGGGCACAGAACTATTTCGATACCTTGATCGACGCGGAGCCAGCTTATTCAGCTCGATGACAACCTTTTGCCGTAGACGCGAGCAATCTTTGGACTGCACGAGGGAAAGCAAGCACTTTGCGTTCTCCTGGTAAGATTTGATTTTTTCATCCAAATGAATGAGGAGGCCGTCCTTCAGTTGCTGCAGTTCAGCCATACACTTTCCCGGTTCCAGTTTAGGAACAGAGGGACTCTCGGGCTGGACCTGTTCAACGCGAGATCCTGCGTGCAGAGTGAAACTGACGGCCATGGTCATCAGCCAAAGGATAGCCCGCGTTCGTCGGCTTGGTGGGTAGAGCAAATAACATCTTAGAAGGATGTCCGCTCGAGTGGCTCCGAGAATTCGCATAGATCACCTAAATCAAACATTTAAATTCTATCTCATCTTAGGAAATGGCGTATGCAACTACTCCAAATGTCTCAATTTGATACAAAGGACCTTAGTGGACCGGAGCTGCCGCACCAGTGGCCTCGATAGGATTAGAATCCAAGCGGTCCCTCGGCCTGCGTCGTCCACAGAAGCCGCGAATCGACGACCCTTGACGAACCTTGCTGTTCCGGATGCAGCTGTTACACTTCTTAATCTGAACTATTCAGAGGAGAACATGATGGCCGGATATGTTGATGGATTTGTGTTACCCATTCCAAAGAAGAATATCCCCGCGTACAAGAAATTGGCGAAACTTGCGGGCAAAGTCTGGCTGGAACATGGCGCCCTCGACTACTTCGAATGCGTCGCTGATGATGTAAAATCCGGCAAACAAACCTCCTTCCCTCAAAGTGTGAAGCTGAAGAAGGGAGAAGCCGTCTTCTTTTCTTATATCACCTACAAGTCCAGGTCTCATCGCGACCGGGTGCTGGCCAAAGTGATGAAAGATCCGCGCCTCCAGCTAGACATGAAGTCCATGCCATTTGATGTGAAGCGAATGATTTGGGGTGGGTTCAAGCCCATCGTAAAGATGCAGACACTGCAGGAAAAAGGAAAGCGCAAGTGAGTCGAATGGCATTTTGTCTGCAGGAGAGCTGCAATCAAATGCCAGCGAGCGTCCGTTGCGTGAGTCCATAGCAGCGTGCGGCTCGACTCTCAGTAGCCATCATTCTTCCACTTCAACTCCCAATCCCTGAAGAAGGGACATGGCTTCTGGAAGCGAAAACCTCGCTTTTTCAATTCTGTTTTCATTGGGATTTATCGAGTAGTTTGTTGCGTTTCTTAGATCTGCTTTTTCAAGCTTGGTATTCGAAAACCTAGCGCCGGAGAAGTCAGTGCCTCGGAGATTGGAGTCACTCAGATTAGAGTCCGAAAAATCTACCTCTCGCGCGGCGCAATCCACGACCGCGCACTTCCGAAGATCCTGATTTGTGAAGATCGATAAATTGAGGACACACCTTTGAAAAGAAATCCCAGATATAGCCGATGCGCTTCCCCAATTAATCCCAACGAGCTTCGAGTCCTGAAAACTCAAATCGCGCAACCTAGCCCCAGTGAATTGAGCGTTACTTAAATCACAGCCGTCAAATCTGCAGTCAAGCAGAGTCACCTCGCGAAAGGAGGCTTCGGCGAAAGAGCAATTCTTAAAGGAACAGTTCTCGAATCTCCGGCCGTTCAGACTCTCACCCTTCACGTCGACATCTACGAAGGTTTCATCAAAAATTTCTGTATCGGTTCCAATAGGGCTGTTTGACATATGAGAGTTGCCCTAACATGGAAATGAATATCGGTGAAGAATTGTTTTTGACTCGCTCAGCCCCGCCGTCGACGACCCCTTCTCCCGTCCTTTGGAGACCAGAGAGGGATTCCCCTAGTGACCACCTGCTGCCAAAAATGCTATGCGGGGCTATGACGTCGATACCGAATGAACTCAATGCATCTCGAGTTGTTGAATCCGTCACGGGACACAAGGTGGTGTCCATCCGTCGCTTCACAACGGGAAATCATCATTTCGTTTACGACGTTCTTCTGACCGGTGGACGAAACGTTGTTGTGAGATTGACAACACCAAGCGAACGCGAGTCCATGAGAGGCGCCCTTGTTTGGAACGAGCGGCTTGTTAACTTAGGACTGCCTCTCCCGAAGATTTACTATTCTGATATCGACAGTCCATTTCCGTTCTTGGTAATGGAACGCTTTCCGGGACGCGATCTTGGCTTCGAAATTGGCCAAATGTCGGAACAGCAGTTGCGCTCCTTAGCAAAGAGCCTTATGAAATTTCAAAAGACTGTGGGCGGATTACCAACTGCAGGGCGGTTTGGCTATGCGATCGATCCTGAAAGTGCTCGGGCTGAGTCTTGGATGGACGCCTTAACCAGCTCGATCAGACGAAGTCGCGAGCGGATCGAGGCTGTAGGCTTTGTCGACATCGGCTGTTTAAAAAAGTTTGAAGAATTATTCTCCGGATGCCAAGAGGAGCTCCGGAAAGTTAAAGCCACTCCATTTCTTCACGACATTACAACGAAAAATGTGATCGTCGCCGACGGTGAGCTTTCTGGAATCGTAGACGTCGATAGTCTTTGTTATGGTGATCCTCTTTTTCAAGTGGGGCTTACGCGTATGGCTTTATTGAGCGATGGGTCTGACACCCGCTACATCGACTTCTTACTCAAAGAATTTGGCGCCTATTCGGAAGACTTACTAAGACTTTACACCGTCGTATGCGGTGTCGGATTTCTCTCGGAATTGGGCCAACGCTTCAATGGCAATACTATTGCCGCGACAGCGGAGCGAAAAGATCATCTCGAGTCCATCCTACGCTCACTTTGAGGATCCCACCTGAACCAAATGCGGGCAGGCCTTAAGCCAAATCATTCATGCATAGTGATCTGTGGCGGTATGTGATGGCTCCGATCAGGTATTCAGTAGCTTTCGGGTAAGATCCAAGATAAGAACCAAGCAACCCGACATCTCGACAGGCTTTCAGACTATACACCTGGCACGCTTCTTCCATCCTGCTTCGATCGATTGCATTCTTGTGCGGTATATAAGGAGAAAACCGATGCGAGTGACATATTTTTTAGCAATTGCACAACTTTTACATTTCCTCATGCCGAATGCTCTCGGTGAAACAAACCAAGGCGAGTTAAGCGATGGTTCGGATCATAAACATCAGGTTTGTATCTTCAGAATGACAGGAATAAACAATGGATCTGCTGTTTTGAGAGATAAAGAAGGACGCAAGTGTGACTGTACTTATCTAAGTAAGTCTCCTCATACAGTATATATCGTAAATAATAGCCAGGGTTCTGTTTTTAATTATGAGGACTGGAGATATTCGTGTCGCCCCTGCGACGACCTGATCGTGCTCTACAGTCGAGGGCAAGAAAGCTTCTCTGCTAAAGTTGGAAACGATTGGTGCTTGGAAGGACCTTAAAAACTTCTTTCCAGCACCGAGCTCAATATTATCTTTTTCTGGCCGAGACAAATCGGGCCATATGAGGAATTCAATTAGCGGCGGAGTCCCCCGCCAAGCGTTGCATTTACCGAAAAACGCATCTGTGGCCGGCCAATGTCACCTTGTTCGATTGAAGCTGGCTCTCCGAACAATGCCGTGATCCGTGGCTTGCTAACGTTAATGATCTTCCCCTCTGAAGTTATCTCCTCCGCGACCGCCTCGATCCGAACCTGGCTTTCTCCGACGAGAACCGCCGTAGCTTTCAAGAGAACTCGATGATCGCGAGTCTGTCTCTCGCACAGCAGATAAGTTTCGTTGGGAACGATACGCTTTTTCCCAGCACAAACCGCTTTACCGTACCTGAGATAGTCAAACTCAAGTACGATTTCATTCTTAGGCGGAGGTACAGCTCCCACTAGGACACAACAGAAGGATAAGATTAGGGCCTGGCTCAAGTGCAAGAATTTTCCAGTCATGATGACTCCGTTCGAAGTGAATCCCGTATTCATGTTAATCATATCGGCGCAATTTGCAACAAGAGTGATTTTTGGCCGCTTCTATCGAGGACAGAATGTATCGCATGATTCAAATCACCAGACGCAGTCTCCGACTATAAAAGCGCACTCAAGATCCGATCCGGAACAATTGGCAGGGGATGAGCATATGCAACTTCAGGAGGCCAGCATCCTGCCACCCTTGGACGCTAGGCAGGGATCAGTCTATGGACCTTTGAATCGAAAAATTTTATCGTTAATAATGCTTAGTCAATACCTGACCGTTCTACTGAAGCTCTTCTTTCTATCTTTAAATTGTTTTGGGCAGCAGCCGACTAGCTCGCTCTTAAAGGATGTATGCCATTCCATAAGGTTCTCGATAGCCAACGGCTCTAGCATATCGGAGACAGGACTTCATCATTGTCACATTGTCACCAAACAATCAGGCTCAGGAAGAACCAATGATGTTTTAACGTTGGAAAGCGAATACGAAGGTTTACTTTGCCACGATCGTGAAGGTGACTACCAAAAGCGCTTGGAGGGGGTCTACAGAGTTCAAAAGCGTTACCCCAAGGGCAACCCTTTGAATTCACGAGGTGGTACGTCGCACGTGCCCCATAGTATGGTCGCGCGTACGATAACTGCCCCGCTGATTGAGTTAAGCGTTGTTTAGAAAATGGGAAGAAGTTCTTTGTTTATTTGGAGGAAAATTATGAATAAAATTTTATTTATCTTTTTGTTGAGTACAGTCGCCCTCTCAGCCTTTTTAATCTTGATTCCAGGTTCATCAATGGCTTCTCCCACCAGAGGATCGACGGCTTGGGACTTTGAATACTTATGGTGCGAATCTCATGGGCAAATTTTGGAGTTCCAAAGAATGATTTTTTCTATCTTGGCAGATTTAATGCCGAAACATCCCACCACGCTGGTCAGAAGTTGACCCGCGAATATACAGGACCGTGCGCCGCTTTTTGGGCGTAGCTGCAGGAACAGCTTCCAGGCTATGGATATCGGTTTTCTAGACTATAATTGCGTACCCATCGGCCATACAATAATCGATGATGAAAAAAGGCTTTGTCTCAGTTCTTTTGCTTGGCTTTCTTTCAAGCTGCGCGTCCTCCCCAACACAAATTGAAAATTCTAAGAGAAGCTTGGCTAGCGATCACTTTATTGGTGTCCCCGTCATTGAGGAGAGGCTTGCCACTCAAGGTTTTATGGAATGTGGGCCTGCCGCTATATTTAATGCATTTTCTCTCGGGGACTCTGAAATGCGTGAGAAAATCAACCAGCTTGCAGGGGCGACTATCCATGAAAAGTATTCGACTCTGATAAAGGCAATTGCTCATCGTCCCTCAGAGCAGTTCCGCAGGGTACGAGTGCGAACAAATAGCGAGGGCACCTGGATTGGGGACATGAGATTCATGATTCAAGATGTACTGCGATCCTCGCATGGAATTGTGGGAAAGTACCTACTACGTCCCGACCTAATTTATGGCCCGGAAGAATATCCTGAGAAAATCCGGAAGGAGTTTGCTCGGTCACTTATCAAAAATGTACCACTGGTTATTTTGGTCGCCGGCTATGATGGGAGTCAAAGGTTTGAAGGTCATTATATGACCGTGACGGCTGTTTCAGATAGAATGCAGAACGGCAGTTTTGTCATTCAATTTATTAACCCAGACATAACAATGCCTCGGGTGTCCTATGCGACGATTTCTGACTCTCTTGTAGAGTATACCGGAAGGACCTGGGAAATATACGATCAGCCCGAGAAGGTTGTCATTGGGCGGCTCAAAACAAAGGACGGCGACGAAATCTCGAGCCCCTTTTTAATATTTGATAGCCCAGGATTTACAATTAACAATCGTAAGGTCGAAAAATATGTTCTTGAACAAGCGTTTGGAGCGATCCCTGCTGATTTTTACTGAACCAGATCTGCGTGTCATGCAATTGACTCTCGGCTAAAGAAAAGACTCTTCAATGGCCGCGTCTCTTAAGAGGCAGGGCTAATGGATCAGCTATAAGCGAGGTCTGGCTCAGTTACGGTTCGGCCGTTAAGCAATAGGTGGACCCTTAAGCTACAATACAAACCGCCTTGAATTTTATCCGAGGATAGATTTCGAATGTGATCCGGCGGTTTACAACGCTGATTTATATGAACCCGACGAAGGCCTCGCCCATCGCTTAGTTGAAATTTGAAGGTTGAGTGGCTCAACCAATCTGTGTTTTCAATGAGTTACCACACTTAAAGAAATCGCAGGAAGAGAGGAGCCACCCAATGGCCAACGTACTTAA
>JBFWQY010000067.1:0-4091 GCA_050249195.1 Bdellovibrionales bacterium
CGGCCTCAGATCCGTTCGACCCCCAGAAACACTTCGACTTCTGTTAGACCGTGGAGAAGGTGCCGACTCCCAGCATGCCGACGTGCATCCAAGGTGACCCAATGAGCCTCAATCAATGCCAAAAACAGCCCTCAAGACCATTGCCAACCCCAGCATTTTTAGCCGCAAAATCAAAAAAGTGACCTAGCCAGCGCCGGGAGGGCGAAAACGGACAGGGTGGGGATGGGCTTATAAACCTATTGTTTGCCCTATTCCCGCAGAATACGATCGATCGTCGATGAGCTTATCTTGAGAAGCAGCCTGCGCTCGTCAGGAGTAATTCCATAATAGTATTCGAGCCAAAGCGGCATTGCCGCTACCATTTTTTTGGAACACATGCGGTTCATAGCGCGCCAAAGTTTTACGAGGTGTCCCTCGATCTCTTCGCCATAAACCGCCTTCGGTCCTGGTCTAGGAGGAATCGTGGTAGGTTGGTCGTTTAAAAGCTTTATGGCGTGCTTACGCGTTATTTCACAGACCTTGCAGAACTCATCCAAGATTAGCGTCTTTTGCCGCTTGGTTGCTTTTTCGTAGCGCTTCCTAATCCGATCAAGGTATTGTCGCTTCACCTCGTTGCTCATAGCTGCCCCTTCTAGAGTTGTTTAATGTGGTAATTAAAAAGCCTAGTCGGTACGGTGGTTATGATGCAACCGAGGCCTTGAGTGGCCTCAATTCAGGTCAACTGCCCCTTTCGGTACGATTTTCAGTGATTCAACTCGCAGCTCCTATTGACCGCTACCAGTGCTCCCAGTCTTGCATTAGATTTTAATCATGAAATATGATTTGCGATCCAGGCTAGCCGCCGGTCTATGCGCGATTACGCTTCTCACGCACCCAGCATCGGGAGCGGAATTCGCTTTAAATGCGTCAGACTCGACCATTTATATTACACATGTCGACAATTTTTGGCTCAATTTCGCCGAAGCGCCTCTTCGGCCGGCGATTAATACAATTGTTTCTAAGTCGGTTAACACGGGGTCCACATTCGTGGGCATACTGTTTAGTCCTCGAGGCGAAGCTTGGCAGCCAGACGAGATACCGGAGTTTTACGCCCGCGCACGGATTGTCGTTTCCCAGGGCGAGCACAAAGAGGACTCTAGTACTCTAAATCATATCTTTCTTGGAGGAAATTTTTCTGCCTGTTTGGGGCGTACGATTCGTTCCGTGATTGAGCTCAACCAATCGAGGAATAGGACCGTAAATTTATTCGTAATAACCGATGGATCATACGACTTCGGACATTTTCCTACTAGACTCGCTCGTGTGAAAAATCAAGATCGATCCTTAGTTCGGCTCAACAACGTGATCGACCAGCTGACGGATGAGGAACTCCTTAATTATGTGCGCGAGGGATTTGTTAAGCTCACCTGGTTGGGCAAAGAGTTGCCGTTCTCGTTGCATATCTATCGTGCCGATCGTCCTATAAATCGAATCGGGCGGGGCGTCCTTGAATTCAACATGCACTTTGTTCACGCCAGTGAGGTTGAGTTGCGGCAATAGGGATCTTATCTGGGAGGCGAGCACGGATCGATAATTCAACCGTCCCAATCGCTTTGTTTGCATTTTGGTCCAATGGCTTTCAGTCCGGAGAAATCTACCTCTCCTTAAGCCAAATCTCCCGCCCGCAATTCGAGCTGAACTGTTTGGTCCACCGGGTCCCGTCGGGATATTGGGTTTCTTTTTGGCCTTGGAAGCTAAGATAAAATGTTCAGTGCTAAAGCGACCTGAATCCAGGTGCCCATATGCGCGCGCGCGTAGGCTTTAAGCTCTTGCACCAGTGGATTCCCATTTGGTGGCCTTAATCTTGAGCGCTGGGTGAGTCACCATCAAATGCCACACGCCTGATGAGGTCGGCCACACACTCCACAGCTCGCGCTTCGTTCTCGATGTGTTCGAGAACGTCGTGCATGATGAGGACATCGAAACCGACACTCTGGTGAGTATTTGCAAACTCCTCAAGTCCCATCTTCGCAACCTGGATCCGGCGTCCGTCTGCGAGCCTATTTGCAATTTCGAAAGCTCTTTCCTCAGGCTCACAGGCCAGGACCTGAACGCCAAATTGCTTGAGGCGCAGATTGTACTCTCCGGTGCCACACCCAATATTGGCGACGATCAGATTTCCCTGAGCCTCAAGGCCGGGTCTGATCCAGGCCGTGGTGATATCGTATTTCGCATTCGCGTACTCATCGCGACTCCGAAAGCGGTGATCCTCAGTTTTGTACGCGAGATTTTCTCGCACCAGTCCGGACATTCCACATCTCAGTATCGGGGAATACTATGTCGATTTCTGCGGAGGGTGTCAAACTTGTGCCACCTGGGAGTCAACTAAGGTGTCCTACGGGAGCATCATTGCCACAATTATTTTGTTGAGATTCCTTGTTGAGATTTGATGGGCCGCCCGGTATCCGAGTTCGATAAGATTGGTAATGATTCCATCCGTGTAGAAAAATCGAACTGAACTCTTCTTGGTCCTGTACCAAAAATAAAAGACCGTCCGCCATCCACCCTGATCTCTAATGTAAACTCCGACTCAGGGAACATACCCAAGCAGGGTCGGTATCTTCTGCTATCATCGGATCGTTTGTACATTCGGTAAACCCATTCTGCGAACGCCTCATCAGAGCCAATGTAGTCATAGATTTCCTTAAGAGTCACATTCGTTGATGGCCCTGCACCGCCAAAGCCGTTTCTCAGAACGCTCTCGCGGGTTACTATATGCCCATTGATATCCGTTCTGTCTCGTTTCTTGCGCACCATTTCTGCAATTTCAACATATGCCGATTGAAAAACAGCTTGCATTGGAAACTGAAGCTGCAGCGCTGTCTTGTCTGCATTGGTCTTTAAGAGTTCATTGATGACCGTGCACATGCAGAAGTAAAAGTTTCCTCCGGAAATCACGAACTTGGAAGTGTGAGGAAACTTCATTTCGTGAACTCCTTCGGGGGCGATGTATTTTGTCGAAACTCTATAGGCATGATTCTGGTGACTTAAATTAATAGCAGGAAGGAGAGAGTAGAACAGAACATATTGGGGATGTCCTACTTCCGCAGCTTTCCGCGCAAGGAGATCCATTGCTCGACGAGCCTGGCCGTCGTCATATTCTGGATGCACTTGAATGAGTACCGCACGGTCATCTGTGAGATCCAATACCTGTCGAGAGAGTACAATTTCTGAACTTGTCCAGTTATAGGCTTCCCAGGGGTAGAAGCGCGGAGGTCCCGTGCGCGCATTTTGATCCGTAACCGGTAATTGACTGGGAAACTTTTCCAGTAGCCTCACATTGCTGACAAGTCCCACAGCAGAATTATCCACGAACCTTTCAGCGGGACCGTCTTGAGTCGAATGCGCGAACGAGCTAATAGATAGAATGGCAAAAATGCCATGTAATATGCAGGAGATCATATGGTGACCTCAAGAACCCGGACACCCCCGCCGAATTTCGTAGTACACGTGTCTAGAAGGTTGACATAAAACCGCTTCAGAAGCTTGTCGGGTCTCATGAGAAAGGTCTCCTCCTGCACTACGGGAGAGCAAGAAATATACCTGCTTTGCTCCTCGCTCGGTGCGGTTCTAACGTAATTCCCGGCCATTCTTGATGTTTGCTTAGTGAGATTGGTTAGGTTTACGTGAGGCATGGCAAAGGCAAGTGGGTCGACTGAACTCGGCCCTTAAGATCTGAACTGATAAGGATTACTTATAGCTTCTTGGAAATCACGGATGGTTCGAGCATGGCTGATCCTCAGGATGAAGATTTGAGTTCAGGCGGACCAATGGAACGCTCAAGGAAGTCAGTCCAACTTTGAAAGTGAAATGGAAAGCTGTATGAGGCTATAACTATGCTCAGAAATCAAACTGCTACCAATATCAGTTTGGAGTAGCTAGGGATGGTTTACTTATGACTCTCAAAACCGTAGCGGATTCGTCGGGGGCTTGCCCCTCGTTCAGTTGAGATTCGTCAGTTGAGCGGCGGGTTCATTGGTTAAATTGCCTCTTCAGCAAAGTCAATTTGTTTGTCTTCTTCGCACATCGCACGCAGCAGTACCCAGAGTCCG
>JBFWQY010000068.1:0-2654 GCA_050249195.1 Bdellovibrionales bacterium
TTCATACTGATGAGCCTCAAGCGCATCGCAGCGGGAAATTCGGTCATGACGCCGCTGGAATATGCGCAACACATCAGGGTACCTGCCACCACACCCACTGGTTAGACGCGAATTAGGCAGTGGTTACACAGGACCTCCAAAAGAAGGAGTAATGAATTGAAAACTGCTGTTTTGGCCATTGATGCCACCCGTGATACCGCTCAAACAATTGAGAACCTCGCTCGTGGATTAATTCGCTTCCAAAATGTTGGCCTGCTCGAAAACGTGCACGTTGTATCGGTGATGCATCCGGACAGCTACTTGCTACCTTACTCATATTATCGCGATCAAAAGTATCATCTCGCTGAACAGTCCAAACTCGAACTTGCGATGAAACTTGATCCCGAGCTAAAAGTCAGTTCCGTTGAAATACTCGTTACTGATGGCCAGGCAATGGAAGATCACGTCGTGCTGCTCGATCGCTTCGCCCATTCGGTTGAGGCCGATGTCCTAGTTGTCGGAACAAACGAGAAGTCCACACTGTCTTACTTGGTTCAAGGGAGCTTTGCTGAAGCCGCCAGTTTGGGTTCTTCCCTGCCCGTTCTCGTGTTTGGGGGAGCGGCCGGACATGCACGCATTGGCCAGCCGCCAACGATTCTTGTGGCCTTAAGTCCAACTGCTAGGCCGAGCCCACGTCTGCGTCGGCAGATCGTGAATCTTGCGGGGAGCTTGAGGGCCAACATCAGCCTTTTGCCTGTCAATGATCAGAGCCAATGGTTCTCGTTCGATCGCGACCTGGACAACAAGAGCGCAGAAGCGATCCGGCGCGAATTCGTAATGGAAGGGACTTTGTCGGTGAAGATTCTGACAAATGAGCCTGTGCTTCCCGGCCGCGTACCCTCTATCGTCGATCAGAGGCAGGCGTTGCTTACGGTTTTTTGTTCGACGCCGGAAACACTTAGGAAACCCTGGTTTTTGCCTTCTCTTAATGGTCGCGTGATCGCGGAAATGTCGCGCCCCATTCTTTTGTTAAAGGAGACTATGCGTCCTCCACAATTTGAAAGTAGAAAAAGGGATGACATGCGCACGAGTGATCGCGAAGCCTCAGAACTCAATGGTGCCCGCCAAAGAGCCAATCAGGCGTTACGACTTAGGGCAGATCTCATCTGAAAGATCTACGGTTTCTTTGACCGAATGCCCGGCCTTGAGGCCGACTACAAACAAGCCGAGAGCGAATGCACCGAGCGCAAAGATCGTGTCACCAATTACGCGCAGCCAGCGGATGAGATCAAACGTAGGATTTTGCATGAACTCCGCGGAACGCGCGTACCACATGCCATGCTCCAAAAGGCAAAACTGATTTCGGATTAGATTTTGAGTCGTAAACTCCTCAACCGGCAACTCTGGTATTTTCATCAGATCCTCCACCACAGGTGTTTGCACCCGCGCCTTTTCTACCAAAACCTTTCTTGCCAGCCGACGTGTCGAACTATAATAGATCGCGGCTATCCCTTAAAAGTTTTCCGTCTTTTGCGTCGATTAAATATTCTTTCTCTCTCCCGTTTTCGACGCCTTCAACCTCGTAAATCCAGCTATGCAACACTGAATTCCATCATCGAGTGAGTAGAGCCGTAGAGCCCGAGTGAGTAGGGCCCGTAAAGCCGAACCGTAGAACCGTAAAATGGACAGGTTGGAGGCTGGGACCCTGCTAACTCCGACATCATCGCACGTGCCTGTATCCTTTTCCATATGGAACGACAAATCCGCCTACAGCCGGTTCATGAAGAATGAACATGACCAACTGGTCGGGAAGAATCAGCAGGCAAGTACTTACAACAAAATCAGCGTGGAGCTCTTCGAATCGCTTTTACCTATTGAGGGCCGGTTTGGTAGTTTATCCAGTTCATATTCCCGTGGAAACTTCCTTCGAATAGCAGATTGTTTGGTTAAAAAAGAGCGAGTGGACCATTTCGTTGAAGTCCAGAAAGCCATTTGGATTCCTGCAATGACGGGTCATGAAGGAATGCTAGGAGGAAGCTTCAATCAGTCCTTGGGAGACAGCAATCGCTTCCTTGTTGCTTCCTTCTGGAAAGACGAGTTGTCGCATGCAAAGTACACACGTGAAGTGCTGCCTGGGCTCAGGGAAAGTTCACGAGTAATCGAGGATACAATCTCTGTTTCTGGTCGGCTCATCAGACTTGAAAAAAACTGGCTGTCTTTCGACCAGAAAAATGAGTGATATGAGAGCAAGGTACAAGCACACCAACCTAATCGCTAAAGATTGGAAAAATCTGAGCCATTTCTATCAAGCTATTTTCGTTTGTAAACCGATGCCTCCACAGCGCAGCCAATCTGGTCAGTGGTTCGAAGAGGGTACTGCTGTTGCGGGAGCCTCGCTTGCGGGCGAACACCTTCTTTTACCCGGGCATGGCCCTCACGGTCCTACATTGGAGATCTACCAATATTCCGAAACTTTGGACAAGCCAGATGCCGCTTCTGTGCATAACTAGCGAGGAGCAAGTGTATGTTTAATGTCATCTACCGTTGGAACCCGAATCCGAAATTAAGGTTGGCGTTATTCACTAAATTCATATTTTTCATGATTTTTTGTGCAGAATTCCCAGTGGAAATTCTGATGGGGCCGAGGTGTGCCCAAAATTCGGCCTTACTCACAG